>NZ_CP071841.1:0-1822809 GCF_023650755.1 Vibrio sp. SCSIO 43097 | reverse complement strand
AAATATGGATGACAGGTTTAGTTCTTCATGTTGGCGTAATCTCCTAGAGAAATGATGCGCAGAGTGTAGCGGCTTTTTTGTTCAAAAAGCAAGCTTTCTAACCAAATGAGTACAAAGAGAAAGTTTCACAGCAAGTTGTTATATCGTATTAACTTTTTAACAAAACTTTGAACAATTTCGAGATCTTATCAACACAATTTTTGCCCAAGCCATACTATGCTTAGGGTAAAGATAATCCACATAAGGGCGTGGTTATGAAATACAAACATATCCTTGTTGCACTCGAACTGTCAGATGAAAGCACCGTGCTTATCGACAGAGCGGTATCAATGGCAAACTATCTCGACTCCGATATCTCCTTTATCCATATTGATGGTACGCACGGAGAAATCTATCGCGAGCTTGTAGACATTAAAGAGAACCCGGATCAAAGGCCGTTGAATGAGCATTCAATGGAATGTTTAAAAACATTTAGTGATTACATGGATTACCCACTTAAACATTTCTTCGTAGGTACTGGCGACTTGGCTGATAAATTAGAGGTCACCATTAAAGAGCAAGAAGTGGATCTTCTGATTTGTGGTCACCACCAAGATTTCTGGAGCAAGATTATTTCTTACTCCAGACACTTAATTAACAAGTCACCGGTGGATATTCTAGTCGTCCCTATTCATGATTAGTAAAACGTAACACTTCCCAAAACCACCAATTTATTTGGTGGTTTTTTATTGATATTGAAACAGCTTAAACAGTTTTCCAAACTAGCTTGGCGATCATTTATGAGTTACATTTTCTAACCAACCCGCGCTCCTACTGGGCATGGTTATTTAGATAGCAAGGATCCCTATGGCAAATAAAAAAGTACTCATTCTCTTTGCTCATCCTTCCCAGCATCGTTCAGAAGTGAATACTCCACTTTTCAAAGAAGCTCAAAAAATTGAAGGCGTGACATGTGTTGATCTCTATGGCGAATACCCTCGTTTCGATATTAATATCGACCGTGAGCAGCAACGCTTACGTGAGCATGACGTGGTGATTTTCCAATTCCCACTATATTGGTATTCAACGCCTGCGATTTTAAAAGAGTGGCAAGATCTGGTTTTGGAATATGGCTTTGCTTACGGTACAGATGGCACAGCACTGCAAGGCAAGACCATGCTTTGTGTGCTGTCTGCAGGGGGCAAAGAAGAAGCTTATAAGGCAGAGGGCTACAACC
Source organism: Vibrio sp. SCSIO 43097 (assembly GCF_023650755.1). Taxonomy (NCBI): domain Bacteria; kingdom Pseudomonadati; phylum Pseudomonadota; class Gammaproteobacteria; order Vibrionales; family Vibrionaceae; genus Vibrio; species Vibrio sp. SCSIO 43097. The sequence continues at coordinate 1,821,593 of NZ_CP071841.1, read as the reverse complement.
ACTTTACGATTCGTCAACTGCTTGCGCCCATTGAACAAATGTCCGCACTGACCGGCATGAACTACATTGCCCCTCTCGCGATGTTTGGCGCACGTACAGCAGATGAAGAAGGGCGAATCCCTCGTCATGTTGAGCGGTACAAGAGCCTGCTAACAGCTTTAGTCGAAGATAGGTTGGATGTTGAAGCTGCGGCGTCATTAATCAAGCTTAACAGCGCATTGCCAGAGCTCATTAAGGAGGCTTCATGACAGGAATATTCTTACAAGCCTTCATATATTTGATTGCTGCTGTAATTGCAGTCCCACTTGCTAAGCGTTTGGGACTTGGGTCCGTTTTAGGCTATCTCATCGCAGGTGTGGTCATTGGCCCAATTATCGGTTTAGTCGGTGAAGAAACAACAACAATTCAGCACTTTGCCGAGTTTGGCGTGGTGATGATGCTGTTTCTCGTTGGTTTAGAGCTCGAACCCAAAATGTTGTGGGCGATGCGCAATCGCTTAATGGGTTTAGGAGGTCTGCAAGTCGGCGGTACCGTCGCGGCGATTATGGGTATTGCCTTATACTTTGACCAGCCTTGGACCATAGCCTTAGCCATAGGTTTGATCTTCGCCCTCTCTTCTACTGCGATTGTTTTGCAAACTTTTAGCGAAAAAGGATTAACGAAGACGGAAGGTGGACAAAACGCTTTCTCCGTGTTGCTTTTTCAAGATATTGCAGTGATACCAATGTTGGCGTTCATTCCCCTATTGGCCTTACCTGAATTAATTGAACAGGCACAGTCCGCAGCACAAACAGCCGCAGCGCACCATGAAGAATTAAGCCTCGTTGCGGGGTTGCCAGGCTGGGCATACGGCATCGTAATCACAGCATCGATAGCAATCGTCGTCGTTGGTGGACACTTTTTAAGTCGACCTCTGCTCAATTATGTGGCTAGCTCTGGTTTGCGAGAAATCTTTACCGCAACTGCACTCATGCTTGTCATTGGTATCGCTGCACTGATGAGTTTAGTGGGCTTATCTCCTGCCTTAGGAACCTTCTTGGCTGGCGTTGTATTGGCGAACAGTGAATTCCGCCACGAGTTAGAATCCAATATCGAACCATTTAAAGGTCTATTGTTAGGTCTGTTCTTTATTACCGTTGGCGCAGGGATCAACTTCTCGGTCCTTTTTGGTGATTTCTGGTTGGTCATGGCATTGACCATTGGCGTGATGGTTTTGAAAGCCTTGGTGCTGTTTATTCTTGCACTGATATTTAGGGTGAAAGGCAGCAACCGCTGGCTGTTTACCCTAAGCTTGGCTCAAGCAGGTGAATTCGGCTTTGTGCTTCTAAGCTTTTCAGTGCAAAACCACGTCATCCCATTTGAACTTTCACAAACTCTTGCGTTAGTGGTTGCGATTTCGATGTTCCTGACACCAGGTTTGTTTATTCTGTTTGATAGAGTGATTCTGCCGCGCTTTGAAAGCCAGTCAAATGAACGCGAAAGCGATACGATTGAGGAAACAGGCACGGTGATCATCGCCGGCATCGGCCGCTTTGGACAAATAGTGAATCGCCTATTGGTATCAAACGGCGTGACTACCGTGGTACTTGACCATCAATCTGACCAAGTCGATAACATGCGCCAGATTGGCACTCGCGCCTATTTTGGCGACGCGACTCGACCAGATATGCTACATACAGCCGGCATTGAGCACGCCGCTGCGTTGGTTGTGGCGATTGATAACCAAGAATCGAGTGTAGAACTGGTGAAGTACGTTAAGCACACGTACCCAAAAGTAACAGTGATTGCACGTGCCTTTGACCGTGGACATGGCTATCTTTTGCGTCAAGCGGGGGCTGATATTATTGAATCAGAGACCTACCATTCTGCATTGGAGATGGGCGGTCACACAATGAAAGCCCTTGGCATTCACCCCTTCTTTGTTGAACAACAGAAGGCGACATATAAGCGTGTTGAAGCACGTAAGTCAGAAATACTTTACAAAGCTTGGGAGGATGATTCTGAAGGTGAACGCTATGACAACAATTTCCGACAACTGTTTATTCAGTTAGAGGAGAAAATGGCGGAAGAGATGCAAAAAGATCGTCATGACAAACTATCGCGGTCAGAACGTGGTTGGACACCGCCACCTAAAGGTTACGCCGATGATTTTAATGAAGATAACGTCCAAGAGCTAACACCACCAAGAGAAGAGCCTATCCAACGATAACGCACTCCATATTAAAACCTCCCACTTGGGAGGTTTTTATTTTTTCAGTACAGAGCCACACGCCGTGCAGGATAAAATGATCTTCTCGATATTACATAAGATCATTCATTAAAATCTCATACTCTTCGTTTGCTTCTTCCACTAAATGAGAAAGCTCTAACGCATCAGTAACTGCAAGATTGAACTGCCACGGAGTTGTGTCTTCTTTACCACAGATTCGAGTTTCACACCCACGACTCTCAAAAGACAAATCATCAAACTCTGTGGTGTGGCGCTCTTGAAGTTCAACAATCTCAACTTCTAATTTACCAACAGGGTTGACTTTAACGTGGGCATGTAAATCCGAACTGTTAGACAAACAATAATCTCTATGAACCGCAATCATGGCCGCCTCCTTGGTCTGCCAACTGACAACTCAACATTGAGTGTAGACGAGGGATTTTGAACGTGGCGTGAAATAATAATGAAGATTGATCTGTCTCATTAGAACAGACAATTGTTGTCATGAAGGCATTAGCCAGCATGAATCTCATCTGATTTAAATTGTTCTGAGATCGTAATAGTTGGCATTTACCGAGACTTTCCCTATTATCGAAACAAAATTACTGTGGTCATTCTTTAGAGGTCAGTATGGAGCTTGAAGCCGTTGCTAAAGCACTAAAAGAGTTAGGGCATCCGACTCGTTTAAGTATTTACAAAGAAGTCGTCAAAGCGGGATACAAAGGTATCGCGGTAGGCGGCGTACAAGAAAAGCTTGGCATTCCAGCATCCACTCTCTCTCATCATATCTCGAGCCTTGCTTCAGCTGGTCTTCTCACCCAGCGCCGCGAGGGTAGAACCCTTTTTTGTGTTGCAGAGTATCAGTGCTTAGATGACGTAATTGGTTTTTTAAAAGCAGAATGTTGCGTTAACGAGTGCTCATAAATTTCTAGCAAAAACGAGAGAGTTTGAGTTTCTATTGAACTTCAGCAGAACGTGAATGACGATGAAAAACATACACACCGAAGTTGCTAAGCTCGGTGTGTACATCTTCTAGTTCGCGACAAGTAACATCGACGACTTAGATGGTACGATTAACTTACCGTCAGTTGGAATGATTTGTTCTGTCATCAAATCAACCCAATTGCCATCCGTTTTTAATGTCAAAGACTGTTGACGCTGTGATTTATTAAGCACCACAATACCTTTGTCACCTCGCTTAAGTACGAGCATGTCATCGTTACCTTCAAGAACACTCATCGGCTCGCCATGCGTCATATTATGGAACTGGATCATTTTTGCCATTCTCGGGTCGCTCCATGCACCTTGCCACCTTGGCTGACCATTTTTACCTTTAATACCGCTGGTGTTTAAGTCGGTATAAATCAACGGCACACCGCCATCTCGGCCTAGAATATAGGCATAAGCTAACCATTCGTTTTCCTCGTCCATGATGAGATCAAGAAAGACATCATTGTTAGGAATATCATGTGTGATAGCAAATGTAATCGCACGACCGGGGGACAAAGCCTGACCAAAACAATAGGGATCAATCAGAGACTTGAAGCTGCCCTTTTTAGCAAACGCCTTAAACATGGTTGAGAACAAAGGGAAATCGTACGCACCTAGGCGAGTTTCCTGTAGATACGGCTCAAGAAACAGCTGATACTCTTCTTCCGTCGCACCGCCATCGGTAATAATTTCACCAAATATATGCACATCCCGCGTGATGTCGTCTGTCCAAACACGCTTAAGATGCTCTAACGTCATGTGTTTCGCAGCGTCAATACGAAAACCTTTCACACCAATAGCTTTCAGCGCCTTTAGGTACGCTCGCTGCTGCTCAACGACATGGTCACAAACACGAAGAGTTGGCAAGCCAGGATCGGTTGGTCCACCTGTGATACGTCCGTTTTGAACCTGCCACTTATCTTTCCAGTCTTTGATGCCGAATGCTTCAACAAAGTCCTCTTCATCAAAAAGTGGTTGAGATAGATCGCCAAACAACGCTAGCGACTGATATTTCTGTTTGTCGTTCTGGTATTCCTCCAAGACCTCTTGTCTTGGGTACTGAAGGTCTCTGCGAAGGTGGGCCTCATTTGCCATATGGTTAAACACTACGTCGGCATAAACCCATACACCAACTTGCTCCAGTTCACGAACCATATGAATAAAATCTTTGGTATCACCCAAGGCATTATCGATAACACGATAATCTTGTGGTTGATAACGCTGCCACCAGCGCTCATCGTGTGCGCTTTTCATTGGTGGCGAAACCAACACAGAGCCATAACCAAGCTCGCGGATTTCTTTTGCTCGTTGGGCAATGTCAGCATACTTCCAATCAAACGCATGTAAGATAACGTTTGCACCGAATGATTGTGTTTCCTGTGAGCCACTCATGTTGTTCTCCTGCTCGTTTCCACTCACGATTACTTGTTTGCATTTTTTTGTGAGTGAATTCAATAATCGAAATTATAAAAGCTATTCATCAGAGGCACTCACCCTTTTAGCACTAACTCAAGGCTGAAATCGAAGGCGTAGCGACTCATCCATTGCACAGCGATAAATCGTTCTGAGTGAATAACGGGCACACAACATACAACCCAAATAGCCCAACACAAACCTAAACCATTGTTTTGCTTAGCAAAAACTTCAATTTAAAAAGATAGAACATAAGACCTATGTACGCCCTAAAATAGGCCCAAAGGATAAAAATAGCCAAGCCAACCCGTTTAGTAATCAATTGTTAATAAAACGAAACTGGCAGGTGGATCACGTTTGGCGCGTTTCAAAAATCCAGTAAATCACCATACCTAGCGTTAAAAGACTAAAGATTTCTGTTTGTATCTGTCCCGAAATGACTTCAAAATGCGAAACTTAGCTTATCTCTATGGGGGATGCTCTACCTTGGAGGATAATAATGAATATCAAAGAATTTTCTGACCTCGTCGGGCTATCTGCTCATACTCTTCGATACTATGAAAAAATCGGTTTACTTAAACATGTCCATAGAAACGCGAGTGGACATCGAATGTATAGTTCGAAAGATCTAAACTGGATAAGCTTTGTTAAGCGTTTAAAAGAAACTGCAATGCCACTTGAAGAGATTCTAGAGTATGCCAAATTAAGGGAAGTCGGCTCTCAATCTGTACCACAACGTCAAGCCCTGTTAGAACAACACCAAGAAAACCTCAAACGCCACATTGAGCAACAGAAAAAGCACTTATCGGCTCTAGAAGAAAAAATTGCCTTGTATAAAAGCGGAAAAGTTCGTTGACTTAGAGTTAACTCTAACGATTAAGGTGTGTTTACGTTTATTCACTAGGAACATACCGATGGAACAATCACGCTTTAACAAAGGATTAGAACTACTCTCTCAAATTGATGGCGACGCTGGTCATAATGTCATCGAAACCTTACAAGATATTTGTCCAGATTTAGCTCAGTACACCATTGAGTATCCGTTTGGCGATATTTATGCTCGCCCGGGCTTAGACCTAAAATCGAGAGAAATCGCAACCGTCGCCGCGCTAACGGCAATGGGGAATTGCGCGCCGCAACTAAAAGTGCACTTAAATGCAGCGCTGAATGTAGGCTGTAGCGAGGATGAGATTAAAGAGATCATTTTGCAGATGTCCGTCTACGCAGGTTTTCCCGCGGCATTAAACGGCATGTTTGCATTCAAAGAAGTGCTAGCGGAAAGAGCAGAGTAATAACGACGTTGAAATCAATTTAACCGCAATTAAAAACGGCCCTTGGGGTTCGGGCCGTGATTAAAACAACGAGTGAATTAGCGCTCAGGAGTTTCAAGCAGTTTAACCGCGCAATCTACCGCGTTGTTAATGCCTTGACTGCTCTCCAACTTGCCTGAACTTGCAGGACCAAGGGCACAAGAATACAAAGCCAGCTGCTTATCGAACGGCAGATCCAACTGTTCATAGAGATTTTGTCGGATTCTTGCATGTTGTTCTGGTTCTTGGTTAGCAAGGCTAATCAACGTTTCATAAATAAGCGTTTTCATGTCTTTCCCTTTTCACTTTATTGCACGGGGTGCATATATATTGTATCCATTTGGGAAGCACAAATCAGAAGCTAGGTCACAGAACGCGTCGCTAAAAAAGTTTATGTGCGCGGTAAATTGCAATACAAACCTAAAGCCGTTTAGAAAAAGGGCAACTGATAACTCGATAAACCAGCCGATTAACTAGCATTCGCCGCTGTTTGTTTATAATCGTGTCCGATATAAACAAAAACGTCGCTGTATCAGCGACGTTTTATCTCGACTTTAGTTAATCGAACCTGTTTAGTTGAAGTGCACTAGCATTTCAACGTCATCGCCTTGCTCTGGAGCCTGAAGAGCGAAGTGCACGTACCCTGCTTCAGTAACAGGAATCGCAAGGTATTCATTGCTGCCTGCATAGTTGGACGCATACTCGTGCTGCTCTACTGTAGGCCAATGCTCCCTACTCGCGTATAGATCGACATTACCAGTTTGAGAGTGAGCCGTTAGCCATACACGAACCTCTTCAACACCTTCAGGCACATAAACTGCTGCATAACGCTGCTTGTGAACGGTAAGCATTTTGGCTTCACCAGACTCTAATACCACAGGTGCTAAATCATCTTGCACTTGGGTTGGCGGTGTTTGCGCTTCCACTTCTAACGCAGCCACAAGATTCACTGAGTCATAGCTATCACGTCCAGTTAAGCTGATGTAGTAACGACCCGCTTTAACGTAACCATCTTGCTCTGGTTCAAACACAATCTCTTCATTGCTGCCATCAGCATAATGACTCATTTCGAAATCATAGTAATGCGCGACTTTGTTGTAGCTCATGTAAAGATCCGCATCACCCGCACCCTCAATAGATACATTGAAGTTAACGGTGTTGGCTGGAACATCAACGTAGAACAGTTTTTCGCTGTATGCTTCGCCACTGAGCTGAAGGCTTTGGTTCGCCGTCAATTCAGTCACTTGTGCTTCAGGGCTTGTTGGTTCTGTTGGCTCTTCTGGGTCTGTATCAGGTTGCTCAGGTTCCACTTTTAATGTGTCCAACCAACGTTCAAACTCAGCATCGTATTGTTGACCTAAAGACGTCACCTGCTGTGCCCATTGTTCGAACTGGCCAGAGCGCGACAATGCCAACAAGCTTTCGACGTCTTGTGGATGATTTTCTAACATGAATCGAACAGCTAGATAACCCCAACGATAGATACGATTGGTATCGTGAGAGTACGTGGTATCAAACACAGTGGAAAGGCTCAGTTTACCATCTGCAATCAGCTCAATCGCAGCTTGGTAACCTTGCTTGTAATGCATGTATTCAGCAAAACCTTCTAGCCACCAAACAATATGACCATGAGCCAAGTTATCGCTGAACGAACCGTATTGGTTAAATCGTGCATCTAAATAGTGCGTGTATTCATGTTCTAGGTTCAAGATAGAGAGATCTTCACCATTCGCGTAGCGATAAGCGACGAAACGCGCAGTATTGTCCGCTTTTGAAGGGTCACCTTCTAGGTACTGACCACCGTTGTCCGTTGTATTACCAAATAGGAATGAAGAGTAATCAACGTAACTAGTGTTACTCGCGAATACCGCCACTTCAACACGATCATTCAAATCATCAGCGACAGGTTGATTACCCGTATTCGCAACTCGATGGAAGTCGGCTTCTTTTGCCGCTAGCACTTCACACGCTTTCGCTGCTTGAGCATCGGTCAGATCCTCAGAGCGAATAATGGCAGGTCCCTGACATTCAAAACGATTTGGCATTACACGTGCAGCTAAATCTTGCTTGGCTTGCTCAATATTCAGACCATTTAGGCCTTCTGGTGCGTAGTAGCTCATCATTTCAACGGCAGCAAGCCATAGTTTGTCATGCTCACTACCCAGTGGATAACGCTGCATCACCTGTTGCATTACTGCCAATGCTTTGCGTTTGGTCTCCTGATCTGGGCTCGCGAGCAAACGACCAGTTTCACGTAATGCATTGAAAACGATAAAGCTTGCATCCGTATCTAATGCCCAAGCATTATCAGATGCGAATTTCACCAACGTATCAATATGGTGTGTATTGTTTGCCATGTATCGGTAGAACGCATCGTTCGCCGCATGGCCTGCCATAGAGCGGAACAAGTTGTTTAAACCATCGACCCATTGCGTGTCCTGCGCGGTTTCACGATTAAAGTGCATCAACGCGGCCATCATGCTATCCATGGTCAGCGGCAACTGCTTAACGTTATCAACCATCAAAGTCAGGCTCTTCATTGCACCAACTTGTTCACGACCTTGATCCAAAGCATGAGGGTTGTTTAGGAATAGGTTCGTCGACTGAGCAAAACGCTGACTCAACGCTTGCGAAAACTCGGGTGTACCAGTACCAGCGTTGTAGCGAACGTAGTAGGCCGCTCGAATAAATTCGCCTAGGTTCTCTAGAATACGAGCTTGATCTGCTTCACCACGATAGCGAGCGATTTCTTGATCCAGCGCGACTTGGATACGGCTTAGGCTCGCTTCACTATAGATATCATTCAGCGTTTCTGAAGGTGCTGAAAACCAAGCGTGGTAGCAATCATACTCAGCACCAGAAACGGCAGTAGCCAGATCTCGCGATTGTTGTAAATCAGCAACAGCACACTGATTTTGTGCAAAAGAGAAGCCAGACACACTCGCTAGCATACAAGCAAGCGCCAAACGATGGCGCGGGAAAAAACGGATATGAGACATAACAACACTCATTGATTATTAACATACATTGAGTGGGGGTTTATATTCTTTACAGCTCAAACAGTGAAATCAGTGTCATAAAATTTATGAAACCGCTCCCAAAAATAGGTCTTTTACTCTAATTAAATGGGAGCAATCCCACTCCAAAAAAACTCACAATTATCAATAAAAACATTAATTTACCTTTTTCTAAATAACGACTTTATGAGGAAAATTGCCCTTAAACGCCCCCCTTAACTCTTCCAGATAGAGTTCACGACAATCAAAGGTTCTAAATTAAATTTTGATGCTTGATACCATCTATTTTTATTTGTGACTCATTCCAAATAAGTCACAGAGTGCATATCAAAAGGTTGGCATTAATGGTAAATTCTCCGCCAAATCAAACACATTTACTCCTCCAGTCATTGATGAGTGAATAAAGCAGATATTTGGCTAGGGATAATACATGTCACTTTGGGGATTTTGGGGAGCGGGGATTGCCTACTTCATGACAACGTTTGCCTTTGTTTTTGGCGGCATTTTTTGGTTATGTTCTGAAGGTAATACATTAAGAGAAACAAAGCGCCAATCATCAATAATGTCCGGGGTTATTGCTTGTACTATTGGAACTTGGGTGCTTGCTTTTGGTGTTTACGTTTACGGTTACTTTTGGGATAACTCTTCTCACTATTATTTTTATTTGCTCGCTCCATGGGGACTTGCCATTTTTGGGGTAAAACTTCGTAACCGCTGGGTTAAGCAATACGCGCGTGTAAAACACGCAAAAGAAGAACAGTGGCAAAAGCACTGGCGAGAATTATTAGGGGAAGATACTGAAGAGCTTCCACCATATACACATGATTACGAGCTCTACTCGGGCATTTGGCAAGCCAATGAAGCGCTCCAAGAACAGTGTTTTGCAGCCCTTCCTCACGGGAAAGCAGTCTACGAGAGAGTGAAAGCCTTCCAAACGATGGCCTCCCCCGCTGGTGACATAAACAATCAAGTTTTGCTGAGTAAACTCGATCAACTAGAGGATGAAATCATTCAAGTTCTTGAGCAACACTCGCAAAAGAAAGTAAGCATTGAAACTGGCGCAGGTACTTTACACAAAGAGTCAAAACGCAATGTTTATCACCATGAGAATGGCCCAACAGAAGAGCAACTGTACGACTCAATCAACCTCCAACATGATTTGGATCGAGAGCTACGCAACATTATCTATGATCGGCTCGGTTACGATGGCGAAGATGAGTACTTTTTCCTCCAAGCGCCACTCGAAGAGCTTACCGAGAATGAAACCGCAATCAACTGGATGCTCTGGGGGTTAGTAAGCAACCATTTTGCTGTTGACCCATACCAAACGGCGTTGGATCTCAGCCTAATGAATGCGGAACCAAGATGGGGGCAAAATGAACGGTTTGTAATGATTACGGCTCAATAAACGCAAGTACTAAGTCTAATTTTAATACAACCTATTCTGAGACCACCCTCGCGTTGGTTAACTTAGCCAGTAAGCGGCCAACGCGATCGCGCATTTCACGTCTATCGACAATCATATCTAGCGCACCATGCGCTAGTAAAAATTCACTTCGCTGAAACTCGTCTGGTAACTTTTCACGTACCGTTTGCTCAATGACACGTCTTCCCGCAAAGCCAATACTTGCTTTAGGTTCACCAATATTGATGTCTCCTAACATGGCTAAACTCGCCGAGACGCCACCATAAGTTTGGTCCGTCAATACTGAGATATAGGGTAATCTGTGCTCAGATAAGTGGTTTAACGCGGCGCTGGTTTTTGACATTTGCATGAGTGCCACCAAAGACTCTTGCATGCGCGCCCCTCCGCAAGCGGAAAAACATACTAACCCAGATTTTGTATTAATTGCGCTTTCAACTGCTCGGACAAACTTCTCGCCAACCACTGCGCCCATCGAGCCTGCCATGAAAGAGAATTCGAATGCACACGCAACAACAGGCAGCCCCAATAACTTGCCCTCCATCACCACCAACGCATCTTTTTCTCCAGTCGTTTTCTGTGCTAAAGCAATTCGCTCTTTATATCGCTTTAAGTCTTTAAAACCCAAAATATCTTGTGGCTCCAACTCACTTGCCAACTCTTGTTGTGTTCCATGGTCCAGAAAAGAGATCAACCTTTGACGCGCAGCCATTCTCATGTGATATGAGCATTTAGGGCATACTTCCAAATTTTCTTTTAACGCGGCACGATAAAGTATTTGTTCACACTCAGGACACTTTGTCCAAACGCCCTCAGGGATAGACGCTTTGCGCGAACCTATTATATTTTTATTCTCAAATAACCGTTCTAACCAGCTCATAAATTCACCACTATTGATTACGTTCTAGCGCGATATCTCGTTGTTTGTTCGCTTAAACTTGTAAATAAAATTGTATGTAACTTAGTACAGGGATAAAGTGCGATATGCTGGCTTGATAATCCAATAAAGTGGGATAATGAAATGTTTGATAACGTTGACCAAATCTGGTTAAAAAGTTTTCACTGTGTTTATGAGAACAACAGCTTTAAGCGAGCCGCTGAGTGTTTGAATATACCAACATCAAATATCAGCCGACACATTGCCCTGCTTGAAGAAAAGTTAAACATTAGGTTGTTCAATAGAACAACAAGGCGAATGACGCCTACCGAGGCTGGAGAAGAGCTCTATAGCAGCACTCGTCCGTTATTGGAGCAACTCAACGCCGCACTAGAAACGGTAACGCGCCACTCGCACACGGTAACAGGGGAACTGCGAATTCTTATGCCAGACACACCTGTACTGGCCAAAGCGGTTGTCACCTTTTGCACGCAATACCCGTCAATCTCTTTGTCTTGCGATACAACGCTAAACCCTAAAGATGATGTTATTGACAGCTTTGATGTCATTTTGAGTTTTCATAGAGGGACTTTGTCAGACAGTAACTGGGTGGCGAGAGAGATAAAACGCTGGCCCAGTGCCATTTTAGCCGCGCCTCAACTAATTGAGAAATACGCCACCCCTTACAAAATTACGGATCTAAGTCATGTTCCCTGCATCACGACGCTTACCGCAGTAAATGGTGCACCATGGGTATTCAGAAACCCTGTTGGGGGCCATATTACTCAAACTGTGCAATCTTCATTCAAAGTAAACAGCGGTCATCTCGCCAGATATGGCGCGTTATCAGGGCTTGGATACGCAATATTGCCAATTGAGTCATGCCAAAATGAGATCAAAAATGGTGAGCTAGAAATCGTCACTCTAGAGTACGAACCTGAGGATTTAGTGCTTTACGCCTTTTACTCGTCTAGAAAACATGTAGCTAAGAAAATATCTATGTTTGTTGAACATTTAAAGCAAAACGCAAAACTTAACGCCTAGCTAAGCTTTACTCAACTAATTTATCGTATTCTGTTTTATCGTCTAGAAAGGACAAACACCGCTAAGCGATTTGAGACTCGATTTTTTCAAATAAAAAAGCCAGCAATTAACATTTACTGGCTTTTATTAAAGAGGGTCAGTTGGCGTTTAGATTCTAAACGCTCCTACGTGACGATCGAGTGTTCGCGATAGCTCCGCGAGTTGTTGACTTGATTCTTCTAGTTGCTCACTCGCCGTTAGCGCACTTTTCACTGAGTGGCTGACGGTATCCATGTTCATATTAATTTCGTTTGCTACCGTTGATTGCTGTTCTGTTGCGGTTGCTACTTGAGTATTGATATCTGAAATAGTCGTCACTTGTGCAGCTATTGCTTCTAAAGCCTGTCGAGCTAACTCGGTTTCTGCCGTTCCTTCTTCAATAAGAGTCTTACTATTGCTCATTGAATTCACCGCACTTTGAGCTTCAGTTTGTAGCTGGTGAATCATGTTGTCAATTTCATCGGTAGAATGAGCAGTTTTAGTCGCTAGGTTGCGAACTTCATCAGCGACTACTGCAAAACCTCGGCCAGCGTCACCAGCGCGTGCCGCTTCGATAGCCGCATTGAGAGCCAATAGATTGGTTTGCTCCGAAATACCTCTAATCACCTCTAGAATACTACCAATCGACTGAGTATTTTCAGCAAGACTCACGATAATGTTGGAAGTGCTGTTCATCTCGTTTTCAAGATTAGTCATCGCCGTTTTGGTTCTTTCTAGCGTCGTGTAGCCATCTTGCGCTTCATTACTTGCTGCACTCGCAGCATTTGCCGCTCCGGCAGCATTGGAGGCAATTTCATTGACCGTCGCAATCATTTCGTTCATGGATGTGACAACCAGCATGGTTTGCTCGTTCTGCTCTTGCCCTCTTGTGAGCGCTTGTTGAGATTGCCCACGCAAAGCGACAGCTGAACTATTAAGCTCCACACCAGTATTTACAACTTGTGTAATAATCTCATGTACTTTCCCAACAAAAACATTGAAAGCAGAAGAAATTTGTGCGACTTCGTCATTACCTTTCTCTGGCAAACGAACGGTTAAGTCTCCGTCTCCTTTTGAGATGTCTTGTAGAGCGTCTTTAAGCGCAGAAAGCGGTCTCATCAGTTTATTTAGCAGAAGTGACAGAATCAAAACACACATAACGAAGATCGCCACCATAGAGATCAACTGGTAAGTAATAATTCCATTCGTCGCTTGGCTCACTTCGGTAATAGGAATACCAATATCAAAAGTACCGTATAACTGACCATCCACATAAATTGGTGCCATGATGTCAAACACCCATACTTTCTGGACATCGGCATACCACTTTGAGTACTGTTGAACACCTCTCGTCGCGCCTTCAACAGTATATTCATCGTTATAGGTTTTGTTCAGCTTGTGCTTATCACTGTGGGCTACTGCCGTTACGTTACGGTCAATTACAACGGCATAACTCACGTCTGAACGTTGTTTCAGCCCCTCAACAAGCGATTGTAAATCTTGCATTGGATTGGCTGAGTTCTCCAAAATATAACTCGCATTTCCCGCTAGAAACTCAGCTTGAACTTGGGATTTGTTTAAGATGATGTCATCGATTTTCTGACTCGAAATTAGGTACGTTGATGCCATACTCGCCACGACAGCAATACCAAACATGGCGCAGACTGCTAATAAGATGATTCTTTTCATTATAATTGTCTCAATACAATTCAATTGATGCTCATTAATCGAGCGCTAAGCCTTTCTTCTCCAAAACCAACCAAACTGCATTTTGGGTCTGTTTGGCAGAGCAAGACATAACTTTATAACTATGTATCTGCTTGGTTCCCGATTACTTTAGACAGAAGGAAAAAAAGTCTTCAAAACGTCACATTTCTACGAGGTTTGGCGAAGGGACGAGTACGCAAAAGGAAACGTTTGCATAGTTAAATTTAACTATGCGACCAAATTGGTATCGAACATTAAAGAAAAGACTTCTAATTAGCGTTTTGACCGTCGGGAGCGCTGTGGTCAGTGCTCCCGTTTTATCATTTAGTATCTCAGGTTCAGATATTAGAGCCACAATCGCAGCGGTTGTAATACGAGATGTTTGGTGAAGCGAGAATGACTTGGTTTGTAGATATGGCAGCGATGTCAGATCGAGTAATTCTCAATCAAGAATCGGCAGCAAAATATGCAAACCAAGGCATGAAGCCATTGCCCATAAAAAAAGAAAGGAAAAAAATCTTTACCACAGAGTTTAGCTCGTCAGCGATATGTATCCATGCATACCCATGTATAAACCAACTGCACTGATCAAGACGCCCGATAAGTAAGGAGCTCGACGTGCAACATCATTCAAACCGCTCCATTTAGATGTCGCTTTTTGCACGCCCACTGCTGCCACAACGCCAACAGCAACCAGAGTCAAGGCTAAGCCAATACTGAATGACACAACTAAAGTCGCACCAAGAGTCATTGCCTTAAGCTGCAAACAGATAAGCAAAACCGTTACCGCAGCAGGGCATGGAATCAAACCGCCCGTTAATCCAAACAGCAGAATTTGCCCATTCGTCACGTCTCGATTCTCAAAGCGCTTTTGAATGTCTAAAGCGTGAGCGCGCTCGTGAGCATCTTGATATTCCTTATCTTCGCTTTCTAAATGAGAACCAGGACGGAAATGTACATCAAAGTCATGGGTATGATCATGGTGCCCGATGATCAAAGTGACAGAAAGTCCATTAGAGACTTCAATGCAAGACGCCGATTCCAAGTATCCATCACGCTCTATAAAGTGATAAATATCAGCAGGTTGATAACCATCACTCGATACCGAAACCTTGATACCTTCAGCAGTTAAAGGTTTACCGCTGAGTGTTCGCAACTGGAAACGGTGATGCTCCCCTTCCTCTGTAATCGAAAGCGAAACATGCCCATGTCCTGTATCCACAACTTGCGTCGTCCAATCGCGAGCATGATCCTGAGCTTTGTTCCAAGCTCGCTCATCGCTCCATGTCCGCCAAAACATCCATACGCCGGTTGTCACGATAATGACCCCAGAGATAAGTTGCATCCATGGTTCAGCCGCTTCAGCGGTGAATTTCTGGCTAATATACATCCCGCCAACAGCGATTAACCATACAATTATAGTGTGAGAAAGTGTGGCAGCTAAACCCAGCATCACGGCTTGTTTGACCGTTCCTTTCACCGCGACAATGAACGCCGCCATCATCGTTTTAGAGTGCCCAGGTTCTAAACCATGCAAGGCGCCAAGCAAAATGGCACTGGGAATAAAGAACCACCCATTACCTTGTTGTAGTAACGCGACAAAATCCATTGTTGTTCTCTGTTGTTGATTCTAATTTATCGCAAACTATACTCCCCCCTAGTATTAAATACTACCCCCCAGTATGAATTGAGTGCTACATTATCAGTTAGAATAACTCGGCCCGTAACGTAAAGAAGATAAGACATGTCGCATACAACCAGAGATCAAAAGAAGCTCAACACTCGAGTCAGTAAAATACAGGGTCAGGTGAACGGACTTAAAAAAATGCTGGAAGAAGAGCATGAATGCCAAGATGTGTTGCAGCAGATTGCCGCTATTCGGGGAGCAGTAAATGGTTTGATGCGAGAAGTAATTAAAGGTCACTTACTTGAGCACGTTGTACTTGAGGAAGACAAAACTCAACGTGAAAAAGATATGGAAGTCGTATTAAAAGTACTGGACTCTTATATAAAGTAACCCTACTTCGCTAGAGTAAAGTCACTAGGGTTAAACTCGAATATATCCTTTATAGGTAATCGCTTACTAAGCGGGAAATAACAATTCCATTTCATATTGATTAAGTTGAAAATGGAACCTATATCGGTTCAAGTTAAATAGTTTATTTATAAGAACTAAAACGGCCCAAACATAGGGCCGTTCATATTATTAAAAAACTCTAAACTATCTGATAAAAATACATATTGTGATAGGTTTTTACTTTATGGAAGAGTACAAGTAAACCTTTATACCTCTTGTAATTCGACGTGCTTAGCGCTGTAAGATTTTGTAAATGCAACACACCCCAAAAGTACAGCAAGTGGTAACACAGGATCAAAGATTGAACCATGAGATCCGAAGAATAAGTTAAGAATCATGACTAATGAACCACCAATAGCCCAAGCAATTGTTGTTGGAATAGTCCAAATAATGAGTTGTTTCTTAACCTCAGTCACCCCCATTAATCGATTAACAATATGGAATAGCGAGTCATTAAAGTAGCCAGCAAATAGAGATCCCATCGTAGCTGCCGTCGCTGCGAATAAAAGGTTAACGTCAGGAATATTTACTAAAACTGGGGCAGATATAGAAGCAGCGGTTATCATGGAGACTGTACCAGAGCCCTGAATAATACGAACTAACGTCGCAATAATAAATGGAATCATAACCGCAGAAATAGGAAGCCCTGCAACTTGGTTAGCAATCTCTGCGCCCGCACCCGTTTCACGCAATACGGCACCTAACGCGCCACCAGCTCCTGTTACTAACAAAATGATGCCACAAGTGGAGATTCCTTGTTCCATCTTTTCATTCGCTTCTTCTTTGGTAAGGTTATTACCCAATGTGTAAACCGCTAATAACGTCGCTATTGATAGTGCAATAGTAGGGCTGCCGATAAAAGCGATAAATTGACCAAATGTTGTTGCAGTCAGCCCTTCGAAACCGAAAGTCCCCTCTAATAAACCCATCACTGATTTCGCAAGTATAAGTAAAATTGGGATAATAATTGGAGCGATAGATTTACTTAAAGATGGTAGGTCTTTCGCTTCTTTACTTGCAATGTACTCTTTGTGATCATTAATCAGTTGCTCACTAGACTTCGAGAAATGTTCGGTTGGAATGAATTCAGGAAACTGCTTTTCTAACCATCTTGCATACCAAACAATACCCATGACACAAGGCGCTGCGATCATCAAACCAAAACCTAACATGCTGGCGAGATCGACACCAAAGATACCAGCAACGCCCAAAGGCCCTGGAGTCGGCGGAATAGCGTGATGCGCTACGACCAAGCCGCCCGCCAGAGCAACCGTAAGCGTTAAAATCGAGCGATTGGACGTTTTTGACAAAGACTTCGCAATTGGATAAAGAATGATAAGCGCGCTATCCACAAAGATTGGGATGCTAACAATATAGCCAGTTACAGCAAGAGCGGCCTCTTCTTTCTTTTTTCCTAACCACTTTATAAAATTATAGGCAATACTTTCTCCTGCTCCAGAAGCCTCTAAAATAGCCCCCATCATAACGCCGAGACCGATGACAATCCCTATACCGCCTAATGTTCCACCAAATCCTTTGCTAACGGTCGCAATCGTGTCGTCAACACTTAACCCACCAATAATACCTGCGATACATGCCGCAATTAACATCGCAATTAACACATGTACTTTTGTACGTAATACAAGAAAAACAAGGACTGATACGGCTACTATTAGTCCAATTACTGAGGTTGGTAACATTAGACAATCTCCATATTGTTAACAGAAATAAATTGTTGTAATACATCCTTGAAATTACTGTCTGCTTTAAATCCAAGCTCCAGTTCTTTAGTACAATCAATTTTTTGTGGCCAACTACTCACAATACGATCAATACCCGCATCATGCTCATAAGTAATATAATTAGAAAGTTGTTTACCCATTAGAGTGTCCATTGTTTGAATCATCTCAGCTGGTGTAGTTTGAATACCAGGTAAATTAAGCGTTCTATAGGACAGATTATTTAACTGCTCATAAGGCATTAGCCCTGCATATTGAATATTGTCCACCACTCTAGACGGACTCGATATCCAAAGTTTTAGCGTAGGGTCTACAGGACAATTTGATTCTTGAGCATTCAAAGGCTCACGAATAATTCCGCTTACGAAAGAGCTAGCGGCAAGGTTTGGTTTCCCAGGGCGAATACAAATAGTCGGTAAACGTACGGATACAGCTTTAACAAAGCCTTTACGGGCATAGTCGTTAACCAATAACTCACCTATGGCTTTTTGCGTCCCGTAGGATGACTGAGGATGAAGTGCTGTTATTGGTGTAATCGTTTCCGGAAGATCACCACCAAAGACAGCTAAAGATGAAGCAAACGTAAAACGAATATTAGGGTTTACTTTACGGCAACGCTCAAGCAATAACTGTGTGGTCGTCAGGTTTACAGCTACGCCTAAATCAAAATCTTGCTCAGCATGGCTCGATACAATTGCCGCTAAATGAAAAATGTGTGTCGTTTCGGCAGTAATAACTTGGTCTATATTTTCTCGCTTTGTCATATCCATGACTAAAGAAACGACTCGGTCATCAATGCCCTCTAAGCGCGACTTTTGAATGTCGACAATAGTAATACTTTCAGCTTTGTTTTCTTTTAGTAGTGATTTGGCAAGTAGGGTTCCGAGAAAACCCGCCCCTCCAGTTATGATAATATTCATAGTCACGACCCTTTGTTTTTGTAATTGGTTTCAAGTTATTTATGGATGGAAATTAAAATTGTTATAGGTATGGTTTAACCCAACTAAGGCCCAGCTGCGTGCTATGCCTTGGGTTGTATTCACAACCGATCCAGCCTTGGTAACCAGAGTCATCCAAAACATTGAATAGGTGTGGGTAATTCAGTTCGCCTTCCGATGGTTCGTGCCTTTCAGGCACAGAAGCAATTTGAATATGGCCTGTGTATGGCGCCACATCGCGAATCAACGTACTCAGATCACCGTCCATAATTTGTGCGTGATAGAGATCGAGCTGCAATTTCACGTTTGGACGAGCCACTTGTTTGATGAGTTCCACCGCTTCACGTTGATGTGCAACAAAGTAGTTCGGTACATCGCGATTGTTGAGTGGCTCAATCATCAGATCAACACCTTGTTCGGCAAACTTATCCGCTGCATAACGAATGTTTGAGATAAAGGTTTCAATATGCTGATCACGAGTGAAGCGTGAATCAACAATGCCAGACATAGCGTGAACCTTTTTACAGTTCAGTGCCTTGGCGTACATCAGCGCAGTCTCGACGCTCGTTTTAAATTCATCCTCACGCCCCGGAATAGCTGCAAAACCTCGTTCACCTGCATCCCAATCACCTGGAGGCATGTTGAATAACGCTTGCTCAAAACCAAACTGCTGTATCTTGCTTGCTAGTTCTTGCGCTTCGAATGCGTATGGAAAAAGGTATTCCACCGCTTTGAAGCCCGCTTGGTGTGCTTTTTCGAAACGATCTAGAAAAGGAACTTCTGTGAATAACATTGTCAGATTTGCCGCGAATTTAGCCATTACTTACCTCTCCCTTTTAGGTCTTGAATCTCAGTATCCGTTAAGTAGCGGATGTTGCTATCTTTAAGAATGAACGCTAGCTTCGCTGTCTCTTCTAGCTCTTCTGCGTTATCCACTGCATCTTCAAAGTCCGTACCCGTGATCACTGGACCATGGTTCGCCAGGAGGAAAGCTCGGTAGTCACTAGCCCGCTGCGCAAGTTCTTCAGCAATCTGAGGGTCGCCCGGGCGCAGGTACGGAATCACTGGCAGTTCGCCAATGCGCATTACAAAGTAAGGTGTGAAAGCTTTGATGGCATTCTCGCGATCTAAACCTTCAAGACAAGAAAGCGCCGTCAAGTAAGTAGAATGCAGATGCACAATCGCATTACACTTTGAGTTATTTCGATAAATCGCCAGATGAAAAGCCACTTCTTTTGATGGCTTTTCACCAGAGATATGGTTGCCATCAATATCCACAACCGAAAGCTCTTCAGCAATCAAGCGGCCGAACGAAGAACCAGTTGGCGTTGCCAGAAAGTGTCCATTAGGCAGTTTTAGAGAAAGGTTGCCAGCGCCGCCAGTCGCATAGCCACGTTCAAACATAGAGCGCGCCATAGTGACCATTTGCTCTCGCAGTTGTTGTTCTGTCATCAATTCTTTATTCATCACAACCTCACCTATTCAAAAAACGACTGTGCTTTGGCAAAGAAGTGTTCATCGCCGAAGTTGCCCGATTTCAGAGCCAAAGAAAGCTCGCCTTCAAGTGACTTCACCCAAGGTACACCTGGTGCGATTTGAGGACCGATATGAAAACCTTTTACGGCTAGGCTTTGGGTTACAACCCCTGAGGTTTCCCCACCCGCAACGATGAAATTTTTCACACCGTGCTGCTGAAGTTTGATTGCAAGTTGGTTAAAGAATTGTTCAACCGCGTGACTTGAAGCATGCGCGCCAAACTCTTGTTGAATCGCTTTTAACGCCGCTGCATCTGCGGTTGCGTAAACCAGTGGTGCGAACTCGCTTTCGATGTTGGTCATGACCCAATCAAACACTTGATTTGAGTAATCTTCTTCCGTCAGACACGCCTTCACATCAATAGCAAAGTGTGGCGCTTTTTCTTTGTAAACAGCGACCTGTTGGTTGGTCATGACAGAACAAGATCCAGATAACACAACGGTTGGTGCCTTTTTAGGGTTCCCCTCTTGCTTCGCATCACTTTGATCTTCAAGGTTCTCTATCCAGTTCTTAGCAATACCCGCAGCCAAACCAGAACCACCAGTTACCAGTTTTAGAGACTTCGCCGCTTGGCCAAGTGTGACAAGATGCTCTGCATTGAATGCATCAACCACTGCATAGCGGTTGCCTTGTACTTTTAGCTCTTCAAAGCGCTCAATTACCGCTTTTGGACCTTGTTCAATTATTTGGAAGTTCACCAGGCCAGATTTGCCTTGAGATTGAGCATCCATCATACGAACTAGGCTTGAATCAGTCATTGGGGTCACAGGGTGATTACGCATACCTGAGTCGCTTAGCAAGTCTTGGAATACAAATAGATGGCCGTTGTAAACTGTGCGACCATTCACTGGTAATGATGGGCATACAATGGTGAACGCTTCACCTAGCTCTGCAAGCAGTGCATCCGTTACAGGACCAATGTTACCTTCTGCTGTGCTGTCAAACGTTGAGCAGTACTTGAAGTAAAACTGCTGACAGCCATTTGCTTGCAGCCACTTAAGCGCAGCTACTGAATCCTCGATTGCCTCATCTACAGGACAGGAGCGAGATTTAAGACTGATCACGACCGCATCTGCGTTTACATCAATCTCTTCTTTTGGAATACCGTTAAGCTGAACTGTGCGCATGCCGTTTTCTACAAGAAAACCTGCGATGTCTGTTGCGCCAGTAAAGTCGTCTGCGATAACGCCTAATAACATCATTTTTTCTCCGTTTTACGTGCGCTTACTTCTGTTTGTTTTCTACACCTGGAAGCTCAATACCATCAAAAATCTTGATAACGGCACTGTCGTCTTCCTGGCCAAAACCAGCATTGCTTGCACTCAAAAACATGTTTAGTGCTGTGCTTGATAGAGGAAGTGGAAATTTGAGATCTTTTGCTGTGTCCGATACGAGGTTTAGATCTTTCACAAAGATGTCGACCATAGATTTAGGGGAGTAGTCACCATCAACTACATGCTTCATGCGGTTCTCAAACATCCAAGAGTTACCCGCTGCATTCGTCACCACGTCGTACATCAGGTCAAGAGGAATGTTTGCACGTGACGCTAATGCCATTGCTTCAGCACCAGCTGCGATATGAACACCTGCTAGCAATTGGTGGATAATCTTCACAGTTGCGCCTAGGCCAATCGCTTCACCGATGTTGTAGACTTTAGCTGCCGTTGCGTTGAGTACTGGTTCAAGTGCATCAAATGTGCTTTGCGCTCCCGACGCCATAATAGTCATCTCACCTGATTCTGCTTTTGCAGCACCACCAGATACCGGTGCATCAAGCATCACAAGGTTGTGTTCTGCCAATTTCGCTTCAATTTGTTTTGCGTCTTCTGCTGAGATGGTTGCTGAAACCATTACTGGCGTATTCGGATTAAGCGCTTTAGCAAGACCAGTCTTGAACAAGACCGTGTTAACTTGATCTGCGTTCACAACAAGAACTAGAACCGAATCAAGCTTATCTGCAAACTCAACTGCATTCGTAGAAACAGCTTTTGCACCGAATGAACCTAGTTCTTCAAGCGCTTGAGAATTTAAATCGAAACCATAGACATCTAGGCCTGCACGCACACATGACTTTGCGGCGCCCATTCCCATAGAGCCTAAACCGATAACACCTACAGATTGAACTTCACTCATAAAAACAATGCCTTCTGGTCTATTAAACTTTGTTAATTCTTGTTTGGTTTATGTGATTATATGTGAAGATTAATACTAAGACCTCGCTTTGAATCACATTTTTTCACACAAATTAACAATGTCGTGATATATACCTCTTTATGGGCAGAGATATTCCGAGCAGTTAACACAAGCGAAGGCTGTTCTTACAACGTTGAGAACATAATTCACAGATATTCACAACAAATGAAAAGATTGGTAGGATACTGAAAAACAAGAATATAGAAGTGAAACTATGATCCCAGCAGAACGTCAAAGAACCATATTATCCCTGTTATCACATCAAGAAGTGTTAAGCATTTCAGATTTAACCGACCACCTTGGCGTATCACATATGACCATTCGTCGTGATATCGTGAAGCTTGAATCCTCAGGTAAAGTCGTTTCTGTTTCTGGTGGAGTGCAACTCGCTCAAGCTCTACATTCCGAACTTTCCCATGATGCGAAGGTCGAGCAACAAGCGGATGAAAAGATTCAAATTGGTAAGCTGGCGGCTACGTTAATTGGTCAAGACGCTACGATTTACTTGGATGCGGGAACAACCTCTCTAGAAATCGCCCATCAAATAGCAAATCGTAATGATCTTTTAGTGATCACCAATGACTTCTCTATTGCTGCTTTCCTTATGACGCACAGTGAATGTGAGCTTTACCACACTGGGGGAAAAATTGACCGCGAGAACCAATCTACCATTGGAGGAAAAGTCGCAGAGTTCTTGAATGGGCTAAATATTGATATCGCCTTTATTTCGACTTCATCTTGGAGCTTGAAAGGCTTATCAACACCTAATGAAAATAAAGTTCTCGTTAAAAAAGCAATCATCAAGGCGGCACAAACCAATTATCTGATCTCAGACTCAACTAAATACGGTCAGATAGCGAGCTTTCATGCATTAGACATCGAGCAATTGGACGGAATTATTACCGATCGAAACCTATCCGAAGTGGTCACTCAAGAATTAACGGATAAAGGATTACGTGTGTATAAAGAGTAACACTACCTAAACATCTGAGTTCGCGTAACTTTTATACTCGTTAATTTATAGGTGCTTCCAATATACATAGACCGTGCTGTGTACTTTCTGGCAGAAAACACATCCTTTTGTTTTCTAAATTACCAAATTACTGATTACATCTGGGATATGGAAGCTCACTTCACTTTATCGCTGCTCGTCACTTGTCATCAAAAATCAAATTCACCGCAATTGCCATCAAAACTAAGCCTGAAATTGGCAGCAAAACACCTAATGGTGAGCGCTCTATGTAAGGCAAGTTTTCCGCAATCAATAAGCCCCACTCAGGTTCTGGCGGCTTAACGCCAAGTCCGATAAAACTCAGAGACGTCAGGCTGAGCGTAATGTATGGCAAACGCAGAAACGCGTGACGAATCAATGGCGGCAGCACATAAGGCAACAAGTAGTAACGGAGTACTCGCCACTGACTGGTTCCCCAAATGGGCGCAAGATGCGTGTAAGGCTGCGCTTTGGCTTCCATCAACAAACTTGCACAGTGCGCCGCTAATGGTGCCCATGACACCATAACAATCGCAATCAAGGCACTGTTTGGGTTCATCCCCGTTAGACCAGCAATCAGCAGACCCGCCACAATGTATGGCACACCTTTGGTGATCTCAATTAAGCCTTGGCTATAACGAGTCACGAAGCCGAGCAACAAACCAATCACCAAACTTAGGAACGTTGCGATGATGCCCATTTTGATTGTCGACATCATACCGCCGCCAACGCGAGCAAGCAGATCTCGCCCGACCGCATCGGCACCAAACGGTGCTGCAAAGCTTGGCGATTCAAGGCGGGTAAATTGGATAGTGTAAGGATCGCGCATTAACGCCCATCCCGCACAACCAATCAGCAAGGCAAAGATTGTCGCACTGACAATACGTTTGGTGGTGCTTTGGGTAAAACGGAACGTGCTGTGACTGCTGATCAGCTTGCCACTTGTGACACTGTGCCCGAGTAACCAACGTTGCAATAAGATGCTCGCACTGCTGATCAACATCGAGAACACCAGCAACACCAACAAGCCACCTTGCAGCATCGGCAGATCTTGTGACTTCGCCGCGCCTAAAATTAGTCGTCCGATACCTGGAATGGAGAACACTTGCTCCACAGCAACCGCGCCGCCGGTCAAACCAATCACCGTCATTGCGATTTGAGGAATCAAGTTACTAACGGCACGCCACAAGGCAAAGCGTAAGATTTGAAACTTACTGACGTTCGCCGATAGCCAAGTGATCACCCAAGGCTCATCTAGTACACGCTTGAGGCTGTCATTGAGCAAGCGCCCGAACAAGCCAGCAGCAGGCAATGCCATTGCCAAACTGGGTAGCCAGAGGTTTTGCACACCTTGCCAACCATAAGGCGGGAACCAGCCTAACCAGATGGAAAACACCATGATCAGCAACGAAGCAATCACGTATTCAGGCAATGAAACCAACACCGAACTGAGCGTGTCATGATGCTTGTCTAAACGATTCTGTTGCCAACGACGCACGGTGTAAAGCACACTCGCCATGCACATTACAAATGCCATGCCTAGCGCTGTAAGCATCAGTAATAGTGACGTTTTTGCGGTTTGTTGAACGCTCTCCATGACGGATGCCCCGCTCACCCAAGAGACACCTAAGTCACCTTGCATGGCAAGCGTCAACCAATCCCACAGTCGCTCAGCAGCGCTGCGGTCAAGTTGAAGATCTTCTCGAATTGCTTGCAGAGCTTCTGCCGTCAGCAATTGTTGAGCACCCGCACGAGCACGGAGGATTGATTGGCTTGGGTCGATACCTGCAATATCCGGCATCAAACCCACCAGCACAACCACTACCCCGAGTGACAGGAAACGCGACAAAAAACGCGTAAACCATTCAGGCATACAAGCGCTCCAACGAGAGCGCATGTTGGCAACAGACGACATCGAGTTAGTTCACCTCAGTAAACTGGTCGATCAGGCGACGCTCACGTGGGTCGCGTTGTGCATTCTTCACGCGGTCACTCTCACCTTGGATTACACGCTCGTGAAGCAGTGGAATCACAGCGTATTGCTCAAGGATTTTGCTTTCTGCTTCGATGATCGCTTGTTGGCGTTTCTCACCCAACGGCTGACGATCAGCGTGTTTCAATGCTGCGTCCACTTCTTCAGAGCAGAACTGACCTAGGTTGTAAGAACCTTTGCAGCTAAAGTCACTTTGCATGTACGCCACTGGGTCACCAGAATCCAACACTGTTGCACGTGACAACAAGAACGCATCGAACTTACCTGCTAGTGCATCGTTTTCGATTTGTGCGTATTCACGAACGTCTAGTTCAACCACAAAGCCAGCCGCTTCAAGTTGTTGCTTTAGCAGCACCGCTACTTCTGGCAGCTCAGCACGGTCGGTAAATGTACCGATGGTGATCTTCTCACCGTTCGCGTGGCGCGTTTCCATGGTTTCCATACGAGGGTTCGCATCACGAATTGGTTGAGCCCATGCCAATGCTGGACCTAACAGACCTTTCGCTGAATCGGCGTGGTTCTCGTAAACCGTTTTGATGATTTGCTCACGGTTAACCGCTTGAGCTGCTGCTTTACGCAAACCGAACTGGCTAAACACATCTGATTTGTTGTTTAGGTAAAGCGTGTTGGTACGCGGCATTGCAACTTCATGCAGCTGTGAAGATTCCATCATCGCGATTTGCGATACAGGAACTGCTTCAACGACATCCGCCTCACCGGTACGCAGCGCTGCAGCACGCGCAAAACCGTTTGGTACGTATTCAGCAAAGATGCTGTCTACTTTCGCTTTTTCACCCCAGTAACCATCAAAACGCTTCAGTTTCGCGCTGGTTGTACCGTTGATTTCTGTCAGAACGAATGGACCCGTACCCGCATTGATTGGCACAACACGACCGTTTTCTTGGTATGCAGCACCAGAAAGGATCGCTAACTGTGGGCTAGATAGACGGCTTGGCAACAATGGATCGTTAAAGGTCGTTTTGATTTCAACAGTGAAGTCGTCCAATGCGCGAACTTGCCATTCGATACCGTCCAATATGCGTGGCTTAGGTGCGGCATCTAATGCTTTTTGTAGAGAGTTCACAACCGCGTTGGCATCAAGCTCAGAACCATCGTGGAATTTCACGCCTTTACGTACCTTAAATTGCCACGTCATCGGGTCAACTTGTTCCCACTCTGTTGCCAGCATAGGCTCTGCTACCGACTGATCGTTTAGGTTCACCAGCGTTTCTGCCGTGCTCCAACGTGACAGTTTGAACGCGTCATCTGAAAGTGGTGACAAACCTGTGCGTGGTGGTTGCATCATGGCGACGCGAATTTCCGTTGCTTGTGGTGCAGCTGCTTTTTCCGCTTCTGGCTTGCTTTCGCCAGAGTCAAAACAACCCGTCAGCAGTGCGCTTAAAGCCAGCGACAAAGCTAACTTGGGAGTACTAAGGTGCATAAGAAACCTCTCCAATGGTTTTTGTGAATTCATTACTTTTGTGTTGAGCGCTCATCAAGGCTCTCGTGATCAAGTGCGATGGGTTATTTGCCACGTTTTGTGCCGTGCCGTGCTCGACAACGCGTCCTTTGTCTAACACCAGGATTTCATCGCATAGGGTTTGTGCCGCATCGAGGTCGTGTGTCACCAAAATCAGGCGCATCTGACGACTCTTTTGAATGCCTGCCAACAAGTCGAGAATCTGTTTACGACTGACGGGATCTAGGCTGCTGGTTGGCTCATCGGCAACCAACACGCAAGGCTCAACAATTAAAGCTCTGGCGATAGCCACACGTTGCGCTTGCCCAACTGATAATTGCTGCGGGTTGCGATCCAGCAATGTGAGATCCAAACCGACATCCGCTAAGACCTTTTCCACCTTCTCGTTAAGCTCTTGCGTCAAACCAATGTTGCTTAGCGGCTCCAGTAAGATCTGGCGAACGGTGTAGTACGGATTCAAGCTCGATTGCGGCTCTTGCGGAATCAGCTGAATGTGCTGACACAACTCTTGTCGCTGCTTAGCCGAGCTACGCGATAACGGATAACCACACACATATACTTCACCAGATGTGGGTTTACGAAGACCAAACAGAAGCTCAATCAAAGTCGATTTACCCGCACCAGAAGGACCAACAATCGCAATATTCTTTGTGTCGATGGCAAGATCCAATTGTTCGAGTGCTTTAAACGGTTTGCCCCCTAACCAACTTGGTTTGGAGTAATAGTGAACACTGGCTTGCTCAAAGCGAACTTCCGCCGATTTAGGCTGCGTGTGCCCGCTCAAGTTGTGCTTAGTCAAAATAGGCTCCAGAGATGAGGTTAAGGCAGCAGTTGCGCAAGTTGTTGGCAGAAAGGATGCGAACTTTGCTGAATGGCTTGCCACGGTGCGCCATAAGCCACCATGGTGTTGTCCGCAATCACCAAGACTTTGTCACACGCCAAAGCCGCAGATAGATCGTGCGTGATCAACAAACCACTGATGTTGCGTTGCTGAACACTACTGCGAAACAACTCAATGATCTCCGCTTCGGTGATTGGATCGAGCGCACTGGTGGGCTCATCAGCGATGATCAAGTTGGCACTACCAAGCAATGCAATGGCAATACAAATACGCTGGCGCTGACCACCAGATAGCTGGCTTGGATGCTGCGCCAATGCTGCTTTTGGATCTGCAAATCCGAGTTGAGACAACAAGGTCGTCACCGTTTCTCGGTTTGCTGAAGACAAGCGTGTTTTGTTGCCCGTCAATGCC
Source organism: Vibrio sp. SCSIO 43097 (assembly GCF_023650755.1). Classification (NCBI taxonomy): domain Bacteria; kingdom Pseudomonadati; phylum Pseudomonadota; class Gammaproteobacteria; order Vibrionales; family Vibrionaceae; genus Vibrio; species Vibrio sp. SCSIO 43097. Next base: position 1,793,386 of record NZ_CP071841.1, on the reverse strand, counting down.
AAACACAGTTGTTGCTCGACAGACGCTAATGGATTCAGCGCTTTAAGTGCATCTTGGAAAATGACCGCAGGACGCTGCGATTGACTCCGTTGCAGCATGGCAGTTTGTGCGACTTCACTGCTGTTAAGCTGGATACTTCCGTCTACCCAAATATCAGACGGCAAAAATCCTGCGACGGCTTTCGACAACATGGATTTACCAATGCCGGAAGGTCCCATAATGGCAAGAACTTCACCTTGAAACAGCTCAAAAGAAATGTCTTTGAAGAGTGTGCGTTCTGAGTCTGTAAGGCTGAGATTATTAACGGAGAGTATTGGTTGAGAAATCACGGCATAAAACTAAATGTAATAATATAACATCACAAATAATATCATGCGGGTTAAAGCAAGGAAACCAGTCGGAAAGGTTATTTCATCACCTTTTTCAGATTTATCAGCAAGGGCAGATGACTCCACCCTTGTTATAAGAACATCTAAATTAGGTCGTTTGTGACAGTGTGAATTACTGACACTTTTGTTTGACTTGTTCGAGGTATGGGAACAAGAAGACAAAGCGCCCAACGTAGAACAAGGTGAATGCCAGCCACAAACCGTGGTTGCCCCAATATTGCACCGCAATAAATTGAGTCACTAAGAACAACACCATGGTTAGGAAGGTAGAGTTACGTACTGGTCGTGTCGTCCCTGTGCCGGTAAAGATGCCGTAAAACGTAAGACCAAAACCAGCAACAAACGGGAATGCCAATAACCAAGGGCTCATGTCTAGATACAGCTCAACAAGGTTTGGCAAAGTGGTAAACAACGTCACTAATTGGTGTTTGAACTGCACCAACAGCAAGGTCAATACAACAACGAACGCCGCGGTCCATTGCGTGTTTAGCTTAATCACGTTATCAAGCAATGTCGGATTCTTCTGGCCTACCGCTTTACCGGCAAAGACGCTCGACGCATTCGCCACACCGTCGAACATGTAGCTGACGATAAAGGTCACTTGCATCAAGATTGCGTTCGCAGCAAGCACATCAGAACCAAGCTGAGAGCCTACACGCGCCATCATGTTGAAGAACACCAATAGACACACAGTACGAAGCAGCAGATCCATATTGGAAGACGCAATGACTTTGAGATCTTTACGCGTCATTTTTGCGGTCTGAATGTGATCAAACAGCGGGAAGCGACAGGTTTTCAACACCAGCACCGCACCAATAACAAACGTCGAGATTTGCGCGATAAGTGTCGCCACCGCAACACCAGCAATGCCCATATCAAAGTACAACACAAATACGATATCTAGCACGATGTTCAGAACGTTACCAAACACTTGCGTGAACAAGGTTGCTTTAGCTTTCGCTTGCCCCATCAACCAACCAATCACGGTGTAGTTCAGCAGTACAAACGGCGCACCAAAGATCATGATATCGAAGTAAGTCTTAGCGTTTTCTGCCACGACTGCATCAGGGGAGATAATCAGCTCTGCCCCCATCCAAATCACGGACTGCAACGCAATGAAAATCAAGCCAAGGCAGAGCGAAAGCACGAAAGGACGGAATAGGCTACTCGCTTGATCTTCTGGGCTATTTTTACCTAATGCGATTGCACTTTGCCCGGTAGTACTGACGCGGAAAAAGCCAAACAGCCAATACAAAGTATTCATGATGACGGTGCCGATCGCCACGCCACCAATCATCTCAGCCACACCAAGTTTACCGATCACCGCGGTGTCCACCGCCCCCAATAATGGCTGGGTAACAGTAGAAACGATGAAAGGAAATGCGATTTTAAAATAGTCTTTATGAGTCAGGGACATCTTAAATTATGAACGGGGTTAATTTTTATAAGGTCGCTATCATATGCGAATGACGCCCGAACATGAACCAAAGTTCGCCAGCAAGGAATAGCATTGATAATTGATACAACCAGCCAACGTATTCTCATACCAAAGCTTGAAATAGGATAACGACTTATGAGAAAAGCCAAGTTAACTGCATATAAATGAGTTTCTAGTTTGGAAAGATTAGCGTTTGGTTGAGCATGGCAGATCAGAATGTATCTGCCATGTCATGACGGTAGTGATTGGTGAAAAGAGACCGTACAGATGATATTTAATGCTTGTGGGTTTCATCTGACAATGTTTAGGTCGATACCAAGCCTTATGTTCTGTAAAGCACCTTGACAACATGCCAACCGAACTTGGTTTTAACTAAATGCGGCGTTAACACTTCGCCAGAAAAGCACACTTTGTCGAATTGAGGTACCATTTGACCACGGCGGAATTCACCAAGGTCACCACCGCGTTTGCCTGACGGGCAAGTTGAATACTTCTTCGCTAATGTCTGAAACTTTGCGCCTTTTTTCAGTTGCTTGATTATGTCTTCCGCTTGCTCTTTGTGCTTCACAAGAATATGTAATGCGGCTGCTGTATTTGCCATTGATCTATCTCTCACTATTCTGGTCGCGCAAGTGTACCCAATCCTTTTTAACAGACCAAACATTTCTTAATAATAGCTCAGCGGTAAAGGCCCAAATACACGAGGAATATAAAATCGTCTACATAATGAGTTTAAAATACAAACAAGTTTTGCTCAGTTAATCACTATTCTCTAAAAGATTGTCTAAAAAGCTCACATTTGTCTCTCCGATGGTTGAAGCCTTCGTCTGATAAGATTAGATTAGACACAATTCGGTGGTATTTATAAGGTTATTTTCATGGCAAAAGTCGTTAGCAAAGCGAATCAATCTCAGGGCATGTTGATGTTTAAGCTCACCCTGCAACAGAGTTTCGCTATCGGTACGCTAAAAGTCCGTGAAATCGTCCCGTACATGCCAACGACAAAGATCCCTTACTCGCATCATCACGTCATTGGAACCGTTACGATACGGAACTTAACAGTACCAGTGATCGATATGTCAGCGGCTGTTGGCTTTCGTCCTATAAGTGAAGAAGAATATAAAAGCTGCTACTTGATCGTGACAGATTGCTTGCGAACCGTGGTTGCTTTTATGGTTCGTAGTATAGAGAAGATCATTGAGTGCGATTGGAAAGCTATTGAAACGCCACCTCCGAGCGCTGGAAAAAATATTTTCGTGACTGGAATTACTCGCTACGAGGATAAAACGGTTCAAATGCTGGATGTGGAACTGCTACTTTCCAAAATTTATCCGCAGTACGAGAATTCAAAGATCCCAATGCTGACAGATATTGAGCGAGAACGCCTAAAAGCACTCAGTATTCTATTGGTGGATGACTCTTCCATCGCTCGTAAACAGCTATGTGACGCACTCGATAGCATCAATATTGGGTATCAAATCTGTAAAAATGGTTTAGATGCATTGGAACTGATGAAAAGTGACGCTGCGGCTCATCGCCCAATTGATATTCTGGTCAGCGATATTGAAATGCCCGGATTAGACGGTTATGAGTTAGCATTTGAAGTTCAGAATAATTCCTCTCTGAACCATTCATACCGCATTTTACACACATCGTTATCGAGCGAAATCTGTGTAGACAGAGCTCACCAAGTTGGCGCGCATGAGGCACTTGAGAAATTCAATGCAGGAGAACTAATCGAAGCGATGCTTCGCGGAGCAAAAGAGCTAGAAGCCAAAGCTATGACTTCTTAACTCTTATTGGACGACTTGATTTGAGAATATAATGCAGTGCTTGTCCTATCCCTGATGCTCACATCCGCTAATTTCTCAGCTCACTTCTTTGGCATCGCGTAACTACGAGAAACGAATTCCGTCTCTTTGACTTGGTGAGCATGATTAATATAAGAAGCTAGGCTGTAAAGTACATTCGCTAATAAGTTCGCGTAACGAAACAAAATAGGTGCGGGCTGCTTCTTACCTGTATGTTCAACGGCAACTAATGCTCGTACCGTTTTTTTAGCTTGGCAACGGCACAAATGCAATTGACTGGCTGCCGGGTGCCCTCCGGGTAGAACAAAGCCTTTGAAGCCGCCATCAATACGTTGCTTGAGCAAAGCATAATCGGCCTTTAACTCTTCAACTTCCGCCTCTGTAATCGCTAATTTTCCGCGAACCGAGCCATTTAGATGATAAACATTAGGCTGCATTCTTGTCAGTATATCGCGGCTAAACTCGTCCAACTCCATAGCGAGAACAAGGCCAATACGACTACAAAGTTCATCTGCTGTAATTTCAAAGTCACAAACCGGACTGTCCTCGTAAATAAACGGATAGCAAATCTCGCTCAATTCCTTACTTACAGGTTTCATGCTTTTGTTCCAATATAAAAAAGGGAGTCAGTATAACCTAACTCCCTTTAAACGTTCATTATGCCAAATGATCGACATTCATATGATCGGTTAACAATCAGGCACTTTCGACTTTCTTGTGACCTTCTTGAAGGTGAACAAAATCGACTAAATCATCACCAGACACTTGATACGCCTGACCAAAACCTTTAACAAATAGCCCCGATTCTGGCTTTAAGTTGAACAAAACGAAATCCTCTAGCTGGCTTAGACCATCAATAATCTCACCAAAACGCTCTTTCATTTGTCCAACAACTTGTTGCCACATCTCTGTGTCTCGCTCAACTACATTTGCTACCGCATCAAAAGTTAAGCGCTTACGAGCAAACAGCTGCTTTGAAGACTCTTCATCTTCGATCATCATCAATGAAACATTTGGATTTTCTAAAAGGTTACGGGCATGACGAGCGATTTTAGAAATGAGAACGAAATAACCTTCCTGGTTTTGGACATAAGGCGCGTAGCTTACATTCGGGCGACCTTCTGCATCGACAGTTGCAAGCTGAAGTGTACGACGCTCCTGACGGAACTCTTTGATCTCTGGCCCTAAACGACCTTGCAAACGCTCTTGTTTAACTTGTTGATCCATATTGATACCTGACTTTACTAATTAGTATTCGAGTTAAGCCTCGATTATGTTTGTGATTACTTTTTTAATTCGGCTTGTAGGGCGCGAAATGCGGTGACTTGCTCTTCAATCAACTCGCGCTTTTCGTTACGGCCTAAATAAATCTTGAAAATATTGCTTCCGCACTCTGAGAAAAAACCAAAATAGTGACTCTCTCTACCCATAAACGGTTTACTGACTAATGCGACATTTTTAACGTTATCTAATTTAAGGTGGCCGTGCAGTTCACCTTCTCTACCCATTAAATTGTAATAGCCACGCGCCACTTTTCCTTTTGGAAACGGCGCTTTAACTTCAAAGATAGAACCAAAAGAGTGGACGATGGTCGTCACCGGGCCAAAACCAACCAAACTTTCTAAGATGCTTTGCGCTTGCTCTCCTGGTGCAATAGCCACCATTTCCTGAGGTAGAGCCGCAACAACCTCAAACTCGGAAATGCCAAGACGCTCTGCCATCGCAGCTGGCAATAATTGTGGTTCTTGCTCTAGTAATACTTCAACTTGTTGCTTGATTGATTCCATTGTGTCTTCCGTTTTTGTTCAATTTGTTTTCATTAATTATTGGATGCTTTCGGTACGGTTTCGTTCATCTCTGACGTGAGTACCTGAATACAACTTTGAGCCAATGACACAGCCCAGAAGCTGCCTGCAAGAGTAAGGACTGCGCTACGTTCATGTAGTTGTACTAAGCCTTTCGCTTGCCACACTTTAAATAGAGGCAATAAAAACCCGAACGCGCCCTCTCCCATAAATGATGGAAGTTGATTTGCTTGAACAATGCCACAGTCAAACGCAGATTTGAGTGCAGAAAAAAGCGGTTCTAGAGGGCTTTGCTTCATCATCATCGCGATGGTGCTTTGACCTTCGTTGACCGCTTTAATATAGGTCTCTAGTGTGCGGTGTTGCATCATCCCGTAGCCACCGATATTACCTCCAGCACCACAGCCAATTGGCAATACCTCTGCATAAGTCTTGGCTAAACTATTGTATAAACTACGCTCGCGGTTATCGATTGCCCAATGGTTCACGCTAAGTTGCTTCATATGGTGTTTGGCCATAAAGTTCACACCGAGCTCGTACATTCCCGCTTTTTCTGGTGTGGTCGCAGGTGGCGGGATTTTTCCCTTTTCTACGAGGTTGAGCATGGGAGCTGACCCACCAACCACTAACTGATACAAATCCAGTCCGTGTGCGCCAGTCGAGAGGAAATCATTTAAATCTTGCTCTAACACTTCTTTGGTTTGATAAGGTAAGCCATAGAGTAAATCGATAATGACCGGAATTTTGTCTTCTTTGGCGATCTCGCTCACTCGTTTGAGGACATCTTCCCTATCATCTAAACGTTTTGCGCTGCGGCGCACTTGTGTATTAAAACTTTGCACACCAAAAGAGAAACGATTAAAACCACCCTCTAAAGCGCCTTGATACAACTCATCAGAAAAACGATTGATGCGACCTTCTAAGGTGATTTCGCAGTCTGCAGCCAAAGGAAAGTGGTCTCGGATAGCCTGGCCTAACACACGAACCTGTACTGGAGATAAATCCGTTGGCGTTCCGCCCCCGATATATACGGCGTGAAAAATACCATTTTGTGTCCAAGGTAATGCCGCTTTCTCTCTAAGCTCCTGCATTAATGCTTCAAAGTACTCATCAACCAGTGTGCGACTTGCAGCATTTTGAAAGAAGTTACAAAAAGTGCAACGAACGCGACAAAACGGAACATGAATATAAAGACAGCGTTTATTGGTCGCTTTAATTGAGTTAGCCGTAATACTCGAAAAAATCGCCTGTTGTTGAGACGAGGGCACAGGTACGCTCGCTCCCCCGGCATGTGCAGAATGCTTCTTAACAAAAGCAAATCGCAATGGATCAGGACTATCACTGCCCAACACTGATTCATCAAGCTTATCGATATCGACGCTCATATATACTCGCTTAACTCCCATCATGTAAGGGATGGAAGCTGATCTTAAAAATTCTGCAAGAATCATAATTTGAGCGTAATGATAATGCAATTGATAATTGATCTTATTTCTATTGTAAGTAATAATCTGCCCAAGTTTTCATAGTTTCCCGAGATATTCCGTGAACGTACAAAGATATGTCATTGCAGGAGGTGCTTCCCTTGCCATCCATGCCGCACTTCTTTTTGTTTCTCAAGAGACAAAGGTGTTCGCGATGCCGGCTGGAAACCCAGCAAGTTCGGTAAGTCTAAATCTTGTGTCTGCTCCTCCCGCTGTCGAAAAATCTACACCAGAAAATGTAGCGCCACCAAAAGAGCAGCCTCAAGACCAACCTGAACCAGAAAAGAAGATTGTAAAAAAACAGGTCGTCAAGAAAGACGCTGTTAAGAAGAAGGTAGTAGAGAAAAAACCAGAACCGGTTAAACAATCTAAACCTAAAACGGTCGAGCCCACCAAAACCGTAACAAAGCAAAAGGTTCAGCCCGAAGCGAAACCAAAGAAAAAAACGGAACCGGTGAAGAAAGAGACGGTAGCTCAACAATCCGCACCTGCGAGCCAATCCAAAGGGGCAACGTCTCAGCCTGTCTTGGTCGACAAACCAACGTTTGTGAGTCAACCAACACAACCCCGTTACCCAAGGTCTGCACAAAGACGCGGTATTGAAGGTGTAGCCTTGTATGAGATATGGCTAGATGAGAATGGTAACCAGATTAAACAGGTTTTGATTGAGTCTTCCGGCACAGAGTCGCTAGATGCCTCAGCACTTCGTGCGATCAAACAGTGGCAATTTACACCACATATTTCAGGTGGGCTAAAAGTCGCTCACCGAGTACAAGTACCTGTTCGTTTTAAGTTGGATGGATAATGGAACAACTACAAGAATTACAAACTCAATTTGGGCTGATGACATGGCCTTTGATCATTTGCTCAGCTCTAACCGTGATGATCATCGCCGAGCGATTATTCCATGTGTTAATTAGCCTTGGTGTAGGAAAGCGAGCCATTCGCCAAAAGCTCACAGGATTAGACCCAACAAATGGGAGCGAACTTGAAGCACTTGCTGAAGAGTTGTCGAATAAGCGGCCGCTTCTGTACCGTGGTGTTGCGATGTTGCTTGCTCATCATTCGTTTTCGAAATCTTTAAGAGAAGATGCCGCAGGTATTTGGCTGCAAGAAAAACGCCATCAGTTGCATTCCGGCCTTCGTTTGCTGACGCTGATTGGCGTCATCAGCCCTTTAATTGGCTTGCTTGGTACGGTACTTGGCTTAATTGACATGTTTAAAGGCATCGCGGTTTCAACGGGGAATATCACTCCGAATGATTTAGCTGACGGCCTAGGTCTTGCTATGCGCACCACTGCCGCGGGTCTCATTATCGCACTTCCTGCCATTTCAGGAGCGCAGATCATTGGTTTGTGGGCGGATCGTGTAATCGCCAAGCTTGAGCACACTTTAAACTACGTCAACTTATGGCTTGAAGGTATCTCGTTACAGCATGTCTCGCCAGACCACTCAAAAGTAACACTGCGCTCTTCTGAGAAGATTGAGGCTGCAACTCAATGATTAAAACACCACAAGAAAATAGTCGTAACGGTTTAACCCCCGATTTAACACCGCTGTTAGACATTATTTTTATCGTCATGGTTTTCCTGATGTTAACCGCAGCGGTCAAACTCGATTCATTAGACGTCAATTTACCGAGCACAGAATCTCAGGCTGTTGCAGATGTCGATAAGCAATCCATCACGGTAAATATTCTTAAAGACGAGCCTTACTGGGCTATTAACGGCAAGACATATATCGATTGGGACAACTTTACCCTCGCGCTGTTAGAAGAGAGTAAGTCAAGCGATAAACCGATTGTAATTGGAGCAGAAAAAACCGCGAATATTCAGTCGCTAGTACAACTTCTCGGCTTTTTACAAGAAAACGGAATTCAAGCAACTCAGTTACTCACTGAAGAGCCATCATAAAAATAAGTAAGATAGAGATCCTTTCAAAATGAAGAACACACGCATCACTATTCATGCTGTTGTCACGGCAGCTATTTCCCTACTTGCGAGTAGTCAACTTTTTGCCAATGAAACGCCATCCTCAGAGCGCGTTGTTAGCGCAGGCAGCGCCGTCACTGAACTCTTGCTTGAACTCGACGCTAAAGATAGCTTGGTTGCTATCGACGTCACCAGTCAATTACCAAAAGGGATGGAACTGCCTAAAGTGGGCTACCATCGTCGTCTTTCAGCGGAGGGGTTGCTCGCCTTACGTCCGACAAAAGTCATTGGTTCTGATGAGATGGGGCCGAAAACAACATTGAGCCAATTGAAATCGGCTGGCGTAGATGTAGAAATTGTTAATACTGATGCAAATGTCGAGGGCCTTTATCAACGTATTGATCAAATTGCGAACCTTATGGATCGCAAGGCTCAAGCTGAAAGCTTAAAGCAAGATGTCCAGGCGCAAGTACAAGCACTCAATGCAAACCAACCTGATCAAGCGAAGAAAAAGAAAGTGCTCTTTCTGCTGATCCATGAAGGGCGACCTGCAAATGTTGCGGGCTCACAAACGACACCCGATGCAATTATTCAACTCGCCGGCGGACAAAACCCAGCCGCTACACAACTCTCGTCTTACAAGCCTCTATCCACAGAAGCGATGGTAGAGATGCAGCCTGACGTGATTCTTGTTAGCGGTCGCAGCTATGAAACGTTGGGTGGTGCCGATGCAATTTTAAAAGCAATGCCGCTTCTTGCTGCAACACCCGCTGGAAAGAACAAAGACATCATAACGATTGATGGCCATGCTCTGGTAGGTGGTTTGGGCCTTAAAAGCCTTGCAGAAGCTAAACGCTTGAATGCACTGCTTTACCCATAGAGACATGACATGTTGTTAAGACGCATCCCCCTTTCAACGACGTTATCAGTGCTTAGTGGATTTTTAGCATTTATTGCTATCGCCTCTATTACCGTTGGCCCAATGAACATTAGCTTTGCTGACAGTTTGCGTAGCCTAACGGGAGGCAGTTCTGATCTCGCTCCTCACATTCAGTTGGTCATTAACGAAATCCGATTGCCTCGCACCATTTTGTGTATGTTCATCGGCGCCATTTTGGCAATTTGTGGTGTGGTTATGCAGGGCTTGTTCCGTAACCCATTAGCCGAGCCTGGTATCATTGGTGTGTCTGCTGGCGCTGCTCTTGGTGGTGCATTCGCTATTGTTGTATTTGCTGAATTTAGCCAAAACTATCCGCAACTAATGAACTTAGCGGCTCTGCCTCTTTTTGCTTTCCTTGGAGGTGCACTAACGACTATTCTCGTTTATAAACTCGGCACAAGTAAGTTTGGTACCTCAGTTACAATTATGTTGTTAGCCGGCGTTGCCATCAGCGCGCTCTCGGGGGCTGCGATTGGCTACATGAACTTTATCGCAGATGATCAGATGCTGCGAGATTTGACGCTTTGGTCGATGGGCTCATTAGCTGGTGCAAATTGGTCAGGGATTGCTCTATCTGCTATAACACTCGTCATCCTATTGCTCTGGTTTCAGAAGAAGTCGATGGCGCTGAATGCTCTGTTGTTAGGGGAATCAGAAGCAAGACACTTAGGAGTTCCGGTTCAAAAACTCAAACGTCAGCTTATTTTACTTTCTGCACTGGGTGTTGGTATTACGGTGAGCATCAGTGGTGCAATTGGCTTTATTGGGCTCGTGATTCCTCACTTAGGGCGCATGCTCGCTGGGCCTGACCATCGAACGCTATTACCAATATCTGCCTTAATGGGAGCACTGCTTCTTACTGCCGCAGATATGTTTGCTCGTGTTGCCGTGGCACCAGCTGAATTACCAGTTGGAATCGTGACCGCATTGATTGGCGCGCCCTTTTTCATCTACTTATTGTTCCAGCAAAAAGGGAAGATTTTGTAATGAACCAGATCGTTTTATCGGGGAAAAACATTTCGATGACGTATGGCAACCGTGTGGTGCTCGATGACATCAACATTGATATCCGAGCTGGTGAAGTGACCGCCCTACTCGGCCCCAATGGCGCAGGTAAAAGTACTTTGCTCAAGCTTCTATGCGGTGAGATCTCTTCGAATCATCACATCACCTACTTCGGTAAACAAAAGCATGATTGGGAGCCTGAAAAAAGCGCCAAACATATTGCAATGCTCCCGCAGCACAGCACCTTAACCTTCCCATTTCTAGCCAGAGAAGTCGTAGAGCTGGGGGCAATACCGCTATCACTGTCCAATAAAGAAACCACTAAACTGGCTTTACATTACATGGAACAAACCGACGTATTGCATTTAGCAGAAAGCCTGTACCCGTCTTTATCTGGTGGAGAAAAGCAACGACTGCATCTAGCACGAGTGATGACACAACTACATCAATCTGGCGAAAAACGAATCTTAATGCTTGATGAACCTACCTCAGCGTTGGATCTCGCCCATCAACACAACACGTTAAAAATTGCTCGTGAAACGGCAAAAGCACAGAACGCTGCGGTGGTTGTGGTGTTACATGACTTGAATCTAGCCTCTCAGTACGCAGACCGCCTTGTACTCTTGCATAACGGGAAACTAGTTTGTGATGACACGCCATGGAATGCACTAACGTCAGAGCGCATTGAGCAAGTTTATGGCTATCGCTCTATTGTGACAAAACATCCGACGCTAGACTTCCCTCAAGTGCATGCCGCAGCATAAAGCGTATCTCCTCTAAGCCGTCTCGAAAACACTTTGATACGACAAAGGCCCGCAATATGAGAGTTGCGGGCCTTTGCTTTAATAGTGGCAGAATTTGTTGCTTTAAAGGCTATTACTTGCTCATTTGGATCAATGAACGACCAATCAACCACTCAAGCTCTTTGTCACCACCCGCACCAAACTGGCTTTCAACCATTTTGTATAAGCGGTCAATACCATTAGCAGCAAATTCTTGCGCATTTTCAGCGGTGACAATGTGATGGAATAGCAGTCGTAAAATCGCGAGGAACTCAGCATCTTCCAGCGCTTTAATCCAACTTTGTGAAAATGCATTTAATCCTTTATCAAACTCTAAGTGTTCAATAAACATTTTAAAGATACGGCCATCCAGTGCGGCGGTGAAGTCCGTTTTCTTAGGGAAGTGATGGCTAATACCGGTACGCGATATACCTGTCTGCTGGCTTAGCGTCGTGTACGACATTTTGTCGTAACCTAATCTGAGTAGCTGATCAATAACGGCATCCATGATCTTTTGGATAGTGATTTCGGTATCTTCTTTACTACGCTTTGGCATATTTTAAGCTCTTCTCTTTGTAAATCCATCTAACTCACTATTAAATGAGGCCAGAATGAAATCATTCTTAGCATTATACCCGGCTCGCCGATGCGGTTCGATTAGCGAAAACCTAGAAATCAGGTTGCTAAGCGCTGCACTTGAAAGCGCTTTGGGTATATGTATTGCGACTATTTAATATCATGTCGAGTTCCAAACCATAACGTCTTTACACTGCGTAATGTGTAATTTTCAGTTATGTTTTTGTCAATACATGCTACTCAAAATAAGGCGAAAAGTTAGTCTCATCAAAACCTTGCGCCAATTATTCATCGAAACTATTCAAAGACCAAGAATGATAATTATTAAAAATAATCAATCAAGAAATAGTCTTATAAATTAACCATTAGTTCAACTGGACTGAGCAAAATCTCGTCACTATGTTCGTTAATTGATTTTAAATGTTGATATATATCACATTAACGTTCTTGATGATTTAGTAATCCAATCTTTAACCCTTACTTAACAAGTGCCTATTCTGTTCCTTTTTTAAACAAAAGTCGTCATTTTTGTAGATACAGATCAAATACCTGATAGAATACCCTTAGTATTTACAAGAGGATTCGTTATGAGTGTCGAATTAGAAAAAAACCAAGTATGTGAGGCCTGCGGCTGTGCTGGCGAGATTGGCTTTATCATCAAAGAAGGTGACGAAGTTGCCGACGTAACGGTTTTCGCACAGACAAAAACAGAGCTAGAGTCTGAACTACAAAAATACATCGAGCTCGCTAAATCAGTATGTGTTGATGTTGAATACAATGTTTCAGAAATAACCGAAGAATCGAACCAAGCGACGGCTCGATTCAAATTTGAAGTAAGTGCTGAAAAACTTATCTTTGAATTAAAAACTCGCTCACTCGCGCGTTAATGAAAAAAGCGAGCATGATGCTCGCTTTTTATTTTTCCAATCTCTTAATCTTAAACCGCTCTAAATGAAACAGACAACTTCGGCGCGTTTATTTATCTTTTTTGAACACGACCCACTTTAACGAGCCATTGGTTTCAAAATCGTTCTCAGCGGTACACATCAGTAATACGCCTTCAACATTAATCACGGCCCCTGTGCTGTAGGCTTTATCATCGTAGTAACAGATATGCTGACCTACCTTACCGTCAGCAACTATTAGCGCTTTGTTTTCTGGTGTACTGTATGATTTAGCAAAAACGGAACCCGACAGCAGTACTGCAAAAACACCAGCGGTAAAAATAGATACACTTTTTAACTTCATGAAAATCTCCCTCAAACCTCAATAATACTAACAAGGACCCTTGTGAAGTTCTTGGAAGAATCTCATATTATTCAAATATCTACTGATATTTTTCTCACCTCTACGCTTGAATCTGCTTCACATTCAATCATTTAATTTATCTCATTTTAGTAAGCTTGAAGTTACTTAGCGCAGTAAAGAAGCGCACACTTTTAGCGTGCATCTCTAATTTGAATATTTAAGTTATGAATCAAAAACTGTGAGCAAAAAATGCATAATAGGTTTATTTAAGTATAAGATAAGCACCTGTTGATCTCGGTATTTAACTAACTCTTTGACTATGCGTTTTGTTTCCCTATGCCTTACTTCAATCCTGCTCTGCTCGTCTCCTTTGGCATATGAGCTAGATTACTATTCTAAGTTTGGTCACATCGATAATTACGGCAATCTTGATCTTAGAAACAAGCCTTATACCCAACTACCCTCTGGCCTAGTGGTAAAGGGCAACTTAAACATCTCACAAACCCCTATCAAAACCTTGCCTAAAGGGCTTGATGTTGAAGGCAGTCTGGAAGCAACTAACAGCGCACTCAAAGTTATTCGCTCAGGAACAAAGATAAAAGGCTATGCAAACCTACTAGGTAGTAAGATCGAAAACTGGCCTAAAGGCATCAGACTAGGCGGTTACCTAAATCTGACAGATACACCGTTAAAAGCGCTTCCAGCTAAACTTCGAGTAAAAGGTGATCTAAGTGTTATTCGCACTCCCATTTCTGAACTTCCTGAAGGATTGGTGGTTGATGGTAATCTTTATATTGGAGGATCAGCGCTGAAAGTATTTCCAGACACAATGACGGTGAAAGGGAATATCTATTTAGGTGGTAACAGGATCACCAAATGGCCTAGCAATTTAACCCTTGGTGGCGCCGTCGCACCTTAAAGAGCAGATAAACAAAAGCCCCGGCAGACCGAGGCTTTAAGGCATTCTGAATCAACAGAGTTCAGTGACGAAAGTTACTCTTGGTTATTCACAGGATTGGCATAGCTCGCCACCAAATAAGGTCTTGCGCCTTCAGGTAGCTGATCCAACTTATCCGCGAGATGACGCTTAACTGCTTCCGTAATGATGCTCGAATCTTCATGCCCAGCAGCTAACAAGTTGATTGGGTACAACTTGTAGTTGTTGTGAATTTGGCGGTCGATTTCACCAGCAAGAGATTCCGGCGTTTCAAACTCTTGCTCAATCACATCACCAAACGCAACATGTACACGGCCTTTATAGCCAACGATACCTTGAATGATGCTTTCGATATCTTCAAATTCGCCTTTTTCATAGCGGCCATTTTCTGCTTTTTCGTACAGCTCTTTTGCTTTGGCAATGTCACATGGATCATTTTCATAGGAAATCGAGACAGGAACGATTTTCAGAGAACGCGTGTACTCACCAAAGCTGATCTTTTGTTTACGACCTTCAACATGGAACATTTTTAAAATCGCAGGATCAGTAAAGTCGTTTCCATCTTTAGCACGGCCTTCCTTTTGGGCAATCCAAATTGAATTGCCAGTATCAAGCGAATGTTTGATATAGCTTGAAAGTTGTCCCAATGCTTTCATCATTTCTCTAGGCGCTTTAGCAGAGCGCTTAACGATGAAGCTCTTATTGAGTCGCATCAATTCTGTCGCACATGGCTTCTTCAGCAGGTTATCGCCAATCGCTATACGAACTGTACGGTGCCCACTTTGGTACAAGCCATAATTTACGAGCGCAGGGTCCATCGCAATATCACGGTGGTTAGAAACGAATAGGTATGACGTGTTTTTATCCAGCTTATCCAAACCAGAAAAAGTGACGCCATCCGTTGTCTTATTCAATGTATCTTTCAGATACTTCTTCACTTCAATCTGAATTGCTTCGACAGAATCAAGCTTGCTCCACTTGGCTTTCAGGTAGATGCGCAGGATCGGGCTCATTAGCGTTTTGAACCACGCTGCTTTATTAGCAAAGCGATGTTCTAGGATAGCAGTGATAAATTCATCATCTTGGATTAGACGATCCAGCGCTGCTGGAATTTCTTCGTCGTTGTAAGGACGAATTTCAATATAAGGATCGGTATTGGCTGTCATTGTTCATTACATATCAAAAAAAGCTGGCACATTTTACGCATAGTTTTGCTGACAAGCAGCATTTCAACCCATACTTTTAACATGGTCATACCAGTTAAGCCACCATTTATCATGCTAAAAAATTCTCTCAGCAGGTTGGAATCGTATGGGTTTAACGTTACCCTTAGCGCCAAAAAACACTGGTACTCATAATGAACTACGCAATTGAATTTCACGACGCTAAATACCCCTTTCTTGATGTAGCTGCGCGTAAAAAAGCACTGAAGCACAGTCTATTGTCTGTCATCGAAGGGTTAGCCGTCATTAAATTGGGTAAGCAGGAGTATGCCATTGAACCAGGCCAATATTTTTGGATTCCTCAAGGATGTTTGAGCTCCCTCACCTTTTTACCTAATTCTCGTGTATATCGTTGTGATTTTTCTGTGCGTTTAAATGACGACTTCTCACAACAGGCGGGCTTTGTGAAGCCTTCACCGCTACTAAAAGCGCTCGTCGAGAAGCTAGCAACAACAGCCGAACGCTCGGATCTGCAAACCGATCTACTGACAGTAGTAAGGCATGAAGTATTGACGCTGTCTCCTAAACTAGCGCACTCAACATTAACAAGAACCATCAATCAGTGGACACCTGGCTGTGACATGAATATTTCTAAAGAGCTTTGCTTGGTACTAACACTACGTGAAGCAAGAAAAATGAAACTGTCGGGGAAGAAGGAAGAGCAGATTGTTGACTCTCTTTTTGCTGGTAACACCGAAGAATATGAACAGCTTTGCTTTTTAGTCTTTGGAGAAGCGCTATAACTTGCTCTTTAACAAGCTACGTTTTCAGCATTACGTAGAGTTACGGATACAGAAAGTAGAGATTCAAGTAAAAACAAAAAGGGCGTACATTGATAATGTACGCCCTTTTTTCATTTGCTTGAGGTGTCTAGAAAGGTACTTCTATCTGCATCATCCAGTCAGCGTCATAATATTCGTGCCAACGATAATCAAACCGCATTCTTGGCTGTCCGTCGGATTTATCACCAAAACCAACGCTGAACATCAACCCGTGACTACGAAGCCACTCTTCTGTATCCATTTTACTCTCTTCGTCTCGGAGCTCTTCCGGCATCCAAAAACCAAGACCAAAGTAATTCTTTTCTAAGTTTTGAGTTAGAAGTGGGGTGTCTTCCGGCTTAATCGCCCACTCCTCCCAATAGTTTTCTGTTGGTCCTTCAAGCTTCGCTTCCGCTGCATACCAAATCAATGCTTCAGTACTTAACACGCCGATGGAATCTAAAATTTCTTCACAGATTGGAAGCGTGTTATCTTCAAACACCACGGAACGATCAGAAAAATAGTTACACGCGGAATGAGCTTGTGTCACCACAAGCAGCGCACATGCACTAAATAAAACTACTCTGACCATGAAAATCTGACCTCTCAGTTCCCAGACAATGTTTCTCTGTATAAGCCTTTACTAAGTAATAAATCACGTACGGAAGGTGTTGTATAGGCGCCGATCTCTTCACCCTCGGCCAATGCTTTGCGAATATCTGTGCTTCTGACTTTTACTTTTTCAGGACATGCCATAACAGTCCAACGTTCCGTAATCTCTTCAGCTCTACTAAATTTAGCAAATTTGAAGAAATTATCAGGACCAATGACAAAAGTTATATCGGCAGTTGGGTAAATTTCTTGAATTTTTTCTAACAACGCATAGGTCGTCACACTTTGTCCAGGTTGGTATAAAGCTTGCTCTGCATCAGAACGCTGAACATTAGAAAGCCCCATATCCTTGATGAACGCGTCAACCATTTTGCACCGAGTTGGGTAATCAAGCATGTTCTTGCCCCAAGCGTGTGCAATGCTTGGCTCAAGTAACACAAGATCAAAGTGGCTCAAAGACTCAATAACACTTTTATGCCCTAAACTAGGTGGGTTAAATGCACTACCAAAAATGGCGATTTTTTTCATATCCGGTGATTACCTGGTTGAAGAGAGTTTTCTAATCTGATGATTTCGGTATGATACTACTAATCTTTACAGCTTTTGACCCTAAAGTCGCGTTTAATGAGCCTCAACTGTATGGTTTATCACCATTTGAGCAAATGTGCTTTAGAGTCTGAAATATTTGCAGGAAAAGGAACCCTAAATGGAACAATCCATCCGTGACGAAATGCGCGTACTCCCTTCAATTGATCCGCATTTTGAAATTGAACGCCGTGTCGCTTTTATTAAGCGTAAATTGCAAGAAGCGGGCTGTAAGTCTCTTGTTCTTGGCATCAGCGGTGGCGTTGACTCAACGACATGTGGTCGTTTAGCTCAGTTGGCTGTAGACCAGCTGAACGAAGAAGCGGGCAACAATAGCTACCAATTTATCGCAGTTCGCCTGCCTTATGGGGAGCAAAAAGATGAAGATGAGGCTCAGCTCGCTCTGTCTTTTATCCAGCCAACCCATTCTGTATCGGTGAACATCAAAGCAGGTGTTGACGGGCTTCATTCGGCTTCTCACGTTGCATTAGAAGGCACAGATCTTCTACCAACTGATGCAGCAAAAGTCGACTTCGTAAAAGGCAATGTAAAAGCGCGTGCTCGCATGGTTGCTCAATACGAGATCGCGGGCTACGTAGGCGGCCTTGTTCTTGGTACTGATCACTCAGCAGAAAACATCACTGGTTTCTACACTAAATTTGGTGATGGCGCTTGTGACATGGCACCATTGTTCGGATTAAGTAAGCGCCAAGTTCGTGAAGTAGCTGCTACATTGGGTGCACCTGAGCAACTAGTTAAGAAAGTGCCAACAGCAGACTTAGAAGAGCTTGCTCCACAAAAAGCAGATGAAGATGCCCTAAGCCTAACTTACGAGCAAATCGACGACTTCTTAGAGGGCAAACCTGTTCCACAGCAAGTGAGTGACCGTCTGGTAGCGATTTACAAAGCAACGCAGCACAAACGCCAGCCAATCCCGACGATTTACGACTAAGCGATATTTTCAGCTCTCTTTAAAACTCAAAACGCTGCTAAAAATAGCAGCGTTTTTTTGTCTAGGAACAGTTTTTGTCGAAGGACAAAATTGCTCTCGCCTAGTTGGTTACTGTTACGTCCGTCTCTGGCACAGCACAACACGCCAATACGGTTCCCATTGCACGTTCCTCATCTGTCAACGCAGGCACGTCCGGATGATGTACTTGACCCGACGTAAGCTGAACCTTACACGCGCCGCATAAGCCAGCACGACAGCTATTGCTAACAACCTTCCTTGCGTCTTCAAGCTGATCTAACAACGTTTTCTGATTATTCCCTACAACTTTCGTCCCATTGAAATCGATCGCTATGCTCTTCTCTGGTCTTGAAGTGACTGAAGATACGCCAAACGCTTCTTGATGGTAGTTTTCTTCTGGCAGCCCTTTTCTTAGCAGGAGATTTTTCGCTTTCTCCATAAAACCATCAGGACCACACACAAACACTTGGCGCTGTTCAACATCTTTGATTTGCTTAATGTGTGACAAACTTAAACGCCCTTTCAAACCAAACCAATCAACAGCAGGTTGCGTTAAACAGACTTTTACTTCTAGCCCTGGGTGCTCACGCTTTAACTGCTCCAACTCTGAGCGACAAGGAATATCATTCTCGGTGCGACATTGATGGTAGAAAACCACATTATCCAACTGATTGTGATCCGCTAAGTAACGCACCATTGATAACATTGGTGTTACTCCGCTACCCGCAGAGAGTAACAGCAGAGGCTGCGCTTCATGCGTTTTAAGGTGGAACTGACCGTCAGGTTGTTCTGCCTCTAAAACATCACCGACTTGTAAGTTGTCTAAGAGTGAGTTAGAGACTCTTCCGCCCGCGATACGCTTTACAGAAATAGCATAACGACCCGGGCGAGAAGGACTGGATGATAAGGTATAGCGTCGACCCACTTTCTTACCATCAATATTCACCTCTATTGGCAGGTGTTGTCCTGGCAAGTAATTAGGCAACGAGCCTTTGTTTGGCTCTAACCATAAGGTCACAAAGTCTTGGGCAATTTCTTCACGCTCAACACATGTAAGCTTCATGCGCACTGGCGAGTTATCTGCGTAAAACTCCGGCTCTTTGTACTCCAATACTTCAACTTTATCGCCTTGACGAATAATGCCTTCATTTCGCGCGACAAGATTCTGGCCAAAGAACACACCACCGACATCGTTTGCACGGAACTGTTGCAAGGTTTTGAGCGGCTCTTTGCTCTCACGGAATGTGCCTCTTTGGGTATTCACCGTAGTCAGGATACAGCGCTCGCAAGGTTTGAGAGACTCAAACTCTACCTCACCGATTCGTATGCGCTTCCATGAATCTTCTTCAAATGGTTTAGTATCAGAGACAACTAAGTTAGTACGAAACTGACCCATTGAGTGTAGTTCTGAACTTCTTCGGTTCAGCTCATCAAGTGAAGCTTGACTGATCACTAAAACCGGATAACCATCAGCAAAACTGACGTTTTGACCTAGCTTTTCACGGACACGATTCGATTGCTCACCACTAAATAACAACTCAACGCGCAGCCCCAAAACACGACTAAACCAGTCATCTGCATCATCTGTCGTGGTATAGGCAGTAAATGTATCTTTCCAAACCGTTGCAGGTGTCTCCTGCATTTTGAAATCTTGGTAACGGATTTTAAGTGGCTCCATACCCAAACTACTAAACACCACTCCATCGGACAATAGGGCAGACTTAATGGTTACCATTTGCGGATACTTTCGCGCGGTGATCATCGAGCCATCAGCTTTCGCAATCATAAAGCGACGATCGAAGCTCAATCCTTGCTTCTCAACCCATACGGACGACAGCGATAAACCGCCAACTGACTTAACCGGAAAAACATTAATTTGGGATAAAACGGGTTGCGACATGGCCTTCTTCCTACGGGTGTTTTTTATTTGTTGCGGTATTGTATACTCAAATCACATTAAGTTGCAGAGTCTACTGCCTCTTCATCCATCGCAACTTTCTCGAAACCATATTCTTATAAATTTGGTTTTAGTGACAAGTATTTACTACACTCAATATTCGCGTTTTTTAACACCGTTCTGACCAAATACCGTTTGATAAAGTGTGATACGACACACATAATTCACCCAAGTTATCACTACTCCCATTTATCGATTTGGAGCTTAATTATGGATACAAGAAAACTGGTTCTGATTTTGTTATGTATCTTTCTTCCGCCTGTCGCGGTGTTTATGGAGAAAGGTCTAAATAAAGACTTTTTGATTAATCTAATATTGACGTGTTTCTTCTTTCTACCAGGTACGATCCACGCGCTTTGGTTAACAATGAAGTAACCACTTACACTCTCACTCTTTATAAAATTGAAAAATGGGATGAAATATGAGGGCAATTCCTCTATCATCCTGTCGCCTAAGCGCAAGCGTTTGCTCAAAAGCAAATACGGCGCTTAGGCTCCAATCAGACAACTTTTCAATGGTGGGAGCAATTAATGACAACACTGACTATCACTCGTCCTGACGACTGGCACGTTCACTTACGCGATGGGGAAGCTCTTAAAGACACCGTTCGCGACATCAGCCGCTACAATGGCCGTGCGCTGATTATGCCAAATACCGTCCCACCTGTTACCACAACTGAGCTCGCCCTAGCCTACCGTGACCGAATTATTAAAGAGCAACATGGCGAACAGTTTGAGCCTTTAATGGCGCTTTACCTTACAGATAACACGACACCAGACGAAATACGTAAGGCTAAAGCCACCGGAAACATTGTTGCTGCCAAGCTTTATCCTGCAGGCGCTACCACAAACTCAGATTCCGGTGTGACCAATGCGAAGAACATTTATCACGTTTTAGAAGCGATGGAAGAAGTCGGAATGTTACTTCTGGTTCATGGCGAAGTAACACATCACGATGTTGATATCTTCGACCGAGAGAAAGAATTCCTTGATACTGTCCTCGCTCCTATCGTCAATGACTTCCCTAATCTTAAAATCGTTCTAGAACATATCACCACCGCCGACGCAGCAAACTTCGTTAACAACGCCTCAGACAACGTAGCGGCTACCATCACTGCCCACCACCTTCTTTTCAACCGTAACCACATGCTTGTGAGTGGTATTAAACCTCATTTCTACTGTTTGCCAATTCTTAAGCGCGGAACCCACCAGCAAGCGCTGATCGAAGCAGCAACTAGTGGTAGCAAGAAGTTTTTCCTAGGTACAGACTCAGCGCCACATGCGAAAGGGGCAAAAGAATCGGCTTGCGGTTGTGCTGGTTCTTACACTGCACACGCAGCGCTAGAGCTTTATGCAGAAGTCTTCGAAAAAGAAGACAAGTTGGAAAACTTGGAAGCTTTCGCAAGCTTCAACGGTCCTGATTTTTACGGCATTGCACGTAACACAGATACGGTAACGTTAGAAAAATCCGCTTGGGATGTGCCAGAAACGATGCCATTTGGCAATGATATCGTTGTGCCTATTCGAGCAAATGAACAGATCGAGTGGAAAGTGAAGTAAGTACTTTACTGACATTTCACCTATAAAACAGGGTCATGCTTTTTGTAAAAAGAAGTCATGACCCTTGTTATTATCGTCTCATGTTTTAGATGTGATTATTGACCACGAAGCTTTTCAACCATCGTCCATACCGCAACCACAACCAACCCCGCCACAAAGCCGATAATACCGTTCAATAAAATAGGCAAAATGGCTGTAGCAACCGAATGACCACTAAAGTTCATAATAATCGGCTCTACAAAGTGATGAATGGCTGGCACGTTGTGCACCACAATTCCTCCACCCACCAAAAACATCGCAGCAGTTCCTACAATGGTTAACAACTTCATCAACTTTGGTGCAAAAGCGACCAAGGCCCCTCCGACTTTCGCCACCCAACCTTTACCGTTTGAGCGACTTTCAAGGTAAAGGCCTAAATCATCTAGCTTCACAATCCCAGCGACTAGTCCATAAACTCCAACCGTCATAATCACTGCAATTAAACTGACAACTAAAATTTGCGTAACAAGACTGGCTCCTGTCACGGTACCTAACGCAATCACGATGATTTCTGCTGAAAGGATAAAGTCTGTTCGAATCGCACCAGAAACTTTACGCTTTTCATACTCTTCTATCGACTCGCCAGTATTAACTAGCTCCTCTTTTTCTTCGTGCGGATGCGAGTGAGGAAACACTTTCTCAAGTACTTTCTCTGCCCCTTCAAAGCAGAGAAATAAGCCGCCAATTAGCAATAATGGCATAATAAGCCATGGAATAATCGCGCTAATAAGTAAAGCTGAAGGAACTAAAATCAATTTATTTTTGAATGAGCCTTTTGCAACCGCCCAAACCACTGGAATCTCTCGCTCAGATGCAACACCAGACACTTGTTGAGCGTTTAACGCTAGATCATCTCCCAACACACCTGCGGTTTTCTTTGCAGCCATTTTTGACATTAAGGCGACATCATCAAGCACCG
This sequence comes from Vibrio sp. SCSIO 43097, assembly GCF_023650755.1. Lineage (NCBI taxonomy): Bacteria > Pseudomonadati > Pseudomonadota > Gammaproteobacteria > Vibrionales > Vibrionaceae > Vibrio > Vibrio sp. SCSIO 43097. The sequence goes on along the minus strand of NZ_CP071841.1, from coordinate 1,770,415 downwards.
TGGCAATATCGTCCAACAGTGTGAGTAAACTTGCTCCAGCCATTTTTTGTCTCTTATATGAAATTGAGTAAGTAACAAAATGTAACACCAATGAATCACTCATCAAAGTGATGATTTTGCAAAGAATACCACCCCAAATGGTGTTTTATATTGCCGTAAAGATAAGACAGGTCTAGTCTTGTGATACCTTTCAGCAGTCAAAAGAAAAAGTATAGATGAAAAGTGGATACATTTACCCGATCGGTACTCCTGGCCAACCTTGGAAAGAAGAAGAACGTAAAGCTTGGTTAGCAACGCAAGAAGTAAAACGTAGCTACCAAGATGAAGTCGTCAGTAAAATCGATGCCCTACGCGAGCGTTTTGATGTTGAACAATATGGTGCGCTCTCATACAACGAGGCACGCTTCCCTCTGTTTTGTATCAAAACACGCAATTGGGATTCAACTAAACCTGCTGTGTTGGTCACAGGCGGCGTGCACGGTTACGAAACCAGCGGTGTACATGGCGCATTAAAGTTTGTAGAAACAGAAGCAGAGCGCTATGCAGAGCATTTCAATATTGTCGTTGCACCCTGCGTAAGCCCTTGGGGTTACGAGGTGATCAACCGCTGGAATCCAAACGCGATTGATCCAAACCGCTCTTTCTATAAGGATAGCCCTGCCGAAGAGTCCGCTAACCTCATAAAGCTAGTTGCAACTTTAGGCGATGTGTTAATGCACATTGATCTACATGAAACGACAGATTCTGACGAAACTGAGTTCCGTCCAGCCTTAGCTGCTCGTGATGGTATTGAGTACATTGAAGGTATGATCCCAGATGGCTTTTACACGGTGGGAGATAGTGAAAACCCTCAGCCTGACTTCCAAAAAGCGGTCATTGAGTCAGTTGCAAAAGTGACTCACATTGCACCAGCAGATGAAAACGGCGAAATCATTGGTTCACCCGTCGTACAGTTTGGCGTTATCAACTACCCAATGGTAAAGCTGGGCCTATGTGGCGGCGTAACAAATTGCGTTTACGGCACGACAACGGAAGTGTACCCAGACAGCCCAACGGTGACCGACGAAGAATGTAACGATGCGCAAGTCTTCGCTATTGTGGGTGGTCTAGATTACCTAAAAAATAAGCTTGTATAACCCGAACTAACAGCGCCTTGCAATATAAGTTCGTATAACTTTTTAGCACAAAAGCTTGCAATCTTTCATATGAGATACATTTCAACATTAACAAATGACCACATTAATATGGCTACTTCTGAAGAGATTAAAACGCCATGACTTCATGTGGCATGATTGATATTACATATGAGTTGCGTTAAAACGCAAGCACTGGATAAGCTGCATGCTCAATATGCACCTCTGCTGTTAAAGCTGTACTCGCCACCTACAGTGTAAATTAATGAAGTTTTACTAGTTTAGGTCACCCTAAACTAGTAAAACCGATTAAGCAGATTAATAGCAATATATTAAGCCTGATGTTCTTTAACTCTTGTTCGTTGAGGTACTCTCGAACGTTCACTTTTCTAGTAACCTAATCAAAGACAATCGATAATTCTAGTTTCTACGTCATCAACAAATCGCCTAAAGAACACTTCGACCTTCTTTCCCTTATAAAAGGCACACGAAAGATCTTGGGTCACCTCAAATATTAATCTACCCTGCGGCCAGTCGACAAAACAAAGCTGAACAACGAAAAAGTCGACATAGATTTTTATACTTGGAAACATCGCCTTGAATAAACTCTCTTTAGCAGAGAATACCGTAGTTATAAATTCAGCGTAATTAGAAAACAGCGTAGAAAACGCATACTCCTTCGCACACAAAACATTAGGAGAAATAGAGCGCGCAATTTCATGGGGTAACCACTCCTGCCTATCAATACCAAAATACCCCTTTTCATCGGTGGCAACTATCGCCACGGCACATGTAGCACTATGACTAATGGAACCATAATAGCCTTCCGGCCATAGAGGCTCTCTATGAGCTCCAATTTGGGGCAGCTCTACGTTTGACGCCTCAAGTAAACACATTGCCATTTGTACGCATGCGCGACCAGCCATAAACTCACACTGCCTAGACTGAACGGCTCGGTGTAAGTTCGAAGGCAAACTCACACCTAGTGCCATTAAGTTACTTCTAAACTTGGTGGAATAGTCAATGTTCAAAGACACTTTTACGATGTTCTTGGCGATCCATTCCGTTTCAAACTTCAAGTTAAGTGCGTTGGCTGCCAGAGTAGATTTCATCTCAACCAAAAGTGCTCACCTCAATAATAGAACTGGTGTATAAATATCTAACATGACGAGCTTTCCAAATGCGCCAAACCATAAGAAATGCGTATTCTTTCAGTTGTCCAAGGTTGCCCCTCCATCAACTCGCAAGTCATGCATCGTGATATGGTTTGCTGCATCCGAAAGTAAAAACAAAATAGTGTTAGCAATGTCCTCTGGTCGAGCCAACTTTGCAAGTGGGATGCCCAACCTAAACTGACTTGAATCACCCGCGATCACTTCAGCCTCAGCATAATTTTCAGTCCACAACTGTCTTTGCATTGGCGTATCTGTTGAACCTGGGCTGACAATGTTGCAGCGAATACCAAACTGAGCAAGTTCGATTCCCATGCATTTCACCATCATATGAAGCGCTGCTTTTGAGGCTCCATAAGCACCAATCGCGTTCCTTGGTGTATTAGCTGCATTAGAACCAATAATCACCATGCTTCCAGAGCCTTGAGATTTCATCCCCTTGGCAAGGGTTTGCATTAATGCGAGGACACCAAAAGTATTTATCTCAAAAGTCTGCTTCACCACATCGATAGACAACTCATGGAGAGCTCCAACATGTAGCACTCCAGCGCAACAGACTAAATGGTCAAATGCAGCTTGTTGCTGCCAAGACTCCACTATCTCAACAATTCCGCTTTGATTGTTTAGATCTAACCAACGGCATTCAAACTGCGTAGGGTATCTTTGAGCCAAAACTTGCGTATTTTTATTCAAGAGGTCTATTTGCTTATCTGCCACGAGCACTCGAGCACCTGCGTTCAGTAAATGTTCTAAAGTTGACAAACCAATGCCAGTTGCCGCTCCAACAAGCAATATTCTTTGATTATCTAATGACATCATGATTTCCACTAAAAACAATGAGTCTACTTCTTAGAAAGTAAACTCTTTTAATGTTGGGGACTTAAAAAATTGACATACTAGGCAAGTGACATTCACTGGCCGTTACTATGGCAATACTGTCAATAATACGTTTTAGGTTAGTGTTGCCTGAAGTACGGCCTGGCTGATGAGGACTTCTTTCATTTTCTGTCCAATGCTAGAAACCTGTTCAGCGTTGTAACGAGCAGTCTGATAAGTAACAATTAAGCGCAAACTACGCGCTTCGTTGACCACGTTTTCCATAATTTCAAAGTGTAAACCAAAAAGTGACTCAGTTTTATTTGGGAGGATTTGCTGGTACGAAACCGATTCACCCTGAGGATTTTGTAGTGAGCCATACAATGCATTATCAGCATGAATCTGAGCATACACATCAAACAATAATCCGTTGTTGGGCTCAAAACCAAGCTCGCGTTGAACCATATCAATCGGCACTGTTGCGTGGGGCAAAGAGTCATTGATGATTTCAGTTACATGTTCAATCAGCCTCACAAAAGATTGCTCAGGGTCAAATACCACTCGGTGAGCGACCATTGTGGTGTAGTAGCCGACTGAGCCGAAGTATTTTGCATCATCGCGTCCTGATGCAGATGTACCAATCACCAAGTCCTTTAAGTCTCCTGCGTCCTGCAGAGCATGTGCAATAGCAGAATAAATAACACTGAAAATAGACGAGTTGCACTCTCTAGCTAAGGCAGAGACAGCCTGATGAGCGAGTGAACCTAAATCGACTTCTATCCAATTTGCTTCAATTGCATTAATAACAGACGCCTTTTGCTCAGGTTTATGTTCGGTCAGGCAGAGGCCTTGAGTAGCGTCTTGCAAATGCTCCACCCAGTAACGCAGATCTTCTGGACTTGCGCCACGATTCTTCTGCGCGACAGCATAATCATGGACGCTAAGCGCCGGTTTTGTCCAAACGGGTTCTAAGCCTTGAACTCTCGACATGTATGCATTTGAAAGCTCAGACATCAAACTATTTAATGACCACTCATCGATGATCATATGATGAATCAGAAAAGACAATATCTGCTTTCCTGTTTGCTTATCTCTAAAGAATCGTACGCGCAGAGGAAGCTCTTTAGATACATCAAACACATAAGCCGCTTCAGAAGCCAAGTTCGCATTACCAGCGTCTGTGCTTCCCCAAAACCAAGAGTAATTTGGCAAGTCTTTCTCATCAATTATACGCTGCCCTACGCCACTCTCGTCATCAACAAACAAACTCCTGAGGCCAGTGTGGCGAATCAATAAATCTGAAAATGCGAGCTCAAATGACTCCTCGTCCACTTCTCCATCAAATCGCATTGCGAATGGCAAATTAAAAATCGCACACTTGCCAGTAGCAACATGTGCGTCCCATAAGAATTGTTGTGCGAATGACAATGGATAGCAACTTGATACCGTTGCCTCCTGCATTTCGAGTTCTTCTGAAGGCGTTGACAGCGGCGACTGATGAGGCACCGAAGCACACTGAGCAAGAGCTTTCACGCTCGGAAATTTAAAGAAGTCATTAAAGCTAACTTCGATACCATGATTATTCATTAGGTTCCCAATAATTCTAGTTGCCAACAGTGAGTGCCCACCAATTTCAAAAAAGTCGTCATCTAATTCAACATCAGGGTCATCGAGACTATCCCTAAATTCAGCTAATATTATTTCTTCAATATTACTTTCAGAGTCATCATGGTAATAAAACTGAGCGATATCTATACCTTTCGGATTAAAACCAGCACAATAAGAGTGGTTATTCAAAGCTTCGTAGTTAACACTTAATAAATTAATGATAGTTGTATTGTTAATATGTGGTTCTAATATCGGATGAGTAACAATAAACAAATACTTCTCTTGCTCAGTTTGTAAAATAACTACTCTAAATGGCGACTGAGACTCTGGGTCCCACTCGCGCATTTTCATTGCTTTGATCAACTCTGGCAACTGCTTACTGGCTAAATCTAAAGTGTCAATGAACTGGCTTTCTTCCGATAGATGCCACTTCTCTAACTCAAAGTCTTCAGATAATCCGTATCGAAGGTTTAATCGCATATCGACTAAAACAAGCTTGTGTAACGCTCGTTCAATTAGAACGTTTTTGCTTTTTTTATCAATAATATAGCAAAAAACCCTCCATTCAATACTCTGTGAATCTTGAAGCTGTCGCATCCAAACTTGCTCTTCATATTCGCCGATTGGAAGTAGGACTTTAGGCTCTTTAGTGACGTTGTTCATATAAAATCTAACTCTTACTTGGCCGCTTGACATGTTAGCGACCTGATTTTTTAGGATTATGTGTTAATTTGCTTACACATCGACAATAATGGTGATAGGATTGATTATCATTTAGATTTGCATTTCACGTCAAGCCAATAATTATATTGAGTTGAAAAGGGAGTTTTTTGTCAGCTAATCCGAGTTAACTGACGAATTAATCCGTTAAATTTTAAGTTGTAAAGTGGCTCTGACAACATTTTGAGAATTAAGTTGTGATCGTATTGTTTATTAAAGAAAACCTTGGTTATGATTTATTGAAATTGGACTTCATCTCAGTAAAAAGTATCCATTATGCGTATTCCTCCCCACTTTTATTCCAACTAGAAACTAATTGCAACTCTTTGCCTTTTTGTTTCGGGGCACGTTTTTCATGAATACTCGGATAATTATCACATTTACTTTATTGTGCTTAACTTCAATTTTCGTCGGCGCAAACCAACTAGATTGGTCGTTATTGCTGACCATGGATGACAAAGCTTGGCTACCGATTACTGCTAGCAGATTACCAAGGCTAATCGCACTAATTCTTACCGGATCTGGTCTCGCAATATGTGGTGTTATTCTTCAACATATTGTTAGAAATCGTTTTGTTGAGCCGGGCACCACAGGCGGTATCGATGCGGCAAAGCTCGGTATTTTGGTATCTATCGTCATGCTTCCATCCTCAGACAAGCTTGAACGTATGCTCTTCGCCGTACTATTTTGCTTCGCCGCTGGCCTTATCTACATTGCCATCGTACGAAAAATTAAATTCAGTAACTCTGCGTTAATACCTGTGATTGGGCTTATGTTTGGTAGTGTACTAAGTGCCATAGCGGAGTTTTATGCTTATCAAAACAACATCTTACAGAGTATGTCCGGTTGGTTAATGGGAGATCTCTCCAAAGTGGTCCAAGAACACTATGAAATAATTTTCTTGATTTTACCCATCACCCTACTGACTTACTTATATGCACATAAGTTTACTGTGATGGGAATGGGCGAAGATGTTGCGTCCAACTTAGGAATTAATATTGCGTTCACTGCCGCCTTGGGTCTAATGCTAGTTTCCGTGACAGTTGCTATAACAGTGGTGACCGTAGGTGCCATTCATTTTATCGGTTTAGTCATACCTAACCTAGTCGCACTAAAATATGGCGATCACCTTAAAAATACCCTACCAATCGTTGCACTAGGCGGCGCTTCGTTACTTATTTTTTGCGATGTCATAGGCAGAGTTGTTGCCTTTCCTTTTGAAGTCCCAATTGGATTAACAGCCAGTGCTATCGGGGGAGTTATGTTTCTTGTGTTTCTTTTGAAAGGAGCACGAGTATGAGATCACATTACTCAAACATGCGAGTGAGCATTATACTCGTTTGCATACTATCTATCGCCTTTATCTTTACAAGCTCTGGGTGGGATTTTGATTACGTCATCCCCAAGAGACTGATTAAACTTGGTGCCATAGTTATTGGGGGCAGCTGCGTGGCCATCTCTGCTGTTATTTTCCAAGCTTTGGCTGGTAATCGTATTCTTACGCCATCCATTATGGGATATGAGTCGGTTTATCTGGTTTGGCAAACCCTACTCTTATTACTAGCGGGCACTTCTGGCATCGCTACATTAGGCGTTGTCGGTAATTTCGCTGTCTCTGCAATACTCATTCTGTTGTATTCCTTAGCGATTCAATCTTGGGTACTCAATAGATTTAAACATGACATGCACCAAGTTCTGCTGATTGGCTTTGTTTTGACAATGGTGCTGACAACTCTTGCTCAATTTATCCAGCTCAGAATAAGCCCTGGAGAATTCTCTATCCTTCAAGGATTCAGCTATACCTCGTTTGAGCGAGCGAAACCTTCTACGTTACTTTTTTCCAGTATTGCGTTAAGCGTTTTGGCACTCTTTGCTAACAGATGGTCACGCGAGCTAGATGTGATAGGTCTAGGTCGAGACCAAGCGATGTCATTAGGACTAAATGATAAGCAATATGTACCAAAGTTCTTTGCTGTAATCGCCATTTTGGTAGCAATTTCGACGAGCTTGATTGGCCCAACGGCTTTTATGGGAATTTTTATTGCCAATATTGCTTATTCCATTACTAGCGCACCGAACTACAGACACATATTGCTCGTTGCTTGTGCTATTGCAATTGTCATGTTCTTGTCTGGTCAACTTCTGGTAGAGCACTTATTTAACTTTAAAACCACCGTCTCTATTTTGGTGAATGTCCTTTGTGGGGGATATTTCCTAGCCATCACGATAAGAGCAAGAAGCCAAATATGAAAACTGTTACTCGCCTGTTTAAAGACAACTCACTGACAAAAAGGAAATACCCCATGTTTAAGAGCCCCCTACGTTTGAGTATCGTGCTTGCTTGCTGCGCTCTAGGAACCTTATCAGGTTGCGAGCCGGAAATAACTAAAATTGAAGATACTCAGCCATTAGAAAAGCTCATCGTGATTGAACACAATCTCGGAGCAACTACTATTTCTCATCGCCCTCAACGAGTGGCAGCATTAGATATGAACGAAGTGGACTTTTTAGATCAGCTAAATGTTCCAATCTCAGGAATGGTGAAAGACTTTGTTCCTCACTTTCTAGCGAAATACAAAGACACACCTGAGATAGCGGATCTTGGTGCGATAGTTCAGCCTAATATGGAAAAGATCTATGCCCTAAAACCAGATCTCGTATTGATGACTCCGCTACATGCTAATCAGTATGAAGAACTCTCTCAACTCGCTCCGACTTTACATTTTGACATCAGCTACCGTAATAGTCGTGACCATCACGTCGATACCATTAAGAAACACCTTGTAGAGCTTGGTGAGATCTTTGAAAAGCAAGAGCTAGCCCAACAGAAAGTTGCCGAAATCGATGCAAAAGTCGCAGAAGTGCGCGCTGTTACGAAAGAGCGTTCAGAAAAAGCTTTGGTTGTCATGCATAACAATGGTGCTTTCAGCTCATTTGGCGTTGAGTCTCGTTATGGCTTCGTTTTCGATGTTCTGGGGGTAAAAGCAGCGAGTGAAAAAGTGGAGACAGGTTTGCATGGTCAGCCAATTTCTAGCGAGTTCATTAGCCAAGCTGATCCAGACATTCTTTACATCATTGATCGAACAGCAGTAATGGAAGGAAAGCCTGTCATTGATGCGGAACACTTAGCAAACCCGCTACTCCGTCAAACCAAAGCATGGAAAAACGACAACGTCGTTTTTGTTGATGCCGATGCTTGGTACATCACTTCAGCAAGCATCACATCTCTGAAAATCATAATTGATGACATCCTAAAAGGTTACCAAAGCTAAATCTAATAACAATGAGTTGGATCTTAAGTAATTCAACACTCAACCGACGTCAGAACGGATGTGAGCTAGCCCAAACAAAGAAAAGGAATCTATAATGACTCATGACTATCATCAGATAGCGATGGACTCTTCACAGAAAAACAAACCAAGCCCGTGTCATATCGCCCTCTTTATTTCACTTCAATTTAGTACTTTTGTCGTACCAATTAGTATCGCTCAAGCTGAAGAAGTCGTAGATGAATCAATGACAGTTTATGGTGAAGCAAACAGAGTTTATGCCGCTGGCAAAGTTTCTCACGCGAGTAATATGGGAATGCTTGGCGACAAAAACTTCATGGAAACGCCTTTCAATACGATTGGATACACAGAAAAACACATTCAAGACCAACAAGCACGCGATATCTCAGATGTAATCTCAGCTTCTGATCCCTCTGTTTTCACCAGCGGTGAAACCGGCTTAAACAAAGAAAGTTTCAAAGTAAGAGGTTTCAACTCAGACATTAGCGACGTTATGTTTAATGGATTGTATGGTATCGCTCCTTATTACCGAACCTCTCCTGAAATGTATCAACGTATTGATGTACTTAAAGGTCCTGCTTCTTTGCTCAACGGTATGCCACCGAATGGATCTGTTGGTGGCACCATCAACTTAGTGACAAAAAGAGCACAAGAAACACCAATCACATCTTTCACCGGCAGCTACTTATCGGACACTCAATTCGGAGGACATATCGATATTGGACGTCGCTTTGGTACAAATGAAGAATTTGGTATTCGTTTCAACGGTGCATTTAAAGATGGAGACACCGCGATAAACAACCAAAGCAACAAAACTCAACTTGCATCATTAAGCCTTGATTGGCGTAATGACATTGCTTTCCTTGAAGCAGATTTTTACTACAGTACAGAGCGAGTTGAAGGTGCAAACCGTGGGTTAAGCATCGCTTCTGGTCTCAAAATCCCATCACCTCCTCCATCTGACACATTATTGACGCCAAGTTGGGCCTACAATAATAGCGAAGATAAAGGGATGATGATTCGCGGGGAGCTAAACGTTAGTGACTCTGTAACTGTATACAGCGCATTGGGTGGTAGCCGTACAGATTTTCATTCAAATGTACCGCAACGAATCAAAATCATCGATAACGAGGGTAACCTAGAGGTATCTCTCGGATCAGTTAAGCTTGAGAACAAACGAACTTCAGGTGAGATAGGTGTTCGTAGCAACTTTGACATTGGCCCAGTAGAACACCACCTTGTACTGAATAGTACTTACTTTAGAGAAGATAAAAATGATTCTCCAACAGGTAATAATAATCCAGCCCCTTGGAACTCGAATATTTATGATCCTGTTTGGGGACCAGAAAATTCAGTTTACGACAACTACTATGGTTTACCTGTCGATTCAACTCAGGTCAGCTATGGCATTGCCGATACGTTATCTTTTGTTGATGGGAAATATCAAATCACGCTCGGCTTGCGTTACCAGAGCATTGATTATGAATCTGGAATAATAATGAACGGAATGTCGCTTCCTACCACCAAGTTTAAGGAAAGTACTTACACTCCCGCACTTGCAGCATTATACAAAGTTTCGAGCTCAGTTTCGCTTTATGGTAACTACACCGAAGGCTTAACGAATGGGAAAACAGCAGGCTCTAGCGCTGCAAACGCAGGAGAGGCTTTTGAACCCCAAAAAACCAAACAGACTGAAGCAGGCGTGAAGCTTGACCTGGACGGCTTTGCTCATACGTTCAGTTTATTTGAGATTAAAAAGCCAAATGGGTACCAAGATCCGGATACCAACATTTTTTCTTTCGGTGGTGAACAGCGCAATCGCGGTATTGAATGGGGGTTCTACGGCACACTATCAAAGGACTATACGCTCATCGGTGGTATCGCCTATACAGATGCAGAGATTACAAAAGCAACAGATGTGACAGAGGAGGGGAAACAAGCAACTAAGCTACCCGATTTACAAGCTAAACTCGCATTAGAATGGAACCTCCCTGCGATGCGTGATCTCACGCTTATCGGCCAAGCGAACTATATGTCTGAACAGTACATTGATGCACAAAACACTCAGGCATTACCTGCACAGACTATTCTTGATCTTGGCGCACGCTACAACTCAAAAATTGCTGAAACAAGCGTGGTTTGGCGCCTTAGCGTAAACAATGTACTGGATGAAGATTACTGGACAACCACCCACTATGCGGACCTAGCTCTAGGCGCACCACGCACAGTGATGCTGTCAGCTACTGCGGATTTCTAATCCCTCTCACCGCCCCCTTAGGCTTCCATCTTAGGGGGTTCACTCCTCCACTTGGCTATTTACGAGAATTCACAATGAACCAAAGCAAGTATTTATCTCCTAGCAATAACACAATATTGCCCTTAACTTCTTATCAAAGCTGGCAGTTATCGACCCAAAGGCAACGTAGTGAACAGCAAGCCATCACCAACTTTATCTATCAAGAATTCGAATACAATGATACATCAAAGGAAGCACTAGAACGTTGTCTCGTAACACTTATAAACCATCACCCTATGCTGCATGCCAGAATCAGTGATGATTTTTACTTACATATTGCTAAAAATAACTACACTAAAGCGTTCAATGTGAACGAGTTAAGCGAGGTATCGGAAGAAGAAATAGAAAAGCAACTGGCACTTACTCGTACCGCGCTAATCAAAAGTAATTCACAAGCGATTCTCTGCATCTCAATTAGTCTATTGCCACTAAATAGAATTCGGCTTCATGCTCGCTTCAACTCTGTCGTTGTTGATACGCAAAGTGTTTCGATATTTTTTGAACAACTGGATCAAATGTTAGCAGGAAACCTACCCTCATTTTCCTGCCAAACAGAAGCTCTCACTGCACATCACGATTTGGTCACTAGCGAGTTAACAAGCATGACTTTTAGTTCTTCCGAATGGGAAGAACATATATTAAAACTACCTAAGTCCGTAAACCTCCCAACAGTTTGTGAACCAGACAAATTGTCTGAGACAGGCATAAGCAGACGAACTGTGAGTATTCCGTCTGAAAAGTGGCAACAGCTAGCAACAAGAAGCAAAAATCATAGCGTAACACCAGAGCTAACGCTGGCGACCATTTTTGCTGCAGTTTTATCTCAATGGGGGCATCAAGAGACTTTCATGTTAAGGTTTGATACTAGCCCCAAAAATAGAACAAAGGGGATTATCGGCCAATTCACGCAGCCTCTACTTGCCAACTTATCTGGTTTCGGTCATAGTTTTCTTTCTCTTGTTCGAGAAAACCAAAAACACTTCAAACACACGTACCCTCGTCAACTGAAACCTATTTTTTCACTTGTTCATCAGCTATCTCGGCTTTCAGACGCTCATCGCGCCCCCGCCAATATCGCTTTCTCTAGCCAGCTTACAGAAACCAATCGAAGAGAGTTGTGGGGGTGCCGCCAATCAGCCAATACTTGGCTATCGTTACATGCGGAGTTAAAGAAAGACGAACTTGTTCTGTATTGGGATAGCCATGATGCACTATTCCCAAAAAATATGATCCAAGAAATGTTGGTTAGCTACACAGGTCTCCTTGACTCTCTCAGTCAAAGAGACAGTGATTGGACACACTCCCTACCAATCTTGCTACCAGAAAATCAAATTTCTACTCGTAATGCGTTCAACTCATCTGAAGCCCACAAATTGCCAGAAGGCTTACTTCATCATGGTTTTTGGAAAAACGTTGAGACCTTCCCAAACGCAATAGCGGTTATTCATGGTCATGAGTCTCTCAGCTATCAGACTTTAGCAAGCTATGCGCAAAGCTGCGCAGGGGCGCTAGCAAAGGCTGGAGTTGCACCTGGGGATAGGGTTGCTGTGAGTATGAACAAAGGAGTCGGCCAAATCGTCGCTGTATTAGGCATATTATACGCTGGTGCTGTTTATGTGCCAGTTTCACTCGATCAGCCACAAGAAAGGCGCGAGGGTATTTACCAATGCGCTGGTATAAACGTAGTTCTTACAGATAAGTCTGATGCAAAGGACTCAATGCTATCTAGCCAATTATCGTATTTAGATTGGCAAGCAACAATTAAGAGCATACCAATGACCGCTTCACCAGAAATTGAGCCGAATAAGCCTGCTTATATTATCTATACCTCAGGCTCAACTGGCACACCGAAGGGAGTTGTCATCTCTCACCAAGGCGCCCTAAATACCTGTATAGCCCTCAATCAGCGTTACCAAATCAATAGCAATGATCGAGTATTAGCTCTTTCTGCTCTCCATTTTGATCTCTCTGTATATGACATTTTTGGTCTACTCTCTGCCGGAGGTGCAATAGTACTAGTGAATGAGTCTGAAAGAAGAGACCCAAGAGCTTGGTGTCGAGTCATAGAGAAGAATAACGTCACCATGTGGAACAGCGTACCTGCACTTTTCGATATGTTATTGACTTATGCGTCTAGCTTTAGGTCCTCTGCGCCTTCTGAACTGCGCTTAACAATGCTTTCTGGAGATTGGATCGGATTAGACTTACCAGACCGCTATCGTCAGTATCGACCTGACGGGAAATTTATCGCGATGGGAGGAGCCACTGAAGCATCAATATGGTCGAATGTCTTTGATGTCCAACATGTACCACCAGAATGGCGTTCTATTCCTTATGGCTACCCTCTTCCGCGACAACAATATCGTGTAGTTGATGACTTCGGACGCGATTGCCCAGATTGGGTTGCTGGAGAACTTTGGATTGGTGGAGATGGCGTCGCTCTTGGTTATTTTGACGATAAGCTAAAAACTCAAGCGCAGTTTTTACATATTGATGGCTGTGCTTGGTATAGAACTGGGGACATGGGTTGTTATTGGCCTGATGGCACCCTTGAGTTTTTGGGACGCAGAGATAAACAGGTAAAAATAGGTGGATATCGAATTGAACTGGGTGAAATCGAAGTTGCACTCAACAACATTCCCCAAGTACAACGTGCGATCGCCATCGCTGTAGGTAAGCAAGATAAGACTCTCGCAGCATTTATCGTCCTTGATCCTGAACAAGAAAACGCCAAGCGACTAGACACAAATGAAGTACAAAACCTACTGAGCGATCAACTACCTAACTATATGATTCCTCATAGAATAGTGTTTCTAGACGCATTGCCGTTAACGGCAAACGGCAAAGTCGACCACAAAACTCTCTCTCAAATGACAAGCCGTAAAAAGAACAAATCGTCTGCTGTAGATCAACCACTTGTCACATCCAGTGAACATAAGTTAGCCGAAATTTGGCGCAAGGTACTCGGCGTGCATGAGTTCTGCAAGTCGAGTGATTTTTTCCAAATGGGAGGAGACGCCTACGCAGCAATTGAAGTACTTAAACATTGCCACCAAGCGGGTTATCCAATCAAATTATCTGTATTGTATCGCTATCCTTCGCTTGAAACTCTCGCTCTCATTATGGATAAGTGTAAATCAACAACGCCTCAAGGAATTTCATGATGAGTCCATTAATCGCGATTGCTTCTTCTGGCACGCATCAGGATACACACTATATTGTTTGCCCCTTTGCAGGCGGTGGCAGTGGCAGCTTTAGGGCTTGGCGGAATCTGAATCTATCCAAAGAATCCGTATCAATCATGCTTTACCCTGGCAGAGAAACCAGAATTGATGACGCTACTCTTGAAAGTATCGAATCATTAGCCGAAGAAATGGTTCAAGCCCTGTTGGCAAGCCGTATCCCCATAGAAAACACAATCATTGTTGGTCACAGTATGGGAGCGCAAGTCGCTTACGAGGCAAGCAGAAAACTCTTGCTCCAAGGTCACTCCCCTAGAGGTCTTATCATCTCTGGTTGCCAAGCACCTCATATTAAAGGTCGAAGACTACTCGGCGAATGTGATGATACAACCTTCATTACTAATCTAATCGAAATGGGAGGATGCGATATAAGTCTTGCTGATAACCCGCAATGGTGGCCAATATTTCTTCCGGCTTTACGAGCAGACTTTACCGCCACAGAGCAGTATCTTTTTTCATCACCACCACATAGAGATGCGCGGCTTTTTGTCCCCACTCTTTTGGTTTCGGGAGATAAAGATCAAGAAGCCTACTATTCAGAAGTGGAGGAATGGAAGCTTTGGTGCAATAACGTGATTGAGCATCTTGTTGTCAAAGGAGGCCATTTCTATGTTACTGAGCACCCAGAAATGATGCTTGATTGTTTGAGAGCCTTATCAATTGAAGTTGCAGAGTAATAGTTTACTTAACCAACTGGTCATCTTTAAGGTGGCCCATAAAGAGGACCTGCGTTTAAAATGCATGTCCTCTTTTTTGTCAAAGATCGCTAGTTTGCCACTGGAGTACCATAAGTCTGGAAAGCAGATTTTTCTGGCAGTCGATAAACGTTCTGCCCCAAAGCTTGGTTTACGATTGAAGCATTTCTGTATGCGCCAATACCTAGATCTGGTCCACCAACACCATGTTGGAAAGTCTCCGGGTTTTGAACAAAGACACGTCCAATACCTTGGTCACAACGCTGAGCAACAAAGTTAGGCTCAACTATCAAATCACCATATTCATCAGTGGCTAGCACCAAGCCTTTTAACTCGTCCAGCCATTTAGGCCACTGATGCGCATACCCAGTTGCACAAATAACTGCATTAGTATCAAGAGAAAAAGCTCGGTCTTGCTGTGATTGATAACACCTCACTTTGATTGACTGAGAGCGTTCGGTTACTTCGACCTCATTTACTTGGCTATTAGAGTACAAGCTTAATCCAGGCTCATGACCTCCAATGGATCGCTCATACAGAAGATCAAAAATCTCTGCGATAGTGTATCCACTTATGCCTTTATAGAGCTGCCCCTGCCCTTCAACGATTTGACGACGTTTTTCGCGAGAAAGAGTTTGAAAGTAGTCCATATATGCTGGTGTAAAGCACTCTTGTCCCAACTTAGACGCTTCCATGGGATGGAAACCAGCAGAACGAGTGACCCAGTTAATCCTTACTCCGGCATCAATTTGCTCAGGACTTAAATCACGATATAAGTTGAGTACGCATTCCGCGGCACTTTGCCCAGATCCTACTACCGTAACACTATTAAACTTTGCTAATTGCTCACGCATATGAGCAAACTCCGCAGAGTGTTGAATCAAAGTATGATTTGCATTTTTGGCCCAATTGGGCAACCAAGGAACAGTTCCAACACCTATCGCTAAATCTCGACTATACCTCGTCCTAACTTGCCCGCTGTTCAATTGACTTTGAATTACAAAACACTCGTGCTCTTCTGAGTATCTTACATCCACCACATTTTCACCATATGAGCAGTTTTCTAGCTGTCCTGCGGCCCATTGGCAATAATGGTTGTATTCGCTCCGTGGAACAAGAAAAGTTTCATAATAGTAAAACTGGTACAAGCGATCGTGTTGCTTAAGATAGTTTAAGTAACTCAGAGGATGAGTGGGATCTGCCATAGTGACAAGGTCGGCCAAAAAAGGAACTTGTAAGGTCGCTCCTGGAAGCAACATACCACTATGCCAATTAAACTCTTGCCTGCGCTCAATAAACTCAACGTCGAGCTCAGAATGATGAGAGCTCAAAGCGGCAAGCCCTAGGTTAAATGGCCCTATGCCAACACCAACGATATCTTTTATTGTTATATTCACTTTTTCTCCTTGATATGAGATAAAAATATTCTAACGTTCTAAAAACCTAAGCAGCAGGCTCAACTAGGTTCTTCTTACTAGTCTCCATCTTTCTTTGGTAAACTCATTTCACGTCTATAATTGAACAAAACGATCAGAGCGCAGCCTACAATCCTTGTTGCAGAGCGAGTGCTGTTACATCGTTTGCGTCTTTGCAACGTATGAGCTGCTTCACTGGCAACTCCACCGGCAAGGCTTTTTTTAGTTCGTTACTGATCTCTTTTAGATGATTAGGCCGAAGTCCCAACTGAGCGAAAAGCATATTTTCATCGATATCGTCGTCTGCTTTCCGACCAATAACTCTGCAGTAGATATCAAAAATAATCTGCTTTGTTGAATCAACAGTACTGGCTTCCTTGGGAGGTGAGTCCAATAGTTCTATGACTCTTGATTCATCAGGTGATAATTGTTTATTCAATACGACTTCAAATTTAGAAGTTTGAATCATGTGATTAAAAATCATGTCAATACGATCCAATATCAGTTTCACTAACTCATCCACAACCGCTTCACTGGCATAATCGATACTAAACATGATTGAGCCCCCTGCCTGTGCGACAAAGCGTACGTCGATAGCTACTTGGGGAGTTTGTGTTAAACCACGTTGAAGTGTCATCGGTGCATTGTCACTTAACGCAGGCCAAGACAAACCATTGGTGATGACGATAGGAAGTGTCGGCCCTGGCCTGCATCTATCAAATAACGTACGCGCTAAATCCACACCAGAAAATGAGAGGTGCTCTAGGCCTTCTAACATATCTGCTTGCAATGCCTGTGCTCGTTGAAGAAATTCGTTTTGACTAGTATCCCACTGCAAAGCAATAAAAGTCGATTCACTTGCATAAGATGTACTTATCATCGGTAATACTGGAACGGCCACACACAGCTTGCCATCACTGACAAGAGAAGACAGTGCTTCCATCGCAGCTGACATCATCACCGTATTCTTGTATAACCCGTGTTTCCCGCCTACTCGGACTAGCTTTTCCATTGTATCTTTACCAATTTCGAGACTCTGCCTCTTATATCTAGACGAAGAGATCGACTCGAGCGATTTATGCCAAGGGAAGCGCATTATCCCTTCAACAGTAGACAGTTTATTCATCCAATATTTTTCGTCCTTGGCGCGTTGAGTTATCACGTCTTCACCGTTAGGTTCATTATCAATGCGGGGAATGGATGGTGCCTCTCCCTCAAATAGTTCCACCAACAAAGATGCGATAGAGCGAGCATCAAGAATCAATGCATCAAAACGAGCAAAAACGTGAGTTTTAGCGTCAGGGAGAGTAAAAGTCGTGATATTCCATAACGGCTGTTCTAAATCAAAGATTTCATGGCTATATCTATATCTAAAACGTCCCAGTTCCTCCTCCACCATATCTGTTTTCAACTGACTTAAATCCACATGATTTAAGTTAAGTTGTGGGCATTTACTTACACGTAACTTGAGTGACTTGCTATCAATAAACTTCCTCAGGCTTGGATAGTTGGCCACCATTTTCGACAATCGACGACGAATACACACTGCTGAAAGCACACCTCGGTACTCCAACATCTCTTGCATTGCAACGCCTCCAAGAGGCATTTGTGTCGTCCTACCTAGTAAATAGGCTCGCTGCATCGGGGTCAGCTCTGCTGTTAAACACGTTTGGCAAATCAGTTTCGTTTGTAAGTTTTCCAACGGGGCAACCAATAAGCTCGGGTCAGAAATAACACTTTTCGTCAAAGCGACAAAGTGCTCGAACATCGGCGACGTCCATTCCTTTGGCAAGGCTTCGTGCCGAACATCCCAATTGATCATGATACCGCCATCAATACTCACAACCTGGGAGTCAAGCGCGACTTGAGAGCCTTGCGAAATAGTCCAGTTCATCTTGCCAAAATGCTTGTGGACTCGACGGGAGAATAGGTCACCACTAGGTAAATCAATTGCCGATGTAAAAACGATCGGTGCAAGCTGCGCACTGCCATGATGTACCGAAAGATCTCGCATTACATTCACACCATCATAACGACTATGCCCAAGTAGCGACGACATTTTAATAGCGACTAGGTGGCAAAAATCAATGAGAGTTTTAGAACCATTCATATCTACACTGAGAACGACAAAATTAACGAAGTCCCCTACTAAATCATTTGTGCCTTCAACAATTGGGGGACGCCAAAATGTAGGGACGTTAATTCTAAACGCGGTATCTCCGGTTGCTTTACCTAATGCTCTTGCAAACAAACCCAGCATCAGATTTGCGGGTGTTATCAAGTGTTGTCGGGCAACAGATAAAAGAGCTTTTCGCTGCTCAGGTTCAAGCCGAGCTGAATAATGATGGCTTTCAAATTGACTGGGATTGTAGTCTGGTAGTGGCAATGAAGGCGCTGGAGCAATACTTGCTAACTGAGATTTCCACCACTGCCTATCAGCCTTTCGTTGTAACTTTAGGTCTGGATCGGTTTTCGCTAAATCATGCCAAGTGAAAAAGGTCAAATGATCGATGAATTTTAAAGGAACGCCCTCGTAAAGCTTTGCAAAATCTTCAATTAAAATACGACAGCTATCTGGGTCTATAGCAATCATATCGGTATCGATATGTAATCGAAATGCACCATCTGATAGTAAACTCACGGAGAACTTTGCCGCTTGACCTTGAGTCAAATCAAGCATCTGATGGGCCCACTTATCTCTCTTACGACTCAATGCTTGATTCTGCTCATCTTTAGATAGCAGGCTAAAGTCGTCGATTTCTAACAGGCTATGGTTGGGCACATCTACGATAGAACCAAGGCCGAATTCATCAACTTTAAGTCTTAGCATTTCATGTCTGTGGTACAAACTTACTAGAGCTAAATTGAGCTTCTCTAAGTTGATGTTCTCGCCATCGAATTCGGTGTAAAGGTGGGATGCAACACCGCCAAGTTTGGCATTAGCTTCTCTTCCAAACCAACATGCGGCCTGCATTGGTGTTAAATCACTCATCAGCTTTCACTTTGTTGACAATTCATCGGTTAGGTGCCATTATTTTGCAAACGATAATCATTTGCAACAAAAAGCTTATTATTATTAATTAGATAAATTAAAAACGTTACTTGAGGCTATCTCTCAAGCAAAGCTAAAACAATAAGAATTTGGTCAATGTGACATAAGATGCAACGTTTATATAAACACATTGACTTTAAATAATTGGGAAGTGTCGACGCCAGTTTGTATCCGTAACGTCAACCATCCTCTGTTCGCTAAGACTTTTTCTCATACAACGAAACCGCTGTTGGTTATCTTGAAAAACTTACTTCTAAAGACAAAACGTAGCTCAACGGAAAAATTTGAAATATCAGAAAAATACTCGAAAAATATAATAATTCTTTGAAGGCCATTTACATTTCTATCAAAGAAAATAATAACAGAAAGTAATATAAAAACCGAAAAAACGATGGTATTAGACTGAAATTTTTCAAACTAAATACTAACTTTAAATAGTTTCAAGCTTAGACACATGAAACAACTAAGCTCCAAGTATTACCCGGTAGACAGTTTTAAAAATAAAATAGAGAAGGATTCTACTCAGGGTACGAATTACTCACAAAGTGTAAGTGTACATGGTAGTGACCTGTACCTTAGCCCATTAAAAAGACTCAACAGGCAACGTAATGAAACTATCCAATGAAGATCTAGATAGGCTCAATGAATTCTGGCTATACTGCATGGAAAATCAATACTTTAATGTAGGCTATCCTGAATCTGCAAGTTTTGATTACTCGATACTAGACAAGTTCATGAAATTCTCCATTAATAACTGTGGTGATTGGAGGGAAGAGAGTAATTACAAACTCAATTCATTTGAATTTGAGAAAGATGTGATGCGTTTTTTTTCCCAACTATTTAAGATATCTCATCAAGAAAGCTGGGGGTATATCTCAAATGGAGGCACTGAAGGTAACTTATTTTCATGTTATTTAGCTCGCGAGCTATTTCCAACCGGCTATATTTATTATTCTGAAGAAACACATTACTCGGTCGATAAGATCGCTAAATTACTCAATATTAAATCTAGAAAAATCCCTTCATTGTCCAATGGGGAGATAGATTATCATCAACTTGTCAAACGAATAAAAAAAGACAAACAGAATAACCCTATTATTTTTGCCAATATAGGAACCACTATGCGTGGTGCAACAGATGATATTAAGCGCATTCAGCACGATATCGCAGCAATAGGTTTAGAGAGAGAGAACTACTATATTCACGCAGATGCCGCATTAAGTGGAATGATCATGCCATTTGTTGAAAAACCACATCCCCACTCCTTTGAAGATGGTATTGATTCAATCAGCGTCTCTGGCCATAAGATGATAGGCTCCCCGATCCCATGTGGAATCGTGCTTGCCAAGCGGCATATGGTTGATCAGATTTCAGTCGAGGTTGATTACATTTCTTCACGCGATCAAACCATCAGCGGCTCAAGAAACGGTCATAGTGCCCTATTCATGTGGACTGCAATCAAAAGTCATTCATTTTCAGACTGGCAAGACAAAGTACAGCTTTGCTTAGACATGGCTGCATATACAGTGCAGCGCTTCCAAGAAGCAGGGATAAATGCTTGGCGTAACAAAAATTCCAATACTGTTGTATTTCCTTGCCCATCAGAGCCCATCTGGCGAAAGCACTCATTAGCTAATTCTGGTGATGTCGCTCATATTATCACCATGCCACATCTAGATAGTACAGAGAAACTTGACACGTTGATTGAAGACGTCATTTTCGATCTGCTACCTGACTATGGCATTCGCAACGCCTGCGGCCAAAATTAGTTCAAAACATAATCCATCAACGTCCACTTCCATAGGCTTTATATGAAAAACGATAAGAGCTCAATATGCTCTACCACGTTCTCCTTATTTTCGCTTGATTGGCTAAGTAAGGTGACAAGATGATAAGTAAAATCAGCCAACATTACGTTACGCCTAGCTTAATGCCAGCCTTAAAGCCATCGATTAAAAAGCTTGCTTTGGGAACGTTTTGTGAAGTACTTGCCGCTGTGGCAAAAGTTGGTGCACTGCTATGTTTGATAAACCTTATCGATAGATTTGCAAACCAATGGATTTACGGTGCCATAGGACTTTGGGCGGCTAGCGCACTTGCCTCATCAGTGGGCTCGTGGTTAGTTCATGATGCCGAGTCGCAGTTTTCCACTCGATTACGTCGCCAAGTTGCTCAGCACTTGACGCGCTTGCCAAGCAAGACCATCTCTCAATATGGTGATAATCAACTGCGTCGCATAGTTTCCGAAGACATCAACACGCTTCACCACATGGTTGCGCATTTGCCTTCAGAACTCGTGACATTCATTGTCGTACCCGCAACTTCTATTTTTATCATGTTGAATCTCACAGGTCCGGTAGCGATGCTTACTCTGCTCCCTGGCCTAATTGCATCATTGTACTACCTACTCTTTTTACCTAGGTTCGCCGCTAAACATGGCACAGAGCGCATGACAATAATGGGTGATATCGTTACCGCAGTAAACGACTACACAAGAGGTATCCGAGTAAATCGAATTTACGGCACGCAAGCAGGAGCACTCGACAGCTATAATGATGCCACAAGACGCTTTACTCACGGCATAGTGAAATGGGTTGGTAGCGTTGCCCTTCCAGCTGCAATTGCTACCGCATTACTTCAAGCGGTTTCGACTTTCGCAATTGCCTATACCATTGGCTATGAATTAAGTCCCGTGGCAATGGCGTCGCTATTCTTTTTTGGTTTGGCCGTCGTATCACCCGCACTGAAGCTTGGCCATGGATTGGACTACGTTAACGCAGGAAAGAATGCTGCAAAGAACATCAGCGACTTTTTACAGCAACCACAAATAGAAAGTGGCAGTTTGAGCGCGGGAGAAAAACCGCTATCACTACAAGCATCAAATATCGTAGTGGCTAATGGAACTGTTAATATTATTGATAACTTCTCCCACAACTTCCCACGGGGTTCATTTACAGCCATCATGGGGCCTAGCGGAGCAGGAAAAAGTACGTTACTACGTCTATTAGCAGGTCAAGAAACACCTCTTTCAGGCTTCGTTACCTTAGGAGGCCATCAACTGTCTAAACTCTCTGAGATATCCCGATACTCCGCCATACGCTATGTACCTCAAGATATCGGTGTACTCAAAACTACCATTAGGCAGAATTTGAAACTATCAACGCCAAGTTCAAGTGACGACGAGCTGAACCAAGCACTGCAACAAGCTCAATTAAAGATTGACCTCAATTCTGATGCAAGCGTGCTTTCAGGAGGCGAGCAACAACGTGTCGCAATAGCTAACACATTTCTAACTCAAGCCAACGTTCTATTACTGGATGAACCAACCAGTGCTCTCGATAAAAATACGGCCTTCACTGTGATCAGAAATCTCGCGAAGTTTGCTAAAGCACAAGACAAGATATTGATCATAATTACTCACGACTCAGAACTCGCGAAACTTGCAGACACTACATTGATGCTCAACAGAAAGGCTCAACGACAGGATGAAGAAGTATGACGGCTCACAATACCCTCTATTCCAATTCGACAATTCCACAAAGTGCAAAGCACCGTCTATATCGAGTCGCTATAGGTTGGGGACTAGTTGCATTATTTGAGGCAACGGCTTACACATTTCTTGCAATATCTATTGTCGAACAAGCTCCACCAATGAACGTCATAATAGCTGCTGTTCTAACTGTGATAGTTACCGTTATTGTAACTCGTTCTGGATTTCTCTCTGGTGCGAAACTGGCTGGGGATCTTTATTCATCAGTAGGTCATTCGCTCAGTAAAGCAAAGTTAGCTTGGTTTAATGATCAGCATAGAACTCAGCTCACTCAACTAGCAGAACGAGGAATACCTGGCTTTATGGCCATTCCTGCTCATCAGCTACAAACATTTTTACACGCTCCAATGTTACCCATATTTTTAGTTATCGGTATCGGGGTTGTTGGAGGAGGTGAGATCGCACTACTCAGTGCCGTATTGTTACTAGTTGCAGTGCTCGTTCAGTACAAGGCGCAAAGATACCTAAGTCGCTCAGATAGCGACCGACATGACGCAGAGCTTCAAGCGACTAAATCAACACTTGAACTCATAGATCACCTTGAGTTACTTCGCTCAACAGCGGGGCCTGAGCGCTCAATCGAGCGTATTGAACAGAGTTGGCACGCACAAGAAGAAGCTCATTCAACCATTAATCGTAACGCTTCTATCGCAACCTTAGTATCAGGATTGGCAACGATTTTACCCCTTGCAGGTATCGCCATCTATCTCGTCTTAGAGCCGATTACTCAACCCTTATTAGTCTTGGCTTTATTGATATTGATTACCCGTGCAGCTGCACCTTTGGGTGAACTCGCGTTGGCAGGCTTTGCGATTAACGACGTAAAATCCTCAATTAAAAATTACGCTCAGTTAACGAATGTCCCTGTTCTGCCTGAGCCTAATCCTCAATTTGCAACCTCCCCCAAAAACCATAAGTTCGAACTGAACCTTGTGGGCCATTTAGATCTCTTTGAAGATGCTAGCACGGAGATCAAACAAGGTGATACCGTCGTCATCAATGGAGTCAGTGGCAGTGGCAAAAGCACTTTACTGGGCCTGTTTCTAAGGTTTGATGATCCTGACCAAGGTCTTATTTCGCTCGGAGGGATAGATCTAAAGAATATCCCTTATGATGTGCTCACCCAGCATATAGCCTATGTTGCTCAAGATCCGGTCATTTATACTGGCACATTGGCGGATAACATTCGGTTAGGTAACCCCAATGCAAGTGATTATGAAGTTGAGAGCTTTGCAAGACACGCACAATTGGACGAACTTATTGACTCATCTCCTAAAAGAATACATCAAACAGTAGGACAAAGAGGCTCAGGGTTGTCAGGAGGTGAAAGACAGAGAGTCGCAATTGCGCGAGCTCTCATTAAAAAGGCGCCAATCCTCATTTTCGACGAAGCGACGGCAGCATTAGACGAAGCAACCGAAAAAAGTATTGCTCAACATATTCAAACATTGAACTCGACCGTGATTATTGTGACGCATAGCGATCAGAATATATGGTCGCCGACATTGGAACTCACAATTGAAAACGGAAGAGTCAAGGTTAAAAAGAACTGTGCCACTTCCTTAACAAGCAAAGATACATCGGCATACCAGGGGCTAAGTATAGCCATCGACACCTAAACATCCCAAAAATCAAAATCATTATAACGCTCCCCAACACTTATAGAGTTTATCTCTCGGGATTGATGCTGCTCTCCGCTCAACTATGGAGTCAGCATCATCACGATGAAACCATTTTGACTTTAATAAGTGATTGAAAATTTACGGATAGTACCTATGAATACTCTAAGAAACGTCATTAACATAAAGTCAGCGGCAACTTTACCAAGCCTAAAAAAAATATTAAATAAAACAAACTGTAGTCTACAGCTCCAAGAGTTCATCACTACGCAAAGGCAAGAGATTACCAATATTCTTTCTGGTGGCGATACTAGGCTGCTCGTTATCATGGGACCATGCTCAATACACGATCCGGTAGCCGCAATAGAATACGCACATCGATTAGCTGAAGAACAAAAACGCTATCAAAGCAGCTTGAAGCTTGTCATGCGCACCTATTTTGAAAAACCTAGGACTCGAGGTGGATGGAAAGGTTTTATTGTCGACCCAGATCTCAATGGTGATTTTAATTTGCATAAGGGTATTAATCAAAGTCGCAAACTTATGCAGTCAATTCTTGAGCTTGGAGTGCCAACTGCGCATGAGTTTCTCGATCCGAATATCGCACACTACATAGCAGACTTAGTGTGCTGGGGAGCCATTGGAGCTCGTACAACCGAATCGCAACCTCATCGGCAATTAGCTTCGGGGCTACTGTGTCCTATTGGCTTCAAAAACGGAACCGATGGAAATATAGACATATCAATAGATGCGATACATACGGCACAAGATTGCCATTCAGTGATTGCACAAACCTCTGACAACCAAACAATAGCAATAAAAACTCGGGGCAACAACAATTGCCATGTCATACTTCGCGGAGGGACTACTCCGAACTATTCCACTCAACATATAAAGCAGACCTCTTTTCAACTTACGCGTAGCAAACTTCCACTTAAACTAGTGGTTGACTGTAGTCATGGAAACAGTGAAAAGATAGCAAAAAACCAATTGGTAGTAGTGAAGGACATCGCCAACCAGATCTCATTGGGTGAAACAAATATCGCGGGGGTCATGTGCGAAAGCTTCTTGGTGGGAGGCAATCAAACAATCGATGCTGATCTGCTCACTTACGGACAGTCCATAACAGATGAGTGCTTAAGCTGGCAGGATTCTTTACTGTTTCTAGAGCACTTAAATAACGCTGTATTACAACATAAAAGTTCTCATTTAACCAAAACTGAACACTCCTAAATTCAATTAACTATTTGCAACGTGTTAATAGTACAAATAGTTATTGATTGGCTTGTTTCATACACAAACGCTGCCCGTAAATCCCCCCATGTAACCAAATGCAAACGATATAATTATTGTTAAAATAAGGACGATAATGCTATGCAAGGACATAATGATAACAATTATCATTTGATATTGATTATCAATATCAATTATACTTCTTCCTGTTCATTTACTTAAGTAGTTGCTCCCTAATTCTATTTGGCAAAGACACCCAATCTGCATTGTCATGACTATTGGGCAATAGCCTCACTCCTAATCAAATATTCCTCTATTAGAGGAACACTTGTTCTAATAAAGGCAATTAGAGGTACAAGTTGATGACTTCCATTACATTAGTGAATTAATAAGGACTGTTTATGAAACGAGAAGTAGTAGGCTTTTCCAAAATGGCCAACGAGATGTTGGATAAAGAACTCAAAAATTCCCCGTTCTTTTTCTCATCTCCACAAAACTCGATGCTTTGTGTCGGTATCAAAACAAGCTTGACTCGCGCCATACCTTTCTCGAAACTGGCAAGCACCGCTGAAGAATTACTAGAAAGAGCTAAAACACCAGAAAACGACAACCCGGTGTTATTTGCTACCGTTCCATTCGATGAAAATACACCTACCCAACTTTGCATTCCTAAAACGCTTTATGTTTCAAGCAGTAACCGCGGCCAGAACAATGATAAAAGTGCACCACAAATAGCAAAAGTCGTCTCACCACCAACTGGGGATGAGTATAAAAATGGCGTTTCACATTTACTTGAGCTTTTTAACACCACTGAGCTGTCAAAAGTTGTGCTTTCTCGCTCGGTGAAAATAACTACCAATAAAAACATTAACCCATGTTCGCTTATACGTAACTTACTGTCCATAAACACCGACGGCTATACGTTTTGCTCCCAAATATCGGAGAGTTCTAAACTGATGGGCGCAAGCCCTGAGTTACTTGTCTCTAAAAAAGGGCATCACGTGGTGTCCAATCCGCTAGCGGGATCGCGACCTAAATCGTCTTGCGAGATCGAAAATAAAGCAGCATATGCTTCTTTGTTAGATACACAGAAAGATCTCAATGAACACAGCTTCGTGGTTGAAGAAGTAGAAAAGGTACTTAACCAGTATTGTCACAACCTATACACCCCTATGGTTCCCTCTGTAATCGAAACAGAAACCATGCTGCACTTGTCTACTCTGCTACAAGGGCAAGCTAACGAACCTAATGTCAACTCGTTAAAAATCGCCGCGGACCTCCATCCAACTCCAGCGGTATGCGGATACCCTAGACAAACAGCTTATGCTGCTATCAAAGAAATTGAAAAGTTCGAGCGAGGCTATTTCACTGGAATGGTCGGATGGTGTGATGCAAGAGGTAACGGTGAATGGGTAGTAACTATTCGATGTGCTGAAGTCAGCCAACGAGCTATGTCGCTTTATGCTGGTGCAGGGATAGTTCATGAGTCCTCCCCGCAAAGTGAGCTTGACGAAACTGGCGCCAAGATGAACACCATTTTACGCGCTGCAGGAATACAAGTTGATGACCGACTCACAGTATAAGGGAAGAGGCAAATAATGATGAACCATGAATACACACCTTGGCCAGATGACATAAGCAGTAAATATCGAGACCTAGGATATTGGCAAGATCAAACTTTGTATGACCATCTCCATACTATCGCGTCTTCTTCACCCGACGCGCTTGCAATCTGTTGTGGAGACAACACCTATAGCTACAAAGAGTTATTGGAACGAATCCATCAACTAGCAGGAGGGTTCATCAAGTTAGGTCTTCAGCCTGGCGATAATGTCGTTTTACAAATCAATAATACGGCTGAATTTTATTTCTCGTTTTTCGCTCTAACCTTCAAAGGGATCAAGCCCGTTCTCGCTCTGCCTGCACATCGCTATTTAGAGTTGAGCTATTTTTGCGATCACGCAAGAGCAAGAGCCTATATATTTTCCGAGCATGCATCAGGAGAAACCGCGCAAAACATCGCTTCTCAACTACTTGAGAACTGCACTACTGTAGACTTCGCAATTACGACTGGGGAAGCTGGGAAAGGGCATGTTCACTCACTTAAAAATTTGATTGCGGAGCCCTGTGCAAAGCAAACTACTACTGCAGATAACGTTGCCTTTTTTCAATTGTCAGGAGGGACAACAGGTACACCAAAGCTAATTCCAAGAACCCATAATGACTACGCTTATAGTATTTTGGGAAGTAACAGTATCTGTCAATTTAATCAAGACACTCGCTATTTGTGCACGCTACCAGCCGCTCATAACTTTCCATTAAGCTCTCCCGGTGCTTTAGGAACACTATTTGCTGGAGGTTGCGTAATACTCAGCCTAGATGGCTCACCTGAACTCAACTTTTCTTTGATTGAACAGCACAAAGTCAATACATGCGCCCTCGTCCCTCCCCTAGCCTTACTGTGGATGCAATACGCACAGAGTGCGACACAAGATATTTCGAGTTTAAATCTCATTCAAGTAGGTGGAGCAAAGCTTAGCGAGAGTGCTGCTCGGAAACTTCCATCTGCTCTTGGATGTAATTTGCAGCAAGTATTTGGAATGGCCGAAGGACTAGTTAACTATACCCGCCTAGACGACCCTGTCGACGTCATAACAAGAACACAAGGCCGTCCTATATCGGAACATGATGAAATACTAATCGTTGATGAAGAGGGAACTCCGGTTTCACTCGGAGAAGAAGGACTATTGATGACCCGAGGCCCTTACACAATAAGAGGTTATTACAAAGCTCCGGAGCATAACCAACACTCGTTTACCGTAGACGGTTTTTATGCCACGGGAGATCTTGTCCGCCAAACCGCCGAAGGTAATATCATTGTAACAGGAAGAGAAAAAGATCAAATTAACAGAGGTGGAGAAAAAATCGCCACTGAAGAAATTGAGAATATATTACTTAAACATGATGATATTCATGATGCCGCTTTAATAGGCGTTCCTGATAAATGTTTAGGAGAAAAAAGTTGCGCTGTAATCGTCTGCAATACGAGCGCTAACCTTAAGCCCGTTGCGATTAAGAAATTTTTATACTCACAAGGAGTTGCAGAATATAAAATCCCTGATTACATCAAGTTTTGCCAACAATTGCCGAAAACCTCTGTCGGTAAAATCAATAAAAAGGCTTTAAGAGCAGAATATAGCACTTAGGTGCATCCCCTTGCATCGCTGCAGGGGGATCTCATTTATATTACTGCACCTTGAGCTTGAACTTGAGCTGCTTCCCACCAGTCTCTAATGGTATTTTTTGCCACCATTTCAGAAAGCGCGATATCTAAACCTTGCTTTTTCCAACGACTATGCAACGTCATTACACGAATGGAGTCTAACCCGAGAAAGATAAGATTTTCGTCTACATCTACTTCATCTAAATCAACTTCAAGAATATCCGCAACCTCCTTTCTCATTATTTCAAGACTGAGAGCGCTAGAAGGCAAAGAGATGTCTGAACTGACGCTTGTGACAAAGTCATCGACAGATTTAATACAGCCACTTCGACCAGAAATGTATTTAAGCGTGTACATATGATCTTCTTTCGAAAAGTCTGCAATCGCGTTACCAATAACAAATGGTTTGACATCTAGCATAAAGGCATCGAGTGCTGTTGAGAGGACTCCGATATGGCCATAAACCCCAACAATAATAAGTTGGTCTCTTTGCTCCTCTCTCATCCATTGAAGTAATGGCGTTTTCTTAAACGCGCTATAGCGCCACTTGGTGTATTGAATATCACCAGATTGCGGCGATACTTCTGGCACTATCTCCGTATCTTGAGTTAGGCCTGAGCCCCAAAAATCCGTTAGGAGTGCCCTTTCTTTTGGGTCTTGATTAGCAGGCTGAGCCGTATAAACAACAGGGATGCCTGCGGCTCTAGCATTCTCTGTAACTTTTTTAACATTTTGTATAAGTTCAGGAATAGGAGACAATCTTGTATCAAAAAAGTTGAGGAAGTAAGCCTGTAAATCATGAACTAAGACAACCGACTTCTTAGGCTCTATCACCCAATCCACTTTATTGACGGGAAATGATTCTGGTTGAAGTACTTGGTATGGGGCGATCTTGGGAATGGCCATCTCACTATCCTTATTAAGAATTATCACATTAAACCCATGAGCATTTACATATTAGCTCAAACATCTATTGAAAATGAAAATCATTAACATTTAATATAAACAAATGAGAATATGAAATCAATTGATTGTTGCTGTTCTTTGGAATAGCTATATCAATAAAAAGAGCTTTGCTAACGTTATTGCGTTGTCATTTCCACCAAAATTATGCAAAGAGGCTCCCACCTCACCTTCTAATCAAGTGTTAACTTAATGATGTTCATCGTTTAGTGAGAAAGATGAACATAGAAAAGTAATTTTGGAAATAGTGACCGACAGCCATTCTCAAAGCAGAAGATGCTAGTATTCCGTTTAAAGGGTCAGCCATAAATAATACAGTATCTTCGGCGTGATATTTTACACATGGCGAAAAATGTCCAGTGATATGGGCTAGCCAGATAATACACTCAAAGTATTGGAAGAAGATGCGCGGCTAAAAGTTGCTGATTTAAAAGGAGGGAGATACTGAAAGACCCAAAACATCAATGATAAACGTAGAATTCCGAGTATAACACAATAAGTATTTAAGGTATCTAAACTCAGATAACCTGTTGATTAATAATCATTAATTAAGAACCTCAGTAATAGACTTCCACCTATCAAACTCATAAACGGTGAGCTAGATACCTCATACTCTAGTAATGACTGTCTATATAGGGATACTTCTAGCGACCACTTGGCGTGAAAACAACTAACAACACAGTAGTTGCCACACTGAGCACACCAGCACAGAACATCACAATTCCAAATCCAGCTGCCATCACGTTCCGATAAGCTAAGAGCCACCCTTCTTGATTTGAAGGAAGCTCATTTCTGACTATTGCACTTTGAGCAGTCCCAACAGCATTTAGCATATTGTTGGAACTGACCACCTCCGACATCTGTTGAATTGCATAGATGCTCATGATACTACCTAATACCGTAATACCCAGTGTCGTGCCTATCTGACGCAAAGCGTTCATGGTTGCCGATGCAATCCCGGCACATTCTGCGGGAGCATACCCCATGACCATCATACCCGTCGCAAGAACAGAGATCCTATCCCGAGGCCAAGAGCAGTCAGAATACTACCGACAATAAGGTAAGGCGTGTAGGCAGTAAACAGTGACATTGAGAATAGAGAAATACCAATTAAAGCGTATCCGCCAACCAATAGTTTTCTAGTGAAATACGTTGTGTCATGTGGCCGAAGATCAATGATGTTACCCCCATTACCACAAATTGAGGCATCAGATGCCACCCAGCTTCCAGTGGCGTATCGCCTTGCGCTTGTTGTAGATACAGTGACAGAAAGAAAAGACTTGCATAGGCCGAAAATCCTAACGCGAAAGAAGCCACGTTTGCTACGGCCAGAGATATGTTGCGAAAAAGAAGAATAGGAAACAGTGACCTCAATTAAGCTTTCTGGTCTTTTCAACCTCACGTTCATCCATCATATCTATTTCCGTGATGATAAATTCGTATATACTCCCCCTCCCTTAGTTGATCTTTAATCAAGTTTATGTGTTGTTTCATTGTGTATATTGCAACTTCATTTAGTTAAAGGACACAACTGTATAGCCGAAGTGGATTCTTAAACAACACATTAAGCTTCAGGCGATATCTATCTCGAGATTTTATTCAATTCCCTTATCATCGCGTAATTTTCGCTACCTTTATTTAGCCTAGACCTTTCAGACTTAGTGCCTTTAATTCAATATGGAACGGCCTCTGAAAAAATTTTTGTAGAAGTCTCCTTTATGCCAGTACTTGTTTGAACTAAAGAATTCTTGACAATTAGCCATTAATATATACTTTCCTAAAAGACTATCCCTTCTCTTCACATCACTGAGCGTCGTAGCACACTTTAAAGACTCTGCTCTGTCATAAGTACCATAATCTAATATCTATATCCTCTTTAAGCGTACTTAAGTAATAGGTTTATGCCCTGGGCTAAGACCTCTTCGGCATAAAACTAAGTTCACCAGTGAATGTATTCGCTCCAAGCTTCACGCACTAAATTAGTCCCATCGAATGGGGTAAATAAATTTTCAAAAAATGTAGGCTGGTTATTTTGTTCTGTTACCCAAATCATGAGAGCGTCAGCCCTCCATTGTTAAACAAGTAGTGAAAGATGGAGAAATAACATCTTTGAAGTGAAAGATAGATTAAATAGCTCAAAATTCATGATATCGTTTTCCAACTCATGAACTTGCCCTGTTGCGTTCGCGAGATGATTTCTTAGCTTAGTCGAACATTGTAAAATCACTCTAGATTTCAGTTGATGTATCGGCTTAAATTACATAATCGCTCAGCTATAACAATCGATTCTTGTATTGCTCCGGTGTCATGCCGGAGTATTTCTTGAACATCGCGATAAAAGGGCTAGCTTGGTTATAACCTAACGTCAGAGCGACTTCTTTTACGGTCTGCCCTTTACGCAGCAACTCCATA
This sequence comes from Vibrio sp. SCSIO 43097, assembly GCF_023650755.1. Taxonomy (NCBI): domain Bacteria; kingdom Pseudomonadati; phylum Pseudomonadota; class Gammaproteobacteria; order Vibrionales; family Vibrionaceae; genus Vibrio; species Vibrio sp. SCSIO 43097. The sequence goes on along the minus strand of NZ_CP071841.1, from coordinate 1,737,976 downwards.
GAATGTAAATATCGCACACGTAAGCGCCACTCAGTAAAGCTCATTCCTAACTCACTCTGGCAATGTCTCGCTAACGTGCGTTCTGTGGTATGCACTTTTGCCGCCCACTCCGCCAAACTGATCTCATCCGTCGGCGATTCTTCTACTGCTTTTAAAATCGGTTCAAGATACTTATTGTCGGTAGTCGGTAAAAAGTGATGTTCGACTTCTTGCTTTGCAAGCTGGTCCAATAACACTTGTACCAAGCGCTTGTCTTCATCAGTTTGCGCCACATTAATGTCTCGCTGACGAAAGTCCTCAATAATAGATGACACGATTGGAGTCACTTTGATCAAGCTCGTTTTAGTTGGAAAATGCGCCGTCAATTCAGGGGCAATATTCAAAGAACAATATTCGATTGGCTTACGGTTGTAGCTAGTGTGACGAATTCCGGCGGGAACCCAAATAGCAAGATGTGGAGGTGCTAGAAATCTTGTGTCTTCTGCATCCATCTCCAGAATCCCACCGCTGATCAGTTGCACTTGCCCCCAAGGGTGGCTATGAATTCGTGTTTCTGTATTAGAGAGAAACGCTTCGAAATTCATAAATACATCTGATGGCGCACGATCGATTGATAAGGAGGGATGAAGATTTCTGGCGCTCTTTTTCAAAATTGTCTTCCTATCGCTTACGATGTCTTTTAAGAGATACTTTTTATTATAAAGACCTGCCAGACTAGCGCCATCAATAATTGTGCTATAGGGTTCTCATGATTTATTTACTTCCGTTTTTCACCGTTATGATTTGGGGTGGTAACTCAATTGTGAACAAGATGGCTGCGAGCGCCATTGAACCAAGTGCGATGAGTTTCTACCGTTGGTTTGTCGCAATGGTACTCCTAACGCCATTTTGCCTGCCTGCAATCATCAAACAACGACACATTATTCGACCTTACTTAGCTAAGTTGGCGTTTCTTGCGTTACTTGGTATGGTTCTCAACCAGTCACTTGGATACTATGCCGGTTTAACAACAACGGCCTCTAATATGGCCCTGATCACCTCTTTAGTTCCTTTGATCAGCGTGTTTTTAAGTGTCCCATTGCTCGGTAAATCTATATCAATGTTAAGTATCGTCGGTGGTGTCATTTCGCTCGGCGGCTTAGCATTTATGCTTGGTCACGGTGATATCACTTACTTTTTACATCAAGACTTAACGCAAGGTGACAGCTTAATGCTCGTTGCTGCCATGGTATACGCGGCTTATTGTGTTCTGCTAAAACGCTGGAAAATGCCATTCAGTAGTTTGACTCTGGTTTACATGCAGGGCTTCTTTTCTGTTTTGATGCTCACACCACTTTGGCTCTCTAGTGAACAACTGTTACCAAGCCAAGACGCGCTACCATTAATCGCTTATGCTGGTATTGCTGCTTCCATTTTCGCGCCGCTGATGTGGGTAAAAGCGATTGATTCAATTGGTGCTGATTCAAGTGCTATGTTCATGAACCTAATGCCTGTGGTTTCCGTCATACTTGCTTCAACACTAATTGGTGAGAAAATTTACGCTTACCATATTATTGGTGGGTTGTTAGTCATCTCTGGCGTTATCCTGTCGCAAATAAAAGTAAGACAGAGAGAACTATTGTCCAATTCTGAGATTGCCTCTACCGCCAATTAACATCTACACCTCAAGCCACAGAACTACGCTGTGGCTTGTCACTTCCAGCGTTCGAATAAAAGTTAATATTTTGTTTCATTCGCTATTCCCGAAAATTCATCTTGCTGCTAAATTGGGAAAACAATAACCCATCAAGGAAAGACAGATGAGCAGTGGTCAAAGAGACATTACCCTTCGCTTTTTAGCAGAACCCAGCGACGTAAATTTTGGCGGAAAAGTGCACGGCGGCGCCGTAATGAAATGGATCGACTTGGCAGCGTACGCCTGTTCTGCAGCGTGGAGTGGTAAATATTGCATTACCGTATATGCTGGCGGCATTCGGTTTGTTGCTCCGATTCATGTCGGCAACTTAGTCGAAGTTAGCGCGAAAGTCATTTATACCGGACGAAGCTCAATGCACATTGCGATTGACGTGCAAGCTAGTGATCCAAAGCAAATGAAAAACAGACTCACCACTCACTGTATCGTTATCATGGTTGCTGTAGATGAAAACGGAAAACCAACCGATGTACCGAAATGGATTCCAGAGTCAGATGAAGACAAAGCCTTAGAGCAATCCGCTATCCGTCTTATGAACATGCGTAAAGAGATTGGGGAAGAAATGGAAGCACACGTTAAATATCTCAAGTAACTGGCATCCGTTAAGAACGCTATTAAGTACCTCAACGTTACCCAGACCCAGAGTGTGGAGCAACATCATGGTTTTGCCATTTGTTTCACGCTCGCCCTTCTCTGTCATAAATCCTTCACCTAGCTTTGCTTAAATCCATCCATTATTTTAGAGTTGGATAGAGTTTGGATCTTGAGACTAAAAGAAACGACCTTAAGTGAAGAGACGTTGACCAATTTAAAAGCGGTCGAGTACCAGTGGGTGAGAACCATGTACGTCGAGGGGTATAACGAAACAGAAATTAATCATTACATTCAAACTTGCTTTGGCGGTGACGTTACCTTTGCTAATCTATTTCGTCGCGTCGCACTGCAGCAAGAAAGTTTGTACACGCTGCTTCAATACGTTGGATGCGCACCTTCCAGCCGAGAGTTTTAATCTCTTCCTTCCCTACCTCAATTTAGCTTTTTACTAAGCTCTAGTTATTTATGTGAAGTGCTACGCAGGGCATTATTCAAGCCCTGTGTAATCCATTGCAAAGCCGCTAATCTCTATCTACTTATTGCAAAATTGCCTTTAACAGGCATAAAAAAACCTGAGTCTAAACTCAGGTTATGGTTACAAAAACTGTTAGTGATTGAATCGTAAGGAACTAAGCTAACAGCCAGCTATGCGTAACGCCAATAAAAGCCAAGATATTACTGATCGGCGGCCAAACCAAAATTGTAATATCCGTGCTAAGTATAAGGGCGACCATGTGGTCGCCCTTTTCTAGTTATTCTTATCAATCTCAGACCACAAGAGATTATCCTTTTACACCGCCAGCGGTTAGACCACCAACCAACCAGCGCTGCGCAAGTAAGAATACGGCAGTGATTGGCACTGCTGAAAGTACAGCAGCTGCGGCAAAGTCACCCCACAAGTAGTTTTGTGGATATAGGTATTGCTGCATACCCACTGCAAGTGTGTACGAGTCTACATCAGAAAGCAGTAGTGACGCTACAGGAACTTCACCAATTACCATGATGAACGACAATATGAAGACTACCGCTAGGATTGGCACAGACAGTGGCAGCAATACCAAACGGAATGCTTGCCATGGTGTAGCACCATCAAGAGCCGCTGCTTCTTCTAGAGACGAGTCAATACTTTCGAAGTAGCCTTTAATGGTCCAAACGTGCAGTGCGATACCGCCTAAGTAAGCGAAGATCAGACCGCCATGCGTGTTCAGACCAAGGAAAGGAATGTACTGACCCAGTTTGTCGAACAACGCGTACAGAGCAACCAGTGCCAACACCGCAGGGAACATCTGGAAGATCATCATCGCTTTAAGAATGGTGTTCTTACCTTTGAACTTCATACGAGCAAACGCGTAAGCCGATGTGGTTGATAGCGCCACGATTAGGATTGCAGAAATACCACCCACTTTTACCGAGTTCCACAACCATGTCATTACTGGGAATGGTGGCGGTGTAACTGTACCGTCTGGATTAGTCACCGAGAAACCTAATGCCAATTTCCAGTGATCAAGTGTTGGGTTGTCTGGGATCAGGCTACCCGTTGCAAAGTTACCTTCACGGAATGAAATCGCGATGATCATCAGTAAAGGGAAAATAATCAGTGCCAAGAATGCCCACATTGCAATATGAGTAGCCCAAACACGATACTTTAATGACTTACCTTGTACCATTGCCATTGTAATTTCTCCTTAGTCCTGAGCTACTTTAGTTACGCGTAGGTTGATAAGTGCCAATGCGCCAACCAATAGGAAGATAAGCGTTGCTACTGCACTTGCTAGACCGAAGTCTTGACCACCAGCACCTTCGAATGCGATTCGGTAGGTGTAACTTACTAGCAGGTCGGTGTAACCCGCAGGCTCTGATGTACCAATCATGTTTGGACCACCGCCAGTCAACAACTGGATAAGTACGAAGTTGTTGAAGTTAAATGCAAAACTCGCGATCAACAATGGTGTTAACGGCTTCAACATCATTGGTAGTGTGATACGTGTGAAGTTCGTGACAAAGTTCGCACCATCAATTGCTGATGCTTCATATAAATCGTCTGGAATCGCTTTTAGTAAGCCCATACACAAAATCATCATGTAAGGGAAACCAAGCCAAGTGTTCACAATTAAGATCATGGTTTTCGCCATGAACGGGTCAGAGAACCAAGCCGGGCTAATTCCGAATAAGCCTTCCAACAACATGTTGATCTCACCAAAGCTTTGGTTAAACAAACCTTTAAAGATCAAGATAGAAATAAACGCCGGAACTGCATAAGGCAGGATTAGCAACAAACGGTAAACTGAGCGACCTTTAAGTGCTTCCCACTGAACCACACTGGCAAGGACAAGACCAATAACAAGCGTAAACAATACGGTTAGCGCAGAGAAAACAATGGTCCAGATAAAGATACTGATAAACGGCTCTTTGATACCATCATCTTTCCAAACACGCTCAAAGTTGTGGGTACCAATGTTCACCACGAAACCTGGTGACACTGTGCTGCCAACAAATTGACCGTTTTCATCGACAGGCTGGTAGTAACCTACTTCCATATTTGGACGTAGCGTTTCTTCAGTCCGGTTGTTGTAAAGCGTTTCACCATCTTCTTGTAATGTGTACAAAGGCACAACTGCAGCAAATTTGCGCAGCCCACTCATACGGATATCATCACCGCTTGGCAAATGTAAATCGACACTGCTCAACGCACTGCGGTTCTTAACAATCGCCTTGATTGATTCTTTTTCACCCGTCACTTCTTCAATTGGTGAAAGATCAAACTCCGATGCTGAAAGGTTATCAAGCTGAAAAGTCGGGCTTGCAAGTAGCTCACCATCTTTTTCAACCACAAGTTGATGGCCTTGCTCCGTTTTATACAAAGTGAACGGGTAGCTATCACCACTTTGGTAAGTTCGGTCCAAAAGTACGTTCTGAGCGCGATCAAAAGAGAGTTGGTTCTTCGCGCTATAGTTGGTAAACGCCAAACCTATGGTGTACGCCAAAGGAAAAAGAATGAAAAGGATCATCCCTGCTATACCAGGGTAGATGTAACGGTGTGCGTACGTCTTTTTGCTACCAAAGATGAACAACGCTAAAGCGGTAAGAATGAGCGTAAGTAGTGCAAACGCAATCTCACCGCGAGAATACATAAGGATTGTTGCGTAGCCATTGATGATGCCGACTGTGCCTAAAAGTGACCATTTCATGAACACTTTTTTGCTGCTCGGAAGGCTGGCTTCTGGTGCTGTCATAGCATTTGTACCTTGAACTGACTGCATAGGGAACCTGCTAGCGAATATAGAATAAATATAGAAAAGTAAGGAGGAGTTGCCTCCTCCTTAAAAAGGTCTTACTTAATTATTTAGTCATTTGTTTTTCTGCATCTGCAAGAGCTGCATCGACAGTTTGACGACCGTCAACTACGTTGATGATTGCGTTCTTAGCCGCACCCCAGAATGCGTTCATTTGAGGGATATTTGGCATGATTTCGCCGTTCATCGCATTGTCCATTGTTGCTGCGATACGAGTATCTGAATCAAGCTCACGTTGGAACGAGTTAAGTGCTACCGCACCTAGAGGCTTATCGTTGTTAACCATACGTAGGCCATCGTTTGTTAGTAGGTAGTTCTCAATGAACTCAACTGCTAGGTCTTTGTTTGGAGACGCAGTGCTGATACCAGCCGTTAGAACACCAACGAATGGCTTAGAAGATTGACCTTGGAACTTAGGTAGCGTAGTCACGCCGTAGTTAACGCCAGACTTCTCAATGTTGCCCCAAGACCATGGACCGTTAATCGTCATCGCTGTTTTGCCTTGGTTGAACGCAGACTCAGACACGGAGTAATCCATATCCGCAGAGATTACGCCTTTATCAACTAAGCCTTTTACGAAGCTCATTGCGTCTTTAACGCCTTCTTTCGCGATACCAGCGTCTTTAACATCGTAACCTTCAGAAGTGTATTTGAACGCGTAGCCGCCATCAGCCGCCATTAATGGCCAAGTGAAGTACGGTTCTTTTAGGTTCCACATGATTGCAGACTTGCCGTCTTTTTTAAGTTTTGCATCTAATGCTGCAACCTCTTCCCAAGACTTTGGTGGGTTTGGAACTAGGTCTTTGTTGTAGATTAGAGATAGAGACTCAACCGCAACTGGATAGCCGATCAATTTGCCGTCGTAACGTACTGCATCCCAAGCGAAATCAACGATACCTTCTTGAATATTCTTAGAAGGTTTAATTTCTGCTAGCAGGCCAGCTTCTGCGTAACCACCGAAACGGTCGTGAGCCCAGAATACGATATCAGGACCGTCGCCAGTCGCTGCAGTTTGAGGGAATTTGTCTTGAAGGCCATCTGGGTGAGCCACAGTCACTTTAATGCCTGTGTCTTCTTCAAATTTCTTACCAACTTCAGCAAGGCCGTTGTAGCCTTTATCACCGTTGATCCAGATAGTAAGTTGTCCTTCTTCGATGGCAGCATTAGCACCAAAAGAACCCAAAGCAACAAGAGTACCTAGTGCTACAGCGCTTAACTTTTTCATGTTCGTATCCTTTTTATATTTTTGATGTAGGGCTAGTCCATTGAGGTTCAGCCGTATTTCGACATATATCATCTGAAATAATCCAATATGTCTCATCCTCCTAATCCCTACGCCCTTACAATTATGACGTATTTTCGTGATCTAAATCGCCAAGGGTAAGAGACTCAAATCACAAAATGGATAGTTCCTGTGATCGGTTTCAACTTTAGGTGGTGCAATAATGTGATTTCCGACCAACTGCTTTCTTCCTCCTCCTTTTTTACTCCTCCCTTTCTACTCCCCCTACAATTATTTCTATTAGGAGGATGTCGCACTACGCACAATCTTAGAAACTGCAGTCATCCAAGAGTGGATGGTAAGAACCCTTTCCCAGCAGTGCCTACGTATTAGGAAAAAGATTTGCTGGTTTTGCATTGCCAGACGAGTGGAATGTCATTATTAGTGTTGTTTGTGGTAATTATTTCACGGGGGAGACAATACGAATAATGTGGGGGAGAGAAACTCGTACTTGGCTATGATGGGTAGCACTTCTATTCAGGACATTTTATTGAAGTGCTACCCTACTTTTCTTACCAACCGCAAGAACTTACCGATTCCTACTGTTACTGCTCGCTAGATAATTCATATAATGATGAGCGGTGAATAATAAAAAATTGATCGAGGACGAGCTACATGGCGAGTGTCACGTTAAAAAATGTTTGTAAAGCGTATGGCGACGTACTGATTTCTAAGAACGTAGACCTAACAATCAACGAAGGTGAATTTGTTGTTTTCGTAGGTCCATCAGGTTGTGGTAAATCTACCCTTTTACGTTGTATTGCCGGTCTTGAAGACATTACTTCAGGTGATTTGTATATTGGTGACCAGCGCATGAATGACGTCGAACCATCCAAACGTGGTGTTGGTATGGTATTCCAGTCTTACGCTCTTTACCCGCACCTTAACTTATATGACAACATGTCATTTGGCTTGAAACTAGCAAAAGCAGACAAAGCAGAAATCGACAAGCGTGTTGAACAAGCAGCAGAAATCCTACAACTAGGCCACTTGCTTGAGCGCCAACCAAAAGCACTTTCTGGTGGACAGCGTCAACGTGTGGCGATTGGCCGAACATTGGTATCGCAGCCAAATGTATTCCTTCTAGACGAGCCACTATCAAACTTGGATGCGGCACTGCGTGTAAACATGCGTGCACAAATTACTAAGCTACAACGCCAACTTGGTTGTACCATGATCTACGTAACGCACGATCAGGTAGAAGCGATGACAATGGCAGATAAAATCGTTGTACTAGACGGCGGTTATGTATCGCAAGTTGGTAAGCCGCTTGAGCTTTACCATTACCCACAAAACCGCTTTGTAGCTGGCTTTATCGGTTCTCCGAAAATGAACTTCATGAGCGTGTTCATTGATGAAGTAGAAGCAGAGCGCGTCAAAGTTCAACTATCTAACGGCGTATCTTTCTGGATTCCAGTGGATGGTACAACAGTTAACCGCGGCGACCGAATGTCTTTAGGCATTCGCCCTGAGCACCTATTATCCGCTTCTGAAGCTGATGCAAGTATTCACGGTGAAGTGATGATTGTTGAGAAGCTAGGTAACGAAACTCAAGTATACCTAAATCTAGAAGGCGCGGACGCCGACGTTATTTTCCGTCAGCCGGACACGCTTGCAGTCGACACTGGCGATAAAATCGAGATCGGTATTCCAGCTCATCGTTGTCACCTGTTCCACAGTGATGGTCGCGCATGCCGCCGCCTATACAAAGAAAACGGCGTAGAAGTCGAATAGTTCATTCGTCCTTACTCAAAAATCCCTCTCACTTGAGAGGGATTTTTTTATCTTAATAAATATCAGCAATTCGATACTAAATCATTAATCGTGAACGAATCAAATCACCCGTTTCTTCTACCCTCACATAAACCATTGTCTTTGTACTGATACTTCATTTTTAATACTTTTCCTCATCCCTCATAAGTAAGTACCAGCTTTTTCCTAACCCGCCAAACTTAGCCAAAGGGCTAAATATCATTCTTATTTCCACTTACCTCAACAACGCAAATTTTTACACTTATCAACGAAATTACACGTGACAAAAAACTCAGCAGCATTCCACAGAATGCTCTGTGCACTAACTACTAATAACGTTCACGACACGGCAATTGGGGAAGACACCCAAGGGCGGTAGCGTGTCAGAAGGGAAACTGAGTCATGAAACAAAAAGGACTTATCCGCTCTCATGAGATGGAGTTCGCTTTTTTATATCGCATCTCAGATCTTGCTGTCATCGTCTCTTTTATGCTGCTTTTAGTGTTCAAAGACATGAATACTGCGATGGGGAAAGATTACGTCATATTGGCTTTCGTTGGAGGCATCTCTTTTCTATTTATGGCAGAAAGCGGCAATCTGTATCGCTCTTGGCGAACCAGTTCGTTTAAAGAGCAGATGTTTATTGTCTGTGTTGCTTGGGCGGTGACTTCTGCACTTATCTTTGTTGTGCTGTATTTTTCTGAAGTCCATACCTTATTTGATAACACAATTTTAGCGCTGTGGTTTGCGATTACGCCCGCTCTGCTTTTGGCATGGCGAGTAACATTCCGTACCGGATTAGCCTATTTGAGAAAAAAAGGATTCAACACTCGCACTGCAATCATCATCGGCCAAACTCCTCACGGCATTACCCTAGCTAACGAAATTCAAAACCACACAGAACACGGCGTGCTTTTTGATGGCTTTTACGACGAACGATCTTCCGACAGATTGCCAAATTCTGATTATCCTATTAAAGGAGCTGTTGACCACGCCCTTGAGCGAGCTAAAAAAGGGGAAGTAGATTACGTCTATATCGCGATGCCAATGCACGCAAAAGAGCGCATTGCGTCACTTCTTAACCAATTCTCAGATACCACCGCAAATACGTATCTGATTCCCGACTTCTTCACTTATAACCTTTTACATTCTCGTTGGGCGCAGATCGGCCAAGTTCAAACACTAAGTGTCTTTGATACACCTTTTGCTGGAATTTCTTCTTGGGTAAAACGGTTTGAAGACATCTTGTTTTCGAGCATTATTTTGGTCTTAATCGCCCCTATTCTATTCGTCATTGCGATTGGCATTAAGGCAACGTCTAAAGGCCCTGTCATCTTTAAACAACATCGGTACGGTCTTGATGGACGCAAGATTGAAGTCTGGAAGTTCCGTTCAATGACAACCATGGATCAAGGTTCCAACGTGAAACAGGCGACAAAGAACGATCCTCGTATTACGCCTTTTGGCGGATTTCTACGTCGCACCTCTTTGGACGAACTACCTCAATTTATCAATGTACTGCAAGGGACCATGTCTATTGTCGGCCCACGCCCTCATGCCGTGGCACACAATGAAGAATACCGTCAGATCGTGGATCGCTACATGCTACGTCACAAAGTAAAACCAGGCATTACTGGCTGGGCGCAGATTAATGGTTATCGCGGCGAAACCGACACCTTAGAAAAAATGGAAAAGAGAGTCGAGTTTGATTTGGATTACATCCACCATTGGTCGGTTTGGATGGACATCAAAATCATCTTTATGACCGTTTTCAAAGGCTTCACTGGTGCTAACGCTTACTAAGGTTGAGATTATGAAGAAACTGACAATGGCAATAGCATTGAGTCTGTTTTCTACTGACTTGCTCGCAGAACCGATGGCTTACCAAACCGAGTCTGGTATAGAGTTGATTCCCCTCGTAAAAACTTTCTACGAGGGAGATGACAACATCAATAAAGCGGAAAAATCCGGCAATGTAGAGTCAGTCAATATTTGGGGTATAGAACCAAGCTTACTAGCACGTATAGAACGGAATCGCTATCGCGCAGATATTTTATATAAGTTAAAAGCTGGCTTTTCATCTGACGATCGCAACGACTTCGACGACCACACTTTTCAGTTTTCCAACTTTTTCGAATTTAATCATCGCCATCGTTTAGTGGTTGATTACCGTTTTCGCGCCCAGCATGAAGTTCGAGGAGAAGATATTACCGAAGGTAATGGTAGCGCAATCGACTCACCAATAGAGTTCAACCGTAACGATGTAAAAACCAATTATGTCTTTGGATCTAACGGTGCCAAAGGCAGACTCGAATTCGGTTTAGGCTATAGTGATAAAACCTATCAAAACTATCGTGACGGCTTGCCTGGTCGCCCAAACGCTAAAACTAAATACAACGATTTTCGAGCTCCCAATGCACATTTGGAGTTCTATTTAAGAGCGACGCCAAGAACCTATTGGTTAGTCGGAACAAACCAAATCGTAACCGAGTATCAGCACCGAAATTCTGCGCAGCCATCGAAAGATAACAACACCAGTTTCTATTACACCGGTGCCGAATGGGAAGTCACAGGAAAAACCAAAGGCATCGCTCGACTCGGTTATCAAATCAAAGATTTTGACAGCGCTCAACGAGAGACATTTAAAGGCTTTAGTTGGGATATCGGCTTTGAATGGTTGCCTCAAGAACAAACTCTAGTCAGCGTGAAAACCACTCAAGCGGCGGTTAACCCCGATCAAGATGGCGATTACAACCTACAAACTCGTTACCGACTGAACCTGAAGCACGATTGGAATAGTTACCTTGCAACTCGCTTAGGTGCTGTTTATCAACAAGATGATTACACGGGAATCTCCAGAAACGACGATCGATACACTCTATCTTTTGGTATCGATTATCAGATCAAACGTTGGATACAGCTGCAAGCCGATTGGCAATACCAAGATAAAAACTCTAGCCGATCGGGTTATAGCTTCGAACAAAACATTTGGACTTTAAGCGCACAGTTTTCTCTGTAAAAAGGATTATTAATGAAGGCATTCATCAAATTCATGAGTGTAGCGTTGTTGCTATTTAGCACTTTGGTCAACGCTGACTCAAACGAGGAAGATTACTTACTCGATACTGGCGATACCATTTCCGTGCAGGTCTATGGTGAAGAAGATCTTACGATTAAAAATATTCTAATAACGTCAGATGGCTACTTTGATTACCCCTACCTTGGCCGAATTAAAGCAATCAAAAAAACACCAAAACAACTCAAGTACGAAATAGAAACGGGCTTAAAAGGCGATTATCTCATCAATCCAAAAGTGATGGTCACCATCAATAACTTTCGTCTGTTTTACGTTAATGGAGAAGTCAGGAAACCTGGTGGATTTGAGTACCGTCCAGGGTTAACCATAGAGAAGGCCATCGCTCTAGCAGGTGGCTTGACCGACAGAGCCTCACGCAAAGGCATTAACCTCACCAAGCATAAAACAGGTCAAACGATGGAGGGGGTCAGTATGCACCGCAACGTTGAACCTGGTGACATTGTATTTATTGACCAGAGCTTCTTTTAAGTGACAGGGAATCAAATGAACGGGACTCATCCAAATAATCTCCAGATGAACAAAGTAGAACTGATTCGTTTTGGCCATCACTTCAAAGCGATTAAAAAGAATTGGCTAAGCATCGCAGCATTCACGCTTCTGTTCTCATTAACTTGTACTTGGTATATCTACTCCAAAGCATCGATATACCAAGCTACAGCTACGCTACTCATCCAAGAGGAGCAAAAAAGCGCCCTTTCAATCGAGGAAGTATATGGCGTCGACACGACAAAAAAAGAGTACTTTCAAACGCAAATCGCCATTTTAAAATCGAATCATATTGCAGATAAGGTCATTAGAGAGCTGAACCTTACCCAATTACCTGAATTCACAAGCTCAGGGGGGTTAAATAAAAAAATCGACCAAATAAAGTCGATTCCTTTTGTTCAAGACCTACTGAATGTGGCACCAAGCCCAAAAGAAACCGCCCAGTTTTCAGAGTCCTATTATCAGGCACTTCAAGCTTTCAGAAGTAAACTCGATATTGAGCCAGTACGTAACACCCAATTAGTCAGAATTCGCTTTCGTTCTATCGATCCTAAGCTTGCGACGACAATCGCCAACGCGGTCGGCCAAGCCTACATTGACGCAAATTTTGAAGCCAAATTGGTCGTTACACAAAATGCGGCTACTTGGTTGACAAATAACTCTCAAAAATTGGAGGAGCGATTACGTAACTCGGAGCAAGCGCTGCAAGAATTCTTGTTAAAAGAAGGGTTGATCGATATAAACGGTATTGATGAAATTTACGCAAATGAGCTAGAAGAACTCACTCGCAAGCTGAATATCGCTGTTAATAAGCGTATTGAAGCGCAGACGTTAATCCAACTGTTACGACGTAAATCTTCGCAAAGTTTAGACAGCTTGTTGTCAATTGATGAATTCGCTAATCAAGCGCAAATCCGCGATCTAAAATTGTCGGAAGCACAGGCAGCCAAAAATCTCTCTGAACTGGCACAGCGCTACGGACCTAAGCATGATCGAATGATTCAGGCGAAAGCACAGCTTGCTGAAATTCAATCAAGAACCCAGCAACTCATCCGGGACATTTCCTTCAGTAAGCAACAAGACCTTCTTGCTGCAAAAGCGCAAGAGGACATGCTTCGAGCAGAACTCGATAACAAAAAGTCAGACTTCCAATCGTTAGGGTCACAAAAAGCGCGTTACGAACAGTTAAAACGCGAGGTTGAATCCAATAAGGCACTCTATGAAGCGTTCTTAAATCGTGAGAAAGAGACCAACGCCACCAGCGACTACAAGAATGTCACGGCTCGCTTTACTGATAAAGCCATCATTCCTCTATTCCCGGTGGCACCACAACGAATCAAACTGGTACTGATTGCCACCTTTTTTGGCTTTGCCATTGCTTGCGCTCTGGTCATCATCTTAGAAACGATGCGAGAAGTTATCCGAAGCACAACCGATGTGCAGGAAAAACTTGGTGTTACGTGTTTAGGTGTGATTCCTATGGTCAAAAAACGCAATTTGCGTAAAAACGGCGTCAGTTATACCGCGTATTTAGATGATGAAGAAAAGCTATTTAGTGAAGCTTGCCGCTCCGTCAGAACCTCGCTTCTGCTCAGATTAACCAACACGAAGCAAAAGATATTGCCCTTTACCTCTGCTATTCCAGAAGAAGGAAAAACATCGACCAGTATCAATATGGCGGTGTCGTTTTCAAAAATGGAAAAGGTGTTGATCATCGACTGCGATTTACGTCGACCTTCCATCGCAAAGCGATTCGGTATTGCTGAATCAAGCCCTGGCTTAACGCATATCCTGACGATGGATACGCCAATCAAAGATTGTGTTACACATATAAAAGAAGCCAACTTAGATGTATTACCGGCCGGCCTAATTCCGCCAAACCCACAGGAATTACTGGCTTCTGATCGCTTTAAAAAGTTGCTCGAACATTTTCAAAATAAGTATGACCGGATCATTATCGATACACCACCCCTACTGTCAGTGAGTGACGCACTTATTCTTGGTCAGTATGCCAATGGTCTGATCACCGTCATTCGCTCAGAATCAACAAAATCATCACTGGTTAACCTTGCGTTATCTAAACAAATACAACACTCAGTTCCATCTCTTGGCGTCTTAATCACACAAGCCAAGGCCAAGGAAGGAGAGACGCTTTATGTCCAGAAATACGCCTACTAACGTAAACCTATCTTGGTACCAAACGTTGAAAAGCCAAGAACAGCCGGTATTGATCTATCAAATGGGCAAAGTAGGTTCGAGTGCATTAGAGCATTCCATTCCTAACTCGATTCACTTGCACGACCTTATGACCGTCGATGCGCAAAAACAAATATCCCCCGTTAGAGCGCAATTGCATAAGCCTCAGATCAATGCGTTAAAGCGACGACTAAAGCGTATAACGATGAGCCATATGTTAAAGCGCAAGAAAAAAGTTCGAATTATCTCGCTGGTGCGTGAACCGATCGGACGAAATGTCTCAATGTTCTTTCAAGCACTTCCTTTTTGGATGGCGGACAAATATCTAAAGGATGACAGCGCAATACGTACCGAACGACCGCAATTACTCCAAGAAGCATTTGATAAGCACATGAATCATCAATATGCGCTGCAGTGGTTTGACAACGAGATCAAACAACTAACAGGGATTGATGTGTTTAACGAGTCTTTTAATCACGAAGTAGGCTATCAAACATACCATAACAATAACTTCTCGCTGTTGGTCATTCGAAGTGACAAGCTAACAAAGGCTAACTCCGCAGTTGAAGACTTTTTAGGTTACCCCGTGGATGTTGTTTATGAAAATCAATCAGACAACAAATGGTACTCGCCACTAATGAAAGAATTCAAAACGCAATTTCAACCTACACCCGAGTACGTTGAAGAAATGCTGAATTCTAAATTGACGAAGCACTTTTTCTCAAATGCAGAAATCACCGACCTTAAACAGCAATATCTGACCAATTAATCATGAAAACCAAGATTCTACATATTATCAATGATCTTTCTCAGAACGGCGGTGCTCAGAAGTTCTTAGTCGACCTTGTTTTAGAACATAAGCCTGAATACGAAATCAAAATTTTGGTCTTGTGTGATGAAAATGATTACTTACCAATGCTATCCGCCCAAGGCATAGAGTGTTTTAACTGGCGCACATTGCCATTGAGTGAGAAATTCTCTTTGCTGCGTTGGCCGGATGTCGTTCACGGGCACCTCTACCCTTCCATTTACCTAGCGCTATTGGCGGTAGGTAAAAAACGAATCCAGACTGAGCACTGTTCTTATAACCGTCGACGTGACTATCCGCTGTTTAAGTTCATGGAATACGTCTTATATTGGGGCCACGACTTGACAGTCAGTATTAGTGAAAAAGTACAAGATGAACTGGTGAAGTTCATGCCTCGCTACCAACACAAATATCACGTGGTGCACAATGGCGTTGATTTAAAAAGGTTTTCTATGACGCCAAGATGCGCCAGCCACCTAATCGACAAACCAGTTATCAAGATTGGAATGGTGGGCCGACTTCACCAACATAAGGATCATGAAACGCTTATCCAAGCACTTATCCATTTACCAAGACGATACGAACTCCACCTTGCGGGAGATGGAGAAAAAAAATCGTCACTGCAAGAATTGGCAACAAAAATCAACGTCGCGCAACGTGTTCACTTTCATGGCGTAGTTTCTGACGTTCCAGCCTTTTTGAACGACATGGATATTTACGTGCAATCGTCGCACGTCGAAGGCTTTGGCTTGGCGGCGGTTGAGGCCATGGCAGCAGGCTTACCCGTATTATCATCGGACGTACCTGGTTTGGATGACGTCACCGGACGTGCCGAATATTTATTTCAAGTTGGTAACGCCACTGAACTGAGCCAAAAAGTCCTCCAGCTGTGTGAAAGTGTTGAGCGGTACGACGCTGCAAGTCAATACTCAGTCAATAGGGCCTCTCTCTACACCATCGATAAATTTCGTGAAGGTTACTATGGAATCTACCAGCAGCTTTGCGCCAACAAATAGTTCCGCGCCATCGAGCCATCGCGCCTCATTGCTTGCAGCATGCCTATTAGTATTGTTCTTTATTCCAATGAAGTTTCGTGCTGGAGGAATAGCGCTAGCCCCATCTGACATCGCAAGCCTTTTGTCTATTGGTTTTACTGCATTAGTGGTATTGGAAGGAAAAGCTGAAAAACTCATGCATCCCTGTATGGGGTTCCTCGTATTGTTCACTGGGTATGTGTTCATAAATGGTCTGCTAAATCGCGTCCCTTTAATGCCGCTAGTTATAGAAACTGTGCAATGGTTAGCGATTTTGTGCCTACTGAGCCTAATGTACGCCTATGGCGTGTTTGATGACGAACGGGTAATGGTATATTTCACGTATCTGTTGTTTTTCATCTGTACGCTCGTTGCCTTATGGCACTTTGCTCAGGGCTATCAAAGTGGGTTTAAGTTACTCGGGGTAAGTAAATACGGGTTCGGTGTACTGTGCTCACTACTGTACCTTTATCGAGATAAAATTCGCGCTTTCCACCTTTTGATGCTCGTAGCTTTAGTATTACTGGTGTTGTCACAAGAAAGAAAAGCGCTACTTGGTTTTTGTCTGCTTTTCTTCTTTGACCAACTGCTCGTAAAAAACTTAATGAGAAAATCGCTCAGCGAAACGTACACGTGGACGATTTTATTAGCCTTAAGCTTTATTGTGTTTACTGCCGTCACAACCACACTCTACGTTGGGTTTGAAACGCTAGCAGACACATTGGAAATAACCCAAGAAGACGTCTTATTTGCCAACCAAAGTGAAGCCCGCTGGGTATCGAATCTTCATAGAAAACTTTTACTTGCCAATGGGCTAGATATTTTACTTCAACACCCAGTGTTAGGTGTCGGCGCGAAAATGTTACCCAACTTTATGATCAGTTACTTTAACTATGATGAGCTGGCGATCTACACCCACAACTTTGTGTTAGATACCGCAATTGAATACGGATTACTTGGTATCGGTCTGCTGTTTGGTGGTTATTTTCTTTTTATTCGCTTTTGCTTCCGTAGTCTTAATGAAAACAGAAAAAGCCTATTACTTGCGATATACGCCCTCATCATGGTGTTTTTCGTTGCGGTAAACACCACCATAATTTTAATACTCTTATTACCCGTCATGATCAGCATGAGCAACGACTCAAGGGCCATTGCTCATACTTTTCCGGTAAACCATCACCACGAATATGAATAATCAAGGATAGGATAGATGAAGTATTCAATCTCTCGACAATTTGAAAAGAACCGAGAACTCCAAGCTGATAATTTTGTTTTAGTTTACCAAATGGGCAAAGTTGGCTCCTCATCAATTGAGCACACGCTAGGGGAGAAAAATATCCCGAGCTATCACATCCACACCTTTGATGATCACGAAGAATTTCACATGTATCACAATAAAAAAGACGTGAGTAAATTCTTCGACTTCCGAAACCGCGCACTCTATCGCTTAGTGCTCAAGCAGCGAAAACGTATCTTACAAAAACGCGAGCAGATTAAAATCGTTACGCTGGTCCGCGATCCAATCGCAACTGTCTTTTCTCGCTTCTTTCAAGATCTCCATTTGCAATTTATCGAAGGCAAAAAGAACGATGCAATTCACCGAGATATGGAAGTCACGTATCAGCACCTCGAGCATTGCTTTGATAACTATATCAATCTCAACTATTTTGCGGACTGGTTCGACAACGAGTTAAAGCGTAATTTCAATATCGATGTGATGCGCCAAGAGCTGGACAACACTCAACCTTTCTTCACATTCCAGAACGCTCAGGCCAACGTCATGCTAATCAAATGCGAACAGCTCAGTTCTCTTGATAAAGAAATCGGTGAGTTTCTTGAGTTGCAAGACTTCGTGCTGAAAAACAGCAACGAAGCGAAAAACAAGTGGTACTCCAATATCCACCAACACTTTAAGAATCACTACGACTTCTCAAAACTGTTCTATATGTACGATCTTCCCTTGTATCGCCACGTTTATTCAGAGCAAGAGCGTGATGCTTTTAAACACAAATGGATGCAAACACCAGGGACAAAATCATCATGAAGAAAGTGCTCCATGTTACAGAAGCATTTGGAGGTGGCGTTCAAACCGCCCTCTATAGTTATGTTCACTCATCCAGAGACGAGCCTTATCAGCATTTCTTGCTAGCCAGAGCCCGAGAAAACGACTTGACCAATGAGAACAACCATCATATTTTCACACAGACCAAATGGGTGGAAGGCGGTTTACTTCAATTTGTTCGCGATGCAAACCACATGATTGCATCACTTGCGCCTGACGTTGTGCATTTGCACTCGAGTAAAGCAGGATTTCTCGGGCGATTTCTAAAACTTGGCAAGGCGCGCTTGGTTTACACTCCGCACTGTTATGCTTTCGAACGTGAAGATATCTCCGAATTCGCGCGCCAGCTCTATAGAGCGCTAGAGAAAGTAAAACTAAGCAAAATTGATGTGGTGGCAGGCTGTAGCCAACGAGAATGTGACTTGGCGATTAGCATTGGCGTGAAACGTGCCGAACTGCTCAACAACTACGTGTCTTATCAAAGTGAAGATCGTATAGAGCGAAACAAGCAAGAAACGCTGAAGCTCGTTGTACTTGGTCGTGTCACGCCCCAAAAAGATCCTCAGTTTCTTATCAGCACATTGCAGTTCCTTAATCGGTATGCGCTTAACCGCCCGATAGAGATCACATGGATAGGTGGCGGTGACCACGTACTCGAACAGAAATTACGCACTGAAAATGTGGATGTAACGGGCATGCTGCCTCGCGATGAGGTAGTTGAAAAGCTCAAGGGTTCAGACCTTTATCTACATACTGCAGCATGGGAAGGGATGCCGTTAACCATTCTAGAAGCATCCAAGTTACATCTTCCTATGGTTATTCGGACCATCGGCGCAACCAAAGATCTCAACTACCCGTTTTTAGCGCTCACACCTGAAGAAATGGCCAAGCAGATCGCGCATTGTGTCAATCATTATGAAGAGATCGATTTTCGCCAATATACAGCAGGATTAAACGATGCCTTCAGTGAAGAAAAACAGCGCCTCGCACTCAATAAACTTTACGGTTAAATGCCCCTATGTTTCACACTGTTCAACAAAAATTACTGTTGATGCCCAGCGGTACAAAAAGCTTGTTATCTACTGGATTAAAAACCGCAATCACGCGTGTGTTGAGTGCGCTATTTGCTTTTTTACTGACTCTGATTGTATCGAAGACCAGTGACGCTTCGACGGCCGGTCAATTTTTCTTTTTATTCAACCTAGTCTCGCTACTCGCTATCGTTTCTCAGCTAGGTTTTGATGTCTCGTTAGTTCGTTACAATGCGATCGCTTTTAATAACAAAGAGAAGCTTGAACAAAGCCAAAACTATAAAACCGCACTGTATCGAAGTATGGCATTTTGCTTGCTCGCCATAGGCGTTTTGTTGGCAGGGTTTAATCTGTTTCCAGAACAGCTAAACCAGACTCAATCACCAATGTATGCGATTACTTTATGCTTGCTTTGTATACCTTTCTTGGTGCTTGCGCAAACCAACAGTCGGGTGCTTCAAGCATGTAGAAAAGTCGTATCATCTCTGTTTGCGTTGCAGCTTGGGGTAAGCATGTTGATGGTCATTTTTGTCTTTGCCCTAGACTATATCGGTCAGCAAAATATCAACAATCTAATGACCGCACTGCTTTTAGCGAGCATAGGCGTCGCGGTCATATCTAGTGCCAATTGGCTTGGCTCAGATCAATATCAAACATCGGCTTTCGTACCAAACAAAAAAATGTCCGCTTCTGCCAAGCAAGTCTGGGTTGGCAGTATCTTCACGAATGTTCTTCAATGGGGAAGCCTTGTTATTGCGGGCTTTTTTATCTCAACAGCGGAAATCGGTTTGTTAGCCGCAGCCCAACGCACATCACTACTGATTGGCTTTGTGCTGATTACCATTAACTTTGTGGTCGCCCCGATGTTTGCCTCTCTCTACAAAGAGCGTCAAATGCGCAAACTGCAGAACCTGAGCCGCTTGGCGTGCCGAGCCAATGTTGGTTTAGCGATTGTACCCGTAATTATTTGCACCCTCTTCCCCGAGTTTGTAATGCAGTTTTTTGGTGAGGAGTTTCTCGCCGCGGCACCACTATTAGTCGTCCTTTCTCTGGGGCAGTTAGTCAATGTTGCGACTGGTTCAGTAGGTTTTTTATTATTAATGAGTGGTCATGAGAGAACCATGAAATACATTACAATTTCCTCCGGTACGGTGTCCATCTGCCTACTTGTTACGCTTTGTCAAATGTTTGGTGTGATTGGTGCAGCGTGGGCAATGGCAATTGGCATGGCTATCCAGAATTTAGCTGCACTGTACTTTGTAAAACGTTACTTAGGCTTCTTTCCAATAGGTTAATTATGGCTTTAATACTGGCACGCACGAGTTTTGTTTTAGTCCTGATGCTAACCGCTTCACTCTCTTTGTGGAAAAGCTCTGACCTACACCATACTGCTTACCTGCAAATGGAAACCTACTTAGGCGGATCAAGTACGCTTCACTTTACTTTCAGTTTATTGATCGGCTTTTTATCGGTCTTCACGTTCCCTTCTCTGGTGAGCTCGAATAAAACCGACGTTTTTGGGATTCGTCTTTTGCTACTGCTGTTAGCTATCGTTTCAATGGAAGAAATAAGCCAACTTTTTATTCCAAATCGATCATTTAGTTTTGATGATCTCAGCACCAACTGGATAGGCGTTATCTCAGGTTACTTTAGTGCCAAGTTAATTCGCTTCATCCGCGCTCGATCGTTCTAGTAATACAGGAATCTCTGGGGGATTTGGGTATATAATTACGCCAAACAACCAGACTAACGAGTACATCATGCCATCTCATCCAACCAAGATTACTTTTTTTGAATTCTTAACCCCGTTGATCACGTCAGGCAAAAAGACGATAACGATTCGAGATGAATCAGAAAGCCATTACGTTCCCAATACAGAAGTCGAAGTTTTTACCTTAGAAACGGATCGTAAAGTCTGCGATATCAAGATACGTTCTGTAGAACCACTTCACTTTGAAGATATTAATGAGTTTCATGCAGAACAAGAAGCCATCGAACTACCAAAACTCAAGCAGTTAATTCGAGAAATCTACCCAAATACCGACACGCTCTTTGTTATTGAGTATGAGCTGATTAAATAACCCACAACAAATACTAGACGACTGGTCTAATCCATCCTATAGTAAACTTTATGAACGCAAAGACGAATGACACACGCCAACATATTCTCGACGTCGGATACGAGTTGATCGTAAACCGAGGGTTCACGAGTGTTGGTCTTTCAGAGCTATTAAAAAAGGCCGCAGTGCCAAAAGGCTCGTTTTATCATTACTTCAAGTCCAAAGAACAATTTGGTGAAGCGATGATTCAAGACTACTTTACTAAGTATTTTGAGCGTTTAAACGCACGCTTTACCAATACTGAACTGAGTGGCTACCAACGCCTAATGAGCTATTTCGAAGAAATGGTCAAAGTAGAAGACGACGTGTGTAATGCGAACAAATGTTTATTGGTTAAGTTAAGTGCAGAAGTCTCCGATCTCTCTGAGTCAATGCGCTTGGCATTACGCCAAGGAGCAGACAAAACCATTCAAGCGATAGCGGATTGCATTGACATCGGCATTCAAGATGGCTCAATCCCCAATGGTGACAGTGCGTTATTAGCAAGGCAGATATACTACCTTTGGAATGGCGCTAGCTTGCTGAACAAACTTTATCAAGATCAGGCAGCATTGACGCAAAGTCTGACCTATACTCAACACTTACTGCAGAATACGCGCACTTGCCCATAACGGGCGGCGTGGAAGCAGAATGAACACCCTACACACGTTTCACTGTCAGAAAAAGCGTCAGTGTTAACACAGTAAACCTTCCCGCTTTAAATAAGCGGGATATTTTGAAACAAATACTAGACGACCGGTCTAATCAACAAGTGAGATAGATATGACTAACGCAACAAATCGCAGAATCGTACTCGCGTCACGTCCCCATGGTGCACCGACACAAGAAAACTTTCGTTTAGAAGAGGTAACGAAACCGACTCCGAAAGAGGGTGAAATGCTATTGAGAACGGTTTATTTATCTCTAGATCCATACATGCGTGGTCGCATGAGTGATGCCGAATCATACGCTGACCCTGTTGCAATTGATGACGTAATGGTCGGTGGTACAGTTTGTCAGGTAGAAACATCAAACCACCCAGATTACGAAGCAGGTGAATGGGTTCTTGCCTACACTGTTGGCTGGCAAGACTACGCTATCTCAACTGGTGAGATGGTCATTAAACTTGGTAAAGAACCGCAAAACCCTTCTTACGCGTTAGGCGTTGCAGGTATGCCAGGATTTACCGCGTACATGGGTTTACTCGACATTGGTCAGCCAAAACCAGGGGAAACCATCGTGGTAGCAGCTGCTACGGGGCCTGTAGGCGCAACAGTTGGTCAAATTGGTAAAATCAAAGGTTGCCGAGTTGTTGGTATAGCAGGCGGAGAAGAAAAATGCCGTTACGCTAAAGAGGTGCTTGGTTTCGATGAGTGTATTGATCACAAAGCTGAAGACTTTGCAGAACAACTGAAAAATGCCTGTGACAAAGGTATCGATGTTTACTTCGAAAACGTAGGTGGCAAAGTATTCGAGGCTGTAATGCCACTTCTGAATACAAATGCGCGTATCCCACTTTGTGGTTTGATTTCTCAGTACAACGCGACAGAGCTGCCTGAAGGTACCGACCATCTTCCATTACTAATGGGTAAGCTCCTGACCAAACGAATCAAGGTGCAAGGCTTCATCATTTTTGATGATTACGGACATCGTTACGGTGAATTTGCGCAAGATATTAATCAATGGTTGGCAGAAGGAAAGATCCAATACCGCGAACATCTAGTACAAGGACTGGATAATGCGCCAGAAGCATTCATCGGTCTGTTGGAAGGTAAGAATTTCGGCAAGCTTGTAGTACAGATTAACGACCCATTATAAAAAGGGATATGTAAATGATTAAACTTCACCACCTCAATCAGTCTCGTTCAAAGCGCATCATTTGGTTACTTGAAGAGCTAGATGTAAATTACGAGATTGTACCCTATGTCCGTGATTCCGTGACCTTCATGGCACCGCCAGAACTAAAAAGTGTTCACCCATTAGGAAAGTCACCTGTTCTTGAAGATAACGGCGAGATTATCATTGAGTCAGGTGCAATGACCGAATATTTGATTGAGAAATACAGTGACGGAGCCTTTGCTCCTGAGCGCGGTACAAAAGCACACACAGAATATTTGCAATGGATGCACTTTGCAGAAAGCTCCGCAATTTTACCTATGCTGCTAAAAATCTTCGTAAGCAAAGAGCCAAATGAAACTCAGTTTTTATCAGGCTATGCCGACAAGGAAGCAATGAATGTACTAGGCTACTTCGAGCAATCCTTAGAAGGCAAAACTTACCTAGTAGAAGAGCGTCTGACTGGCGCTGACATCATGATGTCTTTCATTGTCGAATTGGTTCAAAAGTTTGGTTTAGTTAATCACTTCCCTAATATTGAACGTTATGGGAAACAGCTCGCGACACACCCAGCATTTGCAAAAGCTGAACAACTTGAAGTGAAGTACTCTTAATTACTTCGCCCCTTTGATGACACGTAAAACTTCATTTAAGGGGCGATATTACTAGCATCGCAGACACGCTAACTGGATAGCGCTCCCCCCAGTCAATCGCATTCGAGAACGTCGATTGTTATGTCAATCAAGCTAATGTAGTAAATTTCTGATTCTAATATAGTTTCGACCATAGTCACCATCTATTGAATTGATAAGCAATATCAGTTTTCTCCCCCAGCTTTTCCGTAATAACCTCCTCTACAGTTTCTAAGGTATTGAGCCCTGGAGGGGGAAGAAAAATGACAAACAAGAAATTGACTACAGCAGCAGGTTGCCCTGTCGCACATAACCAAAACGTTATGACTGCAGGTCCTCGTGGCCCTCAACTATTACAAGACGTTTGGTTCCTTGAAAAATTGGCACACTTTGACCGCGAAGTGATCCCTGAGCGTCGTATGCACGCAAAAGGTTCTGGTGCTTACGGTACGTTCACAGTAACGCACGACATCACAAAATACACTCGCGCTAAAATCTTCTCTGACATCGGCAAAAAAACAGAACTATTTGCTCGCTTCACTACCGTAGCTGGTGAGCGCGGTGCAGCAGACGCAGAACGCGACATCCGTGGTTTCGCACTTAAATTCTACACTGAAGAAGGTAACTGGGACTTGGTTGGTAACAACACACCAGTATTCTTCCTACGTGACCCACTAAAATTCCCAGACCTAAACCACGCAGTAAAACGCGACCCTCGCACTAACATGCGTAGCTCTACCAACAACTGGGATTTCTGGACATCACTACCAGAAGCATTCCACCAAGTGACTATCGTAATGAGTGACCGTGGTATCCCAGCGTCTTACCGTCATATGCATGGTTTTGGTAGCCACACATTCAGCTTCATCAACACAGAAAACGAGCGTTACTGGGTGAAATTCCACTTCAAAACTCAGCAAGGCATCAAAAACCTAACTGACCAAGAAGCAGAAGCAATCGTAGGTAAAGACCGCGAAAGCCATCACCGTGACCTTTACGAAGCGATTGAGCGTCAAGACTTCCCTAAATGGAAGATGTACGTACAGATCATGCCTGAGCTAGAAGCGGATGAAGTCAACTTCAACCCATTCGACCTAACACGTGTATGGTCTCAAAAAGACTACCCACTGATCCCAGTTGGTGAGTTCGAACTGAACCGTAACCCAGAAAACTTCTACGCAGAAGTTGAGCAATCAGCGTTTAACCCAGCAGCAGTTGTACCTGGTATCGGCTTCTCTCCAGATAAGATGCTACAAGGTCGTCTGTTCGCTTACGGCGATGCTCAGCGTTACCGTCTAGGTGTGAACCACCATCAAATCCCAGTGAACGCACCTCGTTGCCCTGTTCACAGCTACCACCGTGATGGCGCAATGCGCGTTGATGGCAACTTTGGTTCAACACTGGGTTACGAGCCAAACTACAAACAAGAATGGGCAGAGCAACCAGATTACTCTGAGCCACCTCTGCGCATCAATGGCAACGCTGATCACTACGATCATCGTGTAGACGAAGACTACTTCAGCCAAGCGGGTGACCTATTCCGTCTGATGAGCGAAGAGCAACGTCAAACTCTGTTCGATAACACAGCTCGCGCAATGGACGGTGTGCCAGAGTTCATCCAACAGCGCCACGTTCAACACGCATACCAAGCGGACGAAGCGTACGGCAAAGGTCTTGAAATTGCACTAGGCTTAAACAAGTAAGCGAACGCTGCAATCATTACACTGCGTGATTTAAAGACGAAAAAAGGAGGTGCTCTACAGCACCTCCTGATTTCAAATCACTAATCCTTAATCACAAGTCACAAACCATGCTCAAGGAGATTCATTATGATTAACTTAGATTTCTTTAAGCTCTTTGATACCAAAGAACTGTTTATCTATTACTGATTCATCAACTACTGATTTTTAGCTACCGCTTTGATCAGTACTGATGTATCCATGCGACCTAAACCATCACGTTGAAGGTCTGCGTATTGCTCATCCACTTTCTTAGTCAGTGGAAGTTCTAGACCCACTCGCTCAGCTTCTTGCAGACAGAAACCTAAGTCTTTGCGCATCCAATCAATAGCGAAGCCAAAATCGAACTTGTCTTCAGCCATTGTATTTGCGCGGTTTTCCATCTGCCAAGAACCTGCAGCGCCATGCTTAAGCGTTTCTACAACTTGAGCGATGTCCAAGCCTGATTTTTGTGCCAGCAACAAAGCTTCACTCAGACCTTGTAAAACGCCTCCAATACAGATTTGGTTTACCATCTTACAGCGTTGACCCTGACCGTTTTCACCCAGTAGCGTCATCTGCTTCGCGTACACATCCATCGCCGGAGACACACGGTCAAAAATGCTTTGTTCACCACCACACATGATGGTTAGAACACCATTTTCTGCGCCCGCTTGACCACCAGAAACTGGCGCATCAATGAAGTGATTACCATACTTAGCACACGCTTCAGCCAGCTCAACCGCTAGGTCTGCAGAAGTCGTCGTGTGATCGACTAACACTGCATCTGCTTTCAAACCGACCAGAATGCCTTCTTCACCGTAAACAACGCTACGAACGTCATCATCATTACCCACACAGGTAAAAACGATGTCACAGCCTTCTGCCGCTTCACGTGGTGTTTCACAAGCTACGCCTTGGTATTCTTCAGCCCATTTGTCGGCTTTCGCTTTTGTGCGGTTGTATACTTTGGTTTCAAAGCCCGCTTTACTTAGGTAACCAGCCATTGGGTATCCCATCACACCCAGACCAATAAATGCTACTCGTTGTTTTTCCATTGCACGCTTCCCTTAGTTCACCTGACTGAAATGTTTCGTAACATGCTACTAAAGAATTGAAATCATTACTCGTGATTTCTCTTTCCTCGGTCTCGATGATCCTGCATTGCAGTCCGTTTATTGCGCCTTCTACACCCCTTTACTTGACGATTAGCGTAACAGTCAAAGCACTTACAAAGATTCACTACTGCTTAGCGTGGAACATCGCTTGCCCACTTTTGTCCTTGTTCGACCAGAAATTGATGTTGAACTGAGCATCATCGCTCATCTCAATGCGGTGCCAGTACTGCGGTGGGCTTGTAGCAAACTGGCCTGCATTAATCACCACCACAACTTCTGCTTCTGTGGCATTTTCATCAGCAAAGCCGTAGTAAGTCACTTGCCCTTCCATGACGCACAGCTGTCCAAACACTCCCTCAGCGGTATTATGATGAGTCAGTAGCGCTGGTGGCACATTGTCTTTAGTGAAGAAAGGCGTTGAACGTTGAACAGTCCAGTCTTTAGGAATTCTTAGATGCGACATAATGATACCCTCTCTAATTACAATTCTTTTCGTTAAAATCGGTTAAGCCTGAGCGGCTTGAGACAACTCTCGGAGTAGTGGAAATGCTTGCGTAACTTGTTCTCCCGTCACGACGAAGCCCATGAGTCGGCTATTTTCATCTTCTGCTTTCGCGGCAATGCCAGTTTGAGAAATCTGCACGCTCCAGTTCGTCACCGAGCTAAAATCGCCTGCCAATTGAATTGGGTAGCTCGGCGTTTTGACCTTTACCATCATAGGCGGTAGTTTCAGCTCTGCTTCTTGCTCCAGTAGTTGTTTCCCTAAAACATTGGCACTTAGCACGATCGGTTGGAGATAAGGCATCATTCGACCTTGGATCTCGGCGCAATCGCCTAATGCAAATACATTGGCTGCTGATGTCTGTAATCGGGCATCTACCTCGATGCCTTTATTGACACTCAACCCACAAGCCTTCGCTAACCAAGTGTTAGCACGTAAACCCGCCGCTGAAATCACTACATCGGCTTCGATTGCTTTACCTTTGCTCAAGCTTGCCACCAGCGAATCATCTGAACGATTGATCGCAACTACACCAGTCTCCAAGGCAAGTTGAATACCTTGCTGCTTAAGTTGGTTTTCGAGCGGCAATGCGACGAATTCAGGAATCAAGTTAGCGAGCAAACGGGAATTTGGCTCAACCACCGTAACCGCTTTACCACTGGTTGCGAGATCCATGGCGATCTCGACGCCGATCAAACCACCACCCATTACTAGAATTCGTTCCGCGCGGCTAATTTGCTCTTCCGCTAATTGATATTCTTGTAGCGAGTTCAGCGTTATCACCTCAGGTGCTGCACCACCAGATATTGGCGGCACAAAGGCTTTCGCGCCTGTCGCAAACACCAGTTTGGAATAAGGATAGGTTTGGCCGTTGGCGACCACTTGCTGAGCTTGCACGTCGACATGCTCAACCTTGGTATGGGCGAACAGTTCGATGTTGTGTTCCTGTGCAAACGCCTCACCACTTTTAACTACCAAGTCTCGGGCAGTTTGCTTGTTACTGAATACATGACTCAAATCGGGCTTGTTGTATTCCGCGCCATCATCAGCAGTAAACACTTGCAGCGGAATATGTGCGTCAATTCGACGCACTGTTTTCACCAATTGGTAAGCCGCAAAGCCGCTACCAATAATCACAATAGGTGCTTGCATATTCGCCCCCTTACCCGTTGTATTCGACAAAGACGTCTTTACCCAAGTGACATTCTGGGCACAAGAAGTAATCTGGCACTTCAGACCATGCCGTACCCGGTTCAACGCCTTGATTAGGCTCACCTTTAGCTGGGTCGTATACCCAATTACAAACTGTACACACCATGCATTGACAATCTGCGGGATGCGCCTCGGTAGTAGGGTTATTAGGAGCAGCATCTATCACAGCTTGTGTTGTCGCTGGCGCAGCGGGTTGTGATTGAACTTGTGGTGCAGACGCCACAATCGCCGGAGAAATAACAGGACTTGTCAGGTCATGCTTTGCCCACAATTTCGCGATGTTTTGACCATGTTCGCGACACTCACGCATCGCTTTACCATCTGGTCGCCATTTGGTTTTCAAGCTCACTGCGGTTTCAAAACCTGCGTCGGTCAATCGAGCATGGATACGATCCACCGCGCCACCATTCCACCCGTAGCTACCGAATGCAGCGGCTTTCTTCGCCTTAAAGCGCAGACCGGTAATTTCTTCTAGCATGCCTGCGATCTTCGGCATCATGACGTTATTCATGGTAGACGAACCAACCAAGATGCCTTTTGAGCGGAATACGTTGGCGAGAATTTCATTCTTATCATGCTTAGAGACATTAAAGACTTTGACCGCCACGCCAGGGTCGACATCGTGAATGCCTTGCGCAATGGCATCAGCCATCATTCGAGTGTTGTTTGACATAGAGTCGTAGAAAATCGTAATGCGATCTTCTTGATAGTTGTCTGCCCATGCCAAGTATTGCTCGATGATTTGAACCGGATTATCGCGCCATACAATACCGTGTGATGTTGCGATCATGTCGACAGGCAAATTAAAGCTCAGCACTTCTTTGATTTTAGCGGTTACCAAGCTGCTGAATGGCGTTAGGATGTTTGAGTAGTAACGCAAACACTGTTCCATCAACTCATTTTGATCCACTTCATCATTGAATAAGCGTTCATCGCAGTAGTGCTGACCAAATGCGTCGTTACTGAATAACACTGCATCGCCCGTTAGGTAAGTCATCATGCTGTCTGGCCAATGCAGCATCGGCGCTTCCACGAACACCAATTGCTTACCGTTACCAATATCGATGCTGTCGCCCGTTTTTACGGTTTTGAAGTTCCACTCAGGATGGTGGTGATGACCCACAATCGAATCAATCGCCGCTTCTGTACAGTAAATTGGCGTGTTCGGAATCTTCTCCATCAATGCCGACAATGCGCCTGAGTGATCTTCTTCAGCATGGTTTACCACAATAAAGTCGATAGACTTAAGGTCGATTTCCATTTCTAAATTTTGGATGAATTGTTGACTGAATCGATGATCGACCGTATCAATCAATACGGTTTTCTCTTCACGAATTAGATAACTGTTGTAGCTGGTACCTTTTGTCATTTTGTATTCTGTACCGTGGAAGTCTTGAACTTCCCAATCGCGTTGACCTACCCAGTGGATGTTGTTTTTTACGTGAATTGTCATAATTACTACCTTGAATGACGGGATAAACAAAAATAATTTCTTCTTGTATTGCACTGGGCGTGCCAACTTTTAATTGCCATATATTTCAACATCTTAATTAAAACCCAACCTTAACAAGTGTCATTTAGACACAGTTGAAAATTGTCATTAAGACACTACAATAGTCATATTGACATAATTGGTATTGGCTATGACTTCTTTAATCGCGCAATGGCTACACATCACGCAAGACCTTAACTCGGCGCTCACTCAACAGGCTCGCTTCGATACGTTATTAACCACGATTCGAGAGGTATTGAAGTGTGACTCTTCAGCCCTTCTTTTGTATGAAGACCAGCACTTTAAACCTTTAGCGATCAATGGATTGGCGAAAGAAGTGCTTGGACGCCGTTTCTCCATTGAGCAGCACCCAAGATTAGAAGCCATTGCCCGAGCAGGCGATATCGTGCGCTTTCCCTCTGACAGCGACTTACCTGATCCATACGATGGTTTGATCCCTAACCACGATGACAAACTGCATGTCCATTCCTGCATTGGTTTACCTCTGCTGATCGACGATCAACTGATTGGTGCCATTACGATTGACGCCTTCGACCCCAACCAATTTGATGGGCTACGCAACCAAGAGTTACGTTTTGTCAGCGCATTGGCAGCAGGTGGCTTGCACACTGCACTCCTACTAGAACAGCTAGAGACACAAGCGAGCCTGCCACGCGACTCTTACGCCGAGAAGCGCACCTTAAGTAATGAAATCATTGGCAACTCTAAGGGGATGAAGAATCTTCAAGAGCAGATTGATGCCGTCGCCGATACGGAATTGTCTGTGCTAGTGATGGGAGAAACGGGCGTGGGTAAAGAGTTAGTTGCCAGCGCTATTCACCATCGCTCTAGCCGCTCGAACAATACTTTGGTTTACCTCAACTGTGCGGCGCTGCCAGAATCAGTCGCGGAAAGCGAGTTGTTCGGACATATCAAAGGCGCATTTACGGGCGCAATCAGCAATCGTAAAGGTAAGTTCGAACAAGCCGATGGCGGCACACTGTTTTTGGATGAAGTCGGCGAACTGTCGTTAGAGCTGCAAGCCAAGTTACTTCGAGCCCTACAATACGGCGACATTCAACGTGTGGGTGATGACCGCCATATTCGAGTCAGCACACGCATTGTCGCCGCCACCAACCGTGTATTGCATGAAGAAGTGACTGCTGGTCGCTTCCGAGCCGACTTGTATCATCGTCTAAGCGTCTTCCCGCTTCATGTTCCACCTCTTCGTGAACGTGAAGACGATGTGGTGTTACTCGCAGGCTTTTTTGCCGAACGCTTAAGAAGCAAATTGGGATTGAACAGCATTCGTTTGTCCCCCACTTTAGTACAAGCACTCAAAGACTATTTATGGCCAGGCAACGTGCGAGAGCTTGAGCATGTAATTAAACGTGCCGGTGTTTTGGCAAAAGCACGTACTCACGCCATAGACATTGAGTTGGTTGAGCAAGATTTTGATATTAGAACGCCGAATCAGAACATCAAGAACGTTGAAGAAACGGAACAAAACTCTCGGCTTGAGTTACCAGAAGGCGGATTAAAGCCTGCCACAGATGCCTTCCAAAAAGCGATGATTGTTCGAGCTCTGGAAGAAAACCAAGGCAACTGGGCAGCAACTGCACGTCAGCTTGAATTAGATAACGGTAATTTACACCGGTTAGCAAAACGCCTAGGGATAAAATAGACACTAACGAATATCACCTAATATGGCATATTCATCGCCAAATAATGTGCCTGATGCCCAACCGCGCACTCAGCCCACCATAAGTAGTGAGCTGAGTGCTCAGATAGAATAGCCACCTAAGTTTGACGGTATTTTCTTCTAAATTTTATTGTCTTGAACCACCTCACAGATTTAATAACCCTTAACAATAAACACAATAATAGTTAAGGTATTTTTATGAGCTAGATCTAATAAAATTAAATATATAGTATTTATTTTAAGAATTTAAACTTTCAAAGTTCATCATAATAAATACAACCTCTATATATACACTTTACCTTCAAAAAACATCAAAATATAATCCCTTCGATAAAAAACACTTAAATGAATTTAACTGTATAAAAGTGAGGAGAATAAAATATGGGATATGGGGCGACAGTATATTCATTAGATACTGAAAAGGTTTTTAACGTACTAAAGAATGAGCGTAATCCAGAGCTAGAAAAAGCCATCATGGAAAGGTGTCAAGACTCCTTTAAAGTGATTAATGAAATGCTGGAAAGTAGTGGCGAAAGCATCCGAGCTGAAGAGCTTCTTATGCAGATGCTGTCTGAAGAGATAAAATACAGTCACTTGGGTTACGCCTATGCTTACTTGCTTGAAGCTATATGTAAGATCACTGGTTATTACTTATCCAATAACTCTTGGTATCCTTGCGATGTAAACGATTTCTGCGATATTCCATTCACTAATACCGATTATCCCATAAAATTCCCACTCCCTGACGATTTCCCTGTTGTTTTTATGATAAAAAATCAAGATATTCACCAAGATAACGTTGACTTCGGAGGCTTATCAGAGCAACAAATATCTGAAGTCAAGAGCTGGTACACTCATGCAGTCGTAAACAATCGTGACTTGGTATTATTTTATTATTAATTTTAACTATTAATAAATTATCCAATAGTTAAAATAACAATAGAATATTAATAAAACTCTAGCTTATATTAAGATAGAGTTTTATCTATTTAACTGAAATTTTTATAATTTTAAAAATATTATATTTCACACCTAATTTATAGACTCTGTGTATAGTGTGTTCAGAGGCAATGTGAACTCATAGGATCAAAATCAAGTTCTAATTTTTAGAAGAAAAAACGATCTGCTTGTGTCAAAATGCGCCATCCCAACCAAAAAGTCTTAATGTAATGAACTACCAAGCTGCTATTTTTGATATGGATGGTTTGCTCCTTGATACTGAGCGCGTCTGTATGCATATTTTCCAAGAAGCATGTGAAGCCCAGAACCTACCCTTCTATAAAGATGTTTACCTTTCAATCATTGGTCGCAATGCAACGGGCATTGAAGTGATTTTTCGTAAAGCTTATGGGGATGATCTTGACCGCTTACACCAAGAGTGGCGCGACCGTTACGACGCTGTGGTTAAGCACCAAGCGATACCGGTAAAAGAAGGGGTGATTGAGCTGCTTGAGTGGTTGAAAGGCCAAGGGTTGCCAATTGCAGTCGCCACTTCTACAGCAAAAGAAGTGGCACAGAAGAAGTTGGAGTTAGCGGGCCTAAGCAAGTATTTCGACAACTTAACGACAGGCTGTGAAGTGTCACACGGCAAACCTGATCCAGAGATCTACCTGCTTGCAGCAAGTCGTCTAAGCGTAGATCCAACCAAATGTCTCGCTTTTGAAGATTCAAATAATGGCGTACGTGCTGCGGTAGCAGCGAACATGATCACTTATCAAATTCCTGATTTGGTTGAGCCTTGTGACGAAATAAAGCAATTAGGCCATACTGTCGCACCTTCACTGCATGATGTGTTGCACACGTTAAAGCAAACTCGCTAGGCCTACTTGTCGTCTGTTCTCTAGAAGCTCAGCAATTTAGCTGAGCTTCTTTCTTGAAACCTCTCCAACACCGTAAAACCAAACAATTCTGCCACCCGTTTAGAGAGATTATTTTCACCTTAACTCTGGCTAATCACGACTTTTGATTTAACTCACGCAATCGCATGAAATAAGGCATTTGAGTGATCAAATAGCGGAACTGACCAGTACAAGCTTGCAACAAAACGTCAATATACCGATTGAAGCACGTTTTTGGAGTGAAAATTGGCTGATAATGAGAACTATTGGATAAGATCAATCCAAGTCAGCCTAAAATACAAAATGGAGAGTGTTATATGTCTTTACGTTTATTAGCAACAACCTTCGCATTAGTAGGAATGAGCTTTGGTGCCCAAGCCAGTGCCGAGTGTGAAGTGTCATTAGATGCTAACGATATGATGCAGTTTTCTACTAAAACATTGAGCGTACCAGCCACTTGTAAAGAGGTAAAACTAACGCTGAATCACACAGGTAAGATGCCAGCGCAATCGATGGGTCACAACGTGGTCATCTCTGACACAGCCAACCTACAAGCAGTCGGTACTGATGGCATGGCAGCTGGAGCAGAAAATAACTACGTAAAACCAAATGATGATCGCGTCTACGCTCACACAAAAGTAATTGGTGGCGGTGAAAGCACCAGCATTACGTTCAGTACTGAGAAAATGAAAGCCGGCGGTGACTATTCATTCTTCTGTTCGTTCCCGGGTCACTGGGCAATCATGCAGGGTAAATTTGAGCTAAAATAAAAGCTTTAGCCAAGCCAAAAGAAGACTCATTATAGGGAAGCCAAGGCTTCCCTTTTTGATAGATAAAATAGCAATTGAGAAAGGTCTAACACGTCTGGAAACGTGACCAAGAAACATAGCAAGTATGAAACCCTTGCTCCATTGAGATTAAGTTCTTTTGCGAAAAGTTATGGTTAAAAATCAGATTTTTATTTTGCCTTTCCGAGACACTACTAAATGATAAAAGTCATTCAATACCATGTAACTCTTTCCAGTTTCCTGGATGAACCACATAGCCGAACAGAGCATGCCCACCATAAACCAATTCAGTTCCTTCCGGTATCCAAAGCATCTGACCTGGGTGCACAAAATGTGTCTCACCATTTGCGGTCAGCTCAAAACAGCCTTCAATCACAAAAACAACTTCATCATAAAGCACTGTCCAAGCCACTTTAGCGCCTTCCCATTTAGCAAAGCCTACACCAATGTTTGGTGAAATTTCTGGGCTTAACGCCCTGGCAACATACGCCATTCCCGGCGTATCACCACGAACATTGAAATCTAGACTTTTACTATCAACAAGTTTGACTTGCTTCATAATTCACTCCGGCTTTGCCATTTTGCTAATTGGATACGCGTTTTTACTCCCAAACCTAAAAAAGGCTCTGGCGGATTCAAACAAGGCATTCCTGTCACTTGCTGTATGTCATCCAATGATTTAGATGTCGCACCAACGACATAGTCAGCTAACAGTG
Organism: Vibrio sp. SCSIO 43097; assembly: GCF_023650755.1. Taxonomy (NCBI): domain Bacteria; kingdom Pseudomonadati; phylum Pseudomonadota; class Gammaproteobacteria; order Vibrionales; family Vibrionaceae; genus Vibrio; species Vibrio sp. SCSIO 43097. The sequence goes on along the minus strand of NZ_CP071841.1, from coordinate 1,702,995 downwards.
TTCCAGAAATGGTTCCCCACGCAGCACCAACACCATTGTCACAAGCGCTGGCATAAACACCTTCATCTAATTGACCGAAAAAGTTAGTAAAGTTACGAGAGATGGCATACACCCCACCCCATGTGTGAGTAAATGGTACGTCGGCCAGCTCGGGGTAACGCGCCAGAAAGACCTGACGATGATCGTCGCGAATTTGTTCTCTGACTTTATCGTTCATGCTTGAGCCATATTTCGGCACGTGTTTGTAAGTATTGCGGATCAAAATACGTCGATCGGCGGTCATACGTAACGTCGTTCCCGCATGATCAGCTGGAGTTAACCCCCAATTCAGCTCACCTCCGTATCGTTGCATTTCTGCGTCGGTTAATGGACGCGTCCAGCTTGCAAACGTCATCACTGGAAGTAGTCTGTTTTTAAGATAACCAAACTCCCGAGTAAAAATGCTGGTCCCAAGCAGCAGTTCAGGGGTTTCAACAGAGCCACTATCTCCATGTAATACCCAGCAACCGTTTTCTTTACTGAGCTTGCGGATTGGCGAGTTCTCTAACACCTCGACGTTCTCTGGAAGGCTTTCCCCTAGCCCACGCACCAAAGCAGCAGGTTGCATTAAATAACCACCTGGCGTGTAAATTGCGCGGCTGTAGTAGTTGGTTCCCAAGACTTTCGCCAGCTCACTGCCATTAACATGGAAGTATGGTTCGCCAAGGTCTTTCATTAGGTGCTCAAAGTGATCGAGATACGCTTCACCGCGCGCCCCTACGGCTCCTTGATATTTGCCCTTTGCTGACCACTGACAAGAAATACTGTGCTTCGACACTAAAGTGTTTAGCTGAGCAATCGCAGAACGGTTGAGCGACAATAACTTTTGTTTGTGCTCAGGGTCGGGATGCTCAAGTGAAAACTTATGAGGCAAATCGATAACAAAGCCCGAATTTCTTCCTGAAGCCCCTTGGCCGATACGTTGCGCATCAATCAGTATAATTCGTGCATTAGGCATAAGTTCAGCTAAACGTCTTGCCATAGCTAGGCCTGCGAAACCGGCACCTAACACGGCATAGTCAGCACTTTGTTTACCTTTTAACGCCGATTTTTCTGGAATACTTGGCAACGCATGGTACCAACCACACGTCACGTCATCATTGGGTAAATGAATCATCTTTTTTCTCCGCTACGCTGCTGACAGTTTCAATGACAATTGATCTAGCCAAGGGCCGCGTAATGACTGTACTTTTCTTCCTAGCAACGCAAAACCGAGCATTGCTCCTTCTGGTGAATAAAACGCAGCGGTCAATTCATCTGCTTGGTTCTCAATGTACCATTGTCCCTGTTCTTCAGCGGCTACCGGGAAAATCGTGAGTGGAAGAATCGGCGTTTTTACAATCACTGGAGTTGGTGTTAAAGAGGTAGGCGTAATATCACCTAGCAAGCTTTTCGCTACGGAAGGAATCATTTGATTAATCGGCGCAATATACGGCTGCCAACCTTGCTCCGTTTCAACACAGTCACCTAGCGAGTAAATATTCTCATCACTCGTCTGGCCGAATTGATTCACTTTAATGCCGCGGCCAACTTCAAGCCCCGCGCGCTCAGCCAGAGAAACATTTGGCTTGAGTCCAACCGCGCTCAGCACTAGATCTGCTTCAATCTGCTTGCCACTGTTTAGATGTAAAACCACACTAGATTCCGACCTTGGCTCGATTCTGACGATACTGTCTTGCAGAGCCCATTGCACGCCTCGATCGGCAAGTGCGCTTTGTAATGATTCACCCAACTGTTGCGGGATCAAACGCTCCATTGGCCATTGACCCAACCCGATAACTGTCACTTCATAACCGCTTTCGATCAGGTCATTCGCAAACTCACAGCCAATTAAGCCATCACCTAGGATCGCGATGCGCTTTTTGTCTTGCAGCTCCGATCTGAAACGGCGGTAGTCAACTAAGTCGTTCACACTCATAACCCAAGAGCGATCGCCCTCAATTGGGATTTCAATCGGTGATGCACCTGTTGCAAGTACCAAGCGGCTGTAGGCGTATTTACCGATGGAGGTATGTAGCGTTGAATTGGCACGATCGATCTGTTCAACACGCGTATGCGGGTAAACGCGGATATTGAGACGGCTTTCCCACTCCAACGCGCTTTCACTTTGCAGCGCGTCGCCGTCTTTGTTCATGACCAACGCATTAGACAATGCTGGTTTGCTGTACAAAGCGCCATCATCAGAGGTAAAGATGGTGATAGCAACCGTCTCGGATTGCGCTCTAAGTGCCGCCGCCAACTGGTAACCACTGTGGCCACTACCGATGATAACGATAGGGTCATTTGAGAATACAGGTTGAGTAACTTCAGATGGAAGAGGCTGAGCCGTATTTGGCTGAACAGACGCTTCTACCGACACCGAAGACACAGCTGCAACCTCTTCTAGTGGCGCATCGTCGGTGATTTCGATCATTTCAAAATCGGCCTTACCCACTAAACAGTCAGGACATAACCAGTCATCCGGTACATCTTCCCATGCTGTTCCTGGTGCAATACCATCGGATGGCCAACCTTGTGCTTCATCATAGATTAAGCCGCAAATAATACAGAGCCACTTTCTCATCACTTATACTCCAACTACCTTGTTCAGAATTTCCGTGTTTACAAACCGCTGTCAGATTTGTTGTGATTCCATCAACCTCGCCCTAGCTTGTGGTCTGAAATCCAAGCCGGTACGAGGTGATGAAAATACAGTTACACGGTAGCTATACGTTGCTGTCTTGCTGCAAACGAATGGCAATATTGCGTGTCTGGACGTAGCTATAAATCGCTTCTTGTCCTTTTTCTCGCCCAAACCCGGACAAGCCCACGCCACCAAATGGTGTTTCGATGCCACCAGCAAACCATTCATTGATGAACACTTGTCCACCACGCAGTTGCTGTGCCACACGCAATGTTTGGTTTAGGCTTTCACCAAAGACACCAGCGACCAGGCCAAAATCGGTGCCATTCGCGATTTCAACGGCCTCTTGCTCGGTTTCAAACGGTGTAATTACCAGTACAGGGCCAAACACTTCTTCTTGAGCAATACGCATATCTGGTGAGGCTTCAATCACCGTCGGTGCCACAAAGTAACCCGACAAATCAGGGGCGTAGCCACCCGTTAGGATGTTCGCGCCGTCGGCTTTTGCTTGTTCTATCATTTCAAGCACGCGCGCTTGTTGATCAGCCGATACCAACGGTGTGATGTCCGGCTGGCTTTCGCCTTGGCCAATGGTTAGGCTTTTTGCCATTTCCACAACCGCCGCTTTTACTTCTTCATAACGCTCTTTTTGAATCAGCAAACGAGACATTGCCGAACAAACTTGACCAGCGTTAAAGAAAATACCGACCTGAACGCTTTTCAAAAGTGTTTCGAGGCTCGCATCTTTCAGCGCGATAGCAGCCGATTTACCACCCAGCTCCATCACCGATGGAGTAGCGCGTTGCGCTGAATCTTGCAGGATGCGTTGGCCAGTTGGAACAGAACCCGTAAAGACAATTTGATCGACCTCTTGGTGCTGCACCAAATGACTGCCAACGACTGAGCCTTTGCCACATAGCAAGTTAATCGTGCCTTTTGGGAAGCCCGCTTTTTCAATCGCTTTAATCAACAACGTCATGGCAAGTGGAGAAATCTCTGGCGATTTGATCACCACTGCGTTACCTGCGGCTAATGCAGGTGCCAATGAGCGTGCACAAATAGAGACAGGGAAATTCCACGGCACAATCTGCACTGACACGCCAAACGGCACATATTGAGTGAAGTCGACATAGTCTTTACCCAACGGAATTGACGTGCCTTCCAGCTTGTCGGCCATGCCAGCGTAGTATTCGAAGTAACGTGCCGACTCTAAAAACTCATCTTTGGCATCTTGCAAAGATTTCCCATTTTCACGACAGGCAACTAACCCACCTTCATCAACCATTTCACGAATAGCTGCGGCGGCTTTTAACATCCACTCGGTTCTGACGGCGGGACGAACGTCCGAAAGAAGACCTTGATAGACCACTCGACGTGCCGCTGCCATTGCGCGATCGGCATCGGTGATAGTGGCTTCTGCAATCGTCGCATACGCTTCGGCTGTGCCAGGGTTCATGACGGTCAGCGCTTGCTCTGAATCGCACCACTCACCATCAATATAATTAAGGTAATGCATCATATTACTGCTCCAGTGCCGCTTTCACTTGCTTTGCCAACCAGGTTTGGAAGAAATGCGTCGGAACATCCATTTCTGGTGAGAACACACCACCACCAAAGCCAGGTGAGTAACGACCTTCCTGCATGCCCTCGACCGCTCCAATATCTTCGCCGAATACGACTCGCCATGACTCAACGGTAGCAGTACGGCACGCAGCGAACTCATCTTTCGTTGCTTCATCACCCACATAGAAAACACGTAGGTGCTCAACACTCTTATTCGCAGTGATTGGTTCAATCATCATCGCAAAGGCATGATCGGCTTGAATACCAAGCAACACGTTTGGAAAGAGTGCAACATATTCTGCATGACGCAGTTTATCTTCTGGCCAGTTTGGAAATTTAGGTAAGTGTGTTCCTGCAGTATCAGAGAGGTTGTATGCGAGACTACCTTGGCCAGCAAAACGCTCTGCAAACATGATGTTGTAGTGATCCTCTAGGCGAGAATAACTGTTCAAACTCGGATGCACCCAAGGTAAGTGGTAAGCTTCACAGTAGTTTTCTACGGCAAGCTTCCAGTTACTTTTCACTTCTATCTCTAGGTTGCCACCCATGTTCACGCGGCGAAGAAGCCCTAATCCTTCTTCACCTAAGAATTGCTGCCAACGTTGCTCTAGCGGCGCGATATGCTCTTCAAAGCTTTCTGCATTGCCCGATAAGTTGACGAACACCATGTCCATCCAAACGGCTGAACGAAGTGGCTTAAGGCCATGTTTTTCACACTTAAATCGGTCATCTTTGTGTTTTGCGATACCACCAATGTGTGGTGTGCCTTTTAGATTGCCGTCAAGATCGTACGTCCATGAATGGTAAGGACAGCGAATCATGCCTTGAACTTCGCCTGCCTCATGAACCAGCTTCATACCACGATGACTACATACGTTGTGGAAAACTTGGACTTCACCTTGGCGATTTCTCATCATGAGTAGTGGAAGATTCATGAAATCAAGTGGCATCACATAACCATTTTTAAGCAGGTCTGATGCAAAACCAATACATACCCAAGTGTTACCAAACACCTGATCACGCTCAAAAGTAAAATACTCTTCGCTGGTGTAGGCCTGATTCGGCATTCCTGTTGCTTCACTGATTGGGTTCAGTACATTATCAACAAGTTCAACAGGAATAATGGTTTGGTTGACATTGCTCATATTCTTATCTCCGAGAGTCGAGTTGCATCCAGTGCGTACAACATCGTGTTGTGTTAGTGGAGAAGATTTTGATTAACAACCCGGCAACAAACAAACGACTTTTTCGCCGGGCTTGGATGAGTTTTTGTCATTCATGCATTGATCTCGAACAAAAAATAACCTTTTAATTAACAATGATCTTCTTGTCATGATTAATACTCATTAACCGATGAGTATTAATCAGTTGAAACACAAAAGCCCTCTCTCTACTCTCTTTCAAAAATTAACAATAACGCAACAAACAATAACGTTAAAACAAACGCACTGTGAGGGATGCCTATGAGAGCAACATCTGGGATATTGAAAGGACTCAATCCGACTGTGACAATCGCATCAAAGATCGTCGTTATCGGTTTTGTACTTTTCTGCGCCATTCTCGCCAACCAAGCGGGCCAATACTTCGAAACGATTTCCGGCATTTTGCTACAGAATATGAAGTGGTTTTACATCGGACTTGTTTCACTCGTTGTCGGTTTTCTTCTTTACCTTATGGTTAGTCGATATGGGCATATTCGTTTGAGTAAAGATGACGAAAAACCAGAGTTTAGTTATTTGTCTTGGGTATCCATGCTTTTTTCCGGAGGCATGGGGATAGGCTTAATTTTCTGGTCGGTCGCCGAACCGATGTGGCATTACGCTGACAACCCATTTACTCAAGGCCTGACCAATGAAGCCGCAACAACATCAATGAAACTGACATTCTTTCACTGGGGTCTACATCCTTGGTCTGTCTTTATTATTGTTGCACTCGCATTAGCTTACTTTTCCTACCGTAAAGATCTGCCTTTTACCCTACGCTCTATCTTGTACCCTTTGATTGGTGATCGTATTTATGGGCCTATCGGACACACGGTTGATATCCTAACAGTCGCGGTGACTGCTTTCGGTATCTCTCAAACCTTAGGGATGGGAGTTATCCAAATAAACTCTGGTTTGAATCAAGCCTTTGGCCTAGACATTAGTTTGGGGATTCAACTCTTTATTATCGTTTCCCTTTGTACTTGTGCGGTTGCGTCGGTGCTATCTGGTGTAGGAAAAGGTATTCGCCGTTTATCAGAATGGAACATGCTGCTTTCACTCGCACTCGTGCTGGTCGTACTTTATATTGGCCCAACTCGCTATATCTTAAATACGCTACTCGAAAGTACGGGGCTTTATGCACAAAACATTGTCGGTATGAGCTTATGGAGCGATGCACAGAATGACTCTGGCTGGCAAAACTGGTGGACGGCTTATTACTGGCCTTGGTGGATGACTTGGGCACCTTTCGTTGGCATGTTTGTGGCTCGTATCTCTAAAGGACGCACAATACGTGAACTTATCGGCGGTGCTCTCATCGTACCCACGCTGATCACGTTCTTATGGATTTCAGTATTTGGTGGTGCAGCGTTGAAGGTAGAGCAAGACGCTCGTGTTGCTCATCAAGAGCAAGTCACTGCGGCACAAGAAGCCAAACAAACACCACCTGCGGATTTTTCTGGCGGCCCGATTCTTGAAGCGACTAAAGCCGATACGACACGCGCTTTGTTTACGCTATTCGACAATCTAGATACAGGTATGTTTGGTAAACTACTTAGCGTGCTTGCGTGTCTATTGCTCGGTACTTATTTCATTACCTCCGCAGACTCGGGTACCTTGGTTCTATGCACCCTCGATGCCGCTGGGCACAGTGAGCCTCCTACCTCTATACGCGTATTGTGGGGGATCATGATCGCAGCCATTGCGGGAGTACTTCTATACGCAGGAGGGTTAAAAGCAATGCAAACGGCCTCCATTATTGCCGGTTTCCCTATCGCCATTTTTATCGCGGTGATGAGCTTAACGCTGTTTCATAGTATTCGACGCGAACCTAAGCCATGGGCAATGCTGCCTGAGCATGTTCACCCAGAGCAAGAGAAACTTGATGGTCCTGTTGAACCGCTTGTTGAAAGCAAAACAGTGGCTTCCGAGCCTATCGCTTCAAGATCCTCACAAAAAAGTGATTCCACACTCAATCAGGGACCAGTACTAAGTTAGTGCGTCGTTTCATCAATTAAAACAAAGCGGGAACTGGTACTCCCGCTTTTTTAACATGACCAAACTCTGTTATTTTCTCTGCTTATTGATTTAGGCTAAACCTCGATCACCCACCTCATCTGGCAACTGTTGCAAAAGCCACTCTCTAAAACGCTTGACGCTTGCTGGGATTAAACCTCTATTTTTAGGTTCAAGCATAGAGAAATTGGAAGGTGTTGAAAGCACGTGTTCGACTGGCCTAACTAAAGCACCGCTTTGTAAATAGTCGTCCACTAATGACCCCCAGGCTAACGCGATGCCCTGACCATTAATTGCCGCTTGTAACAGCATTGGATAGTTATTGATGTTCATGCGATTACGAGGCGAAATATTTGGCAATCCTACACTCGCAAACCACTGCTCCCAATTCACCCAATCTCTTTGAGACTCTTCCAGATAGAGTAACGTTTTATTGAAGATTTCTTCTGGCTCACTAGGCTGGCCGATTTTCTCTAAATAAAGCGGGCTACACACAGGGAATACCTCTTCTGAAAATAGCGTTGTCACGTCCATTTCCGCAGGTGGAGTGCGACAATAAAACAAGGCGATATCGCAATCTAATCGGCGTAAGTCCAACACATTATCTGAGGCCAATATTCTTATATCGATGTCATCATGTTCATTTTGAAATTGAGCAACCTTAGGCAACAACCACAAGGCTGCCATTGCATTTGTCGTCGCAACCGTGATCTTTTGTTCGCCCTGCCACTTCTTCACTTCACCCGTGATTTGAGCAATATCGAGCAAAGATTGGCTGACAGCTTGATAATATTGAAGACCTGTAGGCGTTAAATTAATGCTTCGATTGGCTCGCGTGAACATAGCCTTGCCTAAATATTCTTCTAATTGTCTAATTTGGCGACTGATAGCACCTTGGGTCACGTTTAGCTCGTCAGCGGCTAACGTAAAACTCAAGTGCCGCGCCGACGCTTCAAACGCAACGAGGCTATTTAAAGGTGGGAGGGGTTTAATTTTCATGTATCTTCCAGTAAGGCAGTATTGTAATTATTTTTATTCCCGGCAATCTTATGTTGCACGTGGATAATGCCATTCTGGACAACACCTCAAAAACGACAATTTATAAATGATAAAAAATAGATATGAATCATAAATTGTTGTGAGAGAGACCGCCGTATACAGTTTCGTGGCTACAACGAGCGCAAAAAGAGGAGCAGTTACTCCTCTTTTGCCTAGCCTTTTGCTCACTTTGTACGAGTTAGCCCATTTACCCTATTGCCAGTTTAGTACTCGCGTAACGCGCTTTTTTCTTTCTTGGACTGGCTAAGAAGTACGCTAATGTAAGAGGCCCTAATCGTCCCATAAACATCATGAAGATGATCACTAACTCACCTGGTTCGGACAAACTGCCCGTTAAGCCTCGCGATAACCCAACCGTACCCAGTGCCGAGACCGCTTCGAACATAATATCTAACATAGACGCTTTCTCTGTCAGTAACAGCGTGAATATGGCAAACCAAGTCACCCCCACCGAGATCAGAGTCAGCGCCAATGCCTTGCTGATGGTCTCTTTGGGAATCTCGCGTTGAAAGGCATAGGTTGCTTCATCGCGACGCAAATAGCTGTAAGTTGCCAAGACCAATACCATAAATGTCACAACTTTAATGCCACTTGCCGTACTCAATGAACCACCGCCGATAAACATCAACACCAGAATGATCGCCGTTGTGGCATCTTCCAACTGATCGATAGCTAAAGTATTGAACCCCGCCGTTCTTGGCGTCACCGCTTGAAACCACGATGCCCACCATTTCCCTGCTTCGCTCAAAGGGGCAAGCGTGTTGGGGTTGTCATATTCAATCAGGTAAATCGCGATAAGTGCCACCACGTTAATGGTCACCGTGCCTAAGATCATCATTCGACTGTAAACGGTGAGTCGGTGCCAACGGCGATTGCGTTTTAAGTCAATCCAAACCGAGAAGCCTAAACCACCAATAATGAACAAACTGGTAATGGTGAAGTTAACGATCGGGTCGTCCACGTAAGGCATTAAGCTATCGGCACTCAACGCAAAACCTGCATTGTTAAACGCACTGATGGTATAGAAGAAACCATGGAACAAACTGGTTTTCCAGCCCAGCTCTTCACTCCAATAAACGCTCAAAATAGTGAAACCAATAAGTTCAACGAGCAGAGCGAACATCAATACAGATTTAGCTGTGGCAATGAGTGTCGATGAATCAGTTTGGTTGAACGCCTCTCTCGCGACGGCTCGCTCCAAAAAGCCAATTTTTCCGCCCAGAGCCAGCAAGGTCACGATAGCAAACGTCATCAAACCTAGGCCACCACATTGAATCAGGAAAGCAATAACCACTTGCCCAAAAGGCGTAAACGCCGTGCCCGTGTCCACCACAACTAATCCCGTCACCGTAATGGCCGATGTTGCTGTAAACAGGCTTTGAATCCAAGTGATGGGCTCTGTGGTGGCAATCGGCAGTTTGAGTAAGACCGTGCCGAGCATGATCAAGCACGCAAAGCTGAGGCTAAGTATTAATGGCGGTGCGCCCAACAATTTTTTGCCCGCTTTGGGTTTTCGCTCGATTGGGATAACAGAGGGATGCCACAAAACCATGTTACACCAACCTTGGAGCGACGTATTTCAGCTCAGCGCGACTACCGCAAAGCAACAGCGTGTCGAACTCATTAAGCACAAACTCATCATTGATATTGGTGTAGACGGCTTCTTCGCGCTTCACCAAGATAGGCTGAATGTTGTAACTGCCTCGGCTGATCAACTTAGAAAGCGGCGTATCGTGCAGATTGGATTTAACGTGGATTTCCACCACATACAAACCATGCCCCATTTCCAAATAGTTGTTCACCATCGGATAGTTGAGTGCCTGCGCGACTCTTACGCCCATCTCCTCTTCCGGATGAATAATGCGTTGTACACCAAGCTTAGACACGATGGTGTGGTGTGCTTTGGTGCTCGCTTTGACCCAAATAGATTTCACACCCAGATTTTTCAGCGCCAGCGTACACAACAAACTGGCTTGCATGTCTTCGCCAATCGCCACCAACACCACATCACTGTTCGCTAACGCTAACTCTCTGAGTGCACCTTCGTCTGTTGCGTCACATATGACCGCTTGCGTTAACTCTTCGACGTATTTTTCGACGATTTTCGGGTCGCTATCCACCCCCGTTACGGTGTGTCCAAGATGAATAAGTTCTAAGCTGGCGGCAACGCCAAATCGCCCTAGACCAATTACTGTAAAGTGAGCCATATCAATACCTAACTGTGTTTTATGTATAGAAAATGCTAATGCGTTAAGGGTTAGACTGATTTTCCGTCACGGAAAATAGGCAACACGAATCCCGTTCGAGTGCCGATAACCAGCACTAAACCTTGGCATTAACGTTGATTAAATTTGGAATTTAGTGGTGCTTGGACGCCTCTAGCACTAAACGATAACCCAACCCCGGCTCGGTTTTTAATAGCCGCTGTTCGTCAGCACTATCGTTCAGTTTTTTGCGTAGTTGACTCACTAACACACGTAAGTAGTGAGTATCTTCGACATGACTTTTTCCCCAAATCACCGCTAGCAAATGAGTTTGCTCAATGAGTTTTCCCGGCTTGAGAATCAACTGTTCAATGAAAGAAAACTCTTTCTTGGTGAGTGGAATTTCCCTCTGATCCAACCAAAATTGGTGAGTACTTTTGATGATTTTGACTCGGCCAGCCACCAGCTCATCAGCGACGGTTTGCTCATCCACCAAATCTCGAACCAGCACTTTGATGCGCGCGATGAGCTCTTTTACGCCAAAAGGCTTGCTCAAGTAATCATTCGCGCCCGCTTCTAAAAGGCGGATTTTTTCCTCTTCTTGATCGCGAGCCGTCAGCACTAGCACTGGCGTTTTATACGTCTGACGAAGCGTAGTGAGAAACTCCTTCCCATCGCCGTCGGGCAAGCCTAAATCTAGCAGAATGACGTGCGGCGAATGCGCTTCGAAACACGCTTTGGCTTCTGCAATGGTACTCGCGCCAATGTAATCAAACCCTTCAGCAGACAGCGAAATTCGAATAAAGGTATGAATGCGAGGCTCATCGTCCACGACTAAAACTTTGTAACTCACGCCTGCTCTGCTCCTGGATTGAGTGGAAGTCGAATGCGGATCAGCGTCCCTTCTGATACTGGCATAGATTGAATCTCTCCTTGGTGTGCGATGATGATGCCTTTGGCAACCGCGAGTCCCATTCCGGTGCCTGAATCGGCCGATTTGTTGTTCGCGTCGGAATAGAAAAGGCTGAATATTTTTTCCGCATCTTCAGCTTTGATGCCAATCCCCATGTCCCGAACATCAATCACGCACGACGAACCCTGCTTAGAAAGTGAAACCTCGACAGATTCATTCTCTGGTGAAAATCGCATGGCATTATCCAACACATTAAAAATCGCTTGCTCGATGAGCGAACGACTTACTGACAAATAATCAACGGAATCATCCATATTCATGGACACTTTCTCGGTGTAATTTGGCAAACGAGAAACCGCATCCCGAACAATATCTGCAATCAACTCATCTTTTTTGGTAATTTTTAATGTGCCGTGCTGGAGCTTAGTCGCCTGTAAGAGGTTCTCGATATATTGATGCAAGCGATGGCTTTCTGAAGTCGCACTGTCGAGCAATTCTTTACGCTCTAAGTCATTGAGCTTGGGCATGTACTCGTTGAGTGTGGTCAATGTTCCAATAATGGTTGCCAGCGGCGTGCGTAAGTCATGGGACACCGATAGCAGGATGCTGTTTTGCAGCTTGGTTTGTTTTAACTCGCCCTGCTGGCGACGATAAAGATCCGCAAAGGTGCTGGTGATAAATGCCACCACCATAAACACGACTAAATTAAAAATGTCTTCCGGACGAAACATCTGCAAAGAGTAACGAGGTGTCGTAAAAAAGAAGTTGAAGCTCAGCGCTTCGATCACCGCCGCCGCATAAGCGAATCGCGAGTTGCATTGAAACGCCACTACCACGACCGCTAACTGTAAAATCAGCAGGACGGCAGCCGTAGAGCCAAACAGTTGGTCTAACAACCATGAGACGACAACCGCGCCAACAATCACGGTAGTAGAAAAGAGAAAGGTGTTATCTCGCCATTGAACAAACATAAAATACATCAACCAAAATTCGATGTAGAAAACTTTAGCAAAAGCCCATTCGGAGTTCGCGTAAAAAAAGCGTAAAAAATTCAATAACGACAGTGAGTTATAAACATAATCATCATTAAGTTGGCCTAACTTAATGAATAATCACAAGTTAACGTTGCCCATTAACGCCTACTTACTCGGTATAAACGACAGACACAAAAAAGAGGAGCATTTGCTCCTCTTTCGTGTAGCGTCATATTAGATGACTTGCAGCTGAGCATCACCTTGCTCAGACAAAAATCCGCCGGTTTGATGCTTCCACAACTGAGCGTAAACACCACCCAATTGCAGCAGCTCGTAATGCGAGCCTTGCTCAATGATTTTGCCGTCATCCATTACAATCAAACGATCCATCGCGGCAATCGTTGATAAACGGTGAGCAATCGCAATCACTGTTTTTCCTTCCATCAGAACTTCAAGGTTTTCTTGAATTGCCGATTCTACTTCTGAATCAAGTGCAGACGTTGCTTCATCCATGATCAAAATTGGCGCGTTTTTCAGCAGAACGCGAGCAATCGCCACACGTTGACGCTGACCACCAGACAGCTTCACACCGCGTTCACCCACTTCAACGTCATAGCCAACGTTACCTTGCTCGTCTCGTAGAGATTGAATGAAATCATGAGCATGTGCTTTCTCAGCAGCTGCGATAACGGCATCCATTGAAGCATCTGGATCACCGTAAAGAATGTTCTCTTTAATTGAGCGATGTAGCAAAGAGGTGTCTTGCGTGATCATACCGATGTGTTGGCGAAGCGACTCTTGTTCAACTTGAGAAATGTCCTGTCCATCAATACAAATCTTACCGCTATTTACGTCGTAAAAGCGCAGCAACAAGTTGACCAACGTGGATTTACCTGCCCCAGAGCGACCGACAATGCCGACTTTTTCGCCCGGTTTGATAGTCAGATTCAAGTTCTCAAATACTGCCTTCTCATCACTGTAGTTAAAACCTACGTGATCAAAGCAGATCTCACCTTGAGAGATTTGCAAAGGCTTAGCATTTGGTACGTCTTTCACTTCAACATCGTTTGAAATCGTATTAATACCGTCTACTACTGTACCGATGTTTTCAAACAGTGCGCTAACTTCCCACATGATCCACTTCGACATACCTTGTACGCGCAACGCAATACTGATGGCAATCGCAATAGCACCAATTGTTACAGCGTGATCTAGCCATAGATAAACCGAAATGGCACTAATAGACATCAGCAGCAAATAGTTGATGGCATCCACACTAAACAGTAAACAAGTCACCATGCGCATTTGGCGGTAAACCGTCACCAAAAATTGCTTCATGCTGCTTTCTGCGTATTCCAACTCTCGTTGCGAGTGTGCGAATAGCTTTACGGTAGATATGTTGGTGTAAGAATCGACAATGCGCCCAGTCATTACAGAACGAGCATCCGCTTGCTCTGTCGCTACTTGTTTCATTTTAGGGATAAAGTAGAACTGGATAACCGCGTACATTCCTATCCAAATCACAATAGGTAACATTAGCAAACCATCGGCTTCGCCCATCATCCAGAGCATCGAAAGAAAATAAACGCTGATATAAACCAGTACATCCACCAGCTTCATGACCGTTTCTCGTACCGCTAACGCACTTTGCATCACTTTGGTCGCAACTCGGCCTGCAAAGTCACGCTGGAAAAATCCAACCGCTTGTTTTAGCAAGTAACGGTGAATCAACCAACGGATAGACATCGGGTAGTTACCCAATAACGTTTGGTGCATCACCATTGAGTGGACAAAACCGAGAGCTGGCATCACAACCGCCACTAAGAACAGCATCATTAGCATGCGATCACCCTGGTCTTGCCAGAATGTTGCGCGATCTTGATTAGAGAGAATATCGACGAGCTCGCCCATATAACGCAACAGCGTCACCTCAGTAATGGCAATAAGCGCACTGAACACAGCCATAACGAGTAAAGGGGCTTCAAAGCCACGAGTGTAAAAACGACAAAAGCCAAATAGCGTCTTCGGTGGCTTTTCGGTTTCCATCTGGGGAAAGGGTTGGGTCAGCTTTTCAAACCAATTGAACATAACAATGACTTTAGGTACCGCGAATGAATTTGCGAACGTTTTACTATCTTTTGATACAAAAGTCAGTAAAATACCGAAACAAAAGATCAAATGATAATAATTACAATTAAGCTTAGCGTTAATCATAATTATCGGGAATAGATTTATGCAAAAGAATAACTCACTGACCATCGCTATCCGCAACGCGTTGGTTTGTGCTTTAGCACCTACAGCAGTGGTTGCATTCACAGCACAAGCTCAAGAAGACGTCGTACAAGATGACGTGATTGCCATGGAGACCATAACGGTCACCGCGCAAGCACTTAAAGTAGAAACCCCTGCAGCAGAAACGCCGCGCAGCGTATCTATCATTTCTGAAGATGAACTTCGTGTTCGTGCACCGAAAAAGCTAGATGAAGCATTACGCTACACGTCTGGTGTAACCGCTCAGCCTTATGGCGCAGACAACGACACTGATTGGTTCAAAGTTCGTGGATTTGATGCAGCGACTTACCTAAACGGCAACCGCCTATTCCGCGATGGTTACTACACATGGTTGGTCGAACCTTACGGCCTAGAAAGTGTAGAAGTCGTTAAAGGTCCATCGGCTATTCTGTTTGGTGAATCGGCACCAGGCGGTATCGTGAATGCTGTTCAGAAAAAACCAACGTTTACGCCTCAAGGCGAAGTAAAAGTCGAAGTTGGCAACAACCAACACCAATCCGTAGGTTTTGACATTGCTGACGAAGCAAACGACGCAGGCACTGTGCGCTATCGTTTGGTTGGTTTGATGACAAGCCAAGATGGTGAACTGGACGGCACAAACAACGAGCGTTTCTACCTAGCGCCAAGTGTCGAGTTCGACATTTCTGACCGTACAATGCTGACCGTTTTGGCAACTTACCTTCATGATGACGGTGTACCAACTAACCCATTCTTCCCGGCAGCAGGTACTCTGATTGGTTCTAACTTTGGCAAAATCGATCCTTCGACTAACCTTGGTCAACCAAACTACGATAAATACGAACGCACGCAGTTTTCTCTAGGTTACTTACTAGAGCACGACATCAATGACACGTGGTCACTCTCGCAAAACCTCAACTACGGTTCGAATGAGTTGTACTTGCGCAGCTCTTACGCGTTCTCAAACAACGATCCAGCGAAAGAAGAATTAACGCAAGGCATCGTATTCCGTGACGGAAAAAACCAGAGCATCACGTTCGATAACAATGCTGTCGGCAACTGGATGACAGACAACGCAGAGCACACAGTGCTTATCGGTATGGATCTGCAATTCCACAAAACCGATGGCGACGAGCAAGACAACTATGCATTTGGCACCATCAATCCGTGGAACCCAGTTTACGGCAACTTCACCCCTCTTGATCCTGCCGACAACGTGAAACGTGAGATTGAGAAATCTCAAGCAAGTCTCTATTCACAATACCAATTGAAACTGCATGAACAGTGGATTGGTAACATCGGTGCTCGTTACGACTGGGTGAAAACAGAAAACTCTGGCAAAGGCGCTACCGTTGATCAAAGTGAATCTCGTGATGATGGTCAGCTCTCTCTAAGTGCGGGTGTGATGTACCTTGCAAACAATGGTCTGTCACCTTACGCAAACTACTCTCAGTCGTTTGAAGTGATCAGCACTATTGATGCGGCAACCAATGAACTTTACAAACCGCTGGAAGGCGAGCAAGTAGAAGTGGGTGTGAAGTATGAACCAAACTTTATGGATGGCTTTATCAACCTTGCATGGTTCGACATCACGCAAAAGAACGCGTTGGTCACTAACCCATCAACATGGATTGCGACACAAACAGGTGAAGTGACATCTCAAGGTATTGAGCTAGAAAGCACGGCGCAGCTAACCGACGATCTAAAACTGATGGCAAGCTACACCTACACTAAAGCGAAAACAGATGAGAGCTTTGGCCAAGGTAAAAAACAAGCCGCACTTATTCCTGAGCATCAAGCGTCTGCATGGGTAGACTACAGCGCCTACAGCCTGATTCCAGGCCTCAATATCGGTACTGGTGTGCGCTACGTAGGTGAGTCAAAAGATAACCCTAAGAGCTCGAACCTAACGGTTCCTTCTGTCACTCTTTGGGATGCGTCAGTCACTTACGACATCACTTCACAGTGGCAAGCACAGCTAAACGTGAACAACATCCTAGATAAAGAGTTTGTTTCAGGTTGCGATTACTGGTGTTACTACGGCCAGTCTCGCTCTGTTATGCTAAACGCAAACTACCGCTGGTAATTGTACTTCTACTCCCCTCTATTGAGGGGAGTTTTCTCCTAAGAGCCATCCATGTTTCAACTGTCTAATATTGAGATCGTGCGAGGTGGACGTCAGATCCTCGGCATCGAACAACTTAACATCCCAACAAATGAGCTAACGGTCGTTTTAGGCCATAACGGTTCAGGTAAGTCGACACTGGTGAACCTGCTTTCTGGTCAAATGCCACCAGATAAAGGCACGGTAACACTAAACGATACTTCCCTTTCATCACTCAAAACCAAAGAGTTGGCAAAACAGATCGCCTATTTGCCACAAAAGCTGCCCTCTTCGGCTGGTTTAACGGTAGAAGAGCTAGTGCGCTTAGGTCGCTTTCCGTGGCGTGGGGCACTTGGTCGTTGGAAAGCTGAAGACAAACAGATCATCACGCAGGTTATGGAACGAACAGGAGTTACACCTTTTGCTCAAGCTTTGGCGGATGACTTATCGGGCGGAGAGCGCCAACGCGCTTGGGTGTCTATGCTACTGGCTCAACAATCGCCAATTTTAATTCTCGATGAGCCAACCTCGGCGCTCGATGTTCACCATCAGTTTCAACTAATGGCGCTGCTGTCAGAACTGAATCGAACCGAGAATGTAGGCATTATCGTGATCCTGCACGATCTGAACTTAGCACTGCGCTACGCCACCCACATTGTTGCGCTCAAAAAAGGTAAGATTGCCTTTGAAGGCAACGCCGACATGTTGTTAGACGAGGCACGCCTTTCTAAACTATATGAGTCACCAATTAAGCTGATTGAACACCCAAGCCCGGCTAACACATTAGCGAGCCAAAAGGTGGCTGTTGTATGCGCATAATAGCTCGTTTACTTACTGTGGTTACACAATCTGCTTTTCTCCTCGCATTTTTTATGACCAATGCACATGCAGTCATCACCGTTACCGATGAATATGGCGAGCATAGTTTTGAGCAAGCGCCTCAACGCGTTGTAGCCTTAAACTGGGACATCTTAGAACAAGTTTTGGCGCTAAACGTAGAACCAATCGCAGCCCCAAATTTACCAGGCTACCGCCAATGGGTCGTCAATCCAACTGCACCAGAGTCAATTGAAGATATTGGAACCCGAGCAGAACCCAACTTAGAAAAAATAGCCAGTTTGAAACCAGATGTCATCCTTGCTGCGTCTCCACAGCAAGACTTGATTCCGTTACTCAAACAAATTGCTCCGGTAATCTATTTACCTAATTTTTCTGAAAATGAGGCCGCAGCTGAAACGGCCATTCGTCACTTTCGTACGCTCAGCAAGCTATTCAATAAAGAGGCACTTGCTGAACAGAAACTGGCAGAATTAGATGCTTCATTTGCGCAGATGCGCCAGCGAATTCGCCACTATTACTCTGCTCCACTCAGCGTTCTTGTGATGCGATTTTCAACTCCGAATACTGTATTACTTGCAACCGAAAACTCCACCACTGACTACGTGGTTAGAAAACTGGGATTACAGGCTCCAATTAAAGAGGACCCACGAGCGTGGGGAGTAAAGCAAGATCGAATCAATCGGCTTCAGGGCCTTCAAAACAGCTACGTTCTCTACGTACAACCTTTCCCAGAAGAACGAAAACTGAAAGAGTCGCCACTTTGGCAAGCGATGCCGTTTGTGAAAAAGCAGCGGGTAAATTCAGTCAGAGCAGTGTGGGCGTATGGCGGTGCCATGTCTTTGCAATACACCGCTGAAGCGATTACCGACAGTCTAATAGAGTTGGCACCAGAACAATGAGAACGAAACATTATATTGGTTATCTGGCGCTGATTACGTTACTTAGCGTCTTTAGCCTACAAATTGATACTAATTTATCACTTTTCGAACAATGGCAATTATTAACAAAACCAGAGGTAGCAACCGAGTTTCGTGATGTATTCTTTACGCAAGCGCAACTTCCTAGGTTAAGTATGACCCTGCTTGTTGGTGCCATGCTTGGTCTCACCGGCAGCTTAATGCAGCAATTAACGCAGAATAACCTCACCTCGCCGTTGACTCTTGGCACCTCTTCTGGTGCTTGGCTTGCATTAGTCGTGGTAAACATTTGGTTCGTCGATTGGGTCGCCGATTACTCTGCATTAGCCGCAATGTTTGGGGCTTTAGTGGCGTTTGGCCTGATCGTATCAATTGCCGGTGTGCGTAATATGACAGGTTTGCCGTTGGTCGTTTCGGGGATGGTGATCAATATCTTGCTCGGTTCTATCGCCACAGCCATTATTATTTTAAACGCCCAGTTCGCACAGAATATTTTTATGTGGGGAGCAGGAGACCTCTCTCAATACAGCTGGGATTGGTTTGAGTGGTTATTGCCTCGCTGCGCTATCGCAATCGTAATTTTGATCGTCGCACCACGTATTCTGACCTTAATGAAACTAGGACAAGAAGGCGCAGCAGCCCGAGGCTTAGCGGTATTACCCGCGTTTGGTGCGTTAATGGTGATGGGTATTTGGCTGGTATCTGCCTCCATCACCGCAGTTGGTATTATCAGCTTCATCGGATTACTGACACCCAATATTGCCAGAGCGATGGGGGCAAGAACACCTCGCGACGAATTGATCAGCAGCATGCTTTTGGGCGCAATGCTACTAATCATCACAGACTCTGCCGCTATCTCGCTGAGCTTATGGTTAGAGGAAACCATTCCTAGCGGCGTAGCGGCTGCAGCTATTGGCGCTCCCGCTTTAATTTGGTTTACTCGTAAAAAGCTGACGGCAACCGATCAACTTAACCTTTCAATGAGCCAAGGAAAAACGGCGCTTTCTAAACGCGCGGTATGCAGCATTGCGCTATTCAGTCTGGTTGGGATTCTAGCTTACTCATTCGTTACCCATGGTATAAACGGAATTCAATGGTCTGTGCCAGGTGAGTTCCAATGGCAATTGCGTTGGCCGCGAATGTTAACCGCACTTTCTGTCGGTATTGCGCTATCCGTTGCCGGAATCATTTTGCAACGCATTGTTTATAACCCTCTGGCAAGTCCCGATATTCTCGGTGTGTCTTCCGGAGCCACGTTTGCCATTATTACGACAGGAGTCATCGCTGGGTCGCTTCTCTCCGCATTTAGCTGGGGTATCGCTTTTTTCGGAAGTATGTCCGTATTGATGTTATTGCTGGTTATCGGTAAACGAAGCCATTTTAATCCATCTAACTTCGTGTTGTCCGGCATCGCACTAACGGCACTATTAGAAGCCCTCGTTCAATTTTCGCTAGCTCAAGGCTCAGGTGACAGTTACAAAATTTTATTGTGGCTAACTGGTTCTATTTATCGAGTCACAGCCGACACCGCACTGATGCTATGTTTGGCCATAATAGTTCTGCTTGCCGCTGTATTCTCGATTTCTCGTTGGCTAACACTAATTTCCATCGGGCGACAATTCTCAAATGCACGAGGGCTTAACCCTACCGTAGCCAATACGCTTATGCTCACCATCGTTGCTTTGTTATGCGCCTTTTCTACCGCTACAGTTGGTCCAATATCTTTTGTTGGCTTGGTCGCTCCCCATATGGCGATGATGTTAGGAGCAAGAAAAGTGAAAGAGCAACTGTGTGTCGGTGCCTTAATTGGCGCAACCCTAATGTTGTGGGCAGATTGGCTAGGACAAATCGCTATTTATCCAAGTCAGGTCGCAGCTGGCACGTTGGTCGCTATTATAGGCAGCACTTACTTCCTATTTTTAATGCTGAAGAGTAAATTCAGCTAAGTTGGGAATATTGTTACAGCCTAAAAATACGCTAAGAAAAACAAACCCCGCTATTTTGATAGCGGGGTTTGAAATTAAAGGCGAAGTACGATGCTCTATTCTTCTCGCACTACAGGAAAACGTTGCTCATAAAGTTCCATAAAGTCCTTACGAATTAAGTGCTCTAAGTGGTTCGCTTTATCGGTTGGGCAGAAAATCATCACGTGCAGAATTTGTTCACCATTAATGTTACTAGAAATATGCATATGTGGCTCAGAACCAGGAAGGTCAACACCGGCATGTTTTTCAATCATCGCATTGTAACGATGTGCAACATCAGCAAAGTAACTGCAATGTTCTTCAATTTTATCAGTTAAAATCGGTAGCAGTGGATACAAATTGACGAAGTCTTTCACCACTACAGAAAAGTTGTGGTAAACGTACCGCTTCATGAAGTTGAGGTTCTTTACTGGATAGGTAAAGAACATACTATTAGGCAATGTCGCTGTTTTGCCGGTGTAATGATATTGCCCATGATGCAGGTCGATCTCTTGAATCACCGTCGCCATCATATTGTGCTCAATCACTTCACCGCATAACTTCCCGACCTCAATCCAGTCCCCAACGCGAAAAGAACGTGAACTTGCTCTTTGAATCGAACCCGTAAAACACAAAATGATTTCTTTGGATGCCACTACAATGGCAACGGCAATCGCCGTTACACTCAGAGCAAACTCGTTAATTTCTGATTGCCATAAAATAAATAAAATCAGTAATGTAACAGCAAAGGTGCCATTTTTAGTTCTGGACATCCAACTACGCTGATCTTCTGAGAGAAAAGCGTGATCACCACGAATCATCGATAAAATTGCACGACGAATTAACCACATAATCGCAAAGATCAGTGCGGTAAAAATCAATTTATGAGTGAGAAGAAAATCGACAACTAACTGCACTTTCTCCATTCCACGGCTCCCTCGAATAAAAATACGGCCCAGTAACAGCTAACGATAACAAATTATTTTGTCTGTTGTCCGTGCTCACTCAAGTCTTTTTGAAATTACTCCTCTCTGAAGGCGCGATTCATGCTTTCTGTAATTGGCTTTATTAGGTAGCTCAATGGCGTTCGTGGCTCAGATAAAATAAGCACTTCGGCATTCATACCTGAGGTTAAACGATGTTTTGTCACATCTTCCGGTGAAATTGCAATTCTAGCGAGATAAAAATCTTCTTGGTTTTCTTGCGAGAGCTTATCGGCAGAAATCGTCAGCACTGTACCGTCTAAAGGTGCCAACGTCCGTGCATTCAGAGCGGTCAGACGAACATGCGCTTGCTGGCCTGGATTCACTAAATCAATATCCTGAGGATTAACACGAGCCTCGACTAACAACTTATCGTCTTGCGGGACCAGCTCTAGTAACGTTTCACCCGAGCCAATCACACCTTTTTCGGTAAACACTTGCATGTTGACTACGCGACCAGAAATAGGTGCGTTGATCGTTGTTCTTGCGACAATATCTTGAGCGGAGCGATATTCTTCCCGAATTGCGACAATTTCCGTTTTGGTATTTCGTAGTTCCTCGACAATCTCATTCAGCCTTTCAAGCTTCAACTCTTCAATTTGCGCTAGGTTCTCATCTAACCTTTTTCTAACGGTGAGCGATTGCCTGTCTAACTGGCTTAAGGTACTTCTCACCTCCGCTGCTAAGCGCTTGAGTTGAAGTAAAGTAGATTTTCCCGAGAAACCTTTTTGCACCAAGGCTTGGTTGCTGTCTATTTCTTCAGCAATAAAGTTGAGTCGTTCCGTCTCAATCACTTTGGTTTGCTGAAGGTTTTCAAGCTCTAAATTTGCTCCAGAAATACTCTGCTCAATGATACTCAGTTTACTATCAAAGAATCGCTTTCTCGCTTCAAAGATCTTGTTTTGAACCAGTTGTGCTTCTTGTACGATATCGACACGGGGAATGCTTTCAAGATCATCAGACCATACAATCGTTGGAAGCTCGTCAAGCTCCGCACTTAAACGGTTTTCCTTTGCTAGAGTATGGATAAAACGACCACTTAACGAGTCCAACTTAGCCATAGCTTGACGCTTAGAAAGTTGAATTAATAACTGACCTTTTTCGACTAAATCCCCCTCCTGTACATATAGCTTTTCAATAATACCGCCTTCTAAATGCTGAATTTCTTGTCGCTTAGTGAGAACTGACAAATCACCATAAGCAATCGCTGCACTTTCTAATTTGGCTGTTGCAGCCCAGTAGCCAAGACCTCCAAGAAAAACACTTAAGGTCACCACACCAAGTAAAATTGGTTTTCGAAAGCTTAGTCTCGCTTTGGGGCTAAAACGATATACGATCTCGGTAGAACTCTGATTAACGGTTGGCAGTTGATTGCTCATTTCTTACCCTTGGGATATCTGTTCTTTCTTCGCCCATCAAACGTTTTAATACTTCATCTTTAGCGCCGTATAACTTGACTCGGCCGTCAGCCAAATACAACAGCCTATCCATTTGTCGTAACGTACTCGGATTGTGGGCAATGACGATAATCGTTGTACTCTGTGCTTTTAAATGGGCAATCAAACGTTGATACGCAGCCTCTCCCTCACCATCGAGGTTGGCATTCGCTTCATCGAAAATCACAATAGGTGGGTCGCCATAAACGGCTCTTGCAAGAGCGATTCTCTGCCTTTCCCCCCCAGATAAACCACGGCCATTTTCACCAATAATGCAATCATAGCCTTTGTTTTTCTTGAGTATTAATTCATGACATCCTGCTAGTTGAGCCGCCTTGATGACTTTAGCGGGGTCTTCTTCTTTAAAGCGCGCGATGTTCTCTCGAATTGTGCCAGGAAATAACTCCACCTCTTGAGCGAGATACCCAAAATGCACGCCGCGATCTTCAGATGCCCATACGGAGACTTCCATTCCATCAAGAGTCACTTTACCCGCTAATGGCTTAACCGTACCTAATAACAGCCGAGCAAACGTCGATTTACCCGTACCAGAAGGGCCAATCACCCCAACAGCAACACCCGGAGGAATCGATAAGCTGAGCGATGAGAGCACTGGTTCGGTTGCTCCAGGATGGCGATAGGCCAGTCCGGTAAGCTCATAGTGTCCTTTTGGTTTAGGTAGTGGCATATCTGATTCATCTTGGCGCACGATCGCATCGATTTCTTTCAACCTTTTATAGGCGCCTTTAGCAGACATCGCACTTCGCCACGTGCCTATCGCCTGCTCCATCGGCGATAATGCCCGACTCATTAATATGGAGCTCGCGATCATCGCCCCTGCCGTTATCTCATGTTGGATTACTAACCATGCACCACCTCCCAGCAAAAAAATCTGTAGTGATCCACGCACAAACTTAGAAAAGTTAGCCATGTAGATAGACTTACCTGCAACTCGCTCTTCAAGCACATTCACTTCACTCACGCGCGACTGCCACTTCTCTAAAAATGCATTCATCATCCCCATTGCGAGAATTGAATTGGAGTTTTGCGTGGCTAATTCTGCGTTGTTGATATGAGAAATCGCTCTGACTTCGCTCTCTTGCATTGTTTTACGCGTCATTAGCTCATTAAGTAGACCTAGGCTAAACAATACGATAGATCCAAGTAACGCGATGTGACCTAGTATCGGGTGCAATAAATACACAAATAAAATAAACAGCGGTGTCCAGGGCGCATCCAACAGTGGATAAGGTGCTTGACTGCTCAAAAAGCTTTTGATGTTCTGAATGTCTCTCAAAGTTTGCGAGGTATAACTCTTCCCAGTATGTGATTGATATTGAATCGTGCGCTTGAGCATGAAAGCGGAGAGTTTTGTGTCCATCCAATAACCAAAAGATTTACTCATTTGTGCTCGTGCAATGTCGATGATGGACATGGTTAACAGCGCGACAATTACGATGACAGTGAGCAAGAATAAAGTATCGGTTGAGTAGGAGGATATCACTCGGTTGTACACTTGAAGCATGTACAGCGGAATCGAGAGAACCAATAAGTTGATAAAAAGGCTAAAAACGATCAGCAAGC
Organism: Vibrio sp. SCSIO 43097; assembly: GCF_023650755.1. Lineage (NCBI taxonomy): Bacteria > Pseudomonadati > Pseudomonadota > Gammaproteobacteria > Vibrionales > Vibrionaceae > Vibrio > Vibrio sp. SCSIO 43097. The sequence continues at coordinate 1,678,324 of NZ_CP071841.1, read as the reverse complement.
CCGCAAGCGTGCATAGTTTTTGTTTCACTTCTTTGAAAACCGTTTTTTGCACGACTACTTCCGTTTAACGTGAAAATTGTAGGCGCCAGAAATACTAGCGCCTAGCTTAAGGTAACCTCAAATCGCTCTAGAGTGTCCGATTAGTGCACCTCAGCATGGCAGAGCCACGCAAACTAATTCCCATCCAGAGTTATTTTCAGTCGTTTAGATTACGAACAGATCTGCACCATAGGTGTTGATGTCAGTTTCAGTCACGCCAATAAGTTTCACTGTTAGATCAGCCCCATCGGTAAACACTGCATTCCCAACTGCATCGTAGCTAAAGCTTAAATCACCAAAGTCAGTGACAGAGTCGCTAATGATGTGCAAAGAGTCTTCACCAATGGTGAAATCAACAACTTTGGCTTCGCCATGGCCACCAAACTTATCCGTGAACACAAACTTATCGCCATTGCTGCCGCCAACTAAAACGTTGTCACCAGAACCAGCAACAAGAATATCTTCACCGACACCACCATTTAATTTATTGTCACCCAGCAAACCCAACAGCAAGTCATTACCGGTACCACCGCCGAGGTAGTCGTTTCCTGTACCAGCCCTAAGGATGTCATCTCCAGCACCACCAGTTAGGCGATCGTCGCCGTCGCCGCCGATCACATAATCATTACCGCCACCGCCAACAAACGAGTCATTACCACCAAAACCGATAAACAAATCATCGCCGCCATCGAAATCAGCAAATTGGTTATTTACACCTGCATCGCCTAAATACGTGTCATTGTCACTTGCGCTCATTTTTATTCCCTCTTAGCTTATTAATTGAATAGACCTTCTGTCTGTTCCACGTCTGACTAGATTCGTCACGACATGAGAAGTCTAATAGTCAACTGAATAGGAATAAGTTTGAATATGGCATGATATTTCAGACTGACATTTTAATAATAAATATAAAATTTAGTACTTTATAGAGTATTTTCTTTTTATTACAGCAAGTTAATACTAGTACTACAGGTTTCTCTTAGCCCAACTTGTAGCTTGCGTACGGTTCTTTACTTCTAACTTTCTAAAAATATTGTATAGATGTGATTTAATAGTATGCTCGCTGATAAATAAAGAATCAGCGATTTCCATATTTGAACCACCTTCTTTCAACATTTTTAAAACCTGAACTTCACGCCGAGTAAGCTCAACCTCAATAGCAGGTTCGATAATGTTATTTGCTTCTCTACCTCGATAATAATTTACTAGCTGATCAAGTAATCTTCGAGACAGCCAGTTATCCCCTTTTATTATTGCTTTTAATCCCTGACAAACCTTGTCCATTGAATCTCCTGGACCAAATATACCTTTTACATGAGGCCAAGAAGCGAGTTCTTCTGTGTCTAAGTCATAACCTAGATTAAGCATTATGGTTCCTAGCACTTTATTACTATCTTTTAAATAAACTAAAGTTTCGGAAGGAATCTCAACTGAAAAATCAACAAGCAAAAAGTAGCGTTCCGGAATTAGTTCATGATAGCTAGGGTTCTTAGTATCAATGATCGTTATTTTAGTTTCTGTATTTTTAGAAAGCATTTCCTTAAAGTTTTCACTCTGTAAACTTTGTTGAGTGAGCATTAGGATTTCAGGCTTTTCCATATACTGTTCCATAATGTTTCTCATACTTTCAGTGACTTAACATTCTTAAATTAGTAGTTAATCGTCAGCACTTAGTTTGATATGTAAGTGCTAGTTCACAGAGTAAAGTTATTTGCTACTTTTTTAAATTCTAAAGTTATTAAAAAGAGAATCAAAAAAAGTGTTTCTCATAAAAGAAACACTTTTAACACATTCAGGTCACAGAAATTATTAAGAGTTTACTAAATTAGGCAACCTAATATTGCAATAGCATTACACCATTAACGAGTTGTCTGAAATATTTTCCTTTGCCCAAATAAGTGCTTGAACTCTATTTTTCACATCAATCTTCTTGAAAATATTATGTAAATGCGTTTTTACCGTATTCTCGCTGACAAATAATTGTTCGGCGATTTGTTGATTGGACGCCCCCATGGAAAGAAAGGTAATTATTTGTTGCTCTCGTTTGGTCAGAATAGCGGAAACATTCTTATTTATAGGTTTGCAATGTCGACGAAGGTAAGTAATGTACTGCTGAGAAAACTTACGGCTGAACCACATATCTCCTTGAAGCACCTTACCAATACCAACTTGCAACGTTTTTATATCATCAGAGGTATAGAAAATACCGGCCAAAGTACGCCAAGCAAAGAGATCTTCTGTCGATATGGATTGCTCACAATTAATTAAGATTTCAAGCGTGTCTTTCTGCTTGGCCGCTTTAAACTCCGCATAACGGCGAAAAATTTCATCCGTGATCACGCTGCAATCAACAATAATGGCTGATGCAAGAGACTCATGTAACACTCCGTGAATCAGATTATCTGGCGTGATTAGAGCAACACTAATACCGAGTTTGGTCTCCAATACATCTTTCAACAGAGATGACTGTAGACTTCCCTCCGTGATTAAAATAACGTTTCTTTTTTTTTGCTGCTCCATCCTGATCGCATTCCCTTGGTCGTTTTTATTGAAATACGCAATAGATTTAGATAGAGCGGTAGTATTGTCAAGTATGAAAATCACTAGTACTAATTAATAACTCATTGAAGTGTCAATAATTTTTAAGTGGCAAGTATGTGAGAGGTATTAGCATTTTTCAGACATTAAAAAAGGGAGTATAAACTCCCTTTTTGTGTTTGAGCAGGTGATTTAATCACGCACGTTAGAGGCAAAACACCACCTAACTTAGTGGATTGGAACTGCGTTTTTTTGGTTAAACTTACCAAAGTGTTGTTCTAACACTTCTGGCGTCAGCTTACCTTCCGCTTCCAGCTTTTTCAGCTCAGCGACGATCGCTTTTTGCTCTTCTAGCGACGGCAGTTTTACTTCTGGCTCCTGAGCGGTTTCTTGAGAAATTTGCTCTAGTTCTTTTTCGAAGTCATTCATAGTACTTACCTAAAATTAATGATTGAACTTTTAAACTTCGCCTATTCTATCCAACTCTATAACTTGAAGCTACCAACCATCTTGTCTAAACGAGAAGAGAGCGCTTGAAGATCGCGACTTGCATCCGCCAACTCTTCTGCTGTCGCGGTTGTCATTTCATTTATCGCGTTGATTTCTTCGATATTTTGATTAATGGTATGCACCACCGTGGATTGCTCTTCCGTCGCCGTTGCAACTTGTGTATTACGATCAGAGATGTCGGTGATTCGTTCAGAAATACTGATTAATACCTCGACTGCTTCATCGGTAGAAGTAACCCCTTCTATGGTGACCGCTTTGCCCGCTTCCATAGCACTTACCGCGTCTTGTGCGTCACTTTGAAGCTGATTGATCATGCGCTGAATCTCTTCTGTAGAATCGGCCGTGCGTGAAGCTAGGTTTCTTACCTCATCAGCAACAACCGCAAAACCACGTCCCTGCTCACCAGCACGAGCAGCTTCAATTGCAGCGTTTAGCGCAAGTAAATTCGTTTGCTCAGAGATGTCACGAATTACACCCAGAATCGAGCCAATATCTTTGGTTGTCGATGCCAACTGCGTAACAACAATATTGGTTGTTTCAACATCATCGGCTAGGCGGCTGATCACCTCTTTTGCTTTCATCACAACTTCTCGACCAGTTTGAGTGTTATCTGAAGCCTGATTTGCCGTATCAGCAGCGGTAGCAGCGTTCGATGCAATTTCACTGATGGTCGCACCCATTTGGTTGATAGCTGCAACTACTTGAATGGTTTGATCACGCTGCTCTTGGCTGTTGTCGTGTGTGGATGTTGCTTTCGTTGACACACTTTCTGCCGCTTGACTTAATGAGCCACTGGTTAAAGCAACCTCTTTCATCGTGGCATGAATCTTCTCAATAAATCCATTAAAGCCTTTTGAAAGCTGAGCAATTTCATCATTACCCTTAATTTCAATACGCTGCGCCAAATCGCCTTCACCTTGCCCAAGGTCGGTAAAACGATCGGCAATCAGTCGGATTGGTTTCGTAATGCTGTTTGCCAACCATACGCCCATGAGAATGAATACAACGGCAACAATGATGGTCGTAAACAGCATTTTTTTAGCTGTCGCATTCAGGTCTGCGAATACTTCATCAACGGGAACCACGCCAATAACAAACCAGTTCATTGAAGGAACATACAAACTAGAAACAAAAGTATCCTGCCCTTCAAACTCCACATTAATTAGGTTGAAGCTATTTTTGTTCAACAGCGCACTTGCGTCACTACCAAATAGTTTAGTGATAGAAGTTTGGTTCTTACCTTGTTGGCGGTGTATTTGAATCTGGCCTTGTTCATTAGTGAGGAACACGTAACCCGTATCTTCAATTTTAAACCCATTGAGCAAAGCAACCATGTCTCCCATAGATTTAGAGAGACCTGACATTGATGTACCATTAAGATCTTGGAAATTGGCAAACATTTTCACTTCGCCATTTGCCTCTTGGAACACACTCACGGACGTTTCTTGACCAGACGACGTAAATCCAAAGAACCAAGCATCTTGCGTTCGGTTAAGTTGACGTAAGAATCCGTTTTGATTCCAGTAATATGCCGTTTGACGATTCGCTACCGACGCATCATTAAGACCATACTGTGATTTAACGTTATTGAGCTGCTGAACCAACTGAACTTCTACTGACGGATCACGGTCTGTATTAGATAGGGCTTCAACAATAAATTCGTTTGTAGCCAGCTGTTTTGCCGCTTGTTGCATTTCGACAACTTCGCGGTCAATTTCGGTATTGATTTGCTGCAACATCGCAGGTAGCTCGATGTCAATAAGACGATGGCTCAATACATCTCTCGCATGACGCTGAGCCATAACACCAACAATGATTGTTGATGCTAGAACAGCAAACGTAATGCCAAGTACAACCTTCTGTTTGATGCTCAAGGAATGAAGTTTCAACATATTCGGACCTTTTAAAAGAATCACTTGTTATTGGCCCCACAAGGGGAATCAGGTGCATATCTCATGACACGCACACCACGGAATCTTTATCGGCTCATATGTACAAAACTAGAGGCATTTCTCATTATATTATGAAAAATAAATGTAACACACTGTCAAATAAGCACTTTCAGAGGTAGCACGTACTTGCAATTCTCTGTAGCGTCCCAATATTGAAAAGATAAATTGCAATAGAGCGTTGGAACTTTTTTCACATGGAAAATGACCAATACTCAACACGAAAATCACATGGATACCGAGAGTCCAAAGCATGCATAAATCTAACTTCGAAACTCTTCAGCAATACTTAGAGTCGCAGATCATCGGACAGCAAGATCTGGTAAAGCAACTGCTTGTTGCGCTTCTTGCGGATGGGCATATTTTAGTTGAAGGCCCTCCTGGGTTAGCAAAAACTCGTGCAGTAAAATCACTCTCAGACTGTGTTGAAGGTGACTTCCACCGAATTCAGTTCACCCCTGACTTGCTGCCAGCCGATTTAACCGGCACCGATATCTTCCGTCCAGAAACCGGAGAGTTCACTTTCCAGTCAGGTCCTATCTTCAACTCGCTTATTCTTGCGGATGAGATAAACCGTGCACCAGCCAAAGTACAAGCGGCAATGCTTGAAGCAATGGCAGAGAAACAAGTCACAGCAGGTCGTCATACCTACCCGCTGCCAGAGTTGTTTTTGGTTATGGCAACTCAAAACCCGATAGAACAAGAAGGGACCTACCCCCTTCCTGAAGCGCAGCTAGACCGCTTTTTATTGCATTTAGAAGTGGAATACCCAGATGCAGAGCATGAGCTATCTATCTTGCGTATTAACCGCGGAGAAGCAAAGGGCGAAGTAAAGGTTGAACGCCCAATGTTAAGCCAACAAGATATATTCACTGCACGTAAAGAGGTGTTGGATATTCATATGGCAGAAACGATAGAGCAGTACATCGTCCGTTTAGTTATGGCGACACGTCAAGCCAACGAATATGACACTGAGTTGGACAAGTGGTTGTCAATGGGTGTGAGTCCGCGTGCCACCATCGCTCTTGATCGCTGTGCACGTGCGCACGCTTGGCTTGCTGGTCGTGATTTTGTCTCTCCGGAAGATGTTCAAACCATGGCTTATCCGGTACTGCGCCACCGTTTATTGTTGAGTTACCACGCTCAAGCGGAAGGCATTACGGCAAACCAGGTCATCGATAAACTGCTAAACCTTGTTGGCAGTGCATAAACAGGTGAGTGATATGTCCGCTACACATTCATTACCACCTCATGCGAATGGGGTGACATTAACCCTTGAAGAGCTGCTCCAATATCGCACTCAATCTGTACTTTGGTTACCACCAGCACAGAGTCTCTGGTCGCAGATGAGTGGTAACCATACCAGTCGCCAAAAAGGGCGAGGTATGGATTTTATGGAGGTGCGCCAATATCAACCTGGCGACGATATTCGCAGCATTGATTGGCGAGTCACCGCTAGGACCGGTAAAGCACATACAAAATTGTTTGCAGAAGATAAAGAGCAAGCGGTCATTCTTTATCTTGATCTAAGTTCTAGTCTACATTTTGGATCTAAGTATGTACTCAAATCCGTTCAATTGGCCCACTTTGCCAGTGTTCTAATTTGGCTAACTCTAGCTAAAAAAGATCGCATCGGCGCAGTGATTGATGACGGACATCAATGTCTTGAATTTCGCCCCTCTTCTTTACAAAGACAAGGGCTGCGGATTCTTAACGCCATAGTCGACATACATAATGCGCAAGTAACTCGTACTGCAAGCAACGACACTCGTACACTGCCTTATACACAAGTATTGGAGACACTTCATACGCTCACCCCAAAAGGCAGCGAATTGATTATGCTCAGTGACTTTGCCCACGTAACACCAACGGAACTGGCACAACTACGTCGACTCAAACAACACAATAGCGTAAGGGCCGTTCAGTTTTATGATCCGTTAGAAAGAGGCGAAACAGACTTTAGAGGTCAAGTGAAAGCTTCGGATGGGCTGCATAGTCAATGGTTTAACTTTGGCTCTAAAGGACAACGAAGAGAACTCGAAAGCCACTTTACCCAACATCAAGAAACCATTAAGCAGCAGTGCCATTCGATAGCAATTCCATTTAACACGCTATCAAGTGGCTGGCCCTTAATTTCACAATTAAGCTAACAAACTGACAAGCAGTATTTATTAAGCAGTAATAATAATGACAACAAACAACCAAAGCCTAGACCTTGAACCTTTGATTTTGCCAAACGCTCCGGATTGGTTTCCGCTCGCTTGGGGATGGTGGGTGGTGCTTGCAGCCACCTTGCTCTTCGTTTTCGGCATTTGTCTTTATGTGAGATGGCGTAAAAAACACTTACGCGCAAAAAAGACAGCATTAACACTTTTAACTCAACCTACCGCGCCTCATACCCCCTCTTCTGCTCTGGAAATATTGCGCCAGGCAGCATTGAGTTACTTTCCGCGTGAAGAGATCGCACCATTAACCGGAATCGCTTGGTATAAATTTCTCGATAGCCATACCAAAGAAAGTCGATTCGTAGACAAACAACATCAGTGGCAAGAAGCGTTGTATCAGAATTCTTCCCAAGGGCAGCATCAAAGCTTGGTAGACGATTGTGTCTTTTGGATAACCTACGCTTTGCCACCAAAGAAAAAGGCAAATAACCGTGACTGAGCAAACACTCATAACCGATCTTGCCCAATGGCTAAACATTGAATTTGTCTGGTGGTGGGCACTGTTTTTGTTGCCCATCCCATGGCTGGTATACAAGTTCCTGCCACAAGAATCTCAACAAGCCGAGATCAAATTGGCGTACTTACCAACCAATGAGAATCGCAGCAAGCCTAAGCAAGCGCTGCAAAAAGCACTTTCAATCGCGATCTGGGGCCTTCTTGTCGTCGCGTGTGCGCGTCCAGTTTGGTTTGGCGATCCCGTTGAATTCCAAACCAAATATCGGGACTTGATGTTAGTCGTCGATCTGTCCGGTTCGATGCAGCAGGAAGACATGGAACTCAACGGCGAATATATCGATCGCCTCACAGCAGTCAAAAAAGTTCTGTCTGATTTCGTAGCAAAGAGAAAAGGTGACCGTCTCGGAGTTGTTTTGTTTGGCGACCATGCTTATTTGCAAACACCACTCACTGCAGACCGCAAAAGCGTCATGCAACAGATTAATCAAACCGTCATCGGCTTGGTTGGTCAACGAACCGCCATTGGTGATGGTATTGGGTTAGGCACAAAAACCTTTGTAGACAGTGATGCTCCCCAACGAGTCATGATTTTGCTCAGTGACGGCAGCAATACTGCAGGGGTGCTCGAGCCGCTAGAAGCAGCGGAAATTGCGAAAAAATACAACGCCACTGTTTACACCGTGGGCGTGGGCGCTGGTGAAATGATGGTAAAAGAGTTTTTCATGACTCGCAAAGTCAACACCGCAGCCGACTTAGATGAACAAACACTGACTAAAGTGGCAGAGGTGACAGGTGGACAATATTTTCGAGCGCGAGATACAGAAGAGCTCGAAAAGATTTATGACACCATCAACCAGCTAGAACCCGTATCTAGCGACACACAAACTTGGCGCCCTCAGTCTGAATGGTTTCCATATCCATTAAGCGCTGCATTTGTATTGTCGGTATTGTTATTCCTATTAAGGAGAAAACATGGCTGAGTTTATTTTCCTCAATCCTTATTGGCTTTTGGGGCTCATCGTGATCCCTATTGCACTCTTGCTTAATCACAAATTTAGAGCCCAAAAGTCCACACTGATTGCCCCTCACCTATCGCGGATGCTCGGACAAAACACGCAGTCTAAGCATTACTTCACTCTATGGGGTTTAGCTTGGGCAATAACTTGCATTTCATTAGCGGGGCCAAGCTGGCAGTCCAATGCTCGACCAAGCTTTGAGTTAAACCAAAACCGTATCTTGGTGCTTGATATGTCTCGCTCTATGTTTGCTACAGACATCAAACCCAATCGGCTAGCACAAACACGTTATAAGGCGCTCGATTTGCTGCCTAAATGGAAAGAGGGAGCCACTGGACTTATTGCTTACGCTGGCGATGCCTATAACTTAAGTCCACTGACAACTGATTCCAGCACGCTTGCTGGCATTATCGAAAATTTGTCACCAGAGCTGATGCCTTTTCAAGGAGCAAACCTGCCTGCCGCGATTGAACTTGCGATCAACCAGTTTTCTCAAGCAGGCACGCAACAAGGCGATATCATCGTGTTAGCGGATGATCTTGATACGTCAGAGCTGTCTCGCGCGTTAGATTTAGTCCAAGGTACAAAGTTTCGCATTTCTGTTCTTGCCGTCGGGACTCCTAACGGTGCGCCTATCGCGCTGCCCGATGGATCTCTGCTAAAAACTGCACAAGGCACAACCGTCGTAGCGAAAACAAATCTGAAAAATCTACAAACGCTAGCGAATAAGACTGGTGGCCTATTTGTTCCTATTCAACACACCAACCGTGATGTTGAAAACATCGCGGCCTTTACCAATAACATTGGTAGCCAGCTTTCTGCAACCCAAAGCGAAGAAGTTAAAACTGACTCTCGTCTCAACAGTGGCTTTTGGTTACTGCCGTTGTTACTTCTTCCTGCGGCTTTACTGTTTCGACGCGACCTGATTTGGATGGTAGTTGCGACTGTAGTCCCAGTAACGTGGACACCGCATGCAGAAGCTAATCCGTTCTTAAATGCCGACCAACAAGGAGCGGAACTCTACAAGCAAGGTGAGTATGAACAGGCGCAAAACCTATTTACAAACCCAAGCTGGAAAGGAGCCGCCAGTTATCAAAAAGGTGACTACGAAGCCGCTATCGAAGCATTTTCTCATGATGCCTCCCTTAACGGCCGCTATAACCTCGCCAACTCGCTCGCTCAAAATGGTCAATTAGAAGATGCGGCTGATTTGTATAAAAAGCTGCTAGAGGAAAAGCCTAACTTTGAAGCCGCGAAGAAAAACCTATCGGTTGTAGAAGAAAAGCTAAAACAGCAACAGCAACAGCAACAGCAACAGCAACAGCAACAGCAACAGCAACAGCAACAGCAACAGCAACAGCAACAGCAACAGCAACAGCAACAGCAACAGCAACAGCAACAGCAACAGCAACAGCAACAGCAACAGCAACAGCAACAGCAACAGCAACAGCAACAGCAACAGCAACAGCAACAGCAACAGCAACAGCAACAGCAACAGCAACAGCAACAGCAACAAAAGTCTCAAAACGAAGGGAAGGAAGCGCAAGGACAACAGTCACAAAATCAGCAAGATTCTGAAAATAAAAAAGAAAAACAAAAAACGGAACAACATCAACCGCAACGAGATGACAAGCAAGTGAAGGATCAAGGTGAACCAATACAGGCTAAAGCGCATCCCGAAAAAATGCATCAGGATGATCCTGAGTTCCGTCGACTAGAAGCAGTAGAAAGTGCTCGCGACCCAAGCTTTTTGATCCGTGCGCAAATGCAACTTCAAGCGCAACAAAAACAACCTCCACAACAATCTCAAAAGGAGTGGTAAGCCTGTGATGAACAAAGGCGTAAAACTGGTCTTTATTTTTGTGGCCAGCCTAATATCCAGTTTCTCGGTGATAGCACAGACACTTCAAGCTAGTGTGAATAAAACACAAGTAGCCAAGAATGAAGTGATTAACCTCAGAATCATTTCAGATACTGAGCTCAGCTCAGACTCAATCGACTTCAATGTTCTAGAGAAAGACTTCTTCTTGGGTCAACCTCGTTATGGCCGCTCTAGCAATAACATTAACGGAAGAAAATCAGTGCGTACCGAGTGGAGTATCTCAATTGCACCAATGAAAGAAGGTGTTCTGACTATTCCAAGTTTTTCCGCTGATGGTATGAGAACGGAGCCGATCAAACTGCGTGTCAACGCGAGCCAAACAGACCCCAATCTTGATGATCTATTTAGCTTCAATATTACGGTCGACAACAGTACGCTCTACCCTCAGCAATCTGCAACATTACGTATACAGCTTCTAATTAAAGCGGACACTCGACGCCTAGATAACCCGCAAATAGTACCTCCGCAGATTGAAGGCATGAAGCTTGAGGCACTGGGTGGCTTACAGCAAAGACAGAAGATCTTAAATGGGTTAGAAGTAGCGGTCATAGAGCAGTCGTTTCGCTTAACGGCCAATCAACCAGGCACTTATACCTTGATAGGTCCTAAACTGACCGGTTCTTATATTTATGGCGACAGCTTGACGGGCTCAACCAAAATAATGCCTATCAACACCAAAGCGGAACGCATGCCAATCACGGTCAAACCGATTCCGAGCGAATTTAAAGGTGAATGGCTTCCTGCTTCAGCGTTAGAAATGACACAGAGCTGGCAAGACGATCAAGGTAATCTACTGTCGACTAACGCGATCAACACAGTAAAGCAAGGTTCTTCACTCACTCGAACCATTCAAGTTAAGGCTCGCGGTACACAAGCCGAATATCTGCCACGAGTCAATATTAGTTACCCGAGTTCACTGCGCGTGTATCCCGAACAACCTAAGTTCGATAGCGGAAGAGATGGCACCGTTACCATGACGGTGAAGCAAGTCATTATTCCTACAGAGGCCGGGAGATATACCTTACCAGGATACGACTTGAACTGGTGGGACAGTCAAAATGATGAAGCGAAGAAAACAACGTTACCAGAGCTAACATTAGACGTAGAGAAAAATGACACTGGGCTAATCACGTTGCCGGAATCGCCTCTTTCAGCACCTTTAGTGTCAGCCCCTAGTCCTGAATCAAGCGGCGGTGTGAGCAGTCTCTGGCGAACGTTAACCTTTGTTTTCTTAGGGCTTTGGATAATGACATTGGGAATCGCAATTTGGGCATGGAAAAAGCGGTCAATAACAGCGAGTGGAACGGTTTCAAATACTGAACAACCACTTTGCATCGACGCGCTAAAAAAAGTCATCGAAGAGGGCGATGCTGCGAAAATTGAACGCTCTGTAAATGAGTATTTAACCACTCATCAAGACAGGTTAAACCCTGGTGACGTACAAGCAATTAAGCAAGAGCTTAATGCCATGAATCAAGCGCGTTTTAGTGCTAACCAACAACCTTGGAGCCCTGATTCGCTGCTAGCGAAAATTCAAAACCTTGGCAAAGCAAACGTAACGAAAACCGACCACCAACTCGAAAAGCTATAAATAACTAAATAACAATGGCAGCTCTCATGAGCTGCCAATTCTCTTATCCGGCCAAATTTTGCTTTAGCGGTTTTATCTAGAGCACCAACCGCCGCTTCTTCCCTATCAAGTTGCTCTTATGAACATCACTTACTCAACAAAACTTGGGGCTCGTATTCGTATCGCCTTACACAATTTCGCCCATGATTCTTCGCTTGATAGAGTGCCTTATCCGACAACTGATATAAATGGTCGAAATTAAAGTCTTTGCCTTTCGCTTTATAACAGGAGTAACCGACTGAAACGGTAAGTAACTCCCCTTCTGGGTTATGTCGATGCTTTATCCCCTCGCCCTCGATGCACTGACGAATGCACTCTGCTCTCAGTCGAACCTCCTCTTGCTCAGAACCAATCATGAGCAATGCAAACTCCTCACCTCCGATACGGCAAAAAACTTCATCTTCACCTTTGGTATGATGATCCAAGATATAGCCAATTCGCATCAATGCGATATCGCCTTCGAGATGACCATAGTGATTATTGAATAAGCCAAAATGGTCAATATCAATCAGGATCAGGCCAAACGACATGTCGTCTTCACACTCTAGGGCACAATATTTTTGCATCACATGTTCTAACATGCGGCGATTACCAAGACGCGTCAAAGGATCGAGCTTAGAAAGTACCTCAAGCTGTCGATTGGCTTCCTCCAACTCTTTTGTTCGGTTCTGAACCTCCAGCTCTAAGTTTTCGTTTAATTCGCGAATCGCCTCTTGAGCTTGAGTACGTTGCAATACTTCAGCTAAGCTGGACGCGAACATACGAATCACTTCACGTAACTGAGAAGTTAACGGCGCACGTGTCAGCAAATTATCAACAGCGATAAAGGCGATAGGACCACTGCTATTTGAAGTCAATACCGTCATCGCAGCCCAACCAAAGCCAACAATATTACAGTCATGATAAATAGGCATTGATTCTTCAAATGCGACTTCGTTTGGCATTGAGCGAGCCAGATTTATAAGAGAGAAATCTTGGGTTTCGCCAAAGAAGTAAGATTCATCCACCACGTTACCTTGAATATCGGTACCCCACGTTCCTTGCATGTAAGAGCAATTTTCATCAGTTAAAAACACCGCCATTCGATCAATACCAAGATTTTTAATGGCGAAAGTGACGGCCGATTTGCATACTCCACTGACAGTAGTGCAACGTGATAACTCAACCATGCTTGAATGCAACATGCGTACGTTTTGTTCTTGGCGCTTACGAATGTAAATTTGAGAGAAGAGTGAACCAAACGAGTCCAACATCTGTTTTTGATATGCCGTTATCGGCTTACGATGAATAAAGTTATCTAGCGCGAACCACCCAAACGGTTCATTGCCATCGCGTAAAATCAACATCGCATTCCAGCCCTGCCCGATGACCTTGCCTGCTGTGTATATTGGCGCGTCTTCTACAATCACTAAGTTGCTCTCAAGGCTAGATAACGCGGTGATATACTCCTCGCTAAGTTGATGTAAATCGTATTGTGTGTGAAATTCATCAATCGTAATTCCTGACTCATCCGTGCCGTATGTACCACTGAAGCTGCGCTTTTTCATATCGAGAAGCATCAGTGTAGAGCGATCAAACCCAAGTCGTTCACGTAACGCTTCGACGGCTTTGTAGTACAAGTCCTTTAAAGAATCAGGATTAGAGATTTCGAGTGCAACTTGCTGAACTAACTTCATATTTTCGATAAAGCGCTCGCGTTGGCTAATCTCATCAACATATTGCGCTTCACGAATATCTCTGTGCCTGATCTCTTTCGAGGCATTTTTTTCGGCACGAATACATTGCCAACGCGCCGCTGCAAGCTGCATTGCGTCGTAACTTTCTTCATAGATATTATGTGCCGTGCGAGCATGAACAGATTGAATCAGTAGGTAGGTACGTTTGATAGGCGTGTTGTCGAGCATCATGATGTAACTATCACCACCTAAATCTCGGGTGTGATTCCAGTTACAAGTGTTGATCGCCAGAGGTATGATGCTTTCAGAGGTGTCAAACTGACTTGCCCACTCCCAGAATGTCTCAGGATAGTTTTGGGTTGGGTAAAGCTCTCCGCGAGAGAAGCTCATCGAATGACGAGGGTTAATTGAAGGATCTTCAAAAATAGCGAGGGCTTGAGGGGAGAACAGACTCTCTAAATGATCAAAGATTGCCTCCGCTAGCAACCGATGGTCCCTCGTTGAAGACACTTTTCTTGTAAAACTTCTTAAACTCACCCTACCAACCTAATCTACTTTTTTATCCTCGATAAAAAACTACTTAGGCCATGATATGCAATCAATACGTTCAAATTTGAGCTGTTAAGTCATTCGCAAAATTATCAGACTTAGTGTTACATTCGAGAGCTCTTCAGCACTTTTAAAGCCATGTTTCACATAAGTTACATACTTTATAAACTGGGGAGGAAAGTTGTACTTATTTACAAGATTTTTTGTGTTGGTAGGCGTTATAAGCCCACGACTTAAAAAGAAAAAGGCCCCTCATTAAGAGGGGCAAAGTTACCATCGCTTATAGTTATTTAGTTATGCTTGTAAATACGGTGGATTAACCGAAATCACCATTTACGTAGCCTTGAGTACGGTCGTCTTGAGGGTTGCTAAAGATCACTTGCGTATCGTTGTGCTCGACCAGTTCTCCCATTAGGAAAAACGCAGTGCGGTCAGAGATACGACGCGCCTGTTGCATTGAGTGAGTCACGATAACGATGGTGTAGTTCTTCTTTAGCTCTTCCATCAACTCTTCGATTTTGTGTGTCGCAATTGGGTCAAGTGCCGACGTTGGTTCATCCATCAGAATCACATCAGGCTCCATCGCGATTGTACGTGCAATACATAAACGTTGCTGCTGACCACCAGAAAGACCGAATGCGTGTGATTTAAGGCGATCTTTCACCTCATCCCAAAGTGCAGCACCGCGCAGCGAACGC
Source organism: Vibrio sp. SCSIO 43097 (assembly GCF_023650755.1). NCBI lineage: Bacteria > Pseudomonadati > Pseudomonadota > Gammaproteobacteria > Vibrionales > Vibrionaceae > Vibrio > Vibrio sp. SCSIO 43097. The sequence goes on along the minus strand of NZ_CP071841.1, from coordinate 1,663,156 downwards.
TCTACCACTTCATCAATTGTCTTTTTGTCTTTGATACCTTGAGCACGTAAGCCGTAAGCCACGTTCTCGTAAATGCTCATCGGGAATGGGTTTGGCTTTTGGAATACCATGCCGACTTTGATGCGAAGGTCAGCAACATCAATGTTGCCGTAAATATCTTCGCCGTCCATCGCCAATTTACCTGTAATTTTCACGCCTTCGATTAGATCATTCATTCGGTTCAAACAGCGTAGAAGCGTTGATTTTCCGCAACCTGACGGGCCGATAAGTGCAGTTACTTGGCGAACTGGAATTGGTAAGTTGATCGATTTCAGTGCTTGGTTGTCACCGTAGAATAGGTCTAGGTTTTCAATATCAAATTTGTTCATTGTCTTAATCTCTTAATTCTCGAATTCGTGTCTTTTAACGTGCGTTCTTAATTAGTGTTGTTAGTAAGTTGCGGTGTTAAAACGTCTAGCAATCAGTTTCGTTACCATGTTGATCAAGAGAACAACTACGATAAGCACTGTTGCCGTACCGTAAGCCTGATTCCATTCTTCAACGGTAAACAGTTCGGTAGTCAGTTTGTATAGGTGAACGGTTAGCGTACGACCTGAATCCAATAAAGAATCCGGAATACGTGCAACCATACCTGCTGTCAGGAATACTGGAGCAGACTCACCAATGACACGACCAATACTTAGAATGACCGAGGTTAAGATACCTGGCATTGCGCTCGGAAGAATCAAACGCCAGATAGTGTAAATCTTAGAAGCACCGAGGCCATAAGAGCCTTCACGGTACGTTTGTGGTACTGCCATCAGCGCTTCTTCCGTCGTACGGATGATAACTGGCAGGATTAGGATACTTAGCGTCAATGCACCCGATAGAATCGAGAAGCCAAGGCCAAGAATCGCCACGAAGAAAGTCATACCAAACAGGCCGAAAATGATCGACGGGATACCCGCCAATGACTCGGTACAGAATCGGATGATTTTCACCAAACGACTGCCCACTTTCGCGTATTCGGTCAAGTAGATTGCCGTCATGATACCGAGTGGCGCTGCCACTGCGATAGAAGCGATAACCATGTAAATGGTCGCCACAATCATTGGGAAGATACCGTGCTCTTCACCTGTGCGCGTATAGTTATCAGTAATGAAGTTCCAATCTACGTGTTGTAGACCGTTTGATAGGATGTACCAGATAATCCAGAACAAGAAACCTACCGTTAGTGCTGCCGAGATCCAGACAAATGCGTTAAAGACATTATCTTTGAACTGGCGTGCTTTTTTTAGTTTTGCGCGATCCATAATAGTCACCTTTAACGAGCGATTACTTCGCTTTTTCTCGGTTTAGGTACAGTAGTACAGCGTTCAACGACATGATGAAGACCAGAAGTACTACACCTGTAGCGTAAAGTGCGTTCGCGTGAACACCACTTGCGTAAGACATTTCAATAGCGATGTTTGCAGTTAGTGTACGAGCCGAATCAAGGATGCCTTCTGGCATTGCCGGCGCGTTACCCATAACCATGATAATCGCCATGGTCTCACCCAACGCACGACCGATACCCAGAATCACACCTGTCATGATGCCTGAGCGAGCCGCTGGAACGAGCAACTTAAAGATGGTGTAGATTTTCGATGCGCCCAGTGCCAAAGAACCTTCTTTATAAGTACGAGGGACAGCGCGGATAGACGTTTCAGATACCGTAATTACCGTTGGTAGAATCATCACACCAAGAACAATGATACCGGCAAGGATAGTATTACCTGCAGGTACATCAAATACCTTCTGAATCAATGGAACGATAATAACCAGACCGAAGAAACCGTAGACCACTGAAGGAATACCAGCTAGCAGCTCAACCGCTGGACGGATAATGTCTGCTAATCGCTTTGGTGCGATTTCAGCGATAAAAATGGCGGTCAGAACACCAATTGGAACCCCAACAATGACAGCACCAGCCGTCGATACGATAGATGCCACAATCATGGTGGCGACACCGTAAAGCGCAGGTGGTAACCAGTTTTGTCCTAAGACAATGCCCGATACGCCTGCTTCTTGGAATGCCGGAATACTCTCTCGAACGATGAAGTATGCAATAACGGCCAATGAAACAATGCCGATTACGGCACTCGTTAGGAACAAGCCGTGGAAGATGCGCTCTTTCCAGTCTACACGACGCTTCTCGCGTAGGCCTGACTTGCTGATAGCTCTAGCGTCAGTATTCATAAGCTTTTCACTATTTGTTGCGATGGTCATTTAAAAATCTCACGGTTCTGGGCAATGCCGTTGAACACAATGGATAGAAAAGGCTCAGCCCGAAACGTTGGGCTGAGCAAACTTTAGAGTCCCGATGGGATTAGTTAACTGAGATGTAACCTTTTTGGTCAACTAGCGCTTGCGCTTCGTCAGTTAGCATCCAGTCTAGGAATTTTTGCGTTTCTGTTGATGGCTTGCCTTCTTTGTAAAGAACAAGGAATGGACGCGCTACTTTGTAAGAACCGTTTTTAACGTTAGCTACCGTTGCATCAACGCCGTCGATTGCTAGCGCATTAACAGTGTTGTCTACAGTACCAAGAGAAATGTAGCCGATTGCGTATGGGTTAGATGCAACCATTGTTTTCAGTGCGCCGTTACCGTTTGCAACTTGAGCACGTTGAGAGATAGCTGATACCTTCTTACCAGAAATCTTCATTTTTAGAGACATGATGTCTTCAAATGCGCCACGAGTACCAGAAGCTGTGTCACGAGTAATGGCTACGATTGGCTTGTCTGCACCACCGACTTCTTTCCAGTTTGATACTTCGCCTTTGTAGATTGCAGTCACTTGCTCGGCTGTTAGACCTGGCAGTTTGTTTTGTGGGTTAACAACCACTGCGATACCATCACGAGCAACCACTTCTTCGATTAGTGTTGATTCTTTTTCAGAGTCTTTTAGATTACGAGAAGACATACCAAGGTCTGCTGAACCATTTTTCGCTGCTTTTACACCAGCTGAAGAACCAGGACCTTGAACTTCGATAAATACGTTAGGGTTCTTCTTCATGTACGTTTCAGAGAAAACTTCCATCAGTGGAGTTACGCTGCTAGAACCCACTGCAGAGATAGTTTCTTTAGCAGAAACAGGAGTCACTGCCATTGCGCCTAGAAGTGCGATTGCACCGATTACTGTCTTTTTCATCACAATTTCCTTAAGTGGCTTTATTGCCGTTGTGTTTCACTTGAACGGTGCTCACTTTAGAATTTGAATATGACAGTTGTGTTTCACTTAGTTGAACCCTCTATGACACGTTGTCATTTCTAACTATTAATTCCGCGACTTATCCCTCTCTCAATTTGAACGTAACGTTTTTATAACGTTGCCTCATGTTCAAGATGATAACCCCATCGATTTTGGTACATTTCATAACAATTAGATATGAGTAACTCATTGATTTGGCATATATAACAATTAAAATCGAAATGCTTATTTATAAAAAAGATAATAATCAAACCGATAGAGGGTCAATCTCATGCGTCAATTTCTTAGTACGCTTTCTATTAAACTTCAGGTTTTTCTGCCTGTTCTATTCACAGTTATATTACTCATCATTGGACTGAGTGTCGGAATCGGTAAACTCGATCAAGCATTCAATAAGGTTTCGGCTTCCACCCATAAGCTAATCATTCACAAAGAGGAACTTAGCGGCATCGTAGACAACACTTACGCCATGCGCATCAAAGCCATTTATAGTCTATTTAGAGCCGAAGATGTTCAGTCTCTCAACCAAGAGCTTTCTGAGCGACAAAACAAAAACCGCGATTTTCTTAACTCCATCGACAATCTCCCTGGCGTTCAAAATGAAGTCAATGCTATGCGTAAGGCCATGAATCACTATGTTGATTTCACTCGCGTTACCATGACACCTCTGCTCACCACTAAACACTCTTCTGATTACACCACCTCTGATTTCAATCAAAAGTACGAATCTGCAATGGCTGAGTATCGATTAGCTGGCGAAGCGATGATCAACGCCATCGACAAACTATCTAAACAATTGAATCAAATCGTCACCGATGAAGTCGAAACGAATGGCGAACAACATTCAACCACGCTAACTTACAGCGCCGTCTCGCTTGCGGTGATCTTGAGTGCCGCTTCACTTATTAGTTGGGTACTCGCCAGCTACATCGTTGCGCCGATTCGTAACCTTCAAGTAACGATGCAGGAAGTCGCGAAGGGAAACCTACTAGTTAAGGCCGAAGCCATCGGGAAAAACGAAGTGTCTCAGCTGGCTCGAGATGTAAACCAGACCATAGAAAAACTGCGTGAAACTGTAAGCGCATTGGTTCGCATTAGTGAAGATGTGGCATCAGCATCAACCGAGTTAGCAACTGTTATGACTCAAAGCAGCGTCAACTCGGATCAAGAAAAGCAAGAAGTTGAGCAAGTAGCCTCGGCGATCAATCAGCTAGAGTCGACCGCAGCTGAAGTATCGACCAATGCACAAGAAGCCGATAGTGCATCAAATCAAGCACGTACGTTAACCTCACAAAGTATAAGCATGTTTGGGGAAAGCACTCGCGCAAGTGAAAAGATGGCGGAACAACTTAACGAAGCCGCTGCCGTCGTAACTTCGCTAAAAGATCAATCAGAACACATTGGTCGCGTGATCGAAGTGATTGAAGGTATTTCTGAGCAAACGAATCTACTTGCACTGAATGCAGCGATTGAAGCTGCACGAGCGGGCGAAAGTGGCAGAGGCTTTGCGGTAGTGGCCGATGAAGTACGTATGCTGGCAGCGCGAACTCAGGAGTCCACCAAAGAGATCCAAACCATTATAGAAGAGCTACAGCAACAATCTGGTCACGCAAATGAAAGTATGCATTCCAGCTTAGCCATGTTGTCAGACAACCAAGCTCTTACACAAGAAGTTAGCCAATCACTTGCTAATATCAGTAATGCTATCGCCGATCTGAACTCAATCAACACTCAAGTTGCGACCGCATCAGAAGAGCAGAAACAGGTTACGGCTGATATCAACAACAACTTAACGAACATCTATGAACTAGTGAGCCAGAACGTCACTGGTATCACTCAATCCGCCGCGGCAGCGCAAGAGTTGTCTGGTTTAGCAGAAAATCAAAAACATCAACTTAAGCAGTTCCAAGTTTAAATACTCTGCTCAACACGATAAGTTCCAAAGGTTAGAAAAGAAAAAGCTCCGCACTGGCGGAGCCTATCATAAAGGCAAAGCTATCAACCCTTATTAACGTAATAATTATTATTCATCTGTCACTAACAAGAGAGAGCTTTTGAAACTTGAGTTTAACGGATCTCTATTGAAAACCTCACCATTAGTCGTATCAAAAGTTGCAACATGCTTACCGTCGCCATTAGGTGTGTTGCTCCAGACATAACGCCCTAGAACATCACCTCCATCTGTCAGACTATAGCCGCTAGCAAACCCTGTACTATTTATGGCTGGGCTGTGGCAAGCTCGCTCAGTTAGAGATACCAGCTCTTTGATATTTGCTAGTCGCCAATTTTTTTTGTCAGCAAAATTGTGAAGAGGATGGTTGCCATCCTTATTACGAATTTGTTTGGCTGTGGAGAGAGCGAGTTGCCATGACATTGTAGATCGCGTCCCCTGGCATTCTTGGTTTCCTACATTCCATGTCATACCAACTGGACAGCGCATCCATGTTAGACCTGTTTTCAGGTCAGTTACGGTACCGCTCTCAGAATATGTATAACGCGTGTTAGGTGCCGTTTTAGCAAAGTCAGTAGAACACTCTTGTGCAGCTATTGCAGTTTGAGAAGCCAAAGTAAGAGATAGTACAGTTATTAATTTCTTCATCTTATTGCCCCTTAACTGCGACTAGACGGATTGGGAATTGGTAAGAATCATCGGCACCCGCACTTGTGTTGCTTGATCGAATCTCGACGTATGAAATAGTGCCTCTATCTTTGCCCCGGGAGACAATCGCAGGGAAATAAATCTCGCCATCAATAAGTTGTGATGATGCATTCGTAAACTTAAAGTCGCTATGCCAAAACGCACCATATCCTAAATAAGGGCTACCTATGGTTTGCTGTGGAAAGTATTTAACATTAAAACCATAGACGTTGTATTTTGCATATTCATCGTTCGGAGCAAACAGTGTTTGTTCACCAAAGTCTAGTAAGTCATAAGTCTCACGGTAAGTAGGCAAGCGCCAACCAGTGATTCCACATAACGATTGTTTGTTTATGTACTGAACATATTGGCTAGTGGTACAAACTTCATCACCAGCGTCTTTACAACCTGCAAGCTCTACATCTTTGCTAAATGGCTTAAATGTTTCAGACTCAAACGCAAATAGGCGATCTTTAAATTGAACTGAGCTCGCATCCGCACTTTTGTTTTCCCAAACAAGACCAGTACGCTCGTCCATAGTACAAGCCCACTCAGTCGCATCTGCAGCTAAAGCTGCACCTTGTGAATCTAGCTTAACGAACTTAAAGCCAGCGCCTGTCGACGTTTGCTTGTCCTCTTTGTCGAAGCCGTATTCTGCATCTTGACCAGGGTAAGACGCTTGAACCTCAGCAACGTCTGCTGCTCCTTCAGCAAAATAAAGAACGGCGCCCGTATCGTTACTACCAACCGTTTGTTCAGCAACCGCTACAATTTCTTCAGCAAATGCACTTACTTCCGCTTCAGACAGAAGATCAGAGGCCAACGATTTACCTTGAAAGCTAAGATTTTGAGCAAGCAGCGCTACGCCTTGGGTCATTTGCTTTGGTTGCATCGCAGCTAATAGCACAACCGTGTTTTGCTCTAGCTTGTCTAGCTCGCTAGCTTCTGCGTTAGACATCACCGTACCAGAAAGAGAAACGCCGGCATCGGCGAGTTGCGCTTTCACAATCTCTTCAGCTTGAGCAACGGTTTTACCGTCAATTACAAGACCCGCGAGCAACGTTGTTACACCATTGACCGTGTTACCCGTTGCTAAATTTTGACCCGGAGCCGCAAGACGCAACGTTTGGTTTGAACCTTGATCAACTTGAGCAAGAATGGTGCTGGTTAGTACGTTTTTGTCGCTTGAAGTCAGGCTAAATTTACCGGCATTATCCGTTTTAGCACTCGGTTCAGTGGAATCACAAACGTAGTTTTGGTTTAAATCGATACATACTGGCGTATCAAGAAGTGTACCTGCAGAAACGATGGTGCCAGCTACATCATAGGTCGGTGCCGACGTGTCACCACCAGAACCTCCGCCACAGCCAGCAAGGGCTAGTGACATAGCAACGAAAGAATATTGAAACTTCATAGATTTTATCTTCTTTTGATTTTAATTAACGAGAGCGAATCACTCTCACCATTGAAAGCAGGAAAAGTCCTAACAAGGTCCAAGGCGAACCACTGCCACCTGAACCACCGCCACTGCTTTCTTTAGTGGTATCAGCACTACACTGATACTGAGCAAAGTGACTCACACCCCACTCTTTCAACACCCCAGAGTTCCCTGACACGCGGTCAGACACTTCGAGACGCCAAGTACCCCAACTCGGTTGACCGACAAGTGCTTGTAACTCCTCGTCATACTGAGCGGTGAAGTAACCTTTAAATCCTTTGGTATTGCTTGATTGATGGCTAAGTAGCACGACCGATTTGCCTTGTGGAGACACTAGCGTCACTTGCAGATCTTGCAGTGAGTCATGTTCGATGTTCAGGTAAACCGCAAACGAATCATCAATCGTGCGTGACTTGTCCGATAGCGTCTGAGAGAACAGTCTGTCGCCCTGTTCCGGCAAAGCGGAGTTCACTGGTTGAGGCTGGATATCGAGCTCTGGCGTACCATTAACCAGCATCACCTTTTCACTCCACTGGTGAGTCTTTAGGCCTTCAGAAAATTGATAATCCAATGAAATAGAGGAATCGAATTGCGTGCCACATGTTAGACCGCTTGGTAACGCCACCTTCATTGAGGTCGAGTCAGAAAGCGTTTCATCAAAGTCGAAAACAGATGCGTTGTTTAGCTGCCATTGCCCTTTGATGCTCGCTTCACGGCCAGTTTGGCTCAGGCTCAAACCAACGTCTTGACCTTGTGCGATGTATCGAGCGTCATAGCGAACACGAAGAGGCGCTTTAAGTAAGTTGTGTTTGTTGAAGCTATCCGTCAGGAATTGGGCGTAGTCTTTATTTGGGAACAAGGTGTTTGCGGCAAACACGGTCGACTCCGCCAGATCATTCATTTTCACGCCACGACCAATGCCGTACATGCCTTCAAGAACAATGGTGTCAAACTCGCGGAACACCCTATCGGTATCATCACCGTATCGTTCAACCGATGCTTTAAGTGCTTGGAACAGTGGCGTTGACCATAACTCGTCGCCTAGTTCACCGCCCACACTAACGTGCGCAGGATACTCTGAACCCTCGAAGTAACGAGCTCTTTGGTTCCATAAGCTACGAGTTGTTTTGCGTGTTCCGAACACACCGTCCCAGTTGAACACCGTATCTAACTCGAATTCTTGACCACGACGCGAAGCATCCAAATATTGAGTTCGGTAGCTCGCGCTGCCCGCCCAGTAATCAGCAAAACCCTCTGCGATAGCACCAGTGTGACCGTACGCCCAATCCGGTACGATTTGGTAATGAATGCCATGCCCAAGCTCGTGTATCACGACATCAGCATCGACTGCATCCGGAGAAACACCACCGACACCTAGCATGAGTGCTTTCGGACCGTAATAGTAAGTAGAGTTATCTTTTGATAAACCGCGAGCGTCAAAACGAAGCGGTTCGTCAAACAAGTCGTAAGTCAGGCTTGTCAGATATTGGATCGAGCTATCAAGATGATAAAAAGCCATCAACTGTGGGAACGCATTGTCACCAAACTCGGTGCTTTGCATCTCATCAACACTGTCAAACGCTTGAACTCCTTCTGCGCTGAGAAAATCCAACGTATCAAGTACAGGCGCTTCACCAGGTGTTGGGGCTGCAAATAAGCCCGTCGCATCCACTTGCTTCAATCTTGGGTTAGACAAATAGAACTTACCGCCGGACTGTAAAACCTCAATCGACTTGGTGACGTACTCGATCGGCTGAGGGTAATCGGATAGTGCTGACCACGTCGATTCTGGTGCCGCTTGCTGTTGCATGGTGCGAAGATCTGGGTTGAACAAAGAAACCTCAACATCAACCAGACTTCCAGAGCTCAAAGCAGGTGGCTCTTGTGCTTGCAGTTGGCGAGGTGATTCCAATTCCATTGCAACCGTTGGTTTGCCGTTACGAATGATCGTATCTTCAAGGCTCTTAAACACTCGCACAACGTGATGATTTTTATCGGTTGTTACTACGAGGGTGCGCTGTGCTTGATATTCACCGTTTACCCAAACATCAAAATTGTAATGCTCACCAAGCTGAGACTGGGTTTTGTAACGGAACTTAAACTCGCCCGCTTCCGAGTAGTGGCTGTCTAGATAAGTTTTCGCTTGCGCTTCATTCGTTACCACAGAGTCCGTTGCGGGATAATCCCACTCTGCAGCCTGTGCCGCAGGGGTACAAGCAATAAGCAGCGAAAACGCCAATGGTTTTAGCTTCATGATTTCGTCCTAGAATTCGTATTTTGCATTTAGCGTGAAGTAGCGCCCAGGCTCAGTTGAGTAACGCTTACTTTCCTCAGCGATACCCGCTACGTCTTGGTATCGGATGTATTCTTTGTCGAACAGATTGATGATGTTTGCGCTAACACGAAGGTCTTTGGAAACGTGGTAAGTTGCGCCAATATCAAACGTATTCCACGCACTTGTCTGCGCGCAATCTGTCGCTAGACCAAGCGTGGTCTGGCATTTAGGAACGCGATCCATGGCCGCGGCCCAGTTCCAAGCCACGTAAGCATTGAAGTCTTGGTTGACGTATTTCAGTTGAGCGTTACCTTCGAATGGCGTAATGCTTCGAACGTATTCACCTTCCGCGTCTTTGCCATCTACGTAGCCAAACTTGGTGCTGATGTTCCATCGCTTAGTGATCGCGTAACCCGCAGAAAGCTCTGCACCATACGTCTCAACACCATCGAGGTTTTGGTATTGTTTAATGTAATTACCATTGCTTGAGTCAAAGCCCGTGGTCACAACGTCGATGAAGTTTTCAAACTTGTTGTAGAACAAAGACGCATAGACATACGCACGACCGTTATCGAACTTGTTACCGATTTCAAATGAGTCGGAAGTTTCAGCTTCTAGATCCATGTTTGGTGCAATGACAAACGGCGTGAGCGGCACAAAGTCGTGGCTTACGAAGCCATACGCTTTATCGTATTCCGGAGCACGGTAACCATGGTTATAAGATACATAAGCAATGTTGTTGGCAAATACTTCACGCGAAACCGACAGACTTGGAGATACCTCTGAGCTATCCATGTCTTTTAATGGGAAGCCGCCCACTTCACCCGCACCGTCTGGCGTGAGACGGTGGGCATCAAAGCGTAGGCCACCTGTGATGGTCCATTTATCCAGTTCCACCATGTCTCGAACATACAAGCCAATGTTATAAGCACGAGCAGGAGCGAAAGGTTGTTTGGTCGAAGGTGTTACTCCGTTCCAATCAATCTTGGAGTCGCTATCTGTGCGTTCGTAATAGTCTGTAGAAAGCTCAACACCGTAAGCCAATTGGTGCTCAGCATTTGCTGCATAAATCGTATTGGTTAAATCGCCACGGAAGCCAATTGTTTCGTCAATGAAGGTTTTGTGTTCCAGCTCGCGACGCTTGGTGATCAAACCATTGTGATCCACTTGGCGCATTAAACGGTTGGTGTCTTCCACCACTTCGGTGTGACGCCAGTAAACTTTGGTATCCAACTCTTCGAACCAAGTTGGATTAATCGGTGTCACCTCTGCACCAATATAAGCGCTGTACTCTTCTGTGGTTTCATCCTCAGCAAAGTCTTCAATATGCCAAATTCCATCAGGTTGAATGGACGGTGAACCCTCCAAACGCTCTTGGTTCTGGGTGTAGAGTTCCGCTTTCGCTTTCAACATCACCTCTTCATTGAAAAAGTGGTTGATCGTATAAGCACCGCTGTAACCATCGAGGTCGCGGTTATACAAATCTTCATCAAAGTTACGTGTCTCTTGTCCTTGCCAGTATGAAACGTTAAACAAACTCTCTGTATCACCGGAACGGAAAGCTAGATTACTCGTGCCTTTGTACTTGTTGCTGATATCCGTGTAAGTACCGGAAACATCGGTGTAGAAGTCTTTGTCTTTTAAGAAATCACCCGGCTGACTGGATTCTAAAATCACCACACCGCCGATCGCGCCAGAGCCATGCACCGAAGAACTTGCCCCTTTAATGATTTGCAGCGATTCAAAATTGGATAAATCAAAAGTATCTCGCCCAACTGCATCATTAATGTCATTCGCACCGAAGCCATCCGCAGAACGAATGCCATCACGAACGATCATAATGCGATTACCCGTCATACCACGGATGGTAATGTTTTGCGGACGTCCTGCACCGCCCGTCACGCTTACACCAGGTTCGTTACGCAGCACGTCATATAGCTCGGTCTCGCCTCTTTCTTCGATTTGCTCGTTTGTGATAACCGCGACACTACCTGCCACTTTTGACAATGGCTGATCGATTTTATTGGCGGTTACCACCACCTCTTCCATTGAGAAAACCTTAGATTCGGCGTGCACTTGACTGGCAGCAAGTACCGAAAGTACTGCCGCTGACACTGGGGTAAGCTTCATTTACTGCTCCGCTTTAGATGTTTTAATGAGTGATAGTAGAAATGCGTATTCTTTTGCTTGTTGTTCTTGCGCTTGTCGCGGGTCCATTTGGTGGCCCGAATTAAAATCAGTTTGCAACAAGTACGGCCCGTTGCGCTCACTTAACGCTGAAACTTTAGCGAGATACTTAGCGCCCTCCCAATATGGCACGCGCTGATCGATTAAACCGACTTGAACAAACATGGGTGGGTAAGCGTCTTTATGGATATTGAGAATCGGATCGTACGCCTTCATTAACGCCAATTGTTCAGGTTTGGTTGGGTTACCCCATTCGCCATACTGCTGTGTGGTAAGCGGAAGTGAGGTATCCGACATACTTGCAACCACATCAACAAAAGGCACTTTAAGTACGACACCTGAAAACAATTTAGGATCTTGATTAACCGCTCCGGCCACCAACGTGCCACCAGCACTAGAACCGATGGCGAAAACCTCTCTATTGCCACGTTCGAATGTTTGCAGCGCCTTCGCGGCCGCGACAAAATCACCAATAGAATTGGCTTTTCGTACACCACGGCCTTGCTCGTGCCATTCATCGCCAAAGTACCCACCGCCACGGACATGGGCGATAGCGTAAATCACACCTTGGTCGAGTAAACTGATAACCTGAGGCATAAAGTATGGTTTCATCGTAAAACCATACGCGCCGTAACCGTAAATCATCACAGGAGATTGTGGGTGCAATTTGTCTTTGCGATACGCCAAAGAGACCGGGACAGAAACGCCGTCGTGCTTAATAAAAATACGTTGGGATACATAACGCTGACTATCAAAGTCTTGGTAAGCATCTTGAGAGTACAAGGATTTATTCAGCGTTTTTACATCGAACTCTTCCCACTGAGGAGGCGTAGTCATCGACATGCTTCGGATACGAATTTTGTTTGATTCAAAATCGCCCAATGTGCTTAGCCAAGCGACATTACCATCGTGTTCCAATGGCAGTATCACTTTTTCCTGCCCTTGGTAAGAATACACCGTCAAAGTCGACTCATTGTTTGGCTTACTAAGTGCCACAACTCCTGCATCATAAAGGTAGAACTGTTCAAGCGGCTCACGAGGATTGGTAAAGCGTTGCCATGTTGCGCCAAGCGGTGCGAGTTCGGCTTGGTAAAGGGCGAACTTTCCTTCCAGGTTGCTTTTAAGATAAATGTAACCTTTCGCCACATCCGCGTAATATTCCACACCCACTTCAGGCTTTCGCAATGAATCTGAGACAGTGCCCGTTTCTAGGTCGACAAGCTTCTGCTCTGTTGTTGACTCGTTGTTGCTTTGCAGCACAGCATAACGGCTATCTGCCGCACGATAGAAAGAAAGTAACCAATCTGACTTGGGTTCATTCCATAGGACTGTTTTTGCCAAAGATTCAGTGGAGATACGTAAGATCTGATGAGGTCGCTGGGTGCGCTTTTCTTTTGCAACGAGGAATGCCACTTTCCCGTTAGGTGACAACAATACGCCACTATCGACGTGCGTCGCCAGTTCCGTAGATTGACCGGAGAGTAAATCAACAACCACAGCACGATATTGTTCGCTGCCGTCGATATCTTCCGTGAAAAGTAGCGTGTCACCATTCACTTGCCATTGACCAAGTTGGTAGTACTGATGCGCAGATTGTCGTTCATCGAAATCGAACACCACGTTTTCTGGTGCATGTTGACTCGCACGGGATAATAGTAAGTAACGACCATCGCGACGCATTAGCGTCCACTCTCTTCCACTCACGATCGACCATGGCTTATCACCTTTGTCTGCCACAATGGTATCCCACTGCGTTAGTAGGTTTTTTGTCAACGTCTGATAACTTTTTTGGTGCTGTTCAGTTTTGTGGTTTTGTTCTGTTAGGTAGGTAAGAACTCGCTCATCTTTACGAGCATCATCTCGAAGCCAGTTGAAATCATCAGCAGCAAAGCCAGAACTAGAGGTAATTATGAGCCCTAAAAAAACATGAGTAAATTTCATATAGAGAGCGAATTCATTTATAGGATTAATACAATGGCGCGTATTCTGCCCTCAAATAAAAATGAGATCAATTATCATTTTCATAATCATGTAAGATTTTTATCTAGTGTGTGAGGAAAAACGTTTGCTTTGACCGAGGTTATAAAACTTAATAACTTCCTAAATTAGCGTTCTATGCTGTTTATATACAACCAGACAGATATAAAAGCTGACTAACGAGTGAGTATGGAAAGACGCTATTTCACCTAGCGACAGACATAAAAAATCCGAGTGCGAACACTCGGATTTTTAAGAACTAAAATCAATGGGAAACTACAGCAGCTTTTACTCTTCAGAGCTCGGTGCCGCTGGTTTTTTCTTAGGGATGAAGACATCATCACCCACAGATACGTTTTTGTAGAAGCTCTTGTCACGCTTAGCTGGTTTTTTCGCCGATTTTTTCGCTTGAGGGCGAGCTTTCTTTGCGGTCGCTTTCTTATTGCGGAAATCTGGTTTAGGTGGCTTAAGGCCTTTAAACTTACCTTTCAAATCTTCGAACAATGAAAACTCAAGATCTTGTTGTAGGTATGCTTCTACACGTTTAAAGCTATCCCAGTCTTTTGGACCAACAAGAGAGATTGCATCCCCTTTATTTCCAGCACGACCAGTACGACCAACTCGGTGTACGTATTCTTCGGTATGCTTTGGCATATCGAAGTTGATGACGTGTGTCACAGTTGCAATATCCAAACCGCGGGAAGCAACATCAGTCGTTACAAGGATCTTAAATACTGCGCGCTCAAACTGACTCATAATGGTGTTACGTTGAGTCTGGTTCAAGTTACCACTTAGTGCTACAGCCTTCAGTTTCTTTTCGTTCAGCTTTTCTGTTAGTCGCTCAGTATCATCACGCGTTGCCGTAAAGATAATAACTTGACGGTATTCAGCCTCAGAAAGAACACGATCTAAAATTGCCTCTTTATGATCTAGGTGATCACACAAGTAAAATTTTTGCGTGATATCTTTATGTTCTTCGTTAGAAACGCCGATAGCAATTCGCTTTGGCGCATTGAGCATTTCAGCCGCGATTTCATTGACGTCTGCATGATCTAATGTCGCAGAGAACATCAACGTTTGACGACGACGATGCTTGGCTGCTTTATGAATGCGACGAAGCTCTGGTGCAAAGCCCAAATCCAACATACGGTCTGCTTCGTCCAGAATTAGCGTTTCCAAACCATCCAGATAAAGCGAACGGTGCTCTAAGTGATCAGCCAAACGTCCTGGTGTCGCCACGATAAATTTCGGGTAACGACGCAGAGCTTTTACTTGATCGTTAAAGTTCTCACCACCCAAAATCAGTGCTGCTTCATAAGATAGGCCAGCTAGCATAGAACGAAGCTCACCATATACTTGTTTCGCTAGCTCACGAGTAGGAGCAAGGATTACCGCGCGAGGGTCTTTCGCAGAAAACGATTTTGTCTTTAAAGACTTATGAAGCATTGGCAATACAAACGCCAAAGTCTTGCCCGAACCTGTTTTCGAAGATGCCAATAGATCCTTGCCTGCAATCGCAACAGGAATCGCCTGCTGCTGAATGTCAGTCGCTTTTTTAAAATCGTAGTGTTTTAGGTTCTTCAACAATCGGTTGTCTAGGCCTAGATCTTTAAATTGCAAAGTATTCTCCAATAAATCAGTCAGCGTCTGAGCGCTCTGTAGTGTCGTTTCCGCTCTAACGCAGCAAAAAAATAAAGCTCGGTATAATACCGCAAATCATAGGAGTATAGATAGAGATCACACAAACTAATTCCCTGTGGTAACGGTAAAACATCATTTGTGGCTCAGTTCAGAGTAAAGACTAGCCTTTTTGATGAGCAGCTGGACAGGAAGTTTAGAGAAAAGCCGTTCAAATATGCCTTCTATCCATCAACAAAACGACTTAAATAGCAGTTATTTGGGCCAATAAACTTTCATTTGTGTCAATATCGTCTAAATTATTGATATCAGGAACGTGGCAAATACACCTGCTATGAAAACTGTTGTGAGAACGAAATAAAGGATAGGTAGTTAAACTTTGTTAAGTTCAGGTAAAAGTTGACGTCAGGTACTCCATGAAATTCTTGGGTTTTTTTGACTTTTGCTACATCATGTACTGATAAAATGTAACCACATTTAACCTCGCTACTGTATAAAATAATAGTTAGTGGCGAGACTTTCACTATAAGCAAGGAGTTCTTATATGAACAAAACGTTGATCGCAGCTGCAGCAACTTCAGTACTTCTACTAGCCGGTTGTGCTTCTTCTGATGACGCAGCTACAGCAAATGCAGCAAAATTAGACGAACTAAGCAACCAAGTTAGCCAACTAAGCCAAGACGTACAAGCTCTTCAATCTGACGTTCAAAAATCAGGCGCAGCAGCAATGGCTGCTCAAGAAGAAGCTGAGCGTGCTAACGAGCGTATCGATAACATCGCTCAGTCTTACACTAAGTAAGATTTGATACCGCGTCTTAACGCCCGTTAAGGCGCGGTTATTTCGACAGGAACCCCATTCTGTGCAGCGATTGCTGCTTTAGCCTTCACGTTTTTCATACCGAATTCATCCAGCCACCACTTTAACTCTTTCGGCACTTTGAGTTCATCTTTCTCGCCATTACTACGAGTCAAAGGCTCATGTGCTTCTAAGAACACACTTCTGTCAGGCTCAAGTGTCATTTTGATAGGCTGGTTAATGATGTTAACGTCTTCGCCGTTACGAACCTTGTCAAATAACCACTCAATGTCACTTGGGTCCATACGAATACAACCCGCGCTGACTCGCATACCAATCCCAAAGTCCTTGTTGGTACCATGAATTAGGTATTCGCCATTCCCGTAAGCTAAACGCAATGCAAACATACCAAGTGGATTATCAGGCCCCGCAGGAACAACGGCTGGTAGGTCAATGCCCTTTGCTTTGTACTCGGCACGAATAGAGGCTGGAGGAGTCCATGTAGGGTTCGGTCGTTTTTGGCTGATACGCGTTGTCATTACTGGGGTATCGCGCCCTATTCGGCCAATTCCGACAGGAAATACATGGACAATATTCTCTCCTTTCGGAAAGTAATATAAGCGCAGCTCGGCTAGATTAATAACGATACCTTTATAAGGTACGTCTGGGAGGATTAGCTGTGTCGGAATAGTAAGAACATGCCCCTCTTCTGGTAAGAAGGGATCCACGCCTTTGTTTGCGGCCATTAAACCTAGCATACCCACATCGTAGAGCTTAGCGATATTTGCCATGGTTTCGCCTTCTTGCACGACGTGGTTTTCAAGGCGACCAATTAAACGGCTTCCATCCTCTGGTAATTCGTACATCTTAGCGAATGATAGACCACTCACTAAAGATAACGACACAGATAGCAGGGTACGTTTTGCGAAACTCATTGATCGCTTTTTGCTAAGCATTTCACTCTATTCCTTGGCACTTTTAAAGAGCTGTAAGGTTATCTCTCTTTCTGTCTTGTGATCAACCATCGGCTTGTGATATTCCAGTAAAGAAAAGCCCTCCCAAGTCCAAGGTTTATGGATGTATTTGTTCGGTACACTTTTGATTTCTGGTACCCAGTGGCGCACAAATTCACCATTAGCATCGAACTTTTCGCCTTGGCTTATCGGGTTGAAAATACGAAAGTATGGCTGCCCGTCACAGCCCGTAGAAGCAGACCATTGCCAGCCACCATTGTTCGCTGCAAAATCGCCGTCCACCAGCTTACTCATGAAGTACGCTTCTCCCCATCGCCAATCAATATGTAAGTCCTTGGTAAGAAAGCTCGCGACAATCATACGTAATCGATTGTGCATCCAACCTGTTTGATTGAGCTGACGCATTGCTGCATCAACGACTGGGTATCCTGTTGTTCCTGTCTTCCATCGCTCAAAGGCTTTCTCATCATAGGACCACTGGATTTTATCCTCCCAATCGATAAATCCTTTGCCTTTGACGAGTTTTGGTTCGAAAACCAATAGGTGCTGATAAAACTCACGCCAAATGATCTCACTTAACCAAGTTGCTTTCCCTTCTGTAAGGTCATTTTGTTGATTTTCAGCATACAAACGAGCAATACACTGCCTTGGTGATAGCGCGCCAATCGCAAGGTATGGAGACAGTTGGCTAGTGCCATCAATAGCTGGAAAGTCTCGCTCGCTTTGATACGCGTCACTGCGCTCCCGTGCAAATTCCCTAAGCTGCTTCAAAATATCATTAGTCGAAGCCAGCCAGTCTTCACTGGATTCTCGAGGATAGCTAAATGTGAAGCTTGAATTAAATCGAGCCGACTCTAATTGTTCGAGTACCTTTTTATTGAGTGGCGCTTGCTCGTGAGGTTTTACTACCGTCGGCATATGGAACTGCGTTAACCAAGCACGCTTGAATGGCGTAAACACCTTAAAATATTCGCCTTGCTTATTAAGAACCGTCGTTGGCGCGTGCACACATTTGTCATGAAACAGTTCAAATTCGATATCGTGAGAAGCTAACGCTTCACTTACTTGTGTATCGAGCTCTCGTTCGTTCACCTCATAGTGAATGTTTGCCATGACAGACGTAGCTTCAAGTGTTTCCGCCCACCCACTAATCACATCTGTACAATCGGAAAACGACGGTACCTCTTTGTACAAAAAGGGAATATTAAGGCTTTCAAGCTCCTCGTTAAGACAAGCTAAGCGACGAGCAATGAGGTCTGCCTGCATCGGCGCCATGTGATGCTCCCGCCACTGCTCTGGCGTCGCGATAAAGCAAGCGACGACAGGCTGACCTGAATCCAATGCCGCTTTGAGTGCCGTGTGGTCTAACGTACGTAAGTCACGTCGAAACCATACTAAAATCATGGTAGCTCCTATCTTTTGTCTACTAAGTTAGGTGTAATTTCTCTATCACTTCAGAGCACCCCATCCGATCACCTAGTTGTGCGTGAAGCATTTTGATGGACGCTACTTGTTTAGCAGCTAGCGCTTTGTTGGAGAAAAGGTAGATAAACGAACCATTTTCAACGACCTCGTGATCTAGTAGACCAGAAACATCATCAACCTTATCGATCAAAGTCGTGTGATACCCTTGTTCGCAAAGCTTCGCTGCTTGAATCCAACTCTCAGACTCTCTGTTTTGTTCAAAGCTAATGAGCAGACACTTTCCTTTGGAAGCGGCTTTGTTTTCAGAATCGATAACAAGGGCAAGTCGAGTGATCAAACAAGTCTGAAATAACCCCACCTGCAAGGATCGCAACGATCCTTTTACCATATCTAGCGCATCAAATACTGGGCTAATAAACTGATCAATAACGAGTTTTAGTGGGTACTCTTTAAGAACAGAGGCAAGTAAACTCTCTGCTTTTCCTCGATTCAGGGTAGACAGCGCAAGCAGCATGTTTTCAACTTCTTCGAGTGTGCGAACCTCGTTTTTGACTTCGACATCGGCGCTTTTTCCTAGCAATCCCTTCACTTTACCAATCGAAATCCCCTTCGCGAGCCAACTCTGGACTTCGCGAATCGTATCGAGATCTTGCTGGCGATAGAGTCTGTGTCCTTTTTCTGTTCGCTGAGGCTGGATCAAGTTGTATCTTCGTTGCCAAGCTCTCAGCGTAACTGGTTTTACACCCGTGATTTCTGCGACATCTCGGATCGCGTATAGTTTTTCTTCTGAACTACAAACCATAGCGTAATCTCATCTCCTGCGGATACGGTTCTAAAAACTTCTGTTTTGCTAAATACTCGTCTGGGTAAGTATTTAAGTAATGCTTAATCAATGTAAGTGGTGCTAACAGAGGCAGCATTCCGATACGGTAGTCGTGAATCACTGTCGCTAACTCTTCTTTTTCTTCTTTAGTTAGTGAGCGTTTGAAGTATCCTTGTAAATGCATCAACACATTTGTGTTATTTTTGCGGCTAGCCCGATTCGTTAACGCCTTCATAAGTCCTAAACGATACTCTTGGTAAAAGTCTTCAATTTCATAATTAGCGACATCAGCGACTAAGCGGCCAAGGGAGCGGTATGACTCTGGGTGGTGTGCCATTAACGTCAGTTTGTAGCGCGAATGAAAGTCGATGATTTTGCCACGAGTAGGCTCACCATCCATCGAGTCGTAAAAGTCATTTAGACAAAATACTCGAGTGATAAAATTTTCTTTCAATACAGGGTCGTTAAGTCTGCCATCCTCTTCAACAGGCAACCAAGGCATTTTTTGCATCAATGTTTGTGTATACAAGCCAACACCTTCTTTCGCAGCACTGTTCTTGCTGTAAACCTTGACTCGCTCCATGCCACAAGTTGGTGACTTAGCACAAACGATGTAACCACAAAGCTGCTCGCTTTGAAGTTCATCTACTTTATTGGCCGAGTAAGTGAGCATATTGTCGGTATGATCATTTTCTGGATTTTTGGTTTCAACCAATGCAACACGCTCTTCATTAGAAACAAGACGAATGGTTGGACGGGGTACTGGCATACCTACGCCGACTTCAGGGCATACCGAAATAAAGTCAAAATACGGGCTAAGCTCTTTAGTCACAAAGTTGCTCACCTTATGACCAGAGTCAAAACGCACTCGTTCACCCAAAACACACGAACTGATACCTACTTTGATCGAAGATTCCATGATGACGCATCCCTATACAAAAAGTTTTGTTGTATAACTTATAGCAAGCCTTTCCAGATTGTACAAGAAAATAAGTTGTACAATTTAATCGTTTTACTTCACTCGAAAGTATTTCGATCAACCAGCTTTCAGAAAAAAGTTTGGCCCAAAAACAAAGAATTTGTGCGCGCAATCGACAAACTGCTCAAAAGCAAATCGATTGCTCTTTTGGTTTCAACAGATTTAGTTATCAATAGGAGTTGCAGTTTCTAAATGCGTGGTTTTTGTGACTAAGCTCTCAAGGGGCTACTGTACGTCCCGATATTATTGCCTCAACGAAAACGAACAAGTTCAACAGAATTGGTAATAGCGTTCTATAATAGAGGCGTTTTATCAAAACAAAACTTTGGAGAGCACTTATGGCAACCCCACACATTAACGCACAACCAGGTGATTTCGCTGAAACAGTTCTGATGCCAGGCGACCCGTTGCGCGCTAAATACATCGCTGAAACGTTCCTAGAAGATGTGAAACAAGTTTGTGACGTTCGCAACATGTTCGGCTTTACTGGCACTTACAAAGGCAAAAAAGTTTCTGTAATGGGCCACGGCATGGGTATCCCGTCTTGCTGTATCTACGTACACGAGCTAATCGCTGAATACGGCGTGAAAAACGTTATCCGTGTGGGTAGCTGTGGTGCAGTACGTGACGACGTGAAACTAATGGACGTTGTTATCGGTATGGGTGCTTCTACAGACTCTAAAGTTAACCGTATCCGTTTTAACAACCACGATTTCGCAGCAATCGCTGATTACGGTCTTCTAGAAGAAGCAGTTAACCAAGCACGCGCTCAGGAAGTGCCTGTAAAAGTAGGTAACGTATTCTCTGCAGACCTGTTCTACACACCAGAAGCAGACATCTTCGAGAAGATGGAAAAACTAGGCATCCTAGGTGTAGACATGGAAGCGGCTGGTATCTACGGCGTAGCAGCTGACCTAGGCGCGAAAGCACTGACTATCCTGACAGTTTCTGACCACATCATCCGTGGTGAAAAACTAAGCTCAGAAGAGCGTCAGAAGTCGTTCAACGACATGATGAAAGTTGCACTAGAAACTGCAATCAACATCTAAGAACAAATAGTAAGTAATAATTTGCAGCCAGAGTTATGCTGGCTGCCCGAATTATCCCGAGGGGGCGATTGTGTCTAACGGCGAACTGCCAAAAGACGCAGATGGGTTACAACTCAACTTTTGTAAAACATTGGCGTGTGACAACTTTGGATTGAGTGATGCAAAGCGTTACGTTCTGCAACATGCGAACCCTAAGCGTCCGGCGATGGTATGCCGTGAATGTGGAGCTTTCCCCCCCTTACTTAATAATCGCGATGTCGTGAACGAACTTCATCGCCTGCGGCACGTCCACAGTGACGGGTTGCCTGCTTGCCGTAATGATGATTGCGACAACTTTGGACTTTCTGTCCACACTCACAAACACCTCTATCACGCTTTCGGTTACAGTGGCGATCGCCAACGTTACCGCTGTAAAGTGTGTCAAAGTACCTTTGTCGACAAGTGGTCTGGTGCCAACAAGAAGCTTCAATTTCAAGAGAACTTGATGGGCTTGTTGTTTACGGGATATTCCGTACGAGAAATCTGCCGTAAGCTTAGTATTAACCCAAAAACCTTTTACGACCATGTTGACCATATAGCTAGCCGCTGCCGCCGTAAGCTGGCAACCATTGATGCGCGCTGGGTAAACCACGCAACGCATTATGAATTGGCCTCAAACTATATTGCATTGCAACCGAACAGCAATAATGGTGTGTATTGGATTGTTTCTGGCGAAGCGCATTCTGGCTATATTCTTTGCCAGCACGTCAATTATTCCGCTGATGAAGAGCCAATCGCAACGCTCGATCATAATCCTTACGATGAGGTGTCTCGTTTTGTTTCCCAGGAGTACGTAGCGGAAGCAAGTGAGCCGCTTGCGGAACCTTCTCATCACCTCAGAGAGCGAATTGACCAAAAATACCAAACAATTTTGGCTCGCGGTAACGTAGAAGACCCTCTTGGTAATCTATCTGTATTTCATTACCCTTCAAAAGGGGCATTAGTCCGTCCACCATACACCTCATATGCACACTATTTGCACGTACTTGATATGTGCTGCCCAAACAAACGTGTATCTCTATACATGCCTCAAGATCCCCTACTACGTTCGGCTGCACTGAGCGTTTGTTTACCTCGCATTAAAGAGAAAAGTGTCGACTTGATGTACGTAGAAGAGGACGCTAGTTGGGACATGAGTACTCCCTTTGGCAAAGTCGATATCGCCTATATGAGTTGGTGGCGCGATCGTTGGGCAATCTCTAGTCAAAACGAAAACCACAAAGGCATTTGCTACCTCGCTGGCGATCAAAATGAGCCTGAAAAATGGTTTAACGTTGCGACAACTCGTCATGTGAAGTTTTATCAAAACCGCTTTCAGATTCTTTTCGAAAGCTTCATTAACGAGCCACGTCGCAAATTACGACCTGCTGGTATTTTACCTCTTTTAGATATATTCAGAGCTTGGCATAATTTGTGCTATCAGGATAAACAAGGTCTTACCGCTGCACAAAGGTTAGAAGTCTCTGATGCACCTTTGACAATCAAACAGCTCCTATCGTAGCTATTCTATTGGTAATTTAGATGTAGTAATTAGGGGTTGTAACGGTATACATTACGGCCCCTGATCGTTTACCAAAACGTTATCCGCATCGCTTTGGTAAAGAAACATGCATCTAACCACTTAATATTAGGTGTGATTTCCAGTTCGATAGTCATGGATGTGAACGTTGGATAAAAACCAAATTCAGCTAGAAGATGATCTCACTAAGCTTAAAGGCCAAATAAAATCGGCCCCTAAACATACCTTTAATATTGCGCAGCAATATCGTATCCGCGCGGAACAAATTTTATTTGTGGACGGAGAGATCAAAGCCTTACTCATCATGGCGCAATGCTGTTGGTGCCTAATGGATTACCGACAAGGCTTAAAACTCGTCAAAGACGCTTACAGCAAACAAACACAGCTTGAAACCGACGATCATCTCCCGGAAATTCTCCATCTTTTTGCACTCCAATATTGGGGCCAAGCAAAGTATTATTCCGCGCAACAATATTGGATTAATGCGCTCGAACAATCTGCTCTTGTTGATGATGTTGAAATTCAAATCGAATCTCTAATTGGGCTTGGTAATGTATGGCGCATCACTAATGAACACCAACTTGCCGCTTCAACTCATGAGTTAGCCGTTAAAGTGGCAAACAATGTTCGTATTGCTTGGTTAGAAGGCAAAGCGCGCATCCTATTAGCTTGGGACTATTACTTACTAAATAAGTTTGTCGAGATGCTTACGGTACTGGATGGAGCAACCGAAGTATTAAAAGATCATGATGACAGTACGTGGCAAGCCGAGATCTGGGACTTTAAAGGGTTAGCACTGCTTGGACTAGAACGCCTTGATGCGGCCGAAGAAGCCACCCAAAAAGCCCACCAGCTCGCCATTGAGCATGATCTCGTTTGGATGAAAGCACACTCTTTTATTAGCCGAGCAAGACTTGAGCTTTTGCGCCAAAATACAGACAGCGCTGCCAAGTTGCTACTTGCAGCAGAAGAGTCTGCACTCAGTTTCGACCACGGTGAGCTACTCAGCCAAATTTGCTTCCAACAATCACGAGTCGCTGAAGAACAAGGAGACTTTGAGTCTGCGTTTAACGCGTTCAAGAAATACCGTAAGCACGCACTCAAAATGCTCAAAGAACAAACTCACCGAATCAGCATGGATAAAGCAAGAGGCTCTAAACGCCAACTAGAGCAGCGAGCACGTAAGCTGATCAATCATATTCGCTCTCAACACGAATACGACCCTGAAAAACAGTTCTCTAATGTCGTTTCTGAGACCTACTGGTGGGAACAGTTAGTTTTGTTTAAAACGGAGCTCAAACGCTCTAACCACGCCATCATTATGATTCAGCATTCAAACCCCGAAGTTCTCGATGTTTGTACCGAGCTCGTTCATGCATTGACAACCTCCAGCGACCTCATCTCGAGAATTTCCAGTAACAGGCTAGCAATGTTAATTGCAGAAAAAGGTCAAGCAGCAGAAGAGGTCTACCGCACTGTCCAAGCGATGTTAGACATCTATCCATGGAAGCGACGCGGAATCAAAGGCCCTAAACCGATACTGTATTTGCAAGATATCCTGACCTTCCCATTCACGTTAGAACAGCTCGAAGAAAGTTATATTGAGGTAATGAAGAATGGAACAACTGCTTAGCAAGGTGACTGACGCAGGTATCGATCCTTCTTCCGTTTCAGGTGAAGAAGCGATTACGCTATGGGAACACATAGGGTTACATATTGCGTCAACAAACCGAGAGAAAGCGCATTGCTATATCATTAGCGCCGAGTATCGAAGAGAGGTCAAACAGCTCAACGACAGCATTAGTGAATTGAAACAAGCGCTTGAGTTGCTTGTTTTACCAGAGGATGTAGAAGATATTCTTTCTGTGAAAGCAAGCTTGAGTGAGCGTTTAGTTGAAGTAGGTGACTACAATGCGGCATTAACCGAGTATGTTGCTTCAACCAATATCGCCGTCGAGTACGGCTATATTGATGAGTACGTATTGGCCATTATTGGAATGGGTAATTTGTGCGATGCCTATGGGGATCACCAACGTGCATTACGTTATTATCAAAAAATAGATGCTATCGATCACGCTATTGGCAGTCGATCCCTACGCCTTCGTTACAAGCTGTACATGCTTGCCTGTTATATCAGCTTGAACCGTACCGCAGACGCCAAAGAGCTATTGAGTGAATGTGAAGAACTGAGCATTCTCGTCAGTGATAAAAACCTCGCCGCACAAATTCACCTCTACCGAGCCAAATTACATCGTCTGCAAGAAGACTACCCCAGTGCGTTGCTGGCTATTTCGAATGTTCAGTATACAACGGGTAGTGCCACGACATACTGGTTATCTACGATGGTCAAAATTGAGACTGCGTATTGTCTAAACGGTGTAGGGCACACCTCTTTAGCTAATTTAACGTTGGACTCCATCAGTAAAAGGATTCAAAAGCAGCTATCTCCTATCGTTACTCAGCATTTTTATAACGCGATGAGTCAAGTTTACGCCTCTCAAGGGTTGTATCAAGAAGCATTAAATTGTGAAAAAAAAGCGCATAGAATCGAATCTGATCTTGTAAAACATATTCCGATCGGTGAGTTAGGGTCTGCTCAACTACGCCGACTTTCACGCTTTGAGTTACAACTCAAACTCATTTTGTCAGAGCTAGAAAACAAAGAACTAAAAGAAACCACCAAGCAGCATAAAAATACTGTTGCTCAGCTACAGCAGGACGTCTTTACCGATCCACTTACGTCTTTACACAACAGACGCTGGTTAGAAGTTAAACTAAAAGATCTACTTCTGCACGATACTGCATTTGCATTGATGGTCATCGATATCGATCACTTCAAATCCATCAATGACGAACTAAGCCACTTGGTGGGCGACAAAGCGATCAAAAGTGTGTCACAGGAACTGGCGTCCTACTTCAGATTTAAAGGCGCATCGTGCGTACGATTTGGTGGTGAAGAGTTCCTCGTGATCCTTGAGAATACCCAACTGGAACGCGCAGAAATGCATGCCGAGAATTATCGTGAACGGATTTATCAATATGGTTGGGACGATATTCTTGGTGAGCGGGGGCTGACCGTATCCATAGGGATTACCTTGCATCGAGAAGGCGAGAATACTCAGCGAACTTTTTATCGTGCAGACAAAGCTCTTTATCGCGCCAAAGCCAATGGCAGAAACCAAGTCTGTACCGAACTTTAAACCATGCCCCGGTTGACACCTGGGGCTTTAGTATACTTTTTACTTATCCTTCCTATATCACTTCACTGCTTGTTTAAATAAGTACTCAGCAACACCTTAACTGCCAATAAACATCAGTGGATACTTACATCGCATAAACATAATTCCTACATAAAAACCGCTTGATTCATCTGTAGTTAAGACAAATACTTAAATTGTTAATTTACGTAGATTTTCCATTTCGCAATACGCACAGGTAGGTAAGATGTTTCTAGACTATTTTGCACTTGGGTTACTCATCTTCGTTGCTTTAGTGATCTTTTACGGAATCATTGTCATCCATGATATTCCATATGAAATCGCCAAAGAGAGAGAGCACCCGCACCAAGACGCAATTCACTACGCTGGCTGGGTCAGCCTTTTCACTTTGCATGCGCTGTGGCCATTTTTATGGATCTGGGCAACATTATGGCGCAAGGAACGCGGCTGGGGTTTTAAACAACTAGAACAAGAAACACACGACATTCATCACCGCCTTGAAGAACTCATCGATGAAGTCAACGAACTCAAAAACGAAGTATCGATGTTGAAACAACAAAATATTCAGCAAAAGCCTTTGCCTGAACAAAGTAAAGAGGACGAATAATGGACTTATTGCTGATTCTGACTTACGCCGCTCTTTGTATTGCCATTTTTAAAATTTTCAATATTCCTCTAAACAAATGGACCGTTCCAACCGCCGTACTTGGCGGCGTAGTGTTAGTGGGCACACTCGTGCTGCTTATGAACTACAACCACCCATTTACTCAATTGGGTAACCAAGTGTTCCCGACTACGCCTATCGTCTCTGGCGTGCGTGGCCGCGTGGTGGAAGTGCCAGTCCAGGCCAACCAACCGCTCAAAACGGGCGATATTCTTTTCAAAATCGATCCTGTGCCTTTTGAAGCAGAAGTTGCTCGCCTGGAAGCGAAAGTCAAAGAAGCAAGCCAAGGTGCGTTGGGCTTAGAGTCTGATCTAAGAGAGGCAGAAGCTGCTGTATTGAAAGCGCAAGCGGACAGAGATAAAGCACAAAGGGAATTTAGCCGATATCAAAGGGGCTTTGATCGTGGCGCGTTTACTGAACAAGATTTGGATACTCGACGCCAAGCGTATAAAGCGGCAGAAGCCATGTTAGACGTTGCGATTTTGCAACAAGAACAAGCGCAAATCGCTCTGGACTCTGAAATCGGAGGCGAAAATACCCAAGTCGCGCAACTTCTTGCCGAGCTGCGTAAAGCAGAGTTTAACCTAGAGCAAACCGTCGTTCGTGCGCCAACCGATGGTTACGTTACGCAATTGGCTTTACGTCCTGGAGTGATGGCTGTGCCGTTGCCACTTGCCCCGGCAATGACCTTCGTACATACCGAAGACATTACGTACACCGCGGCATTCAGACAGAACTCATTACAACGCTTGAAGCCAGGCTTTGAAGCAGAATTTATGTTCCGCGCAATTCCGGGCAAAGTGTTCCGTGGCGAAGTCATTGACGTGATTCCAGCCATTGGTGAAAGCCAAATTCAAGCGCGAGGCGCTCTGCTTGGGACTGATGCCTTGCGCACGAGCGGACGTGTTTTTGCGAAGCTGAAAATTACCGACGACTTGAGTGGATACCACCTACCAATGGGTACTGCGGTTGAAGTTGCAGTTTATTCAGACAGCTTTACTCACGTATCAGTGATGCGCAAAGTGCTTATTCGTATGAAGAGCTGGCAGAACTATTTATACCTCGACCATTAATGAACATATAGCGCATTCATTTATTGGTAAAAATAACATCAAACCGTGTAATCAGGGGCTGACGATCAGCCCCTGATTCATTCTAGCCATCCAGATAGATAGCATTCCCACTTTTATTAATATTCTGTATAATGCGCGCCTTATTTTTAATGCTTGCTAAAACCAAAGCCAGTCAAAGGGATGCGTGAATCAAATCACACATTTCCTGAAGAAAAATAGAGCAAACAATAAGCAGCTTGGTTGTTTTGAATATATGTTACACAATCAAATAACTAACGCTTTCCAACAATATAAATGAACGTTCTTTAAAATCGACTATTGAACTGAGGTTATCTATGAATCTTTCCGCTAAAACTGTTGTGGTTATTGCAATCGGTGCTGCTCTTTACGGTATCGGCGGCTTACCTATGTTTGGCATCCCTGTGTTTGCAAACACAACGCTAAAACCAGCAATGGCAGTATTAGCATTGTTCTCAGTACTATTTGGACCACTTGTTGGCTTCTTGGTTGGTTTTATTGGTCACTGGGTTACTGACCTATTTGCAGGTTGGGGCGTATGGCTCACTTGGGTACTTGGTTCAGGTATTGTTGGTTTGATTATCGGTCTATTCCCTTCTCTAACGCGCTACCGTTTGGAGAAAGGTGATTTCAATATGAAAGACTTCGCGTTATTCGTAGTACTTGCGCTATTAGGCAACGTATTTGGTTACGGTTGCTCTGCATTCCTCGACACGATTTTATACGCAGAACCGTTCACTAAAGTGTTTACCCAGCTTTCTATTATCGCGATCGGTAACACCATTCTTATTGCTATTGTTGGCTTCTTCATTCTTAAGTCTGTCGCTAAACGTAACAAGCAAAGCCGTAACTTAACAGAGGCTTAATGTCGAATGACAATCGAATTTTCTAACTTCTCTTTTAGATATGAGTCGCTGGACAAACCGACGCTAAAAAATATCAATCTAAGGATAGAGAAAGGAGAGAAAATCGTCATTATCGGTCCAAGTGGTAGTGGTAAATCTACCCTTGGGCAATGTCTTAACGGACTGATCCCACACGCAATCAAAGGGGAAACCAGTGGAACATTGACCATCAATGGTCAAGACACCGCCCCTTTCGACATGCACCAATACACTGAGCAAGTTGGCACCGTACTGCAAGATACGGACAGCCAATTTGTCGGTTTGAGCATTGGCGAAGACATTGCATTTGCGCTGGAGAACCAGCTAACTTCAAATATCGACATGTACCCATTGGTCAAAGCCACGGCCAAAATGGTCGACTTGGAACAGATGCTAGAACGCTCACCCCACGATTTATCTGGCGGGCAGAAACAGCGTGTTTCTTTGGCGGGCATTCTCGTCGATGATGTCGATATCCTTTTGTTTGATGAACCACTAGCTGCGCTTGACCCTAAAACGGGTAAAAAAACCATCGAGATCATCGATGATCTACACCGCGAAACGGGCAAAACCATCGTAATCATTGAGCATCGTCTTGAAGACGTTCTGCATTGCTCAGTTGACCGTATTATCTTGATGGAAAGCGGCAAAATCATTGCCGATACAACGCCAGATGAAATTTTAGCGTCGCCTTTGCTAGAAGATTACGGCATCCGCGAACCGCTTTATATTTCAGCACTGAAAGAAGCAGGCTGCGCGATTGAGGGCGATGCAAAACCTTCTAGCTTAACTACCTTACCGTTGGAGCAATATAAACCGGCAGTACAAGCATGGTTTGATGGTTCAACAGCACAACCGCCCAAAACGCCAGCCGAGACTTTGCTTGAAGTCCGTGGCCTCACCTATTCTTACGACGGTGAGAAAAACGCGTTAGAAGACGTGAGTTTTGACATCAAGCGTGGCGAGTTTGTCTCTGTACTTGGCAAAAATGGCTCGGGTAAATCGACCATCACCAAACTGATTATGGGCGTTATTGAAGCGGATAGCGGCTCAATGAGTATGAATGGTCAAGATCTTAACGAACTGACCATCTTCGAGCGCAGCCAGAAAGTGGGCGTGGTGATGCAAAACCCGAATCACATGATTTCCCATCACATGATTTTCGACGAAGTGGCCTTCGGCCTCCGTAATCGTGGCGTTGAAGAGAAACAAATCGAAGCTAAAGTACTTGAAGTCCTTGAGCTGTGCGGTTTGAGCAAATACCGCCACTGGCCAATCGAAGCATTGAGCTACGGCCAGAAAAAGCGCGTAACCATTGCGTCAATTTTGGTATTGGAACCAGAGCTTCTGATCCTTGATGAACCGACGGCAGGTCAGGACTATCGAAACTACACGTCTATGCTGAGTTTCATCGAAAAGCTCAATCGCGAGTTGGGCGTAACCGTGATGATCATCTCTCATGACATGCATTTAGTGCTGGAATACACCACGCGCTCTATCGTGATTGCAGACAGTAAATTAGTCGCGGATGCACCAATGACGCAGGTATTCAGCAGTCCAGAGCTACTAGACCAAGCAAACCTCACCACAACAAGTCTGTTTGAGTTGGCTACGAAAGTTGGCATCGAAGACACCAATGGCTTTATGCAGCACTTTATCAATGTAGAAAAAGCGCACCGCCAACAAAAAAGCGACGACGTAAACCAACTAGAGAAAGCGGTGGCATGAAAGACAATAAGATGAAGTTTGGTATCAACTACATCGATACCCAATCACCACTTCATAAGTTGAATGGCATTACTAAGTTCTTGCTTTTCATTGCTTGGGTAACGGTGGTGTTGACCACATTTGACTTGCGAATCATCGCACTGTTGATCGTGCTTGGTTTAGGCTTACTGAAAATGACCAAAGTGCCCTTTCATGTCTACAAACCGCTGTTATTCGGTACAGGCACGGTATTACTGATCAATGCCCTGTTTATGTTCGCGTTAGCACCGCAACAAGGTACTGAATTCATGGGCTCATCAACGGTTTTACTCTCGTTACCCGGTAATTACTCGCTCACTCAAGAGACGTTGTTTTACCTAGTAACAGTGACGTTGAAATACTTCAGCATGTTTCCAATCGCGTTGGTGTTTGTATTTACCACTCACCCGACGGAGTTTTCAGCCAGCTTGAACCGCTTGGGTGTACCTTACAAAATCGCCTATGCCGTAAGCTTAACGCTGCGCTACTTGCCGGAAGTGAAAAAGGACTTTGTTAACATCATGCACGCGCAACAAGCACGCGGAGTAGAACTGAGCAAGAAGGCTCCGTTGTTCAATCGTATGAAGAACGTCGCGAAGATTCTTGGACCTCTGATTTTCTCTAGTTTAGACAGAGCCGATCAAATCTCAAACGCGATGACGCTACGTGGTTTTGGCCGCCACTCCTCTCGCACTTGGTACAGCTTAAAACCACTGACCAAAGCCGATATGATCTGCATGGCTGGGATTGCGGTGATAGTGATTGCTGCGATCAGCAAGCGTGTGATGGACACACAACTGTTCTGGTATCCGTTTTAAATTCTGAAGCTTCAAACTGAACATAACGTGGTTAGTGTTGTGACCACGTTATCTTCCGTCTTTCCCCTCGATAACTCGCCTGTTGGCTTCTTGCTTGCAAGTATTCAAAAGAAGCGGTAATTTCAGCGGCTCGCTGATGTGCCAGAAAGTTGCTTATTCAAACGACCAACATGAACTAAACTCATCAGTTTTATCAGGGGCTTAATGATCAACTGCGCACTGCCTACAATGAAAAGCCAAGTACCACTTTCAATCAACGAATCATTCAAAAAGAAAAAGCTACCAATTAAAAACCAAATAGCAATGAGTAGGTCGTTTGCAGCACCTAACGCCTCATAGCGGCGCTGAATAACGATGTGACGGCTTCCTAGATCTAAATCCAACTCTCTGCCATGTATCTGCACTGTATAGCTCCCCTCTTATTGTTTCGCGTCAGTTACGCCCAAGTTATTTCGAAATACTTAGTTCTAAACCCTAACGGACGTGGCATGCATTGACAACCATTGGAGGGATTATCTATTTGCAATAAAAAGAAAAGGGCGCATAAGCACCCTTTTTAGCGAGTCTAATTACAGGTATTCGCTTTAATGATTAGATAGTGAGTACCAACTTAACTCCACTTCAACAAGCGAGTTTCGTTGCCTTCTTCCGGCTTCGCTGGAATATTGAGTGACAACAGCAAGCTCACTGCTGCCATACCAGCGCCGATGTAAAATACGCTAGCAGGTGAAACCAGCCAAATCACACCAAACGTAACAGGTATTACAACCGCCGCAATATGGTTAATCGTAAACGCAACGCCCGCGGTCGACGCCATATCTGCTGGGTCGGCAATTTTCTGGAAGTAGGTTTTAATCGCAAGCGCTAACGCGAAAAATAGATGATCGACAACATACAATGCTGCCGCCCACTCAGCCGTTTGCACCAAACCGTACCCGACAAACACGAAGATCAAACCGACGTATTCAAACATCAACGCTTTGCGCTCACCTACAACGCCGATAAAACGGCCTATTCGCTTCGCAAACAAGAAGTTAAAGACATAGTTAATCAGGAACAGCAACGTAATATCTGCGGCGG
Organism: Vibrio sp. SCSIO 43097; assembly: GCF_023650755.1. Taxonomy (NCBI): domain Bacteria; kingdom Pseudomonadati; phylum Pseudomonadota; class Gammaproteobacteria; order Vibrionales; family Vibrionaceae; genus Vibrio; species Vibrio sp. SCSIO 43097. The sequence continues at coordinate 1,630,669 of NZ_CP071841.1, read as the reverse complement.
AGTAACCAAACTTTTCTACCATCAAGAAACCAGCGAACACCGTAAAAATTTGACGGCGTGCTCCACTCATAAACGTAAGCGCATAGTATAACCAGTAACGTTTACGCAGGATGAGCTTCTTGTTCTGAGGCACTTTTGTCTTAAATTGTGGGAAGGCAAATGCCATCACCAAAATGAGCACAAAACCTAAACCACCAGCCATTAAATAGACCGTTTTAAAATCAAGTTTGAGCTGTTCGAGCGAAACCCAAATGGCGCCGTAGGTAAACAGAGAAGCCAAAGCTCCAACAGAAATAAACTTACCCAGCATTTCTGGCGCTTCTTCTTTAGATAGCCATTGTAAAGACAAAGACTGCTTGAGTGTTTCAAAGTAATGGAAGCCGGTGGACATTAACAAGGTTGTAAAAAGTAGACCGTACAAAGTGGGAAAATAACCTGTTAATGCCGTACCAAGCGTAAGCATCGCCAAAGATACGAGCATAAAGCGTTGCTCTCGGATAAACAGCAATACAAACACGGCGGTAAAGGCCAAAAAACCCGGAATTTCGCGCACACTTTGCAATAGGCCTATGTCGGCACCATCAAAGTTTGCTTTCTCTATAACAAAGTTGTTCAACAACGCCATCCAGGTAGAAAAAGCAATGGGCACGATAATGGAAATTAACAGGAGGAAATTTTGCGGCGTTCTCCAGCCGTGCGATGAGGTAGTCATGATGTTTCCTTTAAATATGAAGGCATCATCATAGCTTTAAATGTAACAAATTCGCAATATCATTATTATTTTCAACCCAGAGCAAGCTGATATGGCTGAGGAATATTGTTATGAAGATAAACATCGCACTCAATTCCTTGGCTAAGCGCGATGTTCAAGTATCAAGAGAACTAAAGCATGAGTAAATGTGCTCAGTGGCTTAATCAATGACTTTTACTGATAGGCGATTTTTAAATTCAAACACATGTTCTGGACACACATCCAAACAACGGCCACAGCTAATGCAGTTTTGATCCATAACTCGACGATCTCCCTCTTTCAAAGGCTGCCGAAGCACTTCTGGTTCTGGGCAAATGTAAAAGCAATCCATGCATTTGGTGCAATCTTCGCGCCGAACAGCAGTAACGCGCAACAGGCTTTTTCGGCCTATCACGCCATAGGTAGCCCCCAGTGGACATAAGTGCCCACACCACCCATGCTCAACCAAGAGTAAATCCAACACAAACACTAGGGCGATTAGCACCCAACCTGCGCCCATACCAAACACCAACCCGCGATGCAGTGCCGCAACTGGATCTAACCATGTCCAAAGAATCGCGCCAGATAGCGCACTGCCCAACATCAAAACAGGGATCAGCCAATAACGAATCATGGGAGACCAACGATAGCTCGCTTTAATGTTGAACTTTCGACGCAACCACGCCGCCAAGTCTGTCACGATGTTCAACGGGCACACCCAAGCACAAAATGCGCGCGGCGCCAAAATCGCGTAAAACGCAACGACAATCACTACGCCTAACAACGCATTAAACTCCGGAACATGCCCTGTCGCCAAAGCTTGAAGCACAATTAACGGGTCACTTAACGGCACGGTATCGAGCAACATACTTGATGACAGATTACCAGTTAGAATTCCCAGCGTCGGCCCAGCCATAAACAGCGCAATGATGGTGAACTGACATAGCCGACGTAAAATCAAAAACCGATGCGCGCGCCACCAACCAAGCTTTTCAAGCGCTTCTTTGCCAGCATTTTGAGCTAAATTCTTTGCCATTACTTACCTCCTTTTAGCGATTCAAGCGCACCTTCCGGTACAGGCGTCTCACTAGGGAGGATATTTTCGAGTGGTTTGTCGATCTCTTTCCAACCAAAATTGTAGTGGCTGCCCACTTTGCCTTTCGCCAAATCCGTCGGGACGACTTTAATAGCAGCGACATCCAACACGCACGCTTGTTCACACTTACCGCATCCGGTACACACTTCGGAATTCACTGTTGGGATAAGTTTGGCGTGATAACCGGTTCGGTCGTTGTGAACCATCTCTAATGTGATGGCTTCATCAATCAGCGGACAAACGCGATAACAAACGTCGCATCGTAACCCTTGCCAGTTAAGGCAAGTTTCATGGTCAATAAGAACCGCTGTACCCATTCGAGCATCATCAATATCGGTTAGTTTCGGATCCAGCGCCCCACTCGGACAAGCGACAACACAAGGAATGTCTTCGCACATTTCGCAGGGAATATCGCGTGCAGTAAAGTAAGGTGAGCCAGTCGCGACGGGTGAAAGTAATGTCGCAAGTTTCAAGGTATCGTAAGGACATGCCTGAACACACAAGCCACATCGAATACAAGCTGATTCGAAATCGCCTTCCGGCAGTGCACCAGGCGGACGAATAGGCACACCTTTGGTTTCTCGAGCTTGGCTTTGTAGCGATTGTAAGCCCAATACACACGCAGCTGCGCCAACACCAGCCGCAGTTCGAGCTGTATCACGCAAAAATCGGCGCCGACTTTGCGATATTTTAGACTGAGAGGATTTCATGCTATTTCCTCAACAAAACTCCCTTATCAAGTTAAGCATAAATAGCCCTAAACGTGTCGTTTCCCTATACCTCATAGGAGGTAACCCCACCCTCTATTGATTCAAGTCAACTGACGCACAGTGCCGTCGTCACAGTTTGACTAAATGCGTTTATTTACTGCGACATGAAATTCACCACGATACTCTGCAGTACGCGCCATTCTCAGTACAATAATTCAACACCTTTGCAATCTACTCGCTCAATTCGATGATAAATCACCACTAAAAATTCAAAAAATGACATCATAACAAGCTAATTTAAAAGGCATTTATCCATTAAACATAAAAAAACACTATCCAAATAAGAAAACTGTGGTTAGATTAAAAATTAAAACTAAAAAGCGAAGGAGAGAGGCATGGAAATTATCGTACGTCCAACGACCGTCGAAGACGCAGCGGCACTCGTAGAAATCTATTCACAACCAAAAGCACAACGTGAAACCCTGCAACTCCCAAAGCCTTCGCTCGCGATGTGGGTGGAAAGATTGTCAAACATACCTGATGGTGTTTATAGCTATGTCGCTGAAATTGATGGTAAAGTCGTCGGAAATATTGGCTTTCACCACTCTCTACGTCCAAGAACGATGCACACGGCATCGTTTGGCATCGGAGTACATGATAGTTTCCACGGACTCGGTATTGGTAGCAAATTGATAGAAACAGTCACTGAACTAGCAGATAACTGGTTAAATGTGAGAAGAATTCAGATAGAGGTCAATGCCGATAACGACGCCGCCATTGGGCTTTATAAAAAGCATGGATTTCAAATTGAGGGTGAAGCGATTGACGGTTCCTTCCGTGATGGTGAATTCATCAATACCTATTACATGGCGCGCATCAGACCAGGCCAAAGATAAAACAAAGCCTCCTACTAATTGGAGGCTTTTCTTTTTAAACTTCGACTCACTTTCGTAAGTAAGCCAACGCTCTGCGAGTCAATGCTTCTGTGTAGGGATTGATCTTCCAGTGGTCGGGACTCCAACCTTTCACAAATCGCTGAAAGTCTGCCCAAGCCACAGCAAACAAAGGACGCCATTCACGCTCGACTTCATTAGGGTCAAGATTCGGTTGATAGCCCATTAGCGCGTGTTGCAACTGAGCAAAATACGTATCCAAAACCCAAACTTCCATCTCTGCACAACGTTCTGGCTTAACGGCACTACTCATAAACAGTGCCACATCTTTCATGGCACACCCACATCCAACGTATTGAAAGTCAACCGCAGCAACGTTTGATTCTTCTTCATCAAAACAGAAGTTCGCCAATTTGGCATCACCGTGTACTAGTGTTTTAAACTTAGCTTGCGAAAGCGTTTGATCAATCAATTGAGCCGCATTTTGTAGCTCAGTGTCTTGCAATGCTTCAAGCTCGTCGGGTCTGGTTGCTAAGTGCCAGTATGTACCGATATGCCACAACTTATCCGAACGAACATCGATGTATCGCGCATGAAAGTTCGCCAACCAAGTGAGGCAGGCTTGTAGATGCTTTAGCTGTGCATCTGTGATGACTTTTGGAAAGCCCACCTCGGCGAGATCTTCCATCACAATGAGCCATTCATTCTCCGATTGGAACGTTTTTAGACCTTGTGGTACTCGGCAGCGAGTATCCACCCCTCCGGAAAAATACTCATACCAATTTACTTCCACCTGATAAGAGTGCAACTTTCTTTGATGAGAATGGTCCGTATTCCAGCCTCTAGGATGCTCTGAAGGCTTAGGGAGTTTTACATGCTTAATGATCACCGAACGAAGTGAATAAGTAACTCGGACTAACTCCCCATAGCCTCCCCATAGCGATTGTATGACTTCTACAGAGCGGTAATTACCGAGATTGAGTTCCTGGCCAATAGTTTGGTAGCGTTGGTGGTTGTTACTCATCATGCGAGCAGATGTGACCACGTTTGGTTCTTCTCCATATAGTGAATAACATATGGGCAAACTGGTTTGATTTGATAACCGAGTGACTCAATTTCTGGCAACACCGCTTCCATCATCACTTTTCCGTACCCCTTACCTCGCAGTGCTTCAGGAACAACCGTTGATGTAATGTGCATGACATTACCCTTAAGCTGATAAATCACCTTGGCTTTATAACCCTGCTCTAAATCAACCCAGAATGTACTATTCGTGGTCTCATGAGTTACTTTATGCATATCTTGCTCTCTAATTTTTGTTACAGATTGATTGAATCAAACTATATCACTGAATAAAATCGATACCATGCGAGAGTGCTGCTTCGCCTCACGCGATTACCTTCTTACATCAGGTACGACAATTATAATGAGAAATATGAGCCCAATTGCCAGAGACGGCAAGCTACCTCTGCAAAGCAAGAAGGCACCAGAACGTCAGGCAAGTACATTAAATAGCACCGATGCAATGGCAATGGTCGAACATGGCAGTGAAGTGAGCTTAAACGTCACCACCCCCGTTGGTACAAAGTTTATTACAACCAGCACATTTGTTGGCTGTCACTCAAATAATACTGCATTGATAGAGGTTCCGAACATCTCCGATGAAGACTTGAAGTTCTATTTTCAAGAAGGCTTTTGGATCAATGTAAAAGCCTACTCTCATCGAGGTGAAGGGGCCGTTATCCCATTTCGGGCCCAATTACAGCATCGACTAGGCGATCCGTACCCAATTTTGGTGCTAGACCTACCCAACACTATGCAGGTCTTTCAGCTTCGCAAAGAAGTGCGTTACGAAGTAAATTTGAGAGCGCGCGTTTGTTTAGAAGCCTATCGAACTGAATGCGAAATAAGAGATTTATCTCGTAGTGGCTGTCGTTTTGTAACATCACCAATGAGCCGGCCACTTCAGGTTGGTGACCACGTTTCATTGGATCTAACGATGCCCGGAGAAAGTCGTATGCTAGCGCCGTTGCGAGGTCGTATTTGTAATTTACAAAAATCAACGCACTATGCTCGCTACGGAATGGAGTTTGATGAGGTTGGTAAAAACAACGCTAAAAACCTCCTCAGTCACCTCAAATTTGATGGTACTAAGCTCACACTAAAAAGATAGATTTGATCACCCCTATCGCTTATCAAGAAGCTTTGAAGTGCTAGAAAACAAGAAACCCCTTACTTTTCAGTAAGGGGTTTTTATTTACTAAGAATAAGGCAGTATCTTAGATAAGAGTCATGACTTAGAAGTCGTAACGTAGACCTAGCGCTAGCTCATCTTTTTCAGCCGCGCCTTCGTTATCCATTAGATCGAAGTTGTATGATGCGTAGCCACGGAAGTTAGGCTTGAAGTAGTAAGTTACATCAACAGCTAGGTTTTCTACAGTATCTGCGTCTTCTAGTTCACCTTTGTTGAACGTAGAAGTGAATACAGTTTGACCCATAGTGTAAGCAGCGGCTAGTTCGTAGCCTTTGTAATCAAAAGTCTTACCTGCAACATCCATATCCGCGCCAGTGTAGTTACCAGCGAAGTAGAAGTCACCTACAGAGTATGCAGCTACCAGCATGAACTCATCGCTGTCGTTTTGATCTGCGTAACCAGCACCTAGTTCAAAACCAGTGTTAGCAAACGCGTAAACACCAGATAGAGAGAAGCCATCTTCCTCGTTGTCTGTAAAGCCTTGTGCATCTGTTGTGCGATCAGCAAAACGGTAGCTAGCGCGTACAGCTAGTTGCTCGAATTGGCCTTTGTAAGACAGCATGTTATCTGTACGGTCAGAAACAGGCAGTTTAAGTGCTGCTGTGTTACCGTGGTAAGCCATAATGTCAGTAAAGTCAGTAAGAACCACTAGTGCGCCGTCGTTTTTACCGTAAGTTACTTCACCGTATTTGCCACCCAGACCTGCATAAGCGTAACGAGTTTCAAGATCACTATTGTTATCTACGGCACCTTCTTCTTTTGTTTTGAACTCACCTTCCCAAAAACCAACGCCGTATAGGTTTTCATTGATTTCCTGTTTGCCTAGGAAGTTAAGACGGATGCGAGTACGGTCTTCTGCCTTACCATCCATCATAGAAAGACGCGCTTCAGCGCGGCCGCCCATCTCAAGAGAAGTGCCATCTTGGTTGTATAGTTCTGAAGCGACAACTTGAGATCCTGATGCCATTAGCGCCACTGCTACAGCTAAAGTTTTTAATTTCATTGTTATTTTCCATATCATTGTTTTATATGTGTTTTCTCACCAGAAAAACAGGACTTTTCTGTACCAACGAGAAAACTGGCGGCATAGTAGCAGCTGTTATTTTTCACGCAACGTGTTGAATAAACAGCACTTATAGAAGAAAACACCACTTAAAATGACGATATGAATACCTCTCAACCATCAAGTTATCGGTTGAGTTAAAAAAAATGTTCGCGTCAAAAAAAAATTGACGAAAAAAATGTAAAAACAATATCACAAAACGTGATATTGCCCGCAAAAAAATCTTGTTAACTGACTGTTTTAGATAGACTTATTGATAATAAATCCGATTATTACAAACAAAAAAATCCCTGAGCATTCACTCAGGGATTTAGAGATTTGATAAGTAGATGATGAATTAAAGCTTAAAGAAACTTAATTGCTCTTTCTGCTTCTCTGCAAGTAATGAAAGCTCAGTACTCGCACTTGCACTTTGGCTGATGCCCGCTACGTTTTGGTTTACAAGCTCCGACATGTTAACCACGTTGCGATTGATATCTTGAGTAACTTGAGACTGCTCTTCGGCTGCGGTTGCTACTTGCGTGTTTGAATCGTTGATGTTGGCGACCGACTCGGTAATTCCAACCAACGCTTCATTCGCTTGTTGCGTCAGCTCGTTGTTGCGGCTAAGCATATCAAGGCTGACTTGCATACTGTCATTCGCCAGCCCAGACTGCGCTTGAAGCTCTTCAATGATCGTTTGGATCTCTTGTGTCGAGTCTTGAGTACGAGCTGCTAGCATGCGTACTTCATCAGCTACTACCGCAAAACCACGACCAGACTCACCAGCTCGCGCCGCTTCAATCGCAGCATTCAATGCTAGCAAGTTGGTCTGCTCAGATACGCCGCGAATCACTTCAATAACATCGTTGATCTGTACAGATTGCTCTTTTAGACGCAAAACAACTTGCGCTGCATCGTTCAATGCTTGAGACATTTGCGCACTTGCTTCCGCACTTTCTTGGAAGATGGCCAAACCTGATTGAGCAAGTCCATCAGCTTCACGCGCAGTTGCGTCAGCAGAGGTCGCGTTATCACTCACATTATTCGCAGTGCTTGCAAGCTCATTAACCGCAGATGCAACTTGCTCGATCTCCGCCAACTCTTGTTGAGCGTTCGCTTCCGCTTGCGTCATTACCGCAGCCAATTCGGTCGATGCAGATGCAACTTCCTCACTAATACGGGTTAACTGGTCCACAGTGTTGTATAACTGCTCTGCGGTTTGGTTTACATCTTTGCTCAGCTTAGAGATCTCATTGTCCCCATCGACATCTGCACGTACTGATAGATTACCCATTGCTAACTGACGCATCACTTCTTGCAGTTTTTGGATTGGTGTAACAATCATGCCAGATAGGAACCAAGCGCCTATCAATGAGAAAGCAAATACCGCTAAAACCGTCAACATAGCGTTATTTTGCACACGTTCATTTTGCTGATGGCTTCTGATAGTAGATTGTTCAGCTTGCTCGTTTACATGCTTTGATAGCGTGTTAATTTGTTGGACCATTTCTCGGCCAACATTGCGATACTCTTTAACAAATGCACGGTACTCGCTATCCGATTTCAAACCTTGATCGTATTGGTTGAAGAAAGCAACTGAGCGCTCTGAATATCGCACATAGGATTCAATTGCTTGGCGAACTTTAACGGCATCGTCACGGAATAGATTTCGGGCTTCAATTGCGCTTAAATCGGCATCAACTTGCTTTAAGCCTTCTTTCAATTCGGTTAGAAAATTCTCACGACGAGAAGCATCGTAAATAGCGTAAACCGCGCTTATGCGCAGAGGGTAAATTTGGTCGTCAATACTCGCCAATGTGTCTTTGTGAAAAACCAAAGATTCTTGGTTGGAAGCAATAACATCTTGCTCTGCTTGAAGATTGTTTTTAGTAATCCAAAGAGCAATAAACAAAACAATCGCGGTAAATAATACCGGAACCAAAATTTGCGTTCGTACTGACAAATTTTTCAGTGATAACTGCATGACAGGGCCTCAGTTGTATGCGTGATGTCTATATCCAAACAAACTCGAGCTGTGCTTATAACAACGTTACTTTTCGGCAGTTTGAATATCTATGCTTCCTTGCGACGGGATAAATCCCAGACGAATAAACAAGTGGCGAATATTAGAGGTCGATCACACTTTTGTCTAGTACAAAAACTCTCCATTTTCAATCTGTTATTGACAATATCCCGACAGTGGTGTCGGAATATTATCGTTATGATAAATTATGATCACTTATGATGAGATACATTCACATTTAGGACGGTTTCAGCCTATTTTCTCAACGAATTGAGCTTGGCTTGGGCAAGGCCAAAAATGGTATCGATTGGATAAGAGCCTTCATCGGTTGGCTCACCAGCAACTTTCCCCGTAAACAATTCGATAGCTTCAGTAACATGGTCAATCGCCCAAATATTAAACTCGCCTTTTTCGACTGCTTTCACGATGTCGGAACGAAGCATTAGATTGTGAACATTAGAGCGCGGAATAATGACCCCCTGCCCGTCATGACGACCTTTAATTACACACACATCATAAAATCCTTCGATCTTTTCGTTTACGCCACCAATAGGCTGAGCTTGGCCAAATTGATTCATCGACCCTGTTATCGCAATGTCTTGTCGGTTTGGTTGCTTTGAAAAAGCAGACACAACCGCACATAACTCAGCCATGCTGGCACTATCACCATCAACACCACCATAAGATTGCTCAAAGGTAATGGTTGTAGTTAATGGCACTCGTGCCGTTTTACCAAATACGGAAGATAAGTAGGCAGACAAAATCATCACGCCCTTAGAGTGAATACTGCCTCCCAAATCCACGCTTCGCTCGATATCGATAACCTCCCCATCACCGTAACACGTCGTCGCTGTGATGCGATTCGGTGCACCAAACATGTAGTCACTAGTGCTCAATACCGAAAGTGCGTTCACTTGGCCTACGGCTTCTCCTTCGGTGCGAATCAGCGTTGTGCCGTTAATAAAGGTTTCCATTACGTTATCGCGTAATCGGCTTACTCGCATTTCTTGGTTATTGAGCGCCTCTTCAACATGCCCAATACGGATCATGTTAGAGTTGGCTTGACGAGCAACGTAGTTCGACTCTCGAAGCAAGTTGGCGATATTAGCCGAATGTAGAGATAGCTTGGATTGGTCGCCAGACAAACGTGAGCTGTATTCGATGATCCGAGCAATGGCTTTACGATCGCAATGCAGCATATTGTTGTCATGCACCACGCTAGAGATAAAGCGCGCGTAATGCAGCTCAGACTCCGGCGTACGTTTCATTTCATCTTCGAAATCTGCCGTCACACGGAACAGCTCGCTGAACTCTGGATCGTAATGTTGGAGTAATTGGTAAGTTCGGTAATCACCAAATAAGATAATTTTGATATCAAGCGGAATCGGTTCAGGATCGAGTGATACCGCCCCCGTCAATGTGACTTCTTTTTCTAGAGACGTAAAACTCAATTGACGAGCACGCAATGCGCGCTTCAAACCATCCCAAACGTAAGGCTGTTCAAGTACTTTCTGAGCATCCATTAATAGAACGCCGCCATTCGCCTTATGCAAGCTCCCTGCACGAATCAGCGAGAAGTCGGTAAACACCGTTCCCTTGAAAGTGGCAGTCTCAATCGACCCGAAGAGTGAATGATAATTGGGATTTTCTTCAACAACGATAGGAAATTCGCTGCTTTTACGGCTTACCAAGACGTTCACTTTATAACGACGTGGCAACTTTTTATCCAAGGATGCCGTCGCAATTTCGCCTTGCTCGCCACTTTGGTCAAGGAAGATATCTGCGTTTTCAACAATATCTTTTTGCAGCTCAGTTAAGTAGGTTTTGATTTCGGAATATTGCGCGTAATCCACTTTGAGTTTTTTGATGAAGTGAGTAATCACATCAAGCGTCACTTCATCATTGAGCTTTTTGATTTTATCGCTGTATGTCTCTTCCCACTCCGTAAGCTCACGAACCATCGAGCGCAATCGCACTTCGAGTTCATCAATAGCATCGCTGAATTGCTCTTGTTCTTTTTTGCTTAGTACATCAAAAGACTCTTCCGTATGAAGCTCATCACCGTTCATGGCGACAAACTGATAATCCCCCTGCGTAGTCAGTGTTAGGCTGATGCCCTTTTCTTTTGCCTCTCGACTAATACGATCCAGCTCGTTTTGTTGCTTAGCTGCCAATTGATTTTTTAATCGCTCAGCGCGGCTAAAGTACATTTCATTGTCGAATGCTAGGGGTAAAGCATTCAATAATTTGCCCATTAAAGCTTCAATATCAACACGTAGCTTATTTCCGATACCACAAGGCAACTTTAATACCTTTGGTGTACGGGTATCCTCAAAGTTCGCAACGTAACACCAATCAAACAGGGCTGCTGCATCGTGTTGGTGACGATTCAGATAGCGCAAGATCATGGTGCGTTTACCTAGCCCATTCTGACCAATGGCGTAGATGTTATACCCTTTCTCTTTGATGGACATCGCAAACTCGACCGCTTTTTGCGCGCGCTCTTGGCCCACGATTTCATCAATTGGAGGTAACTCCTTGGTCGACTTACATGGCATATTCTCTAGATCTGCTACAGAATATAGCTGCTTAGCTTCCAATCTTAGTATTGCCATATCCACTTCCTTTTTTCTTATTTTCGTTATTTGAGTGTAGAGATTATTTGCTTAATTTTAAGTGATTTACCTTCCACCCTAGATTGATTGGACATTTTATGAACACATAAGTGATATTAACACGCACTTGCAATTGATAATCAATTTCATTTAATATCTAAACAAATCAAATGTTGTGGAGATGGATATGAATATTGAGCAATGCTGGATGCGCTACTTAAAAGCGGAGCAACTGATGGAACAAGGCCATTGGCCAGAAGCTCATCGTTTATATGACGACGTGCTCAACAATCTACCCAACCACATTCATTTAGCGCTAGAAAATGCACAAACTAAACCTTGCCAGTTTGTATGTCTCATTACGGGGCTTAGAGATGCCAGCGTGACGCAATCAGAGATTCTCAACAAACTCGGCTTACAACATGATGCGTTCTCAATACTCAATCAAACTTACGCGCTATTTCAATTTTTGCAGCTAGAGAGCCATGAACTGATTGAGCGCGTAGGTCACCTACTTGGTCAACAGAGCGAAGACTTGTTAGCTCACATGGCGGCATTTTGCTCTGCCCAACGTAATGCTCAATGGATGATAGAACTCGAGCACGTAACGCGCGCGCATGAGCAGTTCTTACATTTGCAAGCAATGAGTTCGGCAAAATCTTCGCCTTCTCACCTGTATAATTAATCTAAAGCTCAAGCATTGAGGCCAGCTAGGTTTGTGCTGTCCATTACTTGAGTATCATTTGCTTTATCAACCACAAGGATCTGTGATGTCTTCTAAAACCATTCTTTCGGTGAACAACCTATCAGTCAGCTTTACGACAAACGATGGGATCGTCGATGCAGTAAAGAATGTTAGCTTCGATTTAAAAGCAGGCGAGACGCTGTCCATCGTTGGCGAATCTGGCTCTGGCAAGTCAGTATCAACCAATGCACTGATGAAACTACTGCCAGACAACGCTATTTTGCATGAAAGCTCATCCATCATGTTTGAGGGTAGCTCCATCTTGGATAAAACAGAGCGTGAAATGCAAAGTATTCGCGGTGATCGCATTGGCATGATTTTTCAAGAGCCGATGACCTCACTAAACCCGTACATGCGGGTGGGTATCCAAGTCGCTGAGGCCATCATGTGTCACCGCCCGGTCGACAGACGAACAGCAAAAGCAAAGGTGTTAGAGCTGTTTGAATTGGTTCATATGCCAAACCCAGAAAAAGCGTACAACAAGTACCCACACGAATTTTCTGGTGGTCAATTGCAACGTATCATGATTGCGATGGCACTGATTAACGAGCCCGATATTTTGATCGCCGACGAACCAACAACGGCGTTGGATGTCACGGTTCAAGCAGAAGTGTTGCACCTGATTAAAGAAATTCAGGCTCAGATGGGCATGGCAATCCTATTTATTACTCATGACTTAGGCGTCGTAAAACACTTTGCAGATCGTGTCATTGTGATGTGTAAAGGAGAAGTCGTCGAAGAAGGCGAAACGCAAACACTCTTCGAGGACCCAAAGCACGAATACACACGTATGCTAATCAACTCGATTCCTAAAGGCAGTAAGGAGCCTATTAGCGAAAGTGCTACACAGCTGTTAAAGGCCGACGATATACGAGTCAAATTCTTGGTAAAGTCGCATTTTATTGCGAGCAAGAATGAGTACTTCGAAGCGGTAAAAGGCATTTCTCTTGAGCTTAAACAAGGAGAGACCCTCGGGATCGTTGGGGAGTCCGGTTCAGGTAAGTCTACACTCGGCCGAGCTTTGATAGGTCTACTGCCCTCAACTGGCAAAATAGAATATAAAGGCCAAGATATGGCCTTGCTGACAAACAAAGAACGTTTTGAGCTGAAAAAAGACGTTCAGATGGTATTCCAAGACCCTTATGGTTCGCTTTCTCCTCGTATGACTATCGGCGAGATCATCACAGAAGGATTAACTGTCCACCAACCAATGTTGAGTAAAAAAGAACGTATGCAGAAAGCACGCGACGTGCTCCGTGAGGTCCGCTTAGATCCCGCGTCCATCAACCGTTATCCGCACGAGTTTTCAGGAGGCCAGCGTCAGCGTATTGCTATCGCGCGAGCACTGATCCTTGAACCTTCGTTTATTCTGCTTGATGAGCCAACCTCTGCATTAGACCGCTCGGTGCAACTGACAGTGATTGACCTTCTGAAAGATTTGCAGAAAAAACACAATATTGGCTACTTGTTTATTAGCCACGATCTATCAGTAGTTAAAGCACTCTCTGATCGTGTTCTAGTCATGCAAAAGGGCGAGGTCATGGAACAAGGTACGGCCGAAAAGATTTTCCAAAACCCTAAAAATGACTACACGAAAAAACTGATAGATGCCTCATTTGATCTTGAAAACAGTGAAAATCAGCACAATGCGGCTTAGGTTCATCACAGTTTCATATTCATAAACTAGGATTAAGAAAAGGTGATAAATTCATCTTGTCTTAAGAATGGCGTAGCTGCCTTTCGGTTTGGCCGCCGAGACTGGTTGGTTCAAGGGTCAGACTTAGTCAACCTGGCTCAAATACTGGCAAACAGTATGAATTGAGTTCCCCCAACCATGAAAAATGCCGCGACACTGTCGCGGCATTTTTTTATTCTCAGAAGTTTCTAACAACTAGGGCATTAAATCGACTCAATACCCATATTATGTAACGTAAATGCATACACGTCTGTGGTGAGGTCAATTTGCTTACTCAGCGGCATTCCTGCACCATGACCGGCATTAACATCAATGCGTATCAATACTGGATTAGCGCCTTGCTGTTTGTCTTGCAGCTCCGCAATAAATTTGTACGAATGTGCTGGCACAACTCGGTCGTCGTGATCAGCAGTTGTCACCAAGGTAGCAGGATATTGCACGCCTTCTTTTACATTGTGAACAGGAGAGTAACCAAGCAAGTATTGGAACATCGCTTCACTTTGCTCCGACGTGCCATAGTCATACTTCCAGCCTTCTCCAGAAGTAAACGTGTGATAACGCAGCATATCAAGCACGCCAACCGCAGGCAGCGCGACTTTGAATAGTTCAGGGCGTTGCGTCATACACGCTCCAACTAACAAACCACCATTAGAACCACCGCGAATCGCTAGGCGATCCGAGCTAGTGTAGTCGTTTTCAATCAGGTATTCCGCCGCCGCAATAAAGTCATCAAACACGTTTTGCTTTTGCTGCTGAGTGCCTGCGTTGTGCCAGGCTTTACCGTATTCACCGCCGCCTCGCATGTTGGCGACAGCGTATATACCCCCCAACTCTAGCCAGTTGGCTACATTGCCAGAAAACATTGGAGTAAGGCTGATGTTAAAACCGCCGTAACCATACAACATGGTTGGTGCTCTACCATCAAGTGCAATGCCCTTCTTGTATGAGATGATCATCGGAACTTGCGTGCCGTCTTTTGAGGTGTAAAACACCTGTTTTGATTCATACTCATTACGATCGAACGGTGCCTTTGATTCCTGAAACAGTGTCGATTCACCAGATTCGACATCAAATGAGAAAATCGTCGGAGGCGTCACGTAGTTAGTGAATGTGTAATAAAGTGTGGTTTCTTCTTTTTTACCCGCCAGACCATAAGCCGTGCCTTCTCCCGGCAATTGTACATCTCGAATCCACTCACCTTGGTAGTTAAACTGCTGCACTTTAGAAAGCACATCTACCATATAAGTCGCAAACAGATAACCGCCACCTTTGCTGATTTCTAACGGCTGTTCTTGTTCAGCAATCACGTCAGCCCATTGTTCTGTCTGAGTGTTGTAGCTGACAACTTTGCCATTCGGCGCGTCTAGGTTGGTGTAAAGCAGCAAGGTTGCGTCTTGGCTATCAATTAAGTAGGTGTCGCCTTGCGTTGTCTCGCGCAGCGTCACAATTGCCTGTAACTCAGACTGTAAATCAATATAAAACAGACGATTACCCGATGTAGATTCTGCGCCAGAGATAATGAGGAAGCGATCATCTGTCGTCGTCGTACCAGACACATAACGATGAACTTGCGTATCCAACTCACCGAAAATCACTTTATCTTCAGATTGAGGTGTACCAAGTTCATGATAATAAAGCTTGTGATGCTCAGTTCGAGCAGACAACTCGCTGCCTTGCGGCTTATCGTAGCTTGAGTAATAGAAGCCTTTGCTGCCCAGCCAAGAAATCGACGTAAACTTCGCATCAACAATCTCAGGCTCTAGCTGTTCTTTGGTTTCCGTATCAATGACAAAGATCTTACGCCAATCACTGCCCCCTTCCGAGATGGAATACGCGACCAAACGGTAGTCTTTAGAGAAGCTGACTTCGCCAAGAGAGGTCGTGCCCTCTTCGGAGAAAGTATTTGGATCAAGGAAAACCTCGGCTTCTCCCTCGCCTTTACGTCGATACAATACGCTTTGGTTTTGCAAACCGTCGTTTTTGTAGAAGTAGGTGTAGTCACCACGAACAAATGGCTGGGAATATTTTTCGTAGTTTTGACTCTTCGCCACTAAGTCACGGATTTGTTGGCGGTACGGTATCTGACCAAGGAAATCGAAGGTGACCGAATTTTGACCCGAAACCCATTGAGCGGTTTCTTCACTGCGATCATCTTCTAACCAGCGATAAGGGTCGGTAATGTCGTGACCAAAATAAGTGTCCACGACAGAATCTTTACGTGTTTTTGGGTAATGCATAACGTCCGTGTTACTCCGTTGTTTTTATTAAGTTGTTTATCTTCAATCGTTTTATTGCGGTGATTACCTTAGAGCACCCTATTTTGATTTCAACGACATTGTTTTAAATCTATGAAGAACCTAGAAATAATGAGATATCGTTAAGTATCGGTCACGAATGTGCTCAATAAGCAGCTTCACTTTGTTCGGTGGTTGACGAGTAAACGGATACACCGCGTAGATACCCAACTTTTTACCTACTAATTCAGGAAAAATATCCACCAGTTGACCATTACGAATATCGTGATACACCAAACAGCGCGGGACGTAAGCAATACCATGGCCGCCCAGAGCGGCTTTACGTAATGCGGTCGCGTTATCAGTAGAAAAGCAGCCCGATACTTTGACGATGTAATTGCCATCTTCTCCTTTAAACTCCCAATCCGTTGCACCTGTGGTTTGGTAAGCGTATTGCAGACAATTGTGCGTGGTGAGATCAATCGGCTCGATCGGTTTCCCATTTTTCGCAATATAAGAAGGTGACGCGCATACCACCCATTGGGAATCGAGAATATGTCGTGCGATCAAACTAGAGTCGGCTAAGTAGCCAGTTCGAATGACTAAATCGTAACCATCAGCCACTAAATCGACAAAGCGATTATCCAATGACATGTCCACGGTCAGACCCGGATGAAGGTTACAAAATTCGGCAACAGCATCAGCAAGTATCAAATCTCCAGAGATACACGGCACGGACATTTTTATATGACCGCTCACATTCTCTCCAAAGCCTGCAACAGCATCCATAGCCTCCTGAGTGGCCTGCTTCACATTTTTAGCACTGTGGAGTAACACCTTACCTGCCTCGGTCAAGGTTAATTTGCGCGTTGTTCGATATAATAGCTGAGCCCCTATTTCTTCCTCCAACCTCGCCATTCTTTTGCTAACTACCGAATTTGTAAGGTTATTTGCCTCTGCAACCTTACTAAAGCTGCCAAGTTCGATTACTTGAGAAAATAGGATTAAGTCGTCTGCTCTCATACCATTATGTCACTTTTGGAATTAATTATTTTCATTATTTCCCTATATCAACAAAAAATAAAGGAGTAAATTCACGCCAAATTAACAAAACCATTACAACAAAAAGTCACCTCTACAGCGGATTGACACCGTTCGAGAAGTCAGCGTACGAAGGATGTACAAATGAGTGAAACCCTACTTGCCCTAGTGGCATTTTCGCCAATTGTTGTTGCCGCCATCTTATTGGTTGGTCTCAACTGGCCTGCTAAAAAAGCCATGCCTGTTGCGTTCGGTCTAACCGTCGCTATCGCACTAATGTTTTGGGATATGTCAGCCAATCGCGTACTGGCCTCCGTATTCCAAGGACTGGGCATTACTGTCTCTGTTCTATGGATCGTGTTTGGTGCCATCTTCTTGCTCAACACTTTAAAACACACTGGAGCGATCACCACAATCCGTAATGGATTTACCGATATTTCGGCTGACCGCCGTGTACAAGCCATCATCATTGCTTGGTGCTTTGGCTCGTTCATTGAAGGCGCATCTGGGTTCGGTACCCCGGCAGCAATCGCTGCACCACTACTGGTTGCAATCGGCTTTCCTGCGCTAGCCGCTGTCCTTATGGGCATGATGATTCAGTCAACGCCTGTTTCATTCGGCGCGGTAGGCACGCCTATCATCGTAGGTGTAAACAAAGGTTTAGACACCCATAACATCAGTGAGTCGTTGGCCGCACAAGGTGCAACGTGGGAAATGTACCTGCAAGATATCACAGCGCACGTTGCTGTCATTCACGCAGTCGTAGGTACGATGATCCCAGTATTAATGGCGATGATGTTAACACGTTTCTTCGGCAAGAACAGAAGCTGGAGTGAAGGTCTGGATATTCTACCATTTGCGTTATTCGCTGGTATCTCTTTCACCGTTCCATACGCGTTAACCGGTGTTTTCTTAGGTGCAGAGTTCCCTTCACTTATCGGTGGTTTGGTTGGTCTGTCTATCGTTGTTACCGCAGCGAAAAAAGGCTTCTTAGTACCAAAGACTAAGTGGGATTTCGAAAGCGAAGACAAATGGCCTGCAGAGTGGTTAGGTTCGCTAAAAGTCGATCTAAACGACAATCCGGGCAAGCCAATGAGCATCGTAAAAGCTTGGGTTCCATATGTAATGCTGGCAGTTATTCTCGTCGCAAGCCGCGTAAGCCCAGAACTGAAAGGCTTTGTACAAAGCGTAAGTTTGTCGTTCAGCAACATTCTTGGTGAGACTGGCGTTAGCGCTGCGATTCAGCCGTTATACCTTCCTGGTGGCATTCTGGTGTTTGTCGCACTACTTGCTGCAATGTTACAAAGCGGCAGCGTAAAGCCATTGCGTGAAGCATTTGGCGAGTCAAGCAAAACACTGATTGGGGCCGGTTTTGTCTTGGTATTTACCATTCCGATGGTTCGTATCTTTATCAACTCAGGCATCAACGGTGCTGACCTAGCAAGTATGCCCGTCACAACCGCAAACTTCGCCTCTGACCTTGTTGGTTCTGCGTTCCCAGCGCTGAGTGCCACCGTTGGTGCACTGGGTGCGTTCATCGCTGGCTCAAACACGGTATCAAATATGATGTTCAGCCAGTTCCAATTCGAAGTGGCACAAACGTTGTCTATTTCGAGTGTGATTGTTGTATCACTCCAAGCCGTCGGTGCTGCCGCAGGTAACATGATTGCGATTCACAACGTTGTTGCCGCATCAGCCACGGTAGGTTTGCTTGGTCGAGAAGGCGCAACATTGCGTAAAACGATTATCCCTACGTTCTACTACATTGTAATGACAGGCATTATTGGATTGGTGCTGATTTATGGCTTCCAAATGACAGATGTCTTAATGAAGTAACGCGAAATGCAGGGTTTACAGCCCTGCCTAATTTGACACAGCTGTCTGCACTACTACCCCGACATGTTGATTTAGCTTGCTACATCAATTCCCCCGACAGCTGTGTCACCCTTTCCAGTTTGCATAACTGATTGAGTGATTTAATAAAATTTTTCAACCAATTATGTAAATGGGTTACCAACATCACCGATTCAAACGTAAGTGAACCATAGGTAACTATACTCATTTTGATGTCTTCACTGCTTTGCGATGAAGGCTCAACGAAAGAGCAAATTGCTCCACAACTTTGCTTAGAATAACCGCTAGGACACCATTATGATTATCTCAGCTTCTACTGACTACCGCGCTGCCGCGAAAGCCAAGCTTCCCCCGTTTCTATTCCATTATATTGATGGCGGCTCTTACGACGAACGCACGCTGAAGCGTAATACTGACGATTTAGGTGATGTCGCTCTTCGCCAACGCGTCCTACGCGATATGACAGATTTGAGCCTCGAAACCGAGATCTTCGGTGAGAAACTGGCAATGCCAATCGCGCTAGCTCCTGTTGGTCTAACTGGTATGTACGCGCGCCGAGGCGAGGTGCAAGCAGCAAAAGCAGCCGAGAAAAAAGGCATCCCATTTACTATGTCGACTGTTTCGGTTTGTCCGATTGAAGAAGTCGCACCTGCAATTGAACGTCCAATGTGGTTCCAGCTTTACGTGCTTAAAGACCGTGGCTTTATGAAAAACGTACTTGAGCGTGCAAAAGCAGCAGGCGTAACAACGCTGGTGTTTACCGTTGATATGCCAGTTCCTGGCGCACGTTACCGTGACATGCACTCAGGTATGAGTGGCCCTAACGCGGCCATGCGTCGTGTATTCCAGGCGATGCGCCACCCAAGCTGGGCGCTGGATGTGGGTCTACTTGGTAAACCGCACGACTTAGGTAACATCTCAACTTATCGTGGCGAACCAACAAAGCTAGAAGATTACATCGGCTGGTTAGGCGCAAACTTCGACCCTTCTATCTCCTGGAAAGATCTTGAGTGGATTCGTGATTTTTGGGATGGCCCAATGGTTATCAAAGGCATTCTAGATGAAGAAGACGCGAAAGATGCGGTACGTTTCGGCGCAGATGGCATTGTGGTATCTAACCATGGTGGCCGTCAGTTAGATGGCGTACTTTCAAGTGCTAAAGCACTGCCAAGCATTGCGGATACGGTAAAAGGTGATCTTAAGATCTTCGTAGACTCTGGTATTCGTACTGGTCTTGATGTCGTTCGTATGCTCGCACTTGGTGCAGACTGTACGCTTCTTGGCCGTTCATTTGTGTACGCATTGGCAGCACAAGGCGGAGCAGGCGTTGAAAACCTACTGGATCTGTACGATAAAGAAATGCGTGTAGCAATGACGCTGACTGGCGCTAAGTCTATCGCGGATCTTTCACGCGATTCGCTAGTGAAAATCCCATAATCTTTGCAAGCGAGCAAAACAGAAACGAAAAAACGAGCCAACAGTGGCTCGTTTTTTATTGCTCTTCAACCCGATAATTTGACGAGCAAGCTAGCTAACTTGGTGGACGTACTCGATCACGACTTGGTTTCCGTCGATAAACACGTTACTGATATCGCCATCCACCGTCACACGATTTTGTAAATAAACGGTACCAGATGCAGATAGGTCACGCTCCGTCAAAGACGGAATCACCTGACCAGGACGTACATGTAGCTGCTCGCATAGCTGTTTTACAAAACCTAGCGTCAGTGGAGAATTACCACGTAACAAGCCAGAAAACTCGTGTAGACTCAAACCAAGGCGCTTCGCCATTTCCATTTGAGTGATGTGCATTTTGGCTTTTTGTGACATCCAGATGTCGTAGAGCGCGTTTCGATCCAGCTCTGTAAATTCCATATCTGCCTCCGCTAATTCAAGAGCCAATACACTCTCACACTTACTTAAGATAAATGTTAGCGATAAGTCAGAGAAGTTATAATTGATCGTCCAAATATCAACCCTCAATCATTGGTAGCGTACCTCTGAACATGCATGAGGCGGTCGCTCAACAGAACATTGAGGTGACTCTCTTGTCATCGGAAGGAAAAGTCCATCTCGGACGGTTTAGACATAAGTAAATGATTTAAAGGAAATCACTGGGGTGAAGGAGTAATATCTGCTACCTTTCCTTCCATGGTTCACTAGAAATAAGTTACATATGCCACAGTGGTTTACCGAATTACAAAGCTACATTGAAACGTCTCATCAAAATTGGAGTGGGAGCGTCCTTTTCATTACGCTCGCTAGCTTTATAGCTTGGATAGCTTGGCGACTGATCCGCTCTCGCCTCGCTGCGCTCGTAGAGAAAACGCCCTTCCACTGGGATGACATGTTGCTTGATGCGCTAAAAGCGCCAGTCAGTACACTCATTTGGTGTTGGCCAGCAACCGTCTCTATCGGCATCATATTAGAGAGCGAGCTCAACGATAAAATAAACTGGTTAAGTACGCTGAAACTGATTTTAATCATCAGCATCTTCGTATGGACCGTTATGCGGCTCATTACCAATGTTGAAGAGCATGTTCTCGAACAAAAGAACCGAGATGAAACAACAGTACAAGCGATAGCTAAGGTCGCGCGCCTGTTCTTTATTACCGTCGGAATTCTAACCGTAATGCAGGCATTTGGTCTGTCACTATCGGGCCTACTTACCTTCGGTGGTGTTGGTGGTTTGATCGTCGGTTTAGCGGCGAAGGATTTGCTGTCTAACTTTTTTGGAGGTCTTATGATCTACTTCGATCGTCCATTTAAAGTTGGCGATTGGATCCGTTCTCCAGACCGACAAATAGAGGGGACGGTAGAACGCATTGGCTGGCGTATGACCATTATCCGAACTTTCGATAAGCGTCCACTGTATGTGCCAAACTCAGTGTTTAGCAGCATTGTCGTAGAAAACCCATCTCGCATGCTGAACCGACGTATCTACGAAAAAATTGGACTTCGTTACGACGATGCTGAAAAAATGCCGCAAATTATCACCGCGGTAAAAGAAATGCTGAAAAATCACAAAGACATTGATGCACGCCAAACACTTATCGTCAACTTCGATACATTCGGTCCATCATCATTGCACTTCTTTATCTATACCTTTACTAAAACCGTGAATTGGGTGAGATACCATGAGGTTAAGCAGGACATACTGCTTAAGGTAATCAACATCATTAAAGAACACGATGCAGATATCGCGTTCCCTACTCAGACGCTTAAGCTTGATCCTATACAAATGGTAAAAGCGGAAGAGCAAGAAGATCACGGCTTCTAGTTCTCACCAATACCCAAATAATCAAGCCCGCTGTGTTTAAGCGGGCTTTTTATTTTTCTTCGCATGAAGTGGTTATTGTTGCGTTAACACTATACGTGCATTCAGCGGTTGGATTGGGCGATTGTTTTTCCCCATTACTTCCGAAAAAGATTTTATCTGCTCAGGAGAAATAGTTTGTGCTTCTTTCATCACGAACCAACGTACACCTTCAGAGCATGGCGGTGTCGTTAGTGAGCCGTTAAAGCGGTAGTAGTCTTTATCACTTGGGATAAGGGCATCAGCATCAAATGGAACCTTGATGGTAACATCTTGATCTTTAGTTGGAATGTTAGCTAGCATCTTAGCTAGATCTGGGTTCGCGTCACCCAGTTTAAAGAACACCGCGACAACAGCTAGATGACCTACTTTGTCGGCATGCACAAAGTGTGCTTCTAGAGGGTATTCTTTACCGTCCACATGGTTTTCAGATGGCGTATGGAAGTGGAACTGTTTCAACGTAAACTCTTTACCATCAATGGTGAGTGTGTTTTTACCTTCTAAACCAGTCTGTAAAGTGTGACCGTTGTTCAGCAGTGTGATTGCCTTACCTTCGTAGTCGAAATTCAATTTTTCTAGCTTCGCTTCGGTCGCCGATTCAATGTTGATTGGGCTCTGGTTTTGACCTTTTGCGCACTCAGATGCAAACTCACCCCAATGAGCTGGCCCATGGTTTCCCTCGTAGCCCCAGCTTGCTGCATAAGCTGTTCCTGTAAATACCAGTGCCAAACCTAGTGTTGTTAGTGACTTCTTCATCATTTTCCTTATTTCTGAAAGTTAAATTCCGTGAGAATAAAGCCATACTAATCTCACAAAATTAAGCAGTGACAGAGTGAAAACTATGATTACAAAAGATTTTTGGAATAGAAGCCTCTAATGATGTAATTGACATGATGCTCAAAATTGAACGTCAACGATTATTGAATCGGTGTAAGTACCTGCAGGAGGGGTCGTTTGGCTGGTTAGTATCTGCGCGCGATAATTATAATTCTGTGGAGTGATACCATCCGGAATGGAGCCGCCAGTATCGACGTCACCGTGTTCACGACGTTCAGAACTGGTGCCTCCCCAGCGCTCCATCGTTGATGACTTATAGATTTCATACTCCAAATAGTGACCACTAGAAATCATTCGCCGCTGACCGCCGGACGCATTTAGGCCGTCATTCAAGCCAATGGAGAAGGAACTATTCTTGGTACAAGTTAACGATATAACCTGACTGACTGGTTCAAAACCGGCCACTAATGGGGACGAACCAAAATCAATATCTGGCGCTGTGATCATACAATCAGGGGTCACTTGCAACTCAACCGTAATCACGCTTTGAGCGCTGCCATTGGCGCGGCCAATGCATACCCCTAGAACCCCGATACCCTTACAGTAATCCCAAATCCAGGATACGGTGATTTGGTCTTTATAAGTCCCAGCGGAAAGATTACTACCCACTCCCGTCCGAGCATAGAGCGGAAACTCGGCTTGAGTGCCAAACAACCCGAGTAAATCGAGTAACCCGATTTCAAAAAAATTGTAAGTTTGGCCGAATACATACTCTTGTGAAAGCCCTGGATCGCCAAAAATCTGATAGCTGAGCTCCGAACTCGGATCATCCTCATTTAATAGCAAACCATTATTTATACTGTTAAACGTTGCTGATACGTAGTCGCCACTTAACAAAGACACAAGTGTAGAAAAGTCACACGTAATCCCCGCATGAGGCTGAGCTGAGCTTTGCTGCTGAGAGCTTGAAACAGTAAACGAAGAAACATTGCCAAACAAGATTAAAGGTGCTGCCGCCGTGAGCTGACAAGCCATTGTCGAGCACGAGAAAAAGAGAAGTAGGCTAGCAAACCAGCTGCGCAAAATCATAGTGCGGTCTCTTCTTCGGCTTTGATACAAACCTGCTCAGGCAATGTTTGTATTTTTTGACTGTCACGCTGATACAACCCCTCAATAAACACTTTACATGGCGACTGTCCTTGAGGATAAAACTGAATATAGCGGCCTGGGTCAACGCCTTCAAAGTACGTAAAACCATCCCAACCAATTTGGCTTGTTAAGCCCGTTTCTGAGCGGCCATATGTACCAATCGGAAGGAACAAATGATTTTCGTCTACCACCGTCATGCTCAGTGCAATTTGTAGCTCTATTGGGAACTCTAACAGGTAGCCGTAGCCCGAATGTATCGAAGCAAACTGCTCTGTTGCAGAAAACGCAGCATTGGCAGGTAAATTAAGTGGATCGATTTCATATTTGGCGGTGTAATACGCCGTAGCCCAAGGAACAAGTAAGTAACCTTCATCATCTGTCACTCCGACAATTTGATTTTCATATTTAACCGGAATACCTTCAAAACCACTGGTGCTCACCACAGCGAAGCTGTCATACACTTCATTCGCTGGGAATATTTCTCCATCCAACGTAGAGACCGAACCTGCCATTTCCGCAAAATAATCATAGTCGCCACTGGTGCCATTTAACCCCGCTCTGAACTGCGCCCATGACGCACGGTAGGTCAAATCAGCCTGTTTACGGTTTTCTGGGTGTTCGTTAATATCATGCGCTAAATTGACGCCCCATCCACCTCGTATTGGCGCAAGGCGGCTGTAACCCACTCGCCCTCGCACATCGCCATCATCCTCTCTTTTCAGCGTTAGCCCCGAACTTCCCCCCAAAGAACTGAAAGGTAGAGAGAATTGCGCCAACGTAACACTCTGACCACCAATACTATGGTTGTAAGACAGGGACATATTGATATTAAAAGGCAGAGCGTAGCTATAAGTAAGATTTAGGGTACGTGAATCTGAGTCGGATTGTTGAATATCAAAGTACCCACCAGAAAGTGAGCCCCAATCTCCCAAACGGACTCCCATATTGATTTGTGATAGATGGCGCGACGCGAGTGAAGCGTCCTTGCCGTCATCGAGCATTTCGTAATTTGGTAAATGAGATAAGGTATAAAAGTCGGCTTGTTCTACTTGAGTTCGAGCAGCGAAGCTAAACCGCCGAGACTGATAACTATAACCTAGCGCATATGAGGTAGATTGATCCTGAAAATTACTCACACGAAACGAGGCATCCACCGTACCTAAATTGACAGCATTGGTGACAAAGCCCAGCCCCGCAACGATCAGGTCATCTTTTGCTTCGGCTTGAGCTTCTAATGTTAACCAATCAGTCATGCCATGACGCAGAGCGGTAACCACGCCACCGTCTCCATAGTCGTTAGATGCATTACCGAAATTTTCTCTGATCGCACCAATACTCGCACTGTAAGATGTAAATCCGGTCTTGAGTAGATCGGAAGAGAGAAAAAATGGGCTGGTCATGACCGTTTGCTTACCTTGAGCATCCGTTGCAATTACCGTTGCTTCCCCAGCACCAGAGAGCATTGGAATATCGTTAATAATGAAAGGACCGGGCCCAACATTCATTGAGTCAGTTTTAAAGCCATTGATAAACAAATCTAACGTAGTGGGCGCTGTGACCTCACCGTAAAATGCAGGTAACGGCGTCGTCACGACATCCGGACGCATAGAGAAATCATGCGACAACTGAATACCCGCCAGTCTTACTGGTTGGCTCCAAGATAAAGGGCGAACAATATAGTCCCCTACCTCTATACGAATTCGCTTCTCTTGATTGACGTACTCGTAACTCGTATCAAAACGAGTGTACTGGCTGCTTTGCTGGGACTGAACATCGCGATGAAAGTTAGATTTAAATATCCCGGTAGTAGAAAAAACGCCAAACTCAGAAAAGGCTCTGACTTCATGATTGATAGAAACCTCCTTTTGTCGGCTTTCGTTCTCGTACACACCAAATACGTTGTAGTTAAGCAGGCCACCACGCCCAAACTGAGCCGGGGAAAATCGCCCCATATCCTGCGCTGATAAATTCTGCATCGGTAACCAATTAGGCGGTACGTCAATTGCGAGTTGCAATGACGATTGCAAGTAACGCACGTTAACACCTGGGATAGACGTAACCTCAAGTCTCTCTTCGGTTCCAGGCAACGACTTGGCGGTAACCCCAACTGAAATGAGGTCCTCCCGGAGCAAAAAGAACTGATCGCCAACTCGCTCAACTTTCGCAACAAGCCCGGTTGCTCTTTGATTGATCACCAACTCCAGATTGAGGCTAATATTCTCAAACTTTTCTAATGAGAAATTTTCAGGACTCGGTAGCTCAGAGAAGTGGTTTGCTGAATTTGCACAAAGACCAATACTGCTCCACGTTACGCTAAGTAATACCAACCAAAAGAAAGCATTCATTGTATTAAATCTATTCATTATTGCTTCAATGGTATTTGGTAACGTTTACCTCCAATATTCGCGCTCAAACTCAAGGGTCTGACATTACTATGGGGAATAGACCAAACCTTATACTGTTCAGGAAGAATATAGCCAGCTAGTCCATCGGAAATAACGACAGGATCTTTATTTGGTAGGTTCAATTGTAAATTCACTAAGCGAACATGGTGTTTTCCTGAATTTTTAATGTGAACAAAACGCTGATTATTTTTCTTAATAAACTGTGCCTGTAAATCACCCCATAATTCACTGTCACGGTTTGGTTTTTGAGTATCAGTCAGCCCTTTCCCGTAAATAAACAAAGGTATCGAGTAACGCATTCGGACTTTTACAGCGAGTTCATTTTCCGTCAATTCTGTTTGAGGGTTTTGAGTTGGCGGTAATTCATCTATGATCACTCGGTATGCATACTCCTTACCTGCAGAGGCCTCATCTTGGTTGATGATGCGGATTAACTGCTTTTCACCTGGTTCAATTTTGACAAACGGAGGGGTTGCAATTAACTGGCTTTGACTTGAATAACTATCTTCTCCTTCGTTTTGTTCCCACTTAAAAATTCTCACCTGTAAATAAGAATCAACACTGCCTTTATTTACCATCCAAAGTGATGTTGCATTACTCTCCTCTGATATTTTGGGGTAAATTGGCCAAATTAATAATGAGTTAGCGTTGGCATTTGAGAAAAAAACAAAAAGGAAGGCTATTAATAATAGTTTTTTGAGTATGAATTCCATTTCACCCCTCCAAAGTTCACTTACCACTCTAATGTCAGCGTAAGCGTATCCATATAAATTCCAGCCATTTCATTCCCATTTATTGTCGCCTTTGCCCAGATAGGAAACTGAATATTATCTGGGTCTTGGTCAGTATCGACGGAATATTGCGTGTCAATATCAAGCACCTGCGTGTAATTTAGATCCTGGAACAAAAAGTAATCTACCGTTGTCGCTTCTTCACTGTGCTTTAGCTTACGTACACCATCCGATGCATTCATCCCGCCATTTACGGAAACATTCATCGTAATACCCGGAGTACAGCTTAATGTGAGTGATGAACTGTAAGTGATGCTGCCTTGTACTTCCGTCGCGTAAACTGAAGAATGCTCACCAAAATCTAACGTGCCTATTTGCCCGGCTTGGGTTGCGCTTTCTTCTTGTACTGCGCCGTTAATCAAACAACCTGTATCTACGGTGGCAGACACCTGAAAAGTTTGTGTCGCATCAGCCAGCACAGTTAAAGAGCACAAACTCATCGCGACAAGTGAAAAGCCCCTAACAACCAGCGTCACGTTTTACCAGCTTAGCGTCACACTGATGGTATCGGAGTATGTGCCGGCAATGCTGCTCGTACCGTAAGCTTTCGCAAAAAGCTCAATAGTTTGCGATGTTGCACTAGTAAATTCAGACAGAGCTACCGTCCCACCTTGTATAATTTGTGTGCTTCGGTCTGAGTCGGTAAACAACGTATAATCAATAAATTGCGCGCCATTTGACATCGCGTAGGTACCAACGGTCGCACTTGCATCATACAATCCGGTGCCCAATGTAAACGTCGGTGTCACACCGTTACTACAAAGCACTTCAATACCCGTCGCACTACCACCATTTACCACACCATCTTGTTCACTGAAGATTGCAGGCACGTCTCCAAAGGCAAGTGAGCCAAAGCCAACGCCAGAAGCTGCATCTACCGCATTATTTCCATTAATCACACAACCTTGTACAAGGTTAATTGAAACATCAATCGTACCGCTCACTGACGCTCCATTCGCTTGCCAACTAAATGAGGTTAAGAGCAGAGGCATCATCAGATAAAATCTTTTCATATAAAGCTCCATTTTTACATTCCACTGTATATCGGTAACCTTTTTATTAGTTATAGCTCAATTATGACAAACCAAATGCATATAAAATGTAAAACAATAAAAAGAAGCAGGATAAGGATAAAGACGAACGGAAAATAAAAACATTAAACTTAAAAATGACGATTTTTAAGCATGTAATGCTAAAAAATAACCACTAAAAACAAATGGTTATTATCTTATTCCAAATACAGAATCGACAATGAGTTAGAAGGTAGGGTGAAGTTGAGTGGAAAAAATCTAAAAAAAGTAGCAGAACGATACGAGAAGTTTAGAAAAGATTGGCGACCATTTCTTCCCGAAACAAAAATCTTCATGAAACAAAAATGCGCCCCAAAAAGGAGCGCATTTCTTACTTGAATAAGTTATTCCCAATCAAGAATAACTTTGCCTGACATACCGCTGCGCATTACGTCGAAGCCTTCTTGGAAATCGTCAATCTTGTAGTGGTGCGTGATGATTGGCGATAGATCCAGACCAGATTGGATCAGTGAAGCCATCTTGTACCAAGTTTCGAACATTTCACGGCCGTAGATACCTTTGATCACCAAGCCTTTGAAGATAACTTGGTTCCAGTCGATACCCATGTCTGATGGTGGAATACCTAGTAGTGCAATACGACCACCGTGGTTCATTGTGGTTAGCATTGAGTTGAATGCTGCTGGGTTACCAGACATTTCTAGACCTACATCGAAGCCTTCTGTCATGCCTAGCTCAGCCATTACGTCTTCTAGCTTCTCTTCTGCAACGTTTACTGCGCGTGTTACGCCCATCTTACGAGCAAGTTCTAGACGGTATTCGTTCACGTCTGTGATCACTACGTGGCGAGCACCAACGTGTTTTGCTACTGCAGCTGCCATGATACCGATTGGGCCAGCACCTGTGATAAGCACGTCTTCGCCTACTAGGTCGAAAGAAAGCGCGGTGTGTACTGCGTTACCAAACGGGTCAAAGATAGACGCTAGATCGTCAGAGATGCCTTCAGGGATCTTGAACGCGTTGAACGCTGGGATCACTAGGTATTCTGCGAATGCACCTTCGCGGTTAACGCCCACACCAATCGTGTTACGACATAGGTGAGTACGGCCGCCACGACAGTTACGACAATGACCACACGTGATGTGACCTTCGCCAGATACGCGGTCACCGATTTCAAAGCCACGGACTTCCTGACCAATCGCAACCACTTCACCCACGTATTCGTGACCGACAACCATAGGCACTGGAATGGTTTTTTGTGACCATTCGTCCCAGTTATAGATGTGTACGTCTGTACCACAGATAGCGGTTTTCTTAATTTTGATCAGAATATCGTTATGGCCGACTTCAGGTTTATCAACCTCAGTCATCCAGATGCCTTCTTCAGGCTTTAGCTTTGATAATGCTTTAATTTTCATAATGTAACCTTAATTAAAGGCCCTATTGTCTAAGGCCTAGAATCTTAAATAAGACCCATGTCCTTACCAACTTGGATGAACGCGTCGATTGCACGGTCTAGTTGCTCGCGAGAGTGCGCCGCAGACATTTGAGTACGGATACGTGCTTGACCTTTTGGTACTACAGGGAATGAGAAGCCGATTACGTAGATGCCTTTCTCCAGCGCACGCTCTGCAAATTCTGCTGCTACTTTTGCGTCGCCAAGCATGATTGGGATGATTGCGTGGTCAGCACCACCCATTGTGAAACCAGCGTCCTCCATACGAGTACGGAAGTGTGCTGCGTTTTCCCATAGACGATCACGTAGGTCACCGCTCTCTTCTAGTAGATCTAGAACGCGGATAGAAGCGCTTACGATTGCTGGTGCAACAGAGTTAGAGAATAGGTATGGACGAGAACGCTGACGTAGCCAGTCAATCACTTCCGCTTTACCAGATGTGTAACCGCCTGAAGCGCCGCCCATTGCTTTGCCTAGCGTACCAGTGATGATGTCGATACGGTCAACCACGTTGTGGTGCTCGTGCGTACCTGCACCTGTTTTGCCCATGAAGCCAACAGCGTGAGAGTCATCAACCATAGTCAATGCGCCGTACTTCTCTGCTAGGTCACAGATAACCGGAAGGTTTGCTACTACGCCGTCCATTGAGAACACACCGTCCGTTACGATAAGAATGTGGCGAGCACCTGCTTCTTTCGCAGCGATCAGTTGTTGCTCTAGCTCTTCCATGTTGTTGTTTGAGTAGCGGAAACGCATCGCTTTACATAGACGAACACCATCGATGATTGACGCGTGGTTTAAAGCGTCAGAGATGATTGCGTCTTCTTTGCCTAGAATAGTTTCAAATAGGCCCGCGTTTGCGTCGAAACATGATGTGTAAAGAATCGTATCTTCTTTACCTAGGAACTTAGAAAGCTTCTGCTCAAGCTCTTTGTGGATGTCTTGCGTACCACAGATAAAACGTACTGAAGCCATACCAAAGCCGTGCTCGTCCATGCCTGCTTTACCCGCTTCGATAAGTGCCGGGTGGTTAGCAAGACCAAGGTAGTTGTTCGCACAGAAGTTTAGTACTTCTTCACCAGTAGAGATTTTAACAGCCGCTTGCTGTTGAGACGTAATGACACGCTCTGATTTGTAAAGGCCTTCCGCCTTTACTTCTTCGATTTGCTGCTGAATCTGTTGGTAGAATGCAGAAGACATTTGAAATTCCTTCCTAGTTATTTTGGCGAGTATTTACTCGTTTAGAATTAGGCTTAGCCTTTATGTGACGGGCGTCACGGGCTATCACTCATCAATTAATTGTAGTGTAATTCAAGGAAGGAGGAAGGATTATACCTTAAGGTGGAAAAGCATTAATGAATCCTAGGCATAAATTCAATTAATGCTTTTCTATGAGGTTGTTATAAAAGGAATTATAGCCAGGTAGGCTTAGCCAAAAGTGCTTCAAAGTCCTTAGCAGGTAATGGTCGGCTATAGTGGAAACCTTGTCCGAACTCACAGTTTAGGTTTTTCAGGTAATCCACATGACGCTGTTCTTCGATGCCTTCTGCGACGATCTTAAGATCCAGCGCTTTCGCCATTGCTATGATTACGTTCACAAGCTCGCGGTCTGAGTCGTTCTCGAACATATTTTGCATAAAGCTACGATCAATCTTTAAGCGGTCGAACGGAAACTTCTGCAAGTAACTCAGCGCAGAATAACCAGTACCAAAATCATCAATAGTAAGTTTGGTGCCTAACGCTCGTAAGTTATTAAGCATGTCTAATAGCTCAGAATCGTGATTGAAGAGGAGACTTTCTGTCACTTCAATATCGAACTTATCTGACGGAAGACCAGACTCCTCAAGGCTGTGTTTAATAAACGTAAGTAAGCGCTCGCAATACCTAAATTGAACACTAGAAAAGTTTACAGAAACAAACAACGGAGTCAGACTTTGCCATTGTGCCGCTTGTCGACACGCTTGTTGAATAGCAAACTCACCAATTTGATGAATTAAACCATTTTTCTCTGCAATAGAGATAAACTCTTCAGGGTTTACGAATCCGTACTTGTCATCATTCCAACGCATTAGCGCTTCTGCCCCTACGATTTTACCACTACTCAGCTCAATAATTGGCTGATAATACAGTTCTAACAACTGATTGGAGATCGCACTTCTCAGACGATTTTCCAGATCCAAATAGCGTTGCAAATCTTGGTTCATATTATGGTTATAAAAACAAAAGCCATCACGCCCATCTTGTTTCGCCCGATACATTGCCATATCTGCACATGCAAGAAGCTGCTCAGCGTTGTCTCCGTCATCCGGGAACACAGACATTCCGACGCTACTACTCAAGAAGAATTCATGGTTGTTCCAAACAAACGGATCGTTAAACGCCGAAAGTACACTTGAAGCAACTCGCTTTGCAGTATCATTATCAGGCAAATCAGGGATGACGAGTAAAAACTCATCCCCACCAATTCTCGCCAATAAGTCTGTTTTTCTTGCGACTTGATACAGTCGCTGAGCACTGAGTTTAAGGATTTCATCCCCAACAAAGTGTCCCATTGAATCGTTAATCTGCTTAAAGTGGTCTAAGTCGATGAACATCACCAAAACTTTAGACCCACTACGCGATGCCCTAATTAACTCCAAAGCCAATCGCTCGGAACCATAACTACGATTAGGTAAATTGGTTAATGTGTCATATTTAGCTTGGAAGGCGAGTTCTTTTTCAGACGCTTTTCGACGTTCAATTTCGTTCGTTAATTTTTTATTCTGTTTAGAAAGAATATCTTTACGCTTTTTTTCTTCCTCAAGCTTAATTTTCAATTCAATCCTATTATTGTTCGTGATGAATGCATAACATAAAGCAATGACGATCATAACGGCGAGAATACTCAAACCAATAATAAAGAGCCGTGATGTAAATATATCTCGTTCACTCAAAGGCTCGAACCACGCCATCAATTTGAAGTGATGTTTATCCACAGGCACTTCAAAGTAAATTTTTCCGTCTATAGCCTCAGAAACGAAATAGTTCTCATCCTTATTGTGAGAAGGTGTTTTATTTATGGTATCCCATACAACCATTTCCACGTCTTTTATTTTTAGCACCATTCGGCTATAACTATCTTCATGTTCTTGGTTAGTAAGTTGGTCAATAACAATATTCTTATTAAGATCGGCAATTAAAAAGGCAACAGGCTTTCCGGAGAACTTAACTTGCTTAATGACTTGAATGCGAACGTCATCATTGTATCGCGTCGCACAAACCTCTTCGGGATGCCCGTGTTGAGTCATTAAGGTTTGTATGTCCATTTTGTGCTCGGCAAGGTTTTCAGATCCAGTGGTGACAATGGTGACTCCATCACTGCCTACCAGCGTGAGCTTCTTATAGATTTGGCTGCTATTAATTAGCTTACTGTCTATCTTCTCATCGAAGCGACGCTTTAAATTAATTAAACTTGCACCTAACCCATACTCCATTGACATGCCAGAAGCTAAATTACCAAAGAATGTTTGTATTGTTTTATCTGTAGCTAGATTATCAACATCTTCACTCGCTATGGTAAATAAATTATCGAGTGTGCTTGCATAACTTTTTACTTTTAAATCTAGTTCTCTGTATTGAGATTCTTTTAACTTATTTTGACCTACGCTAGTCACAGTAATAAGCATAGCTAAGTAAATTGAAACTAATATTGCGCTTATTGTAATAAATCTTTTACTGGAAAATTTTTTAACGGCCTTATTCATCGGACTTTCTTTTTATCTTCTATAAAGTAATCGTTATAAAAGTAGTAAATAGATGGATAGTATTTTTTTACTAGTTTTTCGTATGAACCGTCTTTTTTTATCGAGTCTAAATAACGATCAAATGCTTTGCGTAATTCAGGGGAATTTTTACGGAATGCAACAGCCATTTTTTGATTTTCAGATATAGGGCCAATGACTTTTATTTCACCCGGCCATTTTTCGAGGGCAATTAGCGTATCCGCAACATCTAATAATGTGCTTTCCGCATCATTTTTCATTATCGCTGGAACCATCTCATTAAGGAGACGCGCCCCATCAGGTAATATAACTTTTGCACCTGTGTCATATAAGTCATAAAGGTTAGGATCCAAGCAAGAATGTTCTAAAGCTAACACTTCGCGACCATCGATCAGCTGCTTGACGTTTTTAACATCTTCATCGACTGACCCACTTGGTTTAATCGGGCTCAGACTAGAGTCGGATCTGGAAACCAACCATACACCTGAAGGAAAATAATCTTGTGAAAAATCGACAACCTCAGAACGCCAATCAAGAATAGTAACGCCATTTGCGATCAAATCGCCTTCAATTGGAACACTTTCTCCGACAACAGCCTGCTTGTTGTGATATTGCACATTTTGCCCTGTCAACTTACCAACCACGTCGCTCCACTGTGCTGGAACATACTGGTACTGAACACCTAACGACTTGGCAAAACCTTTTATTATCTCTACATCCAAGCCAGTCAAAGTTTCCACTTCACCTTGTTCAATATAGGAGACAAAGTTAGCGTACGGGACACCAATGTGACGCAGTACACCGCGTTCACGGATTTGTTGTAAATCGTCTGACCAAGCGGCAGACGACGCAACAGAGGTAACCATGAGCGCCACCGTCGCTAAAGTTCTTTTGAATGTTATGACTGACATAATAATATCCTTACCTTTCACAAAGCGCCCAATAATGGGCGCTTGAGTGATAAACAACGATGTTAGAACGACGAGTAATACAAATTCGTCATCGCCACTACGAGCCCTTCCACATCTTGTTCGTCATGGAACAAATGCGTAGAGATACGCAGCGCGTAAGTATCAAAGTCATCATCCTTATGCAGCTTAAAGCTAGTCGTACGGATGATGTAACCATACTCTTCACGTAAACGATCTCGGAATTCCGTCAGTATCTCTTCATTAGTTACATCGGAGAACGGGTTAACCGTCGTTAAGCCACTGGTTAAGCCTTCCACGTTTGGTGAATACATTTTGGCTTGTGGCAAGTACTCTTGAAGCAAGGTTTTACATAAACTACCAAGGCTTACAACTCGCTCTTCGATACGGTCTCGACCAATCTCATCCCACATTTTGCAACTATCAACTAGTGCTTGTTTCGCAGGATAGTTATCGTTACCAATGTATTGCATTTGCAGCTGTTTACCTAGGTAATCAGCATGAGAAAGTGAGGAGTTGATCAACCATAACGGGTTCTCTCGGTCACTCCAATACTCATTCAAACGGTTACCGTTATCACGAACATACAGAATACCTGTCGCGCCCGGACCACACTGCCACTTATGACCAGATCCTGCATAGAAATCACAATCCATATCGTGGAAATCAAGGTCAAACATACCGACCGTATGCGCGCCATCAACAAGAGTAGGTACACCATACTCTTTTGCTAAAGCACAAATGGCTTTTGCTGGTAGCGCGGTTCCTGTTTTGTATGTGATATGAGAGAAAACAATTAGGCGAACGTTTTGATTCGCATCAAGCGCGTCTCGGAACGCTTGAATGTAATCTTGCTCAGAAACGTTTTCGGTACCAGTAAATACTGGTAGTTGAATTTCTACCACATCCACACCAAAACGATGTTTCGCTACGTTCATAGGTGATGTTGCAGCAATATGTTCATGGTGTGTCGTTAGAATCACATCACCTGGTTCAAAGTGTAAGCCATTAATGATCGAGCATAAGCCATCAGTAGTGTTGCGGCTGAGAATGATCTCTTCTGGGTTAGCACCAAAACCTGGCGCGACGTCTTTAACCATCTCTGAAACATAAGGCCAAGAGCCAAATTTGCCTTTCATATCCCAAGGGTATTTAGCCACCAGCTTGTTGTTATGCTCGTAATCTTCAAGAACATGTTTTGGCATTGAACCTGTTGTACCAATGTTCATGTAAGTGGTTCGTTTGTCCAAAACGAACTGTCTTCGCACTTTACGCCAGAAGCGCTTATCGTGTTTTCTACCTAGCCCGCGGCTGCTCCAATCAATTTTCTGTTCTCGTGCTTGAGCTACGCCTGAGAAAGCGGAAGCACTCACACCAGCAACAACAGCTCCTGTTGCGCCTTTCAGAAAATTACGGCGGCTGCTATTAGTCTGAATAGATTCCTTGTCTTTCATCTTTTTCAATCCTTGTCGGAAATTAGCCATATTATTAATTTTAAGTGCGTAACTATCTGTTACTAAAACATTATTACCCATTACAATCAGAGTTTAATTTTTTCCTCTGCCATTAAGTGACTTTAGTTCCAATTTTTTATCTTATTTGATGATATAAGCAACAGTTTGACCACAAATCTATAAACAACAATGTTCACATTAATATATTCGTTAATTTGATTATTCTTTATTGCGGACAATTCCACCAAATTCTTTATAAAACAATTATGAGCTTTGTTATAAAGTCATTAAAAATTTAACTTTGCGTTAATTTAAAAATATTCAGGCTATTTTAAGATTGGCGTCTATTCTTTTTATATCTTAACGATCTCAACATGTTAAGACTAAATAAAAGAAAGCTGATTTCGGATCGAGATATCAGTTTAAGACCATAAAGTGATACACATCACTCTATGACATAAACTCACCGCTCAACATACATAAGTAAAACAGGTTTTCACTAATATGTGCTTGAGCGTACACCCTAAAAGAAGGAGGTCCCATGTTAAAAGGATTGCTATGCATTTCAGTTGCATCCGCTCTTGTCGCCGCACCTAACGTGCTAGCAAAAACGGTAGAAATGACTGCTCTCAACACCAATGAGAGTGCGGGTACCATTGAGATTTCACAAAGTGATTTTGGCGTTGTTTTTACGCCTCAATTATCAGGTTTGTCAGCAGGTGTGCACGGTTTCCATGTTCACACTAATCCATCTTGCGATAGCATAGAAAAGGATGACAAAACCGTATTAGGCGGCGCAGCAGGTGGCCATTATGATCCTAACAACACAGGGAAGCATGGCTATCCTTGGACCGATGACAATCATTTAGGCGACTTGCCTCCACTCTATGTGGACATGGACGGCAATGCCAATCAGCCCGTTGTCGCGCCTCGCCTAAAATTATCGGATTTAAAAGGTCGAGCGTTAATGATCCATGCTGGTGGTGACAATCACTCCGATCACCCAAGTAAGCTAGGTGGTGGCGGCGCTCGCGTCGTATGTGGTGTTATTGAATAAACATTAACTTATGTCTCACACTTCTCTTTAGATTGCGAGAAGTGTGAACTTCTGTTGATACTGAGAGGATGTCGCATTGGTCTCAAGGTAGCTGTGGTGAAGCATTAAGATCGATTGGACAATCTTCGTCCCGATCCCCAAAGAACCGCCCTCCGCTTCTTCCTCAATGTGATTGACGAAGGTAAAGTGGATACGCGACTTATCCTCACTCAAATGCGCTTGGCAATGCACTTCTGAGCCGATTGGGCTGTGGCGCAATGCATTTTCAAGCAGGTTCAATACCAACCGCTCTAAGAGTCCTTTATCACCCACGGTTTGGATTTCACTATCGATATCCACTTTCAACACCACTTCTTTACGAGAAAACTGGCTCTGCATCGTTTCAGCACATTCTGCCATCAACGCTCCCAAATCCACGGGGCGGTACTCGTAGTTTGGCATTGGTGCTTCTTTGCGCGCGGCGTCTAATAAAGAATGCAGTTGAGTTGAGAGCTTCTCACAATTTCGGAAAGCGACGTCAATCAAAGGATCGGATTCCGGATGTTGCAAACGCCAGGTTTCCAAATAGCCCAGCACGCTCGATAACGGCGTTTTTAAATCATGACTAAGCTGCAACAAGCTTTGACGACGATGAGACGATTGATACTCCAACTGTAAAAATTGCTGCTGAATATGCTTCGCCATCATCTGATAAGAGTGCGCAATCGGTACGAGCTCCGGCACTTGGTGAGTAAAATCAGGTTGCAGGCGGAAATCATGTTCAGCTTGCTGTTGAAGTTGTTTGGTCACACGCTCAATCGGGTTCAACAGACTACGTTTGACCAGCACATAAGCCCCAAGAGCAAAACCTAAAATGGATACTAAGACCAATCCTGCCAGCGCGATATAAGGAGTATCGACTTGAGCATTGGCAATGG
The DNA here is from genome assembly GCF_023650755.1 of Vibrio sp. SCSIO 43097. Lineage (NCBI taxonomy): Bacteria > Pseudomonadati > Pseudomonadota > Gammaproteobacteria > Vibrionales > Vibrionaceae > Vibrio > Vibrio sp. SCSIO 43097. Next base: position 1,592,693 of record NZ_CP071841.1, on the reverse strand, counting down.
CGTCATGTCGGGTACTGCCAATCACCACGTAGAGATAACCGACCGTAGAGCCTAATTCCTCTATCGCCGCAACAGAAAAGACTTTGTGCTCACCACGATTACGTGGGTCTTCACCCAAAATAGGAAAGGGTTGGTCATTTAAGAATTGCTTAATGGGATTGAGATCCACCTTACCCATGATCTCCGCCCCTTCTGGTGCTGCATGGGTGGTGATATTGCCTTGGCTATCGAGGAAGTAGATTTCAAAATCAGGGCCGATCAGCATGAGCGTGTGAAAGATCGACTTGAGTGCTTTAGGGTTGTAATCCGTGCCGATCATTAGCGGATTATCGTCACGCATATGGCTAGCTAGCTCTTTATGCAGGCTTTGCTTAGTGCGTAACTCAATGGTTTCTTTTTGCCAATTGTAAGTCAGTGCAATCACCACCGCCGCGAGGCAGAACCACAAGCTAGTAAATACTACCAAGCGAGATTTGAAGCTCATCCTATCGCCTCCTTAAACAGCGGTGTTTTTGAAACACCCGTGATGATTAAAAAATGACGGTGAAAACAACTGCCGACTTACTGTTGGCTTGATGTTTTGACTTACTTTCTTGCATTAGTGTCTTGGCTGAAACTTATATCCAACACCCCACACGGTTTGAATGAAGTGATGATCAGAATCAGACAACGACAATTTGCTGCGTAAACGGTTAATGGTGCTACACACCGTATGGTGATAACCAGAATGACTGGTGTTCCAAACGTGATCGAGCAGTTCATCTTTACTGTAGACTCTGCCCGGACGAGTCGCGAGAAACTGCAGCAAAGTAAACTCTGTCGCGGTAAGAGTGACGTCTTTGTCGTTTAAGGATACTTGGTGCAACTCCGGGATGATTCTCAGCGGACCAAAATCCATCGCATCGTCTAGGACTTCATCTGCTACTTTGACTTCTGCGGTTTGGCTGACTCTGCGTAGCACGTTTCGCACTCGTGCTTGGAATTCTAATACGCTAAATGGCTTAGTGATGTAGTCATCAACGCCCGCTTCTAAACCGTCAACCTTGTCCATTTCACCGTCTCTGGCTGTCAGCATGAGCACTGGGCTCCAATCTTGTTGCTGACGCAAATAATGGCAGATGTCTAGACCATCACCATCTGGCAAACCTCGGTCAAGGATCAATAAATCAAAGGGTTGTTGCTGATATTGCGCTTTAGCATCGGCGACATTTGTGGCTCGCGACACTTGGTGTCCTTGAAACTTGAGATGCATCTGAACCAGTTCTGCCAAATCATCGTCATCTTCCACCAACAAGATGTTCGCGACTAAATTGATTGCCTGTTGTTCCATGGTCCTTTCCTTGCCTTCGAGTATCCTCACTTTGCACATGACCGGAACAAATTAGAAATTCTTTCAAAAAAGGTTCCGATGACGCCATGAGGGATAAAGCGCTCGGCTACAAGCGCTTTGGAAAGGAGACGTCATCGGAGCCTGTGTTACTCGACTCGAGTGATGGTGACTTTCGCACCTGGGTTCAAGAAACGATGGTTCGCAGAAAGTGCTGAGTTTGTTAATCCATCATCTTGGCTAACTACCCCCGCATGAAAAGCAACAACGTCATTGCTGTCATTACGAGCGGCATTGAAACCCTCACCGCCACCTGCTGGGCCCGGAATGGTTGCGGCAAGCTCATCGTTTAGCTCTGTACCGGAATCCCAAACGTTCATGCTCATTTCATAGCTTTCACCTACTGCGAGCGATTTGAGCGATAACCCCGTTTCGCCAACAAAGGCATCATTGGTATTCACAAACATAGACGCCACAGACAAGTAACCGTAACGACTAGGGTCAACCGTGATGGTGACTTCGTCCGATGCACCCGGCAACACCAATCCATTACCCGAAATACCTTGGTAAACACTGTCATTGCTGTTCATCAACTCAATCAGCTCAGCGTTACTACCGCCTTCGGCAAGATGCTCAAGTTCAACAGATGCAGCTTGGCCAATTTCAAACAGTTGGTAGTCACCATTGTGAGTGAGTACCGCAAGCGGAGACATAGGTTGATTCGCAGTCAAGTTCGCAACGTTGACGGTGTAGCGGTACGATTTCACTACATCGTTATCATCATCGCTTGGACAACCGGCGAGCAAGCCGACTGAAGCTGCTACTAGTAAGATTCTGTATTTCATACATCCCCCTTACTTCACAACGATTGTGATGGTTGCGACTGGGTTTAACCAACGATGGCTGCTGCTGTCTAAGTCACTGATGCCGCCAGTTGGATCGCTATCACCAAGGTTACCCGGATGCACGTGAACTTTATCGTTAGTTACTGTTGCTTCAACGCCTGTGCCGCCAGTACCAAAGGTAATGAAAGGTGGGTTTGGCATGCTAGACGCAAGTTCATCGTTCGCTTCTGTACCGGCATCGTAACTTCTTAGCGTTGCTCGGTATGTACCCGCTTCCGTTGGAATCTTCCAGCTATCTAGACCGACGAAACCGTCATTGGTTGGCAGCAGCATCGCGCTCAAAGAAAGATAACCGTGGTCGCCACTGTCCAAGGTGAAGGTGGTTGCAACACCCGGATTCAAAATGCCGCCAGCAGGATTCTCAACCACCGCACCACCAGCGTTACCAATCACACTAGCAAGCCCAGAGATATCACCACCTTCTGCCATTGCTTCTAGTTCTGGCGTTGCTGCTTGACCCGTTCTAAACATTTGAAGATCAGAGCCATGCGCCGCAACAATAAGTGGCGTAAAGTAGATGCCTTTGGTTGCGTTTGTCACGGTGATTTCCAATTCCGCCGCATTCACTGATGCAGAGCCTAGTGCCATAGCGACTGAAGTCATGACGAGTCCGAGTTGGGTACGTTTTTTCATTGTGATTCCATCCTTTAATGAGGGTTGAACTACCCAAGCCCATCTGTACGGCTTTACTTCTTTGTTCGTGACTTGAGTAGGTTAAGCATTACGTTTCGAACGTTTTGCGTTCTTGCCTCTAAGAATGACGAGCAAATCTATCAGCAACTTCATCGAATTCTCATAAAATTCTCACAAGTTCTGTTCGAATTCTGTCAGCAGCACTTTTTTATTTATACTCAAGTAACCTCGAGATGCTTGGTTCAGCGAGGATGACTTGGTTTGAAGGCGAGGCAACAATTTGAAAATCTAGTGGTTCTAAATCGAAAATTGTTAACGAAGCATGCGAACCAAGGCAACTCGCCCTTCGGGAGCGTGCCACTGAAGCAATTTCTTCGTCAAACAACTTGGAAAGAGCTCGCTATTCCGCTTCGTTGTTTTCCTTGAACTTGAATCAGTGACAACGCTCTGAACCATGTATCTTGAAGTCACTTGAGTATATTCAGATATTTACACTTCGCGCTTTCCCCTCCTACAATGCGGTATTCTCTGTTTAAATCACGATTCTCACCATGATTCATAACGTTCTGTCTGCCTACTATGGCGAAATCTACGGCATCGCTTTTTTCAACCACTACTTGAGCCATTACGCCCAAAGTGAACAACAAACGCTGTGGCAAACCTTGATTGAAGTGGAAGAACTCACCGCAGAAAAGCTCAAACCTGTACTGCTGACAAATGGCATGGATATCGAAAGTCGACACCAAGAGATGTTGGATAAAGGCTTGGCAGATGCAACCAAGTGGATTGGTTTACCATGGCAAGAGTTGGTGGCGACTCTTCTGAAGTGGGTGGAGCCTTATGAGGTTAAGTATCGAGAGTGGCATGAAGAAGTGAACGCTTCACAACAATATTCAATCGCTGAGCGAGAAGCTATCGAGTTAATTGCAGACCATGAAACGGCCATTTATCACTGTTGGCAGCAATACCATACTGGTGAATCTGGCTTGCCTGTACTCAATGCATTTTTGGCAAAATATCGTTAAAGCGAGACGGTGACACTTGAACCTCGTGAAACCGTACCAGACAATATCGTTATTCCGCTGCGAAGAACTGAACAATTATGGTTAATCCAAAACTCATAGCCCTACTTCCTGATCTTGCTTCGTTTATCTTGGTGGTAAACGAAGGCAGTTTTACCGCTGCTGCTAAACAACTCGGCGTAACGCCATCGGCTTTAAGTAAGTTGATCACACGGTTGGAACAAGCCCTCTCGGTCAAACTGTTTGAGCGCACGACCCGTAAGTTGATCATCACTCAAGCTGGGCAAAAGGTTTACGACCAAAGCATCGCAATGGTGAATGCCGCGCAGCAAGCCGTTGAGCTATCTGCGGAAGATCATGCTGAGCCAACAGGCGCACTCACAGTAGCAGCCCCTGAAGCATTTCTTAATTCGGTGCTTCAACCGTTTGTGTTGCCATTCCTAGAACGTTATCCAAATATTCAGCTTAAGCTGCGTGCAGCAGATGGTGAGATCGATCTGTTCCGCCAAGGAATTGATGTCGCATTTAAGCTCACCGACAAACCCGATGAGAATCTGGTACTCAAAGAGATCAGCAAGACCAATCTCGTTTTATGTGCCTCTCCAGATTACCTCACCAAACACGGTATGCCTGAGCACCCAACCGAGCTTGAGCAGCACGACTGCATTTACCTTGCCGAGAACGACAAAGACAACATCTGGTCGTTCTTTAAAGAGGAAGCCTTTCATTCGATTGCAGTAAGTGGACGCTACGCCGTCAACCACTCTCAAATGCGCTTGAACGGGGTTAAGTCTGGCTTGGGAGTTGGGATCTTCCATGACTTCGTGATCAAAGACGCGTTAGAGCAAGGGGAAGTGGTGGAAGTATTGCCGGATTGGATGATCAAGAGTAACTACCACGGCGCTATCGCGATGCAGTATGCGCAAACCAAATACATGCCTGCTCGTCTGCGCGTGTTCATCGACTTCGTTAAGGAGCATTTAGTCTCCGAGGACACTAACCATGTTTAATGCCATTCATCACGTCGCGATCATTTGCAGCGATTACCCAAGGTCAAAACGCTTTTACACTGAAGTGTTGGGGTTAAAAGTCATTGCTGAAAACTATCGTGAAGCCAGAGACTCATACAAGCTTGACCTCGCTTTACCTGACGGCAGCCAAGTTGAACTGTTTAGCTTTCCGGGCGCACCAGAGAGACCGAGCTTTCCTGAAGCACAAGGGCTACGACATCTCGCGTTTTTGGTTGATAATGTTGAGCAAATAAAAGCCTACCTAGAATCGAATGACGTTGAAGTTGAGCCAATTCGTATTGACGAATTCACAGGCAAAGCCTTTACCTTCTTCCAAGATCCAGATGGCTTACCGCTGGAGATTTACCAGAAATAAAAAGAGCCAGCACGTCGCTGGCTCTTTTACTATTCCATTCTTTGTCTGTTACTAATTCAACGCCGTTTTCAGCTTCTCGACGCGGTTAAACAACAACCAATCCAGTGCGAGAACCGTAACAATTGCCAAACCACCCATCGGAAACGCCAGACACAATATCACCAACGTTACTAAGCCTAGCTTCCAAATACCGTCTTGCTGAAACTTAGGTGGCGCACCCAATGCAGCACTGCGACTTGGTCTACGAATCCACCACATCACCACACCTGTGATTGAGATTAAGATGAACGCCAAACAGAACACTACGTTGAGTACTTTGTTTAATATACTCACATCACCTTGATGCAATGACACACCTGCCGCCATAAACTTGGCAAATAGACTGTAATCTTGCCACGTTACATCCACCAACAAGCGACCGGAATACTGGTCAAAGTGGCTGGTGCGATCTTGTCTTGGGTCGGGAATATCGCCGCCCATAGAGTTAGCTGCAACGGTGTAAACGCCCGTCTCAGAGCGTGGCAAAAACAGCTTATAGCCAGCGAAGCCCAACATTTCAGCCTTGAGGATGATATCATCAATGGAGAGCGCATCATGGTTGCCTGCGTATGCCATCTCTTCCTTCATATTGGCATGATCATGAGCGGGTTTGTCTTTCGATTCAGGCACAGCAGCAAGCTCTAAGTTCCATGGCATCTCTTCTGATGCACCATGATTCAGGTCTTTGTGTGTCAGTGTCGACTCTGGTTTCTCACCCCATGTGTAATAGGTCGGGAAGGTATTCCAAGCTTGCACCATTTTCGCGCCCCATATCCCAGCCCAAGACAGACCTGAAATCAAAAAGAACAACAGAACAATTGATAGCACACCGCCTAAATTCGCATGCAGGTCACGCATCAAAATTCGAGGGCCATTGTTAAGGCGAATTTTCAAAAAGCCGGCGCGGCTGGCGTTGTCTCTAGGTAGCCAAAGGTACAAACCAGACACCAACAGCAAAATCCCCAGACTTGCGGCGATTTCAATCAAACGGTCGCCTAGGTCGCCGATGAGCAACGTGCCGTGAATGCTGTTCATCAGTTCATAGATGCTATCACTACGGTTAATTGTGCCTTGTACGTCTCCTGTGTAAGGATTTACTGCAACAATCAGCGAGCTGCCCTCTTGGTTTTGAATCGAGAATCGGTTAGCAATATCGGCCGTTTTAGCAGGTACAAATTGAGTGACATTAAAATCGGGATACGCCTGCTTTACGGTTTCTAATTGTACAGAGACAGGAACCATTTGCTCTTGTGGTGAAACTTGTAATGTCGCTTCGTATCGAGTCAGTTCGATTTCGTCATCAAACAACATCACCAATCCCGTGAGGGAAAGCATCAGCATAAATGGAATGACGAACAAACCTGCGTAGAAGTGCCATCGCCACGTCATAAAGTAGATGGATTTTGCGCGTGAGGCTTCCTTGAGTTGAGGCTTTGCCGAGTTTCTCAACATGTGTATTTTCCTTTTTTCATTGTTGAACACCCAAATTCAGTCAAACGCATCCTGCACATACACATTCGTATGCGGCGCTAATTGACTTAGATTCGGGAGTACCACTGCTCGAAGTGGCAGTGCTATGTGACTTTACTTGTTATGGTTTTTGTTATGAGAAAAGGGAAACTGGCGGCGCTCGAGGAACTGGTGTTTCAAATCGCACACTTAGAGCCAAATAAGCGTAGCTGTCAGAAATCACCAAGCTCAGTCTTGAGAGTATTGGTGTCGTTGGAAGTGTATCGTGATGAAAAGTCGAGAAGTGGCTAAAAGGACAAGGCTTACCTTTGTGGCTGACAGAATTGTCGCCCTCTTCTATTTGAACCAACTCAAAACCGTTAAGCGTACATAACGTCGCCCACACGCCCATGCTGTTACCATGAGCATTGATAACAGGCATCAGCGTCACTAGCACCCAACTGAGAGCACTAGCAAATAACATCGAGCGGTAAAAAGGAATTAATCTACGCATAACGGTGACTTAACAAATTTCACACAGCGTAACCAATTCTGAGTGGTAGCTCAAAAACAGGATCAATAAGTGGTTGCTACCTCACAAGTTTTCTTGAATGCATCGATTGACAGGCGCAAAAAAGCCCGCCGAAATGGCAGGCTGATAATGTGTTCATTCATTACTTAGAGATAACGCGTAATCCACTGCCACGAGCAAATGCTCCGCTCAGTAGATAATTAGCCGAACAACTTGCTCCAAATGCTTGGATTGCGCTTGCCGTGGTACTCTTCACGAAGACTATCGATTTCACGCAGTTGAGCTTTTGCTTCTTGTAGCTTGCCTGCATCAAGATCCGCTTCAATCTTATCTAGCGTTACCGTCAGCTTGTTAAAGCCTTCTAAGTAAGTATCAAACTTCTCTGGTGGGTAATTACCACGCTTAGATTGTTCAACAATCGCTTGCAAGCTATCAATCGCAGATTTCATGGTTTCAACATCAGACGCTTCCGCCGCCTGTTTGAATTCCATCTTCATCTGTTTCATGTTTTGTTTTAAATCAACCGCTTCTGCCATTGCGTATGTTGAGCCAAACGCAATCGCACACCCTAGGACTAAAGGACGTAACATTTTTCACTTCTCCATTTATAGTGCCGAATTCTGTGTCGGCTTTATTCACCCAAATAACCTACGCCATAAGAGGCGAAAAACTAGCTTAGTTGAGTATTTCCGGGTCGCAGTGTAAAGCAATCTGGCGTCGGGTGCATACCTTAAATGTAATCAAGTTTATGCGTTGAGAATGCTGTCATATTCTGCAATTGGTTTACGGCCTCTCAAAGCTAAGAAAGACAAAAACTGCTGAGCGGTGTGAGTAATCACTTTCTTGCTATCAATACCCACTTTGTCCATTAACTCTCCAACCAAATCCAGATTACCAACATCGTGACAGAAATGCGCGTCACTGCCCGTGGTGAAGAAAACACCGAGATCTTTCCCGATTTGTGCAATCTCGTGGCAACGGTCTACGCTGCCTACTCGGCTGTTGCCTTTCAGCGTGGTGTTATTAATTTCAATCGCGACATTGTGCTCTTTCGCGCACGCTAAAACGGTCTGAAAATCAAAGTCGAAATTTGGATTACCAAGATGACCGAGCGCATCAATACGACCACTCTGAATGACATTAACAAGTGCTTCCGTGTGAGTTTGCTTGTTTGCAGGACGAAAAACGGGTTCATGAAAACTCGCGATCACCCAATCTAAGTTGCGGTCCACACTCAGTGGAATATCAATGTCGCCTTCGGTATTCATAATGTTAGATTCAACGCCACGAATAATCGCAACGCCTTCAAGAAAGCGAGGCAGAATTTTCTGGTTCGAGAAGAACCAGTAATGAGGCGCACCCGGCATTGATTCTGCGTGATCGGTCGTGCAGAACATATCCAGCCCGTTCTCTTTTGCCAACTTTGCATTTTCAATCAAGGTACTGTACGCGTGACCACTGGCGTACGTATGTGTATGGGTATCAACTTTAAATTCCATCATCCACTCTCTTAGGTGCGCTATCTTGCGTGCTATTGTATACCTTCAGGCAACGCATCGTCAGCCCAAGATAAGCAAGAACCCTAAGCTTGCTCTTCACAAATGGCTTTTATCAAGGGTAAGGCTTTTTCCCATCCGTGATTAAACATAGAAACAAAGTCATTGTGAGTATGAATGGTAACATTGAGTAGTAAACGATCGTTGTTGGTATCGATCTGGTAGATCTCTCGCGATCCGATCCACCTAGATGCTAGGTCAGCATCGAGTTGTTGACGATTATCCGGATTAAAAATGGCAACATGATGAAATTCAAGTTTTTGAAGGGGTAGCACCGTATCTATGATCGCCCTTGTCCCGCCCATATCTGGATCAAAAAAAGTGATGCCACCTCCTTCTTCCCAAGCTCCTTCAAATTGAGACTGCGGTGAAAAGGCTTGCGCCCAACGTTTATACAACTCAACATCGGTTAGCACTTCCCACACTCGTTGCGGTGTCGCCGAAATTTCGACGTAATAATTTAGCGTAAGCATGATTTCTCTCCCTGAACCTTTCTTGACGCTAGCCCATACTCAGGAAAAATCAAACCACACGACCAATTTATCTACCTGCCCCCTTCATTTTCCGACAGACTAAGAAGTTCTCGCTTGTAAACCGCCACTGCGATGCGCCTTAAAGCGAACCCAACATGTGTTCAGTATGATTGCGAGCACTATTAAACTCATCCCAACAATTTGACTTTGACTCATTCGGTCTTCAAAAAACAGGCTCTGCCAAACCGCAGTGAACAATAAGTTAGTAAAAATGAGTGGTGCAAGTTGAGAGCCACTGCTTGCCAGTTTATATGCTTTGGAGCGAAAAACTTGGGTGTTAATGATCATCAGAGACATCATACCGATCCACAGCGTATTTGAAGAAATCTCAGGCGCCATAACACTCATATTAAGTAACACGTCGAAGTCGTTAAACAAAGTTAGCGGCAACAGAAATACGGCAGCAAAACCAAACGCCCAAAAGTTGATTTCTAGCGGCGACATATTTGTTTTACTCACTTTATATAACGTAAGCTGAGAACCAGAATTGAAGAGTCCACCAGCCAAGCCGAGCAATAAATCCGCTCGCCATGTGATCTCACTTCCACCGCCCGCCAACATAACCACACCAGTGAACGCCATTGCTAATGCCGCCAATGTTGAAACACGAATGCGCCCCCTCATGAACAGCTTTTCAACCAAGGGAATAAATAATGGGCCAGTAGCAAACAAAACGACCCCCTCAACGAGCGTTAACGTTTGTAATGACGCGATAAAGCAAAGTTGTGACAAACCGATACAAAGAGCACGCAATAAAATAGGCTTTAGCGTGCCCGCTTTAGGAAAGGTAAGGTTTTTCACACGAAGTAAGATAAGCAAGATAAGCGCAGGCACCAAAAAACGTAAGAAGCTAAATAGTGTGACGGAAAGTTCGCCTGACAACTGCTTTGCTAACAGTCCAGTAACAGATAAGCTTAACGTAGACATCAACATGAAAAGGATAGATTTATTTACAGCATTCATTCAATACTCCTTAATATATGGAGCATTTTAAAAGACATCACTTATCGTAAATAGCGAGTAATATTAACCATTGATGTAAGAAAAACTTACAGTTTAACTTATCTATCACCAGCTACGGTTTTTAAATTATGCGGAAACTAGTCCCCTTAAAGTCCATCTACGCATTTGTTGCAGTAGCTGAGTCTGGCAGCATGACAGAAGCAGCACAGATATTAAGTGTGAGCCACTCAGCCGTAAGTCAGGCAATTAAATCGCTGGAGAGTCAAGTCAACAAGCCTCTATTTGATCGCATAGGCAGACAAGTTCAACTCAACGCGGACGGTAAAAAGTATTACAGGAAGGTGGCACCCGCTTTAGAGCAAATTGTCGATGCAACGGAAGCACTCATCCAAGATCAGAACTTGCAGCGTGTTACGCTCAATATGGTGAATTCATTGGCTCTTCACTGGTGGATTCCTCGAATGTCAGATTTACAAGGGTTTGCTCCTCAATTAGACGTTCGTTTATCAAACCTGTCTGGCAGATTCAATTTAGAACAAGAAGGTATCGACGCGGCCTTGGTGCATGGAAATCCCGAAGAATGGCAGGATTACTACTGCGAAAAGCTCAGTGAAGATGAACTGGTTTTGGTGTGCAGTCCTGAATTGATAGCGAAGACCAAGGACTCAAACATCACTCAACTCTTAAAGCAGTATCCCATCATTGAAGTTACTAACGAACGAAGAAAAAATGACTGGAACGTGTGGCTGGACGCGACGGGTATCCAGCGACCTAAAAATAAAAAACCAATCACTTTTAACATGTCGATACAAGCCGTCCAGGCCACAACTCGTCGTTTGGGGTTATTGGTCACTCATCGCTTGTTTGTGAAGGATGACATCAAATATGGTCAGCTAATCGAGCTGGGTGAACCCGTCATTAATCCTCATCAACAGCTTTACTTTGTATGCCCGCCACACAAGCTAAAGCTTGAATCGTTTCATCTGTTGCGATCTTGGCTACAACAATCATTCAACTATTAGAAACTTTTGTTAAGCACATTCACTGAAAAACTAGTATAAAGTTAGAAGAGCACTTTTCATCCAAGGATGGTTTATGAAGCAGTATCAAATATGGCTAAGCGCACTCTGTTTTGCAGTATCTTTGAGTACGACCGCTGAAGTAGAAAATGATAACCGCCTTTCAGAACAAGGGATCTCCACGGCAATTATTGGGGGTCAGCAGGCCACCCAAAACCAACTTCCTTTTTTTGCACGTCTTATTCTACATAAAACTGGCGCTAATCAGTTTGCCAATATTTGTGGGGGAACCATTGTAAACGACCGCTTCATTTTAACTGCGGCCCACTGCGTAGAACCAAGCGTTTTTACTGATGGCTGGACAATCAACGATCTACGAGTGCTAGTCAAAAACCCTACGATGAATGACGTGTTTGTTGAAGAATTCAAAGATGTTCGCTCTATCACGATTCATCCTGATTATGTGCCTAGCGATTTATGGATTAATGACATCGCTGTCCTTGAATTGACTAGACCTATCACCGATAACGTCCAATCCATCACTTTACCGCAAGACTTTGGAGACTACAGCAGCAAGTCAGTTTATCAGATATTCGGTTTAGGTCAGACCTCAACCAATGATGAAAGCCCCCCTAACTATTTACGCTGGGCAGAAGTAAAACCCCTTACCGACACCCAATGCGCTTCGTTGGTAACAGGGTTTAACGCTCAGGAAAGTTTATGTGCGAATGGATTTCCTGAACGAAGCTACACTGGCATCTGTCGTGGTGACTCAGGCGGTCCTCTCACCTATCAAGACAATAATGGCATGTATCAGCAAATTGGCATTGTGAGCTACGGTTCTTCAGTTTGCGAATCCGCTGCGATTCCAAGTGTGTTTACCGAGATTTTGAACTATGCAACATGGATTGAGACCCAAACCAGCTCAGGTGTAAAAACCAGTTATAACGCCCTCTTAGCAAGTTCGGAAGATTATCATAGCGAAGGGGACTCTGGCTTTGAGCCTGTCGATACCAACACATCTGGCTTTGGTAACAACGGCAGCAGTGGCGGCGGTGCTCTCGGATCAGGGTTGATCATGCTTGGAGGCTGGTTTGGTTGGCTAAGACACCGCAGAAATTATTCGCGCTCCTAGTAGCGTCAACAAGACATCATAATATCTTGCGCTTAACGCGAGAGTTAATGATGTCTTCAATCATCTTTTGCTCTTTTTTCGCTTTTTCATAGTTCTGCTTAGTACGCCAACGTTCAAGCACTTTTTCTAACCCTTGAACGCGTGCGTGCTTGTGTTCTAGCGTTTTCTGTACAGATGCACATTCCGCTTGCATAACGGCTTGCTCTTGCTCGTGGTGACGAAGCATTCTTTGTAGCATTTGGTCAACACGATTAAAGTTCATCAAAGCCGCGCTCGTCAGCGTCGGGCCGGTTCGGGTTGATTGTCCAGCGTGGCCTTTCAACGCCGACAACTGTTCCAATTGCATTGAAAGATGGGAGTGACGCTGACGCATGGCATCAAGTTGTTGACCCACACGGTCACGCTGTTTTTCTTCCATTTGCTGTAACTTGCCTACGGCTTTTAACTTGGATTTCATTTCAGCCTTGTCACTCCCATTTGATTAAGCACTTTGAAAAAGCTGCGCGAGCTCGGTCAAACTGGTTGGGTAATCTACAGACTCGTTGGCAGCTTGTTGTAGATATGCACGCAAATTTGGATACATAGCAACAGATTGATCTAACTCAGGATCTTGTCCTGGTTGATAACCCCCTAATGGCAGTAACTCTTTAACCTGAAGGTAGTTGGAGTACATTTGACGGAAGTTATTCGCAATCGTGCTGTGTGCGTCCTGCGTACAAGTATTCATACAACGGCTAATAGACGCGTTGATATCTATCGCGGGATAATGCCCTTGCTCAGCCAGTTGACGCGATAAAACGACATGCCCATCTAAGATGGCGCGCGCGGAATCCACGACAGGATCTTGTTGGTCGTCCCCTTCTGCCAATACGGTATAAATTGCCGTTAAGCTACCATGTTGATTTTCACTGTTACCCGCTCGCTCTAGGAGTTGAGGTAACACGCTGAAGACTGAGGGCGGATAACCACGAGAAGCTGGAGGCTCACCGAGCGAAAGAGCGATTTCGCGCTGTGCCATGGCGTATCGGGTTAGAGAGTCCATCAGAAGTAGAACGTCTTTGCCTTGGTCTCGGAAATACTCTGAAACGCGATGACAAAGTAGTGTCGCTCTTAACCTCATTAGCGGGGATTCATCAGCAGGAGCCGCGATAATGATCGCTTTCTTGCGCGCTTCTGGGGTTAAGTTTCTCTCGATAAACTCACGTACTTCTCTGCCTCGCTCACCGATAAGCCCGACCACAATTACATCGGCCTCCGTGTTTTTGGTGATCATCCCCATTAACACACTTTTACCGACGCCACTGCCAGCCATCAAACCAATACGTTGGCCTTTGCCTACCGTCAATAGTCCATTAATCGCTCGCACGCCTACGTTGAGTGGCGTATCAACTGGGCGTCGCTTCAGTGGGTTAATCGGTTTTGGTTCAAGTGAAACTCGATCACCCCCCTTAAGCGGTGCCCCGTCATCTAACGGCTCACCTAAACCATTCAGTACGCGTCCTAACCACTGAGAGCTTAGCTGCACGGTACTGTCACCATCAAGAGGGATGACTTTTGCACCTGCAAACAGACCGCCTAAACGGCGGATAGGCATGAGGTAAGCAATAGTGTGTTCAAAGCCCACAACTTGCGCTTCGATCATATCGCCTTCCGCGGTTTCTACGAGACAACGCTGCTCAAGCTTAAACCGACACCCTACGGCTTGTAACATTAAGCCGTTTACTTTTATCAATCGCCCTGTTACGCGAGCAACAGGGATTGAATCGAGCGAAGCCAAGGCTTCGCTCAAACGCTCACTTAATAGTTCATGGCTTAGGGTATTACTCATGCTCAGACTCTACCTGTGGAATACTGACTTCATCCAAAAGGTGTTGCTTTACATTGTCCATACAGGCTTCCAAACGAGAGTCGCAGCTCGCATCCGCTTCTGCGTCATCAGTCACTAACTGACAGCCACCAATAGGAAGCTCCGTATTAGGGACCAGTTTCCAAGATTGCGGCAAATCAGCATTGATGTGAGTAATGCGCTCTAAATCTTGCGGATTTAAATGCACAGTTACTGTTTCCGCTTTACCAGGCATGGCAGACAATGTCTCGTCCACCAAAGCTAGGATCTGCTGAGGCATTAAAGTGAGCTCGGCACGAATCACTTGCTGAGCTACCTTTTGTACCAGTTCACAAATCATATGGCGTTGTTGCTGTTCTTTTTCATCTTGCCAACGAGAAAGGGCGTGAAAAAGTTCATTGACAGGCTTCGCCGCCTCCAAAAAGCCTTGCTTTCCAGACTGCTCACCGGAAACAAAGCCTTTTTGGAAACCTTCTTTTTGGCCTTCCAACAGACCTTGTTGCTTGCCCTGTTCGATGCCTTGGCGTAAGCCTTCCTCATGTCCTTGTTGCAAACCTTGTTGAAAACCTTCTTCAAGTTGCTGTTGGATATCTATTTGAGGTTCTTGCCAGCCTTGGTTATCTAGCCCGAATTCGTCTTCGATAGTCTTAGGTTGCGCTAAAGGCGGAAAACGGTGTAAACGATACCCGCTCGGAGGCAATCGCATAGTACTTGATTTTGTCTCTAGCATGACCTTACTCCACCGTTGGCTCTTCATAGAGAAGCAGCTGAACTTCACCAGATTCATCCAGCTCACGTACCATTTGCATGATGTCTTGACGTGCTTTTTGAACTCGACTTAACGCAACAGCGCCGCGTGCGTCCATGTCATCTTCTAGCGCTTTCACCATACGTTGCGGCATTGAACGCTTAATAGCTTGTTGTAAGGTAATATCGGAACCTTTTAGCGCAACTGCCCACAACTCTAGCGGGATTTGCTGCACCAACATGTCCATAGTTTCTTCGCGTTGTCGGCCAAGAACCATAAAGTCGAACATGTTTTCTTCGATTGCATTAACAACATCTTCATCATGCAACTTCAGCATTTCCATCAATGAACCACGGTCACCTTCAAAGCGGTTAATGATATCTGCTGCTTGCTTAACACCTGATAACGGCGTGCTTTGACTTGCGGATACTTTTTCGATGCAACGCTCAACGAGTTCATGCAAATCAACGGCAACTTGATGATCGATATCTTGCAATTGAGCAATACGGAACAATATTTCGTCATGGTAATCTTGTGGCAAGTGCTTCAATACCGCTGAAGAGCTGTCCGCTGGCAAATACGCTAGAAAAATTGCTTGCATTTGTGGGTGCTCATTCACAATGAAACGAGCGAGAGTTTCTGCTTCCACCCACTGTAAGCGCTGCATATTGTTGCGAATTTCATCGCCATATAAGGTATTTAATAACCCTTTTGCCAAATCGTTACCCAACGCTTTGCGCAATGTATTAGATAGGTATTCCTTAGAGGCTCCTCGAATACCGCTGTGCTCACGGAAATCTTCAAAGAAAGTTTGAATAACACCACGAGCAGAATCGCTCTTAATGCCATTTAACTTCGCCATTGCACGAGTCACACGCTGGGTTTCATCACGGCTAAAGTGTTGCAAAACCTTCGCTGCGGCATCCTCGCCCATGCCTAATAGCACGAGCGCGGTTTGTTCAACATAACTAAGCGTCTGCTTTGATAGAACTGTGTTCATTGATGTTTACCCATTGTTTCAGTATTTCGGCTACGCGCTCTGGCTCTTCATTAGCAATAAGCTGTAGGTGTTTCAATTGAATTTCTAATGGCGAACCTGCTGGTGGTAGCATGTCGCTGTTTACATCTAAACCTGAAGAGGCTGAGATGCCTTTTTCAGATAGGCGGCGATCAAGTACTTCTTCATGCTCGCGTTCTTCACGCGTTTGCAAGTTTTCGTAGTCAGGTTCTTCCTGAGGCTCAGCAAAATTTAGCTCAGGCACAGGTTTATCAACGCCAGTTAGGTGCATGATTAATGGACGCAGTACGAAGAAGATCATCGCCAAGCCTAACAAGCCACCAATAACGTAGCGTATTGGCTGCTGTACTGTAGGGTCTTGCCACCACGGCAGTGCAGGAGGAGCATCAATTTCGATTGGGGTGAAGTTGAAACTCATTAAACTTAAGCTGTCACCTCGTGTGGCAGAGATACCAACAGCATCCATGATCATGTTTGAGATTTGCTCTTTATCGGCTTCACTCCACGCCACACCATCTGGCGAAGCTTTGGAGTTCAACAGAACCGAGACACTAAGCTTTTCTATTTGGCCTTGTTGGTATTGAGTACGACGAACACTACTACCTACAGCATATTGACGATTCACTTCAGATCGCGCATTCGTGTTTTGGCTATCGTTCGTTTCCACTTCACCAGATCCTGTCACTGGCGGTTGGTTACTTAGAGAACCAGGAACACCCAACGCAATTTGATCAACCGAGTTGTTATGAATGGTGTGCTCATTACGCACAACCGGCGCGTTATCCAAAATTTCTTGTGTTTCTTCAACTTGGCTAAAGTCCAGATCGGCAGCGACTTGTACGCGGAAGTTACTCGGCCCCACAATCGGCGTAAGCATATCTGCTGCGCGTTGGATGATCTGTTTTTCAACACTCTTCTGGTATTCAAGATATTTCGCGTTTACTTTGCCGGCTTCCGCAGAAGCGACATCCGCACTAAGAAGACGGCCATACTGGTCAATGACAGAAACAAATTCTGGCTTCATTGCCGTGACACTGCCGACCACTAGGTTAATGATCGCTTCAACTTGTTCAGGCTTTAAGTCTTCACCAGGTTTGAGCTCAAGCATGACAGATGCTGAAGGATTCTCACTGTTTTGGCGGACGAATAGAGTTTGACGAGGTATTGCTAAATGAACACGCGCGTTCGCTACTGAGTTCAAAGACATGATAGTACGTACTAACTCACCTTCTAAACCATGACGATAACGCGCTGTTTCCATAAATTGGCTCGTACCAAGAGAGCTATCTTCCTTGAGCGAATCCAAACCTGTCGGCAGCTTAGCTTTAACACCTTTTGATGCAAGCAACATGCGCACCTTCGCAACCTCACCTTCTGGTACAAGAACTTGTCCATTTTGCTCTTGCATGCGGTAGCTTACGCCTTCGCTTTCTAATACCGACACAATTTCGCCGATATCAAAACGCTCTTGCTGGCTATAGAGCGGACGAAAGCTCTGCGAGGAACTCCATAGTGCAACCACAATAATCGCTGCAACAATCGCAGCTAACACCGCAGATAGCACTAAGTTTCTCTGACTGCTAGACCAGATTTGCTTCAGCTTCGTTGTCACATCGTCCATGCCGTTGGCAGTAGAAAATGTCTGTGCTGTGCCGGTAGCCATAGCTGTGTTTCCGGCGACTTGGGGGGTTAGTTCTGACATGAATTACACCGGCATCTTCATAATATCTTCAAATGAGGTCACGACTTTGTTGCGCACTTGCATCAAAGCATTAAAGGACAAGCTGGCTTTTTGGCTCGCGACCATTGCACCAACTAGGTCATCACTTTTTCCTGTTTCTACGGCCGTCATTTTTTGACTAGCCACTGATTGATGTTGATTCACTGTATCCAACACATTTGTCATCGCTTGTGAGAACGATAAAGGTGCGTTTAGTGATTGTTGATCTAAAGGATTTGCACTCACGATAAACTCTGGCGGCTGCACTTGTGCCTGCATCGCCTGCATTTTTGACAACATAAGTTGCTCTGCCGAGACCGCATGAGTAGGTTGACTTGCCATCTATTTTTTCTCCTATTAGGCAGCCGAGCCTAGTGCCGACTGTAAATCAATACCATGTTCTCGCATTGCTGCGAGCTTGTAGCGTAGCGCTCGAGTAGAGACTCCAAGCGCGTTTGCGGTTTTCGTTCGGTTTCCACCAAACTGACGTAACTTTTCCAAAATAAACTGATATTCAGCTTGCTTCTTCGCTTCTACATGACCAAAACTTGCAGTTGGCTCTGCTGTAGGAACTGACGCGACAAGCTCAATAGGCAGCATCAGGTCATGGGCTGTAATGTAATCACCATGACGCATGACCAAAGCGCGTTGAATGACATTTTCCAACTCACGAATATTGCCCGGCCAGTGATACTGACTCAGCGCACTAATCGCATCTTGGGATAGGTGACAGCGGCTGCTATCTTGATACTTTTCAATAAAGAATTGGCTAATTGGTAGAATGTCCTCTTTTCTTTCACGCAAAGGCGGCCAGTGCAGAGGCAGCACATCTAATCGATAATAAAGATCTTCACGGAACGTGCCTTTTTGAACTTCCTCACGTAAGTCTTTGTTGGTTGCCGCAATAACACGAATATCGAGCTGAACGGCTTTATGGCTACCAACACGTTCTACTTCACGCTCTTGAAGGACGCGTAACAATTTCGCTTGAACCGCAGGTGACATTTCACCAATCTCGTCAAGCAGAATCGTCCCGCCATTTGCTTCTTCAAACTTACCGCTTTGAGAATTTGTCGCTCCGGTGAACGCGCCTTTTACATGACCGAATAGCACAGCCTCTAACATTGACTCTGGAATGGCGGCGCAGTTAACCGCCACAAATGGACCATTGATACGCGGAGAGTGCTCATGCACATATCGCGCCAGCACTTCTTTACCCGTTCCCGATTCACCTGTAATAAGCACACTCGCGTTAGTACATGCTGCACGATGCGCCAATTGCAGAACTTGTTTGCTTCTCCAAGACTCCGCAACAATGTTGGCCATTGGCTTACCTAACGCTTCAACACGTTTAAGCAGATTAACCAACTGATTAGATTCAAATGGGCGTAATAGATAATCAGTAGCGCCCGCTTTCATCGTCTCAGCAGCCAAGATGCCTTGTTCTTGATCGACAATCGCAATAACAACACCCGAATTTCGCTGCTTTTGGTGACACGCGACAAACTCACGAACACACATATCCGGCAGCGTAGAGCTCACTAAAGTGATTTCTGCTCGCTCTTCAAGCAAAGCGCCTCGACCAGTACGAGTGTGTTTCGCGGTGTAACCTGCATTTTGCAACACATCCAATACTGGTTGAGCAAGAGCTTCATTTGGCTCAACCAACAAAATTTTCGTTTTCGTCATCATTGAACCTTAACTTTCGTTTGTTGATTTTGTGATTGTAGATCTGGGTGGTGTTTCGTAGCCGTATACTCGTTGTCCCTCACTAAACGCAGGGTGACACGTCGGTTTTTTGCTTGACCATTAACCGAGTTATTGCTGGCAATTGGGTAACGTGAACCATGAGCTCGTGTTTCGATCATCGACTCGTCGACCCCAAGCTCAATCAAAGCATTGGTGACTTGCTCTGCTCGAGTACGTGACACAGAAAGGTTCGTTAAACTTGAACCAACGTTATCGGTGTGACCGTCGATGAGGATTTTGGTCACTCGATCATCCACAGATACATAGCTATACAGCGCTTCTAGTGTTGCTTTCTGTCCACGACTTAACGTCTTCTGACCAAACTCAAATGAGAGCGCCATATCCCTTGCCTCTGAAAAAGACAATTTAGGCAATCGCGCGCGACACGCATTAAATGATTTCAATGCGTTTTGAATTTGAAGAGTAGGAATCACAATCTCTGAAACAGAGGAAGCATTACTTCCTTTAAGTGACAGCGTCACCCAACTACCCGAAGCAATTGAATCCATGAATTCTTCAGCGCCTTTATTAAAGATGAAACGCTGAGACGGCTTAGTAAGTTCAAGGGAGCCAAATTCTTTTCTATAAAGCTCATTACTCCAAGGAGCATTTTGAGTTGTTAAAGCAATCGTTTTCCATTTATTGTTTTCATATTCTATATCGGAAATAAAATAGAATTTATTATTAGGTTCCGCTAGGAAATAAAACTTCCCATAGTCATTATTTGATTGCAACAAGTTGCATTTGAATTTATTTCCCTCATATGTCCATTTAGAGAGGTCCATAGGGATTGTTAAGACTTCTTCTGAATATGACACTTTTGAAAAAATAAAACTGATAACAATAATTGTGTTACAAATTATCAAACGGACATGATTCATGTATATCTTACATTCCCATGACTTAAACCGTTTAATTAAATATGCCACCAAGCCGAGAGAACTGGCATAGCTAATCATTTTAATTACCTATTCTGAATATTAAAATTGGTTACAAAACGCTCAAGAGAGCACGCTTAGCCTCCAATGGAAACTTTAAGCATAAAAAACAGTATCTTATAATTTATTTGTTTGAAGTTGTTGTTACGCCATAAAGGCAATTTAAAAAATCTATAACAACTAAAACGCTCAACATTGTTATTTTATTTATTAAGCGATTTATAAAGAAAACTAACTCTTTTTAAATTTCATTAAAAGATTATGACTATATGAACAAAGCAACATGTGAACTAAAGTCACAATCTTAGAGTTTGGAGCTAAAAGATCATTAAAATTTCTGTGTAGACTACACGCCATTAAGTTAAAACACTTTCGATTGTTAACGCACGGTAAAATATAAATGGAAAATAGAGTTAGCGAGCCTATTTCTGATAGTCAACTACTTGATGTAGAATTATTAGGCAAACCTATTCATATCATTCGTGAGAAGCTCGATAATTTAATTTCAGAATCTTGCTCAAACCTTACGACTGAATTACAAAATTGGCTCAGCACAGGAAAAGTGGAAGCTAGCTTAACCTCAGTAGACTTGCACCGCTTTACATCGGTTGAGATGGACAAAGAGCAAACGTCGACCTATCAACATCAGGAAGGCGGCATGGTATTCATCCATGGTAACCCTCACACGCTAATAAAGTTGGCTGATAGATTTTATGGTGCAAGTGCAGAGCGTTCAGCCGCTACTCTGACGGCCAGTGACTTACGTTTACAAGAGCGCATCAGTCGAATCATCATCGGTTGGCTTGCTCCTGGTGAAATGTGGGACACGGGTGAGTATGAGACCCCTAGAGGAATTGGCATTAACGTTCAATTAAACATTGCGTTTGACGATCATCAAGGCTCAATTCATCTCAAGCTAGATGGTCATCTTATTCAAACGCTGATCGAGCAGCTTGAACTGCAACCTGATACCGATTTGTTTCAACCTTTCTGTCGTTCTTTAGAGACGACCCCCGTTCGACTGAACGTTGTTCTAAGTAAAAAGAAGATGCCTTTAAGTGATGTGGTTGGCTTACAACCCAACGATATTTTACCTATTGAGCTTCTTAACACGGTTCCAGTAAGCATTGGCAACCAATCTCTATTTACAGGTCGTATTGCCGAGCAAGACGGCCAACTTGTTTTGATCTTTAACCCTGATAAGGAACCGCAGCGATGAGCGAAGCGCTAGAAACTAATGCATTCGACGCAGAAGAACTGAACTTTGATGATTTTCAATTAGAAGACTTTGAAGCCGAAGATACGCTCCAACAAGAACCAGCCACTGCGGAACGTGACCTTAGCTTTTTCAAAAGCATTCCTGTCACAGTCACGCTGGAAGTTGCGAGTAAGGAGATCCCACTTGGGGACTTAATGAAAGCGGGTGAAGGCACGGTTATCGAGTTGGAAAAGCTCAATGGCGAGCCTTTAGACGTGAAAGTAAACGGTTCTCTTATGGGCCACGCTGAAGTTGTCGTTGTCAATGATAAGTATGGACTTCGTCTGATCGATGTACATGACTCTGCATTGAGTGGCGTTGGTCAATAATCTTAGGTAGGCATCACAATGAAAAATCTGAGCGCTTGGCACCGTTGGTTACCTCTTTTGGTATTGGTGTCACTTTTGTTTGCTTTCCCAACAATGGCGGCTGACAACGGCTTAACTATCTTGTCCGTTTCTGATGGCGACACACAACAAGAATACAGCGTTAAACTGCAAATTCTGTTGTTGATGACGGCGCTCAGTTTTCTTCCAGCATTTATTTTGATGGCGACGAGCTTTACTCGAATTGTCGTTGTCCTTGCGATTTTGCGCCAAGCTCTTGGTCTTCAACAAAGCCCACCTAACAGAGTGTTGGTCGGGATCGCTCTCGCATTGACGTTACTGATTATGCGCCCTGTCTGGAGCGATATTTATGAAAATGCGTTTCAGCCATACGACAACGGCGAAATCACGCTAATACAGGCTTTTTCTGTTGCAGAGAAACCAGTGAGAGAGTTCATGCTGGCACAGACGCACCAAAGCTCTCTTGAACAAATGTTACGTATTGCCAATGAGCCTCTCGACCAAAACGTTGAGGATATTTCATTTGCCGTTGTCTTGCCTGCATTTGTCATTAGTGAACTAAAAACCGCCTTCCAAATTGGTTTTATGCTTTTCATCCCGTTTTTGGTCATCGACTTGGTTGTCGCCAGTGTCCTGATGGCAATGGGTATGATGATGCTATCACCTTTAATTGTCTCACTTCCCTTTAAGTTGGTGGTATTTGTACTCGTGGATGGTTGGGCAATGACAGTTGGCACCTTATCTGCCAGCTTCGGTTAACTAGGAGCAGTTATGACCCCAGAACTAACCGTAACGTTATTTTCCGATGCAGTATGGCTGATCATTTTGATGGTTGCCGTATTGGTTGTTCCAGGCTTAATTGTCGGTTTGTGTATCGCCGTATTTCAGGCTGCCACACAAATCAACGAGCAAACACTCAGCTTTTTGCCACGTTTGCTCGTTACCTTATTAATGGTGATTTTTGCAGGTCACTGGATGCTACGTAAGATCATGGAACTGTTTGATTTCTTGTTCCACAACATACCAGGGATGATTGGCTAATGGCCATCACATTTGCAGAGCTCTCGGCGATACTCGGTCAACTCTGGTGGCCGTTTTTTCGTGTGGGAGCCGTATTTATTTCAATGCCTTTCTTTGGTGATGCCATTATTCCTGTTTGGGTTCGTACTTTACTGGCCCTCTCGATCGTTGTCATTACTGGACCGTTAATGCCACCCATGCCACAAGTCGAGTTATTCTCTATGACTTCCCTGTTCCTTGCTTTTGAGCAAGCTATTTGGGGAGTAATGTTTGGGTTAATTTTGCACATGCTCTTTAACGTTTTCACCATGCTTGGCCAGGTGATTTCTCTGCAAATGGGCTTAGGTATGGCGATGATGAATGATCCTATTAACGGGCTTTCTGTCGCCATTTTGGGACGCATATTTCTGATTTTCTCAACCTTGTTGTTTCTTGCGCTAGAAGGACACTTACTCGTCATAGATATCGTGATTCAAAGCTTTGTTGTTTGGCCAGTCGGATCTGGTATCACATCGCTTTCTCTGCAAGGTGTTGTCAATATTTTCGGTTGGATGTTTGCCTCTTCACTAGCTTTGGCTTTACCCGCTATTGTTTCCATGCTTCTAGCCAACATCAGTTTTGGTGTAATGAACCGAGCCGCACCATCACTTAATGTCTATGCGTTAGGTTTTCCTATGACGATGCTGCTGGGTCTATTCAGCGTATTAATCTCAGTTTCTGGTGTTCCTGGTCGCTACACGGCGCTCGTTCACGACACCATTAGACACTTGAGTAACTTTATGTTGGGGGGAGCATGAGCGATCAATCTTCTCAAGACAAAACTGAAAAAGCCTCACCGCAGAAGGTAAAGAAAGCCCGCCAGGAAGGACAAATTCCTCGCGCGAAAGAGTTTACTACTGCGGTTATATTTCTAGCGGTGGCGCTCTACTTTTACTCTCAGCTTAATAGTATTTGGGAAAGCATGTCGGGGATCTTTCGCTACAACATGATGCTGACGCGAGCCGACCTAGAAAATCCTAAACAACTTGTCGAGCAATTGGGACAAAGTTTAGCGGTCATCATCGACATGCTATTACCATTGTTTACCGTCATTATTATCGTGACCTGTGGTAGTAGCCTTGTGCTAGGCGGCTGGATGTTCCGTCCAGCGAACGTGATGCCAAAGCTGAGCAAAATTAATCCTTTGAGCGGGATAAAGCGCATTTTTTCGACACGTTCGGTGGTTGAGCTCTTAAAGTCGACGTTCAAAGTAGCCGTCATCTTCGGCATCTTATATGGCTACTTAGACAACCACTTACAGCCATTACTTGGCATGCAAAATCTCCCGCTCAGCCAAGGTTTTTCTCTAGTAATGTCAATTCTGTTTGAAGGCTTACTCTTAATGGGCTTTGCATTGTTGTTATTTGGGGTTATCGACATTCCTTATCAGCGTTGGGAACACCTAAAAGAACTCCGCATGACGAAACAAGAATTGAAAGAGGAATTTAAAAATAATGAAGGTCGTCCGGAAGTAAAGCAACGTATTCGTCAAATACAGCAACAGTTTGCGCGCCGTAAGATCGATAAAATGGTGCCGACGGCTGACGTGATCATCACAAACCCAACGCACTACGCAGTCGCACTGAAATACGAGCCTTCGCTTTCTGACGCGCCCTTTGTCGTCGCAAAAGGCGTAGACGAAACTGCTATGCACATTCAACGTATCGCCCGAGAAAACAAAGTGGAAATCATTAACTCCCCGCCACTTACCCGTTCGATTTATCACACGACGGCGATTGAACAAGCAATCCCAAGCCAACTGTACATCGCAGTGGCACATATTCTTACTTACGTTTTGCAATTGAAAGCCTTTCGTAAAGGTGAGGGAAAAGAGCCAATTCCTTTACCTCATTTTTCGATTCCAAAACATTTGCAGCACTGATTAACCCGCGTTTATCCAAGGACACGAAAGTATGCTTAACCGGTTAAAACAACTTCAAACATCAACCAAAGGCTACGTTGGCATTCCAATCGTCTTGCTAATGATATTAGCAATGGTGATTCTTCCTTTGCCTCCTCTGCTACTGGATGCGCTGTTTACCTTTAATATCGTCTTAGCAATTCTAGTATTGCTCGTCAGCACAACCGCAAAGCGACCATTAGATTTCTCTGTTTTTCCAACTATTTTGCTGGTCGCAACATTATTACGTCTCACATTGAACGTGGCTTCTACGCGAATTGTACTCCTAGAAGGACATAATGGTGGTGACGCAGCGGGTAAGGTCATTCAAGCATTCGGTGAAGTCGTCATTGGCGGTAACTACGTCGTTGGTATGGTGGTGTTCGTCATCTTGATGATCATCAACTTCGTCGTAATCACCAAAGGTGGTGAACGTATTTCTGAGGTTTCAGCCCGCTTTACGTTGGATGCTTTACCAGGCAAACAAATGGCAATTGATGCCGACTTAAACGCTGGCCTTATCGATCAGGAAACGGCTCGCTTACGCCGTAAAGAAGTCGCCAACGAAGCCGATTTTCATGGTTCGATGGATGGTGCATCAAAGTTTGTGCGTGGCGATGCCATCGCAGGTTTGTTGATTCTGTTTATCAATATCATTGGTGGTATCAGTATTGGTGTCTTCGAGCATGGACTCGCTGCGTCTGACGCCTTTAAAACTTATGCCCTACTCACAATCGGTGATGGTCTAGTTGCTCAAATTCCTTCACTACTATTGGCAACGGCTGCCGCGATTATCGTTACGCGAATTAATGATAGCGATAATGGCATGTCGGAAACCATGCAAAAGCAATTACTGGCAACTCCTGCAACGCTATTTACTGTCGCAGGTATTATGGCGGTAATCGGTATGGTACCGGGTATGCCACACCTAGCCTTTTTTGCGTTTGCTGGCGCATTAGCGTTCGCAGGGTGGCGTCAAACCAAGAAGCCAGTGCAAGACTCCCAGATTGAAGAGGTCGAAGCACTTTCACAAGCAATGCAAGACGATGATACACCGCTGACATGGGATGATATTCCTCACGTCCAAACATTATCACTTGCGCTTGGTTACCGACTCGTCCATCTAGTCAACAAAGAACAAGGAGCTCCTTTATCACAACGTATCCGCGGTGTGCGTCGAAACCTTTCTGAACAAGTTGGCTTTTTATTACCTGAAGTTCGTATTCGTGACAACCTGAGCCTCAAGCCAAACCAATACACAATTTCTCTAAATGGCGAAGTCATTGAGCAAGGTTTTATTGAACCAGAGCGTTTAATGGCGATAGCGGTTGGCGAAACTTACGGTGAGGTAGATGGCATTTTGGGTAGCGATCCTGCTTATCAGTTGCCAGCTGTGTGGATTGAGCATCAAGATAAAGCAAAAGCACTTAATATGGGTTACCAAGTTGTCGATGATGGCACTGTTATTGCCACTCATATTAGTAAAATCATGAAGACAAACCTTGCAGAATTGTTTACGCACGACGATGTGGAAGCAATAACCCAGCGTTTGACACAACAAGCCCCGAAACTAGCAGAAGCATTAGCAGCAGCACTTAATCCAGCGCAGCAGCTGAAAGTATATCGTCAGCTTTTATTAGACCAAGTGCCACTAAAAGATATTCGCACGATTGCCAACACAATGTTGGAATCCGCGGAAAATACAAAGGACCCGATCCTACTTGCATCTGATGTGCGCTGTGCACTAAAGCGTACGCTTGTTAACTTAATTGCAGGGCAAAAGAACGAGTTAAATGTCTACGCACTGTCTGATGAGTTAGAACAAATGCTACTAACTTCACTGCAACAAGCACAATCTTCTGGTACGGTAACACTAGATAGCTTCCCAATTGAGCCAAACATTCTTGGTCAGTTCCAACAAAACTTGCCATTGATCAGACAACAGCTTAAGCAACAGGGGCTACCTCCGATCCTTCTCGTTATGCCACAGCTGCGCCCTCTTCTAGCGCGTTACGCTCGTACATTTACACAAGGGCTGGCAGTATTGTCTTACAACGAAATCCCAGAAAACAAACAAATCAATGTGGTAGGAAACCTTGGTTAATCTTATTTCAACACATGCGATGTACGAACATTTGGTTGGTCTCGCAGTACAACATATCGTCACGGATGACGATCAATTAGTCTTTGATGCTTTAAAACACAATGATGTCCAACACGCATGCCAAGCAATTAGGGAAGCTCAATCAGGAGAAGTAGAATTCCAACACCTGACGTTGAGATTTGGTATGCGTGGAGAACAAAGTGTCTATCAATTCAAACTCTCTGAACAAATGCAGTACTGCCTGGATTTGTTCAGTCTTTACCTTGCACTAAGACAAACACAATTTCAGTTAGAAGCCTTTCATCACGACTTGATTAGTAATGTTGTCGTGCCGATTCGCGTGGATGCATTACTGTGGGAGCCTGGGGTTTATTTTCTCGAACAGACGATTCAATTCCACTCTTCTGCTTTTCAACATGTGATTCCTTCTCTTCAAGCTGATGAAACGTTATGTGATCGTGATAAAGTCGCCACACTCACCAAAAAGTTAAAAGAGAATGCATATTCACTTTGGTTTGAAGTCGCGACATCGCAAGTGAACTTCGAGCGCGTCGCAGACTTTAGTCCCGATATGATCAAATTGTCAGTCACACTAGAAGATAAAGAAGAAAGACACGCTTTCCTACCTATTGCTAAGTTCTTAAGAAAGCATAAATATACTTGGGTTGCCGGACGTGTAGCGAGTCAAACGGAACTTAACCGCTATCGTTTATTGGGTGCCAGTTATTATTTTGGTTATTTCAGCGATATCCCAACCTCTCTCTCCTTTCAGTCTTTTGATGAGGAATAGTTGAAACTCAACCATTTATATTTAAAACAGCACGATTTATTCGTGCTGTTTTTTTATTTATAACGGATAACCACAAGATCATTGGGCAATAGTTTCTTTAACTTAACTAAAAAATTTAGGCTTATATGATGATTTTCCCGGTTTTCATGGAATACAAATCACTAAAAATCATCAATTTTTATCTTTTTTAGAAATTTTTTAATTTTCAAATTAATCATTAAAGCCGACCGACCGCCTCTAGTTAGTGACAAGGGAATATCCCGAGGCCTGAAAGATATAGTGACTAACTAAGGAGACTAAGATGGCTTTATCAATGCACACTAACTACGCTTCGCTTGTAACTCAAAACACAATGAACACAACAAGCGGACTTCTAAACACAGCAATGGAACGTCTAAGCACAGGCTACCGTGTGAACTCAGCTGCTGATGACGCTGCTGGTCTTCAAATTGCTAACCGTCTAGAAGCGCAAACACGCGGCATGTCAGTAGCAATGCGTAACGCACAAGACGGCATCTCTATGATGCAAACTGCTGAAGGTGCGATGGATGAAATGACAAACATCGTTTACCGTATGAACGACCTTGCTACACAATCGTTGAACGGTTCAAACAGTGCAACAGACCGTGCGTCTCTTAACAAAGAGTTCACACAGCTTACTGCAGAACTAAACAACATCGTAGACAACACTAAGTTCGGTGGTCAAAACCTTCTTAAAGGCGGCGGCTTCGGTGCAGGTGACGTAACATTCCAAATCGGTGCATCTTCTGCTGAAACATTGACTGTAAGCGCAAGCGCAGGTATCGGTGAAATCACTACTATTCTTGCTGATGCAGCAATTACAGATGGTATCGATGACGCGACTAAAGCAAAAGCAGCACTAGACAAAATCAGCGGCGCTGACGGTCTAGTAGAAAAAATTGGTAGCTCTCGTGCAGACTTCGGTGCGAACATCAACCGTCTTGAGCACACTATGGCTAACCTTGGTAACATGGTAGAAAACGTTACAGCATCTAAAGGTCGTATCATGGATACAGACTTTGCAGTAGAGTCTTCAAACATGACTAAGAACCAAATGTTGATGCAAGCAGGTACAACTGTTCTGTCTCAAACTAACCAGCTTCCAAGCATGGCAATGTCACTACTACGCTAATTACTTAGTTAATAGTGCGCTTAATTTAAATCGTCTTAATTATAAAGCCTTCCTATGGAAGGCTTTATTTTTATCTACGAATATAAATAGAGCTCGTATTATCTTTGTGAGATTCAGGCACTCTGAATCCGAATTTCAACATAATATTAAATAAAACCTTATTAAACAGTTCTAATTCTATCGTCTCTAATTTGCTTCCTATTTTACTATCTCTAATTTCAGGAAAATTGAACTTAGCTTCCTTTAAGATACTAGCTATCTCATCAGAATTGATGCTCTGTTTACTTAATAGTTTTTTGTTAATGAACTCTTCATATGCACGAGCACATTTCATCAATCGCAACGCAAATTCATTCATAACTGACATTCTTTGAAACGTAAAAAATTTAATTTTTAGTGAGAACACTTGCACTTCGCACTATCAAAAATAATATCAGAACGCAATTAATGCACTCTGTAAGAATTATCTGAATCAAGCTGAAGTAAAGGCTGAATATAACGTCCAATTAAAACATCTCTCCTAATTAGAACCGTCAATACAATTAAATATTTTCTTTGTTTAGGTCGCCTTTTCTTATAAGGAAATTACTTTTTCCATGGAGGAAGGCGGAACAAACAAGGTGGAAACACCACTTCCTCCCAAGAAAACAAAATAGCTTTAAACCTTTGTTTTAATTGAATTTAATATACGGCACGTATCTTGCCACTGATAATTAAACTAAGGCGTAGCATTCAAAGTATTCAAGCCAATAAGAGATGAGAGGAGCACACCTCATGAGTTCTTTAGACCCAGTAAAAATGGCAACCCAATTCGCACAATTGGACACAAACCCATTCAAAAACCGTTACCAAGCGCAAGCTAATGTGTACCAGTCACAACTGTCAGCTTTTAATAAAGTTGAAAGCGCACTACGTGATTTTCGTACTGCAATGAAAGAGATGAATAACAGTACAAACAGCATCATCAAAAACAGTGCGACACTCTCTCAAGAAGGTAACTTTACTGCAAACGCGGATGCTAAAGCGCTAACGGGTAACTATCAGATTTTTGTAGAAAAAGTGGCAACGGCGCATCAAGTATCTACAGGTATGCCTGCAGACCTTGAGGCAACGACAGAAGTACCAACAACTGGATCTTTAGAATTCACCATCAACGGTGAAACAATGACTCTAGACTTGTCCTCCGTTGATGTTAATGGTGACGGCACTGCAACGATCAGCGATTTAGCCAGTGCGATTAACAATCACACGGATAACCCTGGCGTTAACGCCACTCTAGTTCGCTCGAATGGTCAAACACACTTTATGCTATCGAGCACTGAGACTGGTGTCGAAAATAAGATCAACGTATCTGCATCGGGTACTGGCCAAGCGTGGTTTGAAGACGCCTTCACCAACCTCAAGCAAATTAACGCTCCGCAAGATGCGGTTATGTGGCTAGGTGCAAAAGACTCAGGCCTGAAACTAACCAACGCAAGTAATACTTTTGAAGGTGTCATCGACGGTGTTGACATTACCGTATCTAAACCGCAAGCCGCGGGAGATGCGCCAATCGGTTTAAAAATTGGAGCTGATAGCGAAGGCACTAAAGAACAACTAGATAAGTTTGTGGAAACCTACAATGCCCTTGTTTCGACTATCGATCAGTACACCCAAATTGGCGGCGAAGATCAGAAACGCGGCGTGCTCGCTAGCGACTCGACATTGCGTTCTATTGAGAGTCAGTTAACGGGGTTAATCCGAGGTGAACACAATGGTATGCGCCTAAGCGAAATCGGCGTGAGCCTAGACCGCAACGGTAAAATGAAAGTTGATCAAGAAAAGTTCAAAGAAGCTCAACAAACAAACAGCGCAGGCTTAGAGGCGTTGTTTAATGGGGATGACGCTTTGCTAGATTCTCTTGACGCGATGGTAGAGCCTTTCTTGAAGTTCTCATCAGGTACCTTCAGCACGCGTAAAGACGCAATACAGTCAAGCTTAGACCGAATCAAAGATAAACAAACCAATTTAGAGCGTAAGTACGAAATGTCGTACAACCGCTATCTCAAACAATTCACTCAAATGAATTCAATTATGACCCAAATGAACCAAACCATGTCCATGTTTAATGCTCAAAAATAAGACATTTGGTTCCAAATTTAGGAGAAATATTCATGCTTATGGATTCTGGTTACGATTCGTACCAACAAGTCGATCTCGACGCTCAAGCGGCAGCAGCAAATCCACACCAATTGGTCATCATGTTAATCGATGGCCTACTCGATGAAGTTGAACGTATTCGCGGCCACCTAGCCGCAAATCGTTTGGCCGAGAAAGGGAATGGAATCAACAAATGCATGAACATCTTGATTGGACTAACAAGTGCTCTAGATGATGAAAACGGCGGTGAAATTGCGGAAAACCTACGCCAGCTTTATGACTTCTGCCAAGTCGAACTTTATTACGCTAGCGTGCAAAACGATGCAAATCGCTTGGTTAACGTTGAGCGTGTAATGGGTAACATTCGTGAAGGTTGGATGAATTTTGGACAACAAGCATAAAGTATCGCCAGAGCGATTCCGTCATTTATCTCAGCTCATCCAGTTCGCCGCAAAAACGGCCGATTGGCATGCGCTCAAGCGGTACGACTTGCAGTTGCGAGAGCTTTTGATCAGTCACAAGCCTTTTTTGAAAGATCCTAAGCTTGCACCTGAAATCCAGCGAGCGAAAACAGTGCACGCTAATGCCTTCGCAGTATTAGAGAAGTCGACCAACGAGTTGAAAAAAGAGATGAACATGGTCAATGACCATCAAGAACGCGCTATGGCCTATCAATTAGCAATGACCATGGAGCTAACTCAATGATCATACCTTCTTCAACTCAGCACTCGGGTAATTCGCCAGCTAACAATGAGGGTCACATCAAGCAAGCGAACTCGGTACACGGCTTTTCTCATGGTTTTAAATCAGGGAACAAGCAGAATGGTGAGCAAGACTTTAACTCTGCGTCAGCGGTACCGAGTTTTCACCTTACGGCCTCTACTTTGAACAACGCAAACAAAGTACAAAGTCATGGTTTTGATACTGATGACCGCTCAGCTTCAGATCCGGATGCCAACTTGACCAGTACACCAGGGTTAACAGAATCGACTGATCTTGCAGCGCAAGCTCAAGCTTTAACCCAGGGTATGATTACCATGGCAGAGAAGCAGGCTGAGAAACTAGGAAAAGCGTCATCTTTAATGACTGCGAGCGAAGTTAAGTCTGTTACTCAAGATTCGTCTAACGCTATGTTAAACACATCATCAAAACAAGATGTGAAGCAAAGTCTGCCGACTTCATCGAGTTCGCGTTTGCCTATCTCCGGTGCTGAGTTTCAAACTCTTTTGAATCAACCTGTTCAAGGGCAACCAACCGCATCTCTACTTCAAGCACAAGCTCCTACAACACAATCTGCACATTCACCGGTTGCGACGAGTCATGTTCAAGCTCAAGGCTCTGAGTGGGCAGCGGTGCGTGTTGATACCACTGCCGGAAAGTGGGGCGAGCAAATGATGCAAGTATTACATGATCGCGTGACGCTCCAAGCTCAACAAAATGTACAAGAAGCAAAAATCCGCCTAGACCCACCAGACTTAGGGAAATTGGATTTACTTGTACGTGTTGAAGGTGACCGATTGAGTGTCCACATCAACGCCAATGCCGCAGCAACACGAGAAGCTTTAATGCAAGTTTCGGAACGATTGCGTACTGAGTTACAAGAGCAAAACTTCGTTCATGTCGATGTCAATGTTGGCTCTGATCAAAACCAAGGTCGAAATGACCCACATGCAAACGAAGAAGACGCCAATATTTTCGCCGCACGAGAATCTGGTGCATTCCAAACCACGACAACAACTAACTATTCAGAACACTGGCTAAGCACTCAAGCTTAGTAAATCTTCGAGGAAAAAGGTTATGACCAAACAACAAATGATCGCCCTGTTTATCGCCATGATCATCACCAGTGCCCTCGTTTCGGCCGTCACAATTATGGGCGGAATCTGGTACTTAAACAAACACGCTCAAGAGTCACCTGACTCTGGTTCACTGATCGAAGACTCTCCACTGTCTTTTTTGGTCACAGAACAACCGACAAGTAAAGGTCCTAGCTTCCATCCTTTGGACAAAGTCGTTTTGACCGTTAAAGGCAAGAAACAGACTCACTTTGTGATGCTAGAACTGGCAATTGAGACACGCCGTCCAGAGCGTATCAAAGAGATCGATGAATACATGCCTATGGTACAAAACTCTCTATTAAAACTGTTTAGCGACAAAACGTTTGATCAGTTACAGCAAGCGGGTGCCATCGATATTCTGCAAGACGAAGTGAAGCAAACGCTTCTACTCGCTTTTGCTAAAACAGACATCGTCCGAGAAATCGACGATGTTTTGTTGACTAAATATGTTGTGCAATAACGGAGCACAACCATGTTAGACATGAATGTACAAGACACTTACACCACAGAAGAGGAAGTGACAACACCGTCACGACCAATTGATGAAAACGCATTGCTACAACGTCATCAGGTCATGGTAAAACGCGTAGTTAACCAGCTGCGCGTTCATGCCACTTCTCACTGTAGTATTGAAGATATGCAGCAGATAGGCCTTATCGCTCTAGTCGAGGCTGGACGCCGATATGGCGATGTTGACGATCCTCACTTTCCTGCTTTCGCCGTTTGTCGAGTTCGGGGAGCTATTTTAGACGAATTACGCCGACTAGATTGGCGTTCACGTAAGACTCGTCAACAAGCCCACGAGCTCAACGACGTGACTCGAGATCTCACTCGAACGTTAGGTCGAATGCCAACGGATGCCGAAATCATCCAGGCTTTAGGGACGAATGAGCAAGATTATTACAACCGCCAAAATGCCGCTCTCGCAGGCGAGATGCAAAGCCTTGACCAACTGATGGAGAGCAGCGGTGATAGCTACATTGGCGGGCAATACGATGGCATGGAACATGAACATATTCGTCGTAGTTTAGACAGTGCTTTGGGTAAATTACCTAAGCGCGATCAACTGCTCCTGACTCTGTTCTATCAACATGAACTCAACTTACACGAAATAGCTCTGGTATTGGATCTGACACCACCTCGTATATGTCAGCTTCACAAACAAGCGCTGAAACAACTCAACCAATTAATGTCCTCTTAGGAGTCACAAGATGCAAAAGTTTTTTGGAGTGCTCACTATCCTGGTGTGCGTCTTCGGTGGATATATGTGGGCCGGTGGTAGCTTAGGTGCTATCTGGCAGCCAGCCGAATTCCTTATCATTATTGGCGCCGCTGCTGGTTCTCTGATCATCGGTAATCCGCCTCATGTACTGAAAGAAATGCGTCGCCAAGTGCCAGCGACCATTAAAGGTCCAACAGAAGAGCATGAGTACTACATGGAATTAATGGCACTACTCAACAACTTGCTAGAGACAGCGAGAAACCGCGGATACAAGTTTCTGGATTCTCATATTGAGGCTCCGGAGCAAAGCTCTATGTTCCTCGCTTACCCGACGATCGCAGAAGATCATCGCCTAATTTCTTTCATTACTGACAATTTACGTTTAATGGCAATGGGACAGATGTCGCCTCATGAATTAGAGGGACTGCTAGAGCAAGAAATCGAAGCAATACAGAACGAAATGCTTTTACCTTCACGCTCACTACAGCGTACAGCTGAAGCACTACCTGGCTTCGGTATTCTTGCAGCAGTTGGTGGCATCATTATCACCATGCAAGCTATTGATGGCTCAATCGCTATGATTGGTTATCACGTTGCGGCAGCTCTCGTTGGTACATTCATTGGTATTTTCGGTTGTTACTGTGGCTTAGATCCACTAAGTAACGCCATGGCTCAGCGAGTAAAACGTAATATGACTGCTTTTGAGTGCGTTCGTGCAACCTTGGTTGCCTACGTAGCGAAAAAGCCGACATTGCTCGCCATTGACGCTGGTCGTAAACATATTCAGCTAGACATCAAACCAACATTCAACCAAATGGAGAAGTGGTTAGCTGAACAGGAGGGATAATGCAAAAACAAGAGCATGTAGTGTTCAAACGTGCCAAAGTATACAGCCATGATGAGTCGTCTCATGGCGGCGCGTGGAAAGTCGCGTTTGCTGACTTCATGATCGCCCTAATGGCGCTGTTTCTTGTACTTTGGGTTATGCAGGTGGTAGACAAAGAAGAGCGTAAAGCGATTGTTGCCCACTTGCATAGTTCAAGCGTATTCGACAAGAGTTACGGCAACCCATTTGATACGTCACAAAGTATTTCTCCTATCGACTTGGCACAGGACTCTTCTGTGCCAAGTAAACACAACTCCAACCATGTGGTAAGCTCTTACTTTAAAGGTGATGGGGATGGACCAGAAATTGATTCTTTGATTCCTGGTAACTTCGATACTCAAGAGCAACTTGCCGCACTAGCGAAAGTAATTGAGCAAATGACTGCCCAAATTAATGCGCAGGGAAATGTAAACGTCACGGTGACACCACAAGGTTTGCGTATCGTCCTTCAAGATGATTACAAACAGCATATGTTCAGCCGTGGTGGTGCAGAACTTACTCCTTTTTTTGAAGATTTACTGCTCGCACTAGCACCTGTATTTCATCGTGTTAACAACCCTCTGATCATCAGCGGACACACAGATGCAATTCCATTTAAAAAGCGTTTTGGTCGTCAATCTAACTGGGCGTTATCAGCCTCTCGAGCAGACGTAGCAAGAAATACGTTAGTTGAAGGCGGTATGCCGGACGATAGAGTAATGCAGGTAACGGGTATGTCAGATAGAGCGCTGCTTAATCCTGATGAGCCAGATTCTAGCGAAAACCGTCGTATTGAGCTGTTTGTTTTAACGACTCCTGCCGCTAAAGTGCTTGAGACCCTTTTTGGCAACCACCAAGAAAGCGAACTGCAAAAAGCGAAAGAGAAGGCTGAATTCAACCAACCAGTCATTCGTCAAGAAGTCATCAATTACTCCGGCGATACCGCCACCAGCGAAGTAAAAATTCA
Source organism: Vibrio sp. SCSIO 43097 (assembly GCF_023650755.1). NCBI lineage: Bacteria > Pseudomonadati > Pseudomonadota > Gammaproteobacteria > Vibrionales > Vibrionaceae > Vibrio > Vibrio sp. SCSIO 43097. Next base: position 1,556,533 of record NZ_CP071841.1, on the reverse strand, counting down.
AGAATTATAATCTTAAAAGGTCACCACTCTGATGGTGACCTCTCTAACCAAAGCCTCTGTTACTGTGACTTTTTAGTTGAGTTCTATATGCACATAACATTATCCGAAAAAAGAAAAAGCGACTTACTAAAGAAAGCCTTTTTATGGCTCATTGTCTTCGATTACCTTTTATTGGCGTTTTTCTTAACTCAGCTATCAAGTATGACACTAAACAGCGGAACCATGATCAGCTTGTTACTTGTTGTTTATAACGTCTTACTTGTTTCGCTATGTTTTCAACGAACCAACAAGCAGGACTCTTACATTATCTACCCTGTTTTGTCCGCAACGTTATTAGCATTTGTCTGCTTTCTTTACTTCTTTTTTTTAATTTAGCTCCCCGACTCGACCATTGATTTTACTTTTACTGCTTTTTCGAAGTGGTCGAGCTGATGAGTCTGAATCCACCACGTAGCCGCTTCCATCAACAGCTCTGGGTCGTCATTTTTATTAGCGAAAAACGCATAAAATGAGAGACCAACCAATTCACCTTTACTCGCGATCTTTTAGTCACAGACCTCTATAATTTTGTCTCTCAGCGAAGCTCTCATTTCTAATCCCTTAACCTAGTACATACTCACTAACCATACGGTTGAAAGAAATCAAATCAAACGAGCCTTTAATTTCAAAACGCACTCTTCCCACCTCACTCATGAAGAACTCGATTTCACAATCCAAATCAAAAGTACCAGAGGTCTCGATAGAAAATGCATTGATCTTACTGTAAGGCAAAGAAGTGTAATCCACTTTTGAGCCGGTAATCCCTTGCACATTTGCCGCTATCACTCGCTTGTTCGTAAACACCACTTGGTCACGAACTGTTTTAAAAGCAGCGAAAATAGTCTCACCATCAATCAAGAACTTAAGGAAGTCTTCTCTGGCATTAGAAACGTCAATCGGCTTAAGCTTAAATACAGAGGAATTGTCGAAATCAATCATAATTAATCCTTTGAGTGGGCGTTAGAACGAATTATCAACGTATCAGATAGCACCACTTTTGCCTACTCGCAACGCACGTTTCTGCTTGATTCGCCCAACAACGAAGCGTCACTCACTTCCACCCTTGCATCCATTGCTCAGAGTCTTTTAGGTCTTGCCAGTTCATCTCTCGGTCGCGTTTACTCATGACTGCCTCGATGACACATCTCACAACGTTACCATCTTCATCTAGTTCCATTTCTGTCACGACAAAATGCTTCTCTTTGTTTTTAGGTGAAATTGCCGTCCATTTACTGTGCAATAGTTTCTTAGGGTGGATTCTGTTCATCGCATTGTACCAATTTAACTACCATGTTGATGTATACGACTGAATACCAAGAGAGAATCAGATTTTGTTTTTGCAAACCTACAAAAGATAAAACCGCAAAAGAGATCACTCCCTTTCGCGGCCCTAACTACAACCCGACTAGGTCTTCTGACCATTCAATCGAGGGTTTAAGTACTGACTTTGGAGCAACTGTAGCCCTTTACCGACCAGAACAATCACTACCGCGCCAATCAGGACAGGCGTGAAGAGAAAACTCCATCCCTGCCCAGACGCCATGATCAAAATTGGATTTGCACCCGCAGGTGGATGAGTGGTCTTCGTAATCAGCATCGCAGAAACACCTAGCCCCGTCGCAATCGCGAGCGTGACCGGCGTGACGTCAACATACTGGCTAAACGCAATACCGATAGATGCCGTGATGAAGTGACCAATGATCACGTTTTTTGGTTGAGCGAGAGGGCTGCTAGACACCCCAAACACCAGTACTGCGGTAGCACCAAATGGTGCCATCAGGAGTACAACCTCCGTCAGTGATACCTCAGCGTAGGACAATACGCCAATAGCCAACGTAGCGCCAAGCCCGGCAACCAACGATAAAATTAAATTATTCATAAACACCTCAAAGTAGACCGAATTGTCTACAAAATAAAATAGACAAATCTGTCTACCTTTGTCAATATGTGTTTATGGAACTTTTTGAGGACGTAGTTATGAACAAAAAGAAACAGTTATTGATCGACACAGCTTTGTCACTGTTTTATAAACAAGGCATCAACTCTATTGGCATCAATGAAGTCCTCAATGTTTCCGGCGTGGCTAAACGCACGCTATATAACCATTTTGAGAGCAAAGAAGCGCTTATCATCGCCGCATTAGAACAACGCCACCAAGTATTTATGGAATGGTTGGAGGAAAAGCTTTCTTCAGCACAAACGTGCGCGGAGGTGATCGATCAGTTATTTACAGCACTCAACGGCTGGTTTCATGGCTCTGAAGAAAAGTTGGGCGAGTTTCGCGGTTGCTTTTTCATCAATACGTCCGCGGAATTCAGTGACGACAGTGGCGAGATCGCAACGTATTGCCGCTACCATAAGCAGCAAGTCAGAGAGCTAATTCAACACTATCTCAAATCAGACAACGCTGCATTACTCGATGCCATTTGCATCATGAAAGAGGGCGCGATCACTACCGCTTACATGACGAAAGAGTACGACAACATCACGAAGAAATGCGTGACCATTTTGCACAAGCTTTAATGCGTTCAGGTATAGTCATTTGCGGATTAAGTATGCAAACCAAAGGCACCAATCGGTGCCTTTCGTTTTAGTTAGTGAGTGTACTTACAGCTCGTGCTCGGTACGAGCAATGATATCGTCTTGAGCATCTGGTGATAGCGCGGTGAAGAAGGCTGAGTAGCCTGCAACTCGCACAACCAGATCACGATATTGTTCAGGGTTCTTCTTCGCTGCTAGCAAGGTCTCGCGAGAGACGATGTTGTACTGAACATGCCAGCCTTTGTGGTGGTTGAAGAAGGTGCGAATCAACATAGAAAGCTTGAGCTTGTCCCCTTCAGACTCAACTGCTGCCGGGCTTAACTTCTGGTTAAGCAGCACGCCACCAAGGATCTTATTCGCTTGAATCTTACCAACCGAGTTGTACACTGCCGTTGGACCTAAACGGTCTGAGCCAGATGACGGGCTTGCACCTTCTGCCAATGGCGTTTTCGCTTTACGACCATCTGGCGTTGCCATGGTTGAAGCACCGAATGGGACGTTTGCCGAGATACTTGATGTACCTGCGTAGTAACCGCCGCCAATTGGACCACGCCCATGACGCGTATTAACGAACTGCTCTAGCTCATCAATGTACACTTGGTAAGCGTCTGCCAATAGTTGGTCTACCGCGTCATCATCGTTACCGTATTTTGGTGCAAAGTTGATAAGACGTTGGCGAAGCTGTTCGTTCTCCATGCCATCGAAATCTTCTGCCAATGCTTTTGCTAGCTGTTGTTGTGAGATAAGGGGCTGAGTAATTTGCGCATCATCGAAAACAAGGTGTTTGATTGCTGCTAGGCTATTACCTAAGTTTGCGATACCGACTTGCAAACCAGATACCCAGTCGTATTTCGCGCCGCCTTCTTTCACGGTTTTACCGCGAGCCAAACAGTCATCCACCAGCGTTGAACAGAAAATATCTTGTGCTTGCTGTTCAAGCACGCTGTCAACTACGGTATCAATCTCAATCGATTTACGGGTGTAGTAGCGGATTTGCTCTGCCCAAGAAGCCGTCACTTGCTCAAAGTTCTCAAAGTTGCCTTTTGCCAATGACTTATCGTGCGGCAAGAAAGCTTTACCCGTTGTTGCATCCACACCTTCGTTCAATGAAGCGAGCAGGATACGAGCGAAGTTAATAAAGCTCATGCCCGTACAACGGTAACCCCATTTGCCCGGAACCGCCGTCTCGATACAGCCGATAGATGCGTAGTTGTAAGCGTCTTCTTTCTCTACACCAAGCTTGATGAATTCAGGAATAACAATCTCATCGTTGTTGAACGCTGGCATACCGAAGCCGCATTTAATCACTTCGATACAGCCCATTAAGAACTCTTGGTTCAAACCTTCGTGGTAACGCACACTCAGGTTAGGTTGCGTTGAACGTAACTGACCACAAGATTCCAGAATCGCCCAAGAAAGGGGATTCACTGCGTCTTCAGGCTCACCCTTTTCATTCAACTTCTGACCGCCGATACACACGTTTTGATACAGCGGAGAACCAGCCGATGCTTTCGAGTGTGCACCAGAGCGAATCTTGTTTACTTCAAGCAACTTCAACCAACAGCTTTGTAGCAACTCTAACGCGAAGTCTTTCTCAATTGTGCCGTTTTCGATATCACGAACATAAAATTCGTTTAGGAACTGGTCCATACGACCGAAAGAAACCGAGTGACCATTCGATTCGATTTGTAGCATCAACTGAACGAAGTAGCTCAACTGCAATGCTTGCCAGAAGTTTTCTGGTGCGTGGCTTGCTACATGACGACAGTTTGCCGCAATGCTTTCTAACTCAGCTTTGCGCAGCGGGCGCGTCTCTTCTAACGCCATTTTTGCTGCTAATTCAGCGTAGCTCACCATGTGATCTTGAATGGCAAGCAGTACGATTTCGACTGATTTATAGAACTGCTCTTTCTTCAAGCCTTCAAAGGTCGAAACATCATTGTTAGCACGGTGCTGACGAACATCCTCTAATAAGCCGTTCATGCCTAGCTTCAAGATTTTCTCGTTATCCACCGCAAGGTGCGCGTCACCCGAAGTCATATTGCCTTCAGCTTTAATGATGGTGCTGGCTAAGATATCTTGCTGCTCATCAGTAAACAAACCATAACAACGGTCTTGAACGGTTTTGCCACGCCAGTACGGTGTGATGCTGTGGATGCTTTGCTTATCTTCTTCAGTGACCGCAAAGCCTGCACCAGGACGGTCGGCTAGCTCATCAATTTCCGCTTCAATCCAACGTACTGTGTATTCAGGGAAAATAGGTGCAGCGCGCACTTTGCTCGCTTGGTTACCGACGATCAATTCATCGTGTTTAATCCAAATAGTACGAGTGCGTAAGTGCTCTTGCAGCGCCAGCGCACGTTGGACAATTACAGGTTTGTCTTCGTTTGCTTGATAAGCACGAGTGTATGCCTCTGCACGCTCGGTACAGACAGGTGGCGTTACGATATTTACCAGTGCCGATTTGTGCGCTTTGATACGCTCAGGAAGGTAATTCAGGTCCATAGTTAACCTCTTACAATCACGTTAAGTTGGGTGTTTTCGCTTGCGTATTGCATGGCGCTTTCTAGCAGTTCTGGTTTGTTTAATGGCTTGTCAGAACACTTGTAAGGCATATCGAGCAAACGGTATTTATTGATGCCGAGCGTGTGGTACGGCAGCAAGTGAAGTTCTTGGCAGCTTTCTAGTGAAGCCGCAAAATCGATGATGTCTTTCAACTCTTCGATGGTGTCATTGAACCTCGGCACAACGGGAACGCGAATCACAATGCGTTTCGCGATAGGTGCCAGTTTTCGGAAATTGTCTTTGATGCGTTTTAGTGAACCTTTCGCCCAGCTAAGAAACTTTTCTTCATCGGTATGTTTTAAATCCGCCAACCAGCAATCAATATGCGGCGCGACTTTTTCGACGTTCTTCCACGGCACATGCATGCACGATTCAATAGCGGTAGAGACTTGGTTGTCATGCAGACGCTGTGCGAGTTCTGCTACCAAATCCGCTTGCATGAGTGGCTCACCACCGGAGAAAGTCACGCCACCTTGGCTTTGGTCATAGAAAGGTTTGTCTTTCATTAAGGTGTCGAACAGCATGTCTGATTTTGCCTCTTCACCGCAGACGGTCAGTGCTTGCGTAGGACAGACGTTTCGCAGCGCGATCAGTTGGTCTTCTTTGATGGCTTTGCGATTGATGATGATTTGGTTGTCGATACGTTGAATACCATCACCCACCGTTTCGCTACCCGCTGTGGGTTGAGTTGTGGCTTGATAAGCAGAAACGCACAGCTGGCAACCTTCCATACAGCTTCGCTGATCAAATAAGAGTGAATGCTTTTCGCTGCGACTTTCTGGGTTTTGACACCAAGGGCAAGACAAGCTGCATCCTTTGAGAAAAAGAATGGAACGAATGCCATCGCCATCATGGGTAGAGAATCGTTGAATATTGAAATACATCTCTGCTTGCCTCTTGGTCTGTGCTACCGCTGTGTACTTAATCCGTTTCTTGCTGGTTAAGTCTTATCAGCGGCTTTTCTTTGTTCGAACTGAAAGCTTCATTTGAGCGTTTACAAGTTTCACTTAACTTTCATTTGATGAAATCATTACAGTTTCAAATGAAATTTCAATTGATCGAAATCAAGATCTCGTTCGATTGTCAGATCTATAGTGATCCCATCATCAAAACGAAGATTTTGTTTAAGGTAGAAACCATGATTGAACTTTATTTAGATACTGCTGATGTGGCAGAAGTAAAACGCTTTAACCAGTGCCTACCGCTAAAAGGCGTGACGACAAACCCAAGCATTTTGGCGAAGTCAAAACAGGGGCTGAATGAAACCCTAGCAGGCATGCAAGAAGCACTTGGCGGTACACCTCGCTTTCACGCTCAAGTCGTGAGTTCAACCGTCGAAGGCATGGTGGCAGAAGCACGCCAACTGAATGAATTGCCTTACGATATGGTGGTAAAAGTGCCAGCAACAGAAACCGGCTTAGCAGCAATTAAGCTAATGAAAAAAGAGGGAATTCAGATTCTTGCTACTGCTATCTATTCAGCTCAACAAGGGTTCCTTGCAGCACTGTGCGGTGCAGACTACCTAGCACCTTACGTAAACCGCATTGATGCGATGAACGGCAACGGTGTTGAAGTGGTTGCGGATCTTCAATTGTTGCTCGATCAAAACCAACTACCAGCGAAGATTTTGGCAGCCAGCTTCAAGAACACTCAACAAGCGATGGAGGTGATGAAACTGGGCATCGAAGCCATTACATTGCCAACCGATGTGGCAGCGCAAATGTTCGCTCACCCAGCAGTAAAACCTGCGGTTGAACAGTTCGATAAAGACTGGAAAGAGACGTTCGGCGAGAAACTTTCATTTGAAAGCTAATTAAAAGTAAGAACTCAATATCTTAGTCAATAATAAGGGAATCTTAACTCACCCTGTGCGCCGGTGAGTTTGAGATTCCCTTTTGTATTTCATATAAAGAGGCGAGGTTTACAGCAGCTCTCTATTGGTCAGTGACCAAAGGTACACGCGCTTGAGTAAACTGATTTTGAGCCTCTTACGAGTACCTCGTTTGGAATGTCGAAGTTGGTTTGGTAGCACAATAGCTTTCATCTCGGTTTTCATTTCTTTTCCATCCACCAACACAGTAGACCTCCGATGCAGTAAGCCAGCATGTCTTTCCAATCAAATGTGGCGCCCAAAATCACTGCCAGAGGCGATGAAGATTCGATACCAAGCCAAGCTGCAACCTGTAACAATTGCCCTAACTCAACAGCAAACGCAATCAACACCACCAATGAAACCAGCCAGTTAACGGGCATAGAGAACATACTTGCAAGAAAGTAGTAGAGCCAAACCACAACGAGAACATCACCAAATGTCGGGCGAATAAAGTTGTCTCGAACATAGAGTGCAATAACGACCAATGCGATAAAACACACCAAGCTTTTCAGTCCATTTTTTGCAGAAAATCGCAGGTAGATAGCGGACGTCTCTTCCACCATATCGCTTGGCTGACCAGCAAGAGCGACTCGTTTAAACATCTTCACGATTCGCCTTTGCACTTTCTTCTGCTTTCTTATTTCGTGCGTACCAGTCGATGTTGCGTGTAATGACCATAGTGAAGCTCAAAATCGCAAAACACAGTAATGTCCCCATGACCAATGCGTAACTCTCTGCTTGTAGCAAGCCAAACAGTAATCCGTAGAGAGTGAGCAAACACGCTCCGAATATCGCGCCGTGCTTGGTGTTGCTCAACATACCGCTCACGTACACACTTAAAAGCCCCGTCGATGCAACTGCTGACACCACATACGCCCAGTTAAAGCCGAGGTGTTCACTCATCGAAATCAGCAACAGATAGAAAAGTGCTAAAGCCAGACCAATAAAGCCGTATTGCACAGGGTGCACCGGACGCGCTTGGAACAACTCCAGTAAGAAGAAACTCGCAAATACTAATGTGATAACCAACAGTGAATAGTTCACAGCTCGGTGAGACTTCAAATAGTGATCAACGGGGTCAATCAAATCTACGCCCATTTGTCGCTGTTCAAGCTCGTGACAAGCGTGATTCGATGACAAACAGCTTTGGAACAGCTGCGCGATATTGGTTGAGAAGTTGTTGCTCGCCCATTGCGCGTTAAATCCATCTTCAGATACTTCTGATGACACCGGTAAGTAATCACCGATAAAGCTTGGATGCGCCCATGTTGAAGAGAGCTCCACTGTTGTTTGACTGCCAATTGGTGTGACTTGAAGCTGTCCCATCCCTTGTAGCAAGAAGTTAAGATCGAATACCAAAGGTTTTGCTGGGTTTAGGTCTGCAAGTGTCAGATCACTGTGGAAGCCTTGTGGTAACTGATTTAACCCCGTTCCCGGTGCGACTTCGATATCAGAGCTCGCCATGGTCATGTCATCCAAACGAATCAATCCACGGCTGTCTTCAATGCCAACGACTAGGCTCATGTTGTCAATATCAAGCCCCTGCAACGCCGCGAGTTCGTCTGCATCAAAAGTGCCTTTCAGTGCCACTTGTGCTTTGTATAAACGCGCGCGGTAAATGCCTCGGTACTTTTCAAAACTGTCCAGATTCGCGCTCATATCAAAAGTGCTAGGTAAAAGAAATTTACGACGCTCTTTAATCTGTACTTTGTCATCTCGGTAACTGGTTTCGGTGTAATTAACCATGATGAATGGACCAATGATGCGCTGTTCGCCGCTGCTGCTGCGTGCGATGTCGTTTCTGACTTCATCTTGGCGATATGAGCGTTCTGAGATCAGCCCTGTGACCATTGAAAGCGGGATTTGCAGTAAGACAAACAAAAACAGCACGAAGGCGAACTTCGTGCCGAGTTGGTTATTGAGGATCTTTTTCATGTTTCATTCTCCATTTGCTGATGGGAGTAATCTAAATCAGCAATTTGGAGAACGAATGGAGCTAATGTGGAGTTTCTATGGAGTTGGTAAAATCAGGGTCACTTTCACGCCAGCATCGACGTTTTCGACTTGCAACTGACCTTTGTGCAGCTTGATCACTTGCTCAACAAAATTAAGCCCGAGCCCAGTGCTCTTAACACCATTTTCCCGAGCGAGGGAGTAGAAGCGCTCGGTTAAACGAGGCATTGCATAGTCGGGAATGTGAGGACCTGAATTGAAAATCGACAGGCACACCTTTTCTTTCGTGACCTCAGTTTTCCATTCAATGCATCCCTCTGAATGAACAAAATCCAGCGCATTGTCCATCAGGTTAAAAACGGCTTGTTTCAGTAAGAAGGCATCACCAAGTACGGAGAGATGGTCATCAATTTGGATTTTGGCAGTGACCGACTTAGCACTCAAACGCGCATCCGCCGACTCAACCACTTCATTGACCATTTGTTCTAGCGAGATAGCTTCGACTTGCTCTAGCTCAGGGCGCTTTTCAAGACGAGCAAGTTCTAGCAACTTATCAATCAATGACTGCATGCGATCGCTCTCTCGCTCAATGTTGCCAGCAAAGCGCGCGACCTTTTCTTCAGGCAACGGCATTTGCAATATTTCACTCGCGCCTTTGATCGCTGATAACGGACTTTTCAGCTCATGAGTCAGCGTCTGTACGTACTCTTCCACATACTGCTTACCATCGAGCTGATTGCGCATTTTCTCTAATGCATCACTTAGCGTGCCGTACTCATAAAAGATACGAAATGTCGGCTTAGAGACCTTTTCACCTTCACCCATTTTGGTCGCGTAGTCTTCTAGCTTGTTCAGTGCTGAGTGAATTCGCCAAGCAAACAATGCCCCTGCCAATAGCACTAAACCACTCATCCACACCATCCAAAACAGCACATTGCGTTTAGAAAGATCGATGAAGGGTTGTACTGAGCGATTGGATTTTGCCACCGTCACGCTGCCAATGATTTCACCTTTGTGGTAAATGGGCGCAGCCACGTGCATAACGGTTGAGAGCGGATCTTTCGGGTCTTCGATGGTACTGCGCGCGCCGTATTGACCACGCAACGTGAGATATACATCGTTCCATTGCGAGTAGTCTTTGCCTACGTCTTGCTGCCAAGAATCCGCAATCACAATGCCTTGTTTATCGGTAATGTAAATTCGATGGTTAATCGCTTTTTTGCCAATTTCCCAAATGCGCGCTTGAGGCTCTCGCTGCCCATAAGCCGCTAGTAGTTTGGAGAAGCGACTTTCAGACAACTTTCCGTTCGCAACATCTTCTTCTGCCAATACTGCAAGCAAGTTCGCCATATCCACCAGCGTCTCTTCGGTGGTTTGACGCACGGTTGGCTTAAGTTCTTGGACGACCGTTTTGCTCACCATGTAAGCCGTCATTCCGACTAAGATGAAGTAGAGAAAAAACAGTCTGAGTCCAAGAGGGATCTTCGGCCAGCGATTCATCATTCACCTTTAATGCAGTAAAAGTAACCAAAGCCACGCTTGGTACAGATGCGTTCAGACATCTCAAACGGCTTCAACTTATGGCGAATGGCTTTGATGTGGGTATCAATATTGCGCTCGTACGCAGCTTCCGGCGCCATGTCAGCAGCGACCATAAGTTGCTCTCGGCTCAATACATTGGAAGAGACAGAAATCAGTTTATCGAGAATCTTAAATTCGACCGCAGTTAACCCAAGCATTTGCCCGCCAACACCGTAGTCGAAGTTCTGCGCAACTAAATCATGGTTCAAATGAGGTTGTTCTGGAACAGCTACAGGCTCTGGTTTGTCCTCCATCATTGGCGCTTTAGCTTTGATTCGAAGTTTAATGCGAGCCAACATTTCGCGCGGGCTAAATGGCTTAGTCACGTAATCATCCGCGCCAATTTCCAAACCGACTACGCGATCAATTTCATCGCTTCTTGCGGTGAGAAAGATTATGGGAATATCAGAAAACTCACGGATGGTTTTGCATAATTCAAAACCATTGCCATCCGGTAAGCCTACGTCTAAGACAAGTAACGCTGCGGAGTTGTGCTGCAAAAAAGCTAAGCCCTCTCCTGCTGTTGTAAACCACTCTGCGTGGTAGCCATCCATCTCTAATACATGAATCAGGTTCTCTGCGATAGCAGATTCATCCTCGATAATAAGGACGGTGGGTTGTTCGCTCAATGTCTTAGCCTCATTGACGGTGTTTATCTTTATGTTGGTATTATCACTTAATTTGGGGCCAAGGCTAGTGGATTGATGCAGCAAAGGCGCAGTTCGTGGATAATACTAATCAAACACACTTCTATTCAGCATAATAAATTTATCACTTAGATTAATGAGTCACCACAATTGTGAATACAATGATTTCAACCATTGATATGAACAGTGTTCATTTTAAACTCAAGTTATCAATTCGATTTTATTTAAAGGACAGTCACTGATGAAAAGAGCGCTAATCCCCCTGGCTTTACTGACTTTGCTCTCAGGTTGCGCCAGCATGTCTCCGGATGAGTGCAAAACGGCGAACTGGTACAACGTAGGTTATCAAGATGGCCGAGACGGCAACGATCCAAACATTATCAATAGCTATACCGAAGACTGTGGTGAAGCGGGTGTGACACCCGACCGAGCGAAATGGAAAGAAGGCTTTGATAAAGGCACTATCCAATATTGCTCACCAGACAATGGGTACACTGTCGGTATCGAAGGCAAAGAATATTACGGTGTATGCAGCAGCAAAGAGTTTATTGAGAACTACCAGTTAGGTCATCAAGAATATCAACGCCAGCAACGCATCCAACAAATCGATACTGAAATCTCGGTCATCGATAATCAGCTTGATGGCAATCCAGACAAAGATAATGCCAAGAGACTGAAAGAGAAGAGAAAGCGATTGGCTGACGAGCGTTCAAGCCTCTTGTCGCCAACCATCAACTTGAATCTGAATTTCTAAATCGATTGGATTTAGCTTCTAAAAATTCATGGCCCTAACTCAGTTCTAGGGTCATGAATTGACTGTTCGGATCGAGTTCGTAATCCCCGAACGGCTCGCAGTACACAAAGCCATGCTTTTCATACAACAGGCGCGCTGGTTTAAAAAACTCCATCGAGCCCGTTTCTAAACTCAAGCGCTGCAAACCTTTTTGCTTCGCTTGCTCAATCACATGAATCAATAATTGAGATGCCACACCTTGGTTTCTTGCCGTAGGCGTGGTGCGCATGGATTTCAGCTCCGCGTGTTGGTCATCCAACTCTTTAATCGCCGCACACCCAAGCAGTTGCTCACCTTTCCATCCGGTCCAAAACGTCACTTCTGGCGCTTTGAGCTTATCTAAATCTAACGCATGCACGCTTTCTGCGTGGTGACGTGGCGTACATGTCCTGTAAATGTCCTTCCAACAGCGCTATCACTTGCGACCGTTCTAAATTGTCGATTTCAATCCTCATCTTTCCATCCTTGGTTTTTCCTAGCTAAAGCGGCTGTCTCATAATGTGTTGCGGTCCAACGGGGCCACCGTGGTAAAGCTCATTGGTATCTTCAAACCCTGCTTTTAAATAGCACTGATAAGCGGGTATGTTGCGGCAATTCACAGTGAGATAAAGCGCATCAAACTCGGGATAATGGCGTTTGGCGAAATCGGCAAACTGTTGAATGGCTTGCTTGGCGATGCCTTTGCCTTGATGACGGTGATCCACCAGCAAAGCACGTACGCCTAAACTGTTTTTCGGGCAAAAATCGTATTTCTCGCTGTAAGCAGCATCAAATAGAAAAAAGCCAACCACGTCATCGTCTGCCAAAATCAGATGCGGAAGCTCTGTGGGTTCAAGACGTGTAAGCATTTCACCCACATCCGCGACCGTAAACTGCGATTGCTCTTCTAGAACGCTAAGTTCGCAAGTTTGTTCATGTCGCTCAGGCGAATACTTTTCAATAGTAATCATAATCTTCCTTGTTGTTTTTATGCTCAATTCATACAGGGTATGTCGTAAATAGAAATACCTAGTGTCGTATTTCCCACTCGCAGGCAAACGTTTAGCACTCTATTATCCTCGCCATTCGATAGAGAGGTTTCCATGTCCCGTTTTTTACTTTGCAGTTTTGCACTCGTCTTACTCTACCCTACTGCCATTGATTTGTATCTTGTTGGTTTGCCTCAAATTGCGTCAGATCTCAACGCCAGTGAATCTCAGTTGCATATTGCGTTTTCGATCTATTTAGCTGGCATGGCTACGACGATGTTATTCGCGGGGAAAATTGCAGACTCTGTGGGACGAAAGCCTGTTGCCGTCGGCGGCGCGATGATCTTCGTGCTCGCGTCTTTTCTCGGCGGAATGGCTGAGCAACCAAACGCTTTCTTGATTGCTCGCTTTTGCCAAGGCATCGGTGCTGGATCTTGCTATGTCGTCGCGTTCGCGATTTTACGCGACACGTTAGACGATGAACGCCGCGCGAAAGTATTGTCGATGCTCAATGGCATCACCTGTACCATTCCAGTGATCGCACCCGTGATTGGTCACTTGATTATGCTGAAATTTCCTTGGCCGAGTTTGTTTACCACGATGGCAGGAATGGGCATTCTCGTCAGTGTATTGGCCATTTTTGTTCTCAAGGAATCACTACCCAGCCAACAAGGTGAAGAACAGACAACGCCAGAGAGCCATCAAGAGACTTTCTTCGAGCGATTTTTTATCAGTAGGCTGATCATTACTGCACTGGGAGTGACCACCATCCTGACCTTTGTTAACGCTTCACCAATTGTTGTGATGAGTATGCTTGGTTTTGATCGCGGTGGCTATTCTTCCATCATGGCGGGGACTGCGACGATCAGTATGTTGATTTCGTTCTCGGCGCCATTGGCATTGGGGATTTTCAAGCAGCGAACCTTAATGATGAGCTCTCAAGTATTGCTCGTTTGTTCAGCCATCGTGCTCAGTGCAGCCCATTTCCATGATGGACAACCTTTTTACTATGTGTTCGGACTTGGGCTGATTTGCGCAGGCTTCGCTTGTGGCTTTGGCTTGGCCATGAGCCAAGCGCTCAGCCCATTCTCTCAACAAGCTGGCGTGGCGAGCTCGTTACTGGGCATTGCTCAAGTTTGTAGTTCCGCGTTCTATATTTGGTTTATGGGTTTCATCGGCGTTACTGCACTGAATATGTTGGTGTTTATCTTAGTGCTAGGTAGCGTCATCAGCCTTGCTCTAATACTATTGATTCCAAAGCCTGTTCACGATACCCATTATGAAGAAATCCCTAGCGCGACTTGATTTAAACTTACTGTTCACTCTGCAATTATTGTTGCAAGAGCAAAGCGTCTCGAAAGCCTCGAAAAAGCTGAACGTTACGCCCTCTACCGTAAGTAAGTCGCTCAACAAACTTCGTCATTGGTTCGATGATCCTTTGTTTGTCAAAACACCTAAAGGTCTTGCGCCAACGCCTTTGGCACAAAGCATGGAGCAAGATCTTGCAGAATGGCTGCAAATTGGCAGCCAGATTGCAGAAAAACGCAGCGATATTACGCCTAAAGGAGTGCGTTTTGATATCACGATTGAGTCGCCATTAGTGCTCACAGTGCTGGACAGACTCATCGTCGCTATCCACCAGCGATACCCTGAAGCGAAAGTAAAAACCAGTAACTGGGATTACGATTCACGCGACGCCATCATTCGAGGCGAGGCGGATATCGGTTTTACCGGCCGAGAAAGTCACCCGAGATCGAAAGAGTCGTTGGATCTTCTGCCGTATTTCTTGGATTTTGAGATTCTATTTTTTGACCTGCCGATGGTGTATTTACATAAAGATCATCCGGCATTACAGCAAGAGTGGAATCTCGAGACCTTTCTGAGCTACCAACACATCAATATTGTTTGGGAAAAAAGTGAAACTTGGGCGTTGGATGAAGTATTAGCGGAACTAGGGCTACAGCGCTCTATCGGGCTGACGATGTCCAACTTTGAGCAATCCCTTTTTATGGCAGCGCAGCCGACGCATGACATGATCACCACCGCGCCGCACTATTGCAAAAGTTACACAGAAAAGCTGCATCTCGATTTAGTGTGCTTGCCAATTCCATTAGACCAAGCTCAACAAGACAAGTTACTGATTCCATTTACCATGATTTGGCATAAACGCAATGCGTACAATCCCAAATTGCTATGGTTGAAAAACACCATTAAGTCATTGTACAAACAACCTTCCCAACCACAGTAAGACTCAGGCTAAGGTCAGGTTTTCTCTGGTTATTTTTAATGACTTTCTTGCTCTGATAGCTATAACTAATCACTTTATCAACTAATAAAAATGTTCTTTTGGATCTACACTAGCTGTTCATTTACACGCTAAGGATCAAGGATGTCGACCTTTTTACTCACTGCCATTGCAATGCTGGCGTTCGCTGCCAATTCATTATTGTGTCGAATTGCCTTGGCAGAAGGGTTAATTGATGCAGGAAGCTTCACGCTCGTTCGATTGATATCTGGCGCGATTACCTTAATCGCAATGCTTGTCGTGAGAGGCCAGTGGAAAACCGATCGGCCAACTTCTCGCTTTCGCTTTTTTGCTGGCGTGGCGTTATTTGGTTACGCTGCCCTTTTCTCTTTCGCGTACTTACAACTGGCGACAGGAACCGGTGCTTTGCTTTTGTTTGGTGCCGTGCAACTTACATTACTGGCGATCTATTGGTGGCAAGGTGAGCGCTTTCAGTTTCTCGAAATCATCGGTATCGGCCTTTCAATTGTTGGGTTTGTTTGGTTGATGTTGCCATCTGCCACGCGCCCCGATATTAGCTCTGCACTTCTCATGTTGATTTCTGGCGTTTGTTGGGCTGCGTTTACTGCGCTCGGTAAACAAGCGCCTTCTCCAAGTAGTGGCATCACGTGGGGATTCATCGCTGCATCAATAATTGGCGTGCTCCTTTCGCCATTAATCTTGTCCTCAATCCACCTTTCTTTGAGCGGAGTGTTGCTCGCTATCGCATCTGGTGCCATTGCCTCTGGCCTTGGTTATACGCTTTGGTACCAAGTCGTACGTAAGCTCTCTTTGCTTCAAGCCGCCGTCAGCCAACTTTCCGTGCCAGCCATTGCTTTGCTACTCGGCAGCATCGTACTCCACGAGCCTCTTTCACTGCATATTCTTTTAACCAGCGGCATCATTCTTGGTGGGATCGCTTTGGTTTTTTTATCTCGATCCAAAAAAACAAACGAACAATCGGCAA
Organism: Vibrio sp. SCSIO 43097; assembly: GCF_023650755.1. Lineage (NCBI taxonomy): Bacteria > Pseudomonadati > Pseudomonadota > Gammaproteobacteria > Vibrionales > Vibrionaceae > Vibrio > Vibrio sp. SCSIO 43097. The sequence continues at coordinate 1,540,322 of NZ_CP071841.1, read as the reverse complement.
GCCGATAAAAAGTAATAACTTTCCCTCTCAAGTACCCATTCATCATCTATGCTTTTTAAAGCAGTAAAGCTCATTGCAGATGGTACAAGTGGTCTGCTTTGGTACCAGGCGAAGAATATAAGGTGAGAATTGGCTCACACAATGCAGCGATTTTGTTTCAAAAGTGAGAATCATCACAGATCGCGAATTTGCTCGTTTTAGGCGTTTCACCAATAACGCCAAGGGCTAGCACGAGATCAAGCCAAATACGCACTTTTTGTTTTGACAAAGGGTTTACAAAGCACACTTTTTCACCCGCTATATTCCGCCCCCCGAATTTATTCAGAACAAGATTCTGATTATTCATATAAGAAATTCATCAACTTATAACGATAAGCCTGAGCAAACTTTGACACTATGAACGACAAAATAAAATTCGCTATTAAAGTATCGCTTAGCCTAACTCTGGCTTATCTGATCCCGTTTGCCATGGGTTGGCCGCAAGCATCGACGGCCGCAACCACAGTGATGCTGATTGCATCCACAGGCAGTCGTCGTGAATCCCTCGCCAAAGGTACCTTACGCGTGTTAGGTACATTGGTTGGTGCCGTGGTTGGCTTGTTACTGGTGGGGTTGTTTGCTCAAGACCGCTTGCTGTACATGCTGAGCGTGTCGGTTGTGGTCTCATTCATTTTTTACTTCCGTAAAGCCTATCAAAAAGATCCAACGCTACTCATGCTGACCGGCGTGATGACACTGATGATGTCCAATGGCGGTGACGCAGAAGGTGCGTTTCTTTATGGCGTTGACCGCGCCTACATGACGGTGTTTGGGGTGGTGGTTTACACACTCGTGGGGACTTTCTTATTCCCGACCAAAACAGAACAAAACCTAAGACAGCTCATCGAACAACTCAACCAAGCACAACGCGCGCTGTTCACCGCTATCTTGCAAAATTTCGAGCAAAAATCGGCAGGGCAAGTCTCTACTCAAGAAGAGGGAAAAGAAAATCCAGAAGCAGGAGAGCCACAACCTAGCGTGGATTCTCTTATCGAACAGATGTTTGCCGCCCAAAATGCGCTCGAACAGCGCTTTGCTACGGTCAGTGTGGAATGCAGTGAAGTGTCGGCCTACATGAAAGAGTGGCGCTTGGCGGTTCATTTGAACAAGCAGGTAACGCAACAATTGACCGTTGCGGCGCACAGCCACTTTAGCCACCAGCAAGACCGTGAAAGCATCAGCAACTTTGATCAAGCCGTTGCGGAAATTGACGCGCTATTTGATACCTGCCAACAAGTCTGGGACGAAAAAGAGCCCGCTTTTCGTGTTCAGGAATTCAAAGTCAAATACAACCAAGCGTTGCTAGAAGACGCAACTCACCTAGAGAAAGGCTCTGCGCTTACGCTTGGTCACCTATTGGAACTGATGCATCAAAACTTGTCGCGTTTAGCGGAGAGCATTAGCTGTATTGACTCTGTGACGAACAATGTCTCCTTTGACGTGCCACTGCCGAAACCGAAAGGCAAGTTTCTATGGTGGGACGCAGAAAACTTTAAAACCGCGGTCAAAACCTTTGTCACTTATTGGGTTGCTGGACTGATTTGGATTTATTTCAATCCACCAGGCGGCTATTCATTCGTGGTCTTCTCGACCATGTTTATGTCTTTGCTGTCGTTCGTGCCTGTGCACCCAATTTTGTTGCTTGTGCTGTTCACTTTCGGCTTCTTGTTCGCGGTGCCTTCTTACGTCTTCATTCTTCCGCAATTGGATCTCGGGTTAGAACTTGGCCTGTTCATCTTTATCTACACCTTTATCGGTTTTTATCTGTTTAACGGGCCAGTGACGATTTTCTACATGGTGGGCTTGTTTGTTCTCGGTTTAGATAACAACATGTTCTATCACTTCGGGATCCTCATGACGATCATACTGTTGTTCTACATGGTGGTGTTCATGATTATTTTCGCGCACTACTTCCCGTTTAGCTCACGACCAGAACACCTCTTTTTGACCATAAAAGAACGCTACTTCCGACATACCCGAGAGCTGTTCACTACCTATCAACAGCAGTCCAGCTCGGTTATTACGCCGCTCAAACGGGCCTTGCACTTGGTGACGCTCAATGTCTCATCGAAAAAGCTCAAAGTCTGGGGTTCGAAAATCAACCACAAACACTTTGATAAAACCACGCCAGAAGCGATTGGCGCGTTTAGCAAAGCGTGTGATGTACTCAGTAATCACATCAACATCTTAATGGCCGCCGAGAAAAAGTTGATGGCCAATCCGCTGATTACTCAGCTTCGTCAACAACACCGCGATTCCATCATTCCTTTGATGGCAGGCGCTTTAGCCAGCCATCAAGCAACACAAGAACTCGACTCCGTATTCGACCAATACAGTCAGGATTACCAAACATTCGAAGATAAACTGGAAGATTTTTTTAGTGAGTTGGATTTATCTGACTACGCTTATTCAGAGATAGCCGGTTTTTATATCTTGCTGAATTTAAAACGGAACGTGTTCGAAGCAATCAAGCATTGCAAGCAAACCTACGAGGATATCGATTGGGTGAACTTACAACAGAAGCGTTTTTAAAGGTGGGGATATGATGCTTCCAAAACTAACCAAACCAAGCCTCGCCATACTTTCTTTGCTCGGACTCAGTGCGTGTACCACGGTAGGACCAGATTATGTTCATCCAAAGCAGGCGCCACTGCCAAGTGACTGGTCGGTGCAAAAAGCAGCCAAAGATACGCAGCAATCAGAGCAACAGCTACAACAATGGTGGCAGCAATTTAATGACTCGACTCTTAATCAGCTGGTTGAGTTGGCGAGCAAACAAAACCTCGATTTAGAAGCCGCAGGGCTACGAATTGTACAAGCACGTTCATTGCTTGGTATTTCGACTGGCTTGCAATACCCACAAGTTCAAACCGTGTCAGGAAACCTAGCGCGTGCCTACGTAAATGATCAGGGCGTGAATAACGCCACTTTGTCGTTTGATGCTGCTTGGGAAATGGATGTTTGGGGCAAGTATGCTCGCGGTATTGAGTCGGCAGAAGCGGGTTACTACGCATCCATCGCATCGTATCACGACATCATGGTTACCATAACCGCCGAAGTGGCGCGCAATTACATCAACTATCGCACATTCCAAGAACGTATTTTGCTGTCTCGCCGCAATATCGAGATTCAAGAGCGTGTCGTACGTATTACTCAGGTGCAGTTCGACTCTGGCAACGTTACAGAATTGGACGTTCAACAAGCTAAAAACCAACTCTACACCACCAAAGCAGCGCTACCGAGCCTCGAAGTGGCAATGAAGCAATCACGTACTGTGTTGGCTTTGCTACTGGGTCTGTTACCAGAAGAAGTAGATGGACTGCTACAGTCGGATGGGATGCACAAGCAAATCGCTGAGTACGAAGCCCAGTTCAAATCAACGGGCAGAAAATCGGCGCTATCGGGCACCGACGAGCGCTCCATTGTGCCACGTCCACCGCTTTTGGATACGCAAGTGGATGCTAACTTAGTGATGCGACGTCCGGATTTGCAAGTCTCTGAGATGCAAGCTCGCGCGCAAAGTGCGCAGATTGGCGTGGCAGAAACCGCTCTGTACCCAAGCTTTTCGTTGTTCGGTTCCATCGGTATCGACAGTACGGTTCCCGATGGCAGCAGTTTCAGTTTTAGCGATTCGCTCACCATGGTGGTTGGCCCAACGTTCAGTTGGAACATTTTCCAATACGGACGCGTGAAAAATAACATTCGTTTCGAAGATGCTCGCTTCCAAGAAACGCTGACGAACTACAACAAAAAGGTACTGCAAGCCGTTAATGAAGTCACCAATGCAATCGAAGCATATGACCTGTATTTGCAGCAAAAAGATTTACGCTTGCAATCGGTCAACTCTTCCATTCGTGCGTTCAACATATCCATGACACAGTACGAAAACGGACAAATTTCATTCGAACGTCTGCTTAACTCGGTAGAAAAAATGACCCGCGCAGAAGACAGCTACGCAACGATCAAAGGTAATGTTGCGAACCAAGTTGTCGCGCTCTACAAAGCCCTCGGTGGAGGCTGGCAAACCCAAACAGGCAAACCTTTCATCAGTGAATCGATTGCCACGCAGATGACAGAGCGCACTGACTGGGGAAGTTATTTAAATGAAGAAAACCGCGTATTGCCGCCTTTGCGACTCGAAACTCCGGCTGAGACCAGTGATGAAAACAAAACGGAGGATCGGTAATGCCTCATGAACTCTCTTGGGGAGACGTTTACTTTTCTCCTACGCTACTCGTGCTCTTTCTCGCCGTCACGGCCACGTGGATAACGGTGATGATATTGAACAAGACACGTTTGTCTCGCTTCATCGCTTTTCCGTCTCTGACGTTTATTGCCATCATGGTCGGTTATGTGGTGGCCATCAACAGCTTTTATATTCAATTTTAGGTGCCAAACAAGATGAAAAAACTATTCGTAATCGCACTCAATCTTGTCATTCTTGGTGGCGCAGCTTGGCTCGGCTATCAAAAGTTTGAGGAATACTTTAATAACCCATGGACACGAGATGGGCAAGTGCGTGCTAACGTCATCAAAGTGGCTCCTCGCGTATCAGGCCCAATTGTAAATGTCGCGGTGCAAGACAACCAAGAAGTAAAAACGGGGGATTTACTGTTTGAAATCGACCCTGCGACTTACCAGGTTGCGTTATCTCAAGCCGAAGTAGCACTGGAGCGCTCCATTGTTAGCTCTCGCGGTAAAAAAATCGAATATGACCGCTTAAAAGACATTCGTGCCAAAGACCGTGGCGCAGTTTCGCACAAGGATCTGATTCGTCGTGAAATCGCTTACGAAGAATCGCTACTGCAAATCAAATCTGCAGAAGAGCAACTAAGATCAGCACGCCTTAATCTCAGCTTTACCAAAGTTTATGCGACCGTCGATGGTTTTGTATCTAACCTCGATATTAGAAACGGTACGCAAGCGGTCGCAAACCAACCACTGCTCGCACTGATCGACAAAAACAGCTTTTGGGTATTTGGTTTCTTCCGTGAAAATCAACTTGCGCAAATCGAACCTGGCAGCCAAGCGCGTGTCACTTTGATGTCACACCCAGACACGCCAATTGACGCGACGGTTGACTCGATTGGTTGGGGTATTGCGCCCAAAGACGGCACGGTCGGCTACAACCTTCTTCCAAACGTAAACCCTGTTTTTCAGTGGATTCGCTTAGCACAACGTATTCCGGTGCGAATCTCCCTACAAGAACTTCCTGAAGATGTTGATCTTCGATTCGGGCTTTCTGCGTCCATCATGGTGATGAAAGAGTCATCCGCAGAAAGTGAACAATAACTAAGTGAGAAGAGCCATGGTCATTGGTAAAAACCTCAAAAACATTAATGAAGAAAACAACTTCTTCTATCTAACCTTAGCGCTAGTGATTTTGTTGCTAGGGAGTGCGATGGCACAAGTCGTAGGTGAAGGGACGATTGAACACATACTTCAGGCTTTCACGGTTCTGACGTTTATCGTCTGTTTTGCGAGCCTTCGCTTTGACAAAACCTGGTCTCGTTTCCTCTATAGCCTGTTTGGTGTTTGGGTTCTTGTGATTGTGATCAAGACCGTTTTCAACATCAGAGAGATGAATGTGGTGATGCTTGCCCTCACCTTTGCGTTCTTTTTCGGCACTTTTAAATCCATCGCAAGACAGATTCTTTTCACCGGCCATGTCAACAGCAACAAAGTCATTGGCTCGGTAGCGCTTTTCTTGCTACTTGGTCTGATGTGGGCGATTGCCTACCTCATTCTGCTTGAGTTTTCGCCTGAAGCCTTTACCGGTATGGAAGCGATTTCTTGGGGGCAGAACTTCTCCAATGCAGCGTATTTCAGTTTCGTTACCTTAACCACGCTCGGTTATGGCGACATTAGTCCTCTAACACCACTGGCTCAAGTCGTGGTGTATTTAGAGGCCATCACAGGTGTTTTTTATATGGCGATTGTTGTTTCAAGTCTCGTCAGTTCTAACATTGATCATCAGGTAAACAAAAATGGATAAACAATCGGTAAAAATCGACAGTAAGCTTTTCATCAGTAATATGGTGGAATCAGCAATACGCATTGGCTTGATCTTTGTCTTGCTGATGTTTACGTACGACATCATCAAACCCTTCATACTTCCGGTTATTTGGGGCGCTATTATAGCCGTCGCTTTAATGCCGCTTACCCAAAAATTGCAGCGTGTATATGGTGGTCGCAGAGGTCTGGCAGCCACAACCATTGCTTTACTTGGTATTGCCCTCCTTGTCACGCCACTTGTTATGGTATCAGGCTCCATTGTGGATGGTGCAACGCACGCGCTTGAAGTACTACAAAATGGTCAAGTGAAAATACCAGGGCCAAAACCTTCCGTAGCGGATTGGCCTATCGTGGGTGATAAGCTCTACGAAGTGTGGACCCTATTCGCTACTAATCTTGAGCAAGCGATTCAAACCTTTATGCCACAAATAAAGGCAGGACTCACATCTTTACTGGGTACACTGGGGGGCGTATTGGGAAGTTTACTGCTTTCAATCTTGTCACTTGCGATTGCAGCAGGTTTCATGACGTACTCTGAATCTGCGGCATCAGGCCTAAGAACCATCGCGATTCGTACCGCTGGTGAAAACGCAAAAAGCTGGACCACGCTTATCGCAGCGACAATTAAAAGCGTACTGCTTGGCGTAGTCGGTGTAGCGGCGATTCAAGCACTGTTGATCGGTGCTGGTTTCTTCGTATTTGGCGTTCCGGCAGCAGGTTTACTCACACTGCTTCTAATGATCTTATGTATCGCTCAGCTCCCGGCGTTGCTCGCAGTGCTACCTGTGATTGGCTTCATGTACATGACCCAAGACACCTCAACAGCAACCATGTTTACTGTTTGGGTCGTAGTTGCGGCTCTTTCTGAAAACCTGTTCAAACCAATGTTAATGGGACGTGGCGTCGACGTGCCAATGCCTGTGATTCTGCTCGGTGCCATCGGTGGTATGCTTTTCTACGGCATCGTTGGTCTGTTCTTAGGTGCCGTTATCCTAGCAATTTGGTATGAGTTATTTGTTTGGTGGTTGAGCATTGAGAAAGCACAACAGCAAGAAGAAATGGCAGAACAACAAGACGCTTCTGATGACCAATCAGAACCTGGACACGGTGCTGGCATTTAATAAATCAATAAGTTAGAAAGAAATTTAATCTATAACTTATGATATCAAACCGCTGCATTTCAGCGGTTTGATTCTATTTGGATCACAGTTTCGTCGTAATAAATGCGATAAAAATGACGTTCTTGTTAAATTTTCATACTTATTACACTTGGGAGTTGCAATCGGGCAATGAACGATGCACTCTCGATGACCACTAATTTGCTTAGGATAAAAACAATGAAATTGATCAAGCCTTTAACTTGTGCGCTTGCTCTCGCAATGAGTGGCATGGCATTCGCAGATGTAACCGTGAGTGTTCCTGACAACGTTTCAGTATTGGCGGCTAACGGTGAAAAAGCAGATCTTTCGGGTGGTTTTTTCGCCTCTGAAAGAACACTGACGTTACCTGATGGCCTTAACCAAGTCGTATTTCGTTTCGCCCCTTACTTCAACCAAGGTAATGACCGTTTAAGTGTTGAAAGCGATGTTATCGTTACACGATTTGACGCGACCAATGCCGAACTCACTCTACAAATGCCAGAATACCGCAACCTACGTGATGCGGAAGAGAAGATCAAAGACTTAGATTGGAAACTGGTTGATGATTCAGGCAACGCAATCGCGGTTGACCAGGACAAGTTGCTCAAACCGGGTATGCAAATCGGTCGTGATTACGTACGTGAAATCGAAGATTATAACCAAGCTGGCGGTGCAGCAGCCGTGGCTTTTGCTGGCGCAGCGACCATGCAGCCAGTCACGCTTCCTGCAAAGGTTCCTGCGGATATGAAGCAAGTGAGAGCAACTGCGGTTAAAGCGGATTCGACAGCTGAAGAGATGCTGCACTTCTGGTACCAAAAAGCAGACGCAGAAACCAAAGCTCGCTTTAAGAAATATGTTAATCAACAGTAAATCTGGTTAACTTTATCGATATTAAAAAAGCCACTTCACGTGGCTTTTTCGATCAAAAAATTAGGAAACTTGGACAACTTTAGTATTGGCGATCAAGTCATGCAACAAACGTCGCTCCGGATGAAAGAACAACAATGCCAAATTTACCAACGGGATCCCCGGAATGAGCATCTCCAGTAAGTAGCTAATAACAAGCCTTAACCCTGCTGTAACTTTCGTTGCCTTACTATCATTTTTCATTACAACTTTAATACCAATCATGCGCATACCAATGGTTTGCCCATGACTCAATGCATTCCAGTTGATCATTAAAACCGTTGGTAAAGAAAGCAAGTAAAACGCCTGAGTTTCACGAACAAGCGTGAGGTTATCTGCTAAAGAGAGCTGAAAGTCGTTAAGAAAAGAGTTAATACTCAATGCGATGATTAACACGACCACCATCGTAAAGAGCAGGTCGATAAAACCAGCAATGATTCTCTGTTGCTTGCTCGCGATAAAAGCATACATGGACTTCAGTCACCTCAATGTAATTGGTTAAGCGAGAATGACTGAGTGTACAGACGCGCAATGGTGAGCGCAGTTTAGGTATTGCCAACATAATATTCAACTAAGAACATACTAAATCGCGGTCGTATCTCAAAAGTAATCATTACATCTTGAGCATAACCGTATCAATTTAACAAAACGCTACCAGTAACGTTCGTAAATGATATTTCCCCCAGTTTGATGGCGATACTTTTCCAAGCCTAGCTCTTGTAAAACGGGCACGGTATCTTTGATCATTTGTGGATTCCCACACATCATGACAAAGCTACGCTGAGCTGAGAATGGCGCATCAGCGGCGTTGGACAGTAAACCCGATTCGATGAGTTCAGGAATTCGGCCTTGTAATTTACCATCAACCACTTCCCTGCTAACTATCGGTATATACTTTAATCTGCCTTCATATCGTTGCTGAAGCTGTTCAATTAGGTATTTATAAACCAGATCTTTTTCGAAACGAACGGCATGAACCAGCACAATGCGCTCATTGTGAGGCGGTAAGTTTATATCATCCAGCAGCGACAAAAACGGTCCAATCCCCGTACCTGTAGATAGCAGCCACAGGTCATGAGCCTGTTTAGGAATAGAATCATGGATTAAATCGCCATGTGCGGTGGCACCGACATAAATGCTATCACCAGATTTAAGCTTTTGGAGCCGTGGAGAAAGTTGTCCTTGAGGGTCGGCTACTATTAGAAACTCCAACCAATCGAATTGCTCGCTTGGCGCATTAACCACAGAGTAAGCGCGGCTGATCGGCTTACCTTCATCATCAAGCAAAGCAAGCTTGGTGAATTGGCCAGCTTTAAAGGAAAGAGGCGCGCCAGATATTCTCAAACTGAACAGCTCACCTGTCCAATCGATGCGTTTCTCAACTCTTGCGAGGTTGAAACCTTTGAGTTCAATCATGAGACACCTCCTATCTGGTTACTCTTAGTTAAACTTACGCCTTCAACTCAATTATGTAAAGTTTCTAGTTTACATAATCAAACCACCATTTCATTTCACATTTTAAAAACAATTTTATTACATATTAAATGATTACATCTAGAATAAATGCTCAAAGTGATAAGTCGCGTCGCAATTTGTGGCAAAGCAGATGAAAAAGGAGCAATAAAAATGGACACACTGTTAAAGGACTTTCCCGTTATCACAGAGATAAAAGTCGCATGGGGTGAAATGGATGCTCTGCAACACGTTAATAACGTGGTCTATTTTCGCTACTTTGAGACCGCACGTTTAGATTACTTCAACAAAATTAACCTGCTGGTCGACCTGCAGACCTCGCAAATTGGACCTGTACTGAGCGAGACTCAATGCCGCTACAAATTGCCTGTTACTTACCCAGACACGCTATTAGTCGGTTCTCGCGTAATCGACATGCAAGAAGATCGCATCACGATGGAGTACCAAGTGCTGAGTAAGAAGTGGGGTAAAATTGCGACCATCGCGACCGCCACTGGTGTGATGTTTGATTTTAAGAACAACGTTAAAGCTTCGATTCCAGATCACGTTCGCCAGTCGATTTTAGACTTGGAAGGAACCGTGGGTAGTACGCATCATTTGGAGTAACAATAAACGAGAGATTAAAGGCGAGGTTCCCGACAGCGCTTCTTCATCGCTATCGGGAATGATGCTGAGGTACCATTCCAACTTACGCAATAAGAAAACTAGCGTCATTCTAATGAGCCTAAGTGAATCATTCGAAACCTCGCTAAACGTAACAGCAGCGCGACTCTTCCAGCCTACGCGATAAGAAAAGCTGCGTCATTCTAGCGAGCCATAGCGAGACTAAGAATCTACTTACCGCTTGCAGCAGACCATAAAGCCATGAATAAACTCAATACAATCTGAGGGTAAATTCTGAATCACGCTCGTTCCTCTCGGTTCAGAATAACAGTTCGAGTTTGGCTCTGAGCTCTACAAAACCATCTAAAAAAGCGATTCCAGAAGAACCTAAGTGAGTCACTCGAAATCTCGCTTGAGACGCATCAGCAGCGCGACTCTTCTAGCCTACGCGATAAGAAAAGCTGCGTCATTCTAGCGAGACTAAGAATCTACTTGCCGCTTGCTGCAGACCATAGAACCATGAATAAACTCAATACAATCTGAGGGTAGATTTTGAATCACGCTTGTTCCTCGCGGTTCAGAGTAACAGTTCGAGATTGGCTCTGATCTCTACAAAACCATCTAAAAAAGCGATTCCAGACGAGCCTATGTGACCATCCGGAATTTCGCTTTAGACGTAACAGTAGAGCGACTCTTTCAGCCTACGCGATAAGAAAAGCTGCGTCATTCTAGCGAGCCATAGCGAGACTAAGAATCTACTTGCCGCTTGCTGCAGACCATAGTGCCATGAATAAACTCAATACAATCTGAGGGTAAATTCTGAATCACGCTCGTTCCTCGCGGTTCAGAATAACAGTTCGAGATTGGCTCTGACCCCTACAAAACCATCTAAAAAAGCGACTCCAGACAAGCCTAAGTGACCATCCGAAATCTCGCTTGAGACGCATCAGCAGCGCGACTCTTCCAGCCTACGCGATAAGAAAAGCTGCGTCATTCTAGCGAGCCAAAGCGAGACTAAGAATCTACTTGCCGCTTGCTGCAGACCATAAAGCCATGAATAAACTCAATACAATCTGAGAGTAGATTCTGAATCACGCTCGTTCCTCGCGGTTCAGAATGACGGTTCGAGTTTGGCTCTGATCTCTACAAAACCATCTAAAAAGCGATTCCAGAAGAACCTATGTGACCATCCGGAATCTCGCTTTAGACGCATCAGTAGGGCGACTCTTCTAGCCTACGCGATAAGAAAAGCTGCGTCATTCTAGCGAGCCAAAGTGAGACTAAGAATCTACTTGCCGCTTGCTACAGACCATAGAGCCATGAATAAACTCAATACAATCTGAGGGTAAATTCTGAATCACGCTCGTTCCTCTCAGTTCAGAATAACAGTTCGAGTTTGGCTCTGACCTCTACAAAACCATCTAAAAAAGCGATTCCAGATAAGCCTAAGTGACCATCCGGAAAATCACTTTGGACGTATCAGTGGAGCGACTCTTCCAACCTACGCGATAAGAAAAGCTGCGTCATTCTAGCGAGCCAAAGCGAGACTAAGAATCTACTTACCGCTGCTGCAGACCATAGAGCGGTTAGCAGAATGTCTCGATATATAGCGCTTCGACTTTGTCTCGCGCCCATTGCGTTTTACGCAAAAACTTCAGAGAAGATTTGATCGACGGATCTTTCTTAAAACAGTTCACACGAACGCGCTCATACATGCCATTCCAACCAAAGTGTTCAACTAGTCGGGTGACGATTTTCTCTAAACTCAACCCGTGAAGTGGGTTATTCGGCTGATGTTGGCTCATGCTATTGATCCGGTAAAGTGAAGTTGCGCGCTAATCTAACTCAAACTCGCCGTGCAACCTAATGTTTTAACCTTGAATTGGCCTACGACTCTCCCCTATAGTAGCCCAAACTTCATAAAAGCCCTTTTCACGATGAAAGCCCTCAACGACCTCAATATTTTTGTCGAAACAGCGCGCCAAGGCAGCTTTTCAAAAGCCGCTAACAGCATGGACATGACACCAGCCGCCATTAGCGCATCGATTAAGCGTCTTGAAGGGCAAATCGGTTTCCCGTTGTTTGTGCGTTCCACCCGAAGCCTGCGTTTAACCTCAGAGGGCGAACTGTTTTTAGACAAAACCACGCAAGCGTTGGCAACATTGCAAGAGGGGTTGGATCAGATCTCAAGTGCGCGCGGGGAGTTGTCTGGTCAGCTGCACATTACTGCACCCTCCGATTTTGGTCGCAATATGTTGCTCGATTGGGTGGATGAGTTCATCGATCTCTACCCAAATGTTTCCATTAAACTAGAGCTGTCCGATAGCTTGACGGATATGTACACCAAGCCTGTCGATATTGCGATTCGCTACGGCGAACCGGCCGACTCCAATCTGGTCGTATTGGCATTGTGTGGGTCAAACGAACGGATATTATGTGCATCGCCAGAGTACGTAGCTACACATCCAGAACTCACCTCTCCTGCCGATTTAACGCAACACAATTGCTTGTGCTACATGGTCGCGGATTCGGTCTACAACAAATGGACGCTCACGCGTGGCAGCGAGAAAGAACAAATCGTGGTCAGCGGTAACTTGTTGAGCAACGATAGTGACTTGCCACACCGGTTAGCGATCAAAGGCAAAGGCATTGCGAATAAATCATTGATGGACATTAGCCGAGACTTAATCGAGGGAAGATTGGTACGAGTGTTACCAGAGTGGGATTGCGGCCCAGTGCCGCTCTACATGGTATGTGCCGATCGTCGATTATTGACGCCAACGATTCGGACTTTCCGCGACTTTATCCAACAAAAATGCTGCCAGCAACGCGCCAACGTGCTGGCAACCTTCTGTCATTAGGCGATAAATCGAAGAGGACGAATCTGGGTATATTCAACCCAATCGTTCTCTTCCAATGTTTCAAGAAACGTCGCCATATGCGGGCTTTGCAAATGCTTATCCAAGGCCTCTTGCGACGCCCAGATTTCTTGGAACATAAATAGGCCATCAACTTTTTCGTCGAGATACAACTCGTATTGGCAACAGCCTTCTTCTTTACGAGTTGGCTCTAGTAAACCAGCAAGCAAATTCACCACCTGCTCCTTACTATCTGGATAGGCTTTCACTTCTGCGACTAAGTGGATCATCGTTTTATCACTCTTTTGCGATTTATATATTGATTACGGGGTGCTACGTCACCTGTAAGTAAGCTCGAATTAGATCTCGGTGAATACGGTTTCTGCGTCCCAGCGAGACTTTGGCGTTTTCGCGTTGAAGTCATCTTCCGCGTGGTAGCCAAGCGGCACGATCACAACACTGGTATAACCTTTTTCACGCAAGCCAAATTCTTCATCCAGCACTTTTGGATCAAACCCTTCAATTGGTACTGCATCGATTTCTAGCGTCGAAGCACCCAACAGCAACGTACCCACGTTGAGGTAAACTTGTTTCTCCATCCAATGGTTTGCATCTTTCAAATCAAAACGGTGCATGTTCACAAAGTAGCTACGGCCACCGCGCACAGCCGCTTTCGCTTCTTCAGTTGGGAATCGACCATCTTTTTCTTCTTGCACCATTAGCGCTTCAATGTAGTCGTTATCAATGCCTGTTTTTGCACAAAACACCAATACGTGAGAAGCGTTGAGAATCTTCGCCGCGTTAAACGCGTAATTCTCTTGCGCCGCTTTAGCGATGCGCTGCTTGCCTTCTTCTGTGCTTGCCAGAATGAAATGCCAAGGCTGGGAGTTCACACTCGATGGACTAAAACGAATCAGCTCTTTAACTGCGTCGATTTTTTCTTGAGGTAGCTTGCGTGTTGGGTCAAACACTTTCGTTGAGTAACGAGATTTTGCAGCTTGTACGATATCCATGAGGTTCTCCAATTAATGAATTTAAGCTGTGTAACAGCATAACCTCATGAGATAAAGGGAAAAACCGATTTCGATTAAAAACATTTTCAAAATAAATTTGAAAATAAAACGATAAGAAAGGCTTTGAGCGTTCTCACTGAACTTCTTCATCTTTTCAGCAATAATGCATGTTTGCTCGCAACCAAACTCAACTCATGCTGCCTCAAGATAACATTATTACATCCTTTCTGTGCAAAAAGCTCGGTCACAATCACCTTCGAATTGCTGGCGAATATTGGCACATTGAGAAGTTGGTGGCCTTGCAATGTATGATGTTGAAAGAAGCGCCTAACCTCCAAGAAGGGCTGCTTTGGTGGAGTAAAAGTGTCTCATTATTCGACCGCCGTTTGTACGTCACATTTCAACATGGTGATGCCCAAATCCATCTGCAAGTAGAATGCAGAACGGGCGATATGCCAAATTGGGCGGAGTCGGTGTTTGGCTTGCTCAGAATGCAGTTGGAGATGCTTGAGCTAAGCGAATCAATACAAGTACAAGTTCAAGCCAGCAATCCATTCTCGGCCGATATTTTTCTAGGGGAAACGCGAGATTCTAAAACGAGTTCAAGCGTGTTTGAACTGGTGAAACACGTTTATTTGCTGCTTTCTCACCAGCCAATTGAGCAACCCGAATTGCTGAGTGTTTTGAACGCCTTGTTCATCAAAAACAGCAATTACGCGCTCAAGTTAGAGCAAGCGGCAAGGCAACTGGGCGTCTCCAAACGCACCTTGCAACGTCGACTGCAAGAGAAGCAAATGAGCTACTCTCAATGCGTTGATTTCGCTAAAAGAAAGCAAGCACTCACTTTGCTTGCCGACACCCAACTCACAACGCAGCAAATCGCCTATCAACTTGGTTATGAAGAACCTTCGAACTTTCACCGCACTTTTCGTCGTTGGTATCCGTTTTCACCCATGCAATATCGCCAACAATGTTTGGATAACCGAACTCAACTAAATCAACAACCGATCCGCTTATACTACGCCAAAGCCAATACCTTCGACGATAACCACATCGACCAACCTGTCGGCAAAATCTGGATGGAAGTGGACAATATTGCGTTTGAAAAAGTGGTCTCGGTAGAATGCCGTGACCGTGATGGCACGTGGCGTCGCTACCCAGCCTTCTTCGAGCGCTTTTTAAGTCATGGCATCGAACTCTGGGCAACGACCGAACTTCCGGTAGCGCACCCCCTTACCTTTCGCCTTTGTTATGAAGTCGATGGGGAACGTTACATTGAGAATAACCACCAGCGTGACTATGTGGTTTCTAAGGGGCTTTTAATTGGTGCAACGGAATACATTGTCCCGACTCGGCAGCTTATTAATATGGGGGCGCAATACACGCTCTTTATCGAACTGGCATGCCGACTTGAAAACGTTGCGAGGATTGACTGTTACGTCGATGATGATCCCACACCTCACGCAATGCGCTTAACCAAACACTCGCTACATTATGCTTGTTGGGTGCTGCAATTATCGCTCACTCAAACTGCAAAGCAGTGCCGTTTCCGCCTTTATGATGAATCCGACAACGAGCTCGCGAAAGAGCATTACCCGATACAATATCCTATTGTGCAACCGCTCAATTAAAACTGTCGGTCAGATCAAAACCATCACTTCGTGACATCATTTCACGTCTTTTTTGGCGTAAAATGACACTCTCAATTTCAAACCTTTGCTTTATCGTTTCTGCATTGCTGCATAACGGAGGCAAAAACTGTGTTTGAAACTCTACCTAACCCAATGAATAAAATAAAAATACTTCCTTTCGCGATCGCTCTTGCCCTTTCTGGCTGTGGAAGCGACGAAACCACACCAGTCGATACAGGCAGCCACGTGGCATCTCCTGATTGGCAAGATCAAATCATTTACTTCCTGATGATCGACCGTTTTAACGACGGCGACAGCGCTCTCAATGATCAAGAGCAAAACGAATTCGATCCGACGTCGGATAAAAAATTCAGCGGCGGCGACCTCGTTGGTGTGAGTGATAAGTTAAGCTACATCGAAGATCTCGGTGCCACATCGATCTGGATTACTCCGCCAGTTGCTAACCAATGGTGGGATGCAGAGCAAAACTACGGCGGCTACCACGGCTACTGGGCGCGTGACTTCCAAAAAGTGGATGAGCACTTTGGTGACATGGAAAGCTACCAAGCGTTAGCGCGAGAAGTGCACGCTCGTAACATGTTCTTGATTCAAGACATCGTGACCAACCATGTTGGTAACTTCTTCACTTACGATGCCCCATACAATTACGATCCTAGCCTTCCTTGCCAAGGTTTCCGTTTGATAAAAAATGCACTACCTGCCGGGCAAGAGCTGCCGTACCCACTCAACATGAATGAGTGTAAAACAGACGGCACAGGCAGCTACCACTGGACGCCAAGCATCACCGACCATAACGACCCAGTACAAGAAAAAACCTGGCAACTGTCGGATCTGGATGACCTGAATACATCCGATCCTGAAGTACGCGCTTATCTAAAAGAGAGCTACCGTAAATGGATTCGCGAAGTGGGCGTTGACGGTTTCCGTATCGATACGGTGAAGTTTGTTGAGCACGATTTCTGGAACGACTTCCTGCATGCCGACGATGGTGTGATGACTCAAGCGGTTGATACTGGTCGCGATAACTTCCTGACCTTTGGTGAAGTCTTCGAAACATCTACGCCTTACCACACCGAAGGCGAAGAGAAGATGCTGACTTACATCGGCGAAAGCGGCTCGCCGGAGCAGTTAACCTCGGTGTTGAACTTCCCATTGCAAGCAACCATGACTCGCGTGTTTGCAGCAGGACAACCGACCGATTACCTACGCTTTCGTCTTGAGAAAATGATGGAGATGTTCCCAAATCCATACATCATGCCGAACTTCATTGATAACCACGATATGCCGCGTTTTCTATCGCAAGGCAGTGTCAACGATATGAAGCAAGCTCTGATCACCATGATGAGCGTACCCGGTATTCCTGTGATTTACCAAGGTACAGAGCAAGCGATGCCAGCAGCGCGCGATGCGATGTTTGCTGGCGGTTACCGTGAAGACGGCGACTACGTAGATTCATTCGACCAAAACAGCGAGATGTACTTGTTCATCCAAGAGCTTGCTAAGTTACGTACCGAAAACAAAGTCATGACACGCGGCGAAATGAAAGTCATTGGCAGCGATAAAGCTGGTGCAGGTGTGTTCGCCTTTACCCGCACTTTGGATAACGACGAAGTCTTAGTGGTAATGAACACATCTAACTCTCCAATGTTGATGAACCAACTCGATGTAGAACAAGTTGGTGGCACCGTCTTCAAACAACAAATCATGTCGAACTGGGTAGACGCTCCAGAGCAGTTAATCGCAGATGAAAACGGTTACGTAACCCTTGAGCTACCAGCCAAATCTGCCGTGATTTACTCAAAAACTAACGATACCCAATCGGTAGATACCCCAGACCTCAACATACAACTGGCGCAGGATTGGGAAGGAAAAACCATCACTGGTGATATTGTTATCGCGGGTAGTGCGAACGCCAACGAGAAGTTGAACCTTGTCGTCGATGGTAACTTAGAAACAGCGCAAGCCATTACTGCAGGCGCTGATGGTCAGTTTAGTGTCACGCTGTCGACTCGTCACTTTGCAATTGGCGAACAACAACACCGCTTCGCGATTTATTCTACTGAGAAAAAAGCGGGCATTGAAGATGTTAACTTTGTGTCGGACTTAAGCTGGTCAAACACGCCAGACGACACTATTGATGACGCGGGTGATGCGCAAGATGGCATGGGCGGTCCTAACGGTAACTATTCGCTACCAACGGATCCAACATTCGATAAAAACAATAGCCAACTCGCAATCAACAAAGCTGAGGTATTTACCGTTGGCAGTAACGTACGTTTGACCTTCACTATGGACAACATCACCGACACTTGGTTGCCACCAAACGGCTTCGACCACGTAGGTTTCACCATCTTTATTGATTTACCTGAAGAAGCCGCAACTAACTTGTCTGAGCTACCGAAGATCAACGCTTCTATGCCAAGCGGAACCTGGAGTCGTAATGCGGTTGTTTTTGGCTGGCAAAGTTCGATTTACAACACCAAAGGAGCAAATGCGACGACATGGGGAGAAGCGGTCACGCCAGCACCAACAGTGACAGTAGACAAAGCCAATAACACTATTTCGATGGACTTTGCGAGTGACGCGCTGGGCCGCCCAGATTCGCTCGATGGTATCCGCTTCTATGTCACGACTTGGGACTTAGACGGCCTTTCGGCAACTTACCGTCCGCTAGAACAAGACAAAGGCCCTTGGAACTTCTCCGGTGGCGCATCGGATGAAAGTAAGATTTGGGACGATTTACCAATCATCACCTTGTCGGAATAAACCGTTAAATAAAACACCGCCCAGCGTTTAGCTGGGCGGCCATCAACAAAAAAATGCAGAAAGACACTTCTGCTCGTTTTTATTCTAGTTAAAGAACGATTTCACCCACAGCACCAGACTGTCCCAAAGCTGAGCGAACCACGAGCCCTCTTCTACCGCTTGGCTGCTGACCAAGGGATAACTCGCCACGGTACTGTCATCGCTTTTCCAAACGACCTTACCAATCTCATCTCCTTGCGCGATCGGCGCAATCAACGGTTCATTTAACACCACACTCTTATCAAGCCCAGCCGTCATTGAACGAGGCAGAGTGAGATAGGCATCTTTAGCAAAGATCGCCTCAACTTGATTAGCATTTCCCTTCCAAACGCGAACTTTAGACTCAACTTCCCCCTGTTTAGCAACTTGCTTGGTGTCATAAAAGCGAAAACCATAGCTGAGTAGATTCTTCGATTGGCTGATCCGAGCCTGTTTACTTGGCGTACCCATCACCACCGAGATAAGGCGCATTCTTCCTTCTTTGGCCGAGCTCACCAAGCTGTATCCGGCATTGCTGGTGTAGCCGGTTTTTCCCCCGTCGACATCAATGGAATTGTCCCACAACAACTTATTGCGGTTGTACTGCGTAATGTCGTTCCACTTGAAGACTTTCTCACTGTATAGCGCGTACACATCAGGAACATCGCTGATGATCGACTGCATGAGTCTTGCCATATCGGTTGGTGAGGTTTGGATGCCATCACTATCAAGACCATGGGAGTTCACAAAATAGGTGTCTTGCAGTCCTAATTTCTCCGCCCAACCATTCATCAAGGCAACAAAGCCGCGTTCACTGCCTGCAACATGCTCAGCCAGTGCAACGCACGCGTCATTTCCTGATTGGATGATCACGCCGCGCATTAAGTTCGCAACACTAATTTCATCTTTCGGTTTGATGAACATTTTAGAAGAACCGGGAAACTTGGCCGACCACGCGTTTTCGCTCACGGTGACAACATCATCCCATTTCAAACGCCCCGCTTTGATTTCTTGTCCAACTACATAAGCGGTCATCAACTTGGTTAAACTCGCCGGAGCAAGGCCTGCTCGCCCGTTATACTCGGCAATAATGGCACCGGATTGAAAGTCCATTAATACGTAGCCTTTTGCCTGTAACTGAGGTGGGTTGGGCGTAACAACGGCAAAAGTAGGTACGCTTATTAAACAAGTCACAATTGTCCATCGAGCCAGTGACACTTTCATCCGACTTCCTCCATGCTCTTACTTTGTCGCAACTCTATTGAGCATAGCTCACTCAACCAGTTGCACCAGTCGCTAATCGTTTCATTTTCTTGAACTTACATTGATTTGACCAAGGTATAGAACTGAAGAGGCAATTGGGAAATAGCGTTGGTTCTTCGCGCCATTCGCAGTAAAGTAGCGCTACCCCTCAATAAGGAAATAAAGATAACAATGAACGCTCAATCATTTATCGACGCAGGATTGCATTACACTCCCCACAGTTTTACCGTTCCTCTGGATTACCAAAACGCGAGCAAAGGCACCATTGAAGTCTTCGCCCGTGCGGTTTGCCTAGTTGGCGAGGAAGAATCGACCAAACCTTGGTTGGTTTACTTTCAGGGCGGACCTGGCTTTCCCTCTCCGCGTCAAAACGGCAATAACGGCTGGGTAAAACGCGCGCTGCAAGAGTACCGAGTTTTGCTTCTCGACCAGCGCGGTACGGGCAACAGCAGCGTAATTAATCACCAGACGCTTGCTCACCTCACGCCAGAGCAACAAGCAGACTACTTGAGCCACTTCCGAGCGGATAACATCGTGCGCGACGCGGAATACATTCGTGAGCAATTTGGCGTCGAAAAATGGGCGATCTTAGGTCAAAGCTTTGGTGGGTTTTGCTCCCTCACCTATTTGTCTTTGTTCCCAGACAGCTTGCTGCAAAGCTACATCACGGGTGGCGTGCCATCAGTCTCGCGTCATGCCGACGATGTGTATGAAGCCACCTTCAAACGCACCATGGAGAAAAACCAAGCGTTCTTCCAACAATTTCCCAATGCGCAACAACTTTGCCAAAACATTGCGAATCACTTGCTGGAAAATGAAGAGTACCTACCAAATGGTCAACGCTTCACAGTGGAGCAATTTCAACAAATCGGCATCAACTTTGGTGTGAGTGATACTTTCTTACCAACTTACTATTGGCTAGAAAGCGCGTTGATTGAAGTGAACGGCAAACCACAACTTCGTTATGAGTTCTTAAACGATATGTTGGCGCAGCAAAACTTCCAAACCAACCCGATCTACGCCATTTTGCATGAATCGATTTACTGCCAAAGCTTCGCGTCGAATTGGAGTGCGCACCGCGTTCGCCAAACCCGATCAGAGTTTAATTATGAATCTGGCAAGCCATTTTACTTTACGGGGGAAATGGTCTTCCCATGGATGTTCGACCAATACGTTAACCTCAAACCACTAAAAGACGCCGCAGAAATATTGGCAGCGAAAAAAGATTGGACTGCGCTGTACGATCAAACACAACTGGCTCAGAACAAAGTGCCTGTCAGTTGCGCCGTTTACGCCGATGATATGTTTGTTGAAATGGATATCAGCCGAGAGACGCTCGCGTTAATACCAAACTCAAAAGCGTGGATCACCAATGAGTACGAGCACAACGGCTTACGTGCCGACGGTGAACGCATTCTCGACAGGCTCATTGCCATGGGTAAACAGACCGCAGCTGCGTTGAAATAAGCAGGACAGACGTTAGAAATACGCCTTTTTAGTATTTGATGAAAAGGCGTTTATAGCGGTTTATGAACAATGGCGATCAGTCATTCACTCTTTGTCCCTAAACCTTTATCCCTCACCACCTCATGTATAAAACTGCGACATGTCCTTTCCTTGTCAATGACTCCGGTGATTACTTGGTGCTTCTTGCGCCTAACTTTTTTGAAGGGCCCAAAACAGCATAAATTTAAACCAAAAGTATCGGCTCCAACCTACCTAACCCACTATAATTAATGCTTATAATTTGAACACATAGCGGCTTCACCTGCGGACATGCTCCCCCTATCAAAGACCGCCAGGCCCCGCCTACTCATAATATCCGTATAATTTGTCCGTATTTCCGACTAGTTTAGTCAGGTATACTTCGTGCCGCTAAAATTTTAAGGTCGTTGACCACCTGTATTTTTAAAGGAAACCTCATGAGTCAGTATGTAGTTTGTGCGCTGTACAAGTTTGTTGAGCTGAATAACTATCAAGAGCTACGCGAGCCATTACTTGCGTTGATGGAAAAACACCATATTCGCGGAACATTACTACTGGCAAGTGAAGGTATCAACGGTACTGTTGCATCTGATCGTGCAGGTATTGATACGCTACTGGAGTGGCTAAACAACGAACCTCGTTTGACTGGCACCGTATACAAAGAGTCGTATTCTGAGACCCAGCCATTCAATCGCACCAAAGTGAAACTGAAAAAAGAGATCGTAACATTAGGTGTTGAAGGTATAGACCCTCGCCACGTAGTGGGTACTTACGTGAAACCTCAAGAGTGGAACGATCTTATTGCTGATCCTGAAGTGTTTGTTGTCGATACACGTAATGATTACGAAATCGAGATCGGGACATTCAAAGGCGCTGTAAACCCAAATACTGAAACCTTTCGTGAATTCCCAGACTATGTAAAAGAAAACATGGACCCGGCAAAACACAAGAAAGTTGCGATGTTCTGTACCGGTGGTATCCGCTGCGAAAAATCAACGGCTTACATGAAAGAACAGGGCTTTGATGAGGTCTACCACCTAGAAGGCGGCATTCTTAAATATCTTGAAGAAGTTCCTCAAGAAGAGAGCATGTGGGAAGGCGATTGTTACGTATTTGACGGTCGTGTTGCAGTGAACCACCAGCTAGAAAAAGCAGATTACGATTTATGTAACGCTTGTCGTCTACCGATCACTGAAGAAGACAAACAGTCAGAATTGTTCGAGCAAGGCGTGAGCTGTCCAAAATGTCACGGCACACACTCAGAAGAACAAATTGCTCGATTCCGCGAGCGTGAAAAACAAGTTGTTCTTGCAGAGCAGCGAGGCGAGCAGCATGTTGGTGGTGAAAGTGCCAAGCAAAGAGAAGCCCGACGTGCCGCTAAGTACGCGCAAAAAGAAGCGCAGCGTAAACAAGACTAAGCCCAACTCTCCTTATATTTAGCGAGCTGCCGTAAGGTGGCTCGCTTTTACTACGCACCAATACTCTTTCAATACAATTTTGTATCCCTCACCAATACCTCTAGTTGATTGTCTCTTTTGCCTTCGGGTAGCCCCACCATTTCATCATAAGCACTTTGATGCACTAGAACCTGCTTATTTGCTTTGATATTCCTGCACTTCTTTTGCATCTCGATCAGGGAATGAGCCCTCAAAAAGATACCGTTGTCATCAGTGATAAATTGCGCTTCTCCATCAATCACGACAGATGCCTGGTACAATGCGAGATCAAGCGAATGAATGACCAATTTGTCTACATAGAAGTATTTTTGTAACTTACTCAATGGTATTGCCATGTGTCACCTCCCTGAAAGTTACCTCTACGTTTTGTAGAATAAAACCGATCATTGGATGAGATTTCTTCGGTTTACTTGCGTACAACATCGGAAACAAAGAGGATTCCGATGCAAACAATCAATGTCGTGTGGTTAAAGCGAGATTTAAGGCTGACTGACCATCAACCACTAACTCAAGCATTATCAACAAAGCACCCAACTGTGCTTTTGTATATTGTTGAACCATTGCTATTGAACAACCCACACTATTCTGAGCGCCACTGGCGATTTGTTTGGCAATCACTGCAAGACATGGATGAAACGCTCAAAGCGTATGGGCATCGAATCACGGTGCTGTTTGACGATGCCTTAGCATGTTTCCAATCAATTCAAGCGCAATATCAAATCAACGCTGTTTTTTCTCACCGAGAAATAGGACTCAACTGCACCTTTGAACGAGACCGACAAGTTGCCGCTTGGCTGTATGAGCAGAACATCGACTGGTTTGAATTCGAACACGGTGCTGTAATCAGAGGTGCAATAAACCGGCAAGGTTGGGACAAACATTGGGACTCTGTCATGAGAGCCTCAATAAGCCCTATTGAGCTCCAAACCGACTTATTGCATTCATTGGATGCAGAAGCTCTCGGCTGTTCGTTTTCGCCACCATCATCCTGGCTATCAAAATGCAAAGGAATGCAAACGGGAGGAAGCCGGCTCGCTTGGAAAACACTAGAGGACTTTTTCCATCGTCGAGGTCGTGATTACTATCGAAGCATTTCTAGTCCCACAGCCTCACGCACAGCCTGTACTCGACTTTCTCCATATCTCGCTTGGGGTAACATATCCTTGCGTGAAGTTTATCAATACCTTTTGAAACACTGGCAAGTCGCTGGATTTCGTCGCAGCTTAATTGCATTGTCTTCACGGCTTCATTGGCACTGTCACTTCATCCAAAAATTCGAATCGGAATACGACATGGAGTTTTACTGCGTTAATCGGGCTTACGAACCATTGATTAAACAAAGTAGTACTTTCGATGAAGAAAAGTTAGCAGCATGGAAATCCGGGCATACTGGCGTACCTTTGATTGATGCCTGCATGCGCTGTTTGCACCACACTGGTTACATTAACTTTCGCATGCGTGCCATGCTGGTTAGCTTTCTTACTCACCACATGAACATGGATTGGCGAGTAGGTGTAACGCATTTAGCGCAACTATTTCTCGACTTTGAGCCTGGAATTCATTACCCACAATTCCAAATGCAAGCAGGAGTAACCGGGACTAACACAATCCGTATTTATAATCCGATCAAGCAAGCCCAAGAACATGATCCTAACGGTACGTTCATCTACAAGTGGGTGCCTGAGTTACAAATGGTTCCTCCCCCTCTTTTATTCGAGCCCTGGACAGTGACCCAGATGGAAGCTGTCATGTATCAGTTGCAGCCAGATAGCCGTTACCTTGCACCTATTATCGCACCAGACAACACAGCTAAGGCAGCAAGAGAGCGCTTATGGGCGTGGCGGAAACGAGCCGATGTGAAACAAGAAGGCAGACGAATTCTTGCGCGACATGTTAGGCCCTCAAAAGAAAGTAGGACGCGATGATCATCTTTCAATCACGATGCGTACAAATGCAAACACACTCCAGGGAACCCGTTGTACCCTCAACTAGTAAGGAACACACTATGTTCAAACGTATCTTAGTTATCGCGGCGACACTGATGGCGACATTATTTTTTATGCTTCCCGTCAAGGCTCATGAGCATGGCATGATGAAAGCCGATATTGTCGACGTTGCCGCTGAAAACGGCTCTTTCAATACGCTTGTTGCTGCGGTAAAAGCAGCGGGCTTGGTTGACACTCTCAAAGGGGAAGGCCCATTTACTGTTTTTGCACCAACGGATGACGCTTTTGCAAAACTGCCAGACGGCACAGTCGACATGCTCTTAATGCCGGAAAACAAAGACAAGTTAGTATCTGTTTTGACTTATCACGTCGTCCCAGGGAAAGTGATGGCTGCCGATGTTGTTAAGCTAGACAAAGCGACTACGGTTCAGGGGCAAGATGTGATGATTAAAACCATGGGCGATAAAGTCATGGTTAACGATGCAAATGTCATTGCAACCGATGTGAAAGCTAAAAACGGTGTCATTCACGTGATTGATACTGTCATCATGCCGAAATAACACCATTCAAAGGGCGGTACACTCCGCCCTTTAGACAGAACTTCTTCCACCCTTAGCACGATTCCTCTCCACTTATCCCCAACCCCCACTCATTCACCATGACTATAAAAAGGATAAAAACAAAATTAAAATCAATACCTTGCAATACGACACTGCACAATATTGACGAGGTTAAGATATCGTTATCTTTCAATTTGAGAACAGGATTCCATGTCAGTGACGTTTACTTTTCCACATGTAAATTCTTAAGCTAAATTTTGGCTGCTCAATCACATTTCGGCAAACCATTCGAAAGGGTGGGACGCAAAGCTTCCGGTCTGTCAGCATTTAAAAATCTAAAAGAATGCTCATGATAGCGGGGTTACCATGACGCAGTGTTACAGAAGTCCAATTTCTGTAGCGTTGCTTTATGCTCAGCATGCGCCGGGGTGTGACACTAGTTTGTCAGCCATAACAGAGGACATGTGATGAAATCATTTCCAACCAAATCCGTACTCGCGTTAGCACTTGCAAGCATTAGCTCAGGTACTGCGGCTCACGGTTATGTATCAGAAACCAATGGTGGTGTCGCTGCAAGTCGCTCGGCACTATGTAAGTATCCAACGCCAGATACTAACGAAAAAAATAATAACTGCGGTGCGATTCAATATGAACCGCAAAGCGTTGAAGGCCCTGATGGCTTTCCCGAAACAGGGCCTCGCGATGGTAAAATAGCGAGTGCCGAAACCGCTTTAGCAGCTGCCCTTGATGAGCAAACTGCCGACCGTTGGGTAAAACGCCCTATTCAAGCAGGTACACAAACTTTTGAATGGACATTTACCGCTAACCACGTGACGCGCGACTGGAAATATTACATCACCAAGCCTGATTGGAACCCAAACGCTTCACTATCACGAGACTCTTTTGATTTAACTCCTTTCTGTGTCGTCGACGGCAATATGGTTCAACCCCCGAAACAGGTAAGCCATCAATGTAATGTGCCTACTCGCGAGGGATACCATGTCATCCTGGCAGTATGGGATGTTGGCGACACTGCAGCCTCATTTTATAACGTGATCGATGTGAAATTTGATGGTGACAGTCCCGTAATTCCAGATTGGAAGCAAGGCGGTCAAATTATTCCTACAATGGATTTAAATATTGGGGATTCGGTTTATACGCGCGTATTTGATCAAGCAGGTGAAAACGTGGCGTATAGAACTGAACTAGAAATTACCGATGCAGCAATGGGCCAAGCGAAAAACTGGTCTTACGCACTCGCGACTAAGCTAAACCAAGAACAAGCAAAACTGCAAGCTGGGCAGTATGCAGAGGATAAATTCACTCCTGTTTATGGTACTAATCCGGTGTATCTGCAAGCAAATAGCGGCCTTAAGCGAGTAGAGATCGGCTATAATATTGAAACTCCTGTTCCAGAATACTCACTCACAGTAGATGGCTTAGCAGACGAATATATCATTGAGTCAACACCGACAACGTTGGATCTGACACTAACTGCTGAAGGCGATTTAAATGCAGAACTCACCGTTTACAATCACCATCGCGAACCACTTGCAAGTTGGGCAAACGAAATGAAAGACGGCTCGGTAGAGGCGATATCGCTCGCTTTAAGTAAATCAGAGCCGGGTCACCATATGCTCGTGACACGTATTAAGGACAAAGATGGCAACTTGGTGGATCAGCAAACACTCGACTTTCACTTAAAAGAAGAGTCAGTTACTCCACCACCATCTGGTGAGTACGATTTTGTCTTCCCTGAAGGACTATCTAGCTACACTGCGGGCACAAAAGTGCTTGCCAGCGACGGGGGCATTTATCAATGTAAACCTTTCCCATACTCTGGTTACTGTATGCAGTGGAAAGAAAGCGCAAACCATTACGAGCCTGGAATAGGTTCACACTGGGAGATGGCTTGGGATAAAGTCAACTAAATCACCCTTCGAACGTTAAGTAAAAAGAGCCTCACTATGAGGCTCTTTTATAATCAAACGCAAAAATGACAATTTTCCCGGTCTAAACCATGAACACCAGATAAACTAGTGAGATGCGCTCGCCCCTCAATCAGCCCCATTTCATACCCTTCTAGTAAAACGGATTGTCGCATTGATAAGCGCTGAACATGAAAATTATCTGGTGGGGCAATCACCCTAACATGTGTTCCTGGTGGAGGGTTACGAATAAACTCTAATGATTGATTATAGTTATCTGCACGTCTTAACATCGCATCCGCCATTTTGGGGTGCTCCGCAAACAGTTTCTTCATCAGCCATGTGGTCTTAACTGGCTTTTTGGCATAATTCAGTGGGTGAGAGAGTACTACGGTTATGTCGCGAGCCCCTCGACGATAAGCCTCACGCACTGGGATAGAATCAGCGACCCCACCATCGGTATAACAACCACCAGAAAAACAAGGGGTATGCTTGTAGGCAATCGGTAATGCTGTTGTCGCTTCAATCGCATGGTGAAAATTATCACGTGTCACGCGATAGTAATCTGCCTGCCCTGTATCTACATTTGTTGTCGCTGCGAGAAAAGGAACGCCATTAAACAGTTTATTTTCATCGACGGGATACAAGCGATTAGATTCTTCAAACAACCACTTCACATCGATGAGATCCCCACCTTTAACGAAGCGAGTCGGGTCAAAAAAGCGTTTACTTGTGGCCAGCTTAGTAATGACGTTAATACTGCGATGCGGGTAGTCGGTCAAATACCCAATCAAATTTGATGCACCAGCAGATACACCGATTGCAAAATCAAACGGTTTATAACTCTGCTCTAAAAACGCATCTAACACTCCGCTTGCGAAGACGCCTCGCATCGCGCCACCTTCTACTACAATTGCTTTTGTTGCCATATTTCCCCCATTCTCCTTGCCAAAAGAGTAATGAAATTCGTGCAATCACAACAATTGAATATTCTTATTATTGAAATAGGTGAAGTCTATTTATTTCTCTCTTAGAAAATGAAAACTAAAGTTCAAAAAATCCGTACCCGTTAGAAATGTAATTGCGGGCTTAACCAAGGTGGCAAGGTCTAAGAGAAATCTAGGAGAAAACCGTTTTATAGGCTTCGCCCGCGCCATCAATGAACATTTGAGTACCAATAACCGCTAGAATTAAGCCCATCATTTTAGTCACAACATTTAGAGCACTTGGTCCAACCGCTTTGACCAATTTGTCTCCAAACAAAAACAGTACATAGGTGATCACACAAAGGACAGCGAAAGAAACGATAGTAATAATGGTTTGATCGAAACCACCCGCTGTCGCAAAGTTCATCGCGGTAGCAATCGTTCCAGGCCCAGCTAATATTGGCATCGCCAGTGGAGACACTGCAATACTCAATGCCGCCCGTTGCTGAGCTGGTGAATACGCCTTCTCTTTGGTTTTTTGATGCGTCGAATCACCTTGAAGCATGTTAAAACCTATCAAAAACACCAAAATACCGCCTGTTATTCGCAATGCATAAAGCGTGATACCAAACAAATCAAAAATTAACTTACCGGCAATAGAAAATATCGCGATGATAATAAATGCAATAAAAACCGAGCGGAGCGCAATGGAACGGATGGTTTCTTTATCTTCATCAGCAGTTAAACTCAAAAAGATGGGAATATTGGCGATAGGGTTCATGATGGCAAAGAAGCCCATAAACACCGTAACTGTATGAACAATGAGTTCTTTCATATTTTCCACTGCATTTAAATTATTGATTCTAAAAACAGTATATACGCTCTCAAACAGAACGAGTGGTGTATTCTCGATTCGTCTTCACACTTATGCACCAAGCATTGTTTTTCTTTTGAGATAGTTTACCGACTCATCAAATGTCGCTAAGGTGAGTCTTCAGCCTTTAACGTAACAGGGGATGTTAAGTCACCATGAACAGCACGATTCAAACAATTCTCAATCACCGCTCAATTCGAAAATTCACCTCACAACCGATTGAGAGTGAACAATTAGATGCCATTCTTCAAGCCGGCCTTGCGGCATCCTCATCAAGCATGTTGCAAGTCGTTTCAATTATCCGCGTGACCGACAAAGAAAAACGCACGCTATTAGCTCAATATGCCGGAAATCAAGGGTACGTTGAAAGCGCGGCTGAGTTTTTGGTGTTTTGTATTGATTACCAGCGCCATGCCAGTATCAACCCAGATGTTCAAGCTGACTTTACCGAGTTAACGCTAATAGGCGCTGTAGACTCGGGCATCATGGCACAAAATTGCTTGCTTGCGGCGGAGTCGATGGGACTAGGAGGTGTGTATATTGGTGGTTTACGAAACAATGCCCAAAAAGTAGACGAATTATTAGGTTTACCTAAAAATACCGCCATTTTATTTGGTATGTGTCTTGGTCATCCAGATCAAGCCCCTGAAGTAAAACCTCGCCTACCTAAGCATGTCGTGGTGCATGAAAATCAGTATCAAGACCTAAGCTTGGATGATATTCAGACGTATGACCAAACTATGCAAAACTACTATGCAAACCGTTCGAGCAATCAAAAACAGAGTACTTGGTCACAAGAAGTCACCAGTAAACTGGCTGGCGAATCACGTCCGCACATCCTTCCGTATTTGAATGGGAAGGGGTTAGCGAAGAAGTGACCATGTCGAAAGACAACAAAACAAAAAAGAGACATGAGTCACATTTTTAATAATCCTATTTAATACAACGAGATAATTAGTCGGTAGACTTTCTTGGTTGTATTTTAGAAAGAAAACACTACATATAGAGCTAATAAACAAAATTTGAGCTAATTGAACAAGTTTTTTATCCGCAATATGAAATCTTGTAAGTGAAAACATAAAAATACGATATTTATTTGGACACTTGCTGCATTACTGTCTATTGCTCTAACCATTGAAATTCATTAGAGTTCATGCCTCCAGATGCAATCAATCCCTTATTGAGCACTTTATAAATAGAAGAAGGTGGTGCTTATAAGGTTATGTTGTGAAGTCTTTTCTGGAAAAGAATGTTGCTACCAGCAACTCGCTCTTTACGTCAGATGAATGAAAAAACATGAATTTCAAACATAAAAAGCTAGCTAGTTTAGTGCTTTCCTCAGTACTTCTTTCTGGATGTACTGTACCCGGTAGTCACCTTTCCACAGATGGAAAAAACTTCGTCGAAGACAGCAATGTTAGTCGCACTTCTGATTTCAATGTTTTTCCACTTACACTTGATAAAGTATCTCAACTTAAAATTTTGGGGATAGAAGCCAAATCCAACCCTGAACTAGATCGCCAACTTAGCTCTTATGAGTATGAGGTTGGCCCTGGAGATATACTAAACATTACTATTTGGGATCACCCAGAACTAACTATTCCTGCTGGTTCTTATCGCAGCTCTGCTGAAGCGGGGAACTGGGTACATGCTGATGGCACTATCTTCTATCCATATATAGGTATTGTTGAAGTTGCGGGTAAAAACGTTCGTCAAATTCGTGCTGATATTTCTCGCCGATTAGCAAAGTACATAGAAAGTCCTCAAGTGGATGTCAGCGTAGCAGCTTTTCGTTCGAAAAAATCCTACATTACTGGTGAAGTAAGTAATCCTGGACAACAACCAATCACCAACATCCCACTCACCTTGTTAGATGCAATTAACCGTGCAGGTGGATTAGCCGAAAACGCCGACTGGAAAAATGTAACACTGACAAGAAACGGCATAGTTGAAAACATATCTCTTTATGCGCTGATGCAAGAAGGCGACCTCACTGAAAATAGGCTACTTCAACCAGGTGATATCATCCATGTGCCAAGAAATGATTCACAAAAGGTTTTCGTTATGGGTGAAGTTAACGATCCTAAACTACTGAAAATAGATCGCGCTGGCATGAGCCTTACGGAAGCTCTGAGCAACGTTGGCGGTATTAATCAGATATCAGCGGATGCGACAGGTGTATTCGTAATTAGGAGGTCACAAGACGCAGGTTCACTGGGCGACATATATCAACTTGATGTCTCCGATGCGGCAGCGCTCGTTATTGGTACTGAATTTGCTCTGAAACCGTATGACATCGTTTATGTCACTGCGGCGCCTATCAGTCGTTGGAATCGCGTTATTGCACAACTAGTACCTACCATCTCAGGCTTCAATGAACTTACAGAAGGCGTCCTTCGAGTCAGGACTTGGCCATAGAAAAAGCATTCTGAAGGGCTTGTTTGAACATAAACAAGTCATTCAAACGTTGTCTATAAGGAGCAAAACATGTTTTCGAACATTCTTGTCGTGTGTGTAGGTAATATTTGTCGCTCTCCCACAGGAGAGCGGTTACTACAGCAACTACTCCCAGATAAACAGATTTCTTCGGCGGGTATTGCCGTAGAAAAAAGTCGCCTAACCGGAAAGCCAGCAGATGAAACCGCCAGACTTGTCGCGTCAGAACGTGGTATCTACCTGCTAGACCACAAAGCGCAGCAGCTAACCGCTAAGTTGTGCGCAAAACAAGACCTAATATTGGTGATGGAACAAGGTCATATCGATGCTTTGACGGAGCTGGTACCAGAGGCTAGAGGTAAAACAATGTTATTTGGTCACTGGATAGGTTCCGTGGATATTCCAGATCCATACAGACAGAGTAGAGAAGCCTTTGAGCATGCATTATCTCTGATTGAAAATGCTGCTCATGCATGGGCAAAAAAAATATAAATTCAGATCACTTGGCGAAATAAAAAATAATGGCTAACCAAACAATACAACCATCTGCTCTTGCTGATGATGAGATCGACCTAGGCAAGCTCTTCGGCATATTGATAGACGCGAAATGGTTTATCATCAGTATTACACTCTTTTTTGCAACATTAGGTATCGCGGTCGCGTTGCTATCAACTCCGATTTACAAAGCCGACGCGTTAATACAAATCGAAAAGAAAAGTTCAGGTGGTATTTCGGCGATGGTCGGTGACATGGGAGAACTCTTTTCTGCCGAATCATCTGCAACTACAGAGATTGAAATAATTAAATCGAGAATGATTCTTGGCGATACCGTTGATAAGTTTAACTTAACAACCATTGCCACTCCTGATTACTTACCTTTTGTTGGTAAAGGTCTAGCACGAATCAACGGTACTCAAAACTACATTTCTTTGACCACGTTTGAAGTACCTCGAACGGCTAAAGGATTATCTCATCAACTGATTGCTACAGACATCGAGAAAGGTCAATTCAGCTTGATGCTTGAAGACCAAATGGTACTTTCTGGTTCAGTTGGTCAACTAATTGAGATGAATGGCTATCGTGTAAAAGTGAACCAGCTCAATGCTCAAAATGAAGATACTTTTACAATAAGTAAAATAAGCAAGTTAGATGCTATCAACAAGTTAGCCTCACAACTTTCTATTTCAGAGAGAGGTAGCCAAACAGGTATTGTATCTCTAAGTATTGAAGGTGAATACCCAGACCACAGTCAGCTTGTTTTAAATGATGTTGTTCAAAACTATTTTTTGCAGAATGTTAGAAGAAACTCAGCTGAAGCTGAGCAGAGCCTCAACTTCCTTAAAGGTCATTTACCCGAGATTAAGGACAAGCTAACTATTTCAGAAGATACATTGAACAGTTTTAGACAAGAAAACGAATCTATCGATTTAAATCTCGAAGCACAATCTACTCTAAAAGTGATGGTGGCACTTGAAGCCCAACTTAATGAGCTAACATTTAAAGAAAGTGAAATCAGTCAAAAATTCACCCAAGACCACCCAGCTTATAAATCGCTGTTAGACAAACGTCAGACATTACTACAAGAGAAAGAGCGTCTTAACAAACAAGTTCAAAAACTGCCAAAAACACAGCGCGAAGTCTTGCGTATGACTCGTGATGTCGAAGTAAACCAGCAAATCTACATCCAACTTTTGAATAAAGTTCAAGAGCTAAATATCATAAAAGCTGGCACCGTAGGTAATGTGCGTATTATTGACAACGCACAATCTTACGCAATTCCTATTAAACCGAAAAAACCTTTGATTGTAGTTTTGGCTACTCTTCTAGGAGGCATGGTAGCTGTCGCATTTGTTCTGGTAAAAACCGCGTTTCATCGTGGAGTGACTTCTCCTGATGAAATTGAGCAAACTGGAATATCTGTATATGCAAGTGTTCCAAAATCAGCACAACAATTGGAAGTTGCGAACAAGCTAAAACGTAAAAACAACAAAGACTTACTTCTTTTAGCAAATGCCAATCCAGCAGATCTATCAATTGAAGCACTACGTGGACTTCGAACCAGCTTACACTTCGCAATGTTGGAAGCCAAAAACAATGTCTTAATGATTTCAGGCCCAGCGCCTTCCATAGGTAAGACGTTCGTATCAACTAACTTTGCTGCAGTTGCGGCTAAAACGGGTCAAAAAGTCCTTTTGGTGGATGCTGACATGCGAAAAGGTTATTTACAGCAATGTTTTGGCCTCACAGCAGAGCAAGGGTTATCTGACTTACTAAGTGGAAAAATTGATCGAGCAACCGCAATCAAGCCAAGTCAAGTTGAAAACTTGGATGTGGTTACTCGCGGCCAAGTACCACCAAATCCGTCAGAACTTCTTATGCACCCTCGCTTCAAGAGCTTTGTTGACGAGATGTCTGCACAATACGATCTAGTCATCATCGATACGCCGCCTGTACTCGCAGTTACCGACCCAAGCATTGTTGGCGCGCTTGCAGGAACAACTCTGATGGTCGCTCGTTTTGATCAAACGACTTTGAAGGAGATTGAAGTCGCGCAAGGTCGCTTCGAGCAATCAGGCGTTGAAGTTAAAGGTGTGATTCTCAATGCAGTTGAGAAAAAAGCATCTAACTCATACGGCTATGGATACGGCTACTATAACTACGCGTACAAAAGCGAATCATAACTTGAATTTAGATCGCTAATTAAACCAAATATGACAAAGCCCTGCTAGAAACAGCAGGGCTTTTTCTATTGCACTCTTAATTGCTTGTACGTAATCAAACTAAGCAAGACAAAGAATATTGGGTCACTCCAACCAAAACCGACAAATACTCCGATAATGCCGGCATAGGTAGTAATCACTGCCCCTAAGCCATTAGTAATCAATAATGCTTTAAACAGCTGTTTCGCAGTATGCCCTGATTCCACATTACGTAACATCAAACTCACCGCTGCGATTCCACCTAAAAAGATCGAAGTATGCTGCGATAAAAACAGCGCGTACTGGTCGTTAATTTGTACTCCATACATCGGCCACATTATGGTTGGTACAAAAAACAACGCAAAAGCGAATACCGTATATACGACACCATGAACGGTTAGAAAAGTGCGGTTGGTCATCATCTCCTTATCCTCTAATAGGCCCTTGATTGAGCGTCGTTAACGGCACATTGATATCGAAAATTTGACCTCGTACTTCGACTACGCCCATTTTTCGTAAGCGTGCGGCATGCATTTCGAGATAAGCTTGCGCCGTGGCTTCATCTTCAAAAAGATAGATACCACCACCGAGTTTGTCTTTTTCGCTTTCCGTCCAGATTTTCCAAATCATGCCCGGCTCTTGGTTAATCGACTTAGCTAAGTCGACCAGAGCATTCGACATCTCGTCACCAAACGGACCATGAAATTCAAAATCAACTTGCAATAATTTCGCCATCTTGAGTCTCCTCTTCTTATTGACTCGTTTTCGATGACAAGATTATTACCTTTATAAAACTGACAGAAAAGTTCATAATTTCGCCATTAACTGTCTAAAAAATTGACTCATGAGACTAAAAACGACCTTAGAACAATGGCAAACGCTACAAGCGATTAATCAAGAAGGCAGCATTCAATCCGCAGCTTTACTGCTCAACAAGAGCCATACCACATTGATCTACTCGGTGAGGAAGTTAGAAGACCAACTTGGTATTCAACTTATCGAAGTACGAGGGCGCAAAGCGGGTTTGACAGAGCACGGCAAAACCATACTGCGTCGTGCACAATCCATGCTTGAACAAGCGCGGGAACTAGAAGTCATCAGCGAGCAGTTAAAAAGTGGGGTGGAATCTCAAATCACGGTCGCAGTAGATCATCTTTGTGACCCTTGTTGGCTTTATGCACCACTCAGTCAATTTTTGGAGGACAACAACACAACCTCCGTTCAAGTGGTTGAAACGTCACTGAGCAAAACAACCGAAATGGTCGTAAATGAGCTCGCTGACATCGCAATCATCAACTTACCGATAACCAACTACCCTGCCGAAGCATTTGGCGTAACAACCATGCTGCCTGTAATCGCAGCACACCATCCACTCGCTAAAAAGCCGCATGTTTCCATCGACGATTTTGCAACCACCAGCCAAATTGTCATCCGTGACTTAGGTGATTCAGACAAAACGAAAAGAGATGTGGGTTGGTTACGCGCACGTCAGCGTATTACCGTCGATAACTTCGACCACGCTTTTCACGCCGTAGAGCAAGGCGTTGGGTTTTGTCGGCTACCAGCGCACTTAGTCTCAGCCCGAAAGAGCGATAAAATTAAAGTATTGGAGCTCGAACACTCCCATCAATATCAAGTTGCGCTACACCTCACTTTGCCCAAAGGAGCCAAAAGTGGTCCTGCGACTCAAGCGCTTTATCGTACTTTACTCAAAAGTGTAGAAACTCGAGTCTAGCAACAGTGGTATTGAGTTGAATCGCTAGTGTTATCGGCTATTGATTCTCCCTAAATATAGAGAAACGGCCATTTTGTGACGCTACACTCTCACAAAAGGTTGCACGAAGGATAGCGACCACCTACTATCACTCTGCTCATGCCTAAAGCACCCAACACTCGCGGAAAGAACTCGGTTCACGGCAATATCCTCACCTGCTTGGTTTAGCAGGCACAATCTGTTTTTACCTTCTTTTTAGCTTCTATATAGGCGAGTGTGGAAGAAATAAGAAAGGTGAAATATGAACTCTACAAATAGCTTCTCGATCAATATCAATCAGCAAAAATCCATTGCTAAAAAAAGGCTCAAAGCTATCCGCCTATACGATGACGCCACGTTGGAGTTAGTTAAGCGATTTCACTCCAAACCAGAATCTTTGGCTCCCAATACAATTCAATTGGCTGACGTTCAACATGCACTCGCAAGAGAACTGGGCTTATCCAGTTGGAGTAAACTAAAAGTTCATGTCGAAGAGCTAGAAGCGCACAAACTAGCCATCAAAGAACAAAAACCGCCCCTAGATGCAAAAGTAAAAACGCTACACGTTCGTTGTGGCCACGACATTCAACAACAACTTAAAGCCAGCGGATTTGAAGGGGCATTTTTAGCCCTGATCGATCCGCTTTGTATTGGCCCCATACCAGCAACACCACAGAACTTCCTTGCCATTCGTGCCCAATATGTCGTAGAGACTCTGCTGCCTGTGATGAAGCGTGAAGACTCGGTTCAAGATATAGTCACATTGGAACAATCAAACCTCGATCTGTTGCAAAGTGATGTATTTGAACGAATCGTCTTTTGGGTCGAACATGACAGTTATGATCAATTGATGCTAATTCGTGCTCTAACACAGTTAGAGAATGTAGAGAATAAAGTGATAGAGGTCATTGAGTTGAACCAGTTCCCGGGCACTGAACGATTCATCGGCTTTGGGCAGTTGCCTGAAGAAGCTATTCGTTCTTGTTGGCGATACCGTAAACCTGTGACAGCAAAATTATTCAGTCAGGCTAAACGGTGTTGGCACGCTATTACATCACCGACACCTATTTCCATAATTAATTTGATTCAGCAGCATAACCTGGATTGCTTGCCCAATATATTCAACGTGCTTAAACGCCATTTGCAAGAGTTACCTAATTCACAAACTGGATTGAGCTTGACACAACACCTCGCACTAAAGGTTTTGAACTCGCAAAATCGTTCAATTCCCATCAAAGATTGGTTTGAGCAATATCAACAACTAGAACCTCTTCCTTACCTAGGAGACGTGATGTTTTACGCGTTACTCCTCCCTCTAGCACAGTGTCAAACACCTTTGATCACGATTGAGTCACGTGAAAGGCACTGGTGGGAACAAAGCGTCCGTATCACTGAGGCTGGCAAGCAGTGTTTGGAAGGCTTAATACGAGCGAAACAATGCTATTGGGTTGGAGGGATTAAAAATACCAGTCAAAGTTATTGGAGCTGGGATCACCTCCAACTAACTACACTTGCCAACCATCATTGAGTTGACAAATATGAAAGCATAACGGGTTCGTTGGCTCTGATGAACACTCAATACTAAATTATCCCTAAAGAAGCGACCGCTAGCCTGAATATAACTTAAATAGTTATGCAGAAATGCATCCACTCAAAGAGAGTATGCACTCTATCTCTTATTAAAATTTATTGTAAATCCTCTTTGTTATCGGTTGTATATTCGATAAAAGTGTTAAAATACAAACTTTTCATCCGGCCAATTCGTTAATATTTGGTTAAAATCCCATTTTTATTAGTGATAAAGTTCACATCTATTAACCATTTAGAGGATTATTCTTTCGTATTTTCTCACTCCGCTGCTAATCTGCTCGCCGCTTTGAAGTGAACTCAAGGTGCATAACTATAAGGAGTGTTCTCATGAATACCAAGAAACCGATGTCGCTTACCAGCCGCGTAATTTTAGGTATGGTTGCGGGTATCTTGACAGGATTTGCAATTCGCACACTTTTTGCCGACAACGGATTTGTCGACGCATACATTGTTAATGGATTATTCGAAGTTGGTGGACAGATCTTCGTTGCCAGCTTAAAAATGCTTGTTGTACCGCTAGTATTTGTTTCGTTAGTTTGTGGTACTAGCTCTCTCAAAGACCTCTCTACACTGGGTCGCATGGGCGGTAAAACCCTCGCTTTCTACGTTACGACAACGGCTATCGCGATTACGCTTGCTCTAACTATGGGTACTCTATTCCAGCCAGGGGCAGGGGCAGATCTAACGGCAGCAAGTTCATTCAAATCAGCCGAAGCGCCATCTTTAGGTCAGGTGATCATCGATATGTTCCCGACCAACCCAATCAGCGCAATGGCAGAAGGTAAAACTCTGCAAGTTATCGTGTTCGCCGTGCTATTCGGTATCGCGATCAGTGCAGCGGGTAAACCAGGCGAACGCATCGCAGCATTCTTCTCTGATCTGAATGAAGTGATCATGAAACTGGTCGCGATTTTGATGAACTTGGCGCCTTATGGGGTGTTCTTCTTAATGGCGAAGCTATTTACTGGTCTTGGTCTGGGCGCGATCGTCAATCTGGCAGAGTACTTCTTAGTACTGGCTGGTACGCTTGTCCTACACGGTCTAGTTACTTACAGCTTAATGTTAAAAGGTTTCACAGGTCTAAACCCAATTACGTTCCTACGTAAGATGGAAGACGCGATCATGTTTGCTTTTTCTACAGCATCATCGAACGCGACGATTCCAGTGACAATGGAAACAGCAAAGCACCGCATGGGTGTTGAGAACCGTGTATCATCGTTCACAGTACCACTTGGTGCAACCGTGAACATGGACGGTACGGCGATCATGCAGGGCGTAGCAACTGCGTTTATTGCTCAAGCTTTCAATATTGATTTAACTATGGGCGATTACCTAATGGTTATCATGACGGCAACTCTGGCGTCTATCGGTACCGCAGGTGTTCCTGGTGTGGGTCTTGTCATGCTTGCTATGGTATTGAACCAAGTTGGTCTGCCGCTTGAAGGTATCGCGCTCATCATGGGTGTTGACCGTCTTCTTGATATGATTCGTACCGCGGTAAATATCACTGGTGACAGTGCTGTAACCGTCATCGTTGCGAAATCAGAAGGTGCATTGGATGAAGCTCGCTTCAACGACCCAATGGCAGGCGTAGCCGAAGAAGAAGTGCATCTGAAGCGCGCGGAAGCTTAAATACTTCCAAGTTAAATTATCCTGTCTAAGCAAAAACCACCTTACTCTAAGGTGGTTTTTTATTTCCAATTAACCCGAAATCAAAAAGGTTTAGATAAAATTCTCGTCCCCCGAGGTTGTTTCAATTACTAATAGGTCAGTAGTTAGATTCTATATTAGTTCATCTAGAGGGTTAAGATAACTCGCCTATGTTTATCACTTTGAAAATGATATAAGGGACATTTTCATCATATAGAGATACAAATTCCATTATCAAATTAAAGTTCAAAACCAAATCGCGATAGATAGTAGTCTGATAATTAAGTTGGTACTAAGATACATACATCATAATTTCATGTTTAAAAATAGTCTTTTTTATTCATATTCTCACTTCCAATACTTGCATTAGGTTTCAACGAAAGTATGTTCGATTTTTTTAAGAAATTTAAATATACATTAAGCCCAGAGGTAAAAGGTACTTTAGTTCTTGATCAAAGACCTCTAGAAAATGTAACGGTTTACTTAGAAGCTAATTTTTTAAAAAATAATTACAAAAGGAGTTCAAGTACTAATGAGTTAGGTGAATTTCACTTTAAACCAGTCATACATGCTCAAAGGTTCAAAGAATCAGCTTTGAATCAAACATATTCATATATCGGAATATATACCTATATAAATGAAGAAAAGAAATATATTTGGGAGTCTCAGTTAAACTACGTTTCACCATCTATATTTATAGAGG
The DNA here is from genome assembly GCF_023650755.1 of Vibrio sp. SCSIO 43097. NCBI lineage: Bacteria > Pseudomonadati > Pseudomonadota > Gammaproteobacteria > Vibrionales > Vibrionaceae > Vibrio > Vibrio sp. SCSIO 43097. Next base: position 1,500,570 of record NZ_CP071841.1, on the reverse strand, counting down.
ACAACTTAAGTAATCTTTACTGTGAGCTTGAAGATACCGAGTTTCGATACTTTTTCAAGAATATCAATCTAGAAAATGCTGGAGATCTAATGGTTATTAGCAACTGCAATTTAAATGGATTTTTATATAAAAGACATTTTTCATAGAGTTTATGATTGTGATGATTATTAAACTCAAAGTTCTTTAAAAGAAAAAGCTATACCTGCACGCCTCAATCAAGTTTAAAAATATCAATCAAAGTGCTAATTCGCAGAATATTTCTCTAAAGTAATTCACTACTTAACTTTCGTATACTCCTGATTCTACATAACCAGTTAGTTTGCACTGACTGTACACATAAGTATCATCTTCACCATTTCCAAAATAAGAAAAAGCGAAGTAGTAAACTTCATTGGTTACTTCACAATTCAAATTTCCCATATTTTCTCTAGCAAACTCATAAGTCTCATAACCATCAATTGAAGACTCCCATATCGTCACCTCTTCTCCATTTGCTAGATGAGTCGTCAGGAAAACGAGCACGTATTTCTGATCTAAGTTCAATAAGTCTTGAGACTCATGCTCTTCAAATACAGGGAAGGCAAACGATCCGTTAGCATCAGTAATAGTTTGAAACTCATGAATGGTTCCACGCACACCGACTCGGAGGACCACTAATTGAGATGACAACGGTTTTCCGTTCAAAGTTAGCATACCAATAATATCTGGCGTATACCTGTACATGAAAGGTTTCTCTTAGATAAAAACTTGAATCTGAAAGTACCCTTTCAAATCGAGCAAATCTACTACGGAAAAACGTATTGTGACGAGCTCGTGTGCTTTGAGTAAATGTTAAAAATAACAATTTCTTGTTTGCGCTAAACCAAACATAGAACATGTTTGATGGGCCATACCTACTCCACCATCGAATTCAGTTTTTCTCTAGCTTGTGCTTCGTGTTCTTTAGTGATGGCATTACCGACTGAGTTCGCGGCTAAGGTAAGTGCCGCCATATCATCGGTAAAACCGACGCCAGCTAGTACGTCTGGCACCATATCTGTTGGTAGGACGAAGTAAGCCAGTCCGCCACCTAAAATAGCCTTGTGGCGAACAGAGGTGTTGGAATCTGCCATCGCGAGCCATGATTTTATGCCCATTACGGCAATTTCTTCACCCGCTTTCTTAACCGACCCTTTCATTTTTCGCCAGAATGTTTTCTCATCTGGCGCTTGCATCGTTTGATCTTTGGCGTCTTTCGGCGCCGATTTTACAGACATTGTTGTGGTCATCGTTGCCTCCGAAATTTATGACTATGTCCAACATATTAATAAATCGAACCTGAACGCAAGATTAATAACAAGAAATGATAGTAAAGTGAAACACAGATAGAAAAATCCCCAAACCGAAGTCCGGGGATTATTGCCTTGGAAACAAAAAGTCTTGGAAAACAAAAGTTTTGAAACCAAAAGTTTTGAAACCAAAAGTTTTGAAACCAAAAGCTTTGGGAGCCAAGCTTTAGAAGCAGAATGCCTTATTGAACAATCTTCTCCAGTACACGTATCAACATTTTGATACTTGGTTCAATAGACTCAAGCAACAAGTACTCTTGATCGCTGTGGAAGCCCGCACCGATAGGTCCTAGACCATCCAAAGTTGGAACACCAAGAATCGCCGTGTTGTTTGCATCAGAGCCACCACCTACTTCTTTCCAGTTGATGTCGATCGCCAGTTCACTTGCGGCTTCTTCAACTAGCATCATCAGGCTTTCTGTTTGTGGGCTTGGCACCATAGAAGGCTTATAAGCTTCACGAACCAACTCAATTCTCACGCCATCAACGAATGGTGTTTCCAGCATGCCATTTAGCTTGCTATCGACATCATCGTATTCTTCGTTGCTCCAGAAACGCACATCCACGATCGCTTCCGCGTGCTCAGGGACGATGTTCGCACCGTTGCCGCCAGAAACAATGCCGACGTTCAGCGTAGTACCAGATTCAAAGTTGGTCATTGCATTGACAGCCAGAATCCAATTCGCCATCTCAGTGATTGCGCTGCGGCCGTTTTCTGGCTCGTTACCTGCGTGAGCAGCAACGCCATTAAAGGTCATTTTGTAGCGAGCCATGCCTTTGCGCGCTTTCACTAAACCACCGTCTGCACGTGCTGCTTCTGCAACCAGCACATTCTTAGCGTTTTTCGCAACTGATTGAATCCAATCCACAGAGTCCAGAGAGCCCGTCTCTTCATCTGGGTTCATGCAGATAGCGATAGACAACTTATCCAACACCGCTTGGTCTAGATTGCGCATCGCGTATACGATGTTCAGCAAGCCAGATTTCATGTCCGAGACGCCCGGACCGTAGGCTTTCTCTGCATCTTGAGACATTGGACGAAGCTCAGCAGTACCCACAGGGAACACGGTATCCATGTGACCAATCAGCATTACGTCGATTTGCTCAGCTTCCGGCTTGTTTCGAACTTCAAGACCGATGCCCGCTCTGCCACAGTCGATGCGTTTTACGCTCCAACCTGACATCGCTTGGTACTTCTCTTCAAATTGAGAAGCGATAAACTCGATACCATCAGTCGTGTAAGTGCCACAATCCACATTAATCAGCGGACGTAGCTCTTCTAGATATTCATTTAGAGAGAATTGCATGACTCACTCCTAGACAAACAGATTCATCACCAGCATTGCGCCAAACGCGTTCAATACTGAGATTGCAATCATAACTGGGATGTAACGACCTTCAGTACCGATTGGGCCCATGATACGACCCATGTACTGAACTTGAGAGCCCATAAGGTAGATGGCAGGCGCTAGAATCGCAATGTGCGTGCCGTTAAGGATACCTTGGTCAAACAGCGTGATAACCACACCCACTGCGCCACCCATCGACATCCAAGCACCGATCAATACCGCTGCAGCTTCACCCGGAAGACCAAACACCGCCATGATTGGAGAAAACACAGTGCCCATCAGATCCAACGCGCCAGTGATTTGCAGCGCTTTGATGATTACGAACGCCATCAATACGTTAGGCACCGTAGAGGTAGTCGCAATCACCCAACCTTTCTTAGCACCTTCGACGAAGATATCCGTCACCATTGGTTTTTTCGCTTTAACGTCACCCATTATGCCGTCTCCTCTTTTAAGTTCTCTGATTTGTTTTGGTCTTGCTTGTCTTCTTTACCTTCCGTCATGTTCAGGTAGATACGGAACAGGTTCGCGCCGATGATCTTAAATGCGAACATCACCACAACTGCTAAACCAATAGAAGACGTTACTGCTAGAGAGCCGTCAGCCATCGTCAGTGTGAACAGCACAGCACCCGATGAGAAGAAGTTCACGATGGTTGCACCTGCTGTGAACTGGAACATGGTAAATACGTCCGTTTCACGCTTAGTTAGGTGACCTTCATCTTTTAGCTGACGCGTCATTGCCGCACCTGCATCGGTACTTTGTAGAGAAGCAATTAAAGCCAGACCAGAGTTACCAGGGATGCCCATTAGAGGACGTAGAAGAGGAGTAAGAAGCTTACGAGCTGCTTCAAGTGCACCGTAGTGCTCAAGTACGTTGATCATACCTAAGGCGAACATAACAGTTGGAATCAAAGTAAGTGCGAAAATGAAACCGTCGCGAGCACCGCTACCACCAGTACCGCGAAGCGACGTTGTTGCAACTTGCACACCGTCAGCCGTTTCGGTGACACCATACGCCACCTTGCCGAAAGAGCCATTGAGCGTTGTAAAATCGAATACACCGTACCATTCGCTAGATTGCATCAGGCCAGAAAAGAACACAACCGCAAACGCCAGAGCAACGTAGCACCCCAGTGTAACTTTACGCTCAGTTTGAACAGGAATTTTCATAACATTACCTACACATGTGGAACTTAACACATATGTTCACCTGAATAATGTGCTAGAGAGATGATCAAAATCAATCCGCCTGCCGAACATTATCGCGACTCAGTTATGAAGTTTTGTTTTATGATTTCAATCACAATTGAAAGATAATGAAAGTTTGTTCTAACAATTAGGTATTTTAATCTATATCGATACCTCGGGACTTCTTTATCAACCCAACAAATGATTCTGACGAATATTACTTTCTACAACATTCATGACGAACTTCATACTTTGGCATTGAGGCAATATCGATTAACTCGAAAGTAACATTCAGCCACGAAATTTAGGTTAGGATGGTCCGGTCATATGTAAACGGCATAAACCAGAATTAACAGGACTATACGACCCATTGTTACGCTCACAATATAAAATAGCCAAATGGACACTCGCCCTCGTGCTTTGGGTGGTGATGATATGCTTAAGCCAAAATTCTGGTTTCTCGAAAAGCTGCCCGAAGGCTCACCAAATACAGAGTCAGCAAGATGAGAGTGTGAATTTATCACCATCTTGCGACCTTTCAGAAAAGCTGGTTCAAGCTTACCAACATCAGTTTGATCATATTCTTATTCCATTTTTTCTGTTTGCTTTGATTGTGGCGCTGCCGATGACAACCACAGCAATTCGTTATCTGGAATACACAGAACCGATACCGGAAAAGTATCGGGTTCACCTAAAACTTTGCGTGTTTAGAGAATAAAGCCAGCAAGGCGAGAGACCTTTCTGCCTGACTTTTGTGCATATTTTATTCACTTCACATAACAAACAACGAAATTTAAAAGTTTTAGGAAATATTATGACATTCACTCGTACACTTTTGGCGTTAACGATGGCTATCGTATCTGCCGTATCTTTCGCATCAGAAAAGACCGCAGAACAAAAGCTAGAGGAAGTTAATCAGATACTAAAAGATAACCCTCAAATTCTTGATTCATTGCACCAAAACCTTCAAGAGTACATTGCGTATCAACAGTCATTTGGCGACACCTTGAAGGAGGTTCGTCAATATCTAAGTGATGGCAAACATTCCTCTTTTGGTGCTGAAAACCCTGAGTTAACCATTATTAACGTAACAGACTACAGCTGCCCTTTTTGTAAACGTTTAGAAGGAGAGCTGGTCAAAGTTGGTAAGGAATATCCGCAGGTAAAAGTGCTTAACCTCAATGTCTCTTTTAAAGAACAATACGAGAAAAACGGCTACAACTCGGCAAGTTACGCATTAAATGTTTGGCAAAACCAGCGAGATAAGTACGAACAAGTGCATGAGTTATTGGTGAAAAAACCGGGCGCACATGACGCACGTTCCTTAAATCAAATCGCGAAAAAAACGGGGACAGAAGCGCAGCTTGTCGACGACAAAGAGACCAAGGCGTTGCTTGATAAAAACTATCAGTATTTCACGCAACTTGGTTTACGCGGCACGCCTGCGTTGATCATTAATGATCAAGTCATTCCTGGCTATGTGCCGTTTGACGAGCTAGAACAAGTCATCGACCAAGAACTGGCGAACTAAAACAACAAAGCCCTTCCCTGATAACTCAAGGAAGGGCTTTTTCTATCTAGGCTTAAAACGAAGTTCTAACTACTTTTCGCGACCCACAAACGCCACAACGACTTTGTCATTGCCAAGCGAGCGAGAGAACACATACGCACCTTCTTGTTCAATCACTTGATGTTGACCTGCACCAATCGCTGGGTGCGCTTTACGGAACTGACCAAGGGTTTGCCAGTGTTTGAGTAGCGCTTGCTTCTCATCCGATAGCTTCCACACCATGTCAGAACGTGTGCCTTGGTGGAAATCATCCGCGTAAGGACCAATGTTACGACCAACTTCATCACCATAATAAACCTGAACAGCACCAGGACTCAGAAGCAGTGCATTCGCGGCGTTACGCTGCATACCGTAATCTTTGAAGCGAGAGAAGAACAGCTCGGTATCGTGAGAAGACATGTAGCTCACAGGGTTAAAGTCTTTCTCATTGGCGATAGTATCTGCGTAACTTTGGTAAGTGTCTGCCATTTGGCTGAAACACGCCGCGCCTTTGTCTAACTTCTTCTGCATGTCGAAGTTAATCAACGCGTCAAAGCCATCGTCAAAGTAAGGGCTGCGATAAGCGCTATGTCCCCATACTTCACCCATCATCCAGAATGGCTGACCTGACTTACCGTTCTCTTTACGCCATTGCTCAAGGCTGCTTGATGCCTCTTCTTTCAAGCGTTTCCACACATCGCCTTCAACGTGCTTCACCGTGTCGACACGGTAACCATCAATACCAAAGCGTTTCACCCAATCAGTTTGCCACTCAATTAGGTAGTCCGAGACGGTGTAATTATCACGCGCCTCAACGCGAGTGCCAGGGTTATCCAATAGCCATTGAGCTGGCTTCACGGCTTTGTCTGATTCAGTGATAAAGTCAGGCAAACCCGCCAATGACATGGTGATATCACTGCTGCCCGGAACTGGGTATCCCGGTAGACCTGTTCTTATCCAGTCACCGCCCCACCATTTCGCCCAGTTTGGACTCTGGTAATCAATATTCTGGTGGTAGCTATGCCAATTTTCACCCGCTTTTGGTTGCCAATCCCCCCACTTCTTAGGTAGTTCAGCGTTTGGTTTTAACACCTCAATACCATCAAATTGCAAATCGGCTAACGTTGAGTAACCGGTGTGGTTGATTACTGCGTCCATCAATACTTTAAGGCCACGTTTGTGTGCCTCTTCCACCAGCTTTTTCAGGTCATCTTCGTTACCGAAGTTCTCATCAATCTTGGTGAAATCACGCGTCCAGTAACCGTGGTAAGCGTAAAATGGGAATGAGCCGCTATCGCCGCCGCCCACAAAACCATGCACTTGCTCAACGATTGGCGACAGCCAAATTGCATCTGTACCTAGGCTCTTGATGTAATCTAGCTTTTCGATCACGCCTTTTAGGTCACCACCGTGGAAGGTACCAATCTCTTCTTTGCCGTCTTTCTTGCGCCCATAGCTGTTATCATTGCTGGTATCGGCATTGTTAAAACGGTCGACCATCACGAAGTAAATGTTGGCATTACGGTAATCAAACGGTACTGCTTCTTTGGTTTTCTTCACTGGCTCTAGTAGCACCAAACCGCCGGAATCTTTGCTTGGTGTCAGCGATACTTGCTGATCTTTTACTTCGACCATTTGACCAGAATAGGCATCACGCAACTTGGTGCCATCGGGGAAACTGTCACCCAGCGCGATGGTGACTTCGCCGCCTTGGTAAACCTCACATTGCACTTGTGGGATTGGGCGTTTGAATTCTGTCTTGGCAGCTTTCTTAGGTTCACGCTTGAAGCGTAGAGTTTTGGCTTCCGCATCAAAAGCAAAAGAGTAATCGCCAGTAAAACGGATTTTTAACGGCAGTTCTGTTGGTTTTCCGCAGTTCAGCGCGATAGGTTTGTTGAATTTGACCTTCTGACCATCAGGCGCGACACAGTCGCCTTCAACACCCGTGATTTTGAGCGTGTATCCGTCTTTGGTTAAGGGCACAACCAAAGGTTGCTCTGCACTTAAAGGAAAGTCACGGCTGTTGGTCGTGGTAGAAATGGTGATGTTTGGCTCGGCGATGGCACTTGCCGATGCAAGCAATAAGGTCGTCGTAATCAGATTCAGTTTCATCGTTCAGTCCATTGGTTGCGCATAGGCGCAGTATTCGTGTTGTAGTTTTATTCACACTAATAGTAAATGGATGAAAAACTGAGCACATCATTCTGAAAGGCTACGCCCTAAAGCTTGTGACGCTTCACATTTTGCTTTTATTGGGGCGTAGTTCTATTTACGAGCAGGATAAAAGGGAGTTTAAAGCTGCACGCTGCCTAGGTTGCGCATTTGTCTCATCGCCCAATTGACGCGGCTGATGGTGTAAGAAGTCTGAGGGTAGACTTTGATGCGATACGGATTTGGCAGCACCACCGCAAGCCTTGCTGCTTGGCGTGTTGAAAGTTGTTTAGCTGGAATACCAAAGTAGTTTTGTGCAGCGGCTTCCGCCCCATAAATACCCGGCCCAAACTCCACCACATTCAAATACACTTCGAGAATGCGTTCTTTACTCCACATTGCTTCCATCAGCAGAGCAAAATAAAGTTCATACGCTTTGCGCACATAAGAGTGTGAAGGAAACAGAAACACGTTCTTTGCAGTTTGCTGAGTAATCGTGCTCGCACCGCGAGAGGGACCGTTCTCGCCAGACTCTGAGATCACTTTAAACAAGGAATCAAAATCCACTCCTTAATGGGTCGGGAACTTTTGATCTTCTGTCGCAATCACAGCCAATTGAATGTGTTTAGAAATATCACTCAAAGGCACCCATTCATTTTGACTCTCTTCAGGAAATCCTTCAGGAGGAGAAATCATGCGGCTGATCTTCCATCCCCAAATTGGTGGATCGATGTATTTCACTATGCCAACGAGCATCACTGGTAAAAGCAAAAGCACCAATAAGATATTGAACAGAAGGGATTTAATCTTTCTCAAAGTCCGACCTAGCCTGATTTAATAAAACAATATGATGCAAGTATAGAGTATGCAGTCTGTTTATCGTTAGTGAAAACTTGGTCAAAAAAAGCCCGATTTACAATGTAAAACGGGCTTAGAATTTGATTAGACTAAATTATTTGTGCAGCTTGTAGAACACGGTTGAAAGTGGAGGCAAACGAAGCTCAAGTGATTGAGGCAGTGATTCACTTTCAACTTTTTCCGTTTTCACACTGGTCAGCACTTTAAAATCGCTGCCGCCGTATTTGCTGTCGTCTGTATTCAGTAGCAGTTCGTATTGACCTGCATTTGGAACGCCTAAACGAAAGCGCTCGTGTGGTACGGGCGTAAAGTTGGTGATGATCAGAATACGCTCACCTTCTTTACTAATACGCTCGTGCGCTAGGATGCTCGCATCCGCTTCGTCTTGTAGACGCCACTCAAAACCAGCAGGAACACAATCTTGATCGTGCATCGCAGCTTCATTTCGGTACAAGTGGTTCAAATCTCGCATCAGCTTTTGAACGCCTTGATGACGCTCGTATTCTAGCAAGAACCATTGCAACTGATCATCGTGGTTCCACTCCGCCGTTTGACCGATTTCCGCGCCCATGAAGTTCAGCTTTTTGCCCGGTTGACCATACATATAACCGTAGTATGCACGTAGGTTTGCGGTTTGCTGCCATTCATCGCCCGGCATCTTGTTATGGATAGAGCCTTTTCCGTACACCACCTCGTCGTGAGAGAGAGACAAGACGTAGTTTTCGCTGTGCGCATAAACCAGCGGGAAGGTGATGGTATTGTGGTGGTATTTGCGGTGAACAGGATCTTCTTTGATGTATGAAAGACTGTCGTGCATCCACCCCATATTCCACTTGAAGCCAAAACCTAAACCACCCATAAAGGTTGGCGCAGACACCCCCGGAAACGCCGTTGACTCTTCCGCAATCGTCATCGCATTCGGGAAGTGCTTGTACACTTCTTCGTTCATCCATTTTAAGGTTGCGATTGCGTCGTAGTTTTCGTTGCCACCATCGACGTTTGGAACCCACTGGTCGTGGCTACGTGAGTAGTCGAGGTAAAGCATCGATGCGACTGCGTCCACGCGAATACCATCAATATGGAATTGTTCAAACCAGTACAGCGCATTCGAGACAAGGAAGCGGCGCACATGTTCACGGCCTAAATCGTAAATGTAGGAGTTCCAGTCTTGGTGCCAACCGCGACGCGGATCTGGATCATGGAACAGAGGCGTACCATCAAAGTTCGCTAAACCATGATCATCCGATGGGAAATGCGCAGGAACCCAATCCAGCACTACACCGATACCAGCTTGGTGACACGCATCCACGAAGAATTTGAAATCATCAGGTGAGCCAAAACGGCTAGTTGGTGCAAACAAGCCAACAGGTTGATAGCCCCATGAACCATAGAATGGATGCTCAGACACAGGCATCAGCTCAACGTGGGTGTAGCCCATATCCACAAGGTATGGCACCAACTGCTCCGCGAGTTCGCGGTAGTTCAAGAAATCACCGTTCTCGTCGCGCTTCCATGATCCAGCATGTAGCTCGTAAAACGATAACGCTTCATCACGCTTTTGTGTCACTGCACGGTTTTGCCATTTCGCATCTTGCCATTGGTAACGCTTGTGATCGTAGGTAATGGATGCGAACGATGGGTATTGCTCAGAGTAGAAACCCCAAGGGTCTTGTTTGTGTGGCAACCCTTCCCCATTTGGCCCTTTGAGCTCAAATTTGTATTGTACCCCCTCTTCCAAACCAGGAATGAATAGGCCCCAGATACCGTAGTCTAAGCGTTGCATTGGATGACGACGGCCATCCCATTGGTTGAAGCAACCCACAAGGCTAACAGCAGATGCATGTGGTGCATAAACAAGGAAACGCACACCAGAGATGTTTTCACCGCCACGCTCTAGCGTGACAAAGTGCGCGCCCATGTAGTGATACATGTCTTTTGGCGTATGCAGATGCTCGTACTCTTGGTAGATATTGTGGTACTGGTACGGGTCATCAATAATTTGTTCAACACCATTCCAATCGACCGCTAAACGGTAGTGGGTCAGGTGTAAATCGCGTTGTTCTTTTAAGATGAAACCGCTGTCGCCATCACGCTCAAGCGCCACGCGAGGTTCACCATTAACAAGCAGTTCAACCTTGTTTGCGCCCGGCATCCAAACTCTCAGCGAAGCTTCGTCGTCAATGAATGGACCCAGCGCCGCAAATGGATCTGAGTAAGCCGCCTCAGCAAGCAGTTCGTATGCGCGTTCGTGTTGTTTCTTTATTTTCTTGGTTTTGGTGGTTTTCAAATCTTTCTCCCTAGAGCCAACATCCTTTTCAAGACCAGAGATCTGAATCAAACATCGGTTTCTCCACAGCCAACGTTGTGAACTCACAAAAAGACTCCGCTTCTCACGTTCGTTGCGTAAACGGCGTCAAAATACAAAAATGCCCGCTATTGTCGCGGGCATAATAACGGTACTTCATCCTAACGGATTGTGTTTTAGGAATGAGTGACCTAGACGGAACTTTCGTACCTCTGAGCTAACAAAATTGGTAATCAGCTCGTCCATCTACGCCACTCTAGGCATCTTACTTACTCGCCTGTGCGCGAACTTCAGTAAGGCGTTTAGAAATACGATTCACATCTTCACGGCTGAAGATTTCATCTAGGTTCATCGACAATTTACGACGCCAGTTTGGATACTCATCCACCGTACCAGGAATATTGACAGGTTGATCCATTTCTAGCCAGTCTTCAAGCTGAACGCTAAGCAGTGCAGAGTCACCCGCGGCTACGTGCAGTTGCAGCGCTTCGCTTAGGTATGAATCCATTGGCACGTACTGAGCATCATGACCAATGCCTTCTGGCAGATAGCCATGCCAGCGAACACTGTCTAGAATGCCTTGTTTGCACTTCAAGCGGTCAGCGAATAGGCCTTCCAACTGCTGCTCATCAGGGTACAGACCAATCTCACGCCCCATCTTCAAGTCATCACAGTGCCAGAAACCGCGTAGTGTTGGCATATCGTGCGTACACAGCGCAGCCATAGACTGCTCAGCGTAGTGCTTCGGAGAAATAAAGCCACCGTCGTCTTTTGATGTTTCGAAGAAGAAGACTTTGTACGAATGCACACCCGCATCACGAAGGATATCAACGATTTCATCAGGTACAGTACCCAAGTCTTCACCGATTACAGAACACTGATGACGGTGAGATTCCAACGCTAGGATTGCTAGCATGTCTTCCACTGGGTAGTACAAGTATGCGCCTTCTGTCGCTTTCTCGCCTTTTGGAATCCACCAAAGGCGAAGCAGGCCAAGTACGTGGTCGATACGCAATGCACCACAATGCTTCATGTTAGCACGTAGCAATTTGATGTAAGCGTCGTAGCCAGTCGCTTCTAAAACCTGAGGGTTAAGCGGAGGCAGACCCCAGTTTTGGCCTAGTGGACCAAGTACATCTGGTGGTGCACCGATGCTTGCATCCAATACTAGCGCGCCTTCATCAGCCCATGTTTCACTACCAGAATCAGCAACACCAACCGCAAGGTCACGGTACAAACCCACAGCCATGCCTTTTTCTTCGGCTAGCGCTTGCGCTTCTTTGATTTGATCGTCTGCGATCCATTGCAGGTACATGTACAAGTGAACACGATCTTGGTTATCCTTGATGTACTTCTGAGTACCAGCTGCGTCGAATGTGCGGTATTTCTCAGGGAATACAGGCCAACCCCACATGTTTGCATCTTCTGCATGTAAATCAGCATGAAGTGCATCGAATGCAGCTTGATGTAGCAAGCTGTCGCCGCCTTTTTCAACAAAGTCCAAGAAGGCACGAGCGCGATCGGTGTTTTTGTCTAAATGGCGAGCTTTAAACTCACTGAATAGTAGCGGAAGAACGCTCATTTTTAGTTGCGAAACTTCGGTGTAATTCACCCAATGAGAGTCTCGTGCTTTTTGTAAACGTTGTTGGAACTCTGCGCTACCAACACGCTGTTGTGCTTCTGCACTTAGCGCGAATTCAGGTACAGAGCTTACGTCGATGTACATGATGTTCAACCAACGACGAGAAGACGGGCTGTATGGGCTTGCCCCTTCTGGATTCGCAGGGAACAGCGAGTGAATAGGGTTCAAGCCAATGAAGTCACCGCCACGAGAGGCAATATCACTCACCAGTTGTTTTAGGTCGCCAAAATCACCGATGCCCCAGTTATGCTGAGTACGCAGTGTGTAAAGCTGGATACTAGGACCCCATAGCTTTTTGTGTTGGTTTAGATCGTCTTGTTTGAAACACGCTTTCGGCGTAATGATCAATGACATCTCGTAAGGTGTTTTACGACGCTTACGACTGATGATCAGTTTGTGATAACCCCAAGCCAAGTTCTTTGGCAATGCAAACACTAGAGGGCCACCCTCAGCACGCTCATCACGAACAATTTGGGACTGAAGATAGCCTTCAAGTACCTCTCCTTGTTCTGTTTCTAAACGCCAGCTGAATTCACTCTCACGAGCACTCGTACCTAGGTTTAGTTCCACTTCGACTGGTTCGCCGTCGCGTAAAACAAGAACAGGGGCTAGTACGTCTTTTTTATGTTTCTTTTCAGCAGAAGCCAGTAGTTTTTCATCACTGCTAGTATCGTAGCCAAGCGAAGCGAGCAAGCGGCGTAGCGTCTCCTCAGACACTTTAGCCTCATCTCCCCAAGCACTGACATAGCTATCAGCCAATCTCGCCATTTCCGCGACTTTCTTTAATGCTGTTTGTTCTTTCATCGCTTTCTCCGAAGGTAATACCAACACCTTCCATGTAGGGTTTTATTGTTATCAATAACTTCTTTTGGAAAATGACCAAAGGTAGCGCTTGGCTACCTTGGTCTTAACTAGGTTCTATTAGCGTTTCACCGCTTCAAGTTTCCAGATATTGTTCACGTAGTCTCGGATTGAGCGGTCTGACGTGAACTTGCCAACAAGGGCGGTATTAAGAATGGCCTTCTTCGCCCAGCCAGCTTGATCTTTATATTGTTCGCTCATGTCTTCGTGCGCTTTCACATACGATGCGAAGTCCGCAAGACATAGGTATGGGTCACCGCCATCCAGCAGGCTATCGTACGTTGCACGTAGTAGGCCCGGTTGACCTGGAGTGAATTCTTCACCCAGTAGTAGGTCCATGGACGCTTTGAGTAAGTGATCCGCATTGTAGTAATCAAATGGGTTATAACCTTGAGCTTTCAGCGCTTTCACACCTTCAACATCTAGACCGAAGATATAGATGTTCTCATCGCCTACTTCCTCACGAATCTCAACGTTTGCACCATCCATTGTACCGATAGTTAGCGCACCGTTTAGCGCCATCTTCATGTTACCTGTACCTGATGCTTCTTTACCCGCTAGCGAGATTTGTTGAGAAACGTCAGCCGCAGGGATAATGATTTCAGCCATGCTCACGCGGTAGTCAGGGATGAATACCACTTTCAGCTTGTTACCGATGCGAGGATCGTTGTTCACCTTGTCTGCAATCTTATTGATTGCGAAGATGATTTCTTTCGCTAGGTGGTAACCCGGTGCTGCTTTTGCTGCGAAGAACACAACGCGTGGCGTACACTCAAAACCTGGTTCATTAAGAATACGGTGGTACAGAGACAGTACGTGTAGCAAGTCTAGATGCTGACGTTTGTACTCGTGCAGACGCTTGATTTGAACATCGAAGATTGCATTAGTATCGAGCTCGATACCCATGTTCTCTTTCACCCAAGTTGCTAGGCGTTCTTTGTTCTCTTTCTTCACTGCCATGAATTCTTTTTGGAATGTCGCGTCAGTAGCGTACTTCGCAATACCTTCAAGTTGCTCTAGTTTCGCTGGCCATTCTGGGCCGACTTTCTCAGTGATAAGCTGAGACAGACCTGGGTTACAGAACTTCAACCAGCGACGTGGCGTAATACCGTTCGTTACGTTGTGTAGACGTGTCGGGTACATTTCGTGGAACTCTGGGAATAGGTCTTTCTTAACCAATTCAGAGTGAAGTGCTGCTACACCGTTTACTGCGTAAGAGCCGATTACACATAGGTTTGCCATACGAACCATGCGGTGGAAACCTTCTTCGATGATAGAAAGCTTCTGTTGCTTCGCGACATCACCCGGCCACATTGCACGTACGTCTTGTAGGAAGCGGTGGTTGATCTCGTAAATGATCTCCATGTGACGTGGTAGCAGGTGCTGGATTAGCGACTCTGGCCATGTCTCTAGTGCTTCTGGAAGTAGCGTGTGGTTGGTGTACGCAAATGTCTTAGAGCTGATTTCCCAAGCCGCTTCCCAAGCTAAACCTTTTTCATCCATCAGGATGCGCATTAGTTCAGGAATCGCAATCGTTGGGTGTGTATCGTTAAGCTGGATAGTCTCTTGCTTAGGTAGATCCGCTAGCGAGTAGCCCGCAGCTTCGTGGCGACGTAGGATGTCACGTACAGACGCTGCTGAGTGGAAGTACTGCTGCATTAGACGCAGTGTTTTACCTTTCTCGTGGTTGTCGTTCGGGTAAAGCACTTTAGTGATGTTACCTGCGTCGATCAGTGCGTGCTGAGCTTCGAAGTAATCACCATTGTTAAAGCTTGCTAGTGAGAATGGTGCAATCGCCTGACATTCCCAAAGACGTAGCGGGTAAACCGTGTCTGATTCGTAACCCACAATTGGAAGATCCCAAGGCATTGCTCTTACTGTCATGCCTGGTACCCATTTGCGAACCTCTTTACCGTTCTCGTTAATCACTTCAACGTGACCGTAGAAACCGATCTCTTGCGCAAGTTCTGGACGCGCAATTTCCCAAGGGTAGCCTTCTACACCGCGCCATGCGTCAGGTGCTTCTTGCTGGCGACCATCTTTGAATGACTGTTTAAATAGACCGTATTCGTAATGTAAACCATAGCCGACAGTTGGGAATTCTTGTGCCGCACATGAATCCATGAAACACGCAGCCAGACGACCAAGGCCACCGTTACCCAATGATGGGTCGCGCTCTTCTTCTAGCAGATCAGTTAGGTTGTAACCCAGTTCAGCCATTGCTTCTGTTACTTGTTCATACAGACCCATGCTGATTAGGTTGTTACCCGTCAAACGACCGATAAGGAATTCTAGCGAAAGGTAGTTAACGCTCTTCGCACTTTTAATGCGTGGATCTTCTTCTGTCGCAAGCAAATCTAGAGTAGTAAATTCAGCCAGAGCATGCCCCATTGCTAGGTACCATGCGCGGCTGTCTGCGTTTTCAATCGTATGAGCGTAAGTTACAGATAGGTGTTTCTTTACGCTTTCTTGGAACGACTTCTTGTCAAATTGTTTTTGTTGAGTAGGTTTCATTACGAAATTCTCACGTCTTTTGGTAATTCATCTGCCATACATCGTGCATTTACCTCTGTGAATAAACATCCTCCTAATTCTCATCCTTTGAAGGAGGAGGGCTGAGGGCGTAGAGGGGGTACCATTGCTAGGTTAGTGATCCAAATCTCAACAAAGTGAACTTTGCACCAGTTCTTAGTGATTTTGATCACAATGGAATGTGAGAAAGGTTAAAACCCGTTCATGACGCTTTTTATAGTCCACTCATCTGATGATGTGAAAATTGTAATATCGGTCACATTAACTCGGTCAGCGTAGAAGAACTTTTCGTAATCTATGTGCAACGCGATCTTAACGCTAACGAAACAAACGATATTTAAGTGACGACAATCACAAATAAAGGGCGTAGTTGATGGTAAATCCATCAACCCTTGAGAATTAGGAAGTGGATCAAAGTAACGAACATTTCTGATGTCGTAACATCCCACTCAGCTCACAGGATTGTACGCTTTTTATACAAACTAGAATTAGGCGATGTGAGTTATTTCTAGTTTTCGCTAGCTTTTATATCTAAGTGACCGTATGGAATGGTTTTTCAGACGGACGCAAGCCCCAACAGTAGCGACATTATCCGGCATTCAAACAGTGTTTTTGATGCTGATGACATCATTCAGTAAGACGGCTTTCAAGGGGGCTTTACAAGAATGATCACGTTGCTGTCATTTGGGTATACATAAATAAGGACATAACTACTAATGTGGATTCCATCTAAGCTTACTCGACCAGGACGCCTGCACAATGCCATCGTGCGCCCACGAGTGTTGGACTTACTACAGCAAGCGCCTTACTACAAATTGGTTTTATTCCGATCCCCAGCAGGTTACGGAAAAACGACAATGGCAGCGCAGTGGCTATCCGATAAGCCAAACGTCGGTTGGTACAGCATTGATGACAGCGATAACGACGGCTTTCGCTTTGTAAACTATCTGCTTCAAGCATTAAACAAAGCCACCAACTTCAGTTGCGCTAACGCACAAAAACTGGCGGAAAAACGTCAGATCTCGTCTTTACGCTCCCTATTTAGCGAAGTATTCGCTGAAATGGCTGACTTTCATCAAGAGTGCTACGTGGTACTTGATGACTACCATTTAATCACGAATGATGAAATCCATGAATCCATGCGTTTCTTCTTAAAGCACATGCCAGACAACCTCACCGTTGTGGTAACCAGTCGTGCAGCGCCGCCTCTGGGCACTGCAAACTTACGTGTTCGTGATTTAATGATCGAAATCGGCAACGAGATGTTGGCGTTTGATACCGAAGAAACCACTCGCTTCTTTAACCAGCGTATCGCCGATGGTATTGATGAAGACATGGCGAACAGCCTAAGAACCTATGTTGAAGGTTGGCCATCGGCGATGCAGTTGATCGCATTACAAGCCCAACATCAAAACCGCACATTGGCACAAACTGTAGAGTCGGTATCGCAGTTCAATCACGCGCACTTGTGGGATTACTTGGTCGAAGAAGTGTTTGACTTACTCGATCACGAAACTCGTCACTTTTTAATGCAAGTATCCGTGCTTGACCACTTCAATGATGAGTTAGTGTTTGCCCTTACCCAACGCGAAGACGCACTGGGAATGATTGAATCGCTTAACCGTTACGGCTTATTTATTTACCCGCTCGAAGGGGAACAGAACTGGTTCCGGTTCCATAACTTATTTGGCGAGTTTTTATCTCATGAGCGCCAAGCTCGTATTCCTCAGCAAGAAAAAGATCTCCACCGCAATGCTGCTATCGCTTGGTTACAACAAAAAGCACCACACCAAGCGATTCATCATGCACAAAAATCGAATGATAAGGACTTAGTGGTAGAGATCCTAAACGAATTCGGCTGGAAGATGTTTAACCAAGGCGAACTCAGCACACTGGAAAGCTCAATTAACAAGTTGGACGATGATCTGTTGTTCAGCCACCCAAAACTTACGATGCTCCGAGCATGGTTGGCTCAAAGTCAGCATCGTTATAACCAAGTGGGCCACCTGCTTGAAGAAGCGGAAGAGGAACACAAAAAGCGTAACATTGCGTTAGATATTCATTATCAAGGTCAAGCAAACGCGTTGCTTGCTCAAGTGGCTATCAACAGTAACCAACCAGAAAAAGCTCTCGAATTAGCGGAGTTAGCGCTTAGCCAACTTGATAACACAATTTACCGTAGCCGAATTGTGGCGACTTCGGTTGTTGGTGAAGTTAACCACGTGCTAGGTAAACTAGACCGTGCTTTGCCGATGATGCAACAAACTGAAAAGCTAGCTCGTCAGTATCAGGTATATCACCAAGCGTTATGGGCAATATTGCAGCAAAGCGAGATTTTAATTGCACAAGGTTACGTGCAAGCTGCCTTTGAACTACAAGATTCCGCATTCCGTCTGATTGAAGATCAGCAGCTTCAGCATGTTCCTCTTCATGAATTTTTGCTGCGTATTCGCGCGCAAGTACTTTGGTGCTGGAACCGACTTGATGAAGCGGAAGAATGCGCGTACAAAGGTCTGCAAATTCTCGAAAACCATTCACCAAGCAAGCACTTACATAGCTATTCGATGTTGGCGCGTATTGCGATTGGACGCGGTGAATTAGACAAAGCAGGTAAATTCATTGAGCATATACAGCACTTGATGAAACAGTCGACTTATCACGTAGATTGGACTGCAAACGCTTCACTATCGTTGATTCTATTTTGGCAAGCGCGCGGGAATACCGATGCAATGCAAGAATGGCTCAATACTGCGGTTCGTCCTGAATCGGCATGCAACCACTTTTCTCAATTGCAATGGCGTAACATTGCTCGCGCCCACATTAACTTAGGCCAATATACCGACGCTCGTGCTGCGTTAGATTTTCTCCAAGGTGAAGCTCGTCGCACTAACCTAATCACAGATACTAATCGCAACTTAGTGGTTGAAGCGGTCCTTTCTGCTCGCCAAAAAGATGAGGAGCAAGCCAAGGCTCTGTTAAAAGAAGCATTAGTAATGACGAACCAAACTGGCATGGTCGGAAACTTCCTGATTGATGGTGCAACCATTGGCGGTCTGCTGGAGAAGTTGAGCCTCCGCCATGAACTGGGCGATCTTGAGCGTCACCGTGCTCAACAGTTAATGAAGGACATTTCATCGAATCAACGTAGCCGGTCGATTCACTTTGATGAAGACTTTATTGAAAAGTTGGTGAATCACCCTAATGTGCCAGAGCTAGTACGTACTAGCCCATTAACACAACGCGAATGGCAGGTTCTGGGGCTGATTTATTCAGGCTTTAGTAACGAGCAAATCGCACAAGAGCTGGATGTGGCAGGTACGACAATTAAAACCCACATTCGCAACCTGTACCAAAAGCTTAATATTGCTAATCGTAAAGAAGCCATTGTGACAGCTGAAAATTTGCTACAGTTAATGGGATACTGAACTGCTAGATAAACGGGTTAAAACGTAAAGTAAAACACAAGGGTTGGCGTAACACGTCAGCCCTTTTTTATGACTGACAGTAAGAGAAGTGCAATTTGCAAAGCACGTAAGTAACGTTGTTCATATAAAAAAATAGCCAACCGCAATAATCGCGATTGGCTTATATTTAGTGTGAACAAATTGTATTCACTAACAACGTCAGTTGGCTAGGTGACCCTCGGCTTAAGAAGGGTCGAGCAGTATTATGCATTAATCATGCCAAAATGCAAAGACTTATTTTTGGGCACAAGATCTCATATAAGCTGGATTTATTCACGCGCAAATTATCAAAATGCAATTTGATAATGCAAATTGCAATTGCACAATGCAACCAAGATTGATAATTGATAGTAGAGTTAATCATCTCAAAAATGTAAACCAAGCATTAAAAGCTCGTTACGGCGGCATTGTCTCTTGGCGGGTAATAAAGATAGGCAATAGATTGGATATAAAACCAAGTAGTTACAGCACTATTTCATACTTTTTTCATCGCAATGTTTGTATACTCTCTGCCATCGAAACGACTTAGCATTAGAGCAATGAACTATTTAATTACTTTCTTCAAGGGAATCGCCATGGGTGCAGCAGATGTTGTACCTGGTGTATCTGGCGGCACCATCGCGTTTATCACTGGTATTTACGATACGCTGCTTGAAAGCATTCGACGCATTAACCCCTCACTTTTCTCTATCTGGCGAAAAGAAGGGGTTAAAGCCGCGTTTAATCACATCAACGGATTCTTCCTAATCGCTCTGTTTGCCGGCATTTTCACCAGTATTGCAACGCTAGCAAAGTTGATTACTTGGCTTCTTGACACACACCCGATCCCACTTTGGTCATTTTTCTTTGGTCTAATTTTGGTCTCTGTGTATCACATTATTCGTCAGGTTGAGCAACGCGATCTTGTCCGCTTTGTCATTCTGCTCGTTGGTGTCGGGTTTGCTTATAGTATTACTGTGCTCAAACCTTTACACATGGAACCAACGGCCACTAACACCTTATTCGCTGGAGCTATCGCGATTTGTGCGATGATCTTGCCGGGTATCTCTGGCAGTTTTATTTTGCTGCTGATTGGCATGTATGCTCCTGTATTAGCCGCAGTGAAAGGTTTTCAAGTCGATACATTAGCGCTATTTTTGTCTGGCTGCGTGATCGGTTTACTGTCCTTCTCTCACTTATTGTCGTGGTTACTACGCAAGTTCCGTGATTTCACCCTGATGTTTTTGACTGGATTAATGATTGGTACGTTGCCAAAGATTTGGCCATGGAAAGAAACCATCACTTGGCGCACCAATTCGAAGGGCGAACAAGTGCCATTGCTACAGCACAACCTATCACCATTTGAATTTGAACACGTGACATCACAACCTTCTCAGTTAGTACTTGCTGTCGTAATGATGCTTGCAGCCATTGCTCTGGTTTTGGGTCTAGAGAAATTCGCAGATTCAGATAAATAACTTTGGTATCAAACACATACTGAACCAAATAAAAACGGAGCCAATTGGCTCCGTTTTTATCTATTGGCTAAGGGCAAAAACATCTCAATTGAAAACTCTGCTGTATTTGATGCAATAAAGTCCGTCGCATTACTAAGAAGCTGGTCACCGAGGTATAACGCACAATTTACCGAGGTCACGAGTTGGCGAGCGGCGCATCTGTGCTACGATGCTCGTAATGTTAAGTGATAAATGCTGAACCTTAATGAAACTGTTACAAATCGCCGCTGTTTCAGCCGCATTAGTTGCGGGATTTTATGCCCCGACTCTAATAAAAAGCTTTTCTTCTTCCACTCAAAGCAAGTCAATAGATGAATACTGCTTTCTCTCTACAACCTCTTGCGTCCAAGAAAATGTTACGATGACGCTAAACTCAGAAACTGCTCAACCCTTGGTTCCTACCACTCTAAATGTTGAGTGGCATACAAGCGATGCTAAGCAACTCATCCTAAGTCTTTCAGGAAGAGAAATGGAGATGGGTGAGCCTAAGTTTTTGCTGAAGCAAATCGCTCCTGGCCAATATCAAGGTGACATCATTCTCCCGGTTTGCACGGAGGATGCAATGACTTGGGTTGGTGAACTCAGTGATGGAGAGAATACCGTTTACCCTGCTATAAAAATGCAAAGATAAGGAATCGTTATGAGCCACAATTGGTCCCTATTTCTCGTAGCTGCTTTCGCACTCGGGTTTGGCGTAAAGAGCTATTTAGATAATCAGAAAACGAAGCCAGAGCAAGTGGACAGTTCCACCTCTCAACAAACGGTATTGTTTGGGGAAAATAACCAAGCCGTCAATATCTTCGATGTGAATGACCCTCGCATCCGAGTCGTCTATTTTGGCTTTACTCGCTGCCCAGACGTTTGCCCAACTTCTCTTGCAATGCTGGCAGGAGCACTGAATCAAATTGACGACGCGCAAAAAGCACAACTACGCCCGATGTTCATTTCTTTAGACCCAGAGCGTGATGAGGCCGATGCATCAGCAAAATATGCCCATTACTTCCATCCAATGATTGAAGGCCTATCGGCACCACTTGATGTAACGACACCTTTGGCACACAACTATGGTGTCATTTTCCGCAAGACAGAATTGGAAGGCTCAGAACTAAAATACACGCTGGATCATAGCTCTTACTTTTACTTCTTGAAGCCGGATGGCACGTTAATCACTAAAGTACCGCATACGCTCTCACCGGCACCGATTGTTGAAGCCATTTCAAAACTAACGACCGAAGACTCTTCAAATGACGGTTAAGTCAGTGCTGAAGCAATTTTTCAATTTCCTAACTCATACCAACCCCAATATCGAACAAGACGTCGATACGATCATTGACGCCATTGGGGGCATAGAGAACCTGCTAGAAACTGGTGCATGTGCGACTCGGCTGCGTCTTACCCTCAGAGCGACGTCCGTCATCGATAAGAACGCACTCAAGAATCATGGCGCGCATGGCGTCGTGATATTGGATGATCGTCATGTCCAAATCATATACGGCTTAAAAGCCAACACGTATTCGCAGATTATGGAAGAGCGCATCACAAAACAAAGTTAATATTTTTGCAGTATAGCTACCCTCTTTAAAAAAGGGCGGCTATACTCTTTTGGCTTAATTAACTCACTTATTTATTAACCAACGAAGAGGACACAAGATGATTGTATTGAATAACACTAACTGGGCATCGCAAGGGTAACCCTAACAGCACCAACTCTGTGGCATAGCCACAACTCCCCTTCTCTGCCCGGTCTTCACCGGGGTCAACTCTATCCGAATTAGACCCTAATGCGATTTGTATTAAGGCGCTTTGTTGCGTCTGGGATAATTCAATAATGAATCAAACACATACTTTTTGTGACACATTAGTTTCAACTTCAAACCCTCTAAAACAATTGGGTTGGAAACCATTTTTTCAGCAACAACTGACATTAGACGATTACGACAACACTATCTTTGCTCGTGTAATTGCGCATCACCGAAGTGGTTATTTATTGGCAACAGAAACTGGGCAAGTTCATCTTAATGCCCACCATTCTTTACCCAATATGACCGTCGGAGACTGGGTAATCTTAAATGAAGATCAGCAATTTGTTCGCTTACTGGATCGCTTGAGCCTCTTTAGCCGCAAAGCCGCTGGCAGCAAAGTGGTAGAGCAACTTATCGCAGCCAATGTGGATACAGTGTTTATCGTCTGTTCCCTTAACGACGACTTCAATTTAAGTCGTATTGAACGCTATCTTGCCTTGGCTCATGAAGCCGAAGTCGAACCCGTCATCGTGCTTTCCAAAGCCGATTTGTGTGACAATACTGATGAACTAAAAAGCCAAGTACAGAAGCTCGACCCTCTATTAGCTATAGAGACAGTCAACGGCTTAGAAATAGAGAGTGCTTCTAAACTCATGACCTGGTGCAAAGAAGGACAAACCCTCGCTTTTATCGGTTCTTCAGGCGTTGGCAAATCAACTCTTGTTAATGCATTACTCGGGCAACAAGAACAGGCAACTGGGCATATTCGTGAAGACGATAGCAAAGGGCGACATACAACTACATCGCGCTCTATCCATCTATTACCTGATGGCGGCATCTTGATTGATACTCCGGGAATGCGCGAGCTTCAACTAGCAGATTGTGAATCGGGGGTCAGTGAGGCATTTTCTGACATTGAGGCGCTCGCTCAGCGTTGTCGCTTTGGCAATTGTAAGCACCAAACTGAGCCAGGCTGCGCAGTTCAAACTGCGATTGCAAATGGCAAACTGGAGGTTCGTCGTTTCAATAACTATCAAAAACTATTGCGAGAACAAGCCTTTAACGGCGCAACTTTGGCAGAGCAACGAGCACAAAGTCGACGATTCGGTAAACTTGCTCGCAATGCCATGAGTGATAAGCGCAGGCGCCAACAAAGTTATTAATTTGTTGCGTTTGAGTTGTCAATAAAATCAAAGGAGACGAAAGTCTCCTTTTTAACAACTTTATTAAAAACCATTACTCATAACTAATGATAATTTTCAACATAAAAATCTTATTTAAATAACATTGAGCAAACATTTAATCCAAAAACAAACTAAAACTAGACACAAAATATTACCAAGCTAAGATATGTGATATTCAGCAAGAAAATGGCTGAATTTATAAAAACAGGATAATTGATAATCATGTGTCTTAGTGACCAGAAGCAATGCTCACCCCTTGTAATATAAGGGCATTATCGCCGTGTAATGATGGACTATTGCCCTGCCACTCTGGCATAAAATTGCAGGAATGATGTATGCAACACAACAGCCTCGTTGCCCGATATGCTCGTGGTAACCTCGTCGTCCAGATCCTTGTCGGTATCGTCTTTGGTATTTTGCTCGCGACAATTTCTCCAAGCCATGCCGAAAGCGCGGGATTAATTGGTAGCCTTTTTGTCGGCGCGCTTAAAGCGATCGCGCCAATTCTTGTGTTTATTTTGGTTGCCGCTTCAATTGCAAACCAAAAGAAAAACCAACACACTTACATGCGCCCAATCGTTGTACTGTACCTGATGGGTACATTCTTCGCGGCGCTATCAGCAGTGGTTCTAAGCTTCCTTTTCCCGACCAATTTAACGCTTGTCACCGGCGCTGAAGGTGCAACGCCTCCTCAAGGTATTGCTGAAATTCTACGCACACTGTTGTTTAAACTGGTCGACAACCCAGTAAATGCACTAGTAGAAGCAAACTACATCGGCATTCTTGCTTGGGGTGTGGGTCTGGGTCTTGCACTACACCACGCATCGGCAACAACGAAGGCCGTATTTGAAGATCTAAGCCACAGCGTGTCTCACATTGTGCGCTTTATCATTCGTCTTGCACCATTTGGTATCTTTGGCTTGGTTGCTTCAACGTTTGCGACAACGGGCTTTAGCGCACTAGCAAGCTACGCACACCTTCTGGCGGTTCTTCTTGGCGCAATGATGATCATCGCACTCGTTGTAAACCCAGCGATCGTGTTCGTTAAAACCAAACAAAACCCTTACCCACTTGTATTCCGTTGTCTACGTGAAAGTGGTGTAACTGCGTTCTTCACTCGTTCAAGTGCGGCGAATATTCCAGTAAACATGGCACTATGTGAGAAGCTAAAACTGGACGAGGATACATACTCAGTATCTATCCCTCTAGGTGCGACCATCAACATGGCTGGTGCTGCAATCACTATCACGACGCTAACGCTTGCAGCTGTGCACACTATGGGTATCGAAGTTGATCTACTGACTGCGCTACTTCTAAGTATTGTAGCTGCGGTTTCTGCATGCGGCGCATCAGGTGTTGCAGGTGGCTCTCTACTACTTATCCCACTTGCGTGTGGCCTGTTTGGTATCTCAAACGACGTAGCAATGCAGGTTGTAGCGGTTGGCTTCATTATCGGTGTGATTCAAGACTCTGCTGAAACTGCGCTAAACAGCTCAACAGACGTTGTCTTTACGGCAGCAGTTTGTAAATCAGAGCAGCAAAAAGCTCAGTAAGACTGACAGAACAAATAGAAAGGGGAGCCGATGATGGCTCCCCTTTTTTGTTTAATTGCGCTCAATTATGCGGTGACCAGAGCCACTTCTTCAATCGGGAAGTGTTTGCTTGGTTCAACAAACTCTTGCTGCGCCGCGATAGTTTGCAGCTCCCATTCGCCTGCATGGTAAGTGGCGCTTAACACCCCGTAACACGCGTCGTGACAATGTTGGAAAGCTTGTTTAGGAGACCAACCTTTCAGCAATCCTGAAGTGAAGATCGCCGAGATAAGGTCGCCCACGCCAACAGGTTGTTTAGCAAACTCAAATTGAGGACGCTTCGCAAGGTAAATGCCTTCTTGCGTAGCCAGTAGCATGTTAAAGCTGCCATTTTCTAGGCAGTAAAGGTGCTTAACTAGCACAACTTTTGGACCTTTCTCTAGCGCACGTTGGCATGCGGTGATCGCATCGTCTAGTGAGTGGATTTCCATCTCAGCAAATTGACTTAGCTCGAATTGGTTCGGAACGATCACGTCCGCCATTGGCATCAAACGCGTTAGAAGATTTTCAGCAATGCCCGGAGCCACAATGCAGCCTTTGTCTGGCGCGCCCATCACAGGGTCGCAAACGTAAAGTGCGTTCGGGTTCGCTTGCTTCACTTTCGTCACGGTATCTTCAACAGCAAGGCACTGCTCTGCGCTACCTTGGTAGCCCGTCAATACCGCTTGGCACTTTTCCAGCACGCCGATGTTACCAAGTCCACGAACTAACTCGCTGATGTCTTCAGCCGCAAACGCTCGCCCAGTCCAGCCTTCTTGATACTGCGTGTGGTTAGAAAATTGAACGGTATGAATCGGCCATACTTCGAAACCCATGCGTTGCATTGGGAAAACGGCACTGCTGTTACCAGCATGACCAAAAGAAACATGAGATTGTATAGAGAGGATACCTTGCATAGTACCTTACCTCTTATTGTAGTTATCGATAGTTCAAAGACAGCGGCAAGCGCCAGTTTTGCGAAACCAGTAGTGTATCCGACAAACCAAGATTCTCTAACTCAATTCTCCTCAATATCTTCAGAGTAAGTTGGCGCGCTGGTTTTCAACACCATCTTCTTAATTTCCATTTTGTCTTTATTCAGTGCGATTTCTAGGGTATCTCCTTCCCTTATCCCGAGCTGAGCCAGGATTGCGCTTGGAATGACTACGGCGGTATCGCCACCGATTTTAACAGGTTGACTTATCATCTTTCGTCCTCCAAATGTCGAAAATGAGTTTTCACGTCATTGGATGTCTAGCCTCAAATGCATTGAGCTGACTTGGATTGGCGTAACATTTTAAAGACAAAAGAAAAGCCTCAATCTTGAGGCTTCTGGATAAGATAGGTTATGGCTGAAGGAAGTTTTGAGTGAAATCGAGCGCATCTTTAGAGAGTTTTTTTTCGTTGGGCGATGTGCTTGCCTGACCTTCTGCTGTTACCGTTGTCATGTTAGGCTGAAAATCTAGTGTTGATGCCTCCTCCCAAGCTTCGGAGGCGTCTTTATTCTCATCATTCAACACCGCATTGAGCTCCTCTTCCGCAGGAAAATACGCTTCGCGTTTGTACACTTTGTTAAGGGCTCGAATAATAGAGTGCTTTCTCACCATTCCTGAGGCCAGCTTTCTTTGCAACGGCTTCGCTATGGACTGCAATCCAACGACAACATCAACACCAATATTGGTTGCCACTTCATCACGTAACGTACGCGCAGGTTGGTAGCCCATATTGGCAGCAAGAAACAGCCAAACGTAAGCAATTGCATTACCCGTTTTACCTTTATCCTTCCACGCTTCGCCAGCATGATACATCGCTTTAGCACTGCCACCTTCCGCGGCCCGTTCCAGCCAGTAGCAACCTTTAACCATGCTTTTTTCTGTACCAATGCCATTTAGGTAACATAAGCCGACTTGGATCTTGCCATCTGCACTGTCTTTTTCCGCCGCTTTCATAAACCAGTAAAGCGCATCTGCACTGCGTCCTGCACTATTGTCTGGTGAAAGCTGCCATTCCCCCATATAAATCATGGCATCAATGCAGCCTTCTTCGGCGGCAGTTTCAATCAGTTGGTTACCTTTTGGGATATTTTTTTCAGTTCCTCGACCAAAGACCAAGGCCTTGCCCGTCGAAAATTTCGCTTCGGTATCCCCTTCCATTCCCGCAATTGCGGTACGCCAGAAGTTTGCCTGCTCTTTTAAAATCACATCTTCGCGCATGCGTTCACTTAAGCGAACAATGCCGTACATCCCCGTCACATTGTCCAGTTTAGCGGCTTTATCATACCAATACAGCGCTTGACGAATGTTGTCCTTTTCGGCTTCTTTCGCTAGAAATAAAATGGTGGGGATATGCCCGGTTTCTGCTTTGAACTCTCGCTCTTTACGCTCTTGCTCTCGCGCTTTATGCATCGCCTTTCGATAAGCGGCTTCGCGAGCTTTCCTCTCTGCCTCGAGTCTCTGTTTCCGCATCGACAACGAGATCATCCACACAAATATCAGGACGAGTGAAAGGCCAGTTGCCGCAATGGCAATGCCCATACTACTCATAAATAGCCTCTTTTGGTTTCAGGGCCCAATTCAACTCCCTTTCAGGGAAATCTTATGATTACGCGCCGACGTAACGCCGACTACCTTCATTATATAACGACCACTTAGCGAAAATCTGAAGCTTGCGAAGACTTAATGGCGGTATTTTATTCAACATCACTGCAACTTATTTTTAAAAGAAAAATATAGCCCTCATTTTTATAGAACTTAATCACGGTTTTGGGGCTGAGACATTCTCATCCCCTATCATCCCCCCTTACTCATCCCATAAAAATTTACATTTTAATGGTGTGCAGAATCTCTCACTATGCGCCTGTTTTATTATTTAATTTGTGAACAAAATCGACTGTGACAGAAAATTTGCACCTGTAAAAAACTTAACAGCCTGCTCTCACATTTTGCTGATGATTCAGTGTATTAGCATCTAATTGAACATTTCCTTTTTTGGCATCTGCCTTTCTAGCGTGTGCAAAACCTTCTTGATGATTGAGTCAGCGAAGGCAGCGCGCAGCTCAATATCAATTCAATAACAATGGATTTGTAAACGTGGACAATAAGACATTTAAATTATCAACAATTGCCAAAACCGTACTGCCTTTGATTTCCGTCGCGGTAATCAGCGGTTGTGGTAGTGATAGCACGAACGAAGATACGACGAACCCTGGCTCAGGCTTGTACCCTGCGGGAGAGAACGAAGTCGTCATTTATTACAAACGTGACGTAGCATCAGCTTCAACAGCAAGCGACTACGAAGGTTGGGGCTTGCACCTATGGAACGGTGAGGGCTGTACCAGCACAGATTTAGACGCAATGGGCATTCCGGGAACAGGAACGGATTGGTCTGCGCCACACCCATTCGATGGCATCAACGACACCTACGGTGCTTACTACGTACTGAAAATAAACCCTGACGCCTCTGACCCACACGAATGCATGAACTTCATTCTGCACAAAGGTGATGAGAAAGCGTTCGGCAGCGCAAACTCAAAAGTAGAGTTGACGAAAATCGGCGAATCGAAAGGTTTGTTTGGCTTCCACGGCAGCAGTGAACTTTACTACGAGCCAATAGAAGAGCGCCCTGTTGATATTGATGGTCAAAAAGCGCATTGGCTAGATGCCAACACCATCGCGTGGGAAGCGGCGGCCAATGCGGATTCCATGAAGCTGTTCTACAGCCTTAGCAATGACATCAAAATGGATGAAGATAAGCAAATCTCTGGCGGTACAGCGGTTGAGCTGACAAAAGCTGGTGAGTTGTCTGATGGTCTGAAATCACGCTTCCGTCACCTTGCTAGCCTTCAAGCTGCGGGTATCGATGTCGATGACGCGACCTTGCGTACGATCCTGAAGTCACAAATCGTTATGGTGGCTTACAACGCAAATGGTGACGTCATTTCTGCAACTGAAGTGCAAAAACCGGGCGTTTTGGATGCGGTGTTTGCCGATTCCAAGGCAGGTAACGCGATCGGTCAAGAACTCGGTGCGATTGTGGAAGGCGGTGCCGCAACCTTCAAACTATGGGCACCAACTGCCCAAGATGTTGATCTGATAATCTACGATGAAAACTTAGCAGAAGAAGCGACCGTTGCCATGACGGAAGACCCAGCAACAGGTATCTGGGTTTCTGAGGCACAAAGCAACGTTGTCAACAAATACTATCGCTACCAAGTTAAGGTATACCACCCAACAACTGGCGTCGTTGAAACGCGTTTGGTAACAGACCCATATTCAATGAGCTTGTCTAAGAACTCACGATACTCACAAGTGGTTGATTTAGATGATCCAAGCTTAATGCCTCAAGATTGGAAAAACTACGCACGCCCAACGGTTAAAAAAGACGAAGACCACGTCCTTTACGAGTCACACATTCGTGATTTCAGCTTTAACGACAGCAAAGGCACACCAAGTCTTGATGGCAAATATCTGGCGCTTACAGAACCTGAGCGTGAGTCTGTATCTCACTTACAAGCTTTAAAAGATGCTGGCCTAACAACGCTACATATCTTGCCAGCATTTGATATTGCAACCGTGGATGAAGACGCTGACCAGCGAGTCGATATCACCGACACCGTGGGTAAACTTTGTGGCATCAAGCCAGAAGCCTCCATTTGTGAGACCGAAGATGACGGCAAAGTAATTGAAGAGGTATTAAATAGCTACGACCAAACAACGGGCAAAGCACAAGCGTTGATGAACGATCTTCGCATGCTAGACAGCTTCAACTGGGGTTATGACCCTTACCACTACACCGTGCCAGAAGGCAGTTATGCGACCGATCCTAACGGGTCTAAGCGTATTCTTGAGTTCCGCGAAATGGTTCAAGCGACGCATAAAATGGATCTGAAACTGGTCATGGACGTCGTGTACAACCACACAAATGCATCTGGTGTGAACGAAAAATCAGTACTGGATAAGATTGTCCCTGGGTACTACCACCGCCTAAACGTCAACACTGGCGGCGTCGAAAACTCAACCTGTTGTGATAACACCGCAACCGAGAACTTGATGATGGGTAAACTAATGGTTGACTCATTGATGGTATGGGCGGATGACTATAAAGTCGATGGTTTCCGTTTTGACCTTATGGGCCACCAGCCGAAAGATGTGATGGTTTACGCACTTGAAAAAGTCCGTGAAATTGATCCGAATACTCTGTTCTACGGCGAAGGTTGGGACTTTGGTGAAGTCGCGCAAAACGCTCGCTTCGATCAGGCGACACAAGTCAACATGGCAGGGACAGAAATCGGTACTTTCTCTGATCGTCTGCGTGACGCAGTTCGTGGCGGAAGCCCGTTTGATGGCGGTGTAGATTCAGAAGGTAAGCACCCACTTCGCTTTAACCAAGGCTTTGGTAATGCTGCTTACCCTAACGAAGAAACCAAAACTGACGCAGAATCGGTGAATGGTCGTTTACACAACCAAGATCTGGTTCGTCTAGGTATGGCTGGTAACTTGGCTGACTACATCCTTCTTGATTACAAAGGCGAAACCAAACTGGGTAAGAACGTTGATTACAATGGTGCGCCTGCAGGCTACACAAAAGTGCCATCAGAGAACATCTCTTACGTGTCTAAGCACGACAACCAAACATTGTGGGATAACAACGCCTACAAGATTGCGACAGGCACTTCATCTGCCGAGCGTGCACGTATGCAGTCTGTGTCCCTATCAACGGTGATGCTTGGTCAAGGCATTCCATTCATCCACATGGGTTCTGAGCTATTGCGCTCTAAATCCATGCAGCGCGACTCTTACGATTCTGGTGACTGGTTCAACCGCGTCTTCTTCGACGGCAGTGACAACAACTGGAACGTAGGTCTGCCTCGTGAAGACAAAGACGGCGCAAACTGGGAGCTGATCAAGAAGATCGTTTCTGATACGACAGCGAAGCCAGATGCAACCGACATTGAGCTAACCAAACAACAATTCCTAGAACTACTAAAAATCCGTAGTTCAAGTGAACTGTTCCGCTTAGATACCGCTCAAGAAGTCATGAACCGTGTTGACTTCCGCAACGTTGGTAAAGACCAAGTGGAAGGCTTGATCGTTATGTCTATCGACGATGGTAAATCAGCAGGTGCCGATTTAGATTCGAACTACGATGCTGTCGTGGCCGTTGTGAACTCAACATCAACTGAGAAGTCTTTCAAAGTTGCTGGCGCAACTGGTTTCGAGTTACATGAAGTTCAACAAAACTCTGCGGATGACATCGTGAAAGGTGCAAGCTTCACCAATGAAACGTTCACAGTACCAGCACTGACAACAGCGGTATTCGTGCAGCCACAAAACGGCGCACAAGGTGCTGGCCTACCAGTAAACACGGATAACAAAGACGTATCGAGCATTCCTCCTTACGGCGAAACCGTTGTTTACGTGAAAGGCACGATGAACGAGTGGTCTGATAGCAGTGATTGGGCGATGACCTTTATTGGCAACGGTATGTACTCTGTAACTGGCGTTCTTGAAGCTGGTGAACACGAGTTCAAATTCGCGGACTCTGGTTGGGCAAATCCAAACATCGGTTGTGATATTGCGAATATAGCTTCTGGTTCACTAGACTTAGGTTCAGAAGGTAACTGTAAGCTGTCTGTTGCTGAAACAGGTAAGTACAACTTCACTCTGAACGCGCTGCATGTTCAAGATGAAAGCGTAGAAAAACCGGTCGTGTCAGTGACCAAATCAGCAGATGCACCAACATTCGGTGAAACAGCACTTTACTTACGTGGCACTATCACTACATGGGATGCTCCAGCACAAGACTCAACAGCGAAGTTCAGCTATGTTGCAAATGACGTTTATTCGCTAGACATTGACCTAGCGGCGGGCAACTACGAGATGAAAGTTGCGAGCGCAGACTGGGCAGCAGACACCAACTTCGGTGGCGAAGGCAGTGTTGAGCTTGGTAAAGCGCTAACGATGGAAGTCGGTGGCGGTAGTGCAAACCTGAAAATTGCGATTGCAGAAGCAGGAAATTACAACTTCCATTTCAATGCGGCTGACAAGTCAGCGCCAATCGTAACCGTCACGAAGAACTGAGTTCTCCAGTTTTCACAACATCCGTAAATACAAGGGGAAGCATTATGCTTCCCCTTTCTTATTCTCAATGGTTCGCCGTGAGATTGACTCGCAATGTTGAAACCAATTGCGCGTTAATTCCCCCAAATTTGCTCAACAAATTCAGGATGATCGATAAACGGGTTGCGGTTTCCTTGGAACTCAAACACCAAGTCATTGCGACGGATTTCTTTCGCGCTAACAGGATCATTTTTGTGCCAACGTTTCAGCATGTTTAGCATCCAAGGTTCAAATACGTTCGTACTGGTGCCATCCAACACCGCGTCAGAGTTGCTCGTGTTGTTCTCCCAATTGCCAATCACGTTCTCGTAACGGGTTGCCATGTAAAAATACGCGCGCGCAAAATCGCCTTTAAACTCATCAATCGGCTCAAACACGGTGCCTGAATAACCCAGTGCTGTGCTCGCTTGACCTAGCTTAGAACCATTGCTGGAAACATAAGTCGAGGTGCCCACTTCGCCAAATGGCCAGTTGCTACGTTTGGCGTTTACATAACCATCGGTGACAAACAAATGGTGACCGTCTGAGTTCATCGGTTCAACTTTTCCACCAAACCAGCTTTTCGGGAACGAGTGTTCACGGTTGTAGCAATCCCCTTCTTGACTGTATTGACCGCATTGGTCGGTTACTTTCGTGAAACTCACTGCATCGTTGCCCGCAGGCTTCTCTGAATACATATCAAGAATGGAGCCGTCTTTCTCGTAGTAGTTATCCAAATCTACGTCTTTTACCAAAGTCCAAATCGCTGAATAGCCACGGCTGGAGTGATTATTGATGATGTTAAACAACGCCGTTTTGAGTGCGTAGCCTGTCTTGCCAGACGCGGCTTGATAATACCCATCAACCACTGGTGGAGTCGTGGTGGTGTCACCTAACGTAAAATCAGTGGTTTCGCTTTTGGCGAACTCAGCGCCAGAAGCAAGGGTCTTGGTTCCTTCCATCAACGTGTACGAACCCGCGCCACTTCCACAACAAATGCCGTCACCATACTCATCTTGAATGGTGAACTGGTAATCACCGTCGGCTAAACACATGCTTTTTTCAACGGTGGTTGCCGACTCATAACCCTGACCAGAGAACAGCACTGCGGATTGGCTGTTTTTCAGCGTCCAACTCGTTTCAGAGCCATAGTTGTCGGTCGTGAGAGTCAAGACCACTTGGTGATCACTACAGCTCTCTACGGGAGGCTGCGTGCTTGTCTCAGTCGGTTGAAAATTATCGACGTAGACAACTTCTGAGCCATCAAAACTGGCTTCATCGTAAAAACGCAAACCGACGTTGATGGTCTTGTTCGAGCTCGCTGTGTAGTTGTGCGCGAGCTCTTGCCACTGGTTTATCTGTTGTGGGTTCGAGTAATTGTGATAACCATCAACCACCAGACGTGCTTTTACATTTCCTTCGGTATGATAAACCGAGACAGAAAACGGATAGGTTTTCCCTTGCTCCACATTAATGGTTTGCAAAAAGTCGGTGTTGCTTTGGGTACCTGTATTCACGACGAGCTGGGCAGCCAGACCACCCGATTTGATTTGCTCGCTGCTTGGCGACACTGTAATGCCCGCGTCAATCTCTGACCACTGCGTAGGTACATTGCCATTCCACTGCTCAAAGTCACCGTTGATAATTTGGCTATATGCAAACGGAGAGCTAACAGCAGCAAGGAGACAGAGGGAGTTCGTTATGGATTTCATTATACTTTTCCATTAGTTATATAAATCCCAAACACGATAAACATATTAGTGGGGCATAAGTAATCCTTCAGTCACATTTTTACGTTGCACAAGTGTTAATTTACTTTTTAATGTGCAGCTTATCTCACAAATATTCACCTGCTGAAAACAAACGCCAATACAAAAAGCGAAGCTACTTGTTGGCTACATCGTCGTAAAACCATTAAGGGAAAAGTAAAACAGACAGAAAAAAGCCAAGTGTGCGCCTATGGGGGTCAGCAACAACACTTGGCTTGTTTATAAGAAAGCTTGTGGTCAGCTCAACTGGTGAGCATCAATTCTGGATAATTCCTTAAGGTTTTACCGCAAAGAATCGCCCTTGTAATGGCGACATCGGAAGTTGATATTGACCATTGCTCGGAGTAATTTTTTCTTTCGTAAGCAAATCCACCAACTCACCAGTACCAACACTCTCCTGAGTAAGAGTGACGCTTCTAGCGCTCTCTAAGGTATTTAGCGCAAACAAGACTTTGTCCGAACCAGATTGTTTCAAGTCCACATAACTGCCGTTACTCGCAACTAAATTCGTGCGTGACCCCTGATAAAGTGCAGGATGCGCATCGCGCATTGTCATCAGCGATGTCACATAAGATTTGAGATCGGCTTGGTTTGCATCAAGCGTCGCCGTCACGCCTTCAATTTTCGCACTGCTGCGCGCAACGTGATCATCGCACAAACCTTGAATGGCGCAGGTGCTGTTGTCTTCTTTTACGGCAAAACCATCCACTTGATCCCCGATTTCATCACCGTAGTACAACGTGATTGGCCCGGTGTACGCCGCTTGGAAAGCAAACGCGGCTTTATGGCGTAACCAATATTCTGCATCATTCACATCCGCTAAATTTCCGCGCTGTAACAAGTCACCAAAGCGCACTAAATCATGGTTGCCGATCATCAAATTCGGCTGCGCATGTGTTGGATATTGGTTGTGTGTGCTGTAGCCGTTGTCTAACCAATCCGCACCGCGACCACCCACGCCGCTCTCATTCACGGCCAAAGTTTCAACGAGGCGATATCGCATAGGGAAGTCAAACGCAGAGCACAATGCTGGATCGCTGTTCGATCCATACGCCTCATTCGCGATTTCAGACTCCCCTTTCCAAATCTCTGCCACCATGTAACCCAACGGATTCACTTGTTCGCCTTTGCTATTGGTGTACGTCACACTTTGTGAGGCTTCATCGACGGCTTTACGAATTTGTGTCCAAGCGTCTGTCGGAACTTGATAGGCTTGATCTAAACGCCAGCCGTCAATCTTCAGTTCTTTGATCCAATACGTTGCCACTTCTTTGTAGAAATCGAGACTGGCCGGGTAATCAACGGGATTGCTCGATCCCGATGGCAACAAACCGGAAGGAGATGGTTTGATCAAACCATCTTTGTGATGACCAAATACACCATCAAAAAACACGTATAAGCCGCGTTTGTGTGCTTCCTCGACCAAGGTTCTCGCCGTTTCTAAATCACCAAAACGTGGATCAATGGTGAAGTAATCCGTTGCAAAGTAGCCCGTGGCATCCAGGTGTTCTTGGCCCGCTATCGCTTCCGATTCAAAAACTGGCGTCAACCAAATCGCGTTCATCCCTAAATCTTGGATGTAATCGAGTGAATCAATCACTCCTTGCAAATCGCCGTTATGATGGCTGGTGCCATAACCTGTACCGTGACCAATGCTCGCATCACCATCCACAAAACTCTCTACCATGATTTGATAAGTACGAAGTTGGTTACTTTGCGCCATGACATTGGCTTGGCAAGCATAACTGGTATCCGGTAGCGGAGTGCTGCTATTAGTGTCGCTACCACCAGAAGAATTACACGCAGATAAAGCACCAATCACACTTAACGCAAGCAACGATCGAGACAGGCGATGGTTACGTAGGATATTACGCATTTTATTCTCCCTAACTTACTCAAATAAACTACTGACATTTGAGTAATAAAATTAACCCCGACATTTGTTTCATGCAGGGGTTAATAAATAAAAATAGATTTTAAATAATTGAATGGAATATTATTGGCACTTATTTACCATAATTGAATAAGGTGAGCCATCATCTGTAAATTCTAAACTCCAAAGATATTTACCAGGCTCTTTAATTTCTAGTTTTGTATCTGTACCGTAACCACCGTAAGTCAGTTCATTTAATTGTCCGACCGATAATTTTTTACCTTTGGCAGTAAACTGTGGTTTCCATTGTTCAGCGGCATACTGCATTTTATAATTACCTGAAATTTCATCGGTAATCACTTGATAGACATTGTTCCCCTTATAGGTCAGCTTGCGCTCGGCAGTGTGCTTCCAATCTGCATTTGGGAAACTACCTA
This sequence comes from Vibrio sp. SCSIO 43097, assembly GCF_023650755.1. Lineage (NCBI taxonomy): Bacteria > Pseudomonadati > Pseudomonadota > Gammaproteobacteria > Vibrionales > Vibrionaceae > Vibrio > Vibrio sp. SCSIO 43097. The sequence continues at coordinate 1,464,172 of NZ_CP071841.1, read as the reverse complement.
CAACAAAAATGTCTTTAGACAATGGGCCAGATTCGGCTGAATCCGGCAAACTACAATTTGTCATCATATCAATCTGCGTGCTCGTAAACGCAACCGCATTATTTACTTCACCTTGGGTTGTATTTTCTGATGATGTGGACGAGCAAGCAGACAAGATAGACACAGCAGCTAAAGTACATGCTGTATTTATAATTATTTTTTTCACGTTATATCCTTATTTTTATTAGACCAAGTACTAATTAAATTAGAACATATATATTATGGATCGAAATAAAATAAATTTTAAATAGGAATAATATAATATGTGAAAAAGATAACTAAATGCGTAATAAAAAAGCCGACTATCTTAGCCGGCTTTTTAAAATTATCTATTTACTATTAACTGCTTTTACAAATACTTCTTGCGCACCTTCAATTCCTAACGCTTTTGCTTCATCAAGTAAGCTCAGAGCTTTAGGGATATCATCTGCTTTTACGGCCGCTTTAATTGCGTTGTGGTAGTAAGTTTGTGTTTCAGGCTGTACTGATTCAACCGCCTTAGCCGCAATTGGAGCCGCCGCTGGTTCATTACTTGATGTTCCGATTGAGAAGAAACTCACACGGTCAATCGAGACTTCAATCTTACCTGTATCACTGTTAGGAATTGGAATATCTTTTACTTCTGGTAAGTAGTTACCTCTCCCCTCAGCGTCCAAACGCGCGGGGTGAATCACTTCGGTAAACCCGCCAAGGTCGGCTTTATCTGTATAAATAATAAGATAAACAGAATCTAATCCCGTTGGGGGGAAAAAGTCTTTTTCGGCAGCCAAGCGATTACCAAGATGCAGGCGAGGTTTTTTGTACTCAAATTCAGTTTTATCATAATTTTCGAGCTCTCTACCATTTTTATCGACAATAACTGCTCTTGGTACAAAAGCCGTCTCTTCGATTAGACTGGTGATTTTAATAGCAAACTCACCACGATCTGCTGGAAGCTCAAACACAGCGACACGGCTATCGATATTCTGATACTTCAGAACTTGGCTTTGAGCAGTGATATCAATAATGGCAGAGCTAGGAAGCTTCATTTTTACCGATTGAAGTTCAGAGAGTGTGTCAACTTGTTGCATTTGAGCAACTTGAACTTGTTCGATAACTTCAGTGGATTGGCAGCCAGCAAGCGCTACACATCCACTTAACATGAGGGCACGGAAGTACATACTTTTTCCTTCTAGTTATTTTTCTAAAGGTTTTGGCACTAAAGCATCTTAGAGTGACTTTAATGAAACGTCTAACTTTTCAATAACCCTTAGAAAAATAGCCGACTGATGTCGGCTATTTGACTAGGACAGCTAGATAACTAAGAGTTTATTTGATTACCACCAAGCCTCAGCTTGAACACCAAATACGAACTCTGTATCGTCACCGTTGAACGTATTGTCATTTTCAGTATCTAGCAAGTAAGTTCCGTATACACGTAGTTCTGGACGAGCCCAGAAGCTGTCACCCATAGCCCAAGCTTGAGCAACTGTGAATTTAGCATTACCAAAATCTTCTTTTGCTAGGCCACTATCTGCGATTTTCTCACCAGAGTTGTAACCCGCTTCGAATACTGTGCGCATTGTATCGTTCCACTTGTACATAGGACGAACAACTACAGAATATTGATCAATATCGAAGTTTTTACCTGTGTAAGCGCCAGCAGCTTGACCACCAATGTCGCTACCTGATAGGTAAGCAAGTTGGTGACCCATTTCCCAGTTCTCAGCTAGGTTCATTACACCCCAGTTGATCAAACGGAAGCCTGATGCATCATTAAATGCCTCTGTACCTCGCGCGTAATAAGCACCAGATCCCCAGAAGTTAGCAGCTTGAACACCGTAACCATTTGTACCGTATTGAAATACTGTTTGGTTAAAACCGTTACTCATACCTTGATGGATAATCGCAGACGCCAATACGCCGTCATCCGCTTCTTCTTTTGCATCGTTAGAATCTGTCGCAAAGTTGTAAGCAACAGCCAACTCAAGAGCAGCATTATCCCAAAGGCCGATGTTCGCTAAACGAGCATCAAAGATGTAACCCGTTGAATCTGAAGTTTCACCATCTTGAATCAATGCTAGAGATAGTTTTTGGTTGCCTACTGAGAGGTTTTCGATACCACCACCAGTACCAGAAGTGTTTAGGAAATAGAAATCAGTGATGTGGATATCTTTACGCTGGTAGTAAGTTTTACCAGCCCACATAGTTGCGTCTTTATCAGAAGCAATCAGACCTTTAGCTTTTACAGCAAACTGAGCAACGTTAAAATCAGCATCTTCCCAACCATTCGCACCAGGAGCACCAGAAGCAATCATAGATTCGATACGCCAAGTCTGGTCACCCATTTTCAACTCTTCCGCCAAACCAAACTCAGAGTAGTTATCGTCTTCGTTACCCAGACGACCAATACCAAATTTGTTTACAGCAAGGTCACCATTACCATTACCGCTGATACCAGTACCAGCGCGCATGTAACCGTTAAAATCCACTGCAAACGCAGAACCAGCAGCTAAAGTTGCAGCAACAGCAGCAGCAATTACACTTACTTTTTTCATTCTTAACTCCATTAAGGGTATTTATAATTCTGTCTTCCCTGCTCACTCTTTTAGGTGAATATAGGCAGTAAAAACACACCTAAAGAAAGAGAGGTAAGATGGGAACGAATCCCCGTTTGTTTCAACAGTTGTGAGATTACCCGAGGCGTACAAGGATGACTTCCTCCGCCCTAAACTAATTTAAGGGGGATGAGAAGGGAGTAGAAAATTTACCGAATGGTGTTTTTTCGAGTCAGATCACCAATCTAGGGAGGAATTAGTAAGTTTGTTCGGTTTTGAGCCGCTACAAAGTGATAGCCATTTCATATTTTTGACTCTAAGCCGTCACATAAAGTAATTAAATTACACGAATATTTTTATATTTAGGGTGGTTGACCTTAGTAAGACAAAGTTTTTAACTTATAGTTTCCTAAAGGTAGCAATAAATATTAAATAAAGTATCTCCGATGACACGACTTCTCTCTCGCCCCTACCCCCTGGGCGCAACATTGAATAAAGAAGGCTGTAACTTCTCTATTCATGCTCCGGGCGTAAAAGACATTCAACTGGCATTGTTTGCAGACGATGGCAGCTACGAGCTTCGCGGTTTACCGAATGAATACGCTGGCATACGTCATACTTTTATTCCAGATATTGAGCCGGGGCAAAAATACGGTTATCTTGTCTCCCACAAGGACGAGCCACTGTTAATTTCTGATCCGTACGCAAAATCAATAGATAAAGCCCTCCACTATCATCCTCCCTACTCTCCAGCCAAAAGTTTCGATATGCCGAAGTGCGTCGTTATCGAAGATGATTTTGACTGGCAAAACACGGATCACCCGCGTATACCCAGAGAAGAGATGGTGTTGTTTGAGACGCACGTCAAAGGGATTACCCAACGCCACCCAGAGGTTGAGGACAAGCTGAGGGGGCGCTATTTAGGTCTTGCATCACCTGAAATGCTGGCCTTTTACAAACAGCACAACATCAACACGCTGCAATTGCTACCTGTCGCAGCATGCATGCATGAGCCTCACCTACTAGAGATGGAAAAGGTCAATTATTGGGGATACAACCCTTATCTCTTTATGGTGCCCGATCCGCGCTACGCAGAACAAGACGCCGTTACGGAATTAAAAACAACAATTCGCGAATTGCATAAAAACGGCATCGAAGTGATTCTCGACGTGGTTTACAACCACACTGCTGAAGGTGGTGAAGGGCCTACAATTTTCAACCTGAAAGCCCTCGACTCCTGTTTTTACATCAAACATGGCAACCACTTCGCCAATTACACTGGCTGCGGAAATACAGTGGATCTCACCTACCAACCAGCCTTAAACCTTGTGATGGATACATTGCGCTACTGGGTTAGCGAATTTAAAGTCGATGGCTTCCGTTTTGACTTGGCTGCAACGTTAGGTCGACAGGGCGATGATTACAACCCAGAAGCAGCTTTCTTTAAAGCCGTTGCGCAAGACCCAATTTTGCGTGAAACCAAATTGATTGCCGAGCCTTGGGATATTGGTCCAAATGGCTACCAAGTGGGTAACTTTCCATTTGGTTGGAACGAATGTAATGACAAACTGCGTGATATTTCCCGCAGTTTTTGGCGCGGTGATCAAGGCTATTTAAAAGAGTTTGCCACTCGATTAATGGGCTCTCGTGACATTTATAGTGCAGCGAACTGGCCATACAAACTCACCGTAAATTACATCACGTATCACGATGGCTTCACACTGCAAGATTTAGTGTCTTACAAGCACAAACATAACGAAGCCAATGGCGAAGAAAATCGCGACGGTCACGGCGACAATCGTTCAGAAAACTACGGTGTTGAAGGCGAGACCGAAAATCTGATGATCATCGCCACGCGTGAGAAGCAAAAACGCAACCTTATTGCTAGCTTGCTGTTTGCCTTCGGTATCCCACACATTCTCACTGCTGATGTTCTGTCTCACACCCAAGGCGGTAACAATAATGCCTATTGCCAAGACAACGAAACCAGTTGGCTGAACTGGGAAGAGACAGAACGTAAGCAACATTTCAAAGCATGGATGTCACAAATGGTCGCCAACCGAAATCAATACATGGTGCCATTTATCCGAGCTTTCAGTGGCGAAAACCGCAATAACAACCGCATTTTCTGGCGCCGAACAGACGGTCGCTTAATGGAGCACGATGATTGGAACCGTTTAAGCTCTGTCGCACTTCACCTTGGTATCGGTAAAGAAGGACAAGAGTTGGTCTACCTCATCAACCAAACTAACGCCACAGCGCGCTTTAAGCTCCCCAATGAGCGAAAGCAAGAATGGGTGACGATCTGTGATACAAACGTACGTAACCTCAACCCAGGACATGCTGAAGGCGAAGTCTTGCTGTCACCCACCTCGATGGTGATTTTGCACTATCAACCAAACCAAAGCACACCAAAAGGTGAGCAAACGCATAGCTAAATTATAAACGTTCCAAAAAAGGAAAGCCGATGCATCTCAGTGCTTCGGCTTTTTTGTTGGTTAGATGTGCCTAACTCATTATTCGCAAGGCGGCGCTAGGTGAATCAAAGCTAACCCACCCTGTGACGTCTCGCGGTATTTCTTGTTCATGTCCTTGCCCGTTTGGTACATGGTTTCAATCACCTTATCCAACGAGATCAAACATTTACTATTACGCTTTAGTGCCATGCGAGATGCATTGATCGCTTTCATTGCACCCATTGCATTACGCTCAATACACGGTACTTGCACTAAGCCACCAATTGGGTCACAAGTCATGCCTAGTGAGTGCTCCATGGCGATCTCGGCCGCAATACAAATTTGCTCATTACTACCACCACGCAGCGCGGTCAAGCCAGCTGCCGCCATAGAAGAAGAAACACCGACTTCGCCCTGACAACCTACTTCGGCACCCGAAATAGACGCATTAGTTTTGTACAAAATGCCAGTCGCACCGGACACAGCAAGGAAGTCTTTAAGCTGTTTAGTATCAAGCTCTTTGATGAAGCGATGGTAGTACATCAATACCGCCGGAATCACACCCGCCGCACCATTAGTTGGCGACGTTACGACTTGTCCACCAGCCGCGTTTTCTTCACTCACAGCAAAAGCAAACAGGTTAATCCAATCCATGATTTCCATCGGATCGTTTTCGATTGCTTCATTTGCTTCAAGCTTCTTCAGTAAGTTAGGCGCACGGCGGGTCACATTCAAGCCGCCATCCAAGATGCCTTCTGTTTCGAAACCACGCTCCATGCAACGCGTCATCACACGCCAGATCTGTTCTGCACGTTGATTGATGGCTTCCATATCCTGAAACGCTTGTTCGTTTTTCAGAATCATGCCGCCAAGGCTCATGCCATTCTTCTCTGCCTGTGCCAACATTTCGTCTGCACTGGAGAATGGAAGCTCAACTTCTACGGGAGCAGTCGCACTGCCATTTTGCAGTTCATCCGCCGTTGCGATGAAACCACCACCGATAGAGTAGTAAGTTTCAAACCCAACCTGATTGCCGTGCGCATCTAACGCAGTAATCGTCATTCCATTCTCATGCAGAGGAAGGTTCTCTTCATGGAACAACATGTCCGTTTTGTAGTTGAATTCGATTTCATGACGGCCATCGACAGACATCATGCCCTCTTCAATCGCCTTGCGCATCGCTTTGTTCGCAGAAGCGATTTTGATGGTATCTGGTTTGTTACCCAACAGACCCAAAATGGTCGCACGGTCTGTATGGTGACCAATCCCCGTTAACGAAAGTGAACCGTATAAATCAACTTGAATACGAACCACTTTTGCCAAGTTAGATTCAATCAAACGAGTGAAGTGGTAACCCGCGATCATTGGACCATTGGTGTGAGAGCTAGAAGGACCCACACCAATCTTGTAAATATCAAAGATGGACAGCATAAACTTACCTATTACGACAATGCAGCATAAAGCCAATCAGGGAGAACCATACAAGCAGCGATGGTCGCCACGGCGAACACCAACAGCCCGTAATGGCTTGCGGTTGGCTTTGCAAAAAGATGTTTTTGATTATTGATAAAAATTTGTTGCTCGGCAGTCACAGCGCCCCAACGACGGCTCACTAACACACCAAACAAAAGGAAGACAAACGTACCAATTGGCGCGAACCACGGCCAAGCCACGTCGAGATACATGGCAGTAAACACCGCAATCACACTCATGATACTGCCAACGATCACGCCTTTCTCATTGGCTTTTGCCCAGAATAAGCCAAGCACGAATGACCCAAGACGGATACCAACAAAGATGGAAGTCAGGCTAGCGATGGTTTTGAGTACCGATTCATTCGATACCGCCAGAAGAGCTGGCACTACCACCATAGCCGCAGCGAGCAAACTCATCTTTCTTGCGACTTTTTCGTAGTGCTCATCATCGGCACTCTTGCGAACGAAACGCTTGTAGATATCAAACGTTGCGACGGTCGCCATTGAGTTGTAGGTAGAATCCAAGGTCGACATTGCGGCCGCCGCCAATGCGGAAATGATCAAACCAACGACGATTGGGTTAGTGTGGTTGAAGACGAAATCCAAAATCACTTCGTTGCTGTTTTCAAACGATTGATCTTGATAGAAAACACTCAAAAGAACACCGAGTACCGCGAAGAATAAGTACACAAAAAATGCACCGTAACCACACAACAGCATCGACTTCTGCGCCGTCTTTTCACATCTCGTCGCTAACGTGCGTTGGATGATCAATTGGTTGGTGCCGTACACACTCAAATGCAAAAAGCTCACGGCAACCACGCCAGCCCAGAGTGTGGTATCTACGCCTAAATCAAAGTCTAAGTTGATGATATTCAGGTGATTACGAGAAAGGTAATCTGCCGCATTAATCTCTGTCATTAGAATGGCAAAGATAGCGATACTGCCCGCCACCAATACTGCAGATTGCAACATATCGGTCCAGATAACCGTGGAAATTCCGCCCGCATAGGTATAGCAAGCGGTGAAAATACTGATGTAGATAATAGCTTCAGAAATACTGATAGGCAGAACTTGCACTAAGATCAGCGCCACAGCATACAAAATCACACCCGCAGAGATACATTGAACCACAATGAACACAATCGAGTTGATGGTTCTTGCATACACCCCAAAGCGGTGCTCAAGGTATTCATAAATCGAAGTCAAGCCCAGCTTATAGAAGACAGGCACAAAGAAAATGACGGTGAAAAAGATAACGATGGGATAGTTAAGGTGAATACTCATCGCTTCCATGCCAGAGCTATAAACCCAACCAGGCATCCCTACAAACGTCATCGCACTAATGTAAGTCGCAAGTATCGAAACACCCGCCGTAAACCAGCCAAATTGCTTTCCACCCGTAGAAAAGTCGCCACCATTGCTGTAGCGCTTATTCACTAAATAGCTGATTAATATGGTGATTAACACGTATAACGCAATCACCACAAAACTTGAGTACGTAACCATTTCAGGGTTTCCATAATTCTGGGTGCTAATTATTTGTGCTTGGATATTACTTTAAAAAAGCATATCTAAACGATAATCCCGCCATAACTGTGACTATAATCACCAATATAGACGGTTATATATTCAAAAATGCCAAAAAGACCGATTTAATGAGACTCCCATCACTAAAAACCACTAATTGGGTACGCATTCATTTTAAAATTGATATTGATCACGGATCTAATGACCTTAAAAAAACTATGATTCACCACGACACGAAATCGAAGATGATCCCAATAAGATCGTGTTCTTTAAGTTTGAATAGCAACAAATCCTAAGTGAAATAGAGGTTTATCGGTCATGAATGCCAAAAGACACATGAGCGAAGTTCCTATGATTCAAAGGGTAGCTGCCTATCTAGCGATACTGGTTGGTTACTTTTTCTATTGTTATAACTTTGTAATTATTGACTACGTACGCCCATACATCGTTGAAGCGTATGATGGTATTAGCCTGTCAGACACTGCCCAGTTCTATACATGGCAGTCGGTTGGTGCACTTATCGGTGCATTGAGCTGTGCTTGGTTCGCAACAAAATTTGGTAAGAAATCCACTCTTATTACCATCACAGCCCTAAACGGTGGCGCAACGATCATCAATATGATGTTCACCGACTACACAACATGGGCAGCAATGCGTTTCATCATTGGTTTGTCACTGGGTGGTTACTTCACCGTGGCAGTAAGCTTGATGATCGGCCTATTTACGCCAACGGTACGTGGTAAGTTGACGGCATTCGCGTCTTCTATGTTCTCTGTAGCACTGATGGTAATGGGTGCGTATGCAGCATTTATTGCAAGCATTGATGCACCATGGGAAAGCCTAATGCTTGTAGGTGGTATCCCACCATTGGCAGCCGCTGTGGTCATGATCTTTGTGCTACCTAGCGACAGCAAAGTGATCGCTTACGGTGAAGAAGAGCAAGCAAAAGCGGAAGAATCAGACGCACCAGCGAAAAAAGGCTCTTGGGGCGAAATGCTAAGCAAGCCCTACCGTAAGATCACACTAACCTGTCTATTACTGGCTGGCCTTAACTTCTATGGTTTCCAATTCTTTGGTGGCTTCGTAACCACATACCTACGTGATGTACGTATGTTCGACGGTGCAACCATCGGTCTCATCTTCTCTATCTCAGCATTTGGTTCACTGTTTGGTGCGTGGTTCTGGGGTTGGGTAGCTGACAAATTCGGTCGTAAGGTGAACGCGTTTGGCTTCATCCTAGCGGGCATCATGGTTTCAATCTTCTTTGTTGCACCTGGCGACATGGTGATTGGCGGCCTAAACATGCTGGCTCTACTTGGCCTGATTTACAACTTCGGTCTGTCTTCTTCAGCGGTATGGGGCGGTTACTTCTCAGAACTGTTCCCAGCACACCTACGTAGCTACGGCGCAGCGCTATTCCACGGCGGTCGTATCCTCGGTATGTGGGCACCAATGGTACTTATCTTCATCCAAGAACGTACCGACCTACAAACCGCAATGTGGGGTTCACCAATCGTATGGATCCTTGCTGGTCTTCTATGGCTATCACTGCCAGAGACACTAAAAGGCGGCGTGTTCGATAAGAGCAAAAAAGCCGAAGCAGCAAAAGCGTAACTGAATTTCAAAAACTCCGGCTGGCTCCCCGGCCGGATGAAAAAACTTAATTTCGAGTCCTGTTCCCAAAGCCGACTCGACAGCAAATAAGAGAGTTTATTATGTCTAAATATCAAGAAGCAAAACGCGTTGTACGTGAATACTTCAGCGCAATGGAAAACGCAACTCACGAGAACGTGGCAGAAGTACTAAAAGCACATACTTCAGAAGATTACCTTTGGCGTGGTGTTTACCCATTCCGTGAGCAACAAGGCGCTCAAGCAGCGGCTGACGTTTTCTGGGCTCCTTTGATGAAATCAATGACTCGCATGCAGCGTCGTCAAGACATCTTCATCGGTGGTGAGAACGAAGTAACATCAGGTGAAATCTGGGTAATGAGCATGGGTCACTTCATGGGTCTATTCGACGCTGAATACCTAGGCATGCGCCCAACTGGCAAAATCATGAACATCCGCTACGCAGAATTTAACTGTGTTGAAAACGGCAAGATCACTAAGACTGGCCTATTCCTAGACCTTCTAGGTGCAATGGACCAAGCGGGTTGTTACCCACTACCACCATCAACAGGTAAGCACTTCGTATACCCTGGTCCTCGTAACCACGATGGTCTACTGTTCGAAGACGCAGCACCAGAAGAAGGCGTAGCAACACTAGCACTAGTGAACAAGATGGTTGATGACCTATCTGCACTAAACGACAGTGGCGCTATGGGTTGCCCACCAGAAGTTCTTGAGAAGAGCTGGTCTAAAGACATGATCTGGTACGGTCCATGTGGTATCGGTGCGTCTTACACAATCCCTCGTTACCAACAGCAGCACCAATTGCCATTCCGTAACAACCTGAAAGACAAGAAGTTTAACGGCCACGTATGTCGTTTCGCAGAAGGTAACTTCTCTTGTTTCTTCGGCTGGCCAAACCTATCTAACACACCAATCGGTGGTTTCCTAGGTATGACAGGTGGTGAAGTACGTGCAGACATGCAAGTGGTTGACGTTTACTACCGTGACGGCGACAAGCTATCTGAGAACTGGGTACTGATCGACCTTCCTTACTGGCTAAAACAGCAAGGTCTAGACGTGTTCGAGCGTACTCAACAGATCCTAAACCCTTCTCTATAAGAAGTCCTAGGGGCGGATTGTCAACCCGCCTTTATGTTGCCTGAATCCCCTCTCGGTTCAGGCGACATGCTCCCAACTCGTGCCTCAAGGATGGGGCACAACCTCAAGATAGAACCCTTATTCAAAACGGGCATGAACGCACGGTGGCTTTCTGCGCCCTGAATAATGAGATTGATGATGAAAAAGTCGACCCTTTCTGCAGTGATTTTAGCAGCGCTTACTTCTAGCTCAGCCTTTGCTGCACACACTTTTGTTAATGACGCTGGCGACAGCCTAACCATCGATGGCCGTTTCGATCTTCGCTACCAAGACCGTGGCGGTGATGACAACGGCGAATGGAACAGCGGCAGCTCACGTTTCGGTTTGAAAGGCCAAATGGGTCTGGATAACGGCTGGACTGGTTTCGGTCACGCGGAATGGGGCTACAACTCTGGCGCGAACGGCGACAACATTTACGACCGCTTGCTATACGCAGGTGTTGATCACGAAAAATACGGCAAGATTGCTGCGGGTACTAAGCAGTGGTCTACCTTCTACGACGTAGCATGGTACACCGATTTAGGTCGTGTATTCGGTACTCGTGGCTCAGGTGTTTACAACCTAGCTGACTGGGGTATCGCATCCGGTGCTGGTCGTGCGGAAAACTCAATTACGTACCGTAATTCAATTAATGAAAAAGTGAGCTACGGCTTTACTTACCAAACCACGCGTGAAGATGTTGCTCTAGCAAGCAATGCGACAGCCTCACTGAAAAACGGCATGGGTGCGTCTATCACTTACAAACCCGTTGATGGCGTAACACTTGGTGCGGCTTACCATCAAAATGAAGTTGCGGATCTAGACGCAAGCGTGGTTGGCGTAGAAAACGGCGACAACATGCGCATCATGCTATTGGGCGCAAACTACAGCAACGGTGGCTTCTACGCAGGTGCGACTTTCCACGTTGGTGAAAACTGGGAAGCAGTGAGCCAAGGCGGTACGGACGTAATGTTCGATACCCTAGGTGGCGAAATCTACACTTACTACCACTTCGACAACGGCCTACGCCCAACGTTGAACTACAACTACATGGAAGATCGCGGTGACGAGACGCAAGGTTACGAGCGTAACTTGCTGATTCCTGGTGTTGAATACCACTTCCAGAAGAACAAATTCCTAGTTTGGACTGAATACCAATTCGACCTAGGTAAAGATCAGTACGATGGCAGCAAATTCGAAAATCGTGATGATCAATTCGCGGCAGGTATTCGCTACTACTTCTGATAATACTCATCGCTCACCACCTATACCCAAGTAGCCTTAAGGTGGTGAGTGATGAAGTTCTTATCAACACAAAGCAAAGTTATCTTGAAGCCAAGTAGTCATCACTTCACTAACCATTAAAGGCTGCTCCAGCGTAGATAGATGCCCACACTCAGGGATAACATGAAGCGTGACGTTTGGGATGCATCTCTCCATGAGCAGGTGATTGTCTAGCGGACAAAGCTTATCTTCTTTACCTGTTATCACCAACGTAGGAACTTGAATGTCCGCCAATAAAGGTCGAGCATCCGGGCGAGTTGCTAACGCTTTAGCATGCGCTTCAAATGCCTCCAAACCTACATTGACCGCCATGCCTTCAATACGCTCTGTCAACACTTTGTCTTGCAAACGGCTGGGATGAATCAGCACAGGCATCAGAGTGTCAGGCGTAATGCGTTCAAACTCACCACTTAACGCACGGCTAACCAGTGCATCACGCTTTTGTGTCACCTCTGGCTTTTCATCTGCTGCATTGGTATCCATGAGGATCAAGCCTTTGACTCTGTTTGGCGCTTGACGGTACACCTCAAAGGCAAGAATCCCACCCATTGATAAGCCACCCAAGACAAACTCCTGCGGTGCGTCTTGCAACACTCTCTGCGCCAGCTGTTCCATTGACGGCAATGAAGCCAGCGTCGGGCATGAAGGCTCAACCCAACTTGGCAACGCTCGGTTGACTTCCTCAAACAATGTGCCATCACAAAGTAGTCCGGGTAGCCAAACTAACGAGGTGGGTTGCGTCATTTTATTCTCCTGCCAGCGGCTTTGGTTGATCAGAGCCAAGAATGCAATACGTCAAACTATTACCACGCAAGTTCGTCAGTGAGTATGACGCACCTTCTGGAACATTCAGCACATCACCGCGCGTTAAAACAACATTAGCTTGTTCGCCTTGATGCGTGAGGACCACCTCTGTATCGCCATCAAAGTTGATAAGTACTTGTTTTTCTTCTCGGCAGTGTTGAGGAATCGAGCCACCTTCAGAAAGCTCATAAGCCATGATGCTCACTTCATCTTCACTCTTTACTTGGAAGTCATAACTCGCCAAAGGATGACCCGTTAAGGCGTATTGTTTCACGTTGCTTCCGCCGAAATCGCCTTTGATTTCACGATAATCTTTTTGCAGAGCGACAAATGGCATCATCTCTTCTGCGGTGTAGGTATCGAAGGTCGCGAGCTCTTCTTCGGTAAGCAGCGGCATCAATTCTGATTCTTGTGGCACCGGGTCGCCATTAATGGTGTCCACGAGTGTGCCATCGGCTTTGAGGTATAAACCATAACCTTGACTGTCTTTAATAACGTTTGGATGCCAAATAACGCCGCCACCTGAATCGTCGCCGCCAAGTACCGAGAACATAAAGCCGTAATCGCGGCCAACCACTTCAAATCCACGGAAGAGATTGGTTGGAATCGAGATGACGTCACCGTGAGACAACACCGCCTCATGCTCTCCATCGTTCCCCCAATAAAAACGGAACTGACCTTTGAACACCAAGAAAAGCTCGGCGGTACGATGAGAGTGCAACGAATTTTTGATGCCCGGCGGTTGGCCTGCGGCACCAATGTTAAAGCCCGCCGTATCGCGAATATGAACATGCTGACGACTGCTCTCTGCCACCCCAGCACCGATAATGCAAAAGTTATCTTTGAGATCACTGCCTGGCGTGCGCGCATCAATAAACGCACTCGTACCCGGAATCAGTTCCATGTAGCGGACCAGGTTATTATTCATTTTAGATTGTAGAGTCATTGTAAATCCTTGTTGTCCTTGTTTGGACCTAGCCTTTGAATTGTTAGTTACAAACCTAAAGTTAGTTACAAACCTAAAGTGTGTTACAGACCTAAAGGTCGCCCACCATCAACCGCGATGGTATTGCCTGTCGAGAAGGTCAGAAGATCTGCCGCGGCGTACACGGCTTGAGCGACTTCTTCATCATTGGCTAAACGCTTAAGCGGTGTGGATTGTTCTTGTTGATTACGCCATGCGTCATCCAAGCCTTTGACAAACTCAGTGTCGACAAGCCCTGGAGCAACAGCCAAAACGCGAACCTCGGGAGACAGAGCGCGAGCTAAAGAACGGGTCATGTTCTCCGCGGCAGATTTACTTGCACAGTAAGCAATGTTGCTCCCCATCGCAGTCTGTGCCGCGATAGAAGTAATGTTCACCACACAACCATTGGCTTGCTTAAGCCAAGGCTCAAACGCTCGAACCATGGCAAAAGGCGCACGAACATTCACTTGGAATATTTGGTCAAACAGCTGGTCATCTAAGCTTTGCAAATCAGAGTGCGCGACGAATTTCGTCATCCCCGCACAGTTGACCAACAGATCCAGCTTGTCGCTTATTTCACTGACTTGATGTTTAAGCTGTTCAATCGCACTAGAATCTGCCACGTTCAATTTGAATGCTAGATGCTCGTTACGTGGCAGCGAGGAAAGCACATCCTCGGCCGCTTTCTGATTACTGTTGTAAGTCAGAATTACGCGATATCCCGATTCAGCTAGCTTGCGACAAATGGCGGCACCCAGTCCGCCACTGCCGCCTGTGACTAAGGCAAGTTTCGACATATTACGCCTCTTCCACTTTGCCTTTGTAACGGCGCACACGAATATCCGCTTGCTCTTTGTGGCCAGCAAAACCTTCGAGTGCACACAAGCGAGAGCAGTACTCACCGACTTTTAGCGACGCAGCTTCCGTTACACGCTGGTAAGTACAGGTCTTGATAAATTTACCTACCCAAAGACCACCGGTGTATCGCGCCGCTTTCTTCGTTGGCAGTGTATGGTTGGTACCAATACATTTATCGCCGTAAGAAACGTTGGTTTCACGACCTAGGAACAAGGCACCGTAGTTGGTCATGTTATCTAGGAAGTATTTAGGATCTTCCGTCATCACTTGAACGTGTTCAGAAGCGATATCGTCTGCCACTTCCACCATTTCTTCGTAGCTATCACACACAATCACTTGTCCGTAATCTGCCCACGCTTTACCCGCGACTTCAGCCGTTGGAAGAATGGTTAACTGACGTTCAATCTCTTTGATGGTTTCTTGCGCAAATGTTTCGCTATTGGTCAACAATACAGCGGGAGAGTTGTAACCATGCTCAGCCTGACCAAGCAAGTCTGCCGCTGCCAATTCCGGGTCACAGCCTTTCTCATCGGCAATGACTAGGGTTTCCGTTGGGCCTGCAAACAAATCGATACCAACGCGACCAAACAGCTGACGTTTTGCCTCTGCTACAAATGCGTTACCCGGCCCTACAATCATATCGACCGGTGCAATAGTCTCCGTCCCCAGAGCCATTGCACCTACCGCCTGAACACCACCAAAGCAATAGATTTCATCCGCACCCGCCATTGCCATCGCAGCGACAATCGCCACATTCGGCTGGCCATTAAACGGTGGCGCACAAGCAATAACACGTTTTACGCCCGCGACTTTCGCCGTCAGTACACTCATGTGAGCGGATGCAACCAATGGGTATTTACCGCCAGGGATGTAACAACCCACGCTGTTGACTGGAATATTTTTATGCCCCAGTACCACACCAGGCATGGTTTCTACTTCGACGTCTTTCATTGAGTCACGTTGAATTTGAGCAAAGTTTCGAACTTGTTGCTGAGCGAACTCGATATCATGACGAGTCGATTCATCAAGCGCATCCACACAGGCTTGGATTTGCTCTTCTGACAGGCGGAATTGCTCCGGCGACCAGTTATCAAACTTTTCAGACAACTCACGTACAGCGCTATCACCTTTCGATTCAATATCAGCAAGAATGTTTTTCGACAATCTGACGCACTTTTGCGTCATTTGATGCTGATGCTTCTTCAGTGATTCCGTTTTTTAAAATGCGTGCCATTGGGTTTCTCCTTGAACATTGAGGCTGACGAACGGTTATTTTTATGCTTTTGGATACGAATGCAAAATCAGATTAAACACTTAATTAACATTTGACAAGTTAAGTCAACAAACCACAAAAACAATCCTTAAGCCTTTGTATTTATTAGTTTAAACAAATAAAAGCAAGTAATAAGGACCTTAATTAAGTTTAATTTTTAATCAAAAATGAGTTTTAGATCACATCATTTTTACTCATCATTTACATTTCTACATGTTAGTTTTTGCATACCTTTGCAAAGGAGAGAATCATGAGCAATTTTAAACAACGTCTGAAGCAAGAAACGATATTAGGTACATTTGTTAAAACCCCTCACCCTCACATTATCGAAGTATTGGCACTGGCAGAGTTGCCTTTTGTGGTACTGGATGCAGAGCACGCACCTTTCGATCGCTCCTCGCTTGATCTGTGCATCATGGCGGCCAGAGCGAATGACCTCGCGTGCGTGGTACGAGTACAAGACAGCGCCCCTTCAACCATTTTGAACGCGCTTGACTGTGGCGCGGCGGGTGTACAAATTCCCCATGTTTGTACTGCTGAGCAAGCGACGCAACTGGCGAAAATCTGCCATTACGGAGAAGGTGGCCGAGGGTATGCTGGTTCCAGTCGAGCAGCGCAATACGCCACTAAGCCCATGGTTGAACACTTAAAAGACAGTCGTGCGAATACGATTGTCATTGCACAAATTGAAGACCCTCAAGGGGTTGAAAATGTTGAAGCGATTGCCAATGTTGAAGGAATTGATGCGCTCTTCATTGGCCAAGTTGATCTCACTGTCGCTTATGGTGCTGATAGCGTTCATGATGAGAAAGTCGCACAAGCAAGTATGCGAGTAATCGAAGCGGCCAGAGCCGCCAATAAACCTGTTGGCATGTTTGTCGCGACGGCTCAACAAGCTCGGGAATGGCGTGAACTCGGCGTTAGCTTCTTTTGTGTTGGCTCTGAACACAAAATGATCATTGATGGCTTCAAGCAAGAGAGAAATGTGATGAATTCTTGAGTTTTCTCTGATATTTACGCCTTATCAATGTAATGCTCTAGACACAGAAATCCCCTAGCCCATACACTCAGCACGTATGAGAAGGTTCAATGGCCTTAAATAAGGAGTATCACCATTAAAGCGAAAGTAACTTCGATCGACGTCGCGAAGATGCTCGGCGTCTCTCAATCGACGGTATCTAGAGCATTCAGCCCGACTGCGAGTATTAGCGAGAAGAAACGCAAAATGGTGATGGATGCCGCAGCTAAGCTCGGATACACACCGAATGCCATCGCCCGAGGTCTGATTTCGAATCGTTCAGGCTTAGTGGCGATTGCGTTAGATAGCGAATCAAACCCAATGTACGACATGCAATCTCGTGCTTTGGCTGTCGAAATTCAAAAGCGTGGCGGACAAGTTGTGCTTTGCCCTATCGACAAAGACGACCTCGATCTCGCCATTTCACGCGCCATTGAATACCAAGTGGACGGACTCGTTATCGCCACCAGCCGTTTAACCTCACGCGCGTTTGCCCAATGCGAAAAGTTTGGCGTTCACTTAAGCTTGATCAACCGCTACGCCGAAGGCATTAATGCCAACAGCTCTGGTATTGATAACCGCTTGGCGGGCCAACAAGCAGCCGAGTATTTAACGCAGAAAGGCGCAAAACAGTGTGCTTACATCAGTGGCGATGCTGGCTCCATGACCAGTGAAGAGCGTTGGCTGGGTTTCTCTTCAAAATTGCAAGAACTCGGCTCCCCGTCACCAACCTTTATCCAAGCCAAGTACAGCTTTGAAGCAGGCTTAGAAGCGGCGAAAGCGATCTTGTCGCACACTAGCAAACCCGATGCAATTTTTTGTGCAAACGACATCCTCGCCATGGGTGTGATGGATGGCTTGCGACAAGCCGGAGCAAAGATCCCCCAAGACTTCTCTGTGATGGGTGTAGATAACATTCCGATGTCTGCATGGCCGAGCTATGATTTGACCACCATTGCTCAACCAGTCGACAAAATTGTTAAACGAGCGGTTGAAGACTTGATGAATCGAATCAACGGCAACCTGGATGCAACTGGCGAATACCTTTTCGAGCAAGGCACCTTGATCGAACGTAGTAGCACCATTTAATAAATCCATTTTTATTCATTCTTCATAAAACAAAATGCCTTGCTTTCGAGTAAGGCATTTTCTGTGATCGCGATTAAATTTTCACCAATCGTTATTTAATACCTCATCAATTCATCAATCTTGTTATTGACTTGTTACTTTAATGTTTTATTTTGGATTCGTATGCAAAATGGATATGAATTGCTCAACTAATTTATAAAAACATAAAAAGTTGTGTGACTTGCCAACGAATGCCCATGGCAGGTCATACCAGAAACAAGGAAGAACGATGAAGAAAGCAATCATAACTTCGCTTACCACACTGGGATTCGCACTTAGTAGTATGAATACGTTTGCAAGCAACGTTATTCGTCTTGCTCACGACAGCCAAGAAACGTCTCCCGTACACAAAGCAATGCTCTATTTCGAACAAGAAGTGGAAGCACGCTCAAACGGTGAAATCGAAGTTGAAATCTACCCGGCGAGACAACTGGGTGATGTGCGCGAAACCACTGAACTCGTACAGCAAGGCAACTTACAAATGACGTTTGGCGCGTCGGTTTTACTCTCTCCCTATGTCCCAGAGTTTAACGTGCTGGACGTGTTCTACCTTTTTGATAGTGAAGAACAAGCCCACAAAGCACTCGACAGTGAGAAGATCGGACAGCCATTGCTAAGCGCTATGGAGTCAAAAGGCTTCCATGGTCTTGGCTTTATGGAGGTCGGCTTTCGTAGCGTGACCAACAACAAACAGCCAATCGATAGTATTGAGGACTTGAAGGGACTTAAGATTCGCTCTGCGTCTAACCCAACCCAGATCAGTGCGTGGAAATCCGTTGGCACCGCGCCAACACCTCTATCCTGGGGTGAGATCTTTACCTCGCTGCAACAGGGCCTGATTAACGCCCAAGAAAGCGGTATCTACTCAATTTATGCCGAACGCTTTTACGAAGCGCAAAAGTACCTCTCTTTAACTAACCACATTTACACCAACTACGTGCTGTTTATGAACAAGACGTTTTGGGATTCACTGCCTACCGAACAACAAGCGCTGATCAATGAAGTAAGCAAAGAGACCATAGCGAAACAGCGTGTACTCGCTGCTAAGCAAAACCAAGAAGTGATTAAAGAGCTCGAAGCGAAAGGCATGACGGTTAACATCGTCCCAGACGAGGTACGCAGCATCATGAAAGAGAAAATGAATGCGGCCGTGTACCAGGACTTGCGCAGTAAAACGGGTAAAGACTTGTTTGACAACGTGATGGCCGAGATAGAACGCCTATAACTCCCACTCTTTTGCACGATCTGGCAACAGGTCGTGCTTTCTCGTTTTGGAGGTGAACATGAAGTGGTTTCGCTTACTAGGCAAATACCTAGAACCAACCCTTATCGTTATCGCGATCTCAACGATGACAACTTTACTGTGCTTGCAAATCGCCCTACGCCTGTTCGATGCAACGATCGCGTGGGCTGAAGAGCTGGCTCGTTATTTATTCGTATGGGCGATGTACCTGAGCATCAGCTACTGTATCCGAGATGATCGACACATCCGCATTCGTGTGTTCATAGATAAACTTCCGGGCAATTGGACGCAATTCAGTTTGATTGTCTCTGATCTTATCTACCTTGCCTTTAGTGCCACTGTCGCCTGGTTTGGATTTAAGGTTATAAACCGCAGCCTGCAACTCGGTCAGATTGCACCCGCAATGGAAATTCCTATTGCGTGTTTGTATACCTCTGTTTTAGTTTGCGCACTATTAAGCTGCGCGCGCCTAGTGACAAGCATTTATCAACGTGTGAACGCGTGCTCCACCAGCAATGAACGAGTTCGCTTTTCTCGCCAACGCTATCGCCATATCAAAGCAAAGTATCGTACTTCTAACCGACTATTGGAGTTTAACGCATGACGTCTGCACTTTTGTTTGGCAGCTTTGGTCTGCTTCTGCTCATTGGCGTTCCGGTCGGTATTGCTCTGGCGGCAGCCAGTATGGTCGCGATACTCAGTCTGCCATTTCTTAACATCGAGTTTTTAGTCCAAGGGATGGTAACAGGGCTCGACTCTTTCCCTCTCCTCGCCGTCGTTCTTTTCACCTTGGCAGGCAACCTCATGAGCCAAGGAGGGATCTCAAAACGATTATTGCATGTCGCGGAGGTGTTCTTTGGTCACTTTACTGGCGGGCTTGGCATCGTCGCTATTGTCGCGTGCATGTTCTTCGCTTCTATCTCTGGTACAGGATCTGCCACCGTTGCCGCTATCGGCCTGACGATGATCCCATCCATGGTGAAGAAAGGCTACGACCGCAGCTTTGCGGGTGCTTTAATCGCCTCCTCCGGCGGGATTGGCGTAATTATCCCACCATCTGTGGTGATGATCGTCTACGCGATCACCGCTGAAGTCTCGGTCACCAAGATGTTCATGGCGGGAATCATTCCTGGCTTGGTCGTCGGCATGGTATTGATTGGCTACTGCTTAATCGTATCCAAAATGCGTGGCTACACAGGTAACGAACGCAAAGCCACTTGGACAGAGCGCCTCGATGCGTTAAAAGAAGCCAGCTGGGCGATGCTGCTCCCTGTGATCATTCTCGGCGGCATTTATTCCGGCATTTTTACGCCTACCGAATCCGCAGCGATTGGCGTGCTCTATGGCTTGTTCTTTGGCATGTTTGTTTATAAAGAACTCAAACCAGCGCAAGTCGTGAAGATCATTTTGGAGTCTTCATTGTTAGTTGGCGCGGTACTAGTCATTGTCGGTGCATCAGTGACGTTTGGTCGCATACTGACCCTAGAACGTCTACCGACCGAGATTGCCCAATTCATTCTATCGATTATAGAAAACAAACTGCTGATACTGCTTTGCATCAATGTTCTGTTGTTGCTTGTTGGTACCTTTATGGAAACGCTGGCGGCCATTGTTATTCTCACGCCAATTCTGTTACCCATTACGTCAGCACTCGGCATGGACCCCGTTCATTTTGGGATCGTGATGATCGTGAACTTGGCCATTGGCTTTGTTACGCCTCCTCTGGGTGCCAACCTGTTTATGGCAAGTCAGGTAGGCAAAGTACCGATAGAGTCGCTCTCTAAAGCCATTATGGGCTGGATTGGAGCAATGATAGTGGCCTTGATGTTGATTACCTTTATCCCTGCCATCTCGCTATCGTTGCCTGCGCTTTTATCCTGATCGTTGCACTCATAGAGCGCTTATGACTGTTATAGCCACTAGATAAACACCTTTCTAG
Source organism: Vibrio sp. SCSIO 43097 (assembly GCF_023650755.1). Classification (NCBI taxonomy): domain Bacteria; kingdom Pseudomonadati; phylum Pseudomonadota; class Gammaproteobacteria; order Vibrionales; family Vibrionaceae; genus Vibrio; species Vibrio sp. SCSIO 43097. The sequence continues at coordinate 1,442,871 of NZ_CP071841.1, read as the reverse complement.
TGGCTTATTCGTTATCTACTTCCGATTTAATAAAAAAGCCTTTAAGCATTCGTATGCAAAAGGAAAATTTGAAAGATATAAGGATAATTGACACCAAAATAGCTGAATATTAGCGATAAAGTCTATTTGGGTGCCTTGATCTGCATGATTATCAGTTTTGGCTTAATCATTTGTTTCCATTCAAACAGATCAAAATAAATTAAGCGATTAAAAAACAATAAGATATTAGGAAATTCATACAAAAAACTTTGACCTCCTTTCTTATTAACACGTCTCGATAAGAGATAGCTTCCATCTCACCTGTACTTTTTTAGTTTGTTTTCTGCTCAATTGTTAAAAACCTGATCATCAGCACGCTATTTAAACAATCGAAAAACAATCCATTGACAAAATGGCAACATGATATATTTTGAATACGTAATCAAAACATAATCATTCAATTACGGAGGTGATTTATGGCCATGGTTGGCTTCGATGAAAAGTGGCGTGATTTTCCCGACTACATTCTTGGTATCACAAAAGAGATTTGGGAAGACCGAGGTTTAAACACCTTAGAACACTACTACTCTCCCGACATTGTTGTGCGTACTCCACTCTCTATCGTTCAAGGAAACGAAGGGGTGATCAGTGCAACAATGGCGACACTGGCCGAGTTTCCCGATCGCACGCTATATGGCGAAGACGTCATTTGGTCAGGCACCCCGGAACAAGGCATGCTTTCTTCTCATCGAATCATCTCTACTGCAACACACAGTGGCAACGGCTTCTACGGGCAAGCCTCGAACCGCAAACTTCGTTTCCGTATTATCGCAGATTGCCACGCTATCAATAACCAAATCAATGACGAATGGTTGGTTCGCGATCAAGCCGATATCGCGAAGCAACTGGGCATGACGTCAGAAGAGTTTGCACGCCAACAAATCGAATTTGAAGGTGGCGTGGAATCAAGCCCATTTCCGTTCACACCTGAAGTCGACATTCCTGGACCTTATTTGGGCGTAGGCAACGACAACGAATATGGTCAGCGATACGAAGCAATTCTCAGAAGCCTTATGAATGCCGAGTTCTCAATAGTACCGAAAGAGTACGACCGCGCTTGCATCGGCGAATACACTAGCGGTCAAACTGCCTTATCACACTCGGAAGTCGATCATTTTTGGATGGCACTTCGTGCGTCTTTCCCAAATGCTCAATTTACCGTTCACCATCGTATTGGCCGGGATGACGACATGATGTCACCACGCGCTGCAATTCGATGGTCTTTGCACGGTAAGCATGAGGGATATGGGATGTTTGGTAAGCCTTCAGGAAAAGAGGTTTACATCATGGGGATCAGCCACGCTGAGTTTGGCCCTTGGGGTCTTCGTCGCGAATTCACTTTGTTTGACGAGACCGCAATCTGGAAGCAAATCCTGCTACAGCAAGGCTAACGGCTGACTAAACACTATTTATTAAAATCACAGACAGTAAGGAAGCAACATGTCACTCAACATCATCGAACAGTTCTACCAGAACTACTTCAAAGCCGCAGACATCGAGCAAAAACAGGCCGCTCTGCAAACTTTGAACCCTGACGTAAAATGGTGCGTGGCGCACCCTGTGAACGATCTTAATGGCCCAGATGCAACCCACGAATCTTTCCTCTCACCACTTGTTAATGCTTTGCCTGACGCCGAGCGCCGACCAATAATTGTTATGCACGGCGAATACGAAGGCCGCACTTGGTACAACTCTACCGGCTACTTTATCGGTACATTTGAACAACCACTATTTGGCATCCCAGCAACAGGGAAAACACTCTACTTGCGTTACACCGAAATGGTGTGTGTGGAGAACGACCAAATCACCGAATCATACATGATTCCAGACTTCATCGATGCGATGAATCAAGCAGGCTGCAACCCTCTTCGTAAAAGCTTAGGTCACGATGGCTTGGTTCCTTCTCCTGCAACTTCTAACGGTATTCAACAATCTATTGTGTCTTTGGAAGAAAGTGAAAAGAGCGCCCAGCTGGTTGAAGATATGCTGTCTTGCTTGGGTCGTTTTGATGGCAAAGATCTTTTCTCGATGGATTTAGAAAACTACTGGCACAATGACTTCATGTGGTACGGCCCTGCTGGTATTGGTACTACACGCGGTATCAAAGGTTTCCGTAACCACCATCAAGCGCCATTTGTGTTTGCCTTCCCTGACCGAAGTGTCGATATTGAGGTCAATTTTTTGGCCAAAAATGACTACGTATCCACAGGTGGTTGGCCACATATGCATGGTACTCACACTGGTCACAGTGGCTGGCTCGGTCTTGCCCCAACCGGAAAACACATCGAACTTCGCGTTATGGACATTTGGCGACGCGAAGGCGATTTACTGAAGGAAAACTGGGTGGCGATCGACATCGTTCATATCCTGCTGCAACTTGGCTATGACGTGTTTGCACAAATGAAAGAACAGTTAGAAGGACCTAATTATGCATGAGTTTGGCGCACTTAACTGGAGCATCCTTGGGGGATACATCGCCCTAACGCTAGTACTGGGTGCGGTGATTGGTAAGCGAGTCACTTCAGCTAGCCAATTCGCTTTGGGTGATAAGAGCATCCCTTGGTGGGCGATCGGTATTTCTGTCGTTTGTACTTACGTGAGTGCCATGTCTTTCCTTGGCGGGCCAGCTTGGTCTTACAAAGAAGGCCTGTCGGTTATCGCGATTCACCTCAATTATCCGCTGGTGATCTTCTTCATCGTGGCTGTGTTTATGCCGTTTTTCTACAACAACGGTTTAACCTCCATCTACGAGTATCAAGAACGACGCTTCGGTAAGGCTTCACGACTGACTTTGTCGTTTATCTTCCTTATCAAACAAGCATTGAGCTCGGCAGCCGTACTCTACGCGACAGCAATGATTTTAGAGTTCATTACTGGTATCGACGTGATGTACTGCATCATGATCGTCACTGCAATTGCCCTTATCTACACGGTAATGGGCGGTATCGCGGCTGTCATTTGGACCGATGTGATTCAAGCAGTAATCTTATTTATTGGCGCATTCATCATCATTGAAGCCGTTTGGAATGGCATGCCTGCTCCAATGACGGAGGTCATGGCAGAACTCAAAGCGAAAGGAATGACCGATGCCCTACAAACAAGTTTTGACCTAAGCCAAGTAACGACGGTATGGGCCGGCGTTATCGCAATGACGATGTTCCACACCACCGTGTATGGCGGTAACCAGATGATGGTACAACGTTGTATGGCCGCGAAAAACATGGGCGATGCGAAAAAGGCAATGTTGATGATGGGCTACGTGGCCTTCTTTATTTACTTTGTCTTTATCTTGCTTGGCGTCCTGTTCAACGCTTATTACGACGGTAAAGAGTTTGAAAACGGCAACACCATCATTCTTCATTATGCGAGTGAATATGGAATGCCAGGCTTGATGGGCATCATTGCCGCTGCGATTCTGGCGGCAAGTATGTCGAGTCTCGATTCCGCATTTAACTCAATGGCGACCGTTTCTGTGGCTGACTTTTACAAACGCTTCTACAAGCAAAACGAGTCGGAAGAGCATTACTTAAAGGTATCGCGTTTCTTCACGGTGGCGTGGGCGATTTTGGTCATCATTCCAGCGATCATGTTTGCCACCAGCACAGGCTCGGTACTGGAAGTGCTGAGTAAGGCAGGCTCTTACTTTGTCGGTGCGAGCTTCTGTATGTTCGTCCTTGGTTTCTACTCAAAACACATTACGGAAAAAGGCTTGTTAATTGGCGTTGCTGCTAGCTTCTTGGTGATCTGGTATGTAGCCGTTGCGACCGATATTGCGTGGCCTTGGTATTGCGTGATTGGCGTCCTTGTGAATGCCGTTGTCGCTTACATTGCTAGCCTTCTCCTGACGGGTAAACAAGATGAAATGCATCTTTACACAGTGAAAGGCCAGCAAGCGGAATATGCTCGTCTAAATAAACCAATCAAGGAAGATGGTTGGTATGTCGTTCCCGGCAAAATCGATGCTCCATGTTATGGCTTACTAGTGATGTTTGTATTCTCGATCGTGATGCTTTGGGGGATCAACGCGTTTACCGACAACGCTCCTATGCTGATTAACTTTATGCGTGGCTGCTCTATTCTTGTCGCTACCGCTTGCATCGGATACATGGGGTATTCACTCCTCTCCCCGAAACGTAAAGTTGCAGTCAAACAAGCAAATTAATGTTCTTTACGTAGATACTGTACGTCCAACAAACGGACAGTATCTACGCTCTAGATCTAGTGCTAGCTCAAAGCAAATCGAATGGGTTAACCCACATTTTGCTTTTTAACACTCCAAAGCCATTATTCTACTTAGGATACCCCGTCAGAACATTTATGAATACGTACCTATTTATGCTAGTCTTATGACCTCAATTACTGGCAACTAAGTTTTATTCATGAAATCAATTAAACACGTAGTCACATCAAAAGATGTGGCAAAGATGGCAGGCGTCTCTCAATCTACTGTATCGCGCGTGTTTGTTCCGGGTAGCTCAGTATCCGAAAAGACCAAGCAAAAAGTCTTTGAAGCGGCTAAAGCCCTTAACTACCGCCCTAACGCCTTTGCACGTAGCCTGACCACAAACGAATCGAAATTGATAGGTTTGGTGTTTCCTGATGCGGATTACCCTATCCATATGAAAACACTGCAGTTAATTTCCAGTGAGTTACAGAAAAAAGGTTATTCTGCCGTATTGATTCCATGGCAAGTGGATGAAGAAGAGGGCCACTCAATCCCAAATATCTTCCAGTATCGCGTCGATGGTGTCATTGCTGCTTCCGCAACCTTCAATAAGTCCCTTTATGAAGAATGTGAAGAGTTTAATATCCCAATTGTTCAATACGCACGAGTTGTTGAAGGTACTAGGAGTAGCTACGTTATCAGTGACAACTACGAAGCAGGCCAACAAGCCGCGCAACTTCTGCACAAAAGTGGCGTGAAGAACGCGGTTTATTTGACGGGAGAAGTGCCAACCTTTACGAATGACGAACGCCAAAGCGGCTTCTGCTCTGAATTTGAAGACCTAACCGGCAAGACGCCACGCATCATTGAAGCCAGCTATGACTACGCGAGCTCACTTGATAAAGTCCGTGCCATACTGGCAGACAAAAATCGGCCTGAAGCAGTGTTCTGTGCAACCGATAACCTTGCGATGGCGGTCATGGATATCGCCCGTATAGAATGCGGGTTGAGGATTCCTCAGGACTTACAAGTCATTGGTTTTGATAATATTCCTCAGACAGAATGGTTAAGCTATCAATTAACCACGTTCCGCCAGGATTTCCGTCGCCTCGCTCGCGAGTGCGTGAAGATCATTGTTGATCAAATTAATACGAAAAACGGCAGCCTAGTAAAAATGATGGTGCCAGTGAAGTTAATCGAGCGCCAGACAACAAAAGCTTAAATAGCTATAGCCAGCCATTCGGTTGGCTTTTTTATTTGCCTCTGAATCCCAAACGGCTCATTTAGTGTTGTAAGCATTAATGAACCCATGTATATTTATGAGCTATTACACTATATGAACCAAAAGAAAAGAGGCTCATAATCCTTATGACCACGTATCTTTACACTCGCTATTCGCCAAAAAATCGAGCTTACCAAGAGCACCTTAATACTCTAAAAGCTTTTGCGCCCGAAGCTCAGCACTTTGAGGATAAGGTTCGTGGTTGCATGCCTCCAACCGAGAGAGAGGCATTCTTACGACTGCTCGATTCCGTCAGAACTGGGGATACGATTGTGCTCTGGTGGCTGACCGCATTTGGTCGCGACTTTAGTCAAGCATTGAACACAATAAAAATGCTACTCGATAAAGGGGTAACATTGAAAACCGTATGTGAATCACTAACTTTTGAGCCAGGTTCTGTTCAAACTCAAACACTACTCACAGTGTTATCTGGATATGGGAAAGTGCAGACTGAACATCGCCTGTTTGCCGCAGAGCAAGGGCGACAGGCCATTAAAGAGCAGCCAGAATTATGGAAACAGAAGTTTCGCGGCCGCCCCGCAAACAAAACCAAACACCAACAGATCGCAACGTTGCTGCTAGAAGGCTACACATTGCAAAACGTAGCAGAGCAATGCGAAGTCAGTCTATCGACTGTGAAGCGGGTCAAAGCAAAGCTAAATGAAGTGGATGACGAAGGCGGCTTAAGATCACGACGCCAAAAAGGTTGTTTGAATGGAGACCAGTCATGAGTCGCCCAATCAACTCTCATACTATACTACTCGCCTGTCTTATTATTAGCGTTGGCCAGTTGAGCATGGGGCTAGTCATGCCCTCTTTGCCATGGATAGCAAAAGACTTTTCCATCTCCCTCGACCAAGCTCAACTACTTGTGAGTATTTATTTGCTCGGCTTTGGCCCCTCTCAATTTATCTACGGGCCAGTGTCAGATGCTTTAGGACGAAAAAGAGTATTACTTACCGGTTTACTCATCGCGATGTCTGGTCTGCTGATGATTATTTTCTTCAGTGACACATTTACAGGGATGGTGATGGGGCGCTTTTTACAAGGGTTAGGTACAGGATGCTGCGCGGTACTCGCGAGGGCGTCGACTCGAGATAGATTTAGCGGGGATGAACTCCCAGTGGCAATGTCTTACATCGCCATGGCGGCTTCAATCACGCCACTTATTGCACCTGTGATTGGCGGCTTTATCAACTTCCACTTCGGTTGGAGTATGGTGTTTATTTCTCTATTGGGCTATGTCTCGCTGGCCTGGGTAATCATCGCCTTTAAGTTCACAGAAACCATCACAAAACGTTCTGTCATTCCGTCACCCCGAAAAATGTTACTCCAATACAAGAGCTTACTTACGTCTCGTTACTTTATGAGTTTCGCCAGTATCAGTTGGTTAAACTTCAGCTTAATGATTACGACAGTCTCTGTGATGCCATTTATCATGCAAGATCAAATTGGCATGACCTCCGCTCAATACGCGATATGGGCGCTCATTCCCGCTTTGGGTATGTTATGTGGTACCACGATTTGTAACCGAGTAAGGCCAATTATTGGCAATAAAAAAATGCTGCTTTGCACCCCATTTCTTCACCTCGCTGCCGCAATATGGTTATTTTTCTGCCCTGTTGAGCCTCTATTTCTGATGCTAGGACAGCTATTAATGATCTTGGGTAATGGTATTGCCCTACCTTGTGCACAAGCGATGGTAATGCAACCTTATAAAAAGCAAGCAGGTGCCGCAGCGGCAATGTCTGGTGGTGGACAAATGGTCGTCTCCTCATTGGTCAGCTTAACTCTGGTGCAGCTTGGATTGAGTCAAGCATGGCATCTAGCGATCGTTATCGTAATATTTGCATCGCTTACCTTCACCAACATTCAACGTGGCTTTAGTGCAGAGCAACCTTCAGAACAATAACAACAAACATACTATTGTCCTTATAGCTACAACAAATCGTATAAATTTAAATTTAGGAAAAGTTGGCGGATACTAACATGATGTTGCATTTAAGAATGGGCGCCGTAACACTCGCCACATTGATATCCGCTGGTACTGATGCGAGCGCCAACGAGAACTGGCAGTTCGAGAGTGACAAGAATGGAATCACAATTTACTCCCGAGAACATAGTGACGGTTTAGTTGAGATCCGTGCCCGGATGTTCACACCCACCAGCTATGGTGCATTTTTAACGCTACTGGAAGACAGTGACAACATCCCGAACTGGATTGACAATGCCAGTCATAGCCGGGTTTTAAATCAGATATCGGCCACCGAGAACATCGTTTACACCCAGTTTAAAGCACCATGGCCTGCCAAAAATCGGGATATGGTCACCTACTCAAAGTACTGGGTCGATGAGCTGGGATTCACGATAGAAATCAAAAGCGCACCTGACTCATATCTTGCTGAACAAAATGGTTATGTTCGAATTCGCTCGGTTGATGCGACTTGGGAGTTACAAAAACTCACAAACGATACAACACTCGTGGAATACAAGGCGTTTGCTGACCCCGGAGGTCTATTGCCAAACTGGCTGATCAACAAACTCTCAAAAGAAAGTGCATGGGCGACATTTAGTAATTTAAGAAAAGAGTTACCTGAATATCAACAATACTCTCATCCTCAAATAGATGAGTAAGCGTCGCTCTTCCCACTCGCTTTTTAATGCGGTTACATAATAACAAAAGGCGGCATATGCCGCCTTTTTCTACTCAATGTGTTACTGTTGTGCAACCGTTACAGGTTTTAGTTTGCCACCACGGTAATCAAACTCAAAACCAATACCTTGGTCTGTCACGTCCATCGTCATACCACCAACAAGCTCGCCTTTGTAAGCTTTTGACAACATCATCCGGAACCGGCTCCCCAGTGATTGACGACGCACTCTCTAACACTTCCAAAATACGCTCTGAATCAAAATCAAAGCTGAACAAGCCATTTGGAGAAAGTGATTGCCGCCATCACTTCTTTGCTTGCTTCCGCAGCACTATCACCACTGTAAAGGGTGAAATGGTTTTCGTTTAGACGAGCAAACACGTCCACCTTCACGCCAGTATGCATTTCTAATAGCTCACTGACATTAACAGGTTGGTTATCCGGTTGAATTTGCAATTGAGCAAGTTCAGGAACGAACATTTGCGCAGTTTGAATAAGCATCATTGGATCATTGGCAGAAAGAGACAACATACCATCTAGCTGGCTAAATACTTCACCATGCTGAGCATTAGTATCTACTTTGATATCAAACATTTGCAGGCTTAACCCTTTGAGGCCGTTAACCATGCCTGACCCCATGCTTACAGCGGCAGCTGGATTCTGGCCGCCCATCTCTTTGCTGCATTTGCGTCAATAAAGAGCATTGGTATTGAGGCTGAGTCAAGTCAGCCCAAATCTGACCAATCGATGGCGCTAGCGTATTAATGTCTAAACCAAGCGCCATACTAAAGAAACTCTTATCACTTTTAGACTCTGCCAATACACCACGAATCGACTTGAGCGCATCTAGAATCACTTTATTGTTGGACTCAACAACAAAAGAACCTTTAATGAACGCCTGATCGCCTTTCATCTTGTATTCTGCAAACGCGACGGACTGAGGCCCAGTTTTCTGCAACTTGAGTAAGCTCAGTATGGCAGGCTGGTGAACGCATTTCCTCAATAGTTGGTTCAGGATCTATTGCATCCAACGTGCTGATTTGACGAGCAAACATATTGCCATCTTTCGTCGTCAAACCTTTAATCACTTCGCGATGATCAAAGTAACCAAAAGAGTTGTTGTTTTCACCGTATTTGGCTTGCAACGCCTCAAGGCGTCCACTGTCAGCAATATTTTGACTTGGTGCTTCAAGCCCTAATGCCATTTTAATCGGGTTTTGAACGCCCAGGTGCGGAACATCAACCGTTAACGTAAGCACGTTATCAACCACGGCTACAACCAAGCCAATACCGTCCTGCGGGTCAATTGAATCAGTCATCTCGTAACGACGATACTCGACTTCACCAAGCTTAACCAACTCATGCTTAGCGCCGCTCATCTGCTCTTCATGATCCAGTGTTTTCCATAACGCGGCAGGGTCTTCAATATCCACTTTGTACACCGGTACCATACCAATTGTGTACAACACAGGATTAATGTTTTCCCCGGTGCCCAAATAAGCTTTTAATGTTTCTGGCGACGCAGCACTCTCTAGGTACCCATCGAATAAGTTAACTGCAAACTGCTGTTGTGGAGACAGTGGTTCATCGGCAAAAAGTTCTGCAATCGAGCCTTGATTCGCCGTACCGAATGCGTTCATGTATTTATAATGGTTAAAAGGTTCTGTCTGATACGTCACCATAAGTGAATCTGCAGGAACTTGCGTTAACAGTGAGCCTGCATCACTCGCGGTAGTATTGTTTTGGTACAGGTAGCCAGCGCCCCCTGCTGCTGCGACCACTGCTGTAGCCAATAGTAGTTTTTTCACGACCAACTCCGTTGTCATAGTTATGTGTTCCTAAACGAAATGTAACGCTTAGGTTTAAAGCCAATGAATAGTGCTTTATATCAACCGATATCATAAACAAGTTATCGATGTAATGAATGTCGGTTTGATAAATTATCCAACATTTATAAGGCAAACCGTGAAGTAAGTTGAATTGCGTGCGGATGCTATTGGCAATATTCACAATCCAATTTCTCGGATAACCGCCTTAAAAATCATAATATTCAGTTAAATGAAGCGATTTGGAGTAATTACGACCAAAATCAGCAGAATATTAAATCTTTATTGAGTCTTTTATCTAATATCTGAAAAACGCCTCACGACCTGACACTTCTTTCCAATTTGCCTCTGGCGGTCCCTACTCGTTTTCCTTACATTCCTACTAACTCAGTGACGAGACGTATACTAAATACGAGCAATAGAAGACGATGAAAGACCAGTTGACGATCTCTATATCAACTATCAATGGCTCAAGACATTGGTACTTCAGTAAAAGGATGCAACGCAACATAAAAACGTTTTTCGTTTTTTTTGTTGTTGCTCTGGCCGCGACCGTAATCTTAATTCATCACTTGTACACTCGCGTTGATAATGCAGCGTTAAAACAAGCTGAATTGACAGAGCATTCACGCACCATGGGTGAAGAACTCAGCACACTGAAAACACTTAAATCAGAGCTAGAAAATGACCTTTCAGAACGTGAAGAACGGGTACAACTTGTTTCGGAACGTTTGGGTGAATTAGAGAAAGTGCTTGGGGTTGGAGAACATACCTCGACAAATAACTTGGATGCTAGGCTCGATGCAGCGGCGATAACCTCAAACGTTCGCATGGTGTTATTAAACCAAATACCAAGTGGCTCTCCAGTCGGCAACGTACGGCTATCTTCCGGATTTGGTAAGCGTATCCATCCGGTGACAAAAAGTTGCCAAGATGCATCGTGGGCTCGATTTTGCCGTAAATATCGGCACCAAAATTTATGCCCCTGCCGATGGGGTAGTGGAAGTCACCCGCCGCAGTAATAAAGGCTCTGGTAACTTCCTCAGGCTGCAACATTCTTTCGGTTTTTCGAGTTCTTATTCGCACTTGAAAGCGTTCAAAGTAAAAAGTGGTCAGTTCGTCAAAAAAGGGCAGCTGATTGCAATTTCCGGCAACAGTGGGCTCTCTTCTGGCCCTCACCTGCATTACGAGGTGCGATTTGTTGGGCGAGCACTGAATCCGAAACCATTTGTCGATTGGAGCCTTAATGATTTCGAAGACATTTTTACTAAGGAGCGAAGAATACGATGGGAATCTTTAATCAAAACAGTGGAACAACGAGTAGCTCAGCAGCTTCAACTCTCATCGCCAAAGGCTGTTCTCTTAGCGGAGAACTCAAAGTAGAAAACGATGTCCAGATTGATGGCATCGTCGATGGTCAAATTAACGTGGAAGGCACTCTCGTTGTCGCAGAAAGCGGGCGAGTAAACGGTGAAATTTACGCTAAACAGCTGATCATTAACGGCATGATGGACGGAAACTGTCACGCAGAACACATTCAAGTACTTGCCAAGGGACGCGTAAGCGGTAGGATCTGGAGCAATAACCTCAGCATTGAACCTGGTGGCAAATTCTTTGGTGAAGCAGCCGAATTACCTGAAAAGGAAGTGGTAACGTTAAAGGGTAAGGCTCAAGACAGTGCGAACACAAAAGAAAACAACACCAACAATGAAAAGCGACTTGCGCGTAAATCAGCATAAAACGCTCTGATTAAAGTGCTTAAAAAAGACGGCTTTCACGCCGTCTTTTTTATTACTATTGCCACGATTTTCGTCAGAAACTACGTGATTATTCGGCCGGATTTAAAACCATCACCGAGCGTTTTGCTTGTGGACCAAAAGCTGATTTTGCATGCGCTTTCACTTCATTTAACGTCACACTTTTAGCCACTTTCTCAACGTCAAGTAACACATCGACGCCGTAATCATGCACCAAATAACGAGTATATGCCCATGATCTCTGTGCTGGGTTGTCATCCAATCCTTGCATCGCGACTGCCAATTGTTTCGCGGCCGTATCCACTTCTTTTTGGGTAATATTTGACGCTAAATCATCAAACACTTTGCCCAGTTTACTCTCTAAAAGTGCCACGTCTTCGGGCTCGACTTGAGACTCCAAGAGCCAATCAGAGATGGGTTCGCGATCTTGTGTCATGGTGTAAATGCTCGGGCTGTAATCAAGGCTAGACTCTTCTCGCACAATATCCAAAACACGTGCATTACTAATACGTTGCAAAATATCTTCGATAACCGTGTCTCTTGCCGTACGTTGGTAATCGCTCGTATTAGTCAAACGCATTACATACAACGATGAAGGTTCATGCCCATCCGCAACCACAGTTCGCTCCGGCACTTCCGGGTTAAACGCAACGTGATAATCAATCGAACGACTCGGTTTCATTTCGATAGAGGCCACATACTTACGCAAAAGTGGTGTAATTTCTTCCGGCTCTACGTTTGCAACAATAACCATCTTAAAGCCATCATTGGTTTTGAAAAGTTGCTCATGCACCGCTAGTATCTGCTCGGAAGTCACTTGTTCAACATCATCACTGGACACTATACGATGACGACTCCCCGGCAAATAAGAATTGCCGTTTGCTTTTTGAATCAGTTTTCCCATCGGTGATTCAAAAAAAGCGCCGCTCTGCTGTTTAAACTCTTGCTTCGCTGCCGCCATCTGGCGCTCGTCGACTTTAATCTCCGTCGCTAGGTTGTATAGTCCATTCAAAGCATCAGTTAGGTGCGTATTTGGCGCCGTAATTTGCGCTCCGTGACTGGTCGCATCAAGCATCGCGCCAAGCGCAATGTTGTTTTTGCGTAAGTAGCTATCTAGCTCTGAACCAGAAAATGCCCCTAACCCACTGCGTATTGCCGTTGTTGCTGCGATTTCATAAGCGGCATACAACGTCGGATCAACAGCGGCTTTACCACCTTGACTCGCATAATAAATATACGCTCGACCACCCGCTTTAGTATCTTTTTGGAACCACACTTCGACACCGTTTGATAGCGTATAGACTTGAAAACCATCCGCTTCCTGACGCATGCTCGTGATGCTGCCTTCCTGGGTAGGCTTTAAGAATCCATCCACTTTGTCATACATCTCTAACGGTTTTTCGCCAGTTTGAAGATAGGCACTGTTTAGAGCGGCAAATACACCATTGAACTGTTCTGACGTTTCGCTTTTCCCCAAACCAATAAAAAAGCTTGGCTGCTGAGATAACAAAGCCGTCAATTGTGTGTTAATGCTCTCTAAATTCTCGTTGTTGATGAATTCTGCCAAACTCTGGGCATAATTCTCTTTTGATTGGCTGACACTGTCTTGTCCAATTTGAAAAACACGTGCTTCTGCGTAACTGTTTGGCTTACGCTGACTCCAATCTGAATCAATATTTGCAAGTTCACCTTGCCAATTTGACATAACGCTATCTAACTCGGATTGAGTCGCACCATAATCTCTTAACGACGCCAAGGTACGAATGAAAGTCTGGTGCATTTGTTCGCGGCGATCTGGTGCAAACGAAATCCCTACCGACATCATACGCTGATAGTTAGAGTAATAGGGCTCTGCATAAGCGTATTGAAAAGGTTCAGCGGCATCACTGAGTACACGGATCAAACGCTGTTGAATGAGTTGTGTTGCGACTTCATCACGCCACACTTCATGTTGTTGCTCAATCGTCGCGCTGCCACTTAGACCACGCTCAATCACTAAATGAAGACTTGGTGATTCCATCGTGTTACTTGGCAAGATTCTGTTTTCGTTGTTCACTCGAATATCACGGCGCTTCTCTATTACCGTATCCGAGGTACTTTCCCAGTTCGAGAACTTGCTTTTGATAATCTTGGACAGTGAATCTACGTCGATATTACCAGTCACAATCAACTCGGCATTTTGTGGCTGGTACCACTTGTCGTAAAACGCCTTTAACTTACTCGAGGAAGCGTTTTGAATCGCTTCGCGAGTACCAATTGGGTCATGTTCACCATACATAGTGCCTTCAATCGAGGCTTGGTAAGCATGCATAGAAAAGGACTTATCATCTGGATTAGCACGTCGCCATTCCCCAAGAATCACCCCTTTTTCTTTCTCTACTTGCTCAGGAGCAAACTCAAGTCCGTTACCGATATCTCTCATCCACTTCAGGGCATCTTCTAGCTTCGTATTATTCGCAAGGTCAAGTTGGTAAGACGTTTGCTGATAACTGGTAAAAGCGTTGATATCAGCGCCAAAGCTACCACCAGATTGCTCGAAAAGTTTGACAACGTCGTTACCGGTAAAATGCTCACTACCATTAAACGCCATATGCTCAACAAAGTGAGCGTAACCCTTTTGAGAAGATGTTTCTTGGAATGAGCCGATATTCATCACCAAACGGACCGAAACTTCTTGGTCTTCTGTTGGATAAAGATGGTATTTCATACCGTTCGATAACTGGTCCACGTGCCAGTTGGCGTCAGGTTGAATCGGCGTCGACTGTTGTATCAGAGCACACCCTGACACTAATAACGCGGGGACTAACAATATACTGCGCATAACGATTGCCCATAACAATGATTAAGCTAATCAATATATATCCGGTGCTATAACCTTCACATTTTTAATGGATTATCAGACACACAAATGTGATAAATATCACCATTTATTGAAATCAATTCTCATTTACAAAAATCGACAAATCCTTACTTTACAAATACATAAATAATATCGTCCCAAATCCTTTTGCTTATTTGATGTAAAACTCAAATTCGCGACATGGAGTCAGTATTTATTTTGAGCAATAAAATATAATTATTGAACAGATTCGAATCTGACTTTCTGCTGCATATTCAACAGCGCAGAGAGCACTGATGAGAATAAAAACACAACAACTATTATTCAAAGATCTATTATTCGCTTTATGTTCAAAAATCTATCATTAAAAAACAAACTGGCAATCTCTGCCAGTGCCGCCATCATTCTAGGGGGAGTGCTGGTAGAGGGGCTGTCTTTTCGAGATTCATTAAACAGGCTCGATGTCGAAGTCGCACAGCGACTAGAAAGCACTAGCGCATCTTACAATCAATACGTAAAGGACTGGCTACTCTCTAAAGAGCGGGCACTAACTTCACTCTCTTCTGATTCAGAGAAACGTTCTCTGGTTACGCATTTGAAACAAGTCCGAGACTCTGGCGCGTTCGATAACGTTTTCCTCGCTTACCCGGACGGGTCACAAGACAACGCTAATGGGGTGGTTTTGCCACCAGGTAATAACGATCCTCGTAAGTGGGGTTGGTATACCAATGCAATCGCCAACCCATCGAAAGTCTTTATGGATAACCCAACCGTCGCAGCAGCCACGGGGGCTAACGTCGTGTCGCTCGGTAAAGCCTTGCAATTGCATGGTCAAACCGTCGTTCTGGGTGCTGACGTAGAGATCGGTGATATCCTGAACAGTCTGAACCAAGTGATCCTACCGGGTGCAGGTTATATGTTTATTGCCAATGAACAGGGCAATATTTTCACTCATAACAACGGTAAACTGCTGAATCAACCGGTTAGCAAGCTAGGCCTCAACAGCAACGACATTACGTCTGCCGCACGTTCAGGTACAGAGCGTCGCGTCTCTATTAACGGCACCGAATATGTGATTTACGCGCGCCACATAGAGGGTACCCAGCTCACAACAGTGACGGTGTTAGATCAAAACTCGTTGGTTGCCCCACTCTACGATGCTGTTTGGGATCAGATCATCGCAACCACCATCGTCGTCGTTATCTGTGTAGCTTTGTTTAATCTGCTATGTAACATCTTGTTCCGTCCGCTCTACAACGTTTCGAATGCGCTTGCACAAATCGCAAACGGTAGCGGCGACCTAACTCAACGCATCAAAGTAGAAAACCGTGACGAAGTTGGTGAGCTGGCTGAAAACTTCAACCAGTTCGTTGAAAGTTTGCAGCAACTTATTGGTCACATTCGTCACCAAGCGGAAGAACTGAGCCAACAATCGGAGCTGAGCACGACTCGCGCGAATCAATCGGTTTCCGATCTGAACCATCAGCAACAAGAAATCACTATGGTGGCGACCGCTGTGACTGAAATGGCATCGGCAACGCAAGAGATTGCAGCACATGCAGAGCAGACGGCTAAAGCCGCTCAAGACTCTTCAGCAAGCACACAAAATGGTCATGAGTTAGTGATCAACTCCAAGTCATCCATCAACAATTTGTCTTCTGAAGTCAACCAAGCGAGCGTTGTCATCGGCGAGCTCAACCAGCACGCGCAAGACATCTCAACCGTACTATCAACGATTCGAGACATCGCAGAACAAACCAACTTACTGGCTCTGAATGCGGCGATTGAAGCGGCGCGTGCAGGTGAACAAGGTCGCGGTTTTGCCGTTGTTGCAGACGAGGTTCGCGTGCTATCACAACGCACACACACCTCAACCGAAGAGATTCGCTCGACGATCGAGACTTTGCAGCAAACCACACAACGCGCTGTGACCATCATGGATACAAGCTCTCAGCTCGCGCAAGGTTCGGTGGAAGATGCAGATCGCGCAGCACTGGCTCTGGATGAAATCAACGCGGCCGTTGCGCTGATCAGCGATATGGCAACGCAAATCGCGACCGCCGCCGAAGAGCAAACGCACGTAACCAATGAAATCACGCAAAACGTCACGTCCATTAAAGATGTGACCGATCACTTGGTAGTTGGTGCCGAAGAATCGATGAATCAATCTGCTGAGCTGAAATCGCAAGCTGAGGATCTCAACTCGAAAGTGGCGACGTTTAAACTGGCTTAAACGCCACATTAAGGACGCTCTTAAAAACAACAAACCCCGCTAGCAACTTTGTTACTAGCGGGGTTTGTTTTTATGGATCGACGTTTTTATTGCAGATAGCTTTCCAAAGACGTAAACCTACACCGCCACACACATCGGCGTGCCTGAGATTGGGTCATTAAATACTCTCGCTTGTAAATCAAACACCGATGACAACATGCCTTCTGTCATTACCTCTTGCGGTGTTCCCTGCGTGACTAACTGACCTTTTTCCAACACCACCAAATGATCGCAGTAACGGCACGCTTGGTTTAGATCGTGCAGCACTACGACCACTGTTTTGCCTTTGTCGTTCATCTGCCTCATGAGTTTCATCAGCTCAACTTGGTGAGAGAGATCCAAGTAAGTGGTTGGCTCATCAAGCATCACTACGTCGGTATCTTGCGCCATTACCATCGCAATCCACGCCCTTTGCCTTTGACCGCCAGACAGCGATTCAACTGGCTTGTCAGCAAACTCAATCACGCCAGTATCTTGCATTGCTTGCTCGACTAAGGTCTTGTCTTGTTGACTTAACCGGCCCCAATGAGAGAGATAAGGCGAGCGGCCATATTCGACCAGTTTTCTGACGGTAATACCTTCAGGACTGACAAGAATCTGCGGCAGCAAAGACAACGAACGCGCCAAGCGTTTATCACCGTAGCTGCTTAGTGGTTTGTCGTCATACAACACTTGGCCAGAAGCGGGTTTATTGATGCGTACCAAGGTTTTTAATAGTGTCGATTTACCGCAACCATTTGGACCAACTAGTGCGGTAATTTTACCTTGAGGAATCGACAAAGAGAGATCTGGAATGATGGTCTGTTTGCCGTACGCGACGGATAAGTTCTGCGTTCGTAACATGCTTACCAACCTCTATAACGATACAAAAGAAAAATGAAATATGGTGCGCCAATAACAGATGTCAGCACTCCCGCTGGTAGCTCAATTGGTGGCTGTAAGCCTCTCGCTAAACCATCGGCGCAAATCACCAACAAAGCGCCAAGGGTTGCAGCGGCTGGAATCAACAACTTGTGGTTGTGGCCAAACAGCAAACGCGCAAGATGCGGCGCAAGCAGGCCAACAAAGCTGATCGTGCCTGCCACAGACACACTGATACTCGCCAATAGCACGGCAGCAATCAACGCAATAATTTGGATCTGTCTTGGTTTCGTGCCAAGTGTAGTGGCGCTTTCTTCTCCCAGTCCCATAACATCTAGCCGCCAAGCCAGCCAAAACGCCAATGGTAGTAGCAGCAATAAAGCACTCCAAATAAACGGCACTTGTTGCCAGTTTCGTCCCCACAAACTGCCGGTTAGCCATACCATCGCCGTGTTGATTTCAATAGGGTGCACAATCAGAAGAAAATCGATACCGCTAGCTAAAAATGCGCTGACAGCAACACCAATCAGCGCCAAACGTGCTGGTGTTGGTTTCGACCAGTAAGCCAGCACAGCAATAAAGCCAGCAGCAAGCAAGCCTCCCGCCATGGCGACCATCGGCAACATTGCCACTGGCGCATTCGGATACAGCACCAAACAAGCGGTAGCCGCCAGTCCTGCTCCGGCGCTTATCCCCATTAAATCTGGTGAGGCAAGTGGATTACGGATGACGCCTTGAACTAAAACGCCTGACAGCCCCAACCCAGCGCCCACGCCAATGGCGAGCAACATTCTCGGTAATCGATATTGGTGAATCACAAAGTCCGAGTCAGAGAAAGAAAACAGTAATGCAAAAACCTGTTGAGCCGACATGTTCGCCGCACCAACAAACAGCGTGAGAGAAGACGCAATCAGCAACAATCCAACTAATGCAAACAGTTTGGTTTGATTCATCATGATGATTTCCTCATTGCAATCGCGATAAAGCAAGGTGTGCCCAACAGCGCGGTAATCACGCCCACTGGCGTTTCAGCCGGAAAAGCAATCGCTCGTGATAAAGCATCTGACCACGTCACCAATGCCGCGCCACACAAGGCGGAAACCGGAATGAGAATGTGATAGTTGTGACCAACAATCGGGCGTACCAAGTGCGGCACTAACAACCCGACAAAGCCAATTGGCCCAGCAATCGCTACGCTAGTTCCTGCCAACAGCACAACCGCTAAACCACTGATAAATCGCGTAAGACGAATGTTACCACCTAGCCCAACAGCAACTTCGTCCCCCAACGCGAGTAAATTTAAGTTTCGCGCTAAGCCCATGGCGAGCACCAAACCTAAAGTCGCAAAAGGCCACAGTTGCTGCCACTGTTCAGAATCTACCGCGGAGAGTGAACCCGTTAACCAATGCAACACGCTGTAAGCCATGTCATCCGCCAAAATTACCGACGCACGAGTTAACCCTATCAGCAGTGCACTGATGGCAATGCCCGCTAGCACTAAACGCAATGGGTGAGAACGCGCGGAAAAAAAACCGCCCAACAACATGACCGCACCACCACTTAGTAGCGCGCCGAGTACTGCGTTGATGATTGAGTTCAATTGACTAAAGAATGGTACGCCGATGGACGCCAAGGCCATAAAACAAGCCGCACCAGCATTAATGCCGAGAATGGATGGCGACGCCAAAGGGTTACGAGTTAATCCTTGCATCAGCACTCCGGATACCGCAAGCGAAGCGCCAATTAATAACCCAGCATAGGCACGAGGCGCACGCAGCGTCGCGAGGATTTGATGCAGCATATTGCCCTCATCAAACGCAAACCAATAGCTTGTCAGATCATTAACGCTCAAAGAAAAGTTGGACCAGCCAATCATTGAGGCTGCATAGCCTGAGAGCGTACACAACGCCATAGCACAGACAAACAAGCTCGCTGTCCAATGCGATTTGCTAACCGAAGACGCGCTTTCCGAGCTTATCGCCGCACTCATGAGCGCTCCAATAACGCTTCAAGATTGCGGGCAATTTCTTCCGCAGCCAACATGCCGCGATTTAACGACCACAGTTCAGGAGAAACCTCAACAAGTTGCTGTTTTTTCGCAGCAGTTAGCAACTTAAACAATGGATTTTTGCGCCACTCATCCACAATATTTGGTTGAGAGTAAAGTCCAACTAACAACCAATCAGGGTTGGTTTTTAGTAAAAGTTCGAAACTGGTTGGGATATACGCTTTTTGCTCAGATGGAGCCAGCGGGCTTTGGATGCCCAGCATACTCAAAACGCCCCCAGCGTAAGAAACCGGGCTATGCAACCACATCCCTTTGTCAGAAACCACACCAAACTGAATGGTTTCTTGTGTTGCAAAATGCTGTTTGAACTCCGCCATTGTCTGTTTGTGCTGCTCAATTCGTTGTGTCATTTTCGCTTGTTTGCCAATTGCCACGCCGATTTTGTGTGCGGATTCGAGATTTTCTTGATATGTCTCACCACGGCTTTTTAACAGCAAAGTTGGCGCAATTCGCTGCAAATCTTGATAAATCGCGCGATGACGTTCTGCATCAGCAATGATCAAATCCGGCTTGAGCACCGCAATCGCCTCTAAACTCGGTTGCGAGCGCATGCCGACCGATTGCCAAGGACCAACCTTGGCACGAACAGCAGGAATGACTCGTGTGGCATCGTTGTCATCGGCGACGCCTACAGGTGAGACATCGACTGCCGCTAATGCATCGACAAACGAAAATTCTAAAACCACAATACGTTGAGGTATCGCTTCTAGCTCAAAAGTGCCTTGCTCATCTTGCACGCTGCGCGCCTGAGAAAATGCGCTAAATGACATCAAAGCTGAGCTCAACAGCATCAGCAAAACTGTTGAAAAGTGTTTGATCGTAAATTGTTTTTTATTTTTCATCTTGCTTTTTTCCAGTGCTAAGAGTTTTCCATTACCTAAGATCGGCAAAGTCGCCAAGGTAAATTGGCGACTTTTCTTTTCAAACTCGGTGAACGAAACGCTTAAAACTGATAGTTCAGATCCAGTGTGTAAGAGCGTCCCGGAGCTGGGTACCGACCAACTGGGCTTGTATCAATCCCGCGGAAGTAATACTCCTCGTCAAACAAGTTGTTCACCGCAACATTCATGCGTAACTTGCCTTTGTCGTCTTTGTATAAATCCGTCCCCAAGTTGAAGTTCCACACCATGTAAGATGGTACTTTACCCGTTGCGCCAGTTGCATCTTCGGCACTGGTGTTGGCGTTATCGGTATACGAATCACTAAAGTAGAAGCCCGATAGCGTGGTGTCCATGCCGTAAAATGCGTAGGTTGCATCCCAACCAAGCTGATGCTTAGAGGTGTAAGGCAGTTGATTACCTTTATTCGCGCCTTCTTCTTCAAGCGTAGCGTCTAGATAGTTGTAGCTTGCGCCTAAACTCAGTGCAGGTAGTGCTTCAGGCACGTAACGAGCAGAAAGCTCTATGCCTTGGTGAAGTGTTTTTCCGATGTTATCGAAGGTCTGCGTTGAGCTTTGCCATTGCAATTGATCTTCAAAGTCGATGCGATAAAGTGCAGCGTTAAAGCTGGTCGCATCTTGGGTGTAACGCGCGCCGACTTCGTAGTTCCAAGCCAGTTCGCTACCTTCTTCACCCAAACCTCGGATGTAGGCAATTTGTGGCGCACGAAGTGATTTTTGCGCGTTCGCATACGTCACCCACTGGTCAGTTAAGTTGTATGCCACCGTCAAACCTGGCAACCATTCCGTCACGGTGTTGTCTGCCGTTTGTTTTTTACCACGATCGGTAAACGTCATTCGAACCGACTCAACACGCAACCCAGGCGTTACCTTCAATGTATCATTGAACAAACCAATTTCGTTGCTAACGTATCCAGCAAACGCGTCCGTATCTAGATGCCAATCACGCGGAACGCTGGTTGCACCACCGGCGATTGGAGTCTGAGTGAGTTTGTAGTCAATGTCTTCATTAACATAACGGGTACCCACGATCCAGTTTTGAGTAACGGATTTACCTTCGCCAAAGTACATCGCCATTTTTGGCTCTATACCATACACGGTAAATTCACGTGGAGAGGTACGAACGTCCGTCGCTGGCAGAGCCGGATCCGCCCAATGGCCACCCGCGCTGTTAAAGCCCCACTTGAAAAGACGCTCTGACTTATGGCCAAACGTTAGCACTTCTAGCTCGGCACTGTCGGCAAATGGCAAATCGTGGATGTACTTAACACTCCAGCGCGTCGACTTACCTTCATAATCATCGTAAGGACGTTTCGATTGGTGACGATCTTGCTCGTAATCTTGTGGCGAAAGTGCGCCCGGCATTTGCGTTTCAGCATCGTAACGTTGCAGGAATGCTTGAATCTCTTGAGTGTCACTCAGTAGCCACTGTGCTTTGGCTTGGAAGTTCTTCACGTCCGTATCGGAATGTTCACGGAAGCTTTCACCTTTTAGGAAGTTACCTTCCAACTGTAGTGCAAATGTGTCGCTTAACCAGCCGCCCGTGCGTAGGTAAAAATCATTCAGCGGCGCATCACCGCCATCAAACACGGTAAGGCGGTTACTGATTTCAGTTTGCCACGTGTGTGGAATCGGTTTGGTCACTAAGTTGATCACACCACCGACGTTGTTTGGGCCGTACTGTACTGCGGCACCACCGCGTACAATGTCAATACGATCAAGCATCGACAGTGTTGCTGGGAAGATAGACTGACCAGTGTGACCATATGGCGCAAGTGTTAGCGGTACACCATCCATCAAGAACTGAGCATGACCACTACGGCTTGCTTTCAAACCACGTACGGAAATGTTAGGCAATACGCCCGTTCCGCTTTCATCCTGAACTTTAATACCCGGCACGCGCTGTAGCGCGTTATCAATCGAGCCTGCGGCGGTTTTCTCGATTTGATCGCGGGTAATGACGGTACGAGCACCTGGGTACTCTTTGACGTCTTCAATTTCAGATTTACCAATCACGCTACCAGTGACAACGACGGTTTCCATCGTGGTAGTTTGTTCTTTTTTAGCAGGAGCAGCAACCGCGCTCATGGATGTGGCAGAAGCGATTGCAATCGCAAGCACACTGTAAGTGGTAGACAAACCAGCACGTACACGCACTTTACCATCCAAATTCTGGTAAGACATTAAGATCTCCTTTGCGAGAAATTGAGCCTCGGGCAGAATACATCCCGTAGGCTCTAGGGGCTAAACATCCTCAATATGAGGCAAAAATCGGCTAACAGGCGCTAACTACGCACAAAAAGCCTAGAACTGATATCCGTAGCTGAGCATGAACTCGGCTGGTGCGCCGTAGCCAATCTGGTTTAAGCCAGACGTGCCGTTTGTTGCGCCAAGAATGTATTTCTCATCCAAAATGTTGTAAGCGTTCGCTTGGATTTTGTGACGACCAGTGGTGTACGCCGCCATCAAATCCACCGTTGTGTAATCGCCAAGTGCGACGGCTTCGTCGTTACCTGCGTAACGGTCGCCCACGTACTTCACACCACCGCCTAAACGCCAGTTGTCATCCAATTGGTAAGTGCTCCAAAGAGAGAACAAGTGGTCTGATACATCGTTAGGCTTTTTGCCTGTGGCTTTGTCTTCCGCATCTAAGTAGCTGTAACCAACAGAGATGTCCCACTGTTTGGTGATTTGGCCGCGAGCCTCTAATTCAATGCCTTGGTGACGCACTTCAATTTTATCGATCACATCGCCGTCCACGTTAGTTTGTGGTTGCTCTTGATCAATCTGGAACAGTGCCGCATTCAACATTAATGCGTTATCCAAAAGGTACGCTTTCGCACCCACCTCTTTTAAGTCGGTGTGGAAGAATTCCGCCAATTTTGGATTGATGTAGATACCAGCGTACGGTAACTGCCAAGAGCGCGCTAAACTGGCGTATACGGATGTGTCGGAATTGATGCGGTATACCAAACCAGCACGGTAGCTGACTTTGTCATCATCCAACTTTTCCTTATCTGAGCCCGCTTTTTGTTGTTCGAGCTCCATCGAGTCGTAACGCACGTTACCGATCAAAGAAAGGTCGCCCCACGTATAGACGTCTTGCACATACAAACCTGTCGTGGTGGTGGTATTGTCACGAAATGGCTTAAAGCCCGGATCAGGCGTTGGACCAACGACTGGGTCGTATATATTTTGCGGAGGAAGCGTTTTGTCACTTGCCAACGTTAGGTCGATATCGATCTGGTTGAAATCTGCACCCACCATCAATTGATTGTCCCTGGTTTCCCAAACCAACTCAGATTGTAAAGTGGTCGTAGTACGTGGATCGTAACCAAAGTTGTTGACGGTTTGAGACACTTCATTACCCGTCACTTTGCCCTGACGCGTGCCTTTTTGCTCAAGTTCGATATGGTTGAACGCCGCTCGGTTGTTCCATACCCATTGATCATTCAGACGCCATTCGTAATCCACCGCAATACGGAGACTGTCTGACTCCTGATAGTCGTTTGTACCGCCAAAGTAAGTGCTTACTGGCAAATCAACTGGCTTGCCATTTTTTGATGGCACACCACGATACGGCACTAGTTCTTGATGGGCGTATTCCACGTCAATATCAATGGTGTGACCTTCCGCTGGTAACACACGAATGGTCGGTGCAATGAAGAAATCGTTTGAATCAACATGATCAACGTACGAGTCGGCTTGACGGTATTCCAAGTTAATACGCCCGTTGACCTTATCTGTAAACGCCATTGAGCTGTCGACCTGACCAACATATTGGTTGTTGCTGCCTACACTACCGTTTACGTGAGTAAAATTCTCACCGTTAGCGCGTTTCGTCACCAAGTTGATGATGCCCCCAGCCGAACCACGGCCATACAAAGCACCCGCAGGGCCTTTCACAATTTCAACGCGTTCAACGTTCGCTAAGCTGCGGTAAGACTGCAACGTACCGTCATCTCGCAAGCCATCACGGTACATATCGTTGAGTGAATCAAAACCACGGATCATGAACTGATCGCGGCTGCCTTCGCCCAAGGTGTTATTGACCCCGGCTACCCCATCTAGCGCATCCACTAAACGCACCGCGCCTCGGTCTTGCATTTCTGTTTTCGTTACTACGGATACCGCTTGTGGCACATCAAGCCATTCCACATCGGTTTTGGTGCCTGATTGAGGCATGTGTTCAGCATAACCTTCGTACTGATGACCGAAGACTTGAATCGTTTCAGTTGCTGATGGGGTTGAGTTCGTCTCTTCTGAAGCCACTGCGCTTGGTGCTACTAATGAAGAACCAATCGCGACCGCCAAGGGGGTCAGGGTCAATAATTTATTCATTCCATAATTCCGTTTAGTTGTTATAAAGCCAACGGATGGAAATAAGAACAAATATTATTTCTATTTGCAATATTAATTTTATGCTCTATATTTATTTACCCTAAAAACACAACTAACAACAAAAAAAACCAAATATCATAACAATAAATACTAAAACTTCTGCCCTCCGTCTCGAGAGAGGCACATTGGAAGACGACCGTGAGCGACTTTATCAACGTTAGAAGAAAATGTTAGAAAATTAGGAAAGCTCATGAAATCTACGATGATTATCGTAAGTCATGTCGTTAACGATGCAGTCACTCACGGCTTTGTGCCTGCAGCTAAAGCGATGGACCTTCACGTCGTTCTTATCACCGACCATAAGCTCAGCCATTTAGAGTTGGCGAGTCATGATAGTCACTTTAATCCGGATACCATTCTAGAATGTGATGTCTTCAACCCATTAGAACTCATCGAAACCATCACGGAGCATGAATTAAAGCCAGACGCTATTTTCAGCAATAGTGATCACTTACAAACTTCCACCGCCATCTGCGCGCAATTTTTTGGCCTCCCATCCAAAGATTGGTCTGTCACGTTAAAGGCCAAAAACAAACACTTAACTCGACAAGTGTTAAATGAAAAATCCTTACCCAACACACAAAGCTGTTTGCTGCATCGCCATTCGAATGTGGCATTAGGCATGGCCTTCCCTGTCGTAGCAAAACCCAAAGAAGGCGTGGCGAGTTTAGATGTACAGCGCTGTGACTCCCAAAGCGAGCTCGATGCTTACTCCGAGGCGTTTTGGCAAAAGCACCCAAACGCCGCCATTCTGGTGGAGCAGTTTCTTCAAGGACCGTTGGTTACGCTCGAAACTTTAGGAGACGGTAACCAACTTATCGCCGTGGGCGGTTTTGATGTGTCGCTCTCTGAGCCGCCTTACTTTATCGAAACCGCCGCAGACTGGAACGGACCAAACGGCATTGCTCACCGAGAAGCTTGCTTGGCTCAACTTAAAGCGTTCGGCGTTGGTTTTGGAGTTTGCCACAGCGAATTTATCATTACGGAAAATGGCCCGGTTCTGGTGGAAATTAACTACCGCAGTATTGGAGATGGCCGCGAATTCTTGCTCAACAATCTCGCTCACTTCGGTTGGTTTAGCACAATTTTGGGTCTGCATTTGGGCCGAAGATTGGCCGGCGATTACCAAATTCATGGGTCAGCGCACGTGCACTATGTGGTTGCGGAGCACAGTGGTGTGATTGACGGAGGTTCGACGTCGTTCATCCAACACGATGACGATATCATCACCCAGCAACAGGTACTAAAAACCGCTGGAGAACACTTCCAACAGAGTTATTCCAATAAGGATTATCTCGCCCGAATTTCGATTGTCTCACCATCAGGGCGAAACCTCGACCAAGCGCTGCAGAACGCGCTTAGCAATTTCGATCTAGCTCCGACTCGTGAGGTGGCAGCATGAACGACAACGCTTTGTATCTAACGCAACGATTGATCGACACTTGCTTACGCGAAGACATGTTTGGCATTTTGTCAAAAGCCAAGTTCAGTAGCGACGCGCCAAAAGAGGGAATTGTTCCTCAAGGCGAGCAAGTCTGGCTGATATTTGCCAACTCTGATTTCACGTTGTATTTACCCGTTGCGCCAACGTATTACATGCAGCACTGGCGCTACGGTCACGCCAATGACGAAACACCACAAGGTTGGTGGGTGGAGAAAAATGGCCAAGTCGAACATCAACAACATTACAAAGAGTGGATTGCACTACTAACGACACTGGCGCATGACAGCTCTCACGAATTGTTGGCGGGATACCTTCAAGAACTAGAATGTGCAGAGCAACACAAAGCGCTGTGTGACCAAGCGTTTCATCATCACGCAGACCACATTTCTCAACCAATATCCGAGCTTGGTTCTTGGCATCAAAAACTGCTGCTAGCCGACCAGATCGCTTCTTACCTTGACCATCCGTACTATCCAACTGCGCGGGCGAAGTTTGGTCTGAGCGATGAAGACCTTGCTAAGTACGCGCCCGAGTTTGCACCAAGCTTTGCTCTGCATTGGATTGCGATTGAAAAATCACTGGTGACATTAACCAGCGGACAACCTGATTGCTGGCCAACAATGGAGCAAGTTGGGCTTCCTGCTGATTTTGCACTGAGCCACGTTCTGTTCCCTGCACATCCGCTCACCCTGCGATCTTTAGAAGCCTTACCCGAAGGTGTGATAGAAGCGCCTTTAACGTATCTAGACGTGACGCCGACGCTTTCCGTTCGTACTGTGGTCGTCAACGAGGCACCGCACATTCACATCAAGGTTCCGCTGATCATGCGATCGCTAGGCACGAAAAATATTCGCTTAATCAAGCCTTCAACACTGTATGACGGCCACTGGTTTGAACGCCTACTCAGCCACCTTGAACAAACGGACGCCGACTTAAACAGTCGCTTGTTCCATTGCAACGAAAAACACGGTGGACACATCGGCGAGGATAAAACCTTCGCGTACATCGTACGTGAGTACCCACTTACTCATTGCGAAGACAAAGCGTTAGTTCCGGTTGCAGCACTAGCAAGCCCAATGCCTGACGACCGCTTGTTCTTAGAACATTTGGCAGAGCAGTACTATCAACAAGATACGCTGGCGTGGTTCCAAGATTACGTCGATCTATTATGCCAAGTGCACCTCACCTTGTGGCTTCGTTATGGCATCGCATTGGAGTCCAACCAGCAAAACGCCATCGTTGCATTTGATCAACAGGGCAGAATGACGCTCGCGATGAAAGACAACGACGCGGCGCGAGTTTGGCCAGAGCGCTTCCGCTTTGCAACAGACCATGTTGCCGAAAAATACGGCGCAAAAACAATTCCAGTGGATTGCGATGAACTGCTCGACCAACGCATCAAAGTCGACAATGAATTGGCGCTCGGTCAGATGTTTACCACCATCACACTGCAACTGGATATCGCAGCGATTGTAGAATCTATGGCAGCGAAGGGCATTGCCTCTTCAGCATCGCTTTACGCCATCGTGGCCAAAAGCATTGCAGAGCAACTCAACCGATTAGAAGGCGAAGGGTTAGAGACAAAACTGGCTCGCGAGTTGCTGCAAGAGGCACCTGACTTGTACGCCAAGTACTTGTTGAGCTCTGGCAGTTTGCTTTCGAAAGAAGCCTCCGGCGCGAGCGACATCAATAAGTTCTATGGTTTGTCGGCCCCGAACTTCTTACTGCTTTCTAGCGAAGAAGCGCAACGCGCCTACATAGAAGCCATCAAAAAAAGCGTACGTTAAACGATTATGACCAAACTCATCTACAGTGTGTTGTTGTGCCACTTTATCGCTGCGTTTGCCGCGTTAGGTATGCCGCTATTTCTACCCGTCGTGTTGCCAACGTTAGGCGCAAGTATTGATGCGGACTGGGCAGGGGTATTGTTTATCCTACCTACGTTTTGTACTGCGTTGGCAGCGCGATTTTGGGGCAACTTTGCCGATCGCTACGGTCGCCGCCGCTCACTCTTGCGTGCGCAACTTGGCCTTGCAGCAGGGTTTGCGCTGTGCGGCTTGGCAGACAACCTCGCCATGTTTGTGTTTGGTCTTATTGTTCAAGGAACCTTTGGCGGCACCATGGCCGCCTCGAACAGCTACTTATCTAGTCAAATTAAAGAAGCCAAAACACTCGGCAAGTCACTCAATAAAACCCAACTATCTGCTCGCTTGGCGCTGATCGTTGCGCCTATTGGGCTCGGCTGGAGCTTGTCAGAGACCAACCCGCTCAACGCGTACCTTTGGTTATGCGTTTTGCCTTTGATTGCGATGGGCATCACGCTAACACTGCCTGCGGATAAACCTGCCGAACGAAACCTCGAAAAGCCAAACTCAGAACCTCAGCAAGAAAAACCGGTTGCACAGAAAAACGCAATGCATGCCATTCGTTGGATCTTCTTTGCTCAATTCGGGTTTGCGTTTTCTATGGTGGTGACCTTTCCTTATTTCTCGCCGTTTGTGCAGCAATATGGCATCACTAACCACGCATGGATCGGTTTTTTGTACGCACTGCCGCATGGCGTCTATCTGTTGCTGGCAGGAAAAATTCACGTGTTGTCAGATGGGTTGAATCGCCATCAACCGCTGCGCACGTTGTGGCTTGGGTTTGCATTGCTTGCCGTGAGCTCTGCCTTGCATTTGATTGCGTCCGAAACCGCACTCATTGCTGCGAGAATTATCTTCGGCATCGCGATGGTGTGTTGTTATCACGGATTGCATCAGCATCTTGCGAGCAATCTGGATCGCAAACTCAGTGGCAAAGTATTTTCTCGCTTTGATGCCATGTCCAAATGGGGTGGCGTGGCAGCGGGATTTTGCGCTTCTTTCATTTCTAGCTTGGGGCTACTTGAGGTTCCTTTCCTACTTTCTGCGATAGTCAGCGTAATCACCTTGATCGCGCTGGTTCTCCACTCAAAATTTGGAAATCAACATGTTACAAACTCAATACTCTCAGACTAGCGAGTTACGCGCGCATGAGGTGCAGCTCAATCGTGAGAAAGCCCAACTCAACACGATAATGGGTGTTCTTAATTGTTACTTACGAGAATTTGCGCTACCGAATCAACAAGTAGAATGGCACTACCAATCGACATCGCTACCCCAAACGTTAAAACGCAACTATTCCGCAAAACAACGGGTAGCCGTTCATCTGTCTCAACAAAATGGCGTATTGGTTTTGCCGATTCACTACGCGAGCAAACTGGGCAAAATCAAATTGGCAGAACTGCCTTGGGCGAAAATGCCGGGATCTAGTTGGGCGAAATTGGATGCCACGCAAACTCTTACGCTTTTGCTTAACTATCTCAAGCAGGTGTTGGCGATCCCATTTAACCATGAGCTGATCGAACAACTGGAAAATAGCGTGCTGGTTACCGAGCAGTTTCTCAACGTCGCGCCCAAATCGCATCACAACGAGTTTATCGCTTCGGAACAGTCTCTGATTTGGGGGCATACTTTCCATCCGACCCCAAAAAGTCGTTCGGGCGTCACCATGGATGATCTCTTGGCGTTTTCTCCAGAAGTCGGCGCGCAAGTCCCGTTGTACTGGTTTGAAGTGGATACGTCCTTACTTGATGTGCTGAGTTCCGACGGAGAAGCTAACCCTGCGCAACGCATGCTACAACAGCTCGCGCCACAACACGCCACCAGCGATGGGAAGACCCTCTACCCTTGTCATCCTTGGGAAAGCTACACCATTTTGAGTAACCCAAGCGTGAAGCGTGCCATTGAACAAGGCAAGATCACGCCACTGGGTTTAGGTGGTGAAAAGATGCAGCCGACCTCTTCAGTTCGTACTCTCTACCACCCTGACATGGACTGGTTTGCGAAATTCTCCATCAACGTACGATTAACCAATTGCGTGCGCAAAAACGCGTGGTACGAACTCGACAGCGCCGTGCAACTCACGTCGATTCTCAAACCAATTAGAGAAAACGAACAGCTGCACAACCCCGTATTTAAAGTGATGACAGAGCCTTACGCCACCACGTTGAATCTAGAAAGTGTCGCTGAGCACAACTGGGACGACAACACCAAAGCACGCGAATCGTTTGGGATTTTGTATCGCGAAAATTTCTCGCTGAGCGAAGTCGACATCTTGAAACCAACCCTCGCTGGCGCTCTGTTTGCTTACGACAATAACGGCAACAGTTGCATTGCTCAACGCCTTAAAAACAAAGCGCGTCCTACGCAAAATCGCTATTCCGACATCGCGACACTTTGGTTTGAACGCTATTTGCATTGCCTGATCCCGGGCGTATTTAATTACTACTTCAAACACGGGGTGGCGTTTGAGCCGCATTTGCAAAACACCCTGATTGGCTTTGAGCAAGAGATGCCGTGTTGTGTTTGGATTCGTGATTTGGAAGGCACTAAATTACTGCCGGAGTTCTGGCCAGCAGAAACATTAACTGACTTGTCTGAACGCGCACGACAATCGGTTTACTACAGTCGCGAACAAGGCTGGAATCGCATCGGATACTGCACCTTTATCAACAACATCAGCGAAGCGATTTTCTTCATCGCAGAAGGTGATGAGCCACTAGAGCAAACGCTGTGGAATGCGGTGCAAAGTGCCATTGTGCATTGGCAATCAGTGAATGGAAAACAACCGGAACTAGAAACGTTGCTAAATGGCGGTCACTTCCCAAGCAAAAATAATTTCACCACGCGTTTGATGCAAAAAGCCGATAAGGAGTCGGGCTATACCCAAGTCGCCGCGCCTTGGCAGCAACACGAAAAAGGATCGCAACATGTCTAATTCACTCTCTCTACCGACACGCGTTTGCCAACAAGTTCACACGCTCGCACAGCAGCAAAGTCAACCCTTGTGCGCGTACGTGTATGACCTAAGCGCCTTAGAAGAACACATCAAACAACTGCGTCACGTTTTGCCGAAAAATGTCGAGCTATTTTACGCAGCTAAAGCCAATCCATCGGGCCCGATTCTCAAAACGCTCGCGCCGTATGTCGATGGTTTTGAAGCGGCATCTGGCGGGGAGTTGGCACACCTCCACCAGCAACAACTCGATAAACCATTGATCTTCGGTGGCCCAGGAAAAATGCCAAGTGAATTGCAACAAGCGATTGAACTTGATGTCAATGCGATTCACGTCGAAAGCCTCACTGAGCTGCAACGCATTGGTGCGCTAACCGAGCGCCTCAACCGCCCTGCTTCGATCTTTTTGCGTATGAACATCGATATTGGCGACATCACGCTCAGCAAGTTGGCAATGGGCGGCAAGCCGACTCCGTTTGGCTTGGACGAGTCCGAACTGAGCAATGCTTTGATGTTGCTGCGCGATTTCCCGCAAGTGTCACTCAAAGGCTTCCATTTTCACTTGATGTCGCATCAGCTTGATGTTGAACGCCACTTAGCGTTAATGCAGCGCTATTTCCAAGTCGTGAAGGCGTGGCAGCAGGAGTTCGAACTCGGTGAGCTGATGATCAACTTGGGCGGCGGCATGGGCATCAACTACCAAAACCCTGAGCAACACTTTCCGTGGATGGAGTTTTGCGACAAGTTGGAATTCCTCATCGCTAAAGAGCAAGTGCAAGATTGGACACTGCGTTTTGAATGCGGACGTTTCATCACGGCGGCATGCGGTTATTACGTGATGGAAGTACTGGATATTAAGCAAAATCTTGGCGAAAACTTTGTCATCGCACGCGAGGGAACTCACCACTTCCGCACGCCAGCGGCGCAGAGCCATGATCATCCATTCGTCATCCTGAAAAGCGAGCAACACCACGAGATTTCTCACCCAATTCAGCATGCACAAGCAACTTTTGTCGGCCAGCTTTGTACGCCCAAAGATGTGCTGGCACGCAATCAACACGTCGCCCACGTCGATATTGGTGATTATGTTGTGTTTACCTTAGCGGGCGCCTATGCGTGGAACATCTCCCATCAAAACTTCTTGATGCATGAACCGCCGATCTTCCACTATTTCTAAACGGCATACTTCGCTTTACTCAAGCCCCAATCATTGGGGCTTTTTTATTCCACTCGGCACAAATTCATTGCCATTAACCGCTTTGCGAAATAGCAATAATGCGTTTTATCAGCTCGTCGGGTTCCATTTTGGGATTGCGGTAAAAACGGAAGATTTCCGAGTTTATCGCCTGCTGAGCAACCGGATTGACCGCCATCGAATCAATCATACTCGGCACAGCGAGGTTGTGCTTAACGCCGTAGTGAAAGTCTTGATATGACTGGACCTGACACGGATTAAAATCGCTGATGTCGATATCGGTGCGTACCGGAATCGAGCCTTTTATCTTATTGAACTTAGCTTGAAACTCGACGTCTGCTAGCGCGCTTGCGGTTTGCTGAGCCGCCTCGGCAGAAAACGACTTGCTCGACATAAACACCAAACTGTCCATGTTGTAGAGGAATACACCATCGCTGTCAGGCGTTGGGTAACAGCCGACCTCTTGCGGAACCGAGACTTGATTGGCGAGCAGCTCACCCAAAATCCAATCACCGCCGATTTGAAACAGCGCTTGACCGTCGGCTAACGCTTGGGTGGCGGTATCCCACTTACTGTCGGGTAATTGGTTGTCGATCAACAAACTGAGGCGACGAAATTGCGTCAACGCTTGGCGCAGGGTGTCGCTGTCGATGCTGTCGCGTTCTAGTTTGACCATCGCATTGGTGTAGAACTCAACGCCGCCAGTGGAGATCACTAAGTTCTCGAAAAGTTGGGCGACTTGCCACGGCTGCTCACCGACCGCGATCGGTACAATGCCATTTTGCTTCGCAAGCTCCATGGCGGCGAACATCTCTTGCCAGTTTTTCGGCGCGGATAGATTCAGTTGTTTAAGCAGCTTGTGGTTGACCCACAGCCAGTTCAAACGGTGCAGCGTAAGTGGCAGGGCGATGTAGCCGTTTTGTGTTTTGTTGATTTCAATAGATAGCGGGTAGAGCACCTCGTCCCAGCGCTGCTCATCGGCAACTGCGTTGACGTTGTGCAAAATACCGATGGCATCCCATGCTTTAATACTTGGCCCTTCGATTTGCGCGAAGCTTGGTGGATTGCCCGCCAGCGCGCGAGCTTGCAGTACCGTCATCGCACTGTCTCCACCACCGCCTAACACCGGGCTTTGCAGCAGCTCTATATCGTGCTGTTTTAGCTGAGCTTTAAGTGTTTGCAGCGCTTGCTGCTCGCCGTCAGAAGTCCACCAATGTAAAAACTCTACCCCTTGTGGCGACTCAGCGTGAGCGACGCAAGGGGCGAGCAACAGTGGGAACAAGAATGCCAGTTTGTTCATAGTCAGTCTCTCGGGAAAGTCAGCGTGGCGCAGAGGCCGCCAAACTGAGAATGGCTCAGCAACAAGTTGCCGCCATGAGCCTTTGCAATACTCTGTGAAATGGTTAATCCTAGCCCACTGCCTTCTTTATCGTTGCTAGCGCGGAAGTATGGCTGGCAGAGCTTTTCAAGTAATGAATCGTCAACACCGCCACCGTGATCTTCAATTTCAATCTGGATCGACTCTGGGCTTTCAATCAGCGTAATGTCCGCTTGATGGCCGTATTTGAGCGCGTTATCGACCAGATTCTGAATGCAGCGCTTAATCGCTAACGGTTTACCAGCAAAGTGGGTGCGGATTTCGCCGTGGATGCGAATCGTGTCCGGCGCATCGGCGACATTGGCGGAAATGTGCTGAATCAGTTGGGTGAAATTGATCGGCTCGATTTCCTCGTGGATATCGGTCTCTTTAATGCATTGCAATGCGCCTTTGACCATCAAGTCTAGGTCGTTACTCAGGCGGATAAAGCGTTCTCGGTCGGCGTCGTCATCCAGCATTTCCGCTCGTAGTTTTAGGCAGGCAATTGGTGTTTTCAGATCGTGGGAGATGGCGCTGAACAGCATCTCGCGGTCTTTAATGTGGCTGTCGATGCGTCGGTTCATTTTGTTAAACGCACGGACCGCCGCTTTCAGTTCGTTGCTGCCGCGCTCAGAGACTTCGGGCACGTCTAATCGGCTCGACATCAGGGTTGCGGCTTTTGCCAGCTCTCGAATGGGTTGAATTTCTTTGCGAACGATAAACCAGGTACACAGCAACAGCATTAGCGCGGACACCAATAGCGTCAGCCATTGGCGCAGCTCAAAATAGTTAGTCTCTAGGTTGATGTAAGGCGCGGGTAGCACCGCCGCGAGATAAAACCATTCGTTCTGTGCGACTTCGACCTGCATCACCAGAATCGGTGGATTGAGGTCACCAAACGAAAGCGAATAATGCGCCCACAATAGTGGCAGTTCATCGATAGGTAGCTCGTTGTTGAACACTTTGAGTTTGTCGCGCTGGGTGAACTCCACCTCGATATTAGGAATGCCGCTCAGCTCGCTTTCTAATACCTCGCGAACTTGGTTGATGACCAACGTTTTGCGTTCGCTCTCTGGCAGTGGGTCGACCTCAATCTGGTGATTATTGAGTGAGACGAAAAAGCGCGTGCCGCCCATATTGCGTAGTTGATTGAGCACCAAGTGGCGGTATTCCGAAGGGAGGGTTTGAAAGAAAGCGATGGTGGAAGAAGCGCTCAGTGCTAAGCTTTTGACCGTGGTGGTCAGGCCTTCTTTATCGCGTTCGCTGGCGTGTTGATACCAGATAATCCCGGATAATACCTGCGCCAGAATGATCACCAGTAACAAGAACACACTGGTGCGAACGACCAGTGATCCCGTCCAGCGTTTAATTCTCATAATGCACGTCCGTGGTCAGCATGTAGCCTTTGTTGCGCACCGTTAGGATCAGCGAGCGGTCTTTATCTTCAAGGTGATGACGCAAGCGGCTGATCTGCACGTCAATGCCGCGTTCAAACGGGTCGGCATCACGTCCCCAGATCTCGCGCGCAATGTCATCGCGAGACAATATTGATTGCGCGTGGTTGACGAACAAACCGAGCAGCGACAAATCCGCGCCACTCAGTTGCTTAACTTCGCGGCTAGCGACGTGGGTCAGTTGCCGGGTTACGGTATCTAACAACCAATCGTCAAAACGCACTTTACGCGTCAGTTTGCTATTGGCGGTCGATTGGCTGCGTCTCAGAATCGTTTTGATGCGCGCGAGCAGTTCTCGCGGGCTGAATGATTTGGTGATGTAGTCGTCAGCGCCCATTTCTAGTCCTGCGACTCGGTCGGCTTCTTCTGTGACGGCGGTCAGCATGATGATCGGGATATCGGAATTTTTGCGCAGTTTCTGGCACAAGGTAAAGCCGTCTTCACCGGGCATCATAATATCGAGGATGATTAAATCAGGATGGTGATCGTTGAGCAGTTGCCACATCACGCCGCCGTTTTCCGCGCAAAGCACTTCAAACCCTGCGCGGCCAAGGTAATCCGACAACGCTTCGCGAAGGTCGAGGTTGTCATCGACGACCAGTATCTGCTTGTTTTCCATCCTACTTTCCCTGTGTCCGTCCCTGTGCCTGCCCCTGAGTTTGGCGCTGGCCAATATGATGCATTCTTAAACGCCCATGCACAATCGAGCCGATTGCAATTTTCACTTCTCGGTGTAAGAGATTTGTAAGCGGCCACTTACAAACTGATTGCCTTTTGTAACCTTAGGCGCCGCCTTGCTCGCTATGATCATCCTGACCTTACGTGAAACAACATGACCTGAAGGAATCAGGTCCTACAACACTGGCATTCGTCAGGAGGAAACCATGTTTGCAAGTATATTTGGACAACTACAAAAAATAGGGCGGTCGTTGATGCTGCCTGTGGCGGTGTTACCGGTGGCTGGCTTGATGCTGGGTATTGGTAACGCGGGTTTTGCGTTTATTCCAGACGCGGTCAACAAAGTGATGCTCGCCGCCGGTGAAGGCGTGTTCGGCAACATGCAGTTGATGTTTGCGGTCGGTGTGGCGCTCGGGTTATCAAAAGGCAATGACGGTGCGGCTGCGCTCGCAGGCTTAGTTGGCCTAATTATTATGAACGCATCGCTCGGTATCGTGACTGGCCTGCGCGGCCTAGAAACTGACGCCACGATCATGGGCGTTGAGACGCTGCAAACCGGGGTGTTTGGCGGCATCTTTATCGGTGCGGTGGCGGCAATCATGTACAACCGCTTCTACAACATCAAACTGCCGGAATATTTGGGCTTCTTCGCGGGTAAGCGATTTGTGCCCATTGTCACCGGTCTATCGGCGATCGTCGTTGGTGCGATTCTCGCGTTTGCATGGCCACCTGTCGGACAACTTCTTGATGCATTCTCTCATTGGGCAGCGTACCAAAACCCTGTACTCGCGTGGGCGGTTTACGGCGCGGGCGAACGTTCACTACTCCCGGTTGGTTTGCACCACATCTGGAATGCGCCGTTCTTCTTTGAAGTCGGCAGCTATGTAGACCCAGAAACCGGCAAAGAGTTTACCGGTGAGCTCACTCGCTTCTTCGCGGGCGATAAAACCGCAGGTTATCTGTCTGGTGGCTTTATGTACTCCATGTGGGCGCTACCAGCAGCGGCATTGGCGATTTACCACTGCGCGTCTCCTGAGCGTAAGAAAATCGTCGGCGGTTTGATGATGTCTGCGGCGTTGACCTCTTGGTTAACTGGTATCACAGAGCCAATCGAATTTACCTTCCTATTCGTCGCGCCAGTGCTGTACGTGATCCATATTTTCCTAACTGGTATTGCGTTTGCGATCACCGCATTTTTGGAAATCAAACACAGTACTGACTTTGCGCACGGCGCGATCCAGTTCTTCCTTTACTACCCAATGTCGAGCAACGCGTGGATGTTCATCATCATCGGTCCAATCTGGGCGACGCTCTACTACGGCTTGTTCCGCTTCCTAATTGTGAAGTTGGATCTGAAAACGCCGGGTCGTGAAACCGACATTGCAGAAGTGAAGATTACCGGAGAGCCTGATGAAATTGCGGTGGATGTAGTAGCTGCATTGGGCGGCAAAGCCAATATTAAGTCAGTCGATGCGTGTATCACTCGTCTGCGTGTCTCGGTGAAAGACATCGCTAACGTTGATGTTGCTAAGCTAAAAGCACTTGGCGCGCGAGATGTGTTAGTGATTGGCGACAGTTTACAAGCGATTTTCGGCACGCAGTCTGACTCAATTAAGTCAAAAGTGCACAGCGTACTCGCCACCTCCTGATCTTACCTCCCCCAATCTAGGTAAGATTTGCCAACCTCCTTGTGAGGTTGGCTTTTTCGTTTTCGGAGTAAAAAAAGCGAAGCCAATAACCAGCCCTACTTCGCCGCCGCGTTGGTTAAATTGCCCAGCACGCCGCTGATTTTGTTCAATGCCTCGTCACAGCCTTCAATATGATGGCGCTGCTTTAAATAAATAGGATCGTTATAAGCTAACCACGTTTTGCCTTCATCATCTTCATACACCAACACTTTTTGGGGTAAATCGAGCGCCACTTCCTGCGCACAGATCATCAGTGGCGTGCCTACTTTAGGGTTTCCAAACACGATAACTTCGGTTGGTCGCAACGTCATATCGACTTTCGTGGCATTCTCTTGATGGTTAATGCGCGCAAAGACGTTCAACCCTTTTTCTTGCGCGATAGCGACAAATTTATCCGCCGTATTTTTTGCTGAATGCGTGCTCGCAACGGTTACCACACCCTCCCCAGCCAATGCACTCAATGACGTCAACGCCACGACCAACCCAATGATTACTTTTTTCATTTGTCGTCCCTTCCTCTCTCTGAGTCGAAAACTAGATATAGAAAAACCAAGTGTAGGAAAACTATAGAAGTCAAATTCCGCTATCGCGAATTGCACTCTACCCACTCAAGAGTCGACCGTGTAACACGGATTAATTGATTCAGATTAATAAAGCGTTAACTAGCTGAGCATCAAAAGCGTGAAATACGTAACATTTGCAGCCTATTTTAGTAAGAAAGAGAAAAGTAGTGACACGCGATCAATTTGAGTTATTAGCACCCGGTGGTGATTTAGATTCCATCAAAGCCGCCATTGCCGCTGGCGCCGATGCAATTTACTGTGGGCTCGACCGCTTCAATGCTCGTAACCGAGCGACCAACCTCACTTTAGATAACTTAAATGGCGTGTTAACGTTGGCCCATCAGCACAGCTGTAAGATTTTCCTAACGTTGAATGTGCTGATTTTAGAAAGTGAAATTCCAGCGATTGTTCGCTTGCTCAGCCAACTGAACACCACCAAAATCGATGGCGTGATCGTACAAGATCTCGGTCTGGCCTACATTCTCAAACATCACTTTCCCGATTTGGATGTGCACGCTTCAACGCAACTGAACACGCATAACGAAGGCCAAATCCTCTTTCTCAACCAGCTCACCGCAAGCCGAGTAAACTTATCTCGCGAACTTAACATCAGTGAGATAAAACATCTGGCGCAATTTGGTCGCGAGCACAACGTAATGATGGAAGTGTTTGTCCACGGCTCATACTGCATCGGATTCTCCGGAATTTGCTACATCAGTTCCGCTCGCAATGGCGCATCAGGTAACCGTGGACGCTGTAGCCAACCTTGTCGCGAACAGTACGAAACGACCAAAACAGGCAACAACTACCCACTCAATATGAAAGACAACTCCGCCTTTGGGGACTTGGAAGCGCTTGCTGATGCGGGTGTGTATTCGTTGAAAGTGGAAGGCCGCATTAAGAAATCCCACTACGTGTACACCGTGGTCGATAACTGGCGTAAACAGATTGATCGCTTGTGCGAGGGTTTGGAACTCTCTGAAGACACCACAGAGTTATACACAGTGTTCAACCGTGATTTCTCCAACGCATTTTTGCAAGGTGATTTCGGCAAGGCGATGTACATCGACAACCCGCGCGACCATGCTGTAAAGCATTTTTCGAAGGTTTACCAATGCCAGTCTGCTGATGATGTACAAGCGGTGAAAAAGAAACTCTACGATGACAAAACCGCGATCATTGAGAAAGTGGCAGAGCAAACTAAGTCGTTCGATGTCACTTCAACACAAGTATCCGGCAGCAGCTTGAAAGGGTCGATTGATGTGCCAACTCTGCCAACGTTACCTCAACCAGAACCTCGCCAAGGTGCGCCAAAATTATCGGTTCTGATCTCGTCAGCACAAGAAGCCATGCTGTGCGAATACCACGACGTTGATGTTTACTATCAATTGCCAATGGGATTGTCTGGTGAACTGAGCGCGATGATTGAATTGTTCCAAGCCAACCCAATGCTCAAACCTTGGTTCCCAGCCATTTTGATTGGCGAAGACTACCACGCCGCGCGCGTATTTTTGGAAACCATCCAACCTGAGTTGTTGATCACCAACAACTCAGGTGTCGGCATGATCGCAAAAGAGCTCGGCTTAGGCTGGGTGGCAGGCCCACAACTGAACACGGTGAACTCATACGCGTTTAAATGCCTTCAAGACGAGTTCGCGGCAAGTGGCGCGTTTGTTTCTAACGAGCTGAATATGAAGCAGGTGCGTCACATAAAGCGTCCGAAAAACATGCGCAGCTTCTACAGCATTTATCACCCGAACACTCTACTCACGAGCCGCCAATGTTTGTTTCAACAAACCGAAGGATGCCGTAAGGTGAAGGTCAACAAAAGTTGTTTGAAACGCTGTGATAAACGCACGTCTATCATCAACTTAAAAGACAATCCTTACTTGGTGCAAAAACAAAAAGGCAGCCACAATTCAATCTACAGCGAGCACAACATCTTAAACCTGCAAGTGCTGCACGATCTGCCGCAATTGTTTACCGATGTGTTGATCGATCTGTGTGATATCCAGACCGAAACAAAAGTCTCAGCAAGCAAACCTGAGTTGATTGACGCGTTCTTAGCTCTACTTGAAGATCACAGTGAACAAGCCGTCCAAACGCTGAATGCCATGATTCAACCAACAGCCAACGCGCAGTATTTAAAGGGGTTATAGGCGGTACTTGAAAGTTAAACAACGCATCCACTCTCAACATATCTTGAACACATACAGTGCACTGACTACAATATCGCACTTTTTACGGAATTTAGGTCACACAAAATGACAGACACAGCTAAACCAGCTCTACCAGATCGCCTAGCGGGTAACCCACGTAGCCCATTCTTCATCAAAGAATGCTTCGAGCACCAAATCGGTATTCGTATCAACGGCCAAGAGCGCACAGACGTAGAAGAATACTGCGTGAGCGAAGGTTGGGTGAAAATTGCTTCTCCTAAAGCAAAAGACCGTTTCGGTAACCCAATGCTAATCAAACTTAAAGGCGAAGTTGAAGCGTACTACGTGTAAGCTGACCACGCTGAATATCTTTGAAAGCTCGAGTTTGACTCGGGCTTTTTTAATGCCTGTCATATCCCTTCCTCATTTAATCTCTTCCCTCTTATTTTCAGTACAAAGTAGGGTCTGTTTATCTTTCGAGATTAAGTTTTGTTCGAGATAAAATCGTTTTAGGCGAGGCAAGGAGTGTGTAGCCTAGCATTCTAAGTAAATACTCCTTAACAAAGCATAGAACGATTTTAGCCGAACCCTTTGGGCAGCGTTTGTTGGTCATTTCTCCTGCGTTATCAGCTTTTTCATGTAGGCTAACTACACATCAAAGCTTCTGCCTTGCACAAACACCCAACAATTCGCTGCAAAAATCAGCTCGAAAGGTCAACAGACCCTAAACTCGATGTAAATCGCTGTTTTTATCTGATTGTTGTCTAAAGTTTCTAGAGACATAACTGCAATAGTGATTGCCAAAAGAAACGACACCTTTTGAATACAGGGAGAGGAAATGGAAAGCCCACTTGTCACACTCAAACACGCCAGCAAAAGCTTTGTTGATGGCAAAGAGACACATCGCGTGTTGGAAGGCGTCGACTTCACGTTGAACACAGGAGCGAGTGTTGCGCTGACGGGCGCAAGTGGCAGCGGCAAAAGTACTTTGCTCAATGTCATCGCTGGCTTTGAGCCGCTTTCCGATGGTGAGTTGTGGTTAGATGGCGATAACACGGCGGCTTGGAAAGACCCACAATGGAGCCGATTTCGACACCAAAAACTCGGTGTTATCTTCCAGCAATTCAATCTATTAACGCCGCTCAACGTGCAGCAAAACATCGCCTTCCCTCTGCATTTGAATCAAAAGAAATGGAACGACTGGTGCGATTATTTGGTCGAGACTCTAGGCATCAGCCAACTTCTCGACAGACATGTTTCTGCCCTTTCCGGCGGTCAACAGCAACGAGTCGCTATCGCACGTGCTTTAGCACACAAACCTAAACTGCTACTTGCTGATGAACCCACAGGTAACCTCGACCAAAAAGCAGGCTTGGAAGTGATGAAACTGCTCAGTGAAATCACCACCCAGGGCAATACGGCGGTGCTATTGGTAACACACAGCCATGAATGCGCTGAATTTATGAAAGCACGGCTGCGATTGGATAACAGTCAGCTACAGAACAGTCATCAAGTAAACAAACATGAGCTTCGCCATGAAGCAAGCTAAGCTATCAACCACCAGATTCACGCATACTCGACTCGCCCTGGATCTGTTTGCGGCACATTATCGACAAGCACCACTGCAAGCCGCCGCGATTCTGATCGGTATCGTGTTGGCTGTGACCTTATTTGTTGCGGTGCAAGCCATCAACCTCAATGCCAAACGAAGTTATGCGGAATCTACCGAGCAGCTTAGCGCACAAGCTCAGAACTTAATTATTCCACCAGCAGGGCAAAACTATCTGCCCGAGTCTCTTTATTTCACCCTTAGACAAAACGGGCTCAGTGCAGCACTACCTGTAATCGAAGGGCGAGTGAGAGACGAACAAGGTCGTCGTTGGTCAGTACAAGGTAGCGAGTTAATTGCTGCCATCTCTTCACGTTCGCGCTACTCAACGGATAACAAGCAAAAGTCATCAGATAACCAACAGAACGTGTCTTTGTTCGACAGTGCTTTGCCTCTACCTGAGCTTTTAGCTGGCAAGCCAATCGTGATGATGAGCCAATCTCAACATCAAAACTTAGGAGAGGTAGAAACCCTAACTCTGGACGACATTCCAACCCAAGTGGTGGTGTTGCCTGACGAATGGCAGTTAGGTAGCCGAATATTGATGGACATTGGCTTTGCCCAGCAACTGCTCAATAAAAAAGGGCAGCTCAGTTACATTGCGGTTTTCCATTCGGGTGATAAAGGGAATAAAGACACGCAAGCAAATTGGCAAAGCATCATTGGCGAGCAAGGACAATGGATTTCCAATAATCAAAGCACAGACCTTGGCTCACTGACCGACAGCTTTCACCTCAATCTCACCGCAATGAGCTTACTCGCGTTTTTAGTCGGGCTGTTCATTGCTTACAACGGCGTTAAGTACAGCTTGCTTAAACGCAATCGGCTGTTAGTGCAGATTCAACAGGCGGGCGTTGCGCCGAGCATTGTGCTCTCTGCGCTGTTAGTTGAACTCACTGTTCTCGTTACCATCGGCGCTTCCCTCGGTTTTGTATTGGGCATGCAGCTTAGCCATTGGCTACATCCGACCGTGGCACTGACTCTAGAACAACTTTATGGCGCGACACTTCTGCCCGGAACTTGGCAGTGGCAATGGTGGGCGCAAGCGCTGCTGCTCACGTTAACCGCAACCCTGTTGGCGTGTTGGCAGCACTTTAAACAGCGAGTGCGCCAACCGCTTTCCTCTCATGGCGGGTTTTATCAAGCGCCTGAAGCCTCTAACGAAAACCAATTGTTCGTGATAGGTGCTGCGTTGACGACTCTCGCACTCGCAGGGTTATGGCTGAGTGAGCATCACCGCTTCACCATGGCGTGGCTCGGCGTGCTTGTAGTGTCGATTCCTTTGTACCTACCCAAAACACTCAGCGTCTTAGCCAATTGGTGTGAGAAGCGCACCAATTCCGGTTTGATGCAGTATCTGTTTGCTGAGCTGCGTGAGCTGATTTCTCCGCTTTCTCTCGCCATGATGGCACTGCTACTCGCCGTTACTGCCAATATGGGGATGAACAAGCTAGTTGGTAGCTTTGAATCCACCCTAAAGCAGTGGTTAGAACAAAGGTTACACGCCGATATTTACGTCAGCCCTGCGCAAGGGGAAATCGCAGATGTAGAGCGCGCATTAGGACAGTTTGACAATGTTGAGACCGTCTACAAGCAATACTACGTCGACGATAACCTGCAAGGCTTACCGATTTTGCTTGGCACCAAAGACAAAGACACCTTAGAGCAAACAATGGTGTTCAAATCGCGTTTGGAGAACTTCTGGTCACGCTTTTACCAAGGTGAGTTGGTCGCTATCAGTGAACCAACCGCGGTCAAACTGGGTTTATCTCTGGGTAGCGAGCTCACGCTTGATGCCGTTCCAAATAAGAACCTCCTTGTGGGTGCGGTATTCCATGATTACGGCTCACCTAACGGTGAAGTCTTATTAGCACCAAAGTTATGGCAAGAGAGTGGCTTTACCGACCTGCCAACAAGCCTTGGCATTAAAGTCTCAGGGGACCCACAAATCGTCTACGAGCAACTGCGCGAGCAATTGAATCTGCATCCGAGTCAACTCTACGACCAGGCGCAAATCAAATCCATCGCGTTGGATATTTTCTCGCAGACCTTCGCCATTACACGCGCACTCAACGGCGTGACGTTGATGGTCGCGGTGATTGGTTTGTTCAGTGCTTGTTTTATGTTGCTCGACGCGCGCAAAGCCGCCATTGCAAGGCTGTATGCACTTGGCGTCAGCCGTCGTAAATTAATGACCATGGTGGTCGGGCAGATCGTCGCTTTAGTCAGTTTTACTCTGGTTGTCGCCCTGCCCCTCGGAGCCATGGTGGGTTATGTGCTGACAGACATCGTCACCTTACGCGCTTTTGGTTGGAGCTTAAATTATCTGTGGAATTGGAG
The DNA here is from genome assembly GCF_023650755.1 of Vibrio sp. SCSIO 43097. NCBI lineage: Bacteria > Pseudomonadati > Pseudomonadota > Gammaproteobacteria > Vibrionales > Vibrionaceae > Vibrio > Vibrio sp. SCSIO 43097. Next base: position 1,398,507 of record NZ_CP071841.1, on the reverse strand, counting down.
TGACGCCCTCAGTATTGCGGCGATCACCATCTTGGTGGCGGTGATTGCAACCTTGATTCCGCTGTGGCGATTGGTCAGCAAGCCTGTCGTATCCAGTTTGCAAAGCGAGGTGTTGTGATGGTTCGATTAGCAAGCACACTTACTCTATTCATGAGCAGTCTGTTCCTGTTCGGTTGTGAAGATGCCCAACAAAAAAATATGGGCACGTTGCTGGGAAGCGGAGATACGCAAAGCGAGAGCAACCTATTCACTCCCGTAGAAAAAGGGATTGAACTCACCTTCCCGGCAGACCATCAAGCACACCCGGATTTTCGTCATGAATGGTGGTACTTAACCGCTAACTTAATTGATGAAGATGGCAACCCACTTGGCGTTCAATGGACACAATTTCGCTTTGCTGCTGCGCCACCAACGGGCGAAGATGACGTGAAGAAAACCGAATGGCAAGCTCAACAAATCTACATGGCGCACAGCGCAGTCACGACCGCGGACAAACACTACGCCGATGAAAAATGGTCACGCGCTCAAGCGTCCTTAGCCGGCGTCGATAGCTCTCCATTTCGTGTTTACCTCGATGATTGGCAGTGGACCTCTTCAACCAACGACCTCTTCCCTGCCACATTGAATGCAAACTCCAAACAGTTTGGCTATTCGCTGACGCTTACCAGCACTGCGCCTTATCAAAAGCAAGGCGAGCAAGGTTACAGTACCAAAAGTGGCGATGGTCAGGTGGCTTCGTATTACTACAGCCAACCGTTTATTGATGTCTCCGGTGAAGTCACGATCGATGGCAAAACCCATCAAGTATCCGGCAAAGGCTGGATAGATCGAGAGTGGAGCTCGCAATTCTTACTCGACTCACAACAAGGCTGGGACTGGTTTGCTCTGAGGTTGAGTGACAAAACCAGCTTGGTGGTGTTCCAGTTGCGGGATTCCAAAACCGGACAAGCTAGTTACGCCAGCGCAAAGCTGATGCAGCAAGATGGCTCTGGCATCGCCATTTCTCAAAAAGACATTCGCTTAATAGCAACCAAGCAAACAGAAATCCAAGGGCGAAAGTATCCAACCCAGTGGCAAGTGTCGATTCCAAATCAGCAAATTGAGCTTACCGTTTCTGCTCTCAACCCGAACGCGAAAATGCCGCTTTCGGTACCTTATTGGGAAGGCCCAGTACGTATTGAGGGCTCTCATTCTGGGACTGGTTACATGGAGCTAACGGGGTATTGAAATGTTGAGCGGGAGCCCCAATTATTCAGCTAGTACAAACACCGGTAACCGAGTGATACACTGCACCTCAGTGTCATCCAATGAATGATTGAAAGGAAATATGATGAACCCAATTATCGCCTTGCTGAAAGAGAACAACATCAGCGATGAGCAAATCAACGAGATTTTTCAGACTCTGACGCAAAACCCTCTAGCGGCAATGGCAACAATCAGCCAACTAGGTTTGCCACAAGACAAGCTACAAATGCTGATGGCGCAAGTGATGCAAAACCCTGCGCTAATCAAAGAAGCCGTAGACGAGTTGGGATTGGATTTCTCAAAGGTTGAAGAAGCAAAAGAGAAGCTTCAAAGCCAAAACCAAGGCAACTAAGTCTTAGCCATTTAGCGCTGAATATAGAAAAGGCCGTTAACCCGAGCATGTGGGTTAACGGCCTTTTTTGTTCGCTACGTTGTTGTTAGCTAATTTTTGTCGGTTAATGATCAGCGATTTAAAGACGCGAATTGTTCTGCGGTCATGCCGTAGTAAAGCTTGTCGTCAAAGCCTTGCTCTAGTTTGTAGTAGTTTTTCTGACGGCCTTCTTGAGTAAAACCATTTTTCTCTAACGTCTTGTAAGAGCCAGCATTAGAAGCGTAGCAATCCGCACTGACTTTATGGGCGTTTAGCTCAGTAAAGCCAATCTCGGTCATCATTTGACAAGCGCGAGTCGCAACGCCTTTGCCCCATGCGCAAGTAGGTAATTGATAACCCACTTCGTAGTTGCCAGTTAAGAACATCACCGCGGTCACTGCACACATTCCCATGTACTGGCCTTGTTGGTCGCGAATCACGAACGTTGGGCTATCTGGCCAAACACCGTCTTTGAGCGCTTGTGCCGTATTTTCAATAATAGGGCCAAAGAAACCCTCATACAGGCTGTTGTCAGCAGGTGCGAAGAACAGATACTGATTGACCTTATCGTCGTTCAACATCTCGATAATATCTTGTAGATCAGAGCCTTGAATCAGTTGGATAGTCAACGATTCGTTAAATGGGATGGCTTCGCCTTGTTTTAGTTTTTGATATGACATGTGTTACCTCGTTATCTGCTGAAAATAGTAGCCCAGCGGATAAGAGAAAAATTGGATTTTTGCGACAACTTTCGGGCTGATTAGCAATGTATTACGACTCAAAGTCGCCATAGATATCGATGGTTAAGTCACGCTTTTTCAAGTACTTGCTCGGTGTTTTCCTTAGCTGCTGTTTGAGGGTTCGAATCAAATGCGATTGGTCACTGAAACCAAATTGTTGGGAGAAGCTCGCCCAATCAATCGCCTCTTGTTGCTTGTAGAGGGTCAAAATCATCTGCTCCAGACGTGCCATTTGTTGATACTGCTTAACGCTCAGCCCCACCACTTGCTTGAAACTGCGCTCAAGTGTTCTTCGAGAACAGGCGCACTGTTTGGCTATCTCATCAATATCCATCGCTAGCTCAGGTGAGCGTAATGCTTGAGCGTCCATCACGGATACTGCTTTTTGCGATGCCAAAAACGGTTTGGTACGGCAAGGTTCGATATCTAACGCACCTAGATGTTGTTTGATGTAGTTCAGCAAACATTGCGGTGAATCTTGCAACTCTAGCAGCCATAACCCTTGTTGAAAGCGCACATCAAACGCCGTGTTGAGCCAATCAAACCATTCGCATTGGTTAATTGCGCTAACTTGGGATACATCACTAAAAAGTGACTCAATGGCATACAAACCCTCTGGACGAAAGGTGATACCAATACGCTTGATGGGAGCCGTATCTTCCAACAGCAGCAAGTGTTCGTTAGCCGTTAATAAATGGCAGCCTTTGCCAGTAAGCTTAGTGTCTCCCGTGTCGTAGCTGTAGCCTTGCTCTGGTGGCGTAAAGAGTAAATGAGCTCGCGGGTTTGGAATAAGGTGCGGCTTGGGGTCAATGACTTCACCCTCTGGTACTTCCAAGTACCACACTTGATGAATGAGCCATTCGTACTCTGGCAGAGTGTGTTTCCAAGCTATCATGATTGTCCTAGCGGTTAGTAAAGATAATAAGCGCAACGTTTTTGCTTAAACATCTGTTAGTTGAGTGTGACTGATTGACGCGCATCTCGCCACGCATTTCTCACCCTGCTCCCTTGCAAGCTTGTTGGATTGCGGTAGGCTTTGAGCAGAGAAAACAAGCTGAACAGAACAAGGAAATACCCCGATGCGCGTCGACTACCACCAACGACTGGTTCCTGTGATTCGTTATTTAGAACAAAACTTTAATGAACCACTCAACCTGCCAGAAGTGGCCGCGCTGGCAAACCTTTCTCCTTATCACTTTCATCGCACCTTCAAAGCCGTGCAAGGCGAGACATTGGCCGATTTCATTCGACGTTTACGTTTAGAAGCCGCCGCCGATGACTTATTCAAATCCAAGCAACCGGTATTAAACATTGCCCTAGAGTACGGATTTGCTAGCTCACAGAGCTTAGCCAAAGCCTTCAAACAACATTATGGCGTCACACCTACAGCCTTTCGTGACTGCGAAAACTACCAGCAATTTTCTGAATTAGCACGAAACAGCAAGATTGGACACACGTTGCGCAAGAATGGAAACGAAGTAACACCAAGCGATTCATATACTGGCTCTGAACTCACCAAATGGAGCATGACAATGGAAACGCAAAACTTTGAAAAAGCAAAACTGGCTTACATTCGCGTAAACGGCCCTTACGGCCAAGGCTATGAAGAGCCGTCAGGTCGCCTGTATCAATGGGCAGGAATGAAAGGTTTGGCAGGCAATACCTGCATCTTCATCTACCATGACAACCCAGAAATCACGCCAGACGAGAAGTGCCGTACTGACATCTGTCTAATGGTGCCAGAAGATACCGAAGTTCCGAAAGGTATTGAGCTGCAAGACTTCCCCGGCGGTCAGTATGCGGTGATGCGCCAGCACATTACTGACCCGAGCCAATACTCAAAAGCGTGGGATGATGTCATGAGCAAAGTGATTGAATCCGGTATTGAGAACGACGATCGTCCTTGCTTTGAGCTTTACCACAGCTTTGACCCACAAACGCACCATGCAGACGTTAGCTTCTGCACTGCCATCAAATAAACCAAAAGCCTGCATCGTTGCAGGCTTTTTCATTTCTTACTCTGGTTGCTTAAATCCGTTCTTCCAAACGCTGTTTATCTTTTAATCCAATTACTTAGAACACGAACGAATACCTCAGTATTTTCGTGATCCTACTTCGCGTTTTGACCACGCGCGTTCATTCGCTCGGCTGAGTTGGGATTCATTTCACAGATTATTCATGAAGCGAACCTAGACTGAAAAAATTCTATCGACCCCGTTCGACCTACAACGCTAGGCACAATAAAAACTAGGTACTACAGCACCTCTAGGACATTCCATGAAGAAGAACTTACTTGCCATTGCTCTTGGTAGCGTAATTGCGCTGACTGCTGCCCCATACTCTATCGCGGCTAACGATGCTGCTATCCAATCTTCCGCCGATTACTCACAGATCGTCACCAAACGTCAGGTTGTCGACCAACTGCTGAATGACGCGGTACAGGCATTCAAATCCCCTGCGCGTATCTCGCATGCGGGTTTTACCGCCAAAATGCCGAGCAACATGGAGATTGTTACCGACCGCTTACTAGAAGCATACAAACTTGAGCCGTACCGCACTGATCTACTGATTTCTGCAGCAAACGCGCAGATCTATAACAAGAATGCAGACCGCGCGATTGAACTGTTTGAACAAGCCCTTTCTGTCGCACCAGACGATGTGGATTTGCACGCCTACTTAGCGGTATGGCAACGCTTTGAGGGCAACCAAGCAGAATCAGCGAAACACATGGCGACACTCACTAAACTCAATGCAGGTAAAGCCGCAGACATCCAACGCATCTTCGACACCGTAGACCGCGTACTTGCAACGCCACTAAAAGAGAAAGCCGATAAAGGCAAACTGGATGACAAAGGCGCTATAGTCACGTTGGGATACGCGCTGAACCCAGATGGTTCAATGCACCAAATCTTGGTTGAGCGTCTGGAAACCACGCTAGCAATGGCGAAAGCAAACCCAGACGCGTTGATCGTGTTGACGGGGGGTGTACCGAAGAACCACAAAACCGAAGGCAAATTAATGGCAGATTGGCTGATTGAAAAAGGCATCAGCAAAGATCGCATCATTGAAGAAAACTACGCCACCAGCACGGTAGGTAACGCCCTATTCAGCAGCTACGCATTGGCACGTCATAACATCAAGCACGCGACCATCATCAGCTCAGCGAGCCATGTGCGCCGTGGTCAAACCTTGTTTGAAATCGCAAGCTGGCAAACTGGCCCGCAAGACATCACTTTTGACACAGTGAGCTATCCAGACAAGCCACTGAAAGACTTAGCCAAAGCCAGCGATGGCGAATTGCTTGGTATCTACCGCGATGCACTGCGTACCTACGGTATGTGGAGCTACCGCTCTTACCCGCTAGAGTCGCGTTAATACACTAGAGCCAGAAAGCAAAAGAGACCGCGTTAATGCGGTCTCTCATAGAATCATTTGAACATGATGCAGTGGTCAATCAATGCGTTTTGTAGGTTTTGTTTGTCACTCAGAATCACTAGAGCATAGATAGTATTTTTGTCACCAATTCGGTAAAGCAGCTTGAATCCATCAAAGCTAAATTGCCGGATGTCGTAAACACCGATTGTTGTCAGTTCATAACAAGGGGGATAGATAGACGGGTTATTCAAAACGTTGTGTTCAAACCTCTGCTGAACCGCAATTAATCTATCAATCACATCGTTGCGAGCGCTCCAGTTCGATAAATAGTTAATACTCTGAATAGCCGTATTTTCAAAGGTTTGTGTATAGAGAACTTTTGCTTCCATGCTCGTATCAAACTCAATCTTTGAGTGCTGCTAACGTGCTCTTCATATCTTCTGATGACTTTACACGTTCATTCGCAACATCATTTTGAGCAAAGCTAACAAACTTCATTAAAGCAATGGCTTCATCACGCTTCTGACGTTCTTCATAAGACTCAACGACATAAATAGGCTTACCATTTTGCGTAATCGTCATTGGCTCATCCAGTTCAAGCTTCGCAGCATTCTTTTTTAGATAACTTACCGTTTCAGTGCTCATCACATGACTCCTATCGGCAACCTCGCTGGTGTAACAACAAGCGAATCCAGCCGAACTATACTGCAGGTTTGACCGAAATATTTGAATCAATAGAAAGTGCTAATCACATTCTATTTTTCGTTTAGATTTTGACCTAATCTTGCCAACTATACCTGTGCATTTCGAACAAACCAAATTAAGTTTGAATTTAGACTCCTACTTCAAATATAGAAAAAGCCTGCGTACTTGCAGGCTTTCTTGTCTTTGTGCAGTGATAAGAACCGCTTAAATTGCTTCGCCGTTTACCGTTACTACCACATCAATGTTGCCACGAACTGCGTTTGAGTATGGGCAAACTTGGTGTGCAATGCGCGTTAGTTCTAGCGCTTGTTCTTGTGGCATGTCTAGCTCTACGGCTAGGCTCACTGTTAGTGCAAAGCCGCCGTTATCGTTCGGACCGATGCCCACTTCTGCCGTTACAGGAGCGCTTTTCAGGTTTACTTTACCTTCACGTGCTACGTGCAAAATCGCGTTAGAAAAACACGCTGAATAGCCCGCTGCAAAAAGCTGTTCTGGGTTAGTTGCTGCGCCTGTGCCGCCCATTTCCTTCGGGTATGACAGCTCTAGATCGAGAAGACCGTCATCTGTTTTTACTTGACCATTACGACCAGCCAAAGCGGTAGCTTGAGTTTTGTATAGAGTAGTCATGCGAGTGTCCTTCTCAATTTAAGTTGCGCACAATTTAATTGCTTGCAATCTTATATCGAAGTAAAGATCGTTTGCAACTATATTGTGCACAATTTATTTTATGACTCTCTTTCTCTATGAGCAGGTAGGCAGCGCCAATGAGCCAGTGTTACACCGACAACACCATGACCAACGACGATAAACTCTTACTCGAAAACCAAGTTTGCTTCCCGCTCTACAGCGCAGCAAATGCAGTGATCCGAGCGTACCGCCCGTTGTTGGACGAGCTTGATCTGACTTATTCGCAGTACTTAGTGATGATGGTGCTGTGGGAGAAAGACGGTGCCAGCGTAAAAGAATTGGGGTCACAACTGCATTTGGACTCAGGCACACTCACACCGCTGCTTAAACGCTTAGAAGCAAAAGGCTATGTAGAGCGTGGTCGCAGTGAAACCGATGAGCGCGTTCGCGTACTCAACCTAACAGAGCAAGGTCGTGCCCTTAAAGAGCAAGCTAAGTCGGTGCCAAACGCCATGATGTGTAAAATCACCTTAGAGCTAGATGAAATGATCATGCTGAAGAAGTTGTGTGGCAAAGTGCTCGACAACCTGAGCTAACAAGATAGAAGCATCCGCTTCACCACTTCCTATTAGAAAGAGCCTGCCGAGATGCAGGCTCTTTCGATCTTGTTCAGAACATCCACTTAAGGTCATCATCAGTATTCTCTATTGCTAATCCGCCTTCATCTTCAATAAAACCTATCAATGCAAACCCACTTACATCGGATATGCCTATCAAGTGAAATAGGAAATGGCTATCAATAGGATAGTTACAAGCGATTTTCCTTAAACACACTCCGATGAGAATATACTTTCCGAAAGCAACAACAGCTCAGCTTAAAACATTCAAAGGAAAGTAAATTATGATTAATACTCAAATCAAACCATTTGCAGCTACAGCGTACAAAAACGGCGAATTCGTTGAAGTAACAGAACAAGACGTCCTAGGTAAATGGGCAGTATTCTTCTTCTACCCAGCAGACTTTACGTTTGTATGTCCAACAGAACTGGGCGACCTAGCAGACCACTACGAAGAGCTACAAAAACGTGGCGTAGAAGTTTACTCAGTATCAACTGACACACACTTCACTCACAAAGCATGGCACGACAGCTCAGACACAATCGGTAAGATTCAGTACTACATGCTTGGCGACCAAACAGGCAACATCACAAACAACTTCGGTGTGATGCGTGAAGGTCAAGGTCTTGCAGACCGTGCAACGTTCCTAATCGACCCAGAAGGTACTATCCAAGCAATGGAAATCACTGCTGAAGGTATCGGTCGTGACGCAGAAGACCTACTACGCAAAGTGAAAGCAGCTCAATACGTAGCAGCGCACCCAGGCGAAGTTTGCCCAGCTAAATGGAAAGAAGGTGAAGAGACACTAGCTCCATCACTAGACCTAGTTGGCAAAATCTAAGCCACTGAAATTTAAGTTCTAATCAGTTCCGATTTCCTTTTTCTGATTAGAACTGAATTAGAGAGCACTTCAGGTTAGATACCTTGACGACCTTCTGCCTGATTTGCTCTCTCCCCCTCAGGTTTTATCTACAGTAACCACTTTTTATTACCTATCTGAATAAGTAGGTGTGCAGTAATTGCGTAGAAAAAATCGTTTAGAACCAGGCATAGATTTTCGATAGCTAGTTACTCTAACTACAAAATCTATAACGCAGTTATCAACGATTTTAGCTAGCAACAATGAACAAATACTTGTTTTGATTGGTAACTATTTAATTAAGGTAGTAACAACTATGTTAGACCAAGCGATCCAACAACAACTCAAACAATATCTGGCTAATGTAAAAGAAGAAGTTCGTTTAGTGGTTAGTCTAGATGAAAGCAAAGCATCGAATGACATTTTGTCTCTAGCGAACCAAATCGCAGAGATGAGCGACCTAATCACCGTTGAACGTGACGACAACGCAAGCGCACGTAAACCAGTGATGGCGGTAACTAACCCAGCTAAAGGCACAGCACTACGCTTTGCAGGCTTGCCAATGGGTCACGAATTTACCTCTCTAGTATTGGCACTGCTTCACTCTGGCGGTCACCCAATCAAACTAGAACCAGAAGTGATTGAGCAAATCGCAGCACTAGACAAAGATCTAGACGTAGAAATCTTCATTTCACTGTCGTGTCAAAACTGTCCGGACGTGGTTCAAGCGTTCAACATGATGGCGGCGATCAACCCGAAAGTAAAAGCAACCATGATCGACGGTGGTTTGTTCCAAGATGAAGTGAAACAACGCGACATCATGGCAGTACCAAGTGTATTCGTGAACGGTGAGCTATTCGGTCAAGGCCGTATGTCTCTGACTGAAATCCTAAACAAAGTGGATGACGGCGCGAGCGAGAAAGCGGCGAAAGCACTAAGCGAAAAAGACCCATACGACGTGCTTGTTGTCGGCGGTGGCCCTGGTGGTAGCGCAGCTGCTCTTTATGCTGCTCGTAAAGGTATTCGCACTGGTGTTGTTGCTAAACGCTTTGGTGGTCAGGTTATGGACACCATGGCAATTGAGAACTTCATTTCGGTAAAACGTACTGAAGGTCCAAAACTGGCAACTGACCTAGCAGAACACCTAAAAGAATACGATGTAGACGTCGTGACTGAGCAACAAGCTGAGAAGCTAATGGGTGCAGCACACACAGAAGATGGTTTGATTCACATCCAACTTGAAAGCGGCGCAACGCTGAAGAGTAAGAGTGTCATCTTAAGCCCAGGTGCACGCTGGCGTGAAATGAACGTTCCGGGAGAGCAAGAGTACCGCAACAAAGGTGTCGCGTACTGCCCACATTGTGACGGTCCACTGTTCAAAGGCAAGAAAACTGCGGTTATCGGCGGTGGTAACTCAGGCATCGAAGCAGCTATCGACCTTGCTGGTATCGTAGAACACGTAACGGTTCTTGAATTCGCAGACGTACTTCGCGCAGACCAAGTGCTTATCGACAAAGCGAACTCACTACCAAACGTAGACATCATCACGATGGCGCAAACAACAGAAGTGGTGGGTGACGGTACTCGCGTAACAAGCTTGAAGTACAAAGACCGCAACACAGACGAAATCAAAGAGATTGAACTGTCAGGTATCTTTGTTCAAATCGGTCTAGTACCAAACACAGAATGGCTAAAAGATTCAGAAGTAGCCCTATCTGAGCGCGGTGAGATTGAAGTCGGTAGCCGTAGCGATACTAGCCTAGAAGGTGTGTTCGCAGCGGGTGACGCAACAACCGTTCCTTACAAACAGATCATCATTGCGATGGGTGAAGGTGCAAAAGCAAGCTTAGGCGCATTTGACTACCTAATCCGTAAGCAAGGTTAATCTCCAAATTTCTTGGACACAAAGCGCACGGTGCTGTGTTTTCTTCCCCGGAAAACCAATCGGGGCACCGTGACAGCGATGAGTAACAAGAAATAAAATCAAAAAACTAGAAGCCCAAAGACTTTGCCAGCAGGTACTAACTGCTGGCTTTTTTGGTTTTTTTTTGGGGGGGGGGGAACAAATTATTACTAGAAATAACAGAGTAAAATAAAGCTGCCGAAATACACTTAGGGTGAAACATTGCGGGCTTTAACTCGTTTCTACTGCTTCAAATATCAGACCTTTTAGCTGACAACGATGGTAAATTTCATACAAACCACCTAATTCATCATTGCAGTAAACACCGCTTCCGTTATTTTCAATCCTGAACAAGCCTCCGGATTTGATTGATTTAATACTCAACACTAATTTTTTAAACCGCTTTACACGACTTGGCTTACCATTAGCTCTTACATTTAACACAGTGCGATCCTTATCAATGGCATCGCAAGTTTTGAGTATGTTTATGGCATACCAACGCTCGCCAGCGACGCGTAATGGCAAAAACTCACAACTGGAATCAAGAGCTTCGTTTATTTGATTATATGCGGACTCAGAACAAGCAAACTCGCCTGCACGCCAGATTGCAAAATCAGGTTTTGTTGTAAGCATGTGGTTATCACTCACCCACTCCAAATCAATAATCATCCAAGTATCAGCGACACGCTCACCACATAACTCCCGCAAATCGCCATCCGAGTATTGTATAGAAATCTCTAGTTGAGTTTCTTGTAAAAAAGGGAAATTCTCAACATCATGATTAAGTGTAAAAACTTTCATCTTTTGCTTACTTAAATCAAACGGTTAACTGGAAGTCCCCATCATGTAACATCTTTCCAATCTTGCACAAGGTTTCAATGATTTCTGTGTGAGCCAACTCTTCAGTGTCAGCTGCCTGACCTTTATAAATGGCGTCTACAAATAAAATCAAAAAAGCCCTTTACCTCAACTTTACTTGAGGTTTTAGCATATTCATCGTTGGCTAGAAAATGACAAAAAGGAGCACATCATGATCCAACTAGAACATATTAACTTAGTCGTGAAAGATATCCCTGAAATGCTGAAGTTTTACCAAACTGCATTTCCACATTGGTACGTGCGTGATGAAGGTAAAGGCGAATGGAGTGGCAAACCAAGAAACTGGCTACATTTTGGCGACGAGTATCAATACATAGCCATGAGTGACCATGGCGAAGGAGAAAACCGCGAGTTGAGCGGGCACCAAGTTGGGCTAGCGCATTTTGCTTATGTGACCAACAACGTCGATGCAATCATCAAAAGACTAACCGATGCAGGTTATCCGATTGCCCAACCTGGTGCTGATGAACCTTACCGCAAAAATGTGTATTTTGTTGACCCTGCCGGTTTTGAGATTGAATTTGTTGAATACCTGGCGGATGACCCAAAACTTCGTAACCTGACAAGCTAAAAGAGATGTAAATAATAAAACGCCAGCAGATAGTGACTGCTGGCGTTTTATTTTATCTATCAGGCTTCTTTATCGCATTAGCGCTGTTTGGCAAAAACCTGAGTCCAGTAATATCCGTAGCGTGCAGAGTGATTTTCGACAAGCGACGCGCCCATCTGATCAAAATCCGCACTCATGATATTAAGGCAGTGACCTTCACTCGATAACCAAGCATTAATGACGGCGTTAATGCTGCTTTGCCCTACGGCGACATTCTCACCAATGGCGCTCCAAGCATAACCCGTTGCGTTAACTCGATCTGACATTTTGCTGCCATCAGAGCCTGTGTGGCTCATGAAATCGCTGTTCGCCATATCGCTTGAATGTCGATAAGCGGCGCTTTCCAAATCGTAGCTCCAAGTCAGGGCCCCAACAGGTGGCATGGTGGTTGCGCCACACTGTTGTGTAGTAGAGCGGGCGCTGTTGACCGCTGCAAGCATCTGCTCGGCAAATGTGCCTTGTGACGATGTGGAACCTGTGTTTTGTGAGCCGCTTTCTGCTGGGGCTGACGACTCCCCGTCGCCGCCACATGCGCTGAGAAGTAGGGCCAAAGCAGGCACTAAGATCTTAGTTGGCATTGTCTTTCCTTTATGAGTGACGAAGAGCAAACTGCGCTTTTCGATAATAACGCCCAATAAACTAACAAAAACCAATAAAAGCGCCATATAGCTTAGGGGGGTTTTAACCAAAGACTCACATGAAGTTTTCAATCGCCTTGGTTCGGTCGATAAATCGGCAACGTTTCAGCCCAAGTATGGAATGGCGTTTCATCCATATCCTGTATTGCTTGAGTGATAAAATCGATGAACACCCTAACTCGTGCAGGCACATATTCCCGGTTGGCATAGAGAAGATACACGCCATTTCCTGCTTGGCGCATGCTCGGAAATATCGGCACTAAACGCCCCGATTTAAGCCAGTCTCTCGCGATAAAATGAGGGATCTGAGTTAATCCTAAGCCTTCTGCGCAAAGCTCTGCCATGGATTCACCGTCATTTACAATATAGTTTCTTTCGGGGTCATATTCACTCGCACCGTCTGGTTCTGGCATCCGAATCGGCAACAGTTTCCCCGTTTGTTTAAAACGAAAACGAACCCAAGAATGGTCATTGAATACATCCGGGCCACTCGGAACACCATGGCGCGCTAAGTAATCCTGACTGGCACAAATGATAAAATCGATAGGGCTCAGCTGACGCACAATCAATTGACTATCGTGAACGACACCAGAGCGAATCGACACATCAATACCTTGCTCAATAATATCAACGTAGGCGTCATCGTAATGAATATCGATAGTGATGTTAGGGTAGCGGCGACAAAACTCTTTTAATAAAGGACGAATATAGAGGCGACCGTACGAGACTGGCACATTAATCTTAAGCTGCCCTAAAAGCGCATCATTGTGACTTTTTAATGAATCCTCACATGCCGCCAGCTCCTCCAGTACAAACCTAGCAGTATTTGCGTACCTACGACCAGCTTCTGTCAGGCGGCTCTGTCGCGTAGAACGTTGAAAAAGCTGTATACCCAAATCGCTTTCAAGACGATGTATGGCTTTACTCACGGTCGAAGGGTCAGTGCCATACACTTTGGCAGCCGCAGCAAAACTACCGCCATCTAAAGTGGCAATAAAAAATCGTAGGGACCGTATCTTATCCATATAACCAATGAACTCTATTCATGAATTTTATTCACTTTAGTAAAGACCAAGTGGCTCTTCAATCACTAATCAGCCTAAATATAATGAACCTCAATAACTTGATGCTCTGTTAACGAGGAAAAAACCATGGGTAAAAACGGATTGAAGAATGCACTACAACTATTGATAGCGACACTAGTCCTATTCTTTGGGATGCTTCAAACAGCACATGCCGCAGATAAACGAATTGGTATTCTGGTTTACGATGGCGTACTGACCTCTGATGTTACTGCGCCTTTAGAGGTTTTTGGCGTCGCAAGTCGTCTCACTTGGTTTAGTGATTATGACGTGCTCACCATTTCCGTCTCCGATCAGAAAACCATCACCACTGAAGAAGGATTAAAAATTGGTGTGGATGCTTGGATTGGTGATCTGCCGGAACTCGACGTATTGGTTTTAACATCCAGCTATGACATGGATGCACTAATCGAAAATAAAGATCTCATTCACTTTATTAAAACTACCTCAAAAGCGGCAGATTGGATGGCAAGTAATTGCTCTGGCGCGTATTTGTTAGCCGAAGCTGGCCTTTTAAACGGCAAAAAAGCAACAACTTGGGCCGGAGGTGAAAACGGCTTTCAAAGAGATTACCCAGCAGTCAAAGTACAAGTCGACCAGAATTTTGTCATTGATGATGGCGTTATCACTTCGAACGGTAGCCTAGTTAGCTATCAAGCTGCTCTTAAGCTACTTCACCTTATGACTTCAGAGTCTAAAGCTCAGGAAGTCGCAGATGCCATCCAGTACTCACGCTTTTCCAACCAACCATTTTAAGCGTGTAAGAAAGAAATCAGAGTCACCCTTCGATATTTGGAAGGTTAACTCTTCGAATTTGTCTTCCTAATAGAACAACCCTTTTTATCACTGTAAAAGCGATAAAAAGGGTTGTCGTTCATCTGGCAGACACAACGTGCTCTCCAAACTTTTTATCTTAATGCTATGGAAAAACATAAACGTTACGAAGCACTGACGAAAGATCGATACCAAGAGATCTACCGTCTCGCGTATTGGTTATGCAAAGATCACCACCTTGCTCAAGATTTAGCGCAAGAAACCTTTCTGAAAGCGTGGCGATTCTTTGATAAATTAAATGACCCCAACGCCGCGAAGTCTTGGCTCATTACTATTTTGCGTCGTGAGAATGCTCGGCGCTTTGATAGAAAACAGTACGATTTTGTCGACATTGATGAGTGTGCAATACAGACAAAAACCTACCCTGGCAGTGACTACGACATGGCCCAAGATTGGCTTCAAAAACAAATGATGATTCTCGAACCCAAATACCGAGAGCCGTTGCTCTTGAGCTTAGTGGCTGGGTTGAATCATGATGAAATTGCCCAAGCCTTGAGGCTCAACCACAACACAGTGGCGACTCGATTATTCAGAGCGCGTAATCAGATCATCGCACAGAAGGAGAGTCATTAAGACACAAAAAGTAGTCAACCATGTAAACTAACTGGCTATGCTCCGGTCTATTTCATAAGTCGTTACACAACTCGACGCTTTAACGCTTTACATCAAGCGCGACTAGATGAACACTTCTTGTCAAAGTACAATAACAGCCGACATAGAGTAGAGTCAGTAAAACATTATGAGTAACACGACGGCGAAAAAGCCGAATCCCTTATTTGAAATCCTTTTCAACGTATTTATCCCTTCCTTCATTTTGATGAAGTTTAGTGGCGATGAGCATCTAGGGACAGCAATGGCGCTGGTTGTCGCTTTGCTATTTCCTATCATTTATGGCGGTATGGACCTTGTCCGTAACAAGAAATTTAACTTTATTTCTGCTCTGGGCTTTATCAGTGTTCTACTAACTGGTGGCATCGGCTTGTTAGAGCTTGATACACGCTGGTTAGCACTAAAAGAAGCCCTGATTCCTGGCCTGATCGGTTTAGCGGTTTTGGGTTCAACGTTTACCCGCTACCCACTGATGCAGAAGTTAGTACTGAATGACACAGTGTTGAATCTCGCGTTGATTAACCAACGTTTAAAAGAAAATGGTAAAACCGATGCGTTCGAACGTTGCCTTATGTCTTCTAACTACTTGTTTGCAAGTACTTTTGCGTTCTCATCTGCAATGAACTACTTCCTTGCGACTTGGATTGTGACTAGCCCTTCTGGTACTGCTGCCTTTAACGAAGAGTTAGGGAAAATGACGCTGTACAGTTACCCAATGATTGCCATCCCAAGTATGTTGATGATGTTCGGTATTTTTTATTACATTTGGCGTCAAGTACGTGCGATGACATCGCTCGAAACAGAGCAAATCTTCCATCTAAAATAGCCCAATCATTACAAGTAAACCCATAAAAAAGGGAGGATTTTATCCTCCCTTTTCTCAACAGGCTCACTGTAATTCACAGCGTCAAAATGATTTTTCCTGACACTGCTGACGAGCGTCGCTCAACCATTTCAATCGCTGTTTGAAAGTCCTCTAACGGCAGATCATATGCAACGTTTAACTTTATGTCGCTGCTAATAAAGTGTTCTAACATTTCAGCGAACACCGTCTTTCTCCCGCCTTTACCTACCGATTCTTCCCAATACCGCAAAAAGAATGTACTAAAGTCGATGTTGTTGGCCTTCATCGATTCAAAAAACTCAGGCGTATAAGGCGTTAACGACAATGTTCCGTAGTTGATGTATTGGCCATTTTCTTTCAAGGTACGAATGAGATCCGTGCCAGCCTCACCACCTATCGCGTCCAGAGCGACCGTTGGTTGTG
Organism: Vibrio sp. SCSIO 43097; assembly: GCF_023650755.1. NCBI lineage: Bacteria > Pseudomonadati > Pseudomonadota > Gammaproteobacteria > Vibrionales > Vibrionaceae > Vibrio > Vibrio sp. SCSIO 43097. The sequence continues at coordinate 1,382,146 of NZ_CP071841.1, read as the reverse complement.
GCAGTTGGCGCGTTTGCAGCTGCGCTTGTAAGTCTTTCTTCGCGTCCAACACTGGAATAGTATCGTACGGATACTCGTCTGGCTTTGAGGTCACAGCAATCAGTGTAAAACCCAGTGAATGGGCGAGCTGGGCAAATATCTTACCGATCGCTGACCCTGCTGCATTGATGATCACCACATAGTCTTTGTTCAACTTAGCTACTTTAGTGGTGATCACCCACGCGGTTAACGCGTTGATGTACAACTGACAGGCATAGCCGTTCTCCAAACTCTCAGGTAGCGGAAAAAGATTCTCAGGCGAGGCATCTATGTAGTATTGCCAAGTACCACTCATCGCCACCAACACCTTTTGCCCAACTTGAAGGTCAGTTTGACCAACTGCACTGACTTCCACCACACGCCCAACCGCTTCAAATCCCGGCACGCGAGGTGGTACGTGAACGCGGCGGTATTGCCCAACACCATGAATGGAAAGCAAGTCACTTGGGTTAATATTGGTGGCTTCCAGTCGCACCCGAACCTTGCCCTGAGCAAGCGGTTTGAGGGGCTCTTTTTCCAACGACAGCGACGTTTGGGGCTGACCAAAACAGAATTGATTCACTCGAGTATTTATCGTTGGTGCCATTGTTATTCATACCATGTAATTGAAATTCAAAAAGGAAGTTTCGCGACTTCTACTCAAAAGCATTAAGTGAAGTCGAAGCTCTGTATTTCTACCTGCGCGATGCGCCGTTCACTCTAAACTGTTGTGGCGTCATATCAAAATAGGCTTTAAATGCTTTGATGTAGGATGAGTCATTTTGATAACCCACTAGGTCTGCAATGGCTTGGATTGGCAACGATTCATCTAACAAAGAAAGCGAGTAAATTAGCCGGATTTGTTGCCGCCAAAGTAGAAATGAAGTGTTGAATTCCTTGGCGAACAGCCGTGATAAAGTACGCTCAGACGCCCCAATTTTCTCCCCCCACTCTTTTAGCGAACAGCTTAACGCGGGCTCGTCTGTCAATTGCTCGAAAATCAGTTTTAGTCGTCTGTCTTGTGGCAGCAATAACTGAAATGTCTGCACGTTGCTTTTCAAAATTTGATCATGCAACACCGCCAGCAAATGCAGCACTTCTTCGTGGCTTGTCTCACCTTCACACTGTCTGCGGATCTCTTGTAAAAGCTCATTTAAAAACGGCGTTAAAGCAATGGTTCTCACTTGTTGCTCGTACGTTGCGCCAAACTCAGGGTTGAGGTAAATGCCAACAAATATCGTGTTGCTTAGAGCAATCGACTCGTGTTGAACACCCGCAGGAACAAATAACGCAGAGGTGTGCGGAACCAAGTGCTGATAATGCTCAGTTTGTGTTTGCAATAACCCTTTGATAGGAAAGATGATTTGATGCCAAGTGTGTTGATGCAGCGCATCAATGTAACCTTTTGGCATGTCGATGGTTTTCACCAAAACAGGAGAATGGGGATTCGCGTCCATCATCTTATTGGAGGTGACGACGCCTGACTTCGAATCAATTTGGCGAGTTAGCATTGTTAGTTGTCTTTTCATCCCTACTCCGACACACGTTTACTAGGCTATCATGCTCCGCATCGCGAATGAAGGTAAACACTTTATCTCTCATTCAAATAATAAGGAGGTTATATGAAGAAAATCGGCGTCGTAAAAGCTGTGCTAGCAGGGAAAACCGTCCCTTATGCTCATGGAGCGCAAAGCGCAATCAACAAACAAGTGCTACCTGAGCGCCAGCACGCAACAGAGCTTGGTTTTACCAGTGATGAGCAAGGTGATCCGCGCTTTCATGGTGGCATTCAAAAAGCGCTTCATATTTACCCAAGCGAGCACTACCCAATCTGGCAACAAGAATTAGGCAAAAGACCAATTTTCCAATCCGCCGGCGGCTTTGGCGAAAACATCAGCTCCGAAGGCGTCACCGAATCCACGATTTGCTTGAAAGATAAAATTCGCATCGGCTCAACACTACTGGAAGTGTCGCAAGGTCGCATGCCTTGTTGGAAACTTAACGTACGTTTTGACCAACACGACATGGCGAGAAGACTGCAAGATACGCTTCGAACAGGCTGGTATTTCCGAGTGTTGGAAGAAGGCGATATCGGTGCAGGTGACGAGATTATTCTGTGCGAAAGACCTTATCCAGAATGGCCACTGGCTCGCATCATGGGCGCGGTTTTCACTGGCTGTTTAGATAGAAAAGAACTCACTCAGCTGTCTGAGCTGCCGTTAGTCGAGTCTTGGGGCAAGTTGGTCGAGCGCCGCCTAGAAACTGGCGAAGTTGAAGATTGGGAAATGCGCTTGGTTGGCCCAACTGTGGGTTAACACCCCAAAGTAAAATTTAAGCCACGCTCTGAACCGACTATGCCGTCAGAGCGTGTTTTTTTGGTTTACTTCGCACTCGGGGCTGGGCGTTTCGACTTACCTTGAAACTGCTTAATGCTCTTCTTAGCATTAGTTCGGCGGTTGGCTTTTTTATCGCGTGGCGCGCGTTTGCTCTCGCCAGTTGATGGCTTATCCGTTACTGGAAAACCAACCAGATCTTGCACTGGCAATGCACGTTGAGTCAGGTGACGAATCGCGTTTAGTGCGTCCATTTCACCATGACATACCAATGACATCGCCACACCTTGTTCGCCTGCGCGAGCAGTACGCCCAACTCGGTGAACATAAGTTTCTGCATGCATTGGCAGTTCAAAGTTGATCACTACAGGTAATTGCTCAATGTGAATGCCGCGCGCTAGTAGATCGGTGGCAATCAACACCTGAATTTGCCCAGATTTAAACTGCGCCAATGCTGCTTCTCGCTCAGCTTGGCTCTTATCACCGTGCAGCGCATTGGTTGAGATGCCCGCTTTATTCAGCTTCTTCGCTAAGCCATCGGCGTTCTCTTTCGCACCGATAAAGACCAACACCTGTGCCAAAGCATTCTGTTTTATAAGTTCAATCAATGCCTTGGTTTTACTGCCTTTGTTGACGAGGTACAGTGTTTCAGCAATATCTTGGTTGGTGCTATTTTCTTGATGCGCTGCAACTTGCTTTGGTGCCTGCATAAGCAGCTTCGCTTTATCCTTCAACTCATCTGAAAACGTTGCCGAGAACATTGCGGTTTGACGCTGGTTTGAAATCTGCCCTGCAATATTTTGTACGTCAGGCCAAAAGCCCATATCCAACAAACGGTCGGCTTCATCCAATACTAGATAATGAACATTGCTCAAATCCAAGCCATTGTTTGCTAGGTCAACCAAACGACCAGTCGTCGCGACAAGGATATGAGGATTTGTCGCTAGCGCCTGCTGTTGTTGCTCTTTATCAACGCCGCCACACAAACACACTGCGTTGAGTTCAAGAACTTGACCAACTTGGTTAATTGCTTCACTCACTTGCATTGCCAGCTCACGAGTTGGCACAAGAATCAGCGCTTTTTGCTCTGGATTGACACCCAGCTTTTCCAACAAAGGCAAACCATAAGCAAGGGTTTTGCCGCTGCCTGTATTTGCCAAAGCCAATAGATCTTGACCAGCCAACAGCTCAGGAATGGCCAACGCTTGAATATCGGTCGGTTTCTTGAAGTCTTTTGGCAGTGCGTGAATCAGCTCAGAACTCAATGAGAGAGTAGAAAATGGCATTAACGAAAACCTTGTACTTTGGGTTGAAGAAGCAATAAAAATAATGAAGATGCGGTAAAACGCAGGCGCGGACTTTACCACAATCTGCTAGGTGAACCATCCTATTTTAGGCGCTTAAACCAAGCGGCGCCTATGCAAATCGTCAGAAAACTAAAAAGCGCAAAAAAGCCGTTAGTCTGTACTGCCACAGAGCTAACGGCTAAAAACCCTTGAAGAGAACGCTTCGTCAGCCTTTCACTGCGGCTGAAAAGAAATGTGCAGTTTATTAAAGTACAGCTTTACGATTCGGTAAGAACACTTCACCCAACATACAACGAACCGAGCCACCACCAATAGATTCTATGGTAGAAACGTCGAATGGCAGCAATTTACCGTGCGTTGCCAATTGGTTTCTTTGTGCTGGTGAGAATGCATCGTACGCCGATTGCGACATCGCAATCACCTTGTCGCCGTTGATCGTTTCCAGTTGCAGAATGTTACCGCAGAACTGGTTCATCTGCTCCAGCGAAATTGAGATGACTTGCTTGTCTTTGGCGAGTGACTTCATTACAAAACGACGCTCAAATTCTGGGATCACTTCGTCACAAATCACGCAAAACTGTTCGCCAACCGCCATCATCACATTGGTGTGATAAATCGGCGCACCAGACGGCAAACGAGTTTGGAAAGAAATCACTCGTTCATAGCCAATACGATCGGCGTAATCTTCTAAAACCAGACGATCACAACGTTGTGAGAGTGCGGCATAGACCTTTTTATTTAGGTGGTCAAACACCATCACACCCGTGCTTTCTAAATACGCTTTCTCGTCAAGATATTCAGTTAGACTGCTGCGTCGATGAACCTCTCGCCCTGCTTGCGCTAGTGCTGCCACAAGCGCATCGGGACGTACTTCTTTTTGACGGTTTTCACAGGCCATTGGAAAAGTGTACAACGTGCCATCTGGCGTAGTGCTAAACCAATTGTTTGGAAATACCGCGTCTGGCGTTGCAACATCTGAAGTTGGATAATCAAATTCAACAACTTGAACGCCCTCTTGACGCAGCGTTGCAACCATACTCGCGAACTCGGCCATTACTCGACGTGAGACTTCTTCTTGGCTGAGTGACACTTTATGTTGGAACTCATTATCTTGTGCGGTTTCTTCATTAAAACGAAACTCTTTCGGTGGCACCATCACTACGCAGTTCGCGGTTTGGCGCTGAGCACTTTGCGTGCTTTCTTCTTTCCCATTAGCAAATTGGGTCACTGATTCGTGTAATAGCATCCAATACATTCCTTATCACTAGAATGAGGAGATTGTAAATTTATTGTTAACTTCAGTTTTGCTGTTTTGACAATTAATTTAATTGCCCAAAAGTAATTTTTGCTGCATTAAGTTCATTTTTCCCTAAATTTTATTGTCACTTTGCAGGTTTAAGCTTTTATTGCACCGTGATGAACATGATAAGAATTCATCATAAGAATCAGAACCATAGACAATCACACTCATAACCAACTAGTTACATTTAAGACACAATCGGTTAGACTATTTTTTCGCCCCTCTCGTCAATCGGTCTGCTTTATCGAGGAGCAGGCAAGAAACTCTCATACACGCGGTTTCATCCAAAGCAGCGTGAATCGATGGATTTAGCCACCCCATATGGCATTGTTTTAACTTTAGGATGAGTTATGTTTAAACGATTTGAAGGCTTTACAGAGCCGTTCCCCAAATCTACACCGGATCAGCCTCCTTCAGGGATGTTCGCTTTTCTGCGTTATTACACTCGTGGTTATGAAAAGCCTTTGATCATCATGTCTTTGATGGCCACAATTGTCGCTGTTGTTGAGGTAATGTTGTTTGGCGCCATGGGACAACTGGTTGATTGGTTGTCTACCAGCAATCCAGAAACGTTCTTACAAGACAACAAATCGGATTTGATTTTCTACGGAGCCTTATTGCTGGTTGTCATGCCTATATTGGTGATCTTGTACTCGTTGCTCGTTCATCAAACGTTATTGGGCAACTACCCAATGTCTATCCGCTGGCTTGCACACCGGTATTTGCTCAATCAAAGCTTGAACTTCTATCAAGATGATTTTGCAGGTCGAGTCGCAACGAAAGTCATGCAAACCTCATTAGCTGTGCGCGAAACCGTGATGAAAGCTATGGATGTGTTTGTTTACGTTACGGTTTACTTCACCAGCATGATCATTATGTTAGCGACGGCAGACTGGCGTTTGATGATCCCAATGATTGTCTGGCTACTCGCTTACATCGCTATCCAAATCTATTTTGTCCCTAAGCTCAAAGACGTCGCTTCAGCACAGGCCGATGCACGTTCGACAATGACAGGGCGCATCGTCGACAGTTATACCAATATTCAAACCGTCAAACTGTTTTCTCATAGCCAGCGCGAAACCCAATATGCCGAGCAAGGCATGAAAGGATTTTTAAATACGGTCTATCGTCAAATGCGCCTAGTGACCGGCTTCGACGTCGCTGTAGAGATCTCAAACTATATTTTGGTCTTTTCCGTTGCTGCTTTATCGATTTACCTGTGGTTGGATAGTGCCATTAGCGTTGGCGCGATTGCGATTGCTGTTAGTCTTGCATTGCGCGTAAACGGTATGTCGATGTGGATTATGTGGGAAGTTGGCGCCCTCTTTGAAAACATGGGAACCGTTGTCGATGGAATGAAAACGCTTTCTAAGCCTATTGATATTAAAGATAAACCAGGCGCAAAAGACTTAGTTGTCACTGAAGGAGGCATTCACTTTGATAACGTCAGCTTCCATTACGGTGAGAACAAAGGCGTAATTAGCCATCTCGATCTCAACATCAAACCAGGAGAGAAAGTAGGCTTGGTTGGGCGCTCCGGCGCCGGAAAATCGACTTTGGTGAACTTGTTACTTCGTTTCCACGATGTCGAAGACGGCAGCGTTAAGATCGATGGACAGAACATCTCAGAAGTCACACAAGACTCTTTGCGTTCAAAGATCGGTATGGTGACCCAAGATACTTCTCTGCTACACCGTTCAATTCGAGACAATATTTTGTATGGCAATCCAGATGCGACAGAAGAAGATTTGCTGAAAGCCACTAAGCAAGCGCATGCCCATGAGTTTATCGAAACTCTGACCGACCCATTTGGTAATGTCGGATACGATGCGCAAGTTGGTGAACGTGGTGTGAAACTGTCTGGCGGCCAACGTCAGCGTATCGCAATATCTCGTGTGCTACTCAAAGATGCACCATTGCTGGTATTGGATGAAGCAACATCGGCTCTAGATTCAGAAGTCGAAGCAGCGATTCAGGAAAGCTTGAATGAATTAATGCAAGGGAAAACGGTTATTGCTATCGCTCACCGATTATCGACCATCGCACAAATGGATCGCCTCATCGTGCTAGATAAAGGCAGCATCGTTGAACAAGGTTCTCATCAAGAACTCATTGCGAATAACGGCATTTACGCCCAGCTTTGGGCGCATCAAACTGGCGGATTTATCGCTGAAGAACTAGACAAACAACACGCTTCTTAACGAGTGATAAGCTCAATAAAAACGGCGCTTTAAGCGCCGTTTTTTATTTTAATCCATGGCTAGACGCTCATATAGCCATTGTGGTTTCTCATATATGAAACACTCTCCATGATAAAGCTCACACTTTTTCTGCTAATATACCGCCTCGTTGCGTATCCATTGCAATGAACACAATACAGAGTATTGAGCCGTCTTCATTTGTCATTTCACTTTTTGAGAAACAGCTATACTCAATAGATGGCTTAGTTATTATATTAACAATAAGGTAATTAGCTTATGTGTAAATGTGGTTCAATGCAGATCGTACAACTCAAACCAAGTTGGGCTGACAAGCTATTTGGCTACTCAGAAAGATGGAAATGCCAACTTTGTTGTAAGATCTACCGCATCTAAAATTAAAAATAGAATCTTAGTTTTTCTAAGAAAAAGCAGTGGCCCGACAATGATTGTCGGGTTTTGTTTTTCTGAGCATTCATTTTTTGTCCCTTCTCTACAAGATTACTCATCACGGCAAAACCTAGCATCTTAATGTGACTTAGGTATAGAATCAGGCCCACTTATTCTTTCCGATATTCATATATAACTGGTCACTATGAACAAAAGTTTGCTAACGAATGTCCTCGCTATCGCTTTGATGGCTGGAGGTCATCAATTACAAAACGACTATCTTTGGTATGCAGGGCTGTTTGCGTTCTCAGGCGCCATCACCAACTGGCTTGCCATCCATATGCTGTTTGAGAAAGTGCCTGGATTATACGGTTCTGGCGTGATCCCCGCGCGATTTGAAGAGTTTAAACTGGCTATCAAAAACTTAATGATGGAACAGTTTTTTACTGAAGCGAACATTGACCGATTCTTGAATAAAGAAATGGCGGGCGGTGTGAACATCGATCTTCAACCAGTAATTGAGAAAGTAGATTTAAATCCAGCATTTGATTCCCTAGTGGAAGTAATTGAAGGCTCTCAATTTGGCGGCATGCTAGCGATGTTTGGCGGCTCGGAAGCGCTACAACCCATGCGCCAACCTTTCGTCGAAAAGATGCAAGAATCCATCATTGAGTTGAGCAAGAGCGATAACATCAAAGAAGCACTGAAAGAGCAATTCGAATCTCCTGCAATGATGGATGAGATAAAGCAGAACATTGAAGGTATCATCGATCAACGTTTAAGCGAATTAACACCGGCATTAGTTAAAGAAATGGTGCAAAAGATGATCAAAGAACACCTTGGCTGGCTAGTCGTTTGGGGCGGTGTTTTTGGTGGTTTAATTGGCGTTATCAGCACCTTTATCGGGGCATAATCGCTCACCGATTTATTAAAAAGGAGCTTCGGCTCCTTTTTTTATCTTGAAAAAATAATACGCCAAGTCACGCTCAATAAGGAGGCTCAACACATGCCTCGCCTAACCAAGGAGCTCGGGATTAACACCAAATCCCGTTTTATGTTCTTCTATGACCACTTCACTACGAGTTTGAATCACGCCCGGAAGCGTGCCTAACTTGCTCGACATAAACTCCTGATACGCTTTCATGCTCTTAACACGAACTTTTATCATGGTATCGAAATCTCCAGAGAGCGAGTAGCACTCTTCAATTTCAGGCATCAATTCCACCGCTTTCGCAAACTTTTCAAAAATAGAAAAACTGGTTTGGTCTAAACGAATATGGATGAATACTTGCACATCCAGCCCCAACTTTTCCGCATTCAACTCTGCATGGTAACCATTGATATACCCTTCTTTTTCTAGCCGCTTTACACGGTCAGAACATGGAGAAGTCGTTAAGTTAATCAGCTTTGCTAGTTCTACAACTGGAATTCTGCCTCTCGAATGAAGCACTCTCAAAATATGTAAATCAATCCGGTCCAATTGATAACTCATTAACCCACTTCCTTGTAACCACTTAGAAAGCATCACATTAATCGTTGCTCAAACAATTGCAAACCATCAAATGTACAGCATGTGAAATTCAGCAGAGAATAACCAGAAAACAACGAAGGAGGGAAAGAGCTATGATTATTGCCGCTCACTTAGTAACCGTGATATGAAGAGAAAAAGCAACCTAGCGGCTCCCGTGGAGTCGCAAATTTGAAAGCGCATGACACGCCTGTATAGATATGTCGTTCGGGCAACGCCGCCCTATTTAGCCATTAATCATGGCTATCACTCAGAGTTAGAGTGCGGCCGATGTATGCCGTGTAGGATGTGGAACAACCTCTCCAATTGCACGATGATTACAACAACGGCAGTAGTATTGAGGCTCCATCTCGTAATAATGTTCACCTGATACAAATTTCGCCATCAGCTGTGTAAAACTCACCATTTTGCCTGTTAACGAGTCAACAGACTGAGGCTCGCAACGCTTCATAATCACTTTATGTTGCGTTGATTTTCTACAAGCTGCGCAATATATATCCGGCATTTCTCTTCTCCCTACTTTTTCGTCCTACTGACAATTGACATATTTTGTTCAAAATAATTCCACAATTAAAAAGCTCCTTTAATTTTTTGTGCCCTATCTTCAAAAAATTGAACGAAAGTATCAAAAAACTGAGACATTGGTCAGACCTCAACTTTTGTACCATCAATATGAGCAAACGTGCTTATGTGTGTAATAATACGACACATTACACATAAGCAATTGTTCGGGCTTATTATTTAGTAAGGCGCATGACAACTTTACAGCTGGCTAGATCAAGCTTTCGAGACGCCTTGTTATCTTGATTTACCCCGCAAACCAGTTGCTAGCAGCTATAGCCGTCTCATCAAGGAAGAAATGCATGACGATACAACCGATTCTCACTACCGAAAGACTCGTCCTCCGGCCATTCAATATCGATGACTGCCAACAAGTGGCTTTACTCGCTGGAGATAAGCGAATTGCTGACATGACAGCAAACATCCCTCATCCTTATGAGCGACCGATGGCGCAAGCATGGATAGATAGGCACGATCCGATGTATCAGCAGCATCAAGGCGTGGCGTACGCTATTACCTTGCGAAACACTGAGGAGTTACTTGGTGCGGTGAGTTTACCGCGTATAGAAGAGGGATATGTCGGATGATCATCCATGAAACTTCACAAAATCTGCCCAAGAACAACCCTTTCTTGCTAGGAACTGTATTGTTGTCGCTGTTCTATTTTTCCTACCTAGCAGACAAGATCGTCGAGTTTGGACTCGTAGCACTCACAATAATAGGATTGAAACTGCTCTCAACGTACTTCACGCGCCGCGCGTTCAATCCTAAAACGCTAGATATCGATGCAAGCACCAACACCTTGAAGTACCGCCAGGGCTCAACGGTTTACTTCCGTCTACCTCTTGATGACATTGTCAAAGTCCAAATACAGAAAGAGTTCTTCTCTAGCAAAAGCTTGATGCTCTACACAGTCAACGACGCTTACCAAGTGCCGAATTCAAACAATTTCGATTCTCTACAGTTAAAGGATTTAATGAAACAACTTGAAGAGAGAATTGATGATCAATCTCGCTAAAACGAAAAGAGAAGACATTCTAGAATGTTGCCAATTTGGTCTCTAAATAGAAAGACAAAAAAGCCAGCAATAACGCTGGCTTTTCTCTGTATTAGTCTTGTGCGACTTTCACGCGAATTTTGCTTTTTTCTACGTTCGTCAAATTCAGTGCTTCAAGAGCAGAAATGGCTTCTGCTTCGTCCGGCATGATGACAAAACCGAAGCCTTTCGACAAACCCGTGTCTTGATCAAGCACTAGCGAACACAGTTCTACTTTGCCGTACGCTGAGAATAATTTGCGGATATCTTGCTCGGTCATGTGACGAGCCAAGTTTCTTACTAAAAGTTTCATAATGAACCTAGTTGGTTTGATAACGGTTCGATTCTCTCAGTTTCTCTCTGGCAAACCAAGTGAATAATATGACGGCGTTGACTAGATCATTCTAAGTACATCTGTTTAAATGATTTTCCGTTCATTTTTCACCCATAGGAGAGTCGGCATGGAAACGAAACGTCTCAAACTCATCCCTGCTTGTTTAGAACGAGCCGAAGAGGCGCATCAAGCTGTCGTTCGCAGCCAAAAGACTCTCGAAGTCTATCTGCCGTGGGTGCCTCATGTGCTGACATTAGAAGCGATGATAGAAGGGACAGAGAAAGCCATCGCAAACTTTGAAAACTTCGAAGAAGAGCTGCGTTACTACATCATTGAAAAGGAAAGCGATCGCTTACTGGGTGCGGTCGGCTTGATGATTCGAGATCCCGACGTACCATCCTTTGAGATAGGTTATTGGTTAGATAATGCTGCCGTTGGCAATGGTTATGTTGCCGAGGCTGTGCTCGAAGTTGAGCGCTATGCGTTTGATGACTTGGGCGCCAAGAGAATCGCAATTCATGCTGATAGCACCAACCAAAAGAGCCGGGCTGTAGCCGAGCGCTGTGGTTATGAGTTCGAAGGAGAGCTCAGAAACGAACGTCTGACTACATCGGGAGAGCTGAGTAACACCGTTATTTACGCCAAAATTCGTCGCGACTAACACTCCAATCTAACCGAGCAATGCTAAGCTTTGATCTCAAGCTACCACCATTAACGTTAATTAAGTTTCAGATAAAACAAAGCCCGCTAAAATAGCGGGCTTTGTGTTCATATACGGGAAGTTACTAGTCTAGTTCAACCAGTTTTTTCTCGAACGACTGGTGTTGGTCTAACACGTCTTGCGCAGCACCACCCGTTGCTTTACTTACCACAATGATGGCAAGCGTAGAGAAGATGATGCCCGGTACGATTTCGTACACATCAAACCAACCGCCTGTTAGCTGCTTCCAAACTACGATAGTGATACCACCAACAAGAATACCTGCTAACGCGCCATTACGGTTCATACCGCTCCAGTAAAGGCTAAGTACAACCGCAGGACCAAATGCCGCACCAAAACCAGCCCAAGCGTAAGATACAAGACCAAGTACTGAGCTATCAGGCGTCATCGCTAGGAATAGCGCAACAAGCGAAATAACGATAACACCGATACGACCAATCATTACGATTTCTTCAGAAGACGCTTCTGGCTTGAATACTTGCTTGTAGAAATCTTCTGCAAGCGCTGAAGATGAAACAAGGAGCTGTGAGTCAGCGGTACTCATTACCGCCGCTAGGATTGCTGCTAACAACATACCCGCAACGACAGGGTGGAATACTGCGTTAACCAATAGCATGAAGATCTTCTCGCCGTCTTCTAGTTGAGTACCCGGATGACCCGTAACCCAAACCAGACCAACAAGACCAACAAGCATTGCACCAACCATAGATAGTGCCGTCCAAATCACTGCGATACGACGTGCAGTTGTTAGATCTTTGTTTGAACGAGACGCTTTAAAACGCGCTAGGATGTGTGGCTGACCAAAGTAACCAAGGCCCCACGCCGCTAGAGAGATAATGGCAATCGCAGACAATGGTTCGCCTTTCGCGTCATTCCATAGCGTTGCAAGTTCTGGGTTGATGTCATGTAGATCAGAACTTAGCTGACCTAAACCACCGTCCATTACCGCTATAGGAACAATCATTAGCGCAGCCGCCATTAGCAGACCTTGCACTAAGTCAGTCCAAGATACCGCTAGGAAACCACCGAATAGTGTGTAAGAAACGACACACACCGTACCGATGATAACAGCGTAGGTGTAATCTAGACCGAATACCGTCTCAAACAGTTTGCCCCCTGCGACCAAACCTGAGCTGGTGTAGAAAAGGAAAAATAGAAGAATGAAAAACGCAGAGATTGTCTGAATCAGTTTCGACTTATCGTTGAAGCGACGTGACAGGAACTCTGGCAACGTTAGCGCGTCAGTTTGGATACTGTAGGTACGGAGGCGTTTTGCACTGATGAGCCAGTTTGCCCATGTACCAAGAAGTAGACCGCCGGCTAACCAGAAGGCCTCGATACCCGCAGCGTACGCATAGCCAGGCAAGCCTAGCAGCAACCAACCACTCATGTCTGAAGCACCTGCAGATAATGCAGCAGGCCACGGACCTAGGCTACGGCCACCTAGGAAGTAGTCAGATGAATTGGAAGTCCTCTTATACGCGTAAACGCCAATAGCAACCATAATCAGTAAATACGCCACAAAAGTGGACGTGATAGCAAAGCTATTTTCTATCATTAGATAGTCCTCGTTATAATTATTTCCTTCCTTGCCTGCCCTGATATTTTACCGTCTCAGCAATACATCAGAGTATAAAAAACCAATCTGGACCGGCTCTCAGTCCAGTTACTCCAGATTGGCATTACAAGTCAGGTTAGTGAGTTTCGTTCCCCAACTCGAGTAGAGTTGCGTTACCACCCACCGCGGTAATATTTATCGTTCGAGTGCGCTCAGTAATGAAGCGCAACGAGAGATGAGGATCATGAGCCAATTTCGGTGACTCTAAATCCGTTTCAGAAACTAAGCCGACGATTGCACCGTCACGCTTAGCTAGTTGAAGATTGAGCGCATGCTCAATCTGTGAACGCCCAACATAACCCACACTACGTACATCGCTCTCAAGCAACGGGGCAGACGCATCGTACGCAACAACCTGGACTAAGTTAGATGGGAAGTTTGCCAACGCTACAGCTTGCTTAACCAATTGGTTTAGCTCTGCATTGTCACTGCAAACGACCACACTGTTGCCTGCAATTAAGGCACAGGTGATCATCGCAAAAGCACTGTATAACGCATTATCAGCAGGCTCGATGTTGTTTTCACAAATCACCAAAGCCACACCGCGTCCTGCGGCATACAGTTCGTTAGTTTCCCCTGTAGGGCCAACTAACTGGTGAGTTTCTGCAAGAAGAGCTGATGCTTGTTGCAAGTGGTAAGAAACCACTTTGGCAACGGTAGACTGCTGCCCTTCTAGTGCAGATTTAAATGCCAGAACATGCTCGCATTTGTAATCAAAATCAGTCAGATTCCACTGCTCCCACGCAGAGAATGCATCTTTAAAATAGGTGATCTGATGAACCATAATGCGACTCCTTATGCGTTTTCTGCTTGAGCAAGAAGATGTTGAGTAAATCGGAATAGGTAGTGTGGACCACCAGCTTTCGGGCCAGTACCTGACAAGCCTTGACCACCAAACGGCTGTACACCAACCACAGCACCAACTTGGTCTCGGTTGATGTAGCAGTTACCTACTCGAGCATGCTTCTCAATCCAACGGTACGTGGTTTCGTTACGGCTATGGATACCCATCGTCAAGCCAAAACCCGTTTTGTTGATCTGCGCAACCACGTTCGGTAATTCAGACGCTTTAAAGCGAACAATGTGCAAGATTGGACCAAATTGTTCTTCTTTCAGCACATCGATGCCCGAGATTTCAAACGCACTTGGTGAGACAAAGTCACCATGCTGGCACGATTCATCCAGCTGTAGCTGAGCGACTTTAGTCTGTGTTTTGCTCATTTGCTCAAGGTGAGCGAGGAGTTTTTGTTTAGCATTGCTGTCGATAACCGGACCAACATCTGTTTTGTGTAGGTAAGGTAAACCAACATGCAGTTCATTCATCGCACCCTGAATCAGGTTGATCATACGGTCTGCTACATCTTCTTGTACAAATAGAACACGAAGGGCAGAACAACGCTGACCAGCAGATGCAAACGCCGAACGAATCACATCACGCACCACCTGCTCTGGCAATGCAGTACTGTCCACAATCATTGCGTTTTGGCCACCTGTTTCCGCAATAAACGGAACCGGTTTCGCGCTGCGCTCCGCAAGCGTAACGTTAATGCGTTGCGCCGTTGCCGTTGAGCCCGTGAATGCCACACCAGCAATAGCATCATGAGAAGTCAGTGCATGACCAATCTCAGCGCCGCGACCAGTAAGTAACTGAATCACACCTGCAGGGAAACCAGCATCCAGCATTAGTTCAATAGCGCGAGCGGCAATTAAGCTTGTTTGCTCAGCAGGTTTTGCAACCACTGTGTTACCCGCAATCAGTGCTGCCGTCACCTGACCAAGGAAGATAGCCAACGGGAAGTTCCAAGGGCTGATACACACAAACACACCAAGACCTTCACGGCTAGAAATGCGTTTCACACCATCAAAGCCTTCTAGCTCAAATGGCTGTAGGTTTTGCGCTTGTTTCGCGTAATAACGACAGAAATCCACCGCTTCACGAACTTCATCAATGCTATCGTGAATCGTTTTACCCGCTTCTTTGTGACAAATCGCCACCAGCTCAGCCAGGTTTTCTTCCATTAAGTCAGCAAGCTTTTCTAAACAAGCCGCTTTTTGCTCAACAGGAACGGTTTTCCAATCAGAGAAAGCAGTTTGCGCCGCATCAATTGCAGCGGAAACGTGATCAAGAGTTGCAAATGCCACTTTGCCGACTTCAATTCGGCGATCGTATGGTGCGGTGATGATCTCAGCCGCATTTTCCTTGATCATGCTTTCGGCAAAGCGTTCACCATTGATCATCGGGCCTGCAACCCACTGGTTGTCCATGAAGCTTTCGACCTGAGCTTCAAATGGCTTCGCTTCACTGTCGATGTCGATGTTGACGCCATATGAGTTCTTACGCTCAGGGAAAATGTCGGCAGGCAATGGAATTTTGTCGTTGTGTAGCGTGTCAAAACCCGTCAACACATCCACAGGGTGATGGGTCAACTCATAAATCGGACAACGCGCATCAACTAGACGGTGTACAAACGAGCTGTTCGCACCATTTTCAAGCAAACGACGAACCAAGTACGGAAGAAGATCAGCATGGCTACCGACAGGAGCATAAATACGTACTGGCTGACCGTACATTTTCATAACATGGTTATACAGTGAATCACCCATACCATGCAGGCGCTGGAACTCGTATTCTTTGTGCTCCGCCATGACAGCAATTGCCGTCACCGTGTGAGCATTGTGGCTTGCAAATTGTGGGTAGATATTACCGCGAACACCTTCGCTAAGTAGGAAACGAGCACAAGCTAGGTATGCAACGTCCGTCGCTTCTTTGCGAGTGTATACTGGGTAATTTGCATAACCCGCTTGTTGAGACCACTTGATTTCGCTGTCCCAGTACGCGCCTTTAACCAAACGCAGAGGAATAACGTCACCTTGTTCTTTTGCGAGTGCATTTAGCCACACCAAGACTGGTAGCGCACGTTTTGAGTAGGCTTGAATAACCAAACCAAACTTGCCCCAACCCTTCACAAGATCGCTACGGTATACTTTCTCAAATAGCTTCAGGGAAAGCTCAAGGCGATCCGCTTCTTCTGCATCGATTGTGATTGCAACGTCGACTTCAATTGCACGTTTCAATAGCTGCATTAGTGAGTCATACAACTCTGTCATTACACGTTCTTCATTTGCGACTTCGTAGCGCGGGTGTAATGCAGAAAGCTTGATGGAAATCGAAGGCGCAGGGCTGGTGTCGTTACCGTAAGTCTCGCGACCCACCGCTTCGATCGCCATTAGGTAATCTTTGAAGTACTTGTTCGCGTCCGCTGTAGTTAACGCCGCCTCACCCAACATATCAAACGAGTAGGTGAAACCTTTGTCGCGCATTGGACGACCGTTCTTCTGCGCTTCTTCGATCGTACGACCACGAACAAACTGGTGACCCATGATCTTCATTGCCTGATACATGGCTTTACGAATCACAGGCTCAGAGAATTTATTTACCAGACGGTTTACAGCCTGACCTGGGCTCTGGGTGCCTTGCTCACCAAGACCAACCACTTTACCTGTTAGCATGAGGCCCCATGTTGATGCGTTAACAAACACAGAGTCAGAGTTTTTCAGGTGAGATTTCCAGTCTGCGACACTCAACTTATCTTTAATCAAAGAATCTGCTGTCGCGGCATCTGGGATGCGCATTAATGCTTCTGCAAGACACATCAGCAAGATACCTTCTTGAGTATCTAAGCTGTATTCCAGCAATAAAGCATCAATCATCTGGATTGACTTCTTATCGGCACGAATGGCTTCGATAAGGTGGGTAGTTTGGGTAGTGATCGCCGATTTTTCATCCTCTGTCGGCGTCGCTAGTGGCAATAGTTGCTCTAGCCATTGAGACTCGTCCACCATATATAATGGCGAGATCAGTGACCACAACTTATCAAGCGGCTGCCCGATAAATTCCGGTGTCAACACGTTCGTAGCTGTAAACATGTGTGTTCCTCAATCTCACTCCTCGAAAACCGCTTCGAGGATTATCAATGGCTGGCAGTGTATTTTGAGGCCGATAAGAATACTTGTCAAAAACTACGACATTTTTGCCAAAAACTCGCTTTTATAACAAAACATCCACATAGTCACATTCAAATAGGTAATATTTTGTGTTGTAAATTTTAATTTTTTCATTGCATTCACAACAAAATATTAAGAATATCAATAAGATTTTTGTGAAGAGCTCGTTCTAAGAGAAAATGTAGGATCAAGTGGCATATCAGCCACTGCAAAGAACAGAGAATTTAAAAAAACGAGTGATAGGTCACGTGAATAAAACATAAAAAAACCACGCATAGTGCATGGCTTTATTCTAATTGATGATTATTTGACCTAAAAAACGCGTTGTTATCCAACTTGTTTTTTATAACGGGAAGGTGATATTCCCTGTAAGCGAGTAAAAGTATGAGTAAAAGTACTCTGGCTTGAGAAGCCAGTAAACTCGGCAATTTGCCCTAAAGAAAGGTGCCCTTGCTCGATTAATTCACGAGCCATGTCGATTCGCTTTCCGAGAACATATTGATGAGGTGTAATCCCCATCTGCTCTTTAAACAAGCAATGGAACTGACTTTCCCCAAGAAACACTCGCCCGGCCAATTGAGCCACACTAATCTTATGACTCAGGTGCTGCTCAATGTAACGATCTATCGCCTCCAAATCAAAGCGCGACTCTTTTCGACTGGTCTCAAATGCCGAGATATGGCGCTGCATTAACGCAATCACAGTGTCGTTACACGCACGACTTAACAGCAGGTCATCCGGATGGTTTCGCATTTCCTGAACCAACATCTGTATCAGCTTCTGAATTTGACTATCTAACTGGAAGTAGACATGGTCTCTCTCCAGGTTATTGATTTTTTGAAGCATTTCAGGATCATCATTTGTCGGTTTGGGCATATTCAGCACCAAAATATCCGATTGATTGATGACGCCACCGAAAGCATGATCAGAGCATGCGGTAACCACACAACCTTGACCAGGGCCGACAAGATTACCTCGCCCGCGCACTTCAAATTCGGCTTGCCCTTTTAAACCAATCACGATCTGCGTATAAGAATGATCGTGGCAATCCATATAAGACGGAAGTGTGATCAGCTCCGCCGGCTTTGGCAGCATAATCTCTTGATATGAAAGGATTTTTTGATTATCTGAATCACTCATTTTAAACAGTCGTCTTTACACGGTCAGCTTACGTCTTCGCATCATATACCTTCTTTGTTGGGTTGCAACTTTTACCCAACTCAATCGACAAGATCAAATCAGCATGATCAAGTTCATTTACATGATCATAGTTCCGGAACGATGATCATGCGAGGTTAATTTACGGTCAGTGAGCAACCAATTTTATTAACAAAAACGGATAGATAGGCAACACCTTACGTATGCATAATCAATCAATGTAAAGATCCTTATTACCGAACAATCCGTTATTTTGTAAAACATCGTGCTCCATATTAGATAAGTCGCCCCTGAAACGGATCGAAACCCACTCTTAAGCTTAATATAGAGGGATTTCCCCCCTTACTAATATGCCTCTGATTCAATACATTAGTTATCGAGCTTTAAGATGCATACGATCTAAAGCTCTCGGTATCTCATTGATACCTCTAACTTACTTAGCAGACCCTCGCTAGGTAATTTAGAACCTCTTCTACACGTCGACAAGATTATATCTTGTGTTGCCAGCCCGTCTTCAGGCTGGCTTTTTTTTCGCTTCTCAACAATGAAAACAATGGCATAAGCTGATATCATAGCGTTTGTCTCACTGTCCCTCTCATATGCTTAGGTGCTGCTCTTTCGCTCACAAGTGATATGAACGTCAACCACATTACAACTGAGTTGTAGGAAGCATGATCAAGGACGATACGAGTTGTAAGCCGAACATTGGCGGACATCCGTGAGCGCACATATCTGTAATGAAACAGACCATTTTCCCAATTAAACTCTTCGTTCCATTTCGTCGTTGTCTATGACTACCTGACGAAAACATCGAACACCACGAATTTAATTGGATTGAGCGCCAATCAACGAACGTGTTCTAGCAACGTAACTGCCTACTTGGCAACATCAATACGAGCCATGTAACACGGACGTCTCTGTATTGGTAAAAGCAGTATGTAGTGAGTCCTTTTGTGAATATTTCAGTCGATACCATAGAACAATCCCTCCTTAAACAGCTACCAGGTTGTTGGGGATGCAAAGATAAAGATTCGGTATTCCTATACGTAAACCAGGAATACGCAGAACTGTTAGGGCACACGTCGCCCGAGGAGTGCTTGGGTAAAACTGATTTTGATATGGCCAGCCCAACCACTGAATGCGCGCAAGAATTTCAACGCCAAGATAAACACGTTCTCGAAACTGGCGAGTCACTAAAAATTCTGGATATCCACCCTTATCCAGATGGCCGCTGGCGAGCACATATATTTACTAAAACACCGTGGCGAGATGACAAAGGCGACATCGTAGGCACCATTTTCTACGGAAGGGAACTCACCGACACCGCCGTGATTGAAGTCGGGTATTGGGTTTGTCGTGCAATCAGTACCAACCCAAATCAACAATCCATCTTTCGTTTTTCTGACTTACAACCAAAACCAGAGAAGCTCACATGCCGCGAGCAAGAAACGCTTTTCCTCTTGCTCTATGGCAAAAAGCCTCAATTTATCTCTCAGGTCATGGGCATATCAACAAAAACCGTTGAAGGTCACGTCGCACGCTTACGTAATAAGTTTGCAGCGAACAGCAAGAACGAGCTAATAGATAAAGCAATGGAAGCAGGCTACGGCTCTGTTGTACCCAAAACGCTGCTTAAGCATCAATTATCGGTTGTGTTGAATGGAGAGCGATAATTCGCATCGCTTCCACCTACAAAAACACCGCCCCAATTCGGCGGTGTTTGTTTATTCATGAGGGACCATAAGCCTATGGCGCTAAACGATCAATGTCCCAACTTCCATCATGCTGGGAGAAAAGAAAACGATCGTGAAGGCGATGTTCGCCACCTTGCCAAAATTCGATGCTCTTTGGTTTTACGCGAAAGCCACCCCAAAAGGTTGGTACTGGTATTTCACCCTTAGCAAACTTCTGTTTTAGCTCTAAAAACTTACCTTCCAACACACCTCTGGCAGAAATACGGCTACTTTGTTTGCTCGCGATTGCGGCCAACTGGCTCTCTTTAGGACGAGAAGTAAAGTATTTCATATTCTCTACGGCGGTAAGCTTTTCAGCCACACCAGTAATATGAACTTGGCGCTCTAACGGATGCCAAGGGAAGTGCAAACTAATATTGCTGTTATGCTCTAGCTGCTGGGCCTTGCGACTGCCTAGGTTGGTGTAAAACACAAAACCATCTTTGTCGACGTTTTTCAATAGAACAATGCGTTGAAACGGCATGCCATTTTCATCAACCGTTGCAACTGTCATCGCTGTCGGGTCCGTTAAACCCGCTTCAACTGCTTGCTCTAGCCACAGATTAAATTGATCAATAGGATCAGCTTTCAAATCTTTACGACGCAGCCCACCTTTGGTGTACTCACGACGAATATCAGCAAGTTCCATCTTTACTCCTTCACTCGTTTTTGTCGATTGTGCTCCCGATACTGAGGAAATACAAGGACATCATTGTGCTTGTTATCGTTGCCGCTCACAGCATCACAGTGCGTCATTTGATACCATGACACAAAAAACCAGTGAGCCGATCGTGAACTTACTCAACCCCAAAGCCCTACGTCATTTTTTACTGCTACTGTGTGCCGTCGGCATTTCAGGGCTTGCGCTTACTCATCATTACGCAACTCAATACCAACATGATCAATGGCAACAAAAGCTAGAGAGACAAGCCGCGCAAGTGTCACAAGAAGTGGACTACGAACTGGCAAAGTTTGAACAGATACCAAACCTATTAAGTCACGACCCAAGACTACTCAAAGCAGTCGAACGCGGAACGCCCTCTCAAGAGCTCAACCTACTGTTATCAGATTGGTTGAAGCAAAGTTTGGCCGATACGATTTACGTTCATGACCGCACCGGGTTAGTCATAGCCTCAAGTAACTTTCAGCAAGAAGATACGTTTGTTGGCTCTAGCTTTAGCTATCGCCCCTATTTTAAAAATGCGCGACGCGGTGAGCCCGCTCAATATGTTGGATTAGGCGTGCGCTCGAATAAACGTGGGTACTTCTTCTCATCTCCGCTGTGGGTAAATGAGGAAGTCGTTGGCGTGATCACAGTAAAAGTGAACTTGGAGCAATTAGAACAGCGCCTTTCGCAAACCACGACTGACGTACTCATTACAGATAAACACAATGTCGTGTTTATGAGCAATTTACCAGACTGGCGCTATCGTGCACTTTTCCCACTGTCATCGAGTGCAATAAATGAACTTACCGAAACGCGTCAATATGGCGATACCTTACCCGAATATTTTGGTGAGTTAACGGCACATAGTGGTGTCACGGAGTTTGATGACAATCAATTGCTTCTATCACCAAATTACCTCGCATACGCAACACACTTATTGGATAAAGGGTTTCGCGTCGTTGCCTTAATTAACCACAACAGCGTTCTTGCCGCCGTTTTACAGGCCGATATCGTCTTCCTGATCTTATATGCGCTCATTGCTCTAATTGCGTTAGCGTGGTTCCAAACCCTAGTTAACAAAGCACGCCTTGCCCATCTCAATGTGAGCCTAGAAGAAAAAGTAGTGCAACGGACACTAGTTCTGAGTGAAGCCAACCAAAAACTACAACAGACCATCCGCCAATATGAGCAAAGCCAACAAGAGCTTAAACAAACACAACAAGAACTGACGCAAGCCGCGAAATTGGCACTGTTGGGCGAGCTATCAGCCAGTATTAATCATGAGATAAATCAGCCACTTTCCGCACTAAGAACCTATACCGAAAACTCGCAGCGTTTGTTGGCAATGGAAAAATACCCAATGGTCGCTGACAATTTGGGCAAAATGCTGACACTCAATGACACCATTTCGGAAGTCATTGCCCGCTTAAAAGTCTTTACTCGGAAAGCCACGCACGATTCACACAATGAAATCTCAGTACTGCACGACGCGGTACATACTGCCACCAGCATTTTGAGCAACAAGCTTATTAAGCAAGGAGTAACACTAAAAGTTCCGGCCATCGACTATGATGTGAAGCTGGCCATTCACAGCGTTGAATTAGAACAAGTGCTGATAAACCTCTTCCACAACGCCGCACAAGCGATGGAAAACCACTGTATCGATCCGCAAATATCCATTGCTGTTCAGTGTCATGATGACAGTTGCGACATTCTTGTTTCCGATAACGGACCAGGGATGTCAGACGAAGCCCTAGCAAAAGTGTTCGACCCATTTTTTACGACTAAGCCGGAGGGTCTTGGATTAGGTTTAACAATCTCCAAGCGGATTATAGAGAGCTATCACGGCTCCCTCTGTGCCTATAAACATCAGAACACAGAACAACAAGCAGGAGGGATGACCTTTATCGTGACGCTACCAATAGTCAATCAGAATAAACGTACCCCAGAAGTGGAAAACGACCATGAATAACCCAGTTTTCTTTGTTGATGACGAACCACACATTCGTGATGCCGTGTCTCAAGCCCTGCTGATTGAAGGGATAGACGTCACCTGCTTACCAAACGCAGTAGAAGCCTTACGCGTAATCGACTCAAATACGCCTGCGATTATCATTACCGATATCCATATGCCCGTGATGGATGGCTTGGAGTTTATGCGAACTTTGCGAAGCAAAAACGATCACTTTCAATTCATCGTACTTACTGGACATGGAGATGTGAAAACCGCGGTAGATGCGATGAAAAGCGGCGCGTACGACTTTCTAGAAAAACCGTTTTCAACGGAACAGCTCATGAAATCGCTCAACAATGCCAGCGATAAACTGAACTTGTTGCAAGAAAACATCTGGCTTAAGAAAGAGCTCGACATGCAAACTCATGTTGGTCCGAAAATGATTGGTCACAGTAAGGCCATGGTGAGCATTCGTCGCGCCTTGATCAGTGCGCCCACAAGCCAGCCGCTCATTTTTGTAGGTCAAGATGGTACGGGTCGGCGACTCGCTGCACAATTTGCCCACGACATACATGCAACACCGGATAGTGAGCTAATCGCCGCTTCTGGTGAAGACCTTTATGAGCTTTCATTAGAAGCGCTCGACAAAGCCATACACCGCTTAAGTGAAGGAAAACGCCACTGCAGTTTGTACTTACATAGCGCAGAGCATGTGTCATTTGAGCAATGGGAATACTTATTCAAGCACCCAAAACTTGAACGTGTTTTTGGCGCGACCACCCAAGCCGAGCCGCCTCTAAAATCCCTGGCGACTCTAATTCACTTACCGACGCTCGATGAAAGAAAGGAAGATATAGGGCCTTTATACAAGCACTTTGTGCGCCACACCGCGAGCCGATATCAGTTACAGCCGCCACATATCAGCCTAGAAGAGGTCAAACACCTCACCAGTCTCGAATGGCCAGAAAACGTTAAGCAGCTACGCCAATTTGCTGAACTTCGTGCCCTCAAGCCAGATACTTTTAGAATGGAAGATTGGAACAGTGAGAAAAGTCTTGAAATTCAGAGTATGACTCAGCGCACAGAATACTTTGAATATTGCTTGTTATTCGATGCATTGCAAAGACATCGCGGCAGACTCAAAGAGGTTCAACTAGAATTACAGGTATCACGCAAAACCTTGTACGACAAACTAAAAAAACATCAGTTGGATAAAGCCAAGTTCAAGGCGTAATAGCTATACTCCGGCGCTAATTATGCTTTTGTTTGATTTAGAAAGTGTAAGAAAGCTCATTTGAAGAGAGAATAACCCTCTTCTCATATTTTATTAGCCGAGCATGCTGACACGATCGGTTAATAATAATAAGATCAAAAAGATAATCCGTAATTATATAAGCAGGGACTGTGATGAGCCGAGATAACTACAACAAACTCAACGATGAAGAGTTGGATTTTGTTGATGACAAAACTGCAGCATTGCTCCTCAATACCCCCAACAGCGCGCGTTTTATGCTTTGGGTTATGGTGCTATTTTTCATTGCAGCAATAGGTTGGGCATCTTGGGCTGAAATCGACAAAGTCACGGTTGGTCAAGGCAAAGTGATTCCCTCCTCACAGATACAAGTAGTCCAAAACTTAGAAGGTGGCTTAGTCAAAGAAATCTTGGTCAAAGAAGGTCAGTTGGTTGAAAAAGGCCAACAGTTACTGCTTATCGACGACACCCGCTTTCGCTCAGATTTTCGTGAACGTGAGCAACAAGTTGCCAACCTTACCGCATCTGTGCTGCAACTATCCGCTTCTATTAACAGTGTTGCCGTTAATCGTGATTTTGAAACGGAAAACTGGCGTCAAAGTGTACTACTTGATTACGGTAAACTGACCTTCCCACCAACCTTGGAAGAGACTCGACCTCAACTCACACAGCGTCAAAAAGCAGAATATCGCGAAGATCTAGATAATTTACGCAACCAACTTTCTGTTATTGACCAACAAGTGCAGCAAAAGCAGCAGGACTTGGTAGAGATCCAAGCACGAGTAAGGAACTTGCGTCAAAGCTACCAATACGCGAAAAAAGAACTCGATATCACCAAACCTTTGGCAGACGAGGGCGTTGTTCCTCGTATTGAACTGCTCAAATTACAGCGCCAAGTCAACGATACCCGTCGTGAAATGACGTCCAGTGAGCTCAAGATTCCCGTATTGCAATCAGCGATTCGAGAATCCATGCTCAACCGTATTGATGTTGCACTCAAATTCCGCTCTGAACAGCAAGAGAAACTCAACAGCGCCCAAGACCAGTTATCTGCTTTGGTTGAATCAGCGGTGGGCTTGGAAGATAGAGTAAACCGAACGGTTGTGAATTCGCCAGTAACAGGCAAAATCAAAACACTGAACATCAATACTGTCGGTGGTGTTATCCAACCTGGTATGGATATCGTCGAGATCGTACCAACAGAAGACACACTATTGGTAGAGGCGAAAATTGCGCCAAAAGACATCGCATTTTTACGCCCAGATCTTCATGCTATCGTGAAATTTACAGCTTACGACTTCACAAAGTACGGCGGTTTAGAGGGAGAGTTGGAACATATCAGCGCGGATACCACTCAAGATGAAGAAGGCAACAGCTTCTACATTGTTCGTGTACGCACCGAAAAAACAAACTTTGGTCAAGATGCAGATTTACCAATCATTCCAGGAATGACAGCATCGGTCGATATCATCACAGGGAAGCGAACCGTTTTGGAATATCTACTTAAACCGATTTTAAGTGCCAAAACGAACGCCTTGAAGGAGTAAACCACATTAAGATACTCGCGATAGGGAGTATTGAGCGATAAGTGATTAAATAAAAAGCACTTATTTCTCACTGACGAACTCTCTAGAAGAGTATACTTGTGATACGAGTCGAATATGCGATCCAATTTGCAGCGTAAAGTTACATTATTAATCAGCTTAAGTTGTTTGTCGTTCCAACTTGGTGCGCTGAACAGTAAAGAACAACGATGGGTCAATACGGTCACAGCGGTGTACGGCGAACGTGCGGGATTGCGCGTAAATACATGGCGAAAGAACCTCGACTTATTTAAACAATTAGAGACTCATGAACAGCTCGCTGGCGTTAACGACTTTTTTAATCAGCTGTATTTCGTTGACGACATAAAACTGTGGGGAAAGACAGATTATTGGGCTACGCCACTCGAATTTTTAGGGAGTAACGCAGGAGACTGTGAAGATTTCACTATTGCTAAGTACTTCTCTTTACTCGAGCTAGGAATACCAGATTCAAAGATGCGGTTAATATACGTAAAAGCCATCGAACTGAATCAGTTTCACATGGTATTAGCTTACTACCCTACCCCAAGTTCTGAGCCGCTCATTCTCGATAATATCAATCCTGACATTGTCCGAGCCTCTAAGCGTAGCGACTTGCTACCGATATACAGTTTTAATGGTACAAACCTGTGGTTGATGAAGTCATCTGCTAGCACTGGAGAGCTGGCAGGGAAAGCATCACGGTTGAGCCTTTGGAATGACTTACGCTCGCGCGAACGTAAGTTGCAGTTAAATAAACCTAAAATTAACTATGACGAGTGAGAAACATGACCCTATATAAGAAGCTTGTGGTGGGGATGGTTACGGTCTTTATACTCTTGTTGGCATCAGTATTCGTAATCCAATTCAACACGACTCGAGACAGCTTGGAGCAACAGCAACGTTCAGAGGTCAACAACACTATTAACACCGTAGGTTTGGCACTGGCTCCTTACCTAAAGGACAAAGATAAAGTCGCGGTTGAGTCCGTGATTAATGCTCTGTTTGACGGCAGCACCTACTCCGTTGTTCGTCTTACAGCATTAGATTCTGACTACCAGATCGTGCGTACTTACCCAGTTAAACCAAGTACGGTGCCACAATGGTTTATCGACATGAATCTATTTAAAGCGATTCACGATAAGCGTGTTGTGACCAGTGGTTGGATGCAGCTCGCCGAAGTAGAAATCATTAGCCACCCAGGCGCAGCTTACGAGCAGCTCTGGCAAGGTTTTATTGGCTTGCTGTCTGTATTCAGTGTTATTTTTCTAGCTGGTTTAGTGGCAATTTCATACATCCTACGTCGCTCGCTAAAACCATTAACGGCCATCGTAAATAAAATGCATGAAATCGCGAATAACCAATTTGGTGAACCGCTTGCTCGTCCAAGAACCAAAGATCTTATCGCGGTGGTAGATGGCATTAACATGATGTCTGCTCAAATCGAGCTATCATTCAAAGAGCAAGCCAAAGAGGCGCAACGTCTGCGTGCTCAGGCTTACCTCGATCCTATATCTAAATTGGGTAACCGCTCATTCTACATCAACCAAATCGACCAATGGCTTGCAGAGCAAACGCAAGGGGGTATCGCGCTACTCCATGCTGAATACATTGGGGACATTTACGAGACCAAAGATTACCAACGCGCAGATGCCCACGTTAAAGAACTGTCTCAACGTTTGAAAAACACAATTGATGTACCGGGTGCCACTATTGCTCGCTTGTCTAGTGATGAGTTCGGCTTGCTTTTCCCTCATATGGATGAGAGCGAGTTACGCATTTTATCGGACAGCATCGTCAATTGTGTGAACGGCCTAAATACTGACCCAACAGGCTTAGCAAAACCTAAAGCGTCACTAGGGGTTGCACACAGCAAAGATCAGAAAACGCGCTCTGAAATCCTCTCGATGGTGGACAACGCACTATCGAAAGCCAAAGCGCAACCAGACAAGCCATACGGCTTCATTGGCAGTGATACACCTTCTAGTTTGATGGGTAAACAGCAATGGAAAGCGTTGGTTGAAGAAGCCATTCATAGTGATTGGGTTAAATTCCGTTTCCAAGCTGCGAAAAACACATGGGGTAAAGTATTCCACAACGAAGTATTTTCAAGCATCGAAAAAGATGGTGAAACGTATCGTGCGAATCAATACCTATTCGCACTAGAACAGTTAGACGCCACCAACATCTTTGACCAGTATGTCATTGAATCAATGATTAAGATGCTAGAAAGTGGTGAACTTAATGACCCAGTCGCGATTAACATCGCGCAAAGCAGCTTGTCTCAACCATCGTTTATTCGCTGGACAACTAGCATGCTGGAAAAACACGCCAAAGTGGCCTCTAAGCTACACTTTGAAATTCCAGAGGAATGCTTTATCGATCAGCCTCACCACACAGCACTGTTATGTAATGCCATTCGCCAATCAGGTGCTGAGTTCGGCGTGGATAACTACGGACGTAACTTCCAATCTTTGGAATACATCCAAGAGTTCCGCCCGAACTATGTGAAGCTCGATTACCTATTCACACACAACTTGCACGACGAAAAACAGAAATTCACGCTAACGTCGATCTCTCGTACTGCCCACAACCTTGGTATTACGACTATCGCATCGCGTATAGAAACTCAAATCCAGTTGGATTTCCTCACTGAACATTTTGTTGAGGTATTCCAAGGATTCATCGTCGACAAGGAATAAAAAGGTTTATCAACGATGAAAGACCCTTTACTGAATTCGCTCATCTACGTTAGCCGTTACTATGGGTTAGCTAACTCGCCAGAAGCGCTAGTCAACGGACTACCGCTATCTGACGGTAAACTGACCCCATTTTTGCTACCAAGAGCAGCGGAAAGGGCCGGATTGGTTGCCAAGGAAAACCGCGCAGAGCTGGAGAGCATCTCCAGCCTAATTCTGCCGGCAATCTTAGTTCTTAAAGGCGGTGACTCTTGCGTTCTCAACAGCATCAATATGGAGAAACGCGAGGCCGAAGTCACCACCCTAGAAAGTGGAATGGTGCCGATCTCTATTCCATTAGAAGACCTACTTGAGCAATACACTGGTCGGTACTTTTTAGTTAAAAAGCAATTCCGTTTCGATGAGCGCTCTCCCGAAGTGCTCAAAACCAACGAAGGCCACTGGTTCTGGTCCACCTTGTGGCAGTCAAAACGCATCTACCGTGATGTTTTAATCGCATCACTTCTCATCAACCTCTTTGCGGTTGCCGCTCCGCTATTCACTCGCTTGGTGTACGACAAAGTGGTTCCGAATCTTGCGTTTGAAACCCTATGGGTACTAGCAAGTGGCATCTTTGTCGTGTTCCTGTTCGACTTCATTCTCAAGTCGCTGAGAAATTACTTCATTGATGTGGCGGGCAAGAAGTCTGACATTCTGATTTCATCCAAACTGTTCAGCAAAGTGATGGGGATTAGAATGGAATCAAAGCCGCCTTCGGTCGGTGCCTTCGCTCGCCATTTACAAGAATTCGAATCTATTCGAGAGTTTTTTACTTCAGCGACCGTCAGTGCTCTCATTGATTTGCCTTTTGCCATTTTATTCTTAGTGATTATATGGCTAATGGCTGGCGATCTTGTGTATGTACCGATGGTGGGCGTGGTCATTTTGATTATTCATTCGCTACTGATACAAGGACCGCTGCGTCGCTCCATTGAGGAGGGTTCACGCCTAGCATCGCAAAAATATGCCAATTTGATAGAGAGCTTGGCTGGGTTAGAAACCGTAAAAATGCTCAGTGCGCAAAGCCAATTCCAATACCGCTGGGAAGAGGCAGTTGCACACATGGCGAACTGGAATATAAAAAGCCGCCGAATTACGGATAGCATTCAAAACGCGGCAGGTTTTGTGCAGCAAAGTAGTAACGTAGGGATGATCATCCTAGGCGTTTACTTAATTGCAGAAGGCGACTTAACCATGGGTGGTTTGATTGCCGCAACCATGCTTAGCGGCCGCGCGATTGGTCCTTTGGTTCAGTTATCCTTACTCTCTACGCGCTACAACCAAGCGAAGTCTTCTATGACAATTATCAATCAAGTCATGGAAATGCCGGATGAACAAGAAGAAGGTAAACGTTACATTCACCGCCCAATAGTACAAGGCAAAATTGAACTTGAACGCGTGACCTTCCACTACCCAGATTCACCGGTGGCGTCGATTCGAGATTTGAGCTTGACTATTAACCCAGGCGAAAAAGTAGCGATCATAGGCCGTATCGGTTCGGGTAAAACCACGTTAGAGCGTCTCATCATGGGTTTGTATCAGCCGACGGAAGGTCATGTTCGCATTGATGATACCGACATCGCACAGCTGCATCATGTCGACATTCGCCGTAATATTGGTTGTGTGCCGCAAGATTCGAATCTGTTCTTTGGTTCTATCCGCGACAACATTACGCTAGGTCGCCCATTAACCGATGACCGTGACGTACTAGACGCAGCGAATCGTGCCGGTGTTACTGCGTTTACGCAATCTGACCCAGCGGGCTTAGAACGCCAAGTTGGTGAAGGTGGTGCAATGCTTTCGGGTGGTCAACGTCAAGCAGTCACGATCGCTCGTGCATTTTTGGGTCGTCCTCCTGTTCTACTCATGGATGAACCAACCAGTGCAATGGATAACCGCTCAGAGATGCACATTAAGCATCAATTAGCACAGTTGAAACCTAGTGAAACGCTGATTCTGATTACGCATAAAACGTCTATGCTCGACATCGTTGATCGCGTAATTGTGATGGAAAAAGGCAGCATCATTGCAGATGGTCCTAAAGCGCAAGTGCTGAACGATTTGAAACAAGGCAAAGTGCGTGCGGTTAGCTAGCCTGAATTCACATTGATAAAAGACAAGGGCCCCGTTTAACTTGTGTTTAACGGGGCTTATTTTATTGGGAGCCCGAGATAATTAAGTTCTTCAAGCGCGACCCAAACGAGTACAAGGCCAACAATCACGAATAAAATCATAATCGCCTTTTCATCTTCTTCCATTTTTCAACGCCCTAAAAGCTATTTCAATTAATACACCTTAGGTTATCAGGACAAAAGTCATATTCAGCTCGTTTATAAGGAACTAGCGTCATAGAATGTCGGATATGGGATACAGCTCAAAGATTGCTCTCTTCAAAATCACGTCAGCTTTGATTGAATATAAGTAATGAAGCCAAAGAGTTCGTAATACTCACTAAGTCTTTGATTAACTTATATAGTACTCTGTGGAACCTCAACACAGAGACAAATGGTGTAAAGAAAAATTGTGATTACTTACAGCAAAAAATCAGCTATAAAAGCCGCTTTCTAGATATCGTCGAGATGAAGAAATGAATGATTGGATCCAATTAGAGCAAGTGAGCCAGTATTTCACTACGGGCTCCCTCAGTTACAAACTATTGATGGGCATTTTTGTCCTGATCGCGTATCGCATCCTGAAGAGGATTGTAAATAGAGCCATCCTAAATTTGGCAACAACGAAAGGTGTAAAAAAGGCTCGTTTGAGTTTTATTCAGCGCTGTTTCAATGTCGCGCTGCTATTTTTGACCGCCTCTATTTTTGCCATTATCACAGGTATTGGCTATGGCGATGTGTCTTTGTTCCTATCGTCCATTTTTGCCGTATTAGGTGTGGCGTTTATTGCGCAGTGGTCAATTCTGAGCAACATCACTGCCAGCTTTTTGATCTTTTTTGTCTTCCCGTACCGAGTGGGTGACCGAATTAAAGTCGTAGACAAAGATGAAGACATCTGCGGTGAGATTCAAGAAATCAGCATGTTTCACGTGTTAATTAAGCACGACAACGGTAACTTAATCACTTACCCAAACAACCAGATTTTGCAAAAAGCAGTGCTAAAGCTGGCGAAAAACAAGCCAGAGCCAAGTAAAGTAAAATCTCGGAT
This sequence comes from Vibrio sp. SCSIO 43097, assembly GCF_023650755.1. NCBI lineage: Bacteria > Pseudomonadati > Pseudomonadota > Gammaproteobacteria > Vibrionales > Vibrionaceae > Vibrio > Vibrio sp. SCSIO 43097. The sequence goes on along the minus strand of NZ_CP071841.1, from coordinate 1,350,574 downwards.
TTATACTCGCAGAAAGAAATAACCCACTAAAAAGCCGATGTATCTACATCGGCTTTTTAATGCACTTCTTTTTAAGTTTTAGTGTTGACCTCAACTTAGCTTGAGGTTTTAGCCTTAGTCGCACGATTAAAAATCAACAATGAAAAAAGGAACCATTGTGTCCAAAATTGCGATTATTTATTTCTCTAAAACCGACGTTACTGGTCAGCTTGCTCGCGCGATTGCCGCAGGCGTTGAACAACAAGGCATTAAGCAGCAAGATGAATGTGAAATCCTCTCTCACCGAATTGAAGGCAGTGAGATTATTGAGGGACGTTTTGTGAACCCTAAACTAATGGATGAACTTGCTGAGTGTGATGCGATTATCTTTGGCTCACCGACCTATATGGGCGGTGTAGCAGCGCAGTTTAAAGCATTTGCCGATGCAAGCAGTGAATCTTGGTATTACCAAAAATGGGCGGGCAAAATCGCGGCTGGCTTTACCAGTGGTGGAGCAATGAATGGCGACCAATCTTGCACATTACAATATCTACAAACGCTCGCTAACCAACACGGCATGATGTGGATCGGGTTGGATAAGATCAGCAATTCTGGGGAGCAAAACCTGAATCGTTATGGTGTACAAGGTGGTATTGTTGCACAAGGTGGTGAAGGTGGTCAGTTGCATGCCTCTGATGTTGCAACGGCGGAGTATCTTGGCAAACGAATCGCAATGCTCGTGGACAAGCTCTCCGCTCGCTAACAATAAAAAGAAGCCCCGTAAGACACATCTTCGGGGCTTCGTATTTATCGCTTGTTTTGAGCGCTACTTCTTGATGTAGAGATCTTTCGAGTAAATGCGCCCTTCTACGTTGTTTTTTGCAAAGCCACCCACGGTTGGACGAACCAAACGCGCTTGCATGTAATAATAGATTGGCGCAATGGGCATATCTGCCGCCAGCAACCGTTCAGCTTGGTCGTAAAATCCTTGGCGCGCTTTCTCATCGGTTGCAGCCAATGCACTGTTCATCGCGTTGTCGTACGCTGCATTGCTGTAACGTGCAAAGTTACCCGAAGAACCTGAGCGAAGTAAGCTCAGGAAAGTAGACGCTTCATTGTAATCACCGCACCAGGAAGCACGCATCACATCGAAATTGCCTTGTTTACGCGCCACTAAGTACGACTTCCACTCTTGGTTTTCTAACTCCACGTTTGCACCGAGATTTTTTTGTAGCATCGACGCTATCGCAACCGCGATCGATTTGTTTGCCTCACTGGTGTTGTACAGCAATTTAAAATCGAGCGGCTTGTCTTTGCTGTAACCCGCTTCTTTTAACAACTGACGCGCTTTCTCGTCACGTTGTTGCTGACTCCACTTACTATACTCAGGGGGCGTCGCATCAAAACCGGCAGTGTACTGATGCGCAAAGGTATACGCAGGAAGGTTGCCCACTTGCGTGACACCATTCGTAATCACATCACGCATGATGGAGTACGACACCGCTTGACGCACTCGCGCATCATCAAATGGCGGACGAGTGGTATTGAACGCGTAGTAATACGTGCACAGTAATGGCACCACCGTGTAAGCCTGCTTGTAATCTTGTTTAAGCTTCTGCGCCATATGAGTCGGCACATCGGACGTGATATCCAACTCTCCTGCCGCATAACGATTGATCGACGCGTTTTGGTTTTCAAACGGAATGTAAGTCACTCTGTTTAGATGCGTATCTGCGCTGTCCCAGTAACTTGGACTCTTAACCAGTTCAATGCGCTCATTCACGACCCACTTATCCAATGTGAATGCACCGTTGCTAACAAATTGGTCTGGATCGCTCCACGGCTTGTCGCGGTTTTCCACTGTCGCTTGATGCACTGGCATCATGGACGTGTGCCCAGTCATAGCAACAAAGTACGGCACTTGACTGTCCAACTCAAAACGTAGGGTGTATTTATCCACTGCCTTGATACCGAGATCGTCCAAAGGCTTTTTGCCCTCTGCTACATCGGCGATGTTTTTGATCTTGGTGAGTTTGAGATACCAAACATTTGGAGAAGCGGTCTTCGGGTCCACCGCTCGGCGCAGTGAATAGACAAAATCATCCGCTGTCACAGGCTCGCCATTCGACCATTTCGCGTCTTTGCGCAAGTGAAAAGTAAAGGTTTGGTTGTCGTTGGTTTCCCATGATTCTGCCACACCGGGAATAATGTTTCCGTCACGATCTTGAATCACAAGCCCTTCAAATAAGTCACGAATCACATGCATTTCTGGCAGACCTTCGGCTTTCGCTGGGTCAAGCGTCGCCGCCTCTGCGTCATTCGCACGTACTAAATGCTGTTCTGCGGCAAGTTGAATGTCTTTAGGTAAGGTCTCCGCAGCAACTGATGTAGCAAGAAAAGGGGTGAATAAAGAGGAAATCAGCAACGCCGTTGAATGTTTTTTAAAATCCATATCGTTTTTCGTTCTCCTAACGCGTCTTGTGAAGCAAGTGCCACAATTAACATTTCAACCGTTGACGAGTTTAAACGGTTCAGTTTAGCTAGGTGTAATTAGCTTAGATATTGATACTACTTCATCAATCAGGAGATTACGGTGAGTCTAATTCCAAGAACGGAAAGAGCGGCATTTTTAATTCGGCCAACATCATACGGTCAATCCGTGCTTGGTGCGCCATTACTGTATTTTCCGGCTCAAGTCGAAAGTGCTTCGCGAGGTTTGATTTTGGCAGGCACTCACGGGGACGAGACGGCCTCGATTGCAGGTTTGTCCTGCGCGCTAAGAAGCTTGCCTGCTGAAAACTTACGACATGATGTGATTCTGTCAATGAATCCTGACGGCAACCAACTAGGCACACGCGCAAATGCAAACCAAGTGGATCTCAATCGCGCGTTTCCAACCCAAAATTGGACTGAGCATGGCACAGTGTATCGATGGAGCTCTCACACACCCGTTCGAGACGTACAGGTAAAAACTGGCACTAAAAACCAACTAGAGCCTGAAGTTAGCGCATTAATTAACTTGATTGAACTGCGCAAGCCAAAGTTTGTGGTGTCGTTTCATGAACCGCTTGCGTTTGTGGATGATCCCAAACATTCCGACCTTGCCAAATGGCTCGGCGAGCAGTTTCAGCTGCCAATCGTGGACGATGTCGACTACGAAACACCCGGCTCATTCGGCACTTGGTGTAGTGAACGTGATTTACCTTGCATCACGTTGGAGTTACCGGCAATTTCTGCCGATCTCACCATTGAAAAGCATCTATCCGCTTTTATTGCTTTACTGAGGCACGATCCGGATCTTTAGTCCACTGTTGAACAAGCGATCATGTGAGGATCTGTTTGATGTCGGTACTGATATCGCTGATCAACTGACGGGCACTGTCGTCTCTTTGTTGAACCAAGATGATAAACAGCAAATCGGTGATCACGTTTTGCGCGGTACGCGAAGCAATGGATGAGCTGCGATGTTCCGTTTCATTGGCAATCGTATCAAACGTAATATCGGCAATACCGCGCAAGCGACTTCTTCCAGGCGCAGATAACGCAATCACCTTCGCGCCCTGCTCTTTTGCCGCTTCTGCCGCAACGAGAATTTCTTTGCGCTCACCCGAAAACGAGATTGCGATCTGAACATCTTCTGGAGAGAGCGTGCGGGCAACAGCAATCTGCACGTGGCTGTCTTGTTCAGAAAGCGCCGTAATACCAAGTTTAAGCAGCTTAAAGCTTAAATCCTTCGCGGTCAGTGCAGAGCCCCCAATCCCGACCACTTGCACTCGACGCGCTTCACTCAACCATTTCACCGCTTGGTGACACGCTTCGTAAGACAGCGTATTGGTGGTTTGAAACATAGCGTCGGTTTTCGCTTTCACCAGTTTCTGTGAAATAACCGCAATGGGGTCGTCAGCCAAAATATCACTGTGCAGCGGTGTCGACTGCATCGCATGCTTACGGCCAATCTCTTCATTCAGAGCTAATTTAAACTCGCTGTAACCTTTAAAGCCGATACGCTGAGTAAATTTCACAATGCTCGATTGACTCACTTTTACTTGCGCCGCAAGTTCTTGGCTAGTGAGCAGCGCCGCCTTTTCTGCGTTTTCAACAATCCAATCGCCGACCAAACGACCACTTTGCGAAAGCTGAGTACGCCTCGCGACTATCTTATTGATAACTGACACAACAAAAACCTCAAAAAATTTAAATAAATTATTCCAAAACAAAAATAATTGGAGTTTGATTTAACTCCATGATTATTCTAACCAAGCCAGTTTATATCGGATGTAATGGACGTATATTTTCTCTCATTATTCCAAATTTCTCCTGCACAAAGAATAACCTCAAGTGTGATTTTTATCACCAAAACAGAATATTTTATTCCATAGAATCGCCCTCAGATTGAACATTACGAAGAGTGTAAAACATGAAAATTGATTTAAGCCGATTGGTGACAGAAAGCCGTAATCCAGCCAGTGCAGAGATTGATACGCTTTCGACCATCGAGATGCTGCAAGTCATTAATGAAGAGGATCAAAAAGTCGCGCTCGCGGTCAAAGCAGTGCTACCACAAATTGCAAAGACGGTTGATGCAATTACTGCAGCGTTCGCCAATGGTGGCCGTTTGGTTTACATGGGAGCTGGCACATCAGGCCGCTTAGGAATTCTTGATGCGAGCGAGTGTCCTCCTACCTACGGCACGCATCCAGATATGGTGATTGGCTTAATTGCTGGTGGACACCAAGCGATTTTGAAAGCGGTAGAAAACGCAGAAGACAACGCGAAAATGGGTCAAGACGACTTAAAAGCGCTTCACCTCACCAAACATGACGTGGTTGTAGGCATTGCAGCGAGTGGCCGTACACCTTATGTACTAGGTGGTTTGGACTACGCTAAATCCATCGGATCTACGACCGCATCTATCGCCTGTAATCCGGAATGTGCCATGGCAAAAGCGGCCGACATCGCGATTCTGCCGATAGTTGGCGCAGAGGTTGTCACTGGCTCTTCTCGCATGAAAGCCGGCACCGCACAAAAACTGGTGTTAAACATGCTCACGACAGGTGCAATGACTCGTAGCGGTAAGGTATTTGGCAACTTAATGGTGGATGTAGAGGCCACCAACGCCAAGCTCATCCAACGCCAAACCAACATTGTTGTAGAAGCAACTGGCGCATCAAAAGAAGAATCAGAGCGAGCATTAAATGCCTGCGATCGCCACTGCAAAACTGCCATCTTAATGATTTTGGCCGATTTGGATGCCGAACAAGCCAAATCACGCCTCGCCGCGCACAACGGTTTTATTCGCGCAGCACTAAATAATAACTAAATAATCCGAGTTCTGAAGGATAGACCCTATGGCAAAAATAACTTCAAACACAGTATCGCAGTTGTTGTCCGCAGTGGGTGGCAGCAGCAACGTAAGCAAATGTGGTAACTGTATGACGCGTTTGCGTTTATCGCTCGCCAACAATGGTTTGGCTGATCAGTCAGTTATCAAGCAAATTCCCGGCGTAATGGGTGTGGTGGAAAGCGATGAGCAGTTTCAGATCATTCTCGGTCCCGGAAAAGCTCAACAAGCGGCTGAGATGATGAATCAATTGATCGACAGCTTAACCTCTGGTGACAGTGAAGAACCAGATATGCCGCAACAAGATCTTTCTGCCGTCGCGGCCGAGCAAAAAAAGCAGATGAAGAGCAAACAAACCAGTGCGGTTCAGCGTTTTTTAAGCAAGTTTGCTACCATCTTTACGCCGTTGATCCCTGGTTTTATTGCCGCTGGTTTGTTGCTAGGTTTTGCGACGTTATTGGAACAGATGTTTGTTCTCGACCAGACACCAAGCCAGTTTATGCTGGATTTGATCGCCTACATGAAAGTCTTTGGTAAGGGTCTGTTTGCTTTCTTAAGTATTCTGATTGGTTACAACGCGCAGCAAGCGTTTGGCGGCTCTGGTGTTAATGGTGCCATTCTCGCCTCTTTGTTTGTGCTGGGTTACAACCCAGAGGCGACATCCGGCATTTACTCTGGCATGAACGAGTTTTTCGGCTTTGCGATTGATCCGCGCGGCAACATTATCGGCGTACTTTTGGCGGCGATCATCGGTGCGCAAGTCGAGCGTAAGGTTCGTCAATACATGCCAGATGATCTGGACATGATCTTAACGTCCGTTATCACTCTGTTGATCATGGGTGCGGTAACCTTCTTGATCATCATGCCAATCGGCGGCGAGCTGTTTAAAGGGATGTCTTGGTTGTTCCTCAACTTGAACGATAACCCATTAGGCGCTGCAATTTTGGCAGGTTTGTTCTTAATTTCTGTGGTATTTGGCATCCACCAGGGTTTTGTTCCAGTGTACTTCGCATTGATGGAAGCACAGGGCTTTAACTCGCTGTTTCCTATCCTAGCGATGGCTGGTGGCGGTCAGGTTGGCGCGTCAATGGCGCTGTATTTCAAAGCCAAAAAAGACGCTCTACTGCGTACTCAAGTTAAAGGCGCTATTATTCCTGGCCTTCTAGGTATTGGCGAACCATTGATTTACGGCGTGACATTACCACGTGTAAAACCATTCGTTACCGCTTGTATTGGTGGTGCTGCGGGCGGCTTCTTTATCGGCTTAGTTTCTTACCTTGGCTTACCAGTTGGTCTTAATACGGTGTTTGGCCCGTCCGGTATCGTGGCGATTCCTCTCATGACATCTGAAAATGGCATCTTCCCGGGCATGATGGTGTTTGTTGCCGGCCTGCTTATCTCTTACATCGTCGGCTTCCTCGCGACTTACTTCTTTGGCTGCAAAGACGTCGATTTAAGCTAAATCATTCTTCCCCTATAGGAATGGACTAGCTCGCGCCCTTGGCAAACAAGGGCGCACCCTCTCTCTACTTCACGACAATTTTTCTTATTCCGTTACTCGGAAGGGGCTTTGTCGTACCTAAAACAATAGAAATGAAAGGTCGTTAATCATGAAAAAGCACATTTTGACTCTACTTCTCCCTACATTGATGGCATCAAACGCAATGGCAGCGCAGCTGTATCAAGCGGAAGATGGGTCAGTTTTAAATATTTACTCTCGTCTTGGTTTCAATGTCACCAGTAAAAATGACGAGCACGGCGATGCAAATGGCGAGTTTGATGGCCGTATTGGTTTAAACGGTTCACAAACCATCAACGAGTACGCGTCGATCATCGGCCAAGCGCAATACCAAGTGGGTGCAGCTGAATACGCAAACCAAGTAAACGACAAACCGTCTCTGACCGCACGTTATGTATGGGCGGGGATTGATGCGAAAGATTATGGTCGTATTACTGCTGGTCGCGTGGCATCTGGATTGATTATGTTTACCGATATTGGTGATGTGTTCGCCTCTTCCGATGTTTCTATGGCGCGCCAAGCGAATAAAGTCGACAAAACCGCGACGCAAGTTTTCCGTCAAGATGGCACGCTGCAATACCAAAACAACCTAGGTAATTTCGATTTTTCTGTCGCGTACATTTTAGGAAACAACACTTCTGAGCTCGACTACGGTTACAACACTGCACTGCGTTATACGCTAGACATGGGAAATTTGGGTACCTTGGCACCAGTGGTGGCGATGCAGAAGAATAAAGGTGATGCACGTGAAAGCAACGACACCGATTACACATTCTGGGGCGCAGGTACGCGTTACTACCTAGGTGATTTGATGTTGGGTGCGTTGTACTCGGAAGATGAACTAGAGGGCTATTACTCACAAACCAGTACCGACAAAGTGATGGAACTAACGGCGGTTTACAGTGTAAATGACAAATGGGTACTGCGTGCTGGTTATCGTTCTTTAGAAAACAGTGATGGTGACGAGCTAGAGCTGAAAGATACAACGCTAGAAGTGCAATACAAACTGACGCCTCGTTCTTCTATCTACACAAACTACGTTGATCGTAACGGCTCGCGTGGCTACAGCAATGGACAAGAAGTCTCGTTTGGCGGTGCGCACGCAGACGAAAGCTACTACCACTTAGGTCTACGTTACGAGCTGTAAGCACGATACTTAATGTAAGTTAGCTGAATCCATGAGCTTCTTCTGTGTCCGGTCAGTAGTTATTGCCTTTAATGCTGATTTGAAGAAGCTCACCCTCGTAATATGTTTTCTTCGTTACCTGTTTTGACCAACACGCCTGCATCAGGAAAACTGGTGACAGTGTTTTCGCATTCCTTTGCTTCCTCAATTGTTGCTAAGTTTGTTGTCGCTATTCGCCGACAGAATATATGTTCCTAAAGTGTTCGATGAACGCTCGCGTTCTTCTTGGTAAGTGCTCACGTTTTGGGTAAAGCAGATAAAGCGGCAAAATCGCATCCGTTTGCCATTCTGGCAGCAAACTCACGAGTTGTTCTTTTTGTGCAGGGTCGAGTTTAGCCAGTGCAAATTCATCTAACATGGCTACACCACAGCCAGTCAAAGTAGCATCCAACATGGACTGGACAAGATTAAAACTCAGCGTACTTTCTAACTCAATGCTGCACTGCTGTTGAGTTTGCTTATGCGTAAACGTCCACTTGTCTAACACCAAGTCACGACTTTTATAAAGGATGTGCTCTAAGTCACCAAGCTCCTCTGGCGTACTTACATTTGGTTTATCAGCTAAATACGAGCGATGAGCGATCGGTTTACAGTGTAAAGTGCGTAGCTGATGGCCGACGTATCCCTCTGGGGGAGTATCGGTAAAGTAGAATGCGATATCAAACCCAGCCTCAATCAAGTCGAGAGGTGTCTCTGTGAAGATCACTTCAACACTCACTTGTGGATGTTGCAATCGAAACTCGATCAATGTTTGGCTGAGTAACGCAGCTCCGAAAGAAGCGGACGCCGCTATTCTCAATTTTCCCGATACGATCTCGTTTGCCATGACTTGCTCATTGATCTGCTCAGCGCCTTCGAGCAGTTGCTTTACCTGCTGATAAAACCGCAAACCATCGTAGGTCAAATTAAACTGGCGCGTAGTTCGCTGAATAAGCTGCACCGACAATATGTCTTCAAGCTGTTTAAGTTGCCGACTTACATGCGCATTCGAACAATTCAGTCGCTTTGCTGCACCAGCAATACTTCGTTCCTCACACAAAGCGACGTAAAGTGGTACGTAGCTGAGCCATTTTATTTCCATACAGTAATTCTGAATCTCTAAAATCAAACTACTGGAAATAATAGAAAGCCTCTAAACTCTGTACAACCTAAATTTGAAAGGATGAGTTATGAGTGTTTTCGACACGTGGTTAAAAGGTCAAGTCATTAAAGATCACATCACTAATCCCAATATCATCGTTGGCGATTACAGCTATTACTCGGGCTTCTATCATCAAAAAAGCTTCGAAGAGCAAGCGGTACGCTACTTGTTGGGTGACCCCGTCACACTTCAAGAATGGCAAAGTAGAGAACCCGATAGCATCGACAAATTAATCATTGGCAAGTTTTGTTCCATCGCTTCTGGAGCCACCTTCATGATGGCAGGAAACCAAGGTCATCGCATTGACTGGATTTCGACCTTCCCCTTCTCTCCTGAAGAATTTGGAGAAGGCGTACAAGACGGTTTCGAGCGTGCCGGAGATACAGTGGTGGGGAACGATGTTTGGATTGGCAGTGAGGCGATGATCATGCCCGGAGTAAACATCGGCGATGGAGCCGTCATCGGAGCACGCGCCGTAGTGACGAAAGACGTGCAACCTTATTCGGTGGTGGTTGGAAACAACCAAGTCGTACGTCAACGATTTAGCGATAAAGAGATTGAGACTCTACTCAATATCCAATGGTGGAACTGGCCAATAGAACACATTAAACAAGCAATGAAAGTAATGTGTAGCAGCCAAGTCGGTGCGCTTGCGGACTACTATCAAGAGCACATTGTCGATTTGTAGATAAACAAAAGCCCACACATCTTGTTGCGACGTGTGGGCTCAATGAGTAAGAAAGCTTAAACCGCAGCGACGTCCTCTTCTTCCAAGTTCGCCGAGACTTTAATTTCGTATTGATTGAAACGGAACGAACAACCGCCATGAGTGCGCTTTGTCGTTACTTGTTCGTCGCCAAACTGCACCGTCACGCGTGTGAAGACACGCTCTTTGGCTTCGACAATATTTTCTTCTAACGCGACTTCAAAGTCATGTTCCGTTTGTTCTAGCTTTTGCTTTATCGCTTCAAGCTGCTCGTTGTTTTGTGTTTTCATCACGTCAATCTGAGCTTGTTCTTCGTCGGTACGTTCGGCTTTAGGACGTTTCTTAAATTCGAGCTCTTTACGAATCACATCCATCGTTCCTTCTTGAGCGCGTTTGTATTGATCTTTGAGCTCTGCTAATCGCTCCTTAAATGCAGAATAGCGCGCAAACGCTTCTACCTTTGTGGCGGTGTCGCCTTCTACGCCCAATTGTAAGCACACCACTTTGCCACCGACTTTTGCATCTCCGCCGCTGAGCGTACCGTTCCTACCGTTCGCATCCAGCACCGTCAGATTGCGCCGACAAACAATATCGTTATTCATACTGTGCACCGCCAACTCAATATCTTCGCCGGCTTGCAAATCACAATATTGGGCGTAGCTGGCACGAATCGAACCTTTGGCTTTGACGTGACAACTCTTTGGCTGGCCATCACTCACGGTGTGGCCAATGATCCCTTTACCAACTTGAATGTCGTCTTGCGCTTGTACTTCAGCCGATTCAATGAAGCCGCCTACAGTAATAGAGCCCGTCGCTTTAACAATCATTCCGGATTCGATGTTGCCACCGATAATCACATTCCCTTTGAATTTCACGTGACCTGTATTCACGCCAACGCTATTGAGACAGAGTGCGTTATCAACTTCAATGGTTTTGTCTTTAATTAGAGGCGTACCGGATACCGATGCAATCAATAGGTTTGGGTCGTGCTTGCTTATCTCGGTGCCCTTGCCTGGCTTCATTGGGCTGTCTTTTCCAGCTTGTGGAGGAATCACTCGCCCTTGAACAGTAAAACCTGGCGTACCTTTGGTCGCAGGCGTGCGGCGCATCACCTCATCGCCTACGTCAACCGCGATAGTTTCACCGAGGTTACGTAAATCAATTTTGTCGCTAGCAGATTGGCCGTCTTTGGGTTTGAGGATGCGTTTGGTGATGTCTTTAACGAGAGGAGTAAAAAGAGCGTCTTTGCCTTTGATAGGTTGCTTACCAACCGCTACAGGTTGAGAAAAAGTTTCGCCGGGTTTGAGCTGAGTGCTGACAACCAACACTTTCTTCAAAGCCAGTTTGTTGATGCCTTTCGAAACTCGCGCTTGAGCAAGGGCTTGAACAATCTCGGGGCCATGTAAACCTCGGCCTCCGTACGCACCGACAACGTTCATACTGGCGAGCATGTCATTATTCGATAATTCGACCTCAACTTGCGCGTTGCGTTTTTCCGCAATGACGATGCCTTCGTAAGCTTCGGCTTTACGTTCTTTGGCGCAGTTAATGAACCTAACGACTTCCCCCTCAACAACAAACATCCTTTCAGCGTTCATTGCGACGAGCTGCTCGTTTAATTCATTTTGATTTAGCTCACCACCGAGGTCCACTTCTCCCGGAAGACGGGCTATCACCTTGGTCTTATCTTCAGATAACTCAAGACACAGCTTCCACATACCCTTACCACTTTGCTTCCCATCAACACTTTCAGTCTAACCAAATCCGTTTTCTGAACAAACCTCGCATTTCTTATTATAGGGCTCACGTCACTAAAGAAAGTAATCCATCAATAACGGTTAAACAGCATATTAAGAGAAAACTCGATTTAACCTAAAGCTCAATCAAAATACACGCTGAAACAAAAAGGAGCTGGATTTACAGTGTAAAATCAGCTCCCAATAATTTCATTTACAGTGTAAATTTCCCTTTATTGTTTACAGTGTAAATCGCTCCAAATGTGTCTTACTTCGTCCCTTAACTGCTGCTCAACTTGCCTTCTTCCAGGTAAACCAAATTGCTGAGCACATTCAGTCCAACTACGGTTAAGAAAAAGCTTACTAATCATCAAGTCGGAAACAGAGTTCAAACCTAAATTAAGTAACCACTGTTGAAGCCACACAGACACAGACTCATAACTGTTACCACCATCAGCATAACATTCAATTAGTAATAACTTAGCGGGATGAAGTGGACTCATTCCCAAAGGTTGCGGCAATAGAGCTCGAAAAATAGGGGCTTCTAATTTTGGATAGACGTCAGCCACATTGTTAGACAACATTTCTTCAAATAGCGCCTGAGATTGGTCGACCCAAGCCGTCTGTTGGGAATCACAAGGTTTGACCATCAAGACTGAATAACAACCGCTAGCAGCATCGCGCATTGACCCTAAGCGAATTGTACGGAAGTTCGATTGTCGCCAGAAATAGAGCAACTCTTCCGTCGCACCAAAACTCGTGGATAAGTAGGCAATGTGTTTAGCAGCCATTTGCTCAAGTTGCTGCAGAATTTTTTGACCAATGCCTTTGCCTTGCAATGCTGGATGAACCGCAATTCTCATGACTCGCAGCGTCGATAGATTCGCGACATTCGGGAATCCTAGGTGGTTTGCAATCGTAATTGGGGCTAAGTGTCCTTTAGGACGACGCTTACCAAGCTGGATTTCTTCAATCAATTCATCGTCAAGGCCCCCCTCTTCGACCGCTAATATCACCCCCACAACCGCATTATCTTGCTTAGCAAAATAGAGCTGACTGTTGTCGTCTTGCAAAAGGTGAATCAAATCATTCGGCGAGGTCTGATAATGAGCATTCACCAAAAGAGCGAAGCACTCACGCAGCAAACTAGGCTGCGATATCAAATTGTTCTTATCGGCTTTAGAAAGGGAAATTGAGTCGACCTGTTTAAGTTGATGGTGCGTTAACTCCGCATCCAACAAAAACGCGTCATAGAGCCATGATTCAAGCGCATCATTCATGCTCCAGCGGATGGGCTGTGTCATGTGCCATGTTTTCATTCCCGAACGCTGTTTCTGAAGCCAATCAACAAATTTAATCGTAAAGCCCCGGCCACAACCTTCATAACCATGAACAGTCGTAGAAAAAACGAGTCGATGATAATGTTCGGTAATGCTTTTGAGCATAGGAACTGGAATTGCAGCCGCTTCATCGACAAGTAACAAATCACATTCAGGTCTGCTCGATAGAAGTTCGTCAGGAGCAATGAATTGAATGGCTCCCTGCCCTGATTCTAATCTGTCCTTCTTAATGCGCTGTGCGTTAGGGAGTAAACGTAAAGCATGTTGGTAAACAGGCTCAACGGCTTTTATAGATGGTGCCGTAATTAAGATTCTAAGTGGCTTCTGCTGTAATAAGTTCGCACACGCAATGCCGAGGGCACTTGTTTTTCCGCGCCCACGATCAGCGGTCAAAATTAACGGTCGCTTTCGATGTCCTGTCACCACCTTTTCAATTAGAGAAATGGCATGTTCTTGTTCCGTGTAGTGGCTTTCTTTTTCTGCTTGCTTGATGTCTGGAGCCGTTGGCAATGGTTTGTCTTGCTCAATAACAACGAGCTTCTCCCACTGTTTGTGCATCCATTGCTGAGCAAAATTCGCATTTTGTCGCAGCTCAGTAATGACAATAAGAAAACCACCGCCAACCAATGAGCCAAGCGCGGCGGTAAAACTATTGGCGTCAAAGCCATTTCGAGCATCAAACAATAGAACGTCACACTCTCTGCCTAGCAACATGTGTCCTTGTTTAGACGAAACACTGGATACGTTTTTCAAACCAAAATCACCAACAGAAAACCAACGTTGATGGCGCTGCGTTTTATGGAACTCTGACATCAACGCATTTTGCCAAGAAGCCTCGCCTTGAATGACAACACCAATCCTTTGGAAAGATTGGTGAGCTTGATGTTGAAGTGATGAAAGGAAATCAGATTGTGTCTGCATTTTGTCTATCCAACGTTGAACTGACGTAATGGTATCACATCTTTAATTTGACGCTTCTCAGATATAAAAAAACCGCCCGGAGGCGGTTGATTCAATCATCATTTGTTATTGCAGTTTGGTTTGTACAAACGCAAGAATCTCTTCCATTAAGCTGTCGTCAACTTTCTTCAAGTTCAACGCCAGGCTGCTACCTTTTCGGCTATAGCTTGCTCGACCTTTAACTAAGTCGACTTTTTCCGTCTTCTTACCAGGTTTTGCTGGTGCAAGTTCAGTAATCCAATTTTCGATGCTTTCCGTGACTTCTTTTGTCAGACGAGCAACGCCTTGAGCTGTGCTTCGCTGCCATAAAAACCCTTCGCTAGAGCGACATTTATCTAACAGCTCTTGCTGCTGCTCTGGCGTTAGCGTTGAAAACTGTTTGTGCAGTTTCACGATTGTTGGGCGACCGAGATCGCCAACATTCGGATACGCTTGAAGCAGTTCTAACGGTAATGCTGCGGCTTTTAAAGCGCCACTTACCAACGCTTCACTGCACTGGAACATTTTTGCCAATGCTTTCTGATCCTCAGCTTCACCACTATCAAGCTTAGCCTGCATCTCTTTACCTTTTTCGTATAAAGAGAGCGGTTTGTGAGCATTTGCCACATCAGACAAAAACTTAGCATGGTCAGTATTGATGTTGTCAGCAACATAAACCAAAAAATCTTGTTCAGCGAGGATACAAGACATGCGACGACGGCTACCATCTAAAACTTCAATCTTGCCATCTTCAGTTCTACGACCCACCGCTGGATATTGTTGGCCACGCTCTTTGAGTGTGACTAAAACATCAGATAAAGCATGTTCGTTTAAGAACGATTGCTCACGAGCGTTATCAACAAATACTGTTGTTTCTGTCGCAACTTTATTTGCAGGAATACGCACAAGTTCAAACTGAACAATATTTTCACCTGCAACTGCTAGTTCAATCGTTTGAGCTTTCTCTTTTGCCGCAGTTTGCGCCTCTTGCGGAGTCACAACACGACGCTTATTCGTTTTGCCAAATAATTTCGCGTTTAATTCAGACGTTTTCAAAGCCATTTACTTATTACCCCTGATTCAATGACGGCCAATTAGAGTGCAGCACACGCTCTAATTCCAGTGCGCTTTTATGAACAGCGTCTTGCGCGGTAGCTAGTGTCTTCTTACCGCCTTCAAAATCGCTTACTGTCAGATCAAATACTGTGCTGTAGGTATCGGCACAGGTTTCAAACGCACGGCTACGAGGAATAGTAGCCATCATAACTTGGTCACCTAGAAGATAGTTCATTTCAGTTAAAACAGAAACTTGCTTCTTATTGTCGTCCTCAAACATGGTTGGCATCAAGCGAACAAACTCAAGACCATTCCAGTCCTCCGGGAACATTTCATATACCGTAGGCAAATGCTGGAAGAAGTTTACTGTTGAAGCCCAGTCCAGACGCTTAGCCGCACAAGGAATGAGCAAGGCATTTGATGCATACATCGCATTCCATACTAATGGGTCAACGTGTGGACCGGTATCAATCATAATGATATCGAAGTCATCAGCAATTTTATCAATCAGTTGCTCTTTCAGCAGACGGACGATATCGAGTGATGGGTCTTCAGATAGCGTTTGCCATGCTTCCGCATTAAACATCGCGTCTTCTGGAAACGCTGAAATCGACTTTAAGTTCGGATATTGCGTTGGCAGCAATACGTTTTTACGTAAAAATTCACTGTCAATTTCCACACCATCAGGCACGTTACCCAACATAATGTCTACCGCAGAATAGATATTATCATGCTCTGCCATGCTGATTTGCGGGTTGAGGAATAAACGTAGCGAGCCTTGTGGGTCTAAGTCGATTAAACAAATACGGTATCGTTTATCCAAATTTAGCGCTAAACATGCCGCTAAATGAACCGCGGTCATTGATTTACCTGTACCGCCCTTTTGGTTCTGCACATTAATAATCCAAGGTTTGTTACCTGAATTCTTTTTACGCTCATGAAATTTAGGCACTTCAGCCGCATCCATGAGCATGTGTGCTTCTTCTAACGTAATTGAATAATGATTCGCGTTGTTTTTAGTAAATTGATGCCCAGCGGCTTCCATTTTACCAATCGCGTCGTCGAGCTTACGGCGAGTTAGACCAGAACGGGTTTCCATCATCGCTTTCGACATTGGTGGGAAGTAGTTATCGCTTCGCTCTTCTAAAACAATTTCAATACGGTCAGCTTGAACCTGCTGAGTCAGCTCCGCTAACTCAAGAAGGTTTTCAATCGTTTTTTCTCTTTTCATGCCAAATTCCGTTGGAAGGATTTATAACTGCAATTGTACAGCAGTAAGGACCAAAAACAACAAAAAGGTGCACGAACATTTTGAATTACCATCACATAAAAAAACACCCAAATCGACGCTTTTATGATTTATGGTCAAAAAGATAACTATTTTTAATCAAATAATCTTCTCATAAGTGGACACCTAAACTTAAAAATAAAAAGTGTTACAGCGTCACTCATTTACAATGTAAATCAATTTTCTACCGGAACGATTATAATCTTAAGCTAAATTACGGATTATGTTAGACCAACCTAATTTAAACGAAAAATAGTAAGTAATATCGGAACAATAAAGACCTGAACACCTTGATCATGTCTCCGAGCAAAATAGGGCAGTTCCAGCGAAACATCTATGGAAGTATGATCAAGGTATACTTATGATCATGCTTCCGTGTTAATAAACAAATCCGAAAGCATGATCATGGAAAAATTGAGCAGAGTACGGTGTAAACACGCAAATAAAATAAGATCCATTAGTCGGAAATATGATCAAGCCTTAGAATCTCTCGGAAGCATGAGTTTTCTTCTCTGATTTACGGTTGAGTGCAGACAGAATGGGGGATTGAGCAGAAATTGACGGTATAGAAGCCGGAACAATGAAATTGCTCAAGTTGCTATGATAAATCACACTCTCATGATCATGCTTCCTGTAAATAAGCAGAGACTAGGATTTACTTCTAAATATGAGCGACTTGAATGTATTTTAATCAGATGAGTGATATCTCATCAATATGGACGCCAGAACGATAGATATATTGGCTCTTGATCATCGATCCGAGTATAAATAACATCACCAATGCACAATATAATCATCGTGAAGATCATTATTAAATACTGCATCTGTGGATAACCTGTAAAAACATCATGATCATCGTTTCAAGACTCTTTTGATCATCTTTTCATAACCTTAATGATCATGCTTACGAATAAATATGATCATGCTTTCAGGTTATTGTTGATCATACTTTCAGACTTCTTATGATCATAGTTCCGAAATAAATGGAAATAATAGTCTTATAGAACAAAAGCTTAGCGAAAAATTTCAAGCCAGATCATTAGATCATATAATCAATTAAGATCAGATTAATCAAAAAGATCAGTTATTTAAAAAACAATCTTTTTTCTTTATTTATGATCTGTTTTTCTTTATTCTTCGGAACCATAGCACAACTACGGCTAGTGTGATCTGGATCTAAAATGACGGCTGATGAAAAAATTCTGATTAAAGCACCGAGAAGCCACAAAGATGGCCATCTTTTTGAGGTACATGAATCCTCTGCGGATTGGGTAGAGCAGTACCAACATTTCAAAGGGGTGACCAAAAGCATCTTAGAGTTGCTTAATCTGATCTCATTACGAGGCTTCAGCAGCAAGGATGGTTTGGTTTCAACCACAGAGATTGTGGAAGCAACAGATGGGCAACTCACACGCGCAGCCCTGCAACAACGTTTGCGCGCGGCAGTAAATATTGGTTTATTTACTCAAACTCCAGTGCGTTTTGAAGAGGGACTTGCTGGTAAAACGATGCTACATAAATTTGTGAATCCCAATCAGCTTATATCTGTGTTGGGAGCAACAAGTCTTGTTACCGACAAAGTTCGCCAGAACGAGAAACAAAAACGTTCGAAAGCATTGGCTCAGACTCAAGTAAACAAACGTTTGTTGAATGAGCACGGGTTAAACACACCTCCCACGATGAAAGATGAAGCCGATCAATTTGTTGTATCTCCAACAAATTGGGCTGGGATAATTGACCAAGCACTTGCGCCACCAAGAACTCGAAAAAGTTATCAGAAATCCATGGTGTCGATCTCTGGCACAAAAGCCGTTATTGAGACGCGATCATCCAAAAATATCATGACTGTGGATGATCTCATGACCCTGTTCGCTCTCTTCACGTTAACGGTTCAATATCATGATCATCACAAAGATCAGTATCAGCTTGATGCGGCTCACGTACCAAACAAAACGCCGCTATACATCACTGATATTTTGTCGCTCAGAGGCAAAAAAGACAGTGGCCCAGCTCGTGATTCCATTCGCGATAGCATTGATCGCATTGAATTCACTGATTTTCAGCTCCATGAACTTACTGGACGTTGGCTAAGTGAAAACATGCCAGAGGGCTTCAAAAGTGATCGTTTTCGTTTTCTTGCTCGAACCATCACAGCCTCTGAAGAGGCACCAGTGGAGGGAAGCGATGGTGAAATTCGTATCAAGCCAAACTTATATATTTTAGTTTGGGAACCTTCGTTTTATGAAGAGCTGTTAACGCGCGATTATTTCTTCTTGTTTCCGCCAGAGATCTTGAAACAACATACTTTGGTGTTTCAACTGTACTCTTTCTTCCGTAGTCGCATGGTTCGTCGTCACACGGATTGCATGCTATTGAGTGAGTTAAACCAGAAACTTGCACGTAACATTGAATGGCGACGTTTCTCCATGGATCTGATCCGAGAACTAAAGCGTTTGTCTGATGGAAAAGGGAATGATGATCTATTCGTCGTTAATTTGTGGGGTTATCACCTGACGATCGAAACCATGATCGAAAATGACAAAGTGATGGACTACCAGATCGACATCAAATGTGATGTCGAAGAGGTCTTACGTTACTCACGTGCTCGTACAACCAACGCAGGCAAGCGCAACATGGCGCCTACGCTGCCAAACCCGCTTCGTAATGAGATGGTAACCCGACAGCAGCTTGAGGAGCTCTCAGGCATCATAGACGGCGAATTTGAGCCCATTCAACGCAAAGCACCGTCTCCAAGAGGAAATTTAGGGCGACGCGTGAAGCAAAGAAAACATTTGGTAGAGATCAATGCTGATGAGATCACCATTACTCTATCTAAATATACCTCACCAGAGGCTCTAGAACGCAGTATAACGGCTTTATCTGCGATGACAGGGCACTCGTATGCCTCAATCAAAGAAGAGTGCTCAGATTACATAGAGAAGCTCGATTGGCTAAGGGTAGGGGATGAGCCGATTCCTTATGAGACATTAAGTAAAACCGTCGAGCTGTTTAACACCCAGAACGATGTCAAGCATCTTACCATCGAGCGCTTGATTGCGGGGTTAGCGGTGCGTCGGAAAGTTTGTCGTCAAATCTTCGATGGTCACATGGATGAAATGGTATTTCGTGCCTTGGATGAAATGGCGATTTAAAAATGTCGCTTGATGTGTATCAAGCTATAGGTGTGATGTATCGGTTTGAAATGTAACAATGTCTTTCGATGATAAAAAACAGACTTAACTCTTACAAACCACTGACATTAGAAGCCAAGCCTAATACTACTATTTATCCCGAATAGACAACCTTTTGTCCTTTCTGATGATTAATAGATTGGCTCATATTGTTACATTCATTCTGAATAGACTTCGCGAGTTTCTCCTCAGGAAACTCGCTTTTTTTTACCTAAAATTCCGCTAATTAAGCCTTGATCATTTTTCCGGACTAATGAGGCAAACCTTGATCATGCTTCTTAGGTTCATTCCAATGTAATGAACGCATCAACGCAACATGTGATTCGATTAAGCTATGGGCTTGTTCCTGCCACTTGTTTTGATCACACTGCTGATTACAAAACTCTAACGCCACAACGGTGAGATGCTGAAGTCGTCTCAAACACCAATCTTTGATCAGAATATCAGTCGAGACTTGGCATGCTGCTTGTTCAAGCTTTGCACTCGTATAAAGCAAAGTTTGATATGCTTTCTGAGGGTCTTGGTACCTTGCATGTTGAAACACGCGTAAACATCCATCCAACCAGCAAGCAATCGCTTTACTTTGAAGATCACTCAATTCGGGTCCAAACACGTCATCAGGCACCTGATATAAGATCGTTTCCAATTTTTCTACTTGATCATGTTTCCGCTGTTCGTACCACATGGCGATTTGATCTTGCCAAGTACTCAAATCCATTACGCTGCCTCAGTCCATTGTTTTACATAGTGATTTGGTCCTATTTGATCAAATTCGTCGACAATTATGCTGCTACGTTGACGAATTTCATCGGCATCTATCGAATAGTTTGGTTCATTTTTCACTAAGTTACCAAAAGGTAAGTCAGGATCAGGAACGGCAGAAATCAACAGCTTAGTATAAGGATGCTGCGGGTTCTTAAGTATTGAATGAGTGTCGCCCCATTCAACGATTTGCCCTTTGTACATTACTGCGGTTTCTTCCGCGATGTAGTGCGCAGTCGCCAGATCATGAGTGATGTATAAAAAACCAATTCCCAGTTCTTGCTTCATTCGTTGCATTAAATTCAACACTCCCAAGCGAATAGAAACATCCAGCATAGACGTAGGCTCATCCGCAAGAATGATTTGCGAACCTACCGCTAAAGCCCTTGCTAAGTTTACTCGCTGACGTTGCCCACCACTGAGTTCGTGAGGGAACTTATTCAATGTCTCTTCAGGTAGTTCCACCAGCTTTAGGAGCTCTTCCAAGCGGGCTGGGATGTCGCGCTCGTTTTTGACTTGTTTATGAATTTTTAAAGGACGTGTTAGGTGATGGCGAATGGTATGAGTTGGATTGAGAGAGCCAAACGGATCTTGAAACACCATTTGTACTTTACTGCGATATTCTTGTAGAGCCGATCGTGACGTGATCTCATTTATGTCAGTGCCATTGAAAAGGATCTCGCCTTCCGTTGCAGGATAGACTTTGGTTATTAAGCGAGCGCAAGTACTCTTACCGCAGCCTGACTCTCCAACCAAAGCCAAGGTTTTTCCTGCGTACAGATCAAAAGTCACTCCTTGAAGCGCACGAAAGGTTTCCTCTTTCGCTAAACCACCGCCCACTTTGAATTCTTTAATCACATTTTTCATTTGGATGATAGGTTGACTCATGGTTACGCTCCTTGTAACTCTGGTTGTTTGTGGACGTCATGGATGTTTGGGAAAGAAGCCCATAGCTTTTGCGTGTAAGGGTGTTGAGGATGATTGCGTATATCGTATGCTCGATTGACTTCGACGATTTCTCCGTGACGCATGATTGCAATTCGATCACATAGTTGGCTCATGAGTGCCAGGTCATGAGTGATAAAGAGGACTGAAAAACCGAACTCATCTCTAAGCTGATAAATTTGCTGTAAAATTTCTCGCTGTACCACTACATCTAATGCTGTTGTGGGTTCATCCATAATGATCAGTTTTGGATTTAGAGACAAAGCAATGGCTATCACCAACCGCTGACGCATTCCTCCTGAAAATTGGTGAGGATATTCTGCTAAGCGTTCTCGAGGAATATTGACCAAGTCCAACAACTTTTCTGCTCTATCTTTTGCTTGAGCGTTAGTGAGGCCTTGATGGTGTCGTAACACATCTGCAAATTGCTCTTGTATCGTTAAGACAGGGTTGAGTGAGTTCATCGCGCTCTGGAACACCATGGCGATTTCACTCCACCTTAGAGCGGTCAGTTCAGAGTCTGAGATACTAAGGATATCCTTGCCATCAAACCATATTTTACCGCCAGAAATGAACGCTGGCGGCTTATGAAGACGATTTATTGAGAATGCGATTGTGCTTTTACCACATCCAGATTCACCGGCAAGACCAAATATTTCGCCTTTGCCGATATCAAAGCTGACGGACTTTACCGCATTAAAATCACCATTATCAGTGATGTAATCGACGCACAAATCTCGGATCTGGATGACCGGGTCATTGTGGTATGCATGACTTAAGTTAATACCATCCATATAAACACCTTACCAATCTAAAAGATAATTATTATCATTATCAGGTGTGGCGGTTTTTAGAAAGTATCAAACTATGAATCAGTGAAGTGACTCGAAAGTTAGGTGAAACAGGAAGTGGTGTAATGCGTCGTTGATAAAACTAAAGAAGAGCAGAATTGAGAGCTAGATCAGCACACTTTTCGTAGGGGGAATTACTCAAATTTAATCGTAAATTTGTCCCTTGGCAAAACTTAAATGATGAATCTATTAAGGAGTTAGCGAAAGGGCGGGAGGGGTCACATTTCCCTACAGTTTTTCTTACCACCTTGTTCCGGTTTTGCTATAGATTACGCATCGAAAACATGGTGTGTTCGGAGGAAATATGTCCATTAATTCTATCGACCATGACGAGATGACCAACATCGCTCACAAATGGGAATTACCTGATGAGGAAACCGTTGTGAAGCCAGAGAAAACAGTGAAATCAGCAGAAGCCAGAAGACGCATTGAAGCGTTACGTGAGATCCGTGAAAGTGGGTTGACCATTGAAGAAGCAAGGGAGCTTGGCTTGATACACTGATCGCCTCAGGTTGGTTTAGCAACCCATAGGGTAGTCGACGGACTGCCCTTTTTATTTTTTCACTCTATTACTCTCTTATTCAAACTCTCCATTTATCTGTCTTGCGCCTCAAAAGCACGAGTTTCACACTCACGTCCCGTCCCGAAGAAGTTTGACAATCTGACCTTGTGTTACTAGATATATCAGTAGCGATATGCTTTTTGTTGATTATCGCAACCACAAAGCAAGGAGCGCAAGTATGGTTGATCAAATCCTTTTTTATGAGCCCGATGAGCCCCACGGTTTTCTCTCAAATTTTTGCCATGCCCCAGTCAATATCTCCTCCCAAACTTGGCCCACCAGCGAACATTATTACCAAGCCCAAAAGTTTCTCGATGCTCAGTTGCAAAGTAAAATTCAGCACGCAAGCACCCCTGACGAAGCGTTTGCTTTAAGCCGCAAATACGAACACTTTGTCAGAAGCGATTGGGACGATATAAAGTTGGCTGTTATGGCTTTCATCGTTAGGGAAAAGTTTCTACAAAATCCACCATTAGCGCAGCAATTAATGAGAACGGGTAACGCTTGCCTAACAGAGCATTCTCATAAAGATGCCTTTTGGGGAGACGGGGGAGATGGTAAAGGAGAAAATCATCTAGGAGAGATTCTGATGAATGTGCGGGCAGAGCTGAGACATGTTGAGCCTTACAATCTCGTGAAGTTTATCGATAAAGCCAAATTGCCCACCCAGTGGGGCACATTTATGATGTACGGCTTTATTGAAGCCGCGACAAATAAAGAGCATCTTGCTCTGGTCTATGGTGAGCCAACAAAAAGTGCAGCTCCACTTATTCGGTTGCATTCGGAGTGTCTTACCGGAGATGCTCTATTTAGCACGCGTTGTGACTGTGGTTTTCAGCTTAATAGAGCGCTACAAAACATCGTCAAAGAGGGATGTGGCGTGCTGCTTTATTTACGTCAAGAAGGGCGTGGAATCGGCTTGATTAATAAAATTCGTGCCTATCACTTACAAGATGATGGCGCAGATACCGTGGAAGCAAATGAGCGTTTAGGTTTTGCCGCTGATATGCGTGATTACGCGTTCTGTAAAGGAATGCTAGAGCATTTGGGGATTGACGCTGTGCGTCTAATGACGAATAACCCACGCAAGCTCGCCGCCTTAAAAGCGGTTGATATTAACGTCATTGAACGAGTGCCATTACAAGAAGGGAATAACCCAAGTAATCAACATTACCTGCAAACCAAGGCGAGTAAATTGGGGCACATGTTTGATCCTAAGTTTGTTAACCACACTAAGTAAGTGCTACAGATTTCCCAGAAACAAAAACGCCAACGTATCATCGTTGGCGTTTTTGTTAATGATTTGATTCATTGATACTTTTGAATGATTTCATCAATTTCCCCTGAGGCTTTTAATTCAACGAGTCGTGTATTGATGTAATTTTGAGTTTCTGGTTGCATTTGAGGTGAAAAAGCTAGGTAGATTGAGTAGTCAGGAATAACCGAGCTGAAAGGCTGTATCTGAAAATTCTCTAACGGCAAATTGAGTCGCTTTAAGTTGTAAAGGACTCGGGATTCCATCTCGACAAAAGCTGTATCTCCAGGGGTTCGGCTTATCACTCGGTATGCGGCGTTGTAGTCTTTCACACGCATTTCATTGACACTGCCATTTTCAAAGAACGGTGTTAAATTTGGATAATCAAACCCCAGCAGTAATACAATAGAACGACCATGCATCGTATCCATATTTTTGAATTCTAAAGGCTTCTCGCTACTCGACACCAGTACATGTTTTACAGTGTAAATGGGCTCCTCAGATAAATTTTCCGATTGCACCTTGCCCCAGTTCGGGCTGCCATAAGTTAACCAGTTTGGCTCAGCGCCTTCTTCCAATATGGAAATCATACGTTTAAATGGATAAGTATGATAATTCACTTGGTAATCCGACTCCGCGAAGATAGCGCTGACGATATCGGTCACAATTCCGGAGTGCATTTGTCCCTGTTGTTCAATTTGAAATGGTCGAGCTTGTTCAGCAATGACGTAATAGTTCACTTGATTTGCGGTCACATGAGAACTTACAACAATGAAGCTAAAAGCCAATCTAAGTAGAAGTCTTTTCATCGTATCCTCGATTATTATTTGTGCGTAGCTATATTTAGAGTAGCGCAAGTTTATCGGAGCGGTTTCATATGGATGAAAAAGAGCGATCTCAACGTCGTTTTAGTATCGGCAACCAACTTATGTTGGCGGTATTAACGTTGAGTTTAATCTTTACGGTCATCATTTCTACAGTGAGCTTATATCGAGTTTTTCACGAAGATTTAGCCCATTTAGATGTTGAATTAAAGCAGGTTGAGTCTAGCTATTTATCGAGCTTTTCTGCGAGTTTGTGGGTAGAGGATAGGGAGCTGTTGCTGACACAAGCTCAAGGTGCAATGCGTATGCCCTCGGTGGACTACTTACGTATTGCTAGTGAAGACGAAGTTATCATTGAATTAGGTTCGGCGCTTTCTGAGGATGTTGTCGAGAGAAGCTGGCCGATGCAGTATCGGGTCGGCGATAAAACGTATGATCTCGCGATATTAACGGTTCAATCGGATCTTAGCGCGATATATGAAGATCTTTGGCAGCAGTTCTTTTTTCTACTTACGACAGAAGCGATCAAAATTCTTGTCCTCATCATTGGTGTTCTTTGGGTGGCGTTTCGCTTGTTGGTCAATCCGTTACAATTGCTGTCTGGTGCGGTGAGCGATTTTCGTGGCGGTACAGTGCCGAGTAAAGTGACTCTCCCTAAACGATGGTGCTTTGATGAAGTGAGTGTTTTGGCAGAGAAATACAACCGAAGTGTTGAGAAAGTGAAAGAGCACCAGACTGAGTTAGAGGCTGAACGCGATAGGGCAGAAGTCGCTAATCGTAAAAAAAGTGAGTTTCTTGCCACTATGAGCCATGAGATCCGCACACCGATGAATGGCATTATTGGTGTGTCGTCGTTGCTCAATGACACCGACCTCGATCCCCAGCAAAAAGAGTTTGTAGAGATCATTGACAGTTCTTCTCACTCACTAATGACGATAATCGACGACATTTTGGACTTCTCTAAAGTTGAAGCTGGCAAAGTAGAGCTGGAATACACGAGCTATGATCTTCGCGAGCTACTTGACGATGTCATCAGTTTACATAGTGTCAAAGCCAAGCAGAAAAACTTACAGCTGCTCAGCGATATTGATCCTCACTTGCCAATGGAAGTGCAAGGTGATGCCACACGATTGAAACAAGTTCTGAACAATTTGTTGAGCAACGCGATTAAATTTACCGAGCGCGGCCATGTGAAGCTTCTTGTAGCGTTATCTCGACTTGATGGAGAGACCGCTCATATCCGGTTTCGAGTTGTGGATTCTGGTATTGGTATTGCGAAAGAGTACCAACAAGCAATCTTCGAACGCTTCCAACAAGCTGATGGTAGTACCACCAGAAAGTATGGTGGGACAGGGCTTGGTTTGGCGATAGCTGCACAGTTGGTTAACTTGATGGGAGGGGAAATACAACTAACAAGTGAGCTTGGGCTGGGAAGCTGTTTTGAATTTTCGATTCCTGTTGCTGTAATAAATGCGCAATCGACCTATACCGACCAACTTAATGTATTAGATTTCCGGAAAGCGGAAGACAACGAAATCAGCCCTCAAGATAATGATAAACCTTGGGTACTGGTTGTTGAAGATACCATCGTCAATCAGAAGGTAGTTCGCATCATGTTAGAAAAACTGGGTGTGCGAGTGAGTGTCGCCAACCATGGCGAAGAAGCATTGCAGCTGTGTGATCAGCAGCCTTTCGATTTGATTTTTATGGACTGCCAAATGCCTGTGATGGATGGGTTTATTGCTACGGAACGAATTCGAAAAATGGGAGAGTGGGGGAAACACGTTCCAATTATTGCGCTAAGTGCCAATGTCATTAAAGAGGATCAGCAACATTGCTTCGATGTTGGGATGAACGAGTTCGTGGCTAAACCCGTTACCAAGACTCGATTACAACAAATATTCGAACAGCATTTACCAAAAGCACTGAAAATCAGCGCTGTGCCTAAATAGTTAACTTGAAATCGATCAAGTTAAGTGCGTTTCTATTCTGTAATTGTAACTCTGTGTGATATAGTGCCCGGCTAGTATTTAAAGTACCTTGAGGCTGTGAATGTCGTTTAATCTATCCCTATTGCCGCCTGACGAAAAAAACAAAATCGAACTGGATAAGCAGGCGTCGTTTTTGGTTTGGAAGCTCAGAGAGGCCAAATCTGGTCCTGAAGCAATAGAAGAACAGTTGTCCAAGATTAACGATGCTGATGAAAAGGCGTTTTTCCAGCAATCGGTCGAAAAGTACAAACGAGTAATGGGTGTCGCTTAACGCGAACCGTGGCAATGGTTCAATCCAATGTGACGAATGAGGTAACCTCCCTATTCCTTTGCTAAGCGAAATTGAAAAGGTTTCGCTTTTTGCTAAAATCCTTCGCATTAAATTTGAATTTAGAGAGACATCCCGATGGGAAGAAGTTTTGAAGTGCGCAAAGCCTCTATGGCGAAAACTGCAGGCGCGAAAATTAAAGTTTATTCCAAATACGGTAAAGAAATTTACATGTGCGCGAAAAACGGTGGTGGTGATCCAGACATGAACTTGTCTTTGAAACACCTGATCGCAAAAGCGAAAAAAGACCAAGTTCCTGCGCACGTTATCGATAAAGCGATCGACAAAGCGAACGGTGGCGGTGGTGAAGACTACACTCCAGCACGTTACGAAGGCTTCGGCCCTGGCGGTACTAGCGTTATCGTTGACTGTCTAACAGACAACGGCAACCGTACTTTCCAAGATGTACGCCAATGCTTTGTGAAAGTCGGTGCGAAAATTGGTGTTGAGGGCTCGGTTTCTCACATGTTCGATCACCAAGCGGTATTCCAGTTCAAAGGCGACGATGATGAAATCATCCTAGAAACGCTAATGATGGAAGATGTAGACGTTACTGACGTTGAGCTAGAAGACGGTGTTATCACTGTATTCGCACCTCACACAGAATTCTTCAAAACAAAAACTGCGCTTAACGGTGCATTCCCAGATCTAACGATCGATGTTGAAGAAATCACATTCGTTCCGCAAACTCATACGCCTGTATCGGGTGAAGATGCTGAGAAGTTCCAGAAATTCCTAGATCTTCTAGATGACTGTGATGATGTTCAGCAGGTTTACCACAACGCAGAGCTGTAATTAATTCGCTCATATCGTTGTAAAAAGGCTTCCTCGGGGAAGCCTTTTTTGATCGCTTTTTCTCAAGCAGAGCTATACGTTACGATATTTGGAATAACACAGCGACATGATTACACCAAAACAGATACCTTGAGTTAGCATCGCCGTGCCGCCATAGCTAAAGAAGGGAAGTGGGCTACCCATTACTGGCAACAAGCCACTCACCATGCCCGTATTGATAAAAGCATACAGAAAAAAGCTCATCGCTAATGCGCCACTTACCAGCCGACTAAAAAAGTGGTCAGACTGACATGCAAGCAACATAACGCGTGCAGTAATAAACAAGTACAATGCGAGTAAGACTAAACTGCCAACAAAGCCCCATTCTTCCGCATAGGTCGAAAAAATAAAGTCCGTATGACTTTCTGGAATAAAGCCAAGTGTTCCCTGCGTTGCATTCATCCAACCTTTGCCTTTCATACCGCCTGAGCCAATCGCAATCAAAGATTGGATGATTTGGTAGCCCGAACCCAGTGGATCGGACTCAGGGTGCAAGAACTGTGTTACACGGCTCTTTTGATAGGTTTCCATAACGAAGAACCATAAAATAGGTGCTAACGTTAAAATGCTCGCAATAAACCCGCAGATTATTTTCCAGCTCATGCCAGCCAAAAACAAAACGAACAATGCATAAATGATGGTAAAAACTGCACCGTCTAAATCCGGTTGTAGCGCGATTAACCCGGCAGGAATCATTGTAATAAGTAAGCAAAATGCAATTTTCCGACTGTCTGGTCGACCTCCTTCAATATGCAGCATCCAGGCGATCATGATTGGAATGGAAAGTTTGATTAGCTCAGACGGTTGAAAGCGGAAGAAGCCGATATCGAGCCAACGTTGAGAGCCATTGGTGCTATCACCAAATAAAGCGACAGCAAGTAGCAGAGCAACCGCAATAATGTAGAGATATGGAGCTGAGCGCTGATAGCTGGACGCTGGAATCGAGGACATGACCAAGATACAAACTAATGTCAGTCCGCAGCGCGCCAAATGTTTGAAGAGCATCGCCTCATTAAAGCTACTGGCACTCCAGAGAGTGAGCGAACTTAACAGCATGATCGGAATGATCGCCATGAGTAGTGGCAAATCAACTCTTGGGAAATAACGCTTATTCATTTTCAACGACCTAATAACGCACCTATTTTGAGTGCGAAAACAACTAAAACTCGAAGAGTTCAAACTATTCCGATGCTAAGAATCTCGATTTCGAAACAACAGACACCATGCAAAGGTGTGTAAGAAAGGAGAGTGCGCACTGTCTGTTATGGGTAGCTGTGGGATGGATAAATACACTAGCCTCAGATTTTAAGCCAGTGTTTTTATTGTGACTGCCGTAAAAATGTAGCGTTACGAATGAACGGAATTGTATTTTCTGTTTAAGTGAATGTCATTCATCCTCTCTCAATACCATTCACTCCGCATAACTGCCATTGGTCGCATGCAAAAGCAGCGTGCGATCTTCTCCCTTAATCTGAAACCATCAAATCACGTTCAACTAAGGACAGTACATGATGGTTTCTCAATTTCGCTCAATCAAAGCTCTTAAACTGGCAAGTACCTTTATCGCCGCATTTGCACTCAGCAGCAATCTGACTCTGGCTAACCCAAGCGAGCGCACACTCAGTCAATTCAACCAAGCGGCGCAGGGTGACTCTGGTTTAGTTGATACCGTTTACGGCGAATTATCCAAACAACTTGAAGAGCAGGGCGCTACGCCGGTGACTTTGGTGTATTTAGGCAGTGCAGAGACGTTGCAAGGTCGTGAGGCGTTTATGCCTTGGAACAAGATGAAGTTCACCGAGCGCGGTCTTGCCACAATCCAAAAAGGTTTGGACCTAATGGCGAATCAGCCAGTACCACTGCAAGAGCAACAACGCTTACAAGGTTTGCCGGAATATCAACTAGCCACCGCTATGGCAGCTACTACGTTTACCTCTCTGCCAGACATGTTCAATCACTTTGAGCGTGGCTACGAGCTGTACCTTTCTCTGCTCGATGAACCGAGTTTTAGTCAGCAACCTTTCGCGGCTACTTCGTGGATTTACCGTTATGCCATTGAAGCGGCACTGCGCGCTGAAGATGTTCAACAAGCCAAAATATGGTTAGCGCAAATGGAGCAATTGGGCGACAGCAATCTAGAAACGCAAACCGCGAAAGCGTTGCTAGCCAAGTATTAGGGAGGCGTCATGATCGTTTTTAATCAACTCAGTCGCGATTACGCCCTTGGCAACCAAACGGTGCGTGCATTGCGAGACGTGTCTGGTGAAGTGTTTGCCGGCGAAATGGTGGCATTGTGCGGGCCGTCTGGTTCAGGCAAAAGCACCTTACTTAATGTGCTTGGCATGCTGGATACTCAATACCAAGGTCAGGTGACATTTGCAGGCAGCCCATACCCAACCGGACAAATGCAGGCTGCAAAAATGCGCCGTGAAAAGCTTGGTTTTGTATTTCAAAAATTCAATCTTGTGCCCGTGATGACAGCGTTAGAGAACGTGGCGTATCCGCTACACCTCAACGGTTTTTCAAAAGCGGAACAAACCGAGCTCGCTACACAAATGCTAGAACACGTTGGCTTGGGCGAGTTTATTCATCACATGCCCGATAACTTGTCGGGCGGTCAGCAGCAGCGTGTGGCAATTGCTCGTGCGTTAGTACACAAACCGGCGTTGGTGATTGCCGATGAGCCAACCGCAAGCCTTGATAGCCAAACTGCCAACAAGGTCATCGACATTATGAAAGGGCTCGGACACGAGCTAGGCACCACTTTTATCGTCGCCACTCACGACCCTCGCATGGCATCCCGTTGTGACCGCACCATTGAGTTGGTGGACGGCAAGATTACCCAAACGCACGCAAGTGTGGAGGAGGTTTCATGGGCAAGCTAATTCCTGTTCCCGTTCGCCTTGCTTGGTTGAACCTACAACGCAATCGCCGCCGCAGTTTGTTGTCGATGCTGATCATCGCCATTGCCGTGTTTGCCTTAACCAGTGCGGGCGGTTTTGGTCTGTACACCTACGACAGTTTGAAAGAGTCGACAGCGCGTGACACGGGGCATCTGACGTTAACCACGCCGGGTTACTTCGCTAAAGAAGAAGAAATGCCACTGAGTAACGGGTTAACTCATGCTGACGACATCACCAAGCAATTGATTGGGTTGAATGAAGTGCGAGGTGTGCAGCCTCGAGTTGAGTTCAGCGGTTTGATTTCCAACGGCAACAAGTCATCGATCTTTATCGGCATTGGTGTTAACGAACGCGAATTCGATATGAAAGGACCGTTTTTGGACGTGCGCGAAGGGCAAACGCTGTCCAACATTCATGCATCGCGTTATGACCCTACAGAGCCAGAAGTGATGCTTGGCGTTGATTTAGCGAACAACCTAAGCGTGCACGTTGGCGATTGGATTACCTTGCTGGCGACCACTACCGATGGCGCATTGAATGCGTATGACTTCAAAGTACGAGGCATCTACTCAACAGGCGTGCCTGAGCTTGATAAACGCCAGCTTTACGTACACATCAACAGCGCGCAATCGCTGCTCGGTTCAGACAAAGTCAGCGCGTTATCTGTCTTTCTGTTCGATACCAGTTTAACTAGCCAAGTCGAGCAACAAGTGGCTTCGGTTTTGAGTAAGCAAAAGCAGAACTTTGGCGAGCAAGATATTGAGATCACGCCTTGGCAAGAACGTGCGTTCTTCTATCTCAAAGTGAAAGATTTGTACGACCGTATCTTCGGCATCATGGGAGCAGTAATGGCGCTGGTGGTCTTTGTCGCCCTGTTCAACACCATGACCATGTCGGTAACGGAACGCACCCGTGAAATTGGCACCCTGTCAGCACTTGGTAGCTACCCTCGCGAAATCATTGCTGGGTTCTTGCGCGAAGCAGGGTTACTTGCCGTGATTGGCAGCTTAATCGGCGCTTTGTTTACTGCGTTAGTCACCGTCTTACTGATGGTCGTGGATGTGCAAATGCCGCCACCGCCAGGACGCACAGAAGGTTATCCATTGACGATTTACTTCTCTTGGGAGCTGGTCGCTGTCGCAGGATTCGCAGTATTGATGATTTGTTTGGTTACGGCGTTTTTCTCGGCGCGCAAAGGGGTGAACAAGCCAATTACGGAGGCACTGATTTATGTTTAATTTCAAATCACTATTACCAATTGCACTGCTGACGGTAAGCGGCATGGCAAGCATGAATGCCAGTGCGAATGAAACAGCGCTAGATGCACAGCAAGTCGCGCAATTGATTGAAAAAGCGGATAGCTACCGCTTGCAAGATGATTCCTCCAAAGTGGTGTCTCTGGTGCGCTTATATCAAGACCAAGAGTTAGATAAAACCCGCCTTTACCACGTGTACACACGCCCAAATCGAGAATCGCTGGTGGTATTCAAATCGGCGGTTGAAGCAGGGCAAAAGATGTTGATGATGGGCGACAACTACTGGCTACAAATGCCGAAGAGTCGCCGTCCGATTCGCATTACGCCAATGCAGAAGCTGCTTGGTGAAGCGTCTATCGGCGACATCTCAACTCTGACGTGGAGCCAAGATTATCAAGGTGAATGGAAAGCGACAGAAACCGTTTCGGTAAACGGGGAAAGTGTCGCGGCTTATCACCTTGCTTTAACCGCGAAAACCAAAGGGGCGAGCTATCAGAAGATCGACTTGTGGTTGTCTGAGCAAGATGCGTTTCCAATTAAAGCTGATCTTTACCTGCGCTCTGGCAAACTCGCCAAGCAAGCGCAATACGGACGTGCAACTGACAACGGTGAAGACTACGTCAGTGAGATGACCTTGCTTGATAGCATTCAGCCGAGCAAAAAGACCGTTATCGAGTACCAAGAAATCGTGCCTTGGCAGCTAGATAACAAGTTCTACAACCCAAGTTATTTGCCGAAAGCCAACACGACTCAGCTTTAGTCTGAGCTTCGTAAATAGAACCATGAAAACGAGCAAGGAAGTCACATGAAATCGCACCAGCCTAACCTTAACAAAAGCACCAGTTTGTTGATTGCTGCGTCGTTGTGTGTGGGCGCAGCAGCCCCAGTTTTTGCCAATGATGAGCTGAGTTTTGAGTGGGATTGGGCTGTCAGTTACGAAACCGCTAAGCAGCGTGACAGTGCGTTTATGCAGGCGCAGGGCAGTTCTCGTGATTCACTTAATGCACTGTTGGATGTGCAGGTGAATTATCAGAACTTTAGTGGCTTGTTTGCTCTGTACAGCCAAGGGTTGTACCTCAACCAACAAGGAGAGAGTGATTGGTGGAGTGAAGCTGATAACCAACTGTTGATTCGAGAGTTGGCTTGGCTAGGGGAGTGGCAAGTCGGTGACACTACACTTGATGTGAGTTTGGGTAAGTTGCGCGTGGATTGGGGAGTGGGTTATGGCTACCGACCTTTGGACCTGTTTAAGCCTTATCGACAAAACCCGGTTGGCTTAGTCGCAGAAGAGGGGGCGGGCGTGTTTTCACTTTCACACTACGATATGGCCGGCGAGTGGACAGTCATTGCGACGGATTCAAGCTGGGGGCAACAAGACCAGAGTGCACTTGATCAAGCCGCAGAGCAGCAAGGTGTTGGTATTCGTCGTTATGCGCTGGTGGGTGATACCGAGTATCAACTTATTGGTTATTACGATGATGTGCGCCGAGGTTTACTCGGAGCCAGTGCCATTGCGGTGTGGGATGAATCCATCGCCATGCACGGTTCCATGCTGTGGCAAAAGCAAAGTGTTGGCTATCAGTTTCAGCAGGGTGATCTTTACCAACCCGTTTCGGTTGAGGAGCAGGGCAGCGCATTCCAAGCCTTAATTGGATTGAACTGGGCAAACCAAGCTGGACACAACGTGATTGCTGAATATTGGTACGACAGCCGTGCATGGTCGAAAAGCGAATGGCAACAAGCAATAGAACGTGGCGAACTACTCTCTCAAACCCTTAATCCCCAAACGTCTCTACTTGCAACAAGCTACGCTCAAGGGTTTCAGCATGCCAATATCGTTCAGCATAACGTAATGCTGCACTGGAGTTGGGATGTAGAAGCATGGGCTGCATGGAACGGCAAAGCGGATATGGGCTGGCTAAGTGATGTAACTCCTACGTTGGATGTGATGTTGTCGCCGCAAGATGGCGGTGTGATTGTCACGCAGTGGCTTAACTACCAATGGATTGATACTGGCGACCAAAGTGTAGAAGTGGAAGTTGCCGCACGCTTTTTAACCGGAGACGACCAATCTGCTTACGCACAAATCAATGATAAGCATATGATTGTATTTAACATCAAAGGGAAATTCTAAATGTGTTCAGCAAAATCAGTGGTGAAAAGTGGATGGCCGCGTAGCTTATTAGTGACCACGGCATTTTGTCTCTTTATCGCAGCAATGACGCTCTCGGTTTGGGGCGGTCCATTTTACATTCATGTAGCGGTTAGCTTTGGATTTGGCTATTCAGCTATTTTTTTCTCATGGCTTGTCGACCGCCTGTTTCCTACCATTCCTCGTTTGGCGGAAGTGGCTATCTCGCTGACGGCATGCCTACTGTTTGGTGTGGTGAACGCTCAGCTTTGGCTTGGGGAATACTTCGGTATCTCAAGTATGCTGTCGGTTGGTCTAATGGGATTGTTATTCAGTGCCATGTGCTTTTTCTATTTCTATTCACGCGAGCAACATGCGATCGCTCAGCGAGAGTTGGAAGCCATCAAACGCGAGAAAGCAGAGCAAGATCGTGCGCTGTTGCTGAGTCAGCTTAAGCAGATGCAAAGCCAGATTGAACCACATTTTCTATTCAATACCTTGGCGAATATCAGCGCGCTCATGTCGCAAGATGTTGATAAAGCCAAGCTGATGTTAGAACAGTTAACCGCGCTGCTGCGAGCAACGCTCAAAAGCTCACGTGAAGAGCACACCACCATAGACAATGAAACGGCGTTACTTGAGGCTTACTTAGGCATCCAACAAACTCGTTTGGGTGACCGACTCAGTTACAAGGTTGAAGTGGAAGAGGGGTTAGGCAGAACCGAATTACCGCCGATGATGCTCCAACCTTTAATCGAAAACGCCATCATCCATGGTATTGAGCCGAAGCGAGAAGGTGGCGAAGTCAGCTTGCTCATAAAGCGCGAACAACAGAACTTGAAGATTGAAGTCAGAGACACAGGTGTTGGCTTGAATCACGTTAGTGGGCACATGGGCTCTGGCGTGGGTTTAAGTAATCTCAAGCAGCGAGTTGAAGCTTTGTTCGCAGGACAAGGAGAGGTTTCTATCAGTGAGTCTGCTCAGGGTGGCGTTTGTGTTCGCCTGAGTTGGCCAATGGAATCGTAATCAAGGAAGAAAGGAATGAATACAGGGTTTACAGCCATTATTGCTGATGATGAACCGCTATTGAGGCGTCATCTAGATAAAAGCCTAGCTGAAGTGTGGCCAGAGCTAGAGGTGATAGCCAAAGTCGCGGATGGTGAACAAGCGTTGCAAGTCATTGAGCAAAACCAACCTGACATTGCGTTTCTTGATATTCGTATGCCAGTTCTGGATGGCATGACACTAGCGCAAAAACTCAATCAACTCGCCAATCCACCTTTGATTGTGTTTGTCACCGCGTACGATGATTACGCCATCAAAGCCTTTGAACAAAATGCCGCCGATTATTTGCTCAAGCCTATCTCGGATGAGCGCCTCCTGACAACGTGTGAAAGAGTGAAAGCACGCCTTGCTAAGCGAGAACAAGAAAGCAGTAATGTGCAGATGAGCAGTCTGTTAGAACAGTTGCAGCAATTATCCGCGCCACAAACGCCGCAATATCTTCAGTGGATTAAAGCGACGCAAGGGGAAGACATTCATCTGATCGCCACGTCTGATGTGTTGTATTTCAAAGCGGAAGAAAAATACGTTTCTGTGTATGCCCAACAAGGACAAGGCAAAGTGCAGGAGTATTTGATTCGTACATCTTTGAAAGAGTTGATAGGGCAGCTTAACCCAGAACAGTTCTGGCAAGTACACCGTTCAAGCGTGGTGCAAGTGTGCAAAATTAACAAAGTAAACAAAGACTTTGCTGGCAGAATGTTTGCTCACGTTGGAGAGAACAAGCTCCCGGTGAGCCGTGCATCTCAAAGTTTGTTCAAAGGGATGTAATCGCTAGAACTGCTCACTTTTTACACTGTAAACTCGCTGCTCATTTTTTTCAGCAATAAAAACAAAAAGCGCCTAGGTCATAAGACGTTAGGCGCTTTCTTCGTTTTATAGCGACGATTTCTCTGCAGAGGCGAATGGGTTTATTCGCTGATCGTCACTTTCTCGATAATGATTGGATCGCATGGCACATCATCGTGACCAAGCTTAGAGGTCGTTTTCACTTTCGCGATGCGGTTTACGACATCCATACCCGCGGTCACTTTACCAAACACGGCGTAGCCCCAGCCTAGGTTGGTAGTTGCGGTGTGGTCTAGGAAATCATTGTCTTCCAAGTTAATGAAGAACTGTGCTGTTGCAGAGTGCGGAGCATCGGTACGCGCCATTGCGATAGTGCCAACAAGGTTCTTTAGACCACGGTTTGCTTCGTTCGCGATAGGGGCGCGTGTTGGCTTTTCTGCCATGTCTTCGGTATGACCGCCACCTTGAATCATAAAGCCATCGATAACGCGGTGGAAAATGGTGCCGTTGTAGAAGCCATCTTCACAGTATTTTTTGAAGTTCTTTGAACTAACTGGTGCTCGTTCTAGGTTCAGTTCAATCTCGATGTCACCGAAATTGGTGGTCATAATAATCATCTGGTTTTGCCCTTGTGGGTGCTTAGTTGGCGGCATTATAGCTAAGTCGCATTATGATAGCAGAAATAAAAACAGCGACGTTTTGGCGTCGCTGTTTGCATGTTGAGTGTTTGAGGAAAGCTCTAGACCGTAAAGCGACCGACCAAGTCGTACAGTTCGTTGGCTTTGTGGTTAAGGTTGCCACTGCCTGCACGGTTTTGATTCGCAAGGCTTGCCGACTGACCGCTTTGTTGAGAGATCACTTCAATGCGTTGTGAAATCTCTTGCCCAACTTGGCTTTGCTCTTCGGTTGCCGTTGCGATCAGGGTGTTCATGTCCATGATGTTAGCAATTGCGGCTTGGATTTCTTGCAGTGCGGCAGAGGCAGCTCGTGCTTCCTCAACCGTTGCTTCACCACGCGCTTGGCTTGAGCCCATGGCTTTCACTGCCGCATCCGAGCCAGACTTCAATTGCTCAATCATTTGGTGAATTTCGCCTGTGCTGTCTTGAGTGCGACTTGCCAGTTTACGAACCTCATCGGCAACGACTGCGAAGCCGCGACCTTGTTCGCCTGCACGGGCTGCTTCAATGGCTGCGTTCAGTGCCAATAGGTTAGTTTGCTCGGCGATGTCTTGAATAACCTCTAGCGAAGAAGAAATGTTTTTTACGTCGCTCTCTAAACGAGAAATCACCGTGCTGGCTTCTGACACTTCTAGCGCGAGCGCTTCGACAGAGTTCGCTGCTGAATCAACAATGTGTTTTGCTTGTTGTGAGTTTTCATCGGCGTCTCTGGCTGATTGCGCTGCTTGGTTAGCGTTGTTTGAAATCTCGTGCGCCGTTGCTGTCATCTCGGTCATTGCCGCAGCGACCTGTTCGGTTTCTTCACGTTGACCTGAAGCTAACTCGTCCACTTGCGATGCACGCTGTGACATCTCGTTGGTCTCTGAAACCACTTCTTGTCCGACATGGCTAACACTCTTGATGATGCCTTGCAGGCTTTCAACGAAGATATTGAAGTTGCGGCTCAGCTGCGTGAACTCCGGCACGCTCGATTCTTCCATGCGCGCGGTTAAATCTGCATCGCCTTGTGCGAAAGAGTGAATTGAAGCATCAAACTGCTCAATAGGTTTCATGATGCTGCGGTTAACAAATACGGCAAAGACTGCAACTATCGCTGTTATCGAGGCACAAAACAGGGCTATTGCCGTCAGTGTGGTGTTGAGATCTTCGTGTGCGGCTTTTCCCATGTCTGCCACAATGGCGTCGATATCGTCCGTGTAGAAACCCGTTCCCAACATCAAGTCCCATTCAGGAATAAAGACTGAGTAGCTCAGTTTCGGTAGTGCTTCACTCTGACCGAGTTTCGGGAAGTAATAAGTCGTGAACTCGCCAGTTTTGGCATTTTTTAACAAATCCTGAATCAGGTAATTGCCTTTCTTGTCCTGCAAGTTATAGAAGTTTTCCCCGATGCCTTTGGTGTTTTTACCCACCACGACGCGAACGCCTTTTGAATCATAACCAAAGATGTAGCCGGATTGACCAAACTCTAGTTGTTTCAAGATAGGCAGAGCCTCTTCCAGTGGGGCATTTTGTGCGAGTAGCGGCTCGACAGCGGAACGCGCCATTTGGACGTAGTTTTTGAGCTCGGCTTTTTTCATCTCCATCATTTGACTTCGAGTCTGCTCAATCTCGTGTTCGTTGTAGGCTGTGGTTTGTAGATAGGTGAACCACATCATGCCTATTGCCATGGTTAGAATTGGAATTATTGAAAGGATATATAGTCGCTTTCTGATCGTCAGATTCATAGAGACGTCCTTCTCTCGGCGCAGCGTTACAAGTGACAAGCTGAATAAGCTTGCCTGATAAAATTATTAATACTTATTGTTGTAATGCTTAGAGATTAACCGAGTTAATCAATCAGAAGTACTGGAAGTTTATAAATTTAGACTAAGGTCGTAGCATTTTTAAGCAGGATCACAATTAACGTGAACACGAACCGTTATTGCAGCGAGAAGTGCCCGTTAACCAGTAGGAGACGCGGTAACGGTTTTTGGCAAATTTGAGGTAAAGCCAATCCGCAACAGGTTTGACAGCGCGCCAACGCAGCGGTGCATACAACCAACCGCTACCGACCAGTTGCCATGCGCGATGAGTCACATCCAACCCAAGCAGAAGCTCTCCCTTATCGTTGAGGGCATGCAAAATGGTGTTGGCTTGCTCCGGATCGATCTGCGGATAAGCGGCGAACGCCTCGCTGTAGATATCGACGGTTTTGATTTGCTGCTCGGCATCGCGTTGTTTTAGCGCCTTCATCTCTTTGGCACAAAGCGGGCAGGTTCCGTCATAAAATATGGTGAGTTTTGTCATTGCGGTTTTCTTGTTTGAGATTTTCTAATCGCTTTTACGTGGCGAATTTTCTTTTGGTTCATTGTTTTGCAAGTAATGCAGCCAATTGTCGCGAATGTTGCCGTAATTGAATTGGCAGAACTCTTTGCGATCACGCAGGTAGTCTTTTTCTACTTCATCGAGTAAGGCTTTGTATTGCTCAGGATCACTACCGTACACCAGACATAACGTTGAAAAGTAACGCTGCAAATCAAAGCTGTGTTCGTCAATGTACTCGCCAAAATCGTAGTAGTCCGGTCTGTCGTCGGATTCGAATGCGAACATGTCGGCGGCGCTAATGGCCATATCTGCGCCATCTTCTAGGAAGTCAATCATTAAAATAGTGGCAAAATTATCGACCGCATCTTCTTCTTTTCCGAGAACAGGGATGCTTTGATCTTCGATGTAAGCATGTCCAGCTTCATGAAGTAAAGTGTGCAATAACGTATCTAGCGACCCTGTTTTTGGGGATTTTCCGAAGCGTTCTTCATACTGATTATTGGAGAAGTAATTGAGCGACTCCAAATAAAAAGTGTAAGGAACGTATATTGTGTGTGTATCAGGGTCATACATTGGACCATCTTCTCCGCCGTAAACCAGCGTGAGAGCTTTATCAAATGGAAAGTAGGCCTGAGATAGCTCAGCAAAGATGGTGTTTACATCGCTGCTTTGAATCGATTGTTGGGCGATTTTTTCATGAGTTGTCTCTACGGGAGAATATTGAATACGAATGTTTTCAGCTGCTGTAGCTGATGAGACGACGCTGAGTAATAGCGCAGCGCAAAGCGAATGAATGTTCATGTGGGACTCTTGTTATTGAATAACTTGTATAAAAAATTATACATGTTTTTGCCTGATGCATAGTTGGGGTTGTACTCATTAGCCAAAGTCGGGACGTCGGTCTCGAAAAGCAATCATGATAACATCGCATATTTCGGCTGCTTGGTTGTCTAGGGCGTTTATCAAGACCTCTTGGATAAGAACGGCGGTGAAGTTATTAGCTATGCATCGTATTCTAAGAAGCTTACTGAGTAACTGTGCTTCGATCTTTATCTGTAAAAATGATAATAGGCAGTTAATCATTGCAAGGTTTAACCATGGGGTTGGTGAATGTCACTGAATTGAAGAAAATTATCAGCGATATGTTATAATCCTGCTCCGTTGTAACGAAAACGTTTGTTGCAGCCTGAGAGTTTCCTTGGATTCGGCTCGTTTATACACCATGAGCCAGAGTTGAAAAGCTACGACAGGAACAGGCAAACCCAATTGTTTTGAACGCGCTCTCGGCGTTTAGCGGTTACAACGGGAAGGAACTTTGTTTGATAGTAATTGACACATTCTGTTTAAGTAAGGGAGCCCGAAGTGGTTCAGAAAGTGTCACCCAGAATTTACTCACA
This sequence comes from Vibrio sp. SCSIO 43097, assembly GCF_023650755.1. NCBI lineage: Bacteria > Pseudomonadati > Pseudomonadota > Gammaproteobacteria > Vibrionales > Vibrionaceae > Vibrio > Vibrio sp. SCSIO 43097. Next base: position 1,310,281 of record NZ_CP071841.1, on the reverse strand, counting down.
ACACGACACCCCAAGCGATAACGCACAGGTATTGCGAGGGGCCATTTGAAGGAGCTGTATCAGCTCCTTTCACATTTAAGGGCTTGCTAACAGCGTAAAAACTGACACATCGCTTAAGGAGCGCCCCTTAAACTAGCCTAAGGCGCATCTACACCAACTTTTTGAGTATTTTCGAAACAATAAAGCGAGAAAATTTGCTATTGAACGAAGGTTAAACTAACACTCATTCATTACGGAGAATGAAGAGAACAATAATAAGAGGCGATATGAATCATTTAATATCTGTAGGTGCACTGGAGTCCTTCTTGGTCGCAATCAGTGTGCTTTTCCTGGGGCATTTTATTAATGCTAAGCTACCGATTTTAAAGAAATTCAACATACCTGAGCCGATTGTAGGTGGTCTTATTGTGGCCTGCATGATTACTGCTCTTCATTTCAACGGCATCGACTTAGAGTTCGACTTGCCATTACAAAATACGTTTATGTTAATGTTTTTTGCGACGGTTGGTTTGGCCGCAAATTACACTCAGTTGATGAAAGGAGGTGCGAAGGTTTTTATCTTCTTAGCTGTCGCATCGTTTTACATCATCATACAAAACGGCGTTGGCGTTTCACTCGCGGCGGCGCTCGGTTTAGATCCTTTGATGGGGTTAATTGCTGGCTCGATTACTCTGTCAGGTGGTCATGGTACAGGTGCTGCGTGGTCACAAACCTTTCAAGACGTGTATGGATTGGATAACGTCTTAGAAATTGCAATGGCATCAGCGACTTTTGGTTTGATCATCGGCGGTATCATTGGTAGCCCTGTAGCGCAGCGCCTCGTAGAAAAAAACAGCATTGAATCGGAGTATGGTCGTGGTGGTCGAGATGCCAAAACTCACGAAAAATTCCCTGAGTTGGTGACCTACAACGAATATGAAGAAGATAAAGTAACGGCGAAAAAAGTGGTTGAGAAACTCTTCTTCCTACTGATCTGTGTTACTGGGGCGAAGTATGTTGAGCAATGGGTTAGCACGTATGAAATCTCATGGTTGATGATTCCAGACTTTGTATATGCGCTGTTCATTGGTGTGATCATCACGAACTTCTTGGAGGTGACCAAGCTTCGTAAGTTAGATGCAGAAACCGTCGATATGCTCGGTACCGTTTCTTTGTCATTGTTCTTGGCGATGGCATTAATGAGCTTGAAGTTATGGAATATCTTTGACTTAGCGATTCCATTCTTGGTCATTTTAGCTGTGCAGTCTGTGGTCTTAGCTATCTTCACTTACTACGTTACGTTCAAAGTGATGGGAAGCAACTATGACGCTGCGGTTATTGCGGGTGGTCACTGTGGTTTTGGCTTGGGGGCAACCCCAACAGCCGTGATGAACATGGGCTCTATCGTTAACCGATTTGGCCCGTCGCCGCAGGCATTTATGGTGGTGCCAATTGTGGGGGCTTTCTTTATCGACATCGTCAACTTAATTATCTTGCAAGGCTACATTTCATTCCTTGGTTAAAGTTAAGTGGATGAGCTCCTAGAGGCGAAATAAAAACGGTCACAACACTGGTTGTGACCGTTTTTTTATGACTTGGTTTGGTCGTTTATTGAACGAAAAATTATTGGATAGTTCGGCTGAACTTGAGGCTAGCTGTCCAACCAAGAATACCAATGAAGGCGTAAATGCCGACGTTTAACCAACCCGCTTGAGGAATGGCATTGAATGGGTTTGGTGTAATAATGGCGTGCAGCGGAAGGTAAAGCACTTCGGAGAAAAACTGATCTAGTCCGTAGAAACCAAAAAGTGCGATAGGCATCCAACGCAGCGCATAAATGGCGATAAACAAAATGACCAGTGGTGAGTTCACTTTTTGTGAAATAGCCATCGCAGTTAATGCCAGCGGTAACAGCAGAATACCGGCGAACAACATTCTGATTAAAAACTCTCCCCAATGCAGCAGCACGTAACCTAACGAGGCTTGGCGGTACAATAAAGCCAATTGGTGATCAGTAGAGATGTTCAGCAACCACAACATTAAATTTGCAGCGAGTACGAGCACCGAGCAGACGAGCGGAATCACCAATAAGCCAAATCCTAGCTTCACTAAATGGGTTTTTATGTCACTGACAGGCATACTGCGCCAAAACATAATGCTGCCTTCCGCCCGTTCTTTGCGTAGCGTTCTTGGGAAGTACTGAACGGCTAACAAGATAGACAGCAGCCCTGCTCCTCCGGTAATCAACATATTGACATCATCACCAAGCTCTTTGTGAATGTCACTGACATCGCCACCAAAGCTCATTTGGAAAAACATATTGTGTTGTAGAGTGTCGTTACTCATCAAACTCACAAAGAGAATAACTCCACACGCCAACACAAACAGTGGAATACGTAAAACAAGAGGGTTTTCTAACCACTCTTTTTGCAACATCGCGACAACTGAACGCATTACTCTGCCTCCTTCTGCAATGCTAAAAATAGATCCGCTAACTTCACCCCATGGATGGAACCCATTGTTTCTGCTTGTTGGGCATACTGGGCTTTGAGTAACCATTTCGTTGAACCGAGGCCTTTTTGTGACGAGAGTGGGTTCATCGCTTCAATTTGTGTGCGGTGCTCGTCGTTGGCTTCAAGAATGAAATAGTCTTCACTGATACTGTCCATCGAGGTTTGCAGAACGGGGCGACCATGCTTAAGAATCAGAACATCTGTCAGCAAGTGCTCAATCTCTGATACTTCATGACTGGCGATGATCAACACGCGCTCGCCGTCGTGAAACCATTCCAATAAGTGACGATAAAACGTCTCGCGATACACGAGATCTAACCCGAGTGTCGGTTCATCCAATATGAGGATTTGGGTGTTGGTCGCGATCACAATCGCGAGGTGTAATTGCACCTTCATCCCTTTGGATAAAGATTTGATACGCGCACGAGGTTTGATGTCCGTTTGACGAAGTAGCGTATCTGCTTGGGCGCGATTGAACCCTGGGTGCACGCCCTCGGTATAGTTAAGCAGTTGAGCAACGGTCATCCAATCTGGCAGAACGTTGACATCCGAGATGTAGGATAAGCTCTGCATTATCTTGTCGCGTTGCATAATGGGTTCAAATCCGTTGATACGAATAGTGCCCTGATATTCATGTGCACCGAGTAGGGCATTAATAAGCGTTGATTTACCTGCGCCATTATGGCCGAGTAAGCCAAGTACTTGTCCTGCATGTAGGTCGAAACTCACTTCATGCAGTGCTTCTCCTTGTTGCTGATATTGCTTGGAGACGTTGTTTACACTGACTAATGCGCTCATTGGTCACCTTTCAAGTGTGGTTTTAGTTGTTGAATGAATTCGTCGAGTGACATATCCAGACGCTGTATTGTGTCGGCTATCTGCGGAATTTGTTGCTGAAGAAAACGTGCCTTCTCGTCTGCGAGTAATTTGAGCTTTGCTCCTGAAGCGACAAACATACCTTGACCGCGTTTTTTCTCCACTAGCCCGTCATCAACAAGCAATTGATAGCCTTTCATAACGGTGAGGTGGTTAATTTTCATATCTGCAGAGATGCTACGGACGGAGGGCAGAGCATCGCCTTCTTGCCAGACACCTTGCAGTATTTGCTGCGTGATCTGGTCTGCCAACTGTCGAAATATCGGTTGGCGATCATGCCAATTAGTCATGAGTGAATCTCTTGGTTGAGATGGTGTTATATATATGTATAACACCTAGTGCATTAGAGAGAAAGTAATAATTTAAAACCTAGTGTATCCGCCTGTCTCATTCGCTCTAAATATCCACCTATGTGGTCGTTGTTTTGAGGTTTTGTTTTATATGGAAATTAATTGCTTCTCATAAGTTGAGAAGTGTTGTTTTTCTCTTCCCATCAATACACTTATCGCCTGTTCTAAATGAATATTCTCACTGAATGATAATTAGCATAATTTTAGCTCTGCCTATTTCTTACTTGATGAGAATCAATGGTCAAAGAGGCCTAGAAAACAAAAGTTTCGAGAGGCAATCTGACTGGCTTAGGCACCTATCTCACGTTGAGCGCGTGCTCAATGAATGAGAAAGAGTAGAGTAAAGAGGTCTCATGAATCAGGTAATATCTATCGGCCCACAGGAGTCGTTCCTTGTCGCAATTTGCGTGTTGTTTTTAGGGCAGTTCATCAATACCAAGTTACCAACCTTAAAAAAATTTAATATTCCAGAGCCAATTGTTGGTGGTCTAGTGGTCGCTTGCGTAATCACGACGATGCACTTAAACGGTGTGGATGTATCCTTTGATTTACCACTGCAAAACGTTTTTATGCTGATGTTTTTTGCAACCGTTGGCTTAGCGGCAAATTACACCCAACTGATTAAAGGCGGTGCGAAGGTTTTCATCTTCCTAGTTGTGGCATCGGTCTACATTCTTATCCAAAATGCGGTCGGTGTGTCCTTAGCAACAGCGTTGGGGTTAGATCCACTCATGGGGTTGATCGCCGGATCCATTACGCTTTCTGGCGGACATGGAACTGGAGCTGCGTGGTCCCAAACTTTTCAAGAAATGTATGGTTTGCATAATGTTCTAGAGGTGGCAATGGCTTCTGCTACATTTGGCTTGGTGATGGGCGGGATTATTGGCAGCCCTGTTGCACAAAAGCTACTAAACAAACACAACTTGGAATCGGAATACGGACGCACCAATCAAAGTCATCAGAGTTTCCCTGAACTGGTGACGTACAACGAACATGAGGAAGATCGCGTCACAGCGAAAAGAGTCGTTGAAAGCTTGTCCATCATTCTACTTTGCGTGACAGGCGCGAAGTATCTGGAGAGTTGGGTAAGCAGTTTTGACATCAAGTGGTTAATGATTCCCGATTTTGTGTATGCGCTGTTTATTGGTGTTGTTATCACTAACATCATGGAAGTGACGAAGGCGCGCAAGGTTGATTTAGAAACCGTTGATATTCTTGGCACGGTTGCACTATCTCTATTTCTTGCCATGGCCTTGATGAGTTTGAAATTGTGGAATATTTTCGATCTTGCGATCCCATTCCTTATTATTCTTGCTATTCAGTCGGCAGTGTTGGCGATGTTCACTTACTACGTAACATTCCGCATGATGGGAGGCAACTACGATGCGGCGGTGATCGCTAGCGGACACTGCGGTTTTGGGTTAGGTGCTACACCGACTGCAGTCATGAATATGGGCTCCATCGTGAGTCGATATGGTCCATCACCACAAGCATTTATGGTGGTTCCAATTGTCGGTGCATTCTTCATCGACATTGTGAATTTAGTGATTTTGCAAGGATGCATCGCTTTTATTCGATAACATTCGCTTTTTTACCGAAATAACAAAGCCAGCACCTATACGCTGGCTTTGCTATTTGTAACACGAAATCTTGTTTGCCTGACTTCAAGCCGTGAAATCAATGCGTTACTATGACGACATAGTGTTCAATTTTGCAGCAGCATGAGGTACCCACATGTCTGAAAAAATATCGACGTCGGCATTAGCGAAAATGCGCAAGGTAGAAGCTAAGCTGCTGTTTGCCGATCTCAAACGTGCAGGCTACATCGTTCGCCAAGATGAAAAGTGGATTTTGACCGAAGAAGGGGCAAAGTTTGGCGGTGAGTATGTGGATCACCCTAAATTTGGCCAGTTCATCGTCTGGCCGACCAACTTACATATTGAGCTGACTCCCAGCTCAGGGAAAACATTGAGCGCGACACAACTGGGTGAAAAGCTGAAATTGAATGCGAAGCGCATGAACCAGCTTTTGAGTGAACTGGGTTGGTTGACCAAATCCGAAGAGGGATGGAGTGTCACAGAAGCTGGTGTGCGCGCTGGTGGGCAGCAAAGAACCGATAAAGAAACACAAAATACCTTTGTCGTATGGCACGATGTGGTGCTGCGTAACAAGCGTCTTAAGCAGTCTGTCATTGAGTTTTTAGGGCAAGACGCGGAGTCACATTCTACGGATAAATCGTACTCAAGCTTTCGCCAAAAATTTGAAGCCAAGCACCGAACATTAGATGGGCATTACGTGCGCTCTAAGGGGGAGTTGCTCATCGACAACTGGCTGTACTTGGCTGGTGTTGTGCACGCTTATGAGCGTCAGTTGCCGATTGACCAAGATGTCACTAGCGATTTTTACTTGCCAGGTGGCAAAGTCTATTTGCAATTTTGGGGAAGTGACGATGGGGAGATGGCTCAGGCCGACCGTGAGACCATTCGTACTGTTTATGAGCAGCATCATTTCAATCTTATCGAAGTCGAACCGAGTGAACTAGACAAGTTGGATGAAGTGCTTCCTAAGCGTCTTCGTCAGTTTGGTATTAAAGCTTATTGACGACTTAAGCCCGCTGTTCAGATAAGAAAAAACCCGTGTTCAACACGGGTTTTGTATTTTTAGTGTGTTTCTAGGCTGCCATCCTATGGGTTAAAAGCCTTTGATGTTTTCTGCTTCTAGCTCAGAGAAGTACTTCACTGTCTTCACTTTCAGTTCTTGTTGAGCTGGTTCGTCGCATACGATCACCGCTTTAGGGTGAAGTTGAAGAGCAGAAACTGTCCATAGGTGGTTTACACAACCTTCCACGGCTGCTTCAAGTGCCTGAGCTTTGTTATGGCCAGTGACCAAGATCATCACTTCTTCTGAGTCTAGAAGCGTACCAACACCGATAGTCAGCGCGTATTTAGGCACTTGGTTGATATCGCCGTCAAAGAAGCGAGAGTTCGCAATGCGAGTGTCTTCAGTGAGGGTCTTGATGCGAGTACGAGAAGAAAGAGATGACGCTGGCTCGTTGAACGCGATGTGACCGTCGTTACCCACGCCGCCCATGAACAGGTTGATCTTGCCGTAAGACTTAATTTTGTCTTCGTAACGCTTACATTCTGCGTCGTGATCGTCTGTGTTACCGTTCAGTAGGTTGATATTTTCTTCTTGAATATCAATGTGATTAAAGAAGTTGTTGTACATGAATGAGCGGTAAGATTCTGGGTGATCCGCAGGGATGCCAATGTACTCATCCATGTTAAAAGTCACGACGTTTTTGAAGCTGACTTCGCCGGCTTGGTAAAGCTCGATTAGGGCTTTGTAGGTTGCTAGAGGAGTGCCACCAGTTGGTAGACCCAGAACGAATGGACGCTCAGCAGTAGGTTTAAAGTCGTTGATACGCTTAGCGATATGCGCAGCTGCCCACTTACCTACTTGTGCTGCTCGAGTTAACGGGATAAGTCTCATTTTGTGCCCCTAGTTATTGGAATTGACGATGTACTGAAACATTAATTCGCATTATAAAATAAGTAATGGCGAACTGCTATTGTTTTAGGTCAAAATTTTGCTTTTTCTTTAACCAATGTTGGTTTTGTCGACGATTTTTATATCTAAATGCTTTTATAAGACGATTTTTTACAAAGAAATTGCATTATGAAACTGACGAATCAATAGATAAAATTTATGATCTAAATTAAGTTCTGCCTTCGCACTTAACCTTGTTTTTTAACAACCTACAGAGTGCGAAATCGCACACGAACTTCAAATATTATGGGTTAGATATGGCATGGCGCTCATTCTTTAACCATAATTGAAATGTGTAAACCAGTGAGGAATTCGGTATGAAAAATGAGTTAGATCCGAGCAAAGTACTACAGGCTTACGAATGTGTGATGAACAACGGTACGCCAACCGAATTTGGTAAAATGTATGAAGGTGTAGAAGCGTTTTCTGACTACGATGGGTACAACGTTTTCTTGAGAGGGAATGGTGTTGAGCTAAAAATTGGCTTCCACAACACCTATCACTTGGAATATGACCAAGAGCATTTGAAAGAGAGCTTTCTGAAAAAGATTGCGACGCTCGCCAAGTAAACGGTCATCACCCAAATATTAAAAAAGCCCTTGGGAGAATGCCCCCTTGGGCTTTAGGAGAAGAAATGAGCTTGTCTTGCTCGCTCAGTAAAGTCAAACGAGCTTTCGCCTACTGCTAGAAAAAGGCGAGAACTAGGTAGGTTATTGGTTATTAATCGTCTTCAACCAAACTCTCTTCAATGTATTCTTCTGTGGCGTCAGGCTTGTTACGACCATTTAGCGTATGGAAGCGCTTGCGACCACGAGCAAGTTGGGTGTACTTTAGCCACGTACGCTCAAGTTTTGTTTTTGCTTTGCCCGGGTTTTCTAACACCTTGATGAAGTGTTTCTCTTCGCTGTTTTCAGGTGTTAATTCGCCTGACTCTAAGCCAAGCATTGTATCCCCATAAATTGTTAGGATTTCCTCTTCTGAAAGAGTAAAATCGCCAGACTTTGCAAAGCCGCGTGGGAATTTTACGTTATCGTAAAAACGTTTTTTGCCATGACGGAATTCAGTGTCAGACATGTCAACAGCCTCTGTAACCGTTATTGATGAATGTAGTGAACTTACGGCGAAAATTAGGCTTAAATCTAACAAAAGAAAAACAAAACTTTTTTGTCGTCATGATTTTAATTAGTTGTTAATCTGGTTTTATATTAACCAGGAGATGGTTTATGGATGTAAAAGTCTTTCGAACATTTTTAGAGCTGGCAAGAGTTCGTCACTTCGGACGTGCTGCTGAGAACCTTTATATTACCCAAGCCGCTGTGAGCGCACGTATCAAACAATTGGAAAGTTACTTCGATACGCAATTGTTTATTCGTGATCGAAATAACATAAAGTTGACCTCTGCAGGTGAGCGCTTAATCAGCTATGCCGAGGTAATGGTCACTACATTGCAACAAGCGAAGCTAGAATTATCGCTTGAAGATGGCAAAGCGCTGCAACTAACGTTAGGTGGCACGCCAAACATTTGGGACGCTTATTTACAGAATTGTTTAAGTGTCGTCACAGATTCGTTTGGTGGTTATGGCTTCATGGCAGAAGTGATGGGACGTGAGATGCTCAGTCGTAGCTTGCTAGAGCGCACGTTAGATATGGCATTTGCGTTCGATCAGATCAAAGCTGATGAGCTTAACTGTAAAAAAGTGGCAGATGTTGTTCTCGTTCTGGTATCAACTGAGAAAGATTCTTTAGACACCGTTTTCGAAAACAAATATGTGTACGTTGACTGGGGGACGCGTTTCTCCTCGGAGCATTCTGAGCGTCACCCTAAGATTCCGGCTCCATATTTACGCACTTCAACAGCGCGTATCGCATTGGACTTTATTTTAGAGAAGGGTGGAGCCGCGTACTTACCAATCTCTCTCGTGGAGCCATTTATCGCTAATGGGCAGCTTCACAAGGTGTCTGGAGTAGAAGATTGGTGTCGCCCTATCTATTTGAGCTATCGTAAAGCTAGCTCGTCTGTAGACGCGATTAAGCAAGTGGAAGAAATTGTCAAAGAGATCGATCCACTGACCGCTTACAGTTTTCAGCAAATTGGTTCTGGCACTTCCGACGAATAGCGTTGAATGAAAAGTCAGAAAAACGAAAAAGCCGCCTTGAGAAATCAAGGCGGCTTTGTTTTTATCTCGATGAATCGATAGTTATGGTAAGTCAAACAACAGGGCTGTTGTGCTTTCGTTTGATGTATTGCGCAAAACAACCTTACTCTGGTGTTCAATCTTCGCGCCGTCGCCAGCCGTCAAAGTGGTATTGTCGACACTAAGGCTCCCAGTCACTTGATGGATGAATAGATTTCGGCCCGACTCAATCTCAAAGTTTAGTTCGCTACTTGGCTCAAGAATTAACTGATGCAAAGTCGCATCTTGCTTAATAAGTAGCGTGCCGTTTTCTCCAGTTGGAGTTGCGATAGTCGTTAACCCAGGATTGCGACCAAAATCTTTTTGCTGATAACCTGGTTTGGTTCCAAATGTGTTTGGTTGAATCCAAATCTGTAGAAACCGCAGCGTATCTTGGTTCGACGCATTGTACTCACTGTGGTAAATCCCTTTCCCTGCCGACATGAGTTGGAATTCACCTGCAGGTAGTGTTTTGACGTTACCTTCACTGTCTTTGTGTGCGATAACACCTTCCAACACATAGCTGATGATCTCCATATCACGGTGGCCATGTGTATCAAAACCCGCGCCAGGCTTGACTACATCGTCATTAATGACTCTCAGCTCAGAAAAGCCCATATGTTGAGGATCGTAGTAGCTACCAAAAGAAAACGTATGTTTGCTATCAAGCCAGCCAAAGTTTGCTCGACCTCGGTCTGCTGCATGTCTTACCGTAATCATAAGGCCTCCTTAAGAGAGCTTTTTGTTTAAGAAGTTATCTAACGCTGCTTTACCTGCGCCAGAGAACGCCAGAGAAACGCTCGCTGCCAGTAATGCCAAGCCAAACTCGTAACCGTTGTTTGCCATGAACAGGCCATTTTCAAAGTGGACAGAGAATATCGCTACCACCATCGTGAACGCCAAAGCAATCGCTGCTGGTCGAGTTAGCAGACCAAGTAAAATGAACAAGCCGCCAAAGAACTCTGCGCTGCCCGCAAGTAACGCCATGAGCAAGCCAGGACCTAAACCGATAGATGCCATCCACTGACCTGTGCCTTCTAGCCCGTAGCCACCAAACCAGCCAAATAGTTTTTGTGCGCCGTGCGCCATAAAGATAATGCCGATTGGAACGCGAAGTGATAGTGCGCTGTAACCTGCGTTTGATGTGGTAATTTTCTGTAATAGTGCTTTCATGATTCTGTCCTCTGACTCTTTTCAATGAGTGGGATGCGTGTGCTCCCGTGCTGTTGAGAACAGTTTAGGTAGAGGCGAACATAAAAATAACGGGAGGATTTTGATAAACTCATTCTAAAAAATTGAATAAGTGGTTTTTATTATTTTAAATCAATGTCTTGTAAAGTTTTTTTGGGTTTATATTTGCCTATTATGTTCTTTTTAAAATCAAGGTCTGTCATTATTTTCGATAAACATTTTTGCTGTTAAACAAAAAAAGAGCACATGTACTGTGCTCTATTGCTTTCGCTTTTAACAAGGGAGAAAGGTGTGTTAAAGAAAACCGTCAGAGGTTCATTAAGCTCTCTAATGACTCCTCTACATTATTGTAGTGATAAGTTCGAATATTACGTCCATCCGTCGCATTAATCTGAATTTCTGAGATCTCGTTATCTGAGTCTCGTTCGATAATTCCAATAGAATGATCTACGGATTTACTGGTAATAACCTTTTGGTTTCTTAATACAATTACGCAAGTATGTAAGTCCATGCCAATTCCCTTTAGCCGACGTTGTTGTGATGTTCTGGATCTAACTTTAGTGTACAAAAGCGCTAATGCCAATAAATCTCAATATTGAGTTCCGAAAATGGCTAATTGTGGGCGCTTAAGCAAGCTACAATAACACTATATTGAACGATGCCTATGAACAATAAATGACAAAAGGCATGAGCAAGGAAAGCACTATGTTTATTCACCCTCATACCTCACTGACCTTCGAGCAGTGTCACAAGGCGCGAGTCGCGCGAGACAGTCGTTTTGATGGGCGATTTTATGTGGCGGTAAAAACAACGGGAATCTTTTGTCGTCCGATTTGCCCGGCAAATTTGCCTAAAGAAGAAAATGTTGAGTATTTCGCTGATAAGACGCAAGCCCTTCAAGCAGGGTACCGTCCGTGTTTACGCTGTCGACCTGATAGCGCGCCTGGATCTTGGGCATGGAAAGGTGTCGAGACGACCTTTCAACGAGCGATTTCGTTAATTGATAGAGGGGAGTTGCATCACCATTCGGTGTTAGAGTTGGCTGAGCGTGTTGGGATTTCTGACCGTTACTTACGTATGTTGTTTGAGCAGTATCTAGGTATGTCACCCAAGCAGTATGCGCAATATCAGCAACTAATGTTCGCCAAACAGTTGCTTCACTCCAGCTCTATGTCGGTCACCGACGTGGGGTTTGCATCAGGCTTTAACAGTACGCGCCGCTTTAACGATGCTTTTCAAAAGTTTCTCAAACTAACGCCTTCTCAAGTACGCCGTAAAGAGTTTGATGGTGCGGGTTGCAATCGAATTGCCTTACCTTATCGAGGTGAGTTGAATTGGTCGCACATGTTGGACTTCTATCGTTTGCGAGCGGTTGAGGGGGTTGAGCTGGTGAGTGATGAGAGTTATCAGCGCAACGTTTTTTTGGATAACAGCAAAGCCTGGTTTAAAGCGACAAAAGGTGAAGGATACTTAGAACTGGCGTTTGAAATTGAAGACGTAACGAAGCTGCAAAACTTGGTGTCTGACATTCGTCGTATGTTCGATCTTGACGCTGATATTTGTACTGTTGAGCAGCATTTGGAGTATGTTGCGCCTGGGCTCGTGTCGAGTAAAGGTATTCGTATTCCTGGTGTATGGAATGCATGGGAAGCAGGGGTTAGAGCGATTTTAGGCCAGCAAGTGTCGGTTAAAGCTGCGATTGGTCAACTTAACTTATTGGTGGCCACACTTAGTGGAGAGTCAGAAAAACGTTTTTTCCCGACTCCCAGTGATATTGCGAACGCCGACGTGAGCTTTTTGCGCATGCCGCAAAGCCGTAAAGAGACGCTAGTGCGCTTCGCCCAGTTTATGCAGGACAACTCAGAAGCTGACCCCCAGCAGTGGCTAGCTTTGAAAGGCATTGGACCTTGGACCGTCAGTTATGCTCAACTGCGAGGGCAATCTCAACCCGATTGCTTTCTAGATAAAGACTTAGTGGTGAAAAAGGCGATGCAGCGTTACCCATCACTGAATACGCACACTGCGGCCCCTTGGGGAAGCTACGCGACGTTTCACTTATGGAATCAATCATGAAAACATTTTATACCGAAATGCCGAGTCCACTAGGAACGGTGACTATCCAATCGAACGCTGAGGGCTTACTTGGCATTTGGTTTGAAACATGCACCACTAAGCCGAGTGAGCTGGGGGTGCGAGACGAGCAGCATCCGGTCTTGCGCCAAGCTGTCACCCAACTGGATGAATACTTTGCTGGTCTGCGCAACGAATTCGACTTGCCCCTTGCAGCGACAGGCACTGATTTTCAAAATCAAGTTTGGCAGGCACTAACGACCATTCCATATGGGGAAACGTGGAGCTATCAAGATCTCGCGAATGCGATAGGTAACCCTAAAGCTGTGCGTGCTGTTGGGTTAGCAAACGGGAAGAATCCGATTTCTATCGTGGTACCTTGTCATCGCGTTATTGGCAAAAGCGGAAAACTGACTGGGTATGCAGGTGGAGTGGAGCGCAAGCAACGTTTGCTCGCGCTGGAGCAAGGTACACCGCTTTAAGTGAGGCGATTCTCGTATTGGGATTAAGCGTGCTACACAGGGGTAACGATAGTGTAGAGTTTCATAATCGTTATACGAATAGAAGAAGGACAATAAGGACATGCCTTTCAAAACGGATTTTGATGCCTTCATGAGTGAGTGTTGGCAGCATCACGAGGAAAATCCCGAACAAGTTTATGCTAAGCTAGAAACGGCTCTGAGCGAGGTGGAAGACGTTACCCAAATCGAGCGAATATTCGTATTGATGCTGCATACCGCTATTGGGCATCTCCAGTGCCCAGAACAGTTTCTTACTTGTTTAGAGCACTTTGATGAACGCAAGGTTGCCGAGAGTTTGGCATTTCAACGCAGTATTGCCGTTGCGCGCTATTTCGTAGATGGCACTGACAATATGGAATTATTGGAAGAGCAAGAACAACGCCGAGTTTACGCTTTGATTTCGAATGAACTTTCTGCACTTGTTCAGCTTGAACTGGCGAGTCAATGGTTGGTGAAGGCAGCGTTAGGAATGACGCCGAACGATGCAGAAGGGCCATTAGCGCGCGCTATCGCGATCACTGCGAACAACTTAGCATGTCAGTACGAAGCGCTGGCTGAGCGCACGTGCATGGAAAAATCGAAGATGCTAGAAGCAGCGACACTCGCGCTAGACTATTGGAAAGTGGCAGGGGGTTGGATGCAAGAAGAGCGCGCAGAGTATCGCTTAGCGATGAGCTTGCTTAAAGCAGATAAACCGCAAGAAGCCAAAGTGCATGCTGAGCGCTGTGAGGTTATTTGTCAGCAAAATGGTAGCGACGCGTTTGAGCTGTTCCACGCACATGACTTGTTGATGCAAGTACACTTCCATCTTAGTCAGAAATATAAAGCTAAATTGGATGAAGAGATGCAGCAGCACTGCAAAACGAGCTCGTTGACGTGATCTTAGCGTTGAATGAAAAAAGCCCCGAGCGACTGGCTGGGGGCTTTAGGGTTGTTGACTATGCAGCGATGATTATGCTGCTTGCGCTTTTGCTTGGTATCGTCCTGGTTTATGGTTCATCGCCAAAATCAAGTTCGTTGCGATGGCACCTAGAACAGATAGAGCGATAAGGTGCACATCTACAATGAACAGTGACATCACCACGATGGCACAATCTAACGCCATTTGAACTTTACCCGCTCGAACTCCAAAACGTTCCTGAAGGTACAACGCTAGAATGTTAAAGCCACCCAAACTCATTTTGTGACGGAAAATTACCAACATACCGATTCCAATCAGTCCACCACCCAAAAGTGCCGCATAGAAAGGTTCGATTCGTGAAATCTCAATCACATGATGCAGATGATCGACCGCAAAAGAGACAATCGAAACCGCAATAAAGGTATTGATAGTGAAGCGCCAACCCATGCGCATCACAGATAAAATATAAAAAGGGAGGTTAAGAGCGAAAAATATCTGACCAAAACTGAAGTCACTCACTTTGGTTAGGAAGATCGCCAAGCCAGCCGTACCGCCAGTGAGCAATCCTACTTTGCTAAAAAATATCACCCCAAGTGACACTAACGCACTGCCGAGCGTCAGAGCCAAGAGGTTCTCTCTTAGGCTATGATCTTTGTCCATAAATTAATTTCCTTGGTTTAAAAACCGCGCCGGAGATAACACGTCTCACGGACGCGATAGACAGTCGCCAAAATAGCAACTAACAAATCGGCCAATAAAATGTCGCGAAAAGTGATGGATGTCGAGTTTTTGGACGAGATTATGATGATATTAACCTGTTTAACATAATGTACACAGATAGAAAAACAACAAGGAAAAGTTATGATTAAGAAAGTTGGCAACACCCAAATCAACACATTACATCGACTGAGTTGTCACTGTGGAAAAGTTGAGTTGGAACTGGCGTTACCCAATGGTATTGAGAAACCGAGACGGTGTGACTGTTCTATGTGTCGACGTCGTGGCGCGATTGTCGCGTCTGTACCTTTGAACGGTATTCGTATTGTGCAAGGCGAAGACGTCTTGAAGCAGTATCAATTTAATACACACACTGCGAAGCACTTTTTCTGTGGCGAGTGCGGTATTTATACGCACCATCAGCGTCGTTCTGACCCGAGTGAGTATGGCTATAATGTCGGCTGCTTAGAGGGCGTCAACCCATATGAGTTGGGAGCGATTGAAGTGATGGATGGCGTTAACCATCCATCCGACCGTTAGGTTACATTGCAAGTTAAGTGACTAATTCTAGGTGTTTTTAAGTAAATAAACCGCTATTCATCCACAAGTGTACCGCAATACTGGCGGCATAACCCAAGGCGATGACGGGAGCCCACTTTAGGTGGCCAAAGAAGGTGTATTGTCCACGCGCGGCTCCCATTAAAGCGACGCCTGCCGCGGAGCCAATGGAAAGCAAACTGCCCCCGACACCTGCGGTTAATGTGACGAGTAGCCAGTTGCCCATCGACATGCTTGGTTCCATGGTCAGTACAGCAAACATAACCGGAATGTTATCGACGATTGCAGATAGGACACCAACCATTACGTTTGCCCAGACTGGGTTCCATTGCGTGTACATGACGTTTGAAACCAGTTCGAGGTAGCCAAGTAAACTTAAACCGCCAACACACATCACAACACCGTAGAAGAACAACAAGGTGTCCCATTCGGCTCGAGACACACGATGAAACACATCAAACGGAACCACTGAGCCTAAGCGCTTCAATGCCTGATCATCGCCATTGGCAATTGCCATAGCTGCTTTTTTTGCGAGTGAGTGTTTAAGAGTTTGACGCAAAAAATATCCGAAAAACTGTAAGTACGCCAAGCCCATCATCATGCCCATAACGGGTGGGAAGTGCAGCATAGCATGGAAAGAGACTGCGGTGGCAATCGTCAAAATGAACAACGCGACAATACGCCTTGCCCCGCGTTTTAGCTCAACGTGTTGGTGAATCGTATTCGGTTTTGTGTTTGGAACAAAAAGTGACATCAAAAATGCGGGAACCAAGTAGTTCACCAATGACGGTACAAACAACGGAATGAACTCAGCAAAGCTGACATGACCGGCCTGCCACACCATCAGGGTTGTAATATCTCCAAATGGGCTGAATGCACCGCCAGCGTTGGCTGCGATAACAATGTTGATACAAGCAAGATTGACGAACTTAGGATTATCACCAGAGACTTTCATCACTACAGCGCACATCAAAAGGGCTGTAGTTAAGTTATCGGCAATCGGTGAAATGACAAAAGCGAGAAACCCCGTCAGCCAGAACAACTTTTTGAATCCAAAACCTTTACCAACCATCCACGCCTGTAAGGCATCGAAGAGTTTGCGTTCTTCCATTGCGTTGATGTAAGTCATCGCCACGAGCAAAAACAGCAGCAACTCGGCATATTCCAACAAGTTGTGTTCTAGTGCGGATTTGGCGATTTCAGGCTGGTTGTGCTGAGCAAAGGTGTAGCCAATCAGAATCCAAATTAACCCTGCAGCGAGCAGCACTGGCTTGGATTTTCTCATTTTCAGATACTCTTCCAACATAACCAGTATGTAAGCGATCGAAAAGATAATCAGAGCCGCGTAACCGACACCAGAATTAACAAGATTCAGTTCATTGGTTGATGCAGCAAAGGTGGCGCTAGAGAACAACAAACAGCAGAAAGCCACAATTGGATAGATTGGCATAGACATTTCTCCTTTGTCTGGTTGGAGAAATATTAGCCACAAATGAATGAGTTAGTTGTGAGAGAGCTCGAATTAACAGTAGGAGTTAGGAAATGATAGTGTGCGCCACTATTTTCTGAGTGACGCAATGCTTGCTGCGCCGAATAAAACCGCAGCGGCATATAAACCGTAAGTTAACCAGTGACTAATCTCTAAAAAAGGAACGAGTCCTTGACCTGCCCACATACAGCCTCCGTTTAATGAGCAATGTTGTAATAGTCGAGCCAATTTAAAGGAAATGAACAATGTTTTTTGTGAGTGAAAGCAAATTCTGAAGGATTAGAAAGTCAAAAATTGGTCAGTGAGAGAGAAATCTCATTTTTAACTGGCTAGCTCTAACCCTTTTGAGTTAAAGCTAGCTATATCTAGAGCTGAATGCATTTAGCGTAGGAGCCATTTTTTCAACGGTGAAGCGTCAATTGCTTTCACAAGCAGTATGGTTGCAACAATCGTTGCAGGATAAATAAACACATCTTTCGCGAGGTGTTGCAGCCCGATAAATCCAGCGACATTCATCATGACAATTATGATAAGCAGATGGCTAACATATATTCCTAACACGCTAGGAGATAGTTTGAAGACCCAAGGCATGTCGCCAAAATGAGGGTGAGCCAAAAGCCACATAAAGACACCTACAGCCCAGATAACGGTACCGAATAGGAAGTCGTGCGAGTTGAAAGCGATGTCATGTTGCATCAGCCAGTAAGCTTCACCAAAATGCAGTGCTATGCCAAGAATAATGCATCGAACCGTATTGTTTCGCGACCACCGCCACTGCGCTTCTCGTGCGAAATAACCCAGAACAACTAGCAACGTGCTGAAAAAAGGCCCGTTACGAGTAAAGAAAGGCGCTGGCAGGTCGGTAATGGTCGCGTAACTGCCAGCAAAGACCCCGTATATGTATAGCAATACTGCAGTTGGCAGTATCAGTTGCACCATATTGATATGCACGAGAAAGGCAATTAACGCTACGGCAATGACCAGAGCCGGAATAAACCACAGATGAACGAGTCCGCCTTCGATGAGTGAATTGATCGGGGTTGACATTAAGTACCCCCAATAACCTTGCCTTTCGGCGAGATACCCAGCCTCAGCGACCGTCTGCCATTGGAATGGCATCAGTAAACTGATCATGCTCCAAATGAGCCAAACCTTCATTAACGGTTTGGCGTAGTTCTTAAGAGTATCGATAGGTGAATGACTCAACTTCGGCTGGATTAGATAACCCGAGATGAGAAAGAATAGCGGAACAGCAAAACGAGCCAGTTGGTTGAGCATATAGCCAACCCATGATATCCCATCCCACTGCCAGTACGTCAGTGCCATCTGGCAATGCAAACCCACAATCGCAAGCATTGCAATGATACGTGCAAACTCTAAGCTGGCTATTTTTTGTTTCTTTGCCATTACATTGTTTACCTAAATAAAAAACTTAGGTGAAAATAGCAGGTTGTTACTGAAGTAATACGTGAAAAAGTCAACAGACTTGCGCTTACATTGAAGCTGTTTTGAAAATTAAGACTTACTTCAAACTTCTTAATTATTAACCTATTAACGCAATCAATACCTGATTCGTGAGTCGAAAATAGCACTGAATAATGGTTAGACCAGTTAACTCGAGATTGCAAAAAAGAACGATCGTGCTAAAAATAAGACTATGCAAAAAGGAAAAGTGACAAAAGAGTTTATTCTGCAGCGGGCTTTTGAGATCGCCAGCGAAGACGGATTAGAAAGTCTTACGATTGGAGAGTTAGCCAAGCAATGCGGTATGTCGAAAAGTGGTCTGTTTGCCCACTTTAATTCGAAGTTGAATTTACAGCTATCGGTGCTTGATCACGCCAATAAAGTGTTCGCTGATCGGGTTATTGAGCCTGCTCGAGAACTCGGGGATGGCAATATCGAGCGTAAAATTCGAGGGTTGCTCGACTCTTGGATGACTTGGAATCACGCATTCCAAGGAAGTTGTATGTTTCTTGACGCTTGGAATGATACGGCAGATAAAGATTGCCCGCTTCAGGCCGGACTGCGTAAATCCATAGACACTTGGCTGAGTTATTTGGAGATCCAAATAGCGAAAGGCAAAGAGAAGCAAGAATTTGCAGCAGACTTAGATACACGCCAAGCAACGTTTGATTTGTACGGTCTCTATTTGAGTGCGCATGTTTTTTACTCAATTAAAGGTGAGCAAGAAAGCTTGCGTCTGTTTTGGCAAGGGATCGACAACTTATTTTCTCGCTGGAAAGGCTAATATCGGTTATTCGCTTCCCAGATTCGTAGACATAAAATCACAAAGAGCGGCTGAGTTCGCTCTTTCTTATCAGTATAAAAAGCACGACCGTTCTATTTTGTGCAAAGCTGATAGTTAAGGACATGATTATGAGTGAAAAAATTTACTTTAATACATCGCAACGTTTCAGTATTAAGCGCAGTTTGGTGAACATTAGTACTCGGTTACACCATACACTGGCCCCGTCACATGCAAAGAAGACCGCGCGCAAGCTTCTTCTGACACCGGCTCGTACGCAACCTAAAAATATTGAGCCTCAAGGGCTTATCAAAGGTGAAATTAAAGGGCATGCAGGCATCATCAAAACCTATACTTTGGGCTCTGGACCTATTTGGGTGCTAACTCATGGTTGGTCTGGAACGGCAAGTCAGTTTTATCCACTGATGGAACATATTGCGTCGAAAGGGTTTACTGCTTTGGCGTACGATCATCCGGCACATGGTGAGAGTGAGGGGCAGTATGGGCACATTCCGGGGTTTGTCAGAGGATTAGAAGATGTGTTGGATACGGTCGAGGATATTGTTGGCCTAGTTGGGCACAGCATGGGCACCGCTTCTGCTCTTGAGTGTAGGCACAGTAAATTAGAAAACAAGCCTTTGCTGCTTATTGCTCCGGTATTAAATTACGTAGAGAACTTATTCGGTAGCATTGCGCGTTCCGGTTACTCGATGAAGCTTTTTAATGCTGTGGTTTCAGAAGTTGAAGACCAATTTAGTTATCCGTTACAGTCCATTGATCCGATGAAGCGTTTGTCTGAGCGTCCGTCTCACGCCATTATTATTCATGATGAGCAAGATAAGTTCACCAAATACAGTGTCTCGGCAAAAGCGGCTGAAGAGATTAAAAACGTTGAGTTAGTGACAACACAAGGTCAGGGGCATGGTCGAGTGATGAAGTGTGAGCAAGTCTTCAGTAGTTTTGACCGTTTGCTCGATAGTGCTTGGTAACCCTTACTTTTACTGATTGATTCGCTCCGTTTTGCGCTAATTCGATTTGAAAGTAACACCTCAGACTTTTTCGTCTCTGGTGTTGCTCTTCTCGTTAAGAGGTTAAATCCAAAAAGGACAGCCGAAGCTGTCCTTTGTTTATTTAGCAGAACGTCTGCAAGGCTGAAATTAGTTACAGTTAGCTACGCCAACTTCTTTCCAAACGCCCCATTCGCCAGATTGGCTAGGATCGTCACCCTGAGTCCACCATTTCGCTTCCCACGTTTTACCTGCGTGAGTCACTTGGTTACCACCTGTGTACACTGCGCTCGCATCCCATGCGTTGTCACAAGTACCAGGGTTCGGATCGGTTGTGTGCTGTGCAACAACCACTGTCGCGCTTGCCGATGAAGACGCTTTACCGTCGCTCACACTTACAGTGAAGCTTAAGCTTGTGTCTTGCGGGTATTCCGCAGCAGTGAACGTGACTTTAGAGCCTTCAACCGTTGCATTCAGACCTTGAGGTAGAGTCCAGTTGAATGTCAGGGTGTCGTTGTCTGCATCGCTAGACGCAGATGCATCTACAACCACAACGTCACCAGCGTTTGCTGTTGCTGGAGCAACAACTTGCGCTACTGGTGCGTTGTTCACTGGGTCAACAACACCTGCTGGTTTCACTGTTACTACAACGAGGTCAGATGCCGTTGCACCTTCGTTATCAGACACCGTCAGCTTGAAAGTTAATTGCTCTTCAACAGTAACTTCTGCTGCATCAAAGCTTGCTTTCGCTGAGTTTGCACCTGTTAGTACCACTGCTGTGCCAGATACTTGTTCCCAAGCGTAGCTTGCGATGGTGCCGTCAGAGTCGTTTGACAGGCTGCCATCTAGAACCACATTTGCAGGACCTGTTACCGATTGATCTGCGCCAGCGGCTGCGGTTGGCTTACGGTTTGGTTGAGGAACCACACCACCAGCCATACCTTCGTGCATCGCGTTTAGAATGTCACCGTTATCCGCGTCAATTTCCCAAGAGAATAGACCAGCAAGACCCAGAGATTTCGCGTAGCTACCTTTTGCTAGCACTGAACGGTGGTCATCAAATGTGATCAACTCGCCCGTAGTACGGTTCCATACCCATGGTGCTTCTGCTTGTGCATCGTAGCCGTACTCGAAGCCGTTAATGCCAGTGTTGTTTGCACCTAACATGAATGACTTAATGCCTTTGTAGTCAATTACGCCATCTTCCCAAACACCTTGTGCTGTGCTGCCCTTCAGTTTACCTGTAGCAGTACCTGTCATTGGGTCGTTTGGATCGGTTAGCGTATCTGGAGTTACGCCTTCCCAGCCACGACCGTACATTGCTGTACCAAGTACTAGCTTGTTCGCAGGAACGCCTTGAGCAAGAAGAAGTTGGATGCCGTTATCTGCTGTGTAAGCAGGACCTTTGTACGGTTCGCCGTTCTCATCAACGCCACTACCGTCACACTGACCAGGACGCATGAATGAACCACAGTAAAGCGCAGTCTGGTGACCAGGAACGTTGTTCCAACCGCCGTAGAAGTCGTAAGTCATTGCGAAGATGTAATCCATGTACTGAACTGCATCTGCGTAGTCTACGTCTTCAATCTTGTCGTAACCGACACCGATAGCGGACGTTAGCTCGTAAGTACGGCCTGTCTCAGCTTCTAATTCATCAAGCATTACGCGCAGTTCACGCATCAGTGCGATGTATGCTGGGCCATCGTTTACAGGGTCGCCCTTATCGGCTGCTGCACCGCCGCCGCCAGGGAATTCCCAGTCGATGTCAACACCGTCGTAGAATTTCCAAGTTTTCAGGAACTTCTTAACTGATGCGACGAATGTGTCACGGTTTTTCTTGTCCACGAAATCGAAGAATGGGTCAGACAGTGTCCAACCACCGATCGATGGGATGATTTTTAGATCAGGGTTACGTTGTTTCAATGCCATTAGCATTGCGTAGTTACCCTTGATAGGCGTGCTGTATTCATGACCAGCTTGTGGGAAGCTCTTCTGATAAGCAGCCCAAGGGTCATGGATAACGACTTCATAATCAGGCACACCTGTACAAGCAGTTTGTAGCGCGTTGAAACTGTTGCCGCCAACAGACTTCACAGACTCATTTGGGCCACAAATTGGGATAAAACCGTAAAGGATGTGAGTCAAGTTGTCGACCGGCATATTATCGACGGTGTAGTCACGGCCATAGATGCCCCATTCAACAAAATACGTACCCATCACGACGCTTGGATCGGTATTGTAGGTTTTGTTGTTTGGATCAACATTCATCGTTAGTGGCTTCAGGTGAGAACCATCGGTATCTGCAATTGTGATTTCAGCTGGTGCGCTTTTCGCACAACCTGTCGCATCACATGCTTCGATTTCCATTTGGTATAAGCCACCTTGGCCGTATTCAAACGAAGCTGTCGTTTGGCTACCAGTGATAGGGCCGCTTGCTACTTTTACACCATCAAAATAGACGTTGTAAGTGTCACCAGGTGTGCCACTCCACTGGTTAAATTTAACAGTGATCTTCGCTTGATCATGGTATTTCACCATGTCGTAGTAGCCTGACGTGGTTTCCATCGCGAGTTCAATTTTAGAAAATTGAAGGTTGTTGGAACCGTACATATCGATACTTGGTGCGGTTGGAGCCGCAACTGCAGCACCTGATAGCGCTAAAGCAACTCCAGCTGCACATAGGTTAAATCGAATCATAACTTCTCTCTCAATCCTTGGATTCATGTTCTACCTAGAACATAGGCTGCTCTTGCACCAGATAAGATGATTGGATTTACTCCACGTGCAAAAGCATCACACTCAGCATTTCAGAGAGTTTTTTTTCGTCAAAAAAAATTAAGACGGTTTTCGAGGCACTTGAGAGAACTTAACTAAAACTCGCACTCTGTTACACAGAAAGTGTCAGACTGAGTCAATAATTTATAAAATCTCAGCAGAAACTAAAATTATTGTTTACTCAGTAACGAGTTGGCTAAATGCGATGAAGGCCTTATTTTGTTGTTTATTAAGGTTTTGTTTCATTGATATAGAAAGAGAATTGAAAGGAAAAATAGCCGTGAAGACGTACTAGTCACGGCTGAAGTGTTCACTCAACGCGGCACGACGTTTAGAGGCTGCGCCGGTTTCTGAGCCCTGAACGGTATGCTCAAATCCTTTACGAATGAATCGCTGATCTGGAATAAGAGGCTCAATACGGCGTATTTGAGGTGAAAGATGAGAGCCCGAGATCTGATACGCGGTCTTTCCTAATCCGGTATTCAACGTGATGACCTTGCCATCGAATTCAAATTCCGTCGTAATAAGTCGATGGTTTCGGTATACCCCATCTTCAGTGAAAACGAGACGTTCTGTTTGGTAGGGTGGCGCGCCAATCTCAATCCATTCGCCGTACACCTTTTCCGGATCAATGTGGTCTTGATAGGAGAGGTGGATTTGATAGCCAAAAAACGTCAACAGACCCATCCCGAAGCAGACAAATGTACTCTTGAGGATTTTGGATTGGTGGCGAGCCAAAAATGAAAGTTTTGGTTCTTGTCGTGCTTTTCGCCTTCGGCGAGTCGAGTCCGTCATAGATCTAATTTTCTCCACTTTTTTAACATGGTGGAAACCTTCCTTTTTAAAAACAAACAATCCCGCCATTGAGACGACGAAACTATGATCTAATGTCCACTTTTACATTCAGATACACATCTTATTGATGGTTTTATTGTTTGCTCACATTCATTACTTCGCAGGTTTTCTTGCTCGGTTTA
The DNA here is from genome assembly GCF_023650755.1 of Vibrio sp. SCSIO 43097. NCBI lineage: Bacteria > Pseudomonadati > Pseudomonadota > Gammaproteobacteria > Vibrionales > Vibrionaceae > Vibrio > Vibrio sp. SCSIO 43097. Next base: position 1,286,389 of record NZ_CP071841.1, on the reverse strand, counting down.
GGTCGCCTGATTAATCCTCGCGAAAAGAGGTTCTCGCTCAGTAGCAAAGGATGTGCGTTACTACGTTGAGTTTAATGGCTTTCAAAGCTTGAGTAACGGAAAGAAACAAGGTAAAAAAGAGCGGACTTTTGATAAGGAAACCAATAATGAATATTAAGGAAAATAGCTATTTTGCTGGTAGTGTAAAATCACTAGGCTTTAACCAGAAAGATCAGGATGTTAGCGTTGGTGTGATGCTTCCTGGTGAGTACACGTTTGGTACTCAAGCACCAGAGCGTATGACGGTTGTAAAAGGTGCGCTTGTGGTCAAGCGTGTTGGCGAGAGCGATTGGACGACTTATCAAAGTGGTGAGTTTTTTGAAGTGGAAGGTAATTCTTCATTTGAGCTTCAAGTGAAAGAAGCGACTGCGTATTTATGTGAGTACTTCTAGCGTTCATTTGTTGCTCGTCATAAAACCACCTTCGGGTGGTTTTTTCGTCTATGTGCTTCACTTATAACGCATCTTTTTGGTTATTTGGGTATATACTTAATAAAAATGTACCCATCGACCAGGGAGGAAGTGATGGCAGTACAACGCAAGCATTCTGATCTCCCTCCTCGTTACGAGGATAAAGATCTCACCAATGAGCAAAGACAGCGCTTTACCGAAGTTGCCAACGCCGCTCATAAGAGACGTGAATTTTATCGACGTGCTCTAGGAAAGAGCTTAATGGGCAAAATGAAGGGCCGTGCGTTTAAAGATCACCCCACTCGTCAGCAAGACAAGCCGAACAGAACGTTGCAAGTAGTGTGGTTAATCGTATTCCTCGTTGTGGGGCTTTGGGTGATGCATGTGTTCGCTTAGTCATTAGCAAGCTTCTGGTACCGCTGGTGCATCAGATGTTGACTGTTCTTCCGTATTGCAGTGCTCATAAAAGGCGTACTGGTTTTTACCAGTATGTTTAGCTGCGTACATTGCTTTATCTGCACATCGAGTCAATTCAGACAAATCCTTTGCATCTTGCTTATAGATAGCAGCACCTACACTCATCGTTAACTCGTTAATCATATCGTAGCTTCGGTAACCTGTCGGAAACAGATTTACGATCCGTTTTAGGATGCTGTCGAGGTCATCTTTACTTTTTACATCGTAAAGCATGATTACAAACTCGTCGCCCGCAAATCGAGCGATGGAGTAGTCGTGTTTATCTGTTTTTCTGTCTTTGTTGCGAATGTTATTTTTTAATCGAGTGGCGAAGGCTTGAAGTACTTGGTCACCAATATCGTGCCCGTAGGTGTCGTTGATGTGCTTGAAGTTATCGATATCGAGAAAGACCAATGCGGTGATGCTGTCATCAGATGAGTGCTTGATTTCATCGAGCTTTGCGCGCGCCCAAGTCTCAAAGCTCCAGCGATTGGCAAGCCCAGTGAGCTGGTCAAAATATGCTAACTCCTCAATCCCCTCACGATACAGTGTTTGAATGTAATTGAGGACTTTCGTGTAGTAATACGAGAACGTGTGACACACAAACGCGGTCGCTATCAGGGTCAGCATCAATCTCCGCTCTATGATTTCTGTGGCTGCTGGCAGTCGATCTAAAAAAGCGACCCCAAAAAAGATCAGTAAAATGTAGGTGCCACTGAACAACAGACCGACCTTAAACTCATTAATTAATACCAGAGTGGCGACAATAGGATATAGCCATAACATTTTGCCTGACGGAGCATCGTTATACAGAAGTAACAATAACCCTTCGAACATTAAGACAGCACTTAGCCATAAGTCGGCGTATTGATGGTGCCGCTGGACTTTTATTACATAACTGATTGCTAAGCATGCCAAGGCACACAAAGCATGGAAAAAGCTTAAACCCCAGTTATTCTCAAGTGATTGAGCAATGGAACCATAAGTTAAACAGGCAGCGGCGATACTGGAGCATAAAAAGACAATTTTCTTTTTTCTTGTTGAGCGGATGTCCGCCATTTCTTCTAAGCGCGCCCCAGCCAATGTCGACATTACGTATCCTTGCTTAATTAACGTGTACGCTTATTCTAGGCGGTATTTTCGCGATAAATAGAACAACAAAGTTTCCAAATGTGATATCAGTCATTTTTAGTGCAAAGCCATCAGTGTGATTTGGTGCGAGTGTTCAAAGAGGAATGGTGGCGCATGCAGGTTTTCATGACGGTTCTTCATGGCTCTATATGGTTGGACTGATAACTCAAAGTAATGTATCTAGTTGGAGATATTTCTATTGATTATCCTGATTCTGTTCGGTGCTCGTTGATTGAGAGTATTGTTCACCAATCTCTGCTCTACGTATCGTCAAGGCATATGTCGTTTCGAAAATGCATTAGAAATATTTTTCCGAAACAGGGCGAAATATTGTTGTCGTTATGACCAATATGCGACTAGAATCCGCGCTAAATCACAACCTCATATCGAGCTTCGTTCGAGTCACTATTTTTAAACTGCTTCACAAATATTGTGAGGCAGTTTTTAGTTGTAGGAAAGGTTACAAGCATGCCTAAAAGCCAAAACATCAACCAACGAATGTCCATCGTGGCATTAGCTTGGCCAATTCTTGTCGAAATTTTGCTACGGACGGCTTTAGGAACCAGTGACGTGTTCATGCTGAGTGGCTACTCAGACAAAGCCGTATCCGCTGTTGGTGTGATCACGCAGATTACCTTCTTTTTAATCATCGTTTCGACCTTTGTCAGTAGCGGTACGGGGATTTTGATTGCCCAATACAATGGCGCTGGACGCGAGCAAGAGTCAGTGAGCGTTGGTGTTGCGAGTATTGCGTTGTCTGTGCTCGTCGGTGTGCTATTGAGTGTGATTGCCGTGCTTGGTGCGATATATCTACTCCCGTATTACGGCTTGGAAGCGCAAGTCGAGCAGTACGCTCATGAATATCTGCTGATAAGCGGTGCGATGACGTTTAACGTTACGATTGGCGTTGTTTTTACAACTATTCTGCGTAGTCATGGTTATTCACGTTCCCCAATGGTGGTGAATTTGATCTCGGGTGTGTTCAACATCATTGGTAACTATATTGCGCTTTACCAGCCATTTGGTTTACCTGTGTATGGCGTGCAAGGCGTGGCAATAGCAACCGTCGTCAGCCAAGTCATCGGTACGTTAATGTTATGGTTTATTCTCGCGCGCAGCAGCATTGAGCTACCAATGTCGACCATGAAACAAGTGCCCGTAGAGATTTACAAAAAGATCTTAAAAATCGGCGGCATGAACGCGGGTGAGGTGCTGTCTTACAACGTGGCGCAAATCTGCATTGTGTATTTTGTGGTGCAAATGGGGACGGCATCGTTAGCGGCTTTCACTTATGCGCAAAACATTGCCCGTTTCTCGTTTGCTTTCGCGCTGGCAATTGGTCAGGCAGCGCAAATTCAGACTGGTTACTACATCGGTAAAGGTTGGGTGAGCAGCATTTTAAAACGCGTACAAATCTACTTCTTAGTGGGATTTGTGGCATCAACGGCGGCAACCACACTGATTTACCTGTTTAGAGAAGAGATTCTGCGCGTATTTACCGATCAACCAGAGATACTCGCATTGGCAGGTTCGTTAGTCATGGGCTCAATTTTGCTCGAGGCCGGACGTGTGTTTAACCTGATTTTTATCGCGGGGCTCAAAGGCGCGGGTGACATCAAGTTCCCAGTGCAAATGGGGATTTTGAGTATGTGGGGACTAGGCGTGCTTTTCTCTTACATCTTTGGCATCCACTTGGGTTATGGCGTTTTAGGGGCTTGGATGGCAATCGCACTCGATGAATGGGTACGTGGTATCATCATGGCAAGGCGTTGGCGCTCTCAGGTGTGGACCAAGTTTAAGGTGAGCTAACGGTTTTCGGTATCGCGCATCACGCTTATTCTGTTGTTAGAAACCAAAAAAGGCACTGATAGTCAGTGCCTTTTTGTTATTTAAACTCGGGAAGACGTTAGAATTCGCACTCAGCTTTGAACACCATGCGCTCTTTGCTGTATGGATGATCCAGCTCTAGCATCTCAGCATGCAGGTGTAAGCGGTTGGCTTTTTCGCCGTATAAACCATCACCAACCATCGGCATGTTTAACCCCATGTGATGAGCACTGTGTACACGTAGTTGGTGAGTTCGCCCGGTTTTCGGATACATGTATACCTTGCTGCGCCCATCTTTGACTTCAATCAGTTGCCAGTAGGTTTCTGCATGTTTCCCGTGTTCAAAACACACCAGTTGACGTGGGCGGTCGTCGGGGTCACCACGCATTGGCAGTGAAATTTCCCCTTCAGGCTCGTTTAATACGCCTTCGAGCAGTGCCATATAACGTTTTTGTACGCCGCGAGCCATAAACTGTTTTTGCAGACTTTTGTTCGCGCGCTTAGTTAAGGCAAACACCAAAATGCCAGAGGTCGCCATGTCGAGACGATGAATCACAAACGGCCCTTCCACATCAGGGTACATCGCTTGTAGGCGCGTATAAGCAGAGTCCTTGATAGTTTTACCAGGCACTGAAAGTAAGCCCGAGGGCTTGTTGACGACGACCATAGCGTCGTCTTGGTAGATTATCTCTAGTTCTTTGTCTTCTGCCCAATTCTCCGCCAATGGATTAGGTTCGACATCCAGCCCTTGCATCATATGGCCCAAAATCGGCTGACATTTGCTGTTGCACGATGGGTAGAATTTTTTGTGTTGGCGAACTTCAGACTTTGGCGACACACCCCACCAAAATTCTGCCAGCGCCAGCGGTTTGAATCCGTATTTAAACGCGTATTGGAGCAGTTTTGGCGCAGCACATTCCCCTGCACCTGCTGGTGGTATTGGGTTTGTGGTGTCCGCAAAAATGTCCACCAAGTCGCGTGCTTCGCCATGGCTGTTTAGAAAGCGGTACTGTTTATGCAGTTTGTGCTGTAAAGCGTTGGAGAGCGTTTTGCGCTGTTCTTTCAGATGAGCAAGTTGCTGCTCTAACTCAGCCAAGCGCGCTTCTTTGATTGCAAGCTTTTCATCCCACGCTTGCTTTAAGTATTTGAGAACGTTTTTCTCGGCGACACTTTGCTTACCCAACTCATCCAATAAGATTTTGAGGTCATCGGCATTGAGTGTTTGCTCGCCCTGTTGACGCTGTCGTTTGCGTGCGGCGCGGCCGTCAATCATCACTTGGCGCTGTGTTTGCTCTTCTTGTTGATAAGCGGCTCGGTCGGCTTGTATTTGCGCTTTAAGATCTGCCAATTCCGGATTCGCGGCACAGGTTTTGTACTCCGCATTGGCGGCGTTGATGGCATCCGTTTCTGCGCGGAAGAAACCTTCATCGGTCAGCATGTCATACACAGGAGGGACAAACCCTGGAATCAAGTTTTGGTCAGCAATTTTGCCAGAAAACGCACTTAAAAATCCGAGTTCGCCTTGAGGGTTTTCTACCAGCAATACGCCAAACATTTTGCCTCGCCCCGTTTCTTCATTAACCAAACCAAAATCGTGTTCGAAGTCGGTTTGCGCTAATAAGTGCTGTTGCAATTGCTTTGCGGCCATAACGCAAAGAGGATGCGGCGTGTAGTAGAACGGAAACGTAAACTGCGTTGGCAATTCATAGCCAGAAATATCAGCAGTAAAACGAGTAAAACAATGTTCAGGCGAGTGCATGGTGGGTATCCGCGCGAGTAAAAAATCGAGCGAGGATTGTACCTGTTTGAGTCAGGATTGCCATGTCGGTGTTGGCACTCGCTCTTGGATTAAGAACAAGAGCGAGTGGGGAAGAGCTTATTGCAGTTTTTGTAATGCAAGCTTCCACTGTGCCGGTTTGTCGTAGTAGGTCGAGTGCGGCAAGGTCAAGTACTCGCCATTTACTTCTGCAATCAGGGTTGGATAACCACCAACGTGTAACTGTCGCATCAATTGTCGGCTAGAGCGAATTCTCTCATCTAGTTCGGCTTCGCTTAACGCCATGTTTTGCTCCCACGCATCACTTGTTAAACCTAGCGATTCTGCAATGGCTTTGAGCGTCGATGCTTCATTCACTTTTAACCCGAGCTGATAATGCGCAGATTGGATGGCCTTTAGCATGTGCCATGGATTCAGCCCCATTTTCTCCGCACTCAAGATCGCTTGTGTGGGTAGATAAGAATCAAGAACAAACGCATCTTCGCTTTTCACGCGTTGCAGATATGCTTCACCAAACGTTGCTCCGGTTTCGGTTGCGATACGAGCGTCACTGTTGATGATGTGCTGACGAAATTCAGGTTCAATCGCGCGTTTCTCAATCATACCGCCGGGATGAAGCTCTACCTTAAATTGAGAGGTGTCCATCAAGGCTTCGATGAGTGGTGATGCCCCGTAGCACCAACCACACATGGGATCGAAGAAGTAATGCACGGTTACCATGACATTTCACCAGTATGCACTTTCGCACCGATTTCTAGCGCGATTGGCAATTGAGCTTCTGGGTATTTCGCAGACATGGTGTCAATGAGTTGAACGCTGTTATTGCTGTGTTTTTTCGCTTGCTGAAAATCCTGCAAGTATTGTTGCGAGTAGCGAATGGTGTCTGCGTTCAGCTTTGTGCCTGCTTTCATGTGACCAGGAATGACCACTTGAGGTTTAAGCGCAAGCATCTCGCTAAGTTGCTGCTCCCAAGCATTGATGGCGGTCTGGTCAGCGGCATCTGCCATCCACAAATGTACGTTTGAGTACACGGCTACGTTACCTAGAATCGCTTTGTTATCTGGAATCCATAGGTAAGGGCGGTGTGCTGATGTGCCATGGTTACCACGAATTTCAATCTTATGACCTTCTAGCTCCAATGATGCTTTATCGTACGCGACAGGGATCACTGGTTTTACCGGTGCGTTTGCGCCAAGCTTTGGTCCCCAGTACGCCAGCTTTCCAGCCAATTTCTCTTTAATAATTTTTTGAACCGCAGGCGTTGTGATGATCTGCGCATCAGGGAACTGTTGGTGTAAGGCCTCTGCGCCAAAGTAGTAGTCTGGGTCCGCTTGGCTGATAAAAATGGTTTTAAGCGTTTTGCCTGAGTCCAGCACTTTAGCGGCAATGCGCATCGCGTCAGCTTTGGTGAAGCCAGTGTCGATAACCATGGCGTCAGTCTCACCGTATACCAAGGTTGAGTTTACGTGGAAGCTGTTACCGTCGGCGTTGTAAACCTCAAGAGTAAGGGGAGAGGCTAGGACAGGGCTTGCCATTAAAATGGATGCAGCAATCAAAGTTAATTTTTTCATAATAAGCTCCTAAAGAATTTGGGGCCAAGCGACCATGGCTTGGGAACGGGAGCTATATTAGGAAATTGATACGCTCGGAAAAATACACAATAATGTGCATCACTATTTCTTATTTCGATCAAATGTATGGATAGAGTAACGGCAGCAAAAGTGTTTGTGGATGTGGTGTATTCTGGCAGTTTTACCGCGACCGCAGAGCGGTTAGACATGTCTCGGCCAATGGTGACTCGTTATGTAGAGGCGATGGAGAACTGGCTGCAAACTCGTTTGTTACACCGCACCACGCGCAAGGTGTCCCTCACCACCGCAGGGGAGCGCAGCTTGCCTCAGATTGAGCGCTGGTTAAAACAGGCCGATACATTAACGTCGAACATTGCCGTTGATGGTGAGCTGTCCGGAAAAATCCGTCTTGCGTCTAGTACTTCATTTGGATTCTCACAGTTGATCCCCGTAGTAAACAGTTTTATGCAAAAGCACCCCAAAGTGTATATCGACATAGATCTGCAAGATTCAGTGAGTGATCTAACCGAACAACGCATCGATCTGGCGATCCGAATTGCGTCAGATCCCGATCCTTCTTTGATTGGTAAGCCGATTGCGGTGTGCGAATCGGTGTTGGTAGCATCACCGCAATATTTACAAACTCACCACGCGATCGCGCATCCGCGAGATTTATCTTCACACGACTGTTTGGGATACAAAAACTTTGAGCGTCACGTGTGGCATTTGTCTCAGGGCGACCAGTTCGAATCGGTGGGAATTGAGTGTCGCCTAACCAGCAATGAGGCCACGGCGTTATTGCATGGCGCTTTACAAGGCATGGGTATTTCGATGTTGCCAACTTACTTGAGCAATATCTATCTCAAATCGGGTCAGCTTGAGTCGGTGTTGCCGGATTGGAAGCCAAATGATCTCAACATTTACGCGCTGTATTCATCACGTAAACACTTGTCTCCTGCGGTGAGAGCTTTCATCGATCACAGTGAAGATTACTTTAAACAGCACCCTTGGTGAATGCGAAAAGCGTCGTCATCCCGACTTGAGATTCATACAAGATCCTGTACCTTACATGGATATATTTTCGCAGCATCATTTAGAGTTTTCGTTAATGTCACAAGTTTGCATCAAATTTATTGCTTCCGATATGGATGGCACATTGCTTGACCAGTACGGTCGTTTGGATCCAGAGTTTTTCGATCTGTTTTTGCAACTGGAAGAGCAAGGCATTTTGTTCTCCGCTGCGTCTGGTCGTCAGTATTACAGCCTGCGAGACACGTTCGCGCCAATCAAAGACAGACTGTTGTATGTGGCTGAAAACGGCACCTTGGTGATGTACCAAGACAAAGAGCTCTACAGTTGTACCATTCCTAAAGCGGAAGTGTTGGAGATTGTGAAAGCGGCTCGTGAGATTGACGGGGCGAACATCGTATTGTGTGGCAAGCGCTCGGCGTACATCGAAACGCATGATCAGCAATCGCTGGAAGAATTTCAAAAGTACTACCACCGCTGTGAATATGTGCCGGATTTGCTTGAGGTCGAAGACGAGTTTATTAAGGTAGCAATTTGTCACTTTGACGGTTCGGAAGAGCTCCTGTTTCCGACCATGAACGCTAAGTTTGGCGCAACGCATAAAGTCGTGGTGAGTGCAAAAATCTGGCTGGATGTGATGAATGCCGAGGCCTCTAAAGGTGCGGCCATTCAGCATCTTCAAGAGACGATGAATTTTACTCCGGCAGAAACCATGACGTTTGGTGATTACCTCAATGACCTCGAAATGCTGCAAGTCAGTGAGCATTCGTACGCGGTTGCCAACGCGCACGAAGAGATTAAGAAAATTGCTCGTTATTCTGCGCCAAGCAACCAAGAGGCTGGGGTACTCAAAGTGATTAAAGAGAAAGTGTTAGCGAAGTAACGCTCATTTATTCGATGTTATTTTCTTCTTCACGTAAAAAGCCCCGCAGTGTATGCGGGGCTTTGTTTTTTTTGTGTGTGTGGTGGGAGGGGGTAGTAATGTTCCCGTTTTAGCGTACGTACTTGGCGGTTGCGCTGACTAAAAAGTGCTGCAATTTCCCGTCTGATTTTGGCACCCACAAGTCGTTATGATAATGGTAAATACGGCCATTGACGGTCACAGACAAGGTATTATCACCCGTTTTCTCCATGCGAATAAACTGATCCGAAGTGACCAAAAACGGCTCTTGCTCTTCAATGCTCTGGCCCGTTGCTAATACGAAGTAGCCGAATCGGTTGCCAGCATCCGGATCGGTTGAGTAGATTCGATGTCCAACGAGGCTGTAGTCGTCGTTGAGTGCCTGCTCAAGCGTTTTTTGCCCGATGGTTTCGTGCGATGGAATAAATACCCAAGCCAACACACCTGCCGCAATGACTGCCAGTAGAAGCAGTACTTGCATGAACTTTCTCATCATATATACCGTTTAACGTTGAAATTTCATTTTGTACATGCGCTTATCCGCTATGCTGATAAGAAAGTCAACATTGTCACTGTCTTTAGGGTATTGCGCTAAGCCCATGCTTGTTGAAAGTGTTGAGACTTTATCGGAGTTTAATATTTGTGCATCAAAGACGGTATTTATCTGCTCACGTACGTTCTCTTCATTGAGATATTCACCTTCAAGGATAACCGCGAACTCATCTCCTCCCATGCGATAAACAGTAAAATCATTGAGTGCCATAGAATTAAGCCGCCTAGCGATTTCCCGCAGTACAGTGTCGCCAACTTGGTGTCCGTGTGTGTCGTTGACTTCTTTAAAACCATTTAAATCTAGAATCCAGAGAGAAAAGGGCGTTTTTTCTTGAGTAAATTTGTTTAGGGTTATGAATAGTGCATTGCGGTTCCCTAGGTTCGTCAAAGGGTCGCTTAGCGCCAATTTTCTATGAAAATGGGATTCACGATAAAAGAAATAAGTTAGAGAGATAATCGACAAAACGAACGTCGCAAACAACATATATTGTGCTTGCATTAAGCGCTGGGTTTGACCTTTTTGTGCTTCATAAGCTTTACTGCTTAGACGGAAGTTTTGATTAACGAAGTCTATTAAGCCTAAATATAGTGTTTGAGTTGAACGATAAAATGCAGCAGCAGCTTGGCTGTCACCTGTTCTAGCTTCTACTAGTTGTTTTTCTAGCTCTTTGAACTCTTCAAAAAGATTAATGAAGTAAAGGTGCATGTTGTTCCGAGAAAAGAACTTATTGGCTTTCGTGCTACTGGTCAATAAGTCAAAGCGACTCCACGCTAACTCGTATTGAAGCTCTGCACCATCAATATTCAATACGTTTTCATCTAACCGTCTGGCCTCGCCGACAAGTTCTGATAGTTCTTTGGAGAGTTGGAATAAAAACCAAGTCGCTTGTTTTTGTTCGTTATTAAAATTTTGTGAGAGTGAACGTGTTTGCTGTAAAAGCACGACATTCGCGAGGAGCAAAGAAACGGCAAACACCACCAGCAGCATTTTGCTGGTGGTAGAATATTGCAATATTCTTTGTTTCTTAGAATAGGGTTCTGATAACTTCATTCTTATTATTTTTCTTTTATTTCATTTACTTGCCATACCATTTGCGCATGATATTTATTGTAGTTTAGCTCTGGATAGAGATTGATTGGATATATCACCCAGAAAGGGCCTTTATTCCTGACTTTTATGTAATTCTGATCTTGTTGATAAGCCAGTATTGGTTGATATCGAAGAATATCTTGTCGGGACAATGTCGAGTGATAGTCGTTTAAGCTGCTGATATCAACCTGCTCTGGTACCTTTCCGTAGACGTGTGTAAGAAGCGTGCTGAGTTTAACGCCTAAAAACTCTGACGAAGCAGGAAGCCAAGGCAATGTCATCGTGTAGCTAGTGGTAGGTAAAGCTTGGATCTCTTCCAGTTCCAGTATGACACTAGGCTGCTGGCTACTACTAAATACGATCGTATTTGCAGACAAGAATGGCGCAACAAAAAACAGACCTAGCGCGACTATCTTTTTCATCATATGCCCTTTTGAGTTTTATTCTTTTTTCTTAGCTAGGACAAAGGTGCTAGCGGTAATTTATTTATAATTATAGAGCCAACCGGATGAGATTTTATAATACGTTATGTTTCAAAAATAACTGTCGGTTTACGTCACGTCAAGGTTATTAAGTTGCTTCTTAATTAAAAGCTCAGAGTATTGGGATGATGGTAGAGTTTCGTAATGATTTCGCGGTATTTAATTGGTTTTTAGTGCAACTTTGTGTCATTTTTAATAAAGATACTGTGTCGGAAATGAGAATTTAATAAGGCGAGAAATGGATGTCGAATTTGCTCTTAAGTTACATTATTTTACATATTTAAATCATAGATATTCAGATATGTATTTGTTAGTACGTAAAGAAAATAAAGTCACCTAGTTTTGGTGACTTTATTTTTTATTTCATGAGCTTACTTAAATTAACTATGCAAACAAATATTTTGCATGGAAGTTGAGGTGCTCTTCAATAAAGCTTGAGATGAAGTAATAGCTATGGTCATAGCCAGGTTGCATTCTCAAGGTTAGGTTTGAATCGTGTATTTTTGCCGCAGCAATCAGCGCTTCCGGTCTAAGCTGCTCATTTAAGAAGCCATCAGCATCACCTTGATCAACCAAAATTGGTAATGGTGATTGTTGTTGTTTTAGAAGTTCACTTGCATCGTATTGCTTCCAGCTTTCAAGCTCCTTGCCTAAGTAAGCAGTAAAGGCTTTTTGTCCCCAAGGGCATTGCATTGGGTTACTGATTGGACTGAACGCTGAAATAGAACGGTACTGTTCTGAATTTTTCAGACCAATGGTGAGCGCTCCGTGGCCGCCCATACTGTGACCGGAAATTGACTTCACGTCAGAGACTGGGAAGTTACTTTCGATGATCGCAGGCAACTCCTCAGTCACATAGTCGTACATACAGTAATGCAGTGACCAAGGTGCTTGCGTCGCATTAAGGTAAAAGCCAGCTCCTTTTCCTAGGTCATAGCTTTCGTCGTCAGCGATACCTTCGCCTCTCGGACTTGTGTCTGGTGCAATGATCGCAATGCCAAGCTCGGCCGCCATACGAAATGCGCCCGCTTTCTGCATAAAGTTCTCATCGGTACACGTTAAACCAGAGAGCCAGTATAGCGCGGGTACGGGATTTGATTTCGTTGCGTTAGGTGGCAAGAATATCGCGAAGCGCATGGTGCAGTTTAGGGCATTGGATTCGTGTGTATATTGCTTGTGCCAACCGCCAAACACTTTGGCTTGGCTTACATTTTCAATGGTCATGAATAAACTCTCTAATTAGCAGAAGGAATTCAGGCTCCCCAAAAGGAGAGCCTGAGGCAGCATTATTGATCCATATGGATAACTGTTCGGATGCTCTTACCTTCATGCATCAGATCAAACGCTTTGTTGACGTCTGCTAATCCCATTGTGTGGGTAATGAACTCCTGTAAGCCGAATTCACCAGCCATGTAACGGTTTACGATTTCTGGAAGCTCAGAGCGACCTTTAACGCCACCGAAAGCGCTGCCACGCCATACACGACCAGTTACCAGTTGGAATGGACGAGTTGAGATCTCTTGACCTGCACCAGCAACACCAATGATGACTGACTCACCCCAACCTTTGTGACAGCACTCAAGTGCTTGGCGCATCACGTTTACGTTACCGATACATTCGAATGAGTAGTCAACACCACCGTCTGTCATTTCAACAATCACTTCTTGAATTGGCTTGTCGAATTTTTGTGGGTTGATGCAATCAGTTGCACCAAGTTGTTTCGCTAGGTCGAATTTGCTTTCGTTGATGTCTACACCGATGATGCGGCTGGCACCAGCCATGCGAGCACCGATGATTGCAGAAAGACCGATACCGCCTAGACCAAAGATTGCCACTGTGTCGCCTTTTTCAACTTTAGCTGTGTTTAATACCGCACCCATACCAGTGGTTACGCCACAACCTAGAAGACAAACTTCTTCAAGTGGTGCTTCTTTGTTTACTTTCGCTAGTGAGATTTCTGGAAGAACCGTGTACTCAGAGAAAGTAGAACAACCCATGTAGTGGAAGATAGTTTCGCCGTTGATAGAGAATCGGCTTGTGCCATCTGGCATTAGGCCTTTACCTTGCGTTTCACGAACGGCCTGACATAGGTTCGTTTTGCCAGATTTACAGAACTTACACTCACCACATTCAGCAGTGTAAAGTGGGATAACGTGGTCGCCAACTTCAACGCTTGTTACGCCTTCGCCAACCATTTCAACGATGCCGCCACCTTCGTGACCAAGGATTGAAGGGAAGATACCTTCTGGATCGTCACCTGATAGTGTGAATGCGTCAGTGTGACAAACACCAGTTGCTACGATGCGTACTAGCACTTCGCCGGCTTTTGGAAGTTGTACATCAACTTCTTCCATTTTAAGCGGCTCACCTGCAGCCCAAGCGACCATTGCTTTTGATTTTATGTGAGTTTGACCAGGTTTGATTTCAAGCGACATTGGATGTTTCCTTTATATTTTCAGTATATGGAGTGACGTAATAAGCGTAGTTAAGGTTTGCTTACCGCGCTGCGTCGTTTTGTTGGTGCTCATTTTAGGTGTTTCAGTAAAAATGATAATCCGTCCATTTTGAAAATGATTTTTACATATGCGTAATAATGATAAGGTGAGCATGTAAAAAGAGTGCTATGCCTCCTTAAAGCGGAAGGGAAATGGAAAAGGTGATTGACCTGAAGTTAGATAGAGGGGCTAAAGTAGAAAACAGTCAAACCATCAGCTAAGTAAGAGTCATTATGAATAAGACGGATCTGAGTGCCTATTTAACCAAGCTAGGCTTGCCTAGTGAATTGCCCGCCGATTTGGAGTCATTGCACAGAGTTCACGTGGCGCAGCATCGTTGCCTGCCGTTTGAGAATTTTGACATCGCATTGCAGCGAGGCGTTTCTGTTGAGATTGAAGATATTATTCAAAAAACCGTGTACCACTCTCGCGGTGGTTACTGCTTTGAATTAAATGGTTTAATGCTTGATGTGCTCAACACTCTTGGGTTTGAAGCGCGAAGTTTGCTAGGGCGTGTACATGTGTCTGGTACACCAACAGGTCGTAGTCATCAAATCACGTTAGTGACGTTAGAGGAACAAACATGGATTGTCGATGTGGGTTTTGGCTCCAATACCCCTCGAGCGCCATTGCCATTTATCCTTGACCAAGTGATTCAGACGGATTTACAAACCTTCCGTTTTGTCAAAGATGCTCAGTTTGGTTATTTCCTCCAAGTGCTTTCAACCGATGGAACGGACGTGTGGAACAATCTATACAGCTTTGACCTAGAGTTCGTGTGTGCTGGTGACATTGCATGTAGCAACTTCTTTACCTCGACTTCGCCTAATTCGCGTTTTACTAGCGCAAGAGTCGCTGCTAGAGCGACAGAAAGTGGGTTGGTGACGCTGCTTAACTACACACTCAGATGCACCAATCATGAAGAGCTAACAGAAATAGAGCTAGAGCCAGGTCAAACCTACCTGGATGCGTTGAAAGAATATTTTGGCATTGAGCTTGATGCGCAATACGACGATCTTCGTCCGTTACCTGACGCGTAAAGTTTTCCAGTTTTCAAAGCGTAGCGCGACGAGAACAATGTAATCACTATTTGTCTAGAAGAGGTCGACAGGAATACAGCATGGCGAATTGGGAAGGAGTCAGCGAGTTTGTTGCCGTAGCGGAAACTAACAGCTTTACAGCTGCCGCGGCTAAACTGAAAACGTCAGTGGCACAAATCAGTCGCCGCGTATCGGCACTTGAAGAGCGTCTTGCGGTCAAGTTACTGCATCGCACGACGCGAAAAGTTTCTCTGTCTGAAGCTGGACAGCTTTATTATCAGCAGTGCAAACATTTGGTCGAAGGGCTAGAACTGGCCGAGCTTGCCGTAACGCAAATGCAGACCGAACCGCGAGGTTTGCTGCGTGTGACAGCGCCTGTGACCTATGGGGAAATGAACCTCGCGCCGCTCTTGCATCAGTTTTTGGAGAAGTACCCGCGTGTGGACCTCGATTTAGTTCTGACCAATCAAAAACTGGATTTGATAGAGCAAGGGGTAGACGTGGCGATTCGTCTTGGCCGCCTGCAAGATTCCAGCATGATCGCAAAGCGTCTTTCGTCGCGTCAAAATTACGTGTGTGCTAGCCCTATGTATTTGGAGCGATTTGGCGAGCCTCACACATTATCCGAACTGGCTCGACATCAGTGCCTAGTTGGTTCGGTCGATTATTGGCATTTTAAGGAAAATAAACGCGATAAGTCTTTGCGCGTATCGGGGAGAATTAAATGCAATAGTGGTTTTGCGCTAATGGGCGCCGCAAAACGTGGTTTGGGTTTAGTGCAGTTGCCGGACTATTACGTTCAAGAAGCTCTAGATAACGGTGAGCTAGTCGAGGTGCTGACCGATTACCGAGACGATCGTGAAGGCATTTGGGCACTGTATCCACAAAGCCGAAATTTATCGCCCAAAGTGAGGTTGTTAATCGACTTTTTAGCGCAGGAACTAGCGGATTAGAGTTTTCATGAACTTTAATACAACTGAAGTCGCTAAAACGCCCGGTGATGCCGGGCGTTTTTATTAGGATGAGAGCTGGAATCGAAAAGACATGAATCACTATTGGTTGGATTCCGCGTCTTCACGTTTAATCACTTTGTGCCCATCTTCAGACACGCCTTGCTTCCAATAGCTGCTGATGTAGATATTCTCGCGATCGACTTCTTTTTCGTTGCGGAAATATTGGCGCAGCGCACGCATTGAATCGAACTCACACGCACACCATACCGAAGCGTTACCATCTAACCACTCGAGTTCGCGAACGCTATCAGCCAAGGTTTGCTGTTCAGTTAGCCAAATCAACTCCATGCCTGCTGGCGCGTGTAGGGGTTGAATGTCGGCTGGAGACATCACGCTGATCACAGCGTAGCCTTTGGCCTCTTCTGGCAGCGTGCGAATTTTCGCAGAAAGTGCTGGAAGTGCTGTCATATCGGCAGCCATGAAGAACCAATCCGCCTCAGTATTTAAGTTGGAGATGCTACCTGGCCCAACAATGCTGATCGTGTCGCCTTTTTGCGCGGCCATTGCCCAACGCGCTGCAAATCCGCATTGCAGATCTTGCGTTACGTGTCGGACGAAATCCACTTCGATTGAACTGGTTTCTGGATGAAAGCGTCGGATAGTGTAGGTGCGCATGATTGGTCGGTCGTCTTCTGGCAGGATGCTCAGATCCGCGCCGCCCATATCGTTAAACAGTAATTTGATGTAACTGCCTTCGCAGTCACGAGGAAAGTGGCTCAGCGCCTCACCTTGCAAGGTAATGCGCTGCATGTTTGGAGTGATGGTTTCTGTGTCTGTGACAACAAGCGTTTTAGGTTGAGGCTTCTTTTTCATTGTTACTTTACTCGATAATTATTCTCTTTCTCATTTAAAGATTATCAAGTTCCCTAACAAGAGGGTAGCGTCTTTAAACAAATTTACACTGTGAATTAACGCCAAAGCCTCAAGCAAAATGCAGTATCTGTCCTTTCCCAATTACGTAAAGTGAGTCGTTTTTTAACCCAAAATAGACTTATATCATTGGAATCGTAGACAAAAGCAACAGCGCAGCCATGCTGTAGTTGAACCCCTTAACGCGTTTATCGGTGGTCAACCAACGCTGCAATTGCATACCTGCCGCCGTCCAAAATGTTACCGATGGCAAGTTAGCTAAGCAGAAGATACCGGCGATAAAAGTCAGTTCGAGCCAAGAACCGCCACTGCTGTATACCGTAATGGCCGTCAACGCCATCGACCAACCTTTTGGGTTCACCCATTGGAATGCGACAGCCCCTAAAAAAGACATTGGGCGAAAATCGTGTTTTGCTTCGGTTTTGTCGCTGGTGGCGATTTTGTACGTCAAGTACAGCAAATAACTCAAGCTCAACACTTTCAAAATGGAGTGTGTAATTGGATATGCGTGGAACAGGCTCATCAAGCCAATACCCACCAAAATTAGCATGGCACCAAAGCCGAAGGTAATGCCCAACATGTGTGGGATAGTGCGTTTAAAGCCGACATTTGCCCCTGAGGTCATCAACATAATGTTATTGGGACCCGGCGTAAAAGTGGAGACAAAAGCGAACAACGCCAAAGCGCCCAGTTGATGATATTCCATAGATTGTTCCTTGAATCAGTTCTCGATAAGTTGAGAACAACTATAAGTAGAACTGAGGTCAATATTGTGCTTTTATTTGATGATTAGAAACTAAATAAGCAATGAAACATCATGATGGATAGATTTGACGAAAGAATATTGCAAGTGCTCAAACGAGATGGAAGAATCTCCAATGTGGAGCTGTCGGAACGCGTTGGTTTATCTCCGTCTGCAACCTTACGCCGAGTGCAAGATTTAGAGCGTAAAGGCGTGATCAAAGGCTACCGAGCAGTACTGGATAATCAGCAACTTGGCGTGGGTTTTGTCGCTTATGTGTCGATTGGTTTGGCCTCGCACTCTAAGCAGGCACAGCTGGGTTTCGAAGAGCATGTGCGTTTTGTAAACGAGGTGGTGGAATGTCACAACATTACGGGATCTAACGAATATCTCATACGCGTAGAGACGCAAAATCTCGCCGCTTATAAAGCGTTCCATGCTGATGTGTTGGGTGAGTGCGAACACGTCAAGTCGATCACAACGATGGTGGTGATGGACACACCAAAAGACGAGCGATAGCCAAACGAGAGTGACAGTTTTTGTGGCACATGAATTTGAAGTGACTCGAAAGAGTCAGTCGAGTATGAGAATGGTTCACAACAAATGCTGGAAAGCAGATGGCACTCTTACAATTTCCATATTTATTCTCACCTTCTAAATAATCCCATCCTGCTAGTTTTGCTTAAACCGCTTGTGTTTCAGAGCGGCGAGTCAGCAAAATTAAGGATGAACGATGAAATCACATGTAACACTTCCTCTTTTGAGCTTAAGCGCTGTTGCCGCATTGAGCTCATTTAACGTCAACGCCCATGGCTGGGTAGAGTTTCCAAGTGCTCGTCAAAATACGTGTTATTTAGACGGTGGTTTTTGGACCAACGAGATCCCTAACCAAGCGTGTAAAGCGGCTTTTGAAGAATCTGGTGCTTACCCGTTTGTGCAGCGCAGTGAAATTGCAGCAAACGTACCAAATTACCGAGATATGGAGCATGTGAAAGCCGTGGTTCGCGACGGTGAGCTATGTTCTGCTGGCGATGCCGCTAAGAAAGGCTTGAACTTTCCTTCTCCAAACTGGCAGCGCACCAATGTTACGCCAGATGCAAATAACCAGATTGAATTGGTGTTTTACGGCAAAGCGCCGCACAACCCATCGTACTGGGAATTCTATCTCACCAAGCCAACTTATGATGATTCAAAGCCTCTTACTTGGAGTGATTTAGAGCTGATCGACACCGCAGGTGATGTGTATGTTGATGCGGAAAAACGCTACCGTATTCAGGTGACTTTCCCTGCTGATCGTTCCGGCGATGCGGTGCTTTATACTCGTTGGCAGCGCATTGATGTCGCTGGGGAAGGTTTCTACAACTGTAGTGACATTACGTTAAACGGAACGGGCACGACGCCACCGACTGACCCTGTTGATCCAACCGAACCGGGCAATAATCTGACATCTCTGGGCTACTTTGTTCAGCAAGGTTTCGGACCAGTAGAAGCGGGTGACACCATTCGTTTTCGTACGTTTAATGCGACAGGCAATGAAATTGTCGATATTTCACTACCAATCAGTGCAAACAATACGGCGACTTGGGCGGCAGAAATTGCGGATCAATTTAATGCGCAGCAAACGGGCGATTGGTACGTGGGCATTTGGCATCAAGAGATGAGCCACTACATGTTCGATAGTAACAACGTGAATGCGAACCAAGTATTAGCGCCAAGTGCAGACTTCAGTTATGCGTTGTCACTGATCAAAGCGGATGTAACGCCACCAGTTGAACCAACCAACTTGTGGGACAAGACGGCCGTATACAACCAAGGTGATGTGGTGACGCACAACGGCAAAGAATGGACTGCCCAGTGGTGGACGTCTGGTGAGGAACCAGGCACAACAGGCCAATGGGGTGTATGGCGTTAAGCCAGTTATTCGGGCTCTGAACAATAAAACCCTTCTCATGTTAGAAGGGTTTGTTTTTTTAGCCTAAAACGATCACTTTGGTCGAGTGGTTGTCTTGAAAATCAGAGCACATATCGTTATTCGCTTGCTCTCCACTCGCTCCAGTTGAGCATCGCGTAGTCTGCCAGTTTTAGCATCGGAATGTCTTCGTGTGTATCACCGTAGGCATAAACAGACGCAAATTCGTCGAGCGAAAACGTGGCCCTAACGCGCGAGACTTTTTTTTCTAAACTACAATCACCTTGCTGGTAAAAGCCACTCAGTTTTGGCTGTTCTGAGATCAGTTCACTGCACAGCAAGTGGTAACCGTTCGCTTCACACCAAGGCTTGAGATACGCATTGAGTGATGCCGACACCACCACAATGGTATCGCCTCTGTGCTGATGCCACGCCAACCTTTCCATCGCTTCTGGCCGTAAGTACAGCGGGATCACTTCATGGGCAAACTGAGTGCCAATCGCTTCAATTTTCTGCGTTTCTTTCCCTGAAAATGCAATAAAACTGCTGAGAGGACGCATAACACGAGCGGGTAACACTCCGAGTTTGTACAGCGCATAAAATGGCATGATAGCGACCTTTCCTACTCGTTTGCGCAGGCCATAAGCAGAATAGTGGAGGAAAAGGCTAAACATATCCTCTCGGGTGATGGTGCCATCAAAATCAAACAGTGCCAGTGACGGCTTAGTATTATCGAGCAAATTCAGCGCCTATTTTTTGGTTTAAGATCGTTTTGTGTTTATTGATAAAACACCGCCAACCAGATGGTTTCTTGCGTTGGGTCAGTCCAGCTCACTTTGTGTTTGGTATGAGCTGGAATCGTAACGTGATCGCCTGCCTCAAGTCGTTGCACTACACCTGATTCAAAAGTCAGCTCTCCTGCTCCTTTAAGAACCAAGACCCATTCATGTTCTTCTTGATCGTACCAGCCACTTTCGGGCGAGGTTTGCCCCGTTGAGACAATGCGTTCTATACGCAGGTTTTTGTGGGTCAGCAGGTCTTCGAACACTTCCTCGTCGAGGTTATTCGGTAAGTCTTTAAACAGGTTCATGGCCTTTCCTTAGAGAATGATCAGTCCAAAAGGCGCAAGCAATTGCTCTTGTTGCCAATCACAAATTTTAACACCAAACAGAGAAACGCGGCGAACATCTAGCCCGTCTAGTTCGACATGAGTCAGATCACACTGCTCAACGTTAAAGGTTCCCCATTGTTCTGGCGAGAATTCGCAGCGAGATAAATCCGAGCCTTTGAGAGTTGCCCCTGCGAGGTTCGCACCGTTCCAACGGTTTTCAAAGAGGTCACATTTTTCTAGTAACACTCGTTCGAAGTTACAGTAGGTGAGGTTGCAGCCAGTAATAAAAGCAGAACAGAAAAACATGGTATTGCTGACGCGATTAGCAAAGTTCGCACCTTGGAAGTTTGCCCCTTTGAGATCGCACTTACGCAGCTCCAAGCCCATACAATTGGCGCCGTTAAACAGGCTCATCGCCAACATGCAGTTCGTAAAGCTAGCGTCTTTTAAGTTCGCGAAGCGAAAACTACACCCTTCTAGCGCTTTGGATTCGATAAAGCGACAGTCGATGAACTTAGCATCGCGCAGATCGGCATGGTCGAAACAGCACATATAAAAGTGGCAGTTTTTAAAGGTAGCATTCTGAAAATCGTGATGAGAAAAGTTTTCTCGTTCAAAAATGAGATCGGTTTTTAACATGTCTTCTCCTTAGCTGCGAGCAGACTAGCACTCCAAGTGACTGATTTTCCAGAAAAATAACTTCTTGTATTTCAGTGTTTTACAAACCCCTCAAATCGCGATTTTAAGGGGTCAAACGAGCGTTTTAAGTGGGTTGTTTTTTGAAAATAGAAGACGTAGAGGAAGAAAAAAGTTTTTGCTGGCTACGGATCTTAGCGAGAGGATTCGTGTTTTTGAGCATGCATAGCTTCTCACACGCACAGTTTGCATTACAGAATTGTATCCGATTTGCATAATTTGTTGATCGGTATGGCGTTTCTCCATACAAAAAACCTATATTTTTCACAAATTGATTTCCATCAAAATAGTAGGGTTTCTATGTGCTAGATTGCGCACAGCTCAAAAAGATATAGATACCCGTGTGCTTCAAGGCGCTGAGTTTACTTGAAATCTCAGATCAGTTAGCAGGCACCCCTTTGGGTACGACATAACGAAGCCCTACGAAAGGAAATAAAAATGAAAAAAACAATCTGCAGTCTAGCAGTGGTTGCTGCACTCGTGTCACCAAGTGTTTTCGCTCATAAACAAGGTGACTTCGTTCTTCGTGTTGGTGCGGCGTCTGTCGTTCCAAACGACAGCAGCGATAAGATTCTTGGTTCTCAAGAAGAATTGAAAGTGGATTCAAATACGCAGCTTGGTTTGACGTTTGGCTACATGTTTACAGACAACATCAGTTTAGAGCTTCTAGCAGCAACACCATTCAGCCACGATATTTCAACAGACTTGTTAGGTCTTGGTGATATCGCGGACACCAAACACCTTCCACCAACGCTTATGGTGCAGTACTACTTTGGCGAGCCACAAAGTAAGTTCCGTCCATACGTGGGTGCAGGTCTGAACTACACCATGTTCTTTGATGAGGGCTTCAATAGCACGGGTAAAGGCGCTGGTCTTTCAGATCTTAAGTTGGATGACTCATTCGGTCTAGCAGCGAATATTGGTGTGGACTACATGATCAACGATCAATGGTTCCTCAACGCTGCTGCGTGGTACGCAAACATTGAAACAGAAGCAACTTACAAAGCAGGTGGAGAGAAGCAAAAAACCGACGTCAAAATTAACCCTTGGGTATTTATGATCAGCGGCGGTTACAAGTTCTAAGAAAAACCAGTAGTTACACGCACATTACTATTATTGGCATGACTTTGGGGGCGGTTACGGGGACTGCCCCTCTTTTTTATCCTCGTTTTGATTGCACATCATTTACTCCACTTAGCAACATGCAAAATTGGATCTTTACCTTGCAGATCATTTTATTGTCGGAAGATCGAAAAGTCCTACACTGATCACATAATTGAACAAGTGGACAATATAAATGAGCGACGACATCGCAAAGCATTCCTCCTCCAGATCTAAGCTGGTAAAAACTCTTTTCTTTACTCTCTGTGTTATCGCATTTGGTGCGATGTATTGGTCTTGGCAGTATTCAGACAGTCACCCAAGCACAGAAGATGCCTATGTTAGGGCAAAAATTTTGTCGGTAGCGCCTCAGGTAAAAGGCCAAGTGGTTTCTGTGGATGTCAAAGACTTCCAATCTGTTAACAAAGGTGACCTACTGCTGAAGATAGATTCACGCCCATATTTGTTGGCAGTGAAGCAAGCAAAAGGGGCATACCAATTGGCGGTCCAGCAACATGACGTTGCTGATAAGCAGGTAACTGAAGCCGTTGCGGGCTTAGATGCGGCGCGATCTAACCTGACAGAAGCGCAAGTGGAGTACAAACGTACGGATTCTCTAGTGAAACGTAAACTGGCGTCAGACCAAGATTTAGATACGGCGAAAAACAAACTAGCCAATGCCCAAGCGAGCCTAGAGCAAGCGCGCGCGACGGTAGAAAAAGCCATTGCGAACCGTGGTGAAGAAGGCGCAGAGGCTGCGGTCGTTCAACAAGCTGCAGCACAGTTAGCGCAAGCGGAGCTGAACTTGAGCTACACCGACATTACGTCACCAGTGGATGGCATTGCCGGTGAAATCAATACGCACGTAGGCTCGGTCGTTAGCGTGGGTCAAACGCTGTTCCCTGTGATTTTAAAAGACAGCTATTGGGTACGCGCGAACTTTAAAGAAACCGATCTTACTCATATTAAACCTGGTATGCATGCGGATGTGGTGATTGATATGTACCCAGACGTGGTGTGGAAAGCAACGGTAGAGCAGCTGTCGCCTGCGAGTGGTACATCGTTCTCCTTGATGCCACCAGAAAACGCAACGGGTAACTGGGTTAAAATCAAACAGCGTTTCCCTGTACGTTTGGCATTAGAAGTACCGGCCGATGCGCCGCAACTTCGCGTGGGTGCGAGCTCAGAAGTCACCATTGATTTGCAAAGTAGCGTGCAATGAGCCATCAAATTACGGCAGACAAACGGGGGATTGCCACCGTCGCCGTGATGCTTTCTGCCATCATGGTGTTAATCGATATGACCGTTGCGAACGTGTCGCTATCGCACATGATGGGCGCGTTGGGCGCAACGGCAGACCAAATTACGTGGGTGCTGACGGGTTACAGCATGGCGGAAGCGATCTTCATTCCGATGACCAGTTTCTGGGTGTCGCGCTTTGGTGAACGCAAAGTCATGCTGGTTGCCGTGGTCGGTTTTGTGATTGCCAGTGCGCTTTGTGGGCAAGCACAGTCTCTTGAAGAGATGGTGCTATTTCGCATTATCCAAGGCGCTTTCGGCGCGTCGGTGATTCCATTGGCGCAGTCGACGTTAGTGCAGATTTATCCGTATGAGCAAAAAGGCAAAGCGATGGCGATTTTCTCCATCGGCATTTTGCTTGGTCCTATTTTGGGCCCAGTTGTGGGTGGTGTGATCACCGACAACATTAACTGGCGCTGGATTTTTTACATCAACTTGCCATTCGGTTTGATCTGTACCTCTTTGATTTATCGCTATATCCACATCGACAACAAATCCAAACCTAACTTTGACTGGTGGATCATCGGTTACATGGCGTTAGGTGTGGGCGCGTTGCAGTTTGTGTTGGATAAAGGGAATGAAGAAGACTGGCTCGACTCACGCATGATTCAGACGGCGATATTGCTCGCAGTCATGGGATTGGTGATGTGGATCTATCGCAGTTGGAAAACCAAAAGTCCAATAGCGCCATTGTGGCTGCTGAAAGACCGAAACCTTATGGTCTCGTCATTGATGATTGCCGTGGTGTCGATGGCGATGTTTGGCCTGACGACTCAACAACCAATGCTGTTGGAAAGCTTGCTGGATTATCCGGTCTCAACCACTGGTTTATTAATGGCACCGCGTGGGTTGGCGTCAGCGGCGATGTTGATTTTGGTGATTAAGCTCAATCCGCAATTCGATCCCAGAATCAAAATAGTCTTTGGCTTGAGCTGCATCGGGATTGGTAGCTATTTGATGACGCAGTACTCACTGCAGATCGATACATTTTGGATTGTGATGCCGAGTATGATTCAGGGGATGGGGCTTGGTTTAACCTTCTCGACGCTATCCACCTTGGCGTATTTAACGATTCCGAAAGAGCAATCTGTTGCGGCGGCGAGTATTTACAATCTGTTCCGTACCATTGGTAGCTCGTTTGGTATTTCTATCGCCACCACGTTCCAATATCGTGATAGTCAGCAGCAATGGCATGCGCTGGGAGAGGGTATTAATCCTTATAATCCTAACTTGCATGACTGGGCGGCCAATCAGGGGCTTTCTATTACCGACCCGGTTGCGTTAGACCAATACCAACAGATGTTGCAGCAGCAATCGCAAATGGTCGCGTTTGTGCACACCTTCCAGCTTGTGGGAGTGATGTTCGTGATCATGATGCCGATGCTGGTTTTCATTCGGTCGCGTGAATAACATGAAGTTCCGGTGAATAGTGTAAGAGAACGCCTCTCAAGTTGTGTCAGCTTGAGAGGCGTTTTTTATTGGACAGTGCCAGTGAAAGAAGGACGTTTACTCAAATGTCACTTCGTCAAAATGCGGATTGGTTTTGAGCGCGCGCATTGCGACTAATTGTTCAGTCGGGAAGGCGGTGTGCTCACCATCCATATCTAAAAACAAGCACTCTTGTCGCTGCATGTCGTAGCCTGTGTCGAACGCGTTGCCCTGATGAGTTTCACCATTTTTTAGTGTGATCTCGATAGGGAGCTTAAACATACAGGCGATTTCAATAAAATCGTATTGGCTGCAAGTCACCATAGCTTTCTCCTTTCAAACCGACGCAGTATTCAGAAGGTTTGAGAACCGCTTCCTTAATATAGAAAACGTTTGATTGAAACTGAATCTTCATCTTACACCTCATTTTGGTCACGAAATAGACATACACGCACGTTTTAATAAACCTACTGTTGAGCGTTCGCAAGCGAGACAAAACTACGATATGTCTGAAACGATACTTAAGCGCACATACCTAACGAGTGAACAAAAGACACAAAAGCCAAGTTCACTGATTTCCCCTCAAACCTACCATGCGCAGTTGGCGCACCGTGTTCACCACTCGCCTCAATTTGAAAACGGCCGCGTTAAAAACGAGATGCCAAATATCCCTAGCCCGCAATCATTCTGGCAGGTGTGTTGGAGCTATCTTGGTGGTAGAACGCCATTGAGTCCTAACGAACATCTGCCACATTTCCCAATTCAACCTACGCAGTTTGCGCAGAGAAGTGAATCGATGCGCGTTACTTGGCTGGGCCATTCCACCATGCTGGTGGAGGTCGATGGCATTCGAATTCTGACTGATCCGGTATTTGATTACGCTTCTCCGTTCATCGCAAAAGCGTGGTTTGAACGCAATATTCCCAATACCCATGCCAGAGATTGTTTGCCGATTCCTGAAATTATCGTGATTTCGCACGATCATTACGACCATTTAGAAGCATCGACCATACGTTTCTACGCCGATAAACCCGTGACTTTTTATGTACCCTTAGGGGTTGGCAAGCATCTGATAAAGTGGGGCGTTTGCGCAGACAACATCGTGGAATTCGATTGGTGGGATAGCGTGCACTATGCCGGAATCGAACTGATTTGTACGCCTGCTAACCATAATTCGGGTCGTACTTATTTCGATAAAAACTCGACCCTGTGGGCTTCTTGGGTCATCAAAGGCAAAGAAGAGACGCTCTATTTTAGTGGCGATTCAGCTTACGATTCGCACTTTTCCGAGATCGCACTGCGATGTGGACCAATCGACATTGCCTGTTTGGAAGTGGCTGCTGATGTGAAAGGCCAAGGTTATCCGGTCGAAAACTGGGGGCACATGCAGGCTCATCATACCGTGCAAGCGTTTCGCGATTTAAATGCGAAAAAACTGTTGCCCGTGCATTGGGCTACATACGAGCTATTTACTCACCGCTGGGACGAACCGATTTTAGATTTGCTTACCCATTGTCAAAAAGAACATATAACGCTGCTGACGCCAATGCCGGGGGAGAGTTTTTACGTTCATCAAGAACATATAAATAAACAATGGTGGCGAGAAAAAGAAATAGGTGAGCCAGATATAATTTTGACTTAATAATATGTTCTTACTTCAATAATTATTTTAGAAGTTAACCTTGTTATTTTCAGAATATAACAAGGTTTTTTACTCGCTTACTCATCAATCACTTGAGGTTTTAACTCGACGACATTTCCTTCCGGATCATGTATATAGAGTGATCTACCGAACCCTTGTGCGCCATACCGCTTCGCAAACTCTTCGGTTTCAATGCCGCGCGCACGCAGATATTCCAGTAATTCATCCTCGGAAAAAGGCGCCAATTGCAGGCAAAAATGGTCAATATTACGACCATTTTGAACTGGTGGCTTACCGCCGAGTTGGCCCAATTCGCTGTCTACCGTCACTACATCAATCAATGCGTTACCTGCCCTAAGTTGAGTTAAACCAAGTTCCGTTACTTCGCGTTCGACAGGGCAGCCCAAAATGTCTCGATAGAAATGCAACATAGCATCGAGGTTACAGGTCCTTAAAACAACATGATCAAGCGCTTTGATGGCGATTGGATTTTTGGTGGGCATGCTTCACTCCTTTTTGCATTGTGTTGAGGTAAGTATAAAGTGACCTTAAAAGTGGTGAGAGAAATGATCAAATTCCAGATGTTTTTTTGCTAGAGCGAGTGCAGAAACACTGCAACTCAAAGCAAACAAAAAAGGCTAGCGTATTGCTAGCCTTTTGGGATATGGATGGGGCTATTACTCGTAATCAGAAGCGTAAGTTTCTTCGTAAGAGTGTGAGTAAAGCTCGAATAGGTTGCCGAATGGGTCTTCTAGGTAAACCATTTTCGCAGGCTTATTATCGTCTTCTGGGTGGTAACGCATGATGTCCATGCGAACTTTGCCACCTAGTGCTTCGGTGCGTTTGATAGCACCTTCAAAATCGTCTGTCTGTAAACAGAAATGGAATATACCGATGCGAGAAAAATCCACTTCATGGCGCTCTTGACGTTCTTTCATTTCGAATAACTCAAGGCCGATGCCATCACTTGTCACAAGGTGCGCAATGTTGAAGCCTTTAAAGCCTTCCCCAAAGACCGCAATACACATTCTGCCAATTGCCGTTTCGCGTTCTTCAATCACTTTCGTGTTGCCCATAACGACTTTTAGACCTAGCGCTTGCGTGTAAAACTCAACCGCTTTGTCCATATCTCCGACCATAATACCGACATGATTCATTTTCATTTGTTTGCTCCCAACATGTGTGTTTGAACGTTGTCTTGTTTCGATGTGGGAGAGTATATGGCGTGATATTGATTACATGAAATTATCATAAATTATAAAAATGATAATTTTATTTAATGATGTGCGTATTGGGATTGATTTAGTGAGCTAAGGCCTCAACAGCTTGCCTCACCGAGGTGAAATGAATCTTGATAATGCACCGTTGCGCGAGGCTGAATTCATGCGATTGGATTAATGACGTAACCTCTTCTACGGACAGCGTTCGTTCTTTTGGGTGTAAAAGAGTGGTGTTCGAACCATTGTTTTTCAATTCGAACGTGTTGCCATTTGAGTCAATAACGTAATCATCTTGCCCAAAAATGAGGGCTTCGCATTCAGAGTCTAAGTCGGACTGGGAATGCGTGTAGATCAGCTCATCGTCGCCGTCTAGTTTTAGCAAGCATGGCCAGCATACTGCGTGGTCTCTCATGGTTAACTCATTATTCATTGTTATTTAGAAACTTGACCCAGGTTGTTGCAAAAACGCTAACTCTTCGGGAGTGCTCTTTCTTCCCAGTATCGCATTGCGATGAGGATAGCGCCCAAACTGGTCGATGATGGCTTTGTGTTTTAGCTCAAAATCGTAGTTATTTTCAAGCCCTGATGCGCGAAACAATTTTTCAGCTTCGACATGAATGAGGCGAGATTCGCTATGCATAAATGGCATGTACAAAAAACTTAGCTGCTCAGGCGCTAATTCTTTGTCGTGACCTAACCGAATTGCCTCTTGAGCCAATGCTAATGCGAGTTGGTCTTGTGCAAACGCTTTTGGGGTGTTGCGATACACATTACGTGAAAACTGGTCGAGGACGATGATTTCGGCCAATCGTCCTTGTGCGCTGTTACGCCAATTAAACAGTTCACAACGAGCGGCTTGTTCTAATACCGAGGCAAATCGCGATGCAATACGCTTGTCCAGTTCTGGGTTGTTTTCAAACCAATTTTGGGGCGATAGCTCCTCGAACCAAAATTTGATGACTTCTTGGTACATGGATCTTCCTTCCTATTGCATTAGCTAAAGAATAAAAAGCCAGAAGGCGAGCTCCTGGCTTTCTGCGTGTTATCGACCGTAAGTCTCTACGATGTAACGTTCAAAATCGTCACACATTTGTTCGTCAGAGATGGCGTTGCTTGCCAGCTCTTTACTGCCGTCGACGACTTTAATCGCGGCGTTCAGTGAAGCGACTGATGCTCGCTCTCGCGTCGCAAGTGAGTCGATTTTCTTCTGCTGCACTTCCCATGCCTGTTCTGGCGACAGGTTACACACGTCTGCAAGGTATTTGGCATTGAAGCCTTCGCCAGTCAGGCTGACAATGGTTTCGTTGTGCGACAAGTGATTACCTGCGTGCCAGTAGTGTTTTGCCAGCAGTGGGCCAATTTCTGGGTTATCCGTCAGGTAACCAAACTTCTCAAGGAAGTATGCACGGGTCTGATACACCGCCATGTGCGCGAGTAGATAACCTTGATACGCACAAGCTGCTTCGTCGGATAGCAAATGTGGAATCGCCATCAGTGGGCGAGGGCTGCATTCCAAACCAAGGATCTGCTTTTCACAATCGCGAGCGAGCTTAGTGATGCGCTCTGGCGTTAACTCGTCATCGCTCAATTGATACAACGCGCGCTCAAAATATGGTACAACCAAGATGCTACGTTCTTCATAAGCTTTGAATGGCTGACGGCTGTTGATCATTGCTTGAATAATCTCATCAGGAACAGAATTCCCTTCATCATCCAGTGCGTACTGTTTTAGCCAATCGGCATCGGTTAACAGGCTATCACAGAACATCGACTGAGTTTCTGCATAAGCCATTGACGTCGGCGAAAACTCCTGCGAGAAACAAGGCGCGTTCATTTTTACGTTCGCAAAGTGTGCTGCGTGGCCGCCTTCGTGGAACAGCGTGTTAATGCCATCGTAGCCGCTTCCCACTTGGTCTGGTTTGGCATTACTGGTGAAGTTCACCTGCGCTGCGACCCATTCGCCTTGATTATAGAAAGAAGGGATAGGGCCGTGGCAGAACCCATTCGGGTACTTACCTTTGCGATCTAGTAAATCCAGCGTTAGCGTCGCGCCAGAGTAATCAATATTTAGGCGACCAAATGATTCTACCCAGCGTCTCAGAGATTTTGAGAACGGCACGTATGGGTCAAGGTCACGCATAACGTCACCCGCGAATGAGTAAACAAAGTTGTAGCCTGCTAGTGCGCTTGCGCCTTTCTCTTTCGCCAAGTTTTCTAAGCTGTTTAGGTGTGCATCTCGCGTGCGTTGTTCGAAATCTTCCAAAATCTCGAATAGCTGCTCAGTGCTCATCTTTTCCGTTTTTTGCACGGAGTAATCAAAGAAAGTCGCATAACCCAGTGAGCGAGCGAACTGGTTGCGCAGTTTGATCAGTTCAATAAAGCCGTTTTGCAGTAGCCATTGTTCAAGGTTCAGCAACGCTTGATGAGCCGATTGGCGAACTTCTTCATGATTGCTGGTGCGAATGGTTGAGCTTAATACTGGAAGTGAACCTTCTACTTGCTCGCCGTTCTCATCGGTAAATGTTTGTACGTGGTTCTGTTTTTTCTTGAAGAGCTCAGCTTCAAAGGCAATGAGCTGATTTTTCAACGCTTGTGCTTTTTCGCCCTCGATAGCGTGAGATTCAAACATCGCCAGCCAACCAGATAGACCCGTAATGGTTTGTTGTTTCTCTTGTGGGTCGGTAATTGAGTCCGCGGCTTCAAGCTGTTGTTTGATGTCAGTAATTTGCTCGGCGTTGCTTAAAAAGCTTGTCCATGCCGTTTGTGCTTGCGTCGAGCCATCATGGTCATCGCTGATCCCCATGTAAGTTTCCCAAAAGAAATCTTCTTTGGTGCGGTGAATCGCAAGGTAACGTTTATTGAGGTCGTTGAGATAATCCGTTGCGGTCATTTTGATCCTTCAAATGGTTTCGTTATGTAGACAGTTGATTATTGCACGCTTGGTCGCGAGAAAGGAACGCTAATCTCATTTGTCGATTTTGCATCGCGTAAAGGTGATTTTACTATTTGTTTACATTTGGGTGAGTTAATAGGAGTTATGAGCTTGCAGTGTTAAGACTGGTATGGAGTTTACAGTT
Source organism: Vibrio sp. SCSIO 43097 (assembly GCF_023650755.1). Taxonomy (NCBI): domain Bacteria; kingdom Pseudomonadati; phylum Pseudomonadota; class Gammaproteobacteria; order Vibrionales; family Vibrionaceae; genus Vibrio; species Vibrio sp. SCSIO 43097. The sequence goes on along the minus strand of NZ_CP071841.1, from coordinate 1,255,481 downwards.
TATTAAGTAATTAATCTGCAGTGCGCTATCGATGATCCTTATCAGGTGTAATAAGATTTCCATATCGTGGCGATACAGTTGGAAACGATATGATAAATAAGACAAAAGTTACGTTATTGGCGGTAGGTACGATTTTAGTTGGATGTTCCACAGTCGCGCCACCAAGAAATGATGCGGTTGAAAGCATTCAACAAAAGTGCTCTGTGATTTTAAGCAATGATGTTGCGGGCGATCAGCGCTGGCAGACGTACAACGGCTTGCTTGTAGAATATGCCGTGCATGGCGTTAAGAGTCAGGCACAACTGGAACGTTTTGAAGCGTTTGTGCAGAGAGTGCAAGATGATGAGTCTGGACAGTTAGTTACTGAGTTGATTGAGGTCACCGACTGGGGATGCTCAAACGGCAATTATCTTGAAGAGATGAGCTTGTTTATTCAAGAAGTTCAAAAGTAAAAAACCGAGCGTTAAGTCGCTCGGTTTTTCTGTTTGTGGAACGCTTTTGTACGCCGGTTCGTCAGGACGTTTACTCCTCTGGATACTCGCCCATACCTTGCGTTTTACCTTCCGCTTTCCAATGCTCTCCAGGAGCAAATGCTTCATCGCATAAATCTACGGTGTAGCCCATTTCTGTGATTTCCTTCAAAGTGAGGTTATCAGCAATATTTGCAACTTCCCCCGATTTATTCCGTAACTCCATGTTGATCTCTCCTCTGTAGGTAGACGAGTGGCATCAATGCACAGTGAAGAATGCATTGCTAACCTTTGTTCTAAGTATATAACCCTCTGCTAAAAATGAAGGTTTAATCCACTTTTTAAATGTGGTTAATTGGATAATGCTTTGAGCTGCTTCCGTTATTTAGAACCGCAGCATCGCGATAGTTTGCCATTTGTGATTTATTGAGTGATTAAACGGTCAATTTGGAAACTCGAAATGGTGATTCTCGACCACGCTTTAGCACAACAAATTGTTGATCGAACCATGTCCATCATTGGTCACAATGTGAATGTGATGAACTCGGCAGGCATCATCATTGGCAGTGGCGACCCTAAACGTGTTGGGCAAGTGCATGATGGCGCGGTACTGGCGCTGAATCATGGCGATTCGCTAGAGCTTAATGAGCAGCAATGTTTGACGTTGCAGGGTGTCAAACCCGGTATCAATATGTTGTTGAAATTACATGGCGACGTGGTCGGTATTGTTGGCGTCACAGGAGAGCCGGAGAAAATCCGAGATTTTGCAAAACTGGTTAAAATGACCGCTGAACTAACAATCGAGCAAGCTGCGCTGGTGGAAAAATTTCAGTGGGACAGACGTCATCGTGAAGAGTTTATTCTGGCTTGGATCAATGGCAAATTGACCGATGAAGAGCTGAAAGATTGGGCGATGCGTCTTTCTATCGATGTTACTCAACCACGGGTGGCAACGGTGATTGAAGTCTCGACGCCGTCGGCCTCGAAAAGCATGAAGAGTGTGCGCAATATTGTTGAGCTGCTTGAATACCCAGAGCGTAACAACCTAGTTGCGATTGTCTCAGTGAATGAAATTGTGGTGTTGAAACCGTGTCATTCCGCCAAGCAGTGGGATAGCCAAGTTGAAAGTGAGCGCATTGATAAGTTGATGTCGCGTTTAAGCGATCACGATTCGCATACGTTTCACATTGCGCTAGGGCAGCTGTTTAATGAGCCTAAAGATGTCGCGTTGTCATACCAAAGCGCGAAGCAGGTATTAGCCATTGGCAAGCAGTTCTACCCAGAGAAACGTAAGTACCTGTTCGATGAACTTCGTTTGCCTGTTTTGTTAGCGCCGTTGGCGGATATTTGGCAAGGTGAACAAATTATTGATGGTGTGAAACGGTTGAAAGAGAAAGACAAATCTGAGCAATTATTGAAAACCCTAGATGCACTGTTTGAATGCAATGGCAATGTAACAGAATGCTCTAAAATGCTGTTTATTCACCGGAACACTCTGCGCTATCGGTTAGAGAAAATCACCGAGATAACAGGGCTACCAACTACCAATTTTGTGGGGTTAGCGGAGCTTTATATTGCGACTCGGCTCTCAAAAATGTCGTGATATTGTGCATCTGCACAATACGCGTCATTTTTTGACCACATCATTTGTCACTCCGCCTAAAGGAATTCTAAAGCAAACGATTAATAATTCATGCGTCCCTACATGTTGAGTGAGCCAACACGGACTCGCTCAGCAAAATAAGAATAAATGGAGTTATCATGAACCTTATATTAATCCTGCTCGGGGTGATCGCATTTATTGTGCTCACGACCACCAAATTCAAATTACATCCCTTTTTAGCGCTGATCATCGCGGCGTTCCTTGCGGCATTTGCTTACGGCTTACCGGCAGATAGCATTGCCAAAACCATTGCTTCTGGCTTTGGCGGCATCCTTGGTTACATTGGTTTGGTTATCGTTTTAGGTACTATCATTGGTGTTATTTTGGAAAAAAGTGGTGCGGCGATCACCATGGCCGATACGGTCATCAAAGTGTTGGGTGAGCGTTTCCCAACATTGACCATGAGTATCATAGGTTACATCGTTTCTGTTCCGGTATTTTGTGATTCAGGCTTTGTCATTCTGAACTCGCTCAAAGAATCACTCGCGAAGCGTTTAAAAACCTCAAGCGTTGCGATGAGTGTGGCGTTGGCAACTGGCCTATACGCAACGCACACGTTTGTGCCGCCAACTCCTGGCCCGATTGCCGCTGCGGGTAACTTAGGCCTGGAATCTAACCTTGGTTTAGTGATTGGTGTGGGTGTGTTTGTTGCAGCGGTTGCGGCGTTAGCGGGGATGTTGTGGGCGAACCGATTCCAACATGTTGAACCAGATGGCATTGAAGCCGTAGAAGAAATTCAGCAAGACTGGCAAGCACTCAAAGCGTCTTACGGCAAATTGCCAACGGCGAGCCAAGCATTCGCTCCTATTTTTGTTCCTATCTTATTGATCTGTTTTGGCTCTATCGCGAAATTCCCAAGCCTACCGCTGGGCGAAGGTTTTGTGTTTGATGTTCTGACTTTCTTAGGACAGCCACTAACGGCATTGGTGATTGGCCTGTTCCTTTCTGTTCGCCTACTCAAGTCAGACAACAAGATTGAAGAATTTGGCGAGCGAATCAGCCAAGGTATTACGGCTGCTGCGCCTATTCTTTTGATTACCGGTGCGGGTGGTGCATTTGGCGCGGTATTAAAAGCAACGCCGCTAGGTGAATACTTAGGTACGACGCTATCGGCGCTGGGCGTGGGTATTTTCATGCCATTTATCGTTGCGGCTGCGCTAAAGTCGGCGCAAGGTTCATCAACGGTTGCATTGGTGACCACATCGGCTTTGGTTGCGCCTATGCTTACGCAATTGGGGCTCGATTCAGAAATGGGCCGCGTATTAACGGTGATGGCGATCGGTGCTGGTGCGATGACGGTTTCTCATGCAAACGACAGTTTCTTCTGGGTAGTTTCGCAGTTTAGCCGCATGTCGGTGGGCTTAGCGTACCGCGCGCAAACCATGGCTACGCTCGTTCAAGGTGTCACGGCAATGGCATTGGTGTACATTTTGAGCCTCGTTCTCTTATAAGTCTCTGGAAATACGTATGAAAGTGGTAATTGCACCTGATTCATTTAAAGAAAGCTTAACCGCCAAACAAGTGAGCGAGGCGATAAAAACGGGTCTTGCTCGCGTATGGCATGATGCTGAGTTTGTTACGGTTCCGGTCGCAGACGGTGGCGAAGGCACGGTTCAATCTTTGATAGATGCAACTCAAGGCGAACAAGTCTTCACAACAGTGACTGCGCCATTAGGGAATGATGTTGAAGCGTTTTATGGCATCCTCGGCGACGGCGAAACTGCGGTTATTGAAATGGCGGAGGCCAGTGGGCTACACCTTGTGCCGAGTGACGCTCGCGACCCAAAACTGACCAGTAGCATTGGTACCGGACAGCTGATCAAACACGCGCTAGACAGAGGCATTCAACGTTTAATCATTGGTTTGGGCGGCAGCGCTACCAATGATGGTGGCGTGGGCATGTTGACCGCGTTGGGGGTGGCGTTTCTTGATGAATCTGGTCATGCAATTACCCCAAATGGAGGCGGGTTAGCGGCGCTTGCGTCCATCGATATTTCTGGTCTTGACCCTCGTTTAGCAACTTGCGAAGTGTTGGTAGCGTGCGATGTTGATAACCCACTCTGTGGTGACAAAGGCGCGTCGGCTATCTTTGGCCCGCAAAAGGGAGCGACCGTATCAGACGTTACTCTGCTCGATAACGCATTGCGCAAGTTTGGCGAGTTGACGGAACAAGCGACGGGTAAGCATGTACTGACTCGTGAAGGGGCGGGTGCTGCTGGTGGTATGGGCGCGGCCTTGCTCGGGTACACGCCAGCACGTTTGCAACCGGGAATTGAGATTGTGCTTGAAACGGTCAAACTTGCTCAGCATGTTGCGGATGCGGATATCGTATTTACAGGCGAGGGTCGAATCGATCATCAAACCGCACATGGCAAAACGCCGATGGGCGTTGCTCAGGTCGCCAAGCAGTGTAATTTACCAGTCATTGCATTAGCAGGCTGTGTGGGCGACAACTATCAGGCGGTTTATGAGTGCGGCATTGATGCGGTGTTTGCTTGTGTACCAAGGGCGATGAGCTTACCTGAGGCCATGAAAGAGGCCGACGTCAACGTTGCTAACTTAGCCGAAAACGTCGCGAGAATGTGGCAAATTAAGTCGCACTGAAGGCGATGACGATACGAAAAACTCCACCTTTGCGTGGAGTTTTTTGTTGTTACGTGTTTGCGTGTGTAGGCATAAGTTCATTTAGCAAGAGCGAGTTAACAGGCATGCTTTGCTATCAATTTTGCCAGTGTTTGCATCGCGTGACTCCAATCGGTTTCATGACCAAAGTTTGCCACGCTGAGGCGTACGCAATGCCGATATTGCCCTTGAGTGCCAAATACGGTGCCGGGAAGTAGGCTGATTCTGTGCTTATTGCATGCTTGATACAACGCATAGCTGTCCGTGTCTTCGGGCAGTCGCAACCAAAGTAAGAACGAGCCTTGTACGGCGTTGATCTGGTATCGATTTTTTAGAGGTTCGTATTCATCCAAGTATTGATGAAGCATCTGGATAAATCGTCGCATGTTGTTTTGATAAACCCGACCCATTCGCGCAGTATGCGTTCGATACTTGCCTGACGTTAGAAACGTTGCCACGGCGGATTGCATTAGGTTCAAACTGCCCATGTTTTCACACAGTAGATATTGCTCAATTTGATCTCGATATCGCCCCGCCAACATCCAACCAATTCTCAAACGCGAATCGAGCGTTTTGGATAACGAATTTACGTAAATTACGCGTTGCTTGTCATCGAGCAATCTCAAGCTTGGCAACGGCTTGTCATAGCTTAACCCGCCAAACACATCGTCTTCGATAATAGGAACATTGCCGGACGCCAATAGCAATTGCTGGCGCTTTTCTAACGGCATCATGGCACCAGTAGGATTGGTGAAGTTTGGCGTTACGATGATCGCTTTTATGTCCCATGTCGACATCGCTTTTGCTAAGGCTTCGGGGCACATACCGTCTCGTGGGCAACTCGGGATTTCCACCACTTTGAGGCCGAGTGATTCGAGCATCAATAAGTTACCAAAATAACAAGGAGACTCCACCGCGACGATATCGCCTTTTTGTGTCGTTGCGCGCAGCGCTAGGCTTATTGCTTGTTGAGCGCCGTGCGTTACCATGATCTCATCCAACTTGGCTGGTGTGCCCAAATCTTGCGTGATTTTCGCTAGTTGTTTGATTAAGAGGTGATCACCGGGTGGTAATTGGTAATGGCTCGGTACATGCGTTTGCTGGCGGCTGTGGCGGCCGATCTCGGCGTACAAGCTTTTGATCGCGGGGGAGTCAATGTTTGGGTGGGCAGAACCGGTAGGCAAACGCTCTTGGTATTCAGGATAAGTAAGGATTTCTTTGCAGATCGAGAGCAAATCCACGCGAGTCGGATCCGGAATTGAGCGAGAGGTCGGCAAGGCGACTTTAACTCGATAACCCGATTTGGGAACCGAGTAAACCAAGTTTTGTGCTTCCAGCTCTTGATACGCACGAATCACGGTATTTTTACTGACGTTTAATTCTTGGCTCAACGAGCGAATGGAGGGCAGTCGATCATCCGCCTGATAAACGCCACCATTGATGGCTTGTTTGAGGTGTTTTTCCACCACGAGGTACTTATTCCCTTCACCGCTTTCCAATAAATCTGTACCCATAAAAACACTTCCATCTGTCACTTTTTGAAAACACTGTACCTAATTACATTAGCAGTATCTCAAAACATAAAACAAGCGTGAGTGAGGCGATCATGTTAATCCGAGCCATCCCTTTTGTATTTGTCATCCTTTGGGCTTCTGGATTCGTTGGTGCGCGTTTTGGTTTGCAATATGCCGAGCCAGCGACACTACTTTCTATCCGTATGGCATTCAATGTCTTATTGTTTCTGGTTCTTGTGGCGGTATTGCGTAGAAGGTTGCCGACAGGAAAAGATTTTTGGCACAGCTGTGTGGTTGGGGCGTTAATCCACGGTTTCTATCTGGGCGGTACTTATTTCGCTATCGCTTTGGGTATGCCAGCGGGGTTGAGTTCGTTGCTGGTGGGCATTCAGCCGATTTTAACCGCGGCTTTGCTGGTGGCGTTTGTTCGTGAGGAATTTAAACCCTCGCAATGGCTGGGTTTGGCTCTTGGTTTTGTCGGTATCGCTATGGTGTTGATGGGCAAAATGGAGTGGCAATCCGAGCAGCACAAAGTGTTGGCCATTGGTTTGTGTTTATTGGCTTTGGTTGGTATCACGCTAGGGACGCTGTATCAGAAAAAACATTGCCAACAAGTGGATATGGTGGGTGGTGCGACGGTGCAATATTTGGCCGCGCTCGTCATGTTTCTGCCCGTTGCGATGCAGTTTGAAACCATGCAAGTGCAGTGGGAACTGGAGTTTATTTTGACTGTGTTGTGGTTGGTCGTCGTGCTCTCTTGTGTAGCTATTCTACTGCTGCTGTACATGGTTAAGAACGGTGCTGCATCGAGCGTAGCTTCTGTATTCTACCTGGTGCCGCCAACGACGGCGATTCAGGCTTGGCTCGCGTTTGGAGAGTCATTTGATTGGATGGGGATTTCTGGTTTCGTACTGGCAGCTACGGCGGTGTATTTGGTGGTTAAAAAGCCGGATCTGACGATAAAGAAATCGATTCAAACAGAATATACCTAAATTGGGTAGGGACATTTGCGTATCAGTGGGTACAATCTGCTTCATCTTAATCCGTGGAGCAGAATGATGAAGGTAAAGCCAGATCGAATGACCGCCATGCGTAGCATCATCGAGCAAGTAAAAGCGGAACTACCAATTTATGAACCAGAAACGTTTGTATGTGGACCAGAAGGGCAGTGCATTGGCTGTCCGAAGAAATTGTTGGAAATGGTCGATTCAGAAGTCACTTATTGGGAGTCAGCCATGGAGCGCGGCATTGTTCCGCAGTTCGATGAGATTCGTCGTTTTGGCAAAATGTGCACGAATGTTCGTCGTGGTCTGGTGCGAAATAATGTGCCTTTACTCAGTAACTAGAGAGTAAAAACCGTCTAATATCTGACACATAGCGTCGTTTTGTTACACTGCTCTTTGGCTGCTGTTCTCAAGTTTGAGTGGTGTTTGTCTCTTCTTACCCCTTAAGCCTTTAATCGTAAGAAATTGGCGATATATTGGCTCGGTCTCACATGGATGTGGGGCTATTGTCTTGGGCTAGTTGAGATAAGAAACGTGAAATCAAAGGGATTTACGCTGATGGAAATCACCATAGTGCTTACCACTTTGGCTTTCATCGCATTAGCTGCTTTACCAGTACTACTCGATATTCATCGCCAAGCATACGCTGCGATGCTGCACAGTTCTCAGTCTTCTTTGGGTACGGCTCTCAAATTCTTTCATGCTCAATCAGTGATTGATAACGCTTACGGCCAAGAGCACGTTCACTACATTGACCGACATGTCAAAACACGCAAAGGCATGCCAGAAGCGAGTGCCGATAGTATTCGAGCTTTGTTAGAAATCGATCTACCAGCCAGAGGTTATTCGAAAATTGACGTGCCGTGCAAAGGCAGTGATTTTTGCATCATCGGTCAGCAGCACCCAAACAGTGCTCATTTTGTCGCTATTCCTGATTATCAGTTCTTAGATAAATCGGGTGTTGATCGCGTGGTGTACATTTGGCCGCAAGGTTACACACTGGCAGAAGAAGCATGCTATTTCTACTACGTGAATCAAGCCTCTAACGATTCAATTGTTCGAGGGTATGTGACGCAAGGGTGTTAATCCCGAATAAGTGTTGCGAACAACGGTTATCGTGAGTCTACAAATCGGGGTTTTTCGAAGGGCTTTGCGCTTTATACAATACCATTTTTTGACTCATCAAGACTTTACCATTTGGCAAGGTCACTTCCCCAAGTTCCCCCTGATGTTCAAATCCAAACCGTTCATATAAAGCAATCGCTGGTGTGTTGGTTGTGTATACGTAGAGTGCGATTTGGTCGTAACCAAATTCCCAACCACGTGCGATCGCGACTGCCAATAGTTTCCGCCCCAATCCTTTGCCTCGGTAGTTTTTGTCGATGTGAATACCAAGAATACCGACGCGAAGGCGTTGCCCTCTTTCGTAACCGCACATCTCAGCTGGGTAGATTTCAACACTACCGATAAGTTTTTGGCGGTCAAACGCGACAAACTGAGGGATGGACTCGTTTTCCACACGTTGCAGGATTCTGCGAAGCGTTGCGTTATCGGGTGCAGGAGAAATCAAAAATTCCCCTTCGGAGTACACTCGATTCCACAGCGCGGTGAAGCGCGCGATATCGCTCACCTTGATGGATCTGATTTGCATTCATCTTCCTTGATTAGTGCAGGTTAGTAACGGTTAGGGGATAAGCTCAGATAAACAACGAATTTGGTTAGGAATGGCTTCGGCTGGTGCATCAGCGCCCGTTGGGTTAAACCAAATTGTGTTTACGCCCGCTTTCATCGCAGGGTAAATATCTTTGTGAGGTAAATCGCCAACCATGGTTATTCCACTCACGTTAACCCCTAACTGTTTTGCGATGGCGAGATAAAACTCAGGTTGGTGTTTAGCGATACCGAGGTTGGCAAAACAAAAATAGCCATTTAAGTATTGGTCTAAGTCGACGCGAACAAATGCACGCTGAACCTCTTCCATGTTGGAATCAGATGCACTGGTCGCAATGTAGATGGGATGATTTTGGGAAAGTATTGCCAGTGTTTTTCTGGCTTGAGGAACTGCTTCTACGTGTTCCCAATCGCACATTTTTCCTTGTGCGTGAGGGAAATCTACCATCAAGGTGTTCCCCCAATCGAAAAGATAAATCATGTTCGAATCTCCTTATCCGCACATCATATCGTCTTTTTCTAAAATCAGGGGGGTAAATTGCATCGATAAATGCGATTTAGGTGGGTTTAGCCGTGAAAAGCGCTTAATTGTCGTTATCGTTACAAATGTTTCAGCATAATGCGTGAGTTAGTTTTAAAACCTTGACTATCGTAAAAGCGCTGTGCTGGCTGATTGAATTCCATCACTTCCAATCGAACTTGTGTGGCATTGGCATCGCGCGCCCATTGCTCACAGGCTTGGAGCAGTTGGCGGCCGATTCCTTGCTGCTTTTGCGCTTCATCGACAACAATTGTTCCCACGCGACAAATTGGGTCTTTGATCAGAAAACTGACGGTGTCGTTTTGGGTGATCATCGCGGTTAAGAAGCCGAGAATTTGCTGTTCGCGTTCGGCAATCAAAAAGAGTCGCTCTTTGTTCTCTAGTGCTTGTGCAAGAAATTCACGGTCAGCTTCTGAAGGCGCAACAAAGGCTTCTGGCGCATTCGCAAAATGCAGTGAATTAATTTGAAAATTAAGCTGAAAAATTTCGTCTAAATCATCGGGAATCGCTTGTCGGATATGGACTTGCATTCTATCTGCCCCCTGCAATATCGATAAATGATCCTGTGATGTAAGAGGCTTCGTCACTTAATAGCCAAGCGATCGCATTTGCCACTTCTTCTACCGTGCCACCGCGTTTAAGAGGAATTTGAGGGCTGAGTCTATCTACTCGGTTTGGTTCTCCGCCGTCGGCATGCATATCAGTGTAGATGAAACCAGGTCGAACGCCATTGACGCGAATATTGCGCTCTGCCAACTCTAGCGAGAGCCCTTTAGTTAAGGTATCCATCGCGCCTTTTGATGTGGCGTAATCGACATACTCAAATGGCGCGCCTGAGCGCGACGCTCCAGAGGAGACATTCACAATTGCACCGCCTGCACTGAATCGCTTCGCCGCTTCTCGACAGCAGAGAAAACAGCTATTCACATTGGTGTTCATTACTTTCTGAAAGCGTTCCAAGCTGATTTCTGACAAAGGCGATTGAGTAAATAGGATGCCAACGTTGTTGACCAAGTGCGTCACTGCACCAAATTCACGTTCTGTTTCATCAAACAAGGAGAGCACTTGCTTCTCATCGGCTACGTCTGCGGCGATGGCAATCGCTTTGCCACCGTTTGCTTGTATTTCTGCCACAACTTGGTCGGCGGCCTCTTGCTGAGTGCGGTAATTAACGCAAACGCGATAGCCTTGCCCGGCCAGCTTTTTCGCCGCTGCGGCTCCAATGCCTCGGCTTGCGCCGGTAATGATGACTACTTTATTCAAAATACGTCCTTATTTTTGTAGTGAGTAGATTTTATCGGCGTAGGGTTTGCCACCAATTTGGTATGCGTCTGGAATGACCTCAATGAGTTCGAAACCACATTTTATCAGGACACGTTCTGACGCAATATTGCCTTCAGTGACCGTCGCGGAAAAGTGGTTGATGTTATGTGTCGAGGTTGCCCAATATAGAAGCGCTTGAAGAGTTTCTGTTCCAAACTGTTGGCCATGAAATTCCGGCAAAAGTAAGTAACCTACCTCTGCCTTACCGTTTTCAATAGCAAAGCCAGTGATGCCGATGGGTTGTTCAGATTGCTTATCGAGTATTACAAGGCAAAGCCAATGCTGGCTATTTGGGGTCCATGGTAATAATCGCGAAGCAAATTTTTCTCTTATTTCTGTTTCGCTGGGACGATCGAAACAGAGCGCAATAACCTCTTGTTCGGAGAGTAATCGTTGAAAGAGTTCCCAGTCACTGGCTTTGATGGGTCTTAATTGGCTTCTGTGCGTCTCGATGTAAACTGACATGCGTGTCCTTACTGCATCAATGTGGAGATTCAGTCTCTCATCCTTTTATCTGTTTAATCAAATAGTTGCATTCATAAAAGTGATTTATGTGGTGAATAGTTGGTTGGGTAATGGATTATTGCCATATATTCATCTTTGAGATGTAAATAACAAAATTTCATACTTGAGGCATACAGAGCAACACGGAAATGATGTGGATCAAGAGAGGACTACCCATAAAGTAGTAATTTGCGACCTATAATTACATTTTATTTGGAAGTGTTGCTAATTATGTCAATAAAAAAACGATATGTTGCACTGCTGGTTGCTGCCGGCATTGGTGTGGGCTGGTTAACTTTGGGGGGGAGTGCGGCAGTAATGCATTACACCTCAGATACTGAATTTTGTCTCTCGTGCCACTCTATGGAAACCCCTTACAAAGAGTACCAAGGCTCAGTGCACTTCAGTAATGCGAAAGGCATTCGCGCGGAATGTTCTGACTGTCATATTCCTCAAGAACCAATGGATTACCTGATCACCAAAATTCGCGCGTCGAAAGACATCTACCATGAATTTGTGACAGGTAAGATCGACACGCCAGAGAAATATGAAGCACATCGTAAAGATATGGCTGAAACGGTATGGGCTCAGTTCCGTGAAAATGATTCAGCGACGTGTCGTTCGTGTCATGATTTCGATGCAATGGAAGAGTTTGAGCAATCACGTGATGCGGCGAAGATGCACGCTTACGCGAAAGCAAACGATCAAACGTGTATCGATTGTCATAAAGGTGTGGCGCACTTTGCACCAGAAGCAGAGCTAGACAGCAAGGCATTTGAAACGTTGATGAGCTTCACCACAAAAACATCACCTAATGCCAAGGTTGTTTACCCTGTGACTGAAATCGCAATGGGTGAGATGGGTAAAATTAACCCAACGACGAAGTTGGAAGTAATCAGCTCTGAAGGCGACAACCGCACTGTTAAGTTGAACGCATTCCAAATGAAAGGCGCAGAGCAAGTGCTTTACATGGGAGAAGGTCAACGTGCCATCGTAGCAACGCTAACAGAGCAAGGCCAACAAGCGCTTGAAACTGGTGAATTTGAGGCAGATGTTTACGGCAACGAATGGCGCGCGGTTTCTCTAACTGGCGCTATTGATTCTCCAGTTGTTGACACGCTTGAACCAGTATGGTCATACGCAGAAGAGTTGGACAACGTTTACTGTGCAACTTGTCACGCGAAAATTCCTTCAAATCACTTCACAGTGAATGCATGGGGACCGGTAGCGAAAAGTATGGGTGATCGAACTGATATTTCAGCCGAGAACCTAGAAATTCTAACCAAGTTCTTCCAGCACCACGCGAAAGATGTGGTTGGTCACTAACGATAAATAGAAGGATAAGATTATGACTAATATGACCCGTCGCGGATTTCTAAAAGGCACTGGTATGGCGGCTGGTGCAATGGCATTCACTTCATTTGCACCTATGTCTGTTGCGTCTTCAAACCAGCGTGGCAAGGGCATTTTGACAGCGGGCCGCATGGGCCCAATGTTATGTGAAGTGAAAGATGGTAAGTTGGCTTCGACTACTAATGCTCTTCCACAAACTGTACCAAATAGTCTACAAACTACTGGGCCTGACCAAGTGCATACCAAGGCGCGTGTGAAGTACCCAATGGTACGTAAAGGCTACTTGGCAAACCCATCGTCGCCAGAAGGTGTGCGCGGTAGTGATGAGTTTGTACGTGTGTCTTGGGATGAGGCTTACAAGCTGATCCACGAACAGCACATGCGAATTCGCAAAGAATACGGCCCGGCTTCTGTGTTTGCAGGCTCTTACGGCTGGCGTTCAAGTGGCGTGCTGCACAAAGCACAAACCTTGCTGCAACGTTACATGAGCATGGCGGGCGGCTATTCAGGCCACTTGGGTGACTACTCAACGGGTGCTGCGCAGGTCATCATGCCGCACGTTGTGGGCTCTATCGAAGTGTACGAGCAACAAACTACGTACCCAGTGGTATTAGAGCACAGCGATGTGGTTGTGCTTTGGGGCTTAAACCCGATCAACACTCTAAAAATCGCGTGGAGCTCAACAGACTGTGCTGGTCTTGAGTTCTTCCATCAATTGAAAAAATCAGGCAAGACGGTCATTGCGATTGACCCTATTCGTTCTGAAACCATCGAGTTCTTTGGTGAGAATGCGGAGTGGATTGCTCCTCACCCAATGACCGACGTGGCAATGATGATGGGCATCGCACACACCTTAGTGAAACAAGGTAAGCACGATAAAGCCTTCCTCGATAAATACACCGCAGGTTACGACAAGTTTGAAGCGTACCTGATGGGCGAAGAAGACGGCGTAGAAAAATCAGCAGAATGGGCATCACAAATCTGTGGCGTACCTGCGAAGCAACTTGAGCTACTGGCTGACATCTTCAGTAAAAACCGCACCATGCTGATGGCGGGTTGGGGCATGCAGCGCCAACAATACGGTGAGCAGCGTCACTGGATGCTGGTTACACTGGCAACGATGTTGGGTCAAATCGGTTTACCGGGCGGTGGTTTTGGTTTCTCTTACCACTACTCAAACGGTGGTAACCCTGCTCGTGATGCTGGCGTACTTCCTGCGATTTCGGCATCGCTGGGTGGCGGCTCTTCTGCGGGGAACGACTGGGCGGTGTCTGGCGCGGTGCAAAGCTTCCCTGTAGCGCGTATTGTCGAGGCGTTGGAAAACCCAGGTCAATCCTACCATCATAACGGTCATGAACTGACGTTCCCGGACATCAAGATGATTTGGTGGGCCGGTGGTGCGAACTTTACTCACCACCAAGATACCAACCGCTTGATTAAAGCATGGCAAAAGCCTGAACTGATCGTGATTTCAGAGCCTTACTGGACGGCGGCTGCGAAGCACGCGGACATTGTTCTGCCAATCACCACATCGTTCGAGCGTAACGACTTAACGATGACGGGTGACTACAGTAACCAACACTTGGTGCCAATGAAGCAAGTGGTTGAGCCGCAAGGTGAAGCGCGTAATGACTTCGATGTATTCGCGGACATGGCAGAGATGCTAGCTCCGGGTGGCCGTGACGTATACACTGAAGGTAAAACCGAAATGGAATGGCTGTACGGCTTCTACAAGGCGGCGCAACAAGGTGGCCGTGGCTCTCGCGTAGCAATGCCGAACTTCAGCAAGTTCTGGGAAGATAACCAACTGATCGAGATGAAGTGGAACGAGAAGAACGCACAGTTTGTTCGTTACGCAGATTTCCGTGAAGACCCGATCATGAATCCACTCGGTACACCAAGTGGTAAGATCGAAATCTTCTCGAAAACCATTGAAGGTTATCAGTTGGAAGACTGTCCTCCACACCCAACGTGGATGGCACCAACCGAGTACACTGGCAATGCAAAAGACGGCGAGTTGCAGCTAATGACCGCGCACGCAGCGCATCGTCTACACAGCCAGTTTAACTACGCGAAGATTCGCGAAGAGTACGCAATTGCAAACCGTGAACCTATTTGGATTCACCCTGAAGATGCGAAAGCGCGTGGTATTAAAACGGGCGATTTAGTTCGTGCGTTTAACAACCGTGGCCAAGTATTGGTAGGTGCAGAAGTGACTGACCGAATCAAGCAAGGTTCAGTGTGTATTCATGAAGGCGGCTGGCCGGATCTGGATCCGAAAACCGGCATTTGTAAGAACGGCGGTTGTAACGTGTTAACGTTGGATATTCCGACCTCTCGACTTGCAAACGGCTGTGCGGCGAACTCGGCGCTGGTTCGTATTGAAAAATACACTGGCCCAGAATTAGAACTAACAGCGTTTGAACCACCAAGAAATGGTTAGAAAAAAGTAGCGTTTTAAAGCAAGAAGCCAGCGAATCGCTGGCTTCTTTTTTATCTAGTAATCGTTCAAATTAGCGCGAAGCGAGAGAAACAAATGGCATCTGTTTCTTAATTTGAAATGTCGGGAGTAAAGTAAATACAATCGCGACAAACAAGACTGAGCCTATTAAATCTTCAGGGCGATGCATCCCCAGCCATAAGCGGCTATATGCGACGCTCATTCCCCACATCCATAATGACAGTGCAGAGATATAGCACTTGTTCTGTAAGAACAACCCGCCAAAGAAAGCCAAACAAATCGAAACGAAAATCGTATGGCCGGATGGGAAAGAATAGTCTTTCTCGCCTTGCCAATGGCGCGTTCGCCAATCACTGACGTGTTCAGAAATCTGGTTAATTACGTTGGCTTGCTGCTTTGTATCCAACTGATAAAACGCGTCTGGGTGCTCAATCAATTGTTCTGCTGCGAGCAATTCCGTGTAGGGACGCGGGCTTTCTGTCATCAGTTTTAGCCCCGTTTTGCTGGCAAAACCAATCACCAGTAACAACCCTAACATTGAGAGTTTTTGTATCCACTCAATGCGACTTGGTTTAAAGCGAAATAAAGAAAGCAGTAGCAGTGTTAACGTAATTAAAAAGCCTTTGCTACCAGCAGAATCTGTGAGCAAAGTAAAAGTAATACCCAGACTTTCCGGCACCTGTGAAGTGAGATTGTGATAAGAGCCAAACAGCGACATTGGGATGATGCCAAGAACAAACAAGGCGAGCATCATCAATCCATATTTTTTGGTTTTCATTGAGAGCGTTTTGTTTTTATTGAGGGTTATTCAACCACGTGAAAATAAGGGGCTTATCTTACGTTATCTGGCGTGAAAAACTTATCAACGCTCTGTCAATTCGAGCGTGAAAGTGACATTGCAGCTCTTCGTTGTGAAAGGAGAGGTTGTTGAAAGTACTGAAAGGCAAACGCGCTCATCCATAAGCGCTTTGTTCAGGCGTGAGCAAGGTTAGCTCATCAACCCTAATAAATATTCCGATGCGGCTTTTGGATCTTCTGCGTGGCAAATCGCTGAAACCAAAGCTAAGCCATGAACACCAGTGGCGCTGAGTTGCGGAATGTTACTTTCGTTAATGCCGCCAATGGCAACAATCGGCAGTGAAGTCGTCTCTAACGCCATCTTCAAGCCATCAATACCCCAGAACTTCTTGGTGTTGGTTTTGGTCGGCGTCGCGAAGATTGCGCTCAAGCCGATGTAATCAATCGGAAGAGAGTCCGCTTCTGCAAGCTGCTCTTCATTTTCGATGGATAAGCCGAGGATTTTGTTTGGTCCAATCAACTCACGAGCGATAGTTGCGGGCATGTCTGATTGCCCGAGGTGAACCCCATCGGCATCAACTGCCAGTGCAACATCAACGCGGTCATTGATGATCAAAGGCACATTGGTATCTTTAAGGATGTCTTTCACGGCTTGAGCACGTTCGATAAACGCACGCACATCGCCGTGTTTTTCGCGGACTTGTACCATGGTCACGCCACCTTCCACGGCTTTTCTCACAACACGCTTTAGTGTGGCTAAATCTTGTTGGTCATCGGTGACCAAATATAAACGATAGGCGTTCATTTTGTTTCCTTTGGGCCTCTCATCTACAGGGAGTGAGAGGCCGGTATTTGTTAGAGAAAGCTTAACTCACTTGGAGTTTTAGGCGTTTTGCCAGTGTTTCTTCATCCAGTTGGTAAAGCTCATCCAACAGGTTCATTTGCAGACTGCCTGGCCCTCGCGCTTGCTCAGCCGCAATTTCACCCACAACGCCCAGTACCGCCGCGGCAGCAAGTCCGGAGTGATCACCAACAGCAGCGAAAGCACCCGTCAGTGCCGTGAGCGTACAGCCCATTCCGGTTACGTATGGCATCATCTCGTGACCATTGTTCAGTTGCACGGTTTGCCCTTTCGTGACGATGTAATCAGTCTCGCCAGAAATCACCACACTTGCACCATACTCTGAAACTAAGAAGTTCGCTGCGCCAAGTGCTGCGTCGCTGCTGTCTAACGCATCGACGCCTTTGCTTTGTGCTTGCTCGCCAGCGAGTGCAATGATTTCTGAAGCGTTACCTCGGATGATGAGTTTGTCTGCAAGGCGTGCGATTTCACGTGATGTCTCGGTACGTAGTGAGCTTGCTCCGCAACCGACAGGATCGAGCACAACGATTTTACCATTGGCATTGGCTTGCTCTACGGCATAGCTCATACGCGGTGTCCAAATGCTGTCTAGGGTACCGATGTTGATAACCAGTGCGCCAGCGAACGACATCATCTCTGCCATTTCCTGCTTGGAGTGCGCCATGATTGGAGAAGCACCAATAGCCAATAGGGCGTTTGCCGTGTTGTTCATCACCACGTAGTTAGTGATGTTGACGACTAATGGCTTTTGTTGGCGTACTGCGGTTAATGCTTGGGTGATTTGTTCAATTAACATGAGACTCTCCGATTAACCTTGCTGAGCGTTCAGACCTTGTTGCCAGAATGCCACTTCCATACGCGTTGCGGTTTTGAATACCTGAATCAGGTTTTGACCACGCTGGCTATTGATATCGATTTCCGCCAATAACTGGTTAAAGTGTTCTGCACCTTTTGCGACACCAGATTGGAATTCCTCACCACCGTAGAGGTTGATCCAACTTGCGTATGGATTGCCTTCGATTACCGTGTTCTCACTTTCAATCAGCATCTTACCGATTACGGCATAACCGATAGAACATGGTGCCAGTGCCGCGTATAGATCAACAAGATCGCCCGTCATTCCTGCATCCAACACGTAGCGGGTGTAAGCCACAGTGCCGAAATCTTCTGGCTCGTTTTCTAGGTCGGATTCCGTCAGTCCCCATTGCTCACAGTAAGTCACGTGATGGGCAATTTCAGAATCGAGCAATGCATGTACGCTTGGTAGGGCGCGGCGCATGTCATCCAAAGTACGCGCTTTGTAGATCGCTAATGCGTAAGCTCGCGCGTACTGTTTTAGGAAAAGAAAATCCTGCTTTAGGTAATGCAGAAAACAAGGCTGAGCCAGAGTGCCTTGCGCTAATTGCTGCACGAAAGCATGCTCAGTGTATTCTTGCCAATCTTGGCGGCAAGCGTCGATCAAATCTTGGTATTTCATTATGGGTATCTCGTTATCAAAAGACCCTAGGCTTAGATCCTAAGGTCAGTAGAATTAGTCAAAGTTCGGTACGTAATCTTTCGCTTTTGGCAGTGTTTCGATGATTTTTTGTGAATACATGAACTGCGCGTAATCATCGTAGCGCTTCAGATCTACAGCAGATGGACGAAGAGCGAAACGAGTTAGCGTGTCGTTCCAAGCGCGTTGGTTAAGCTCGTTGTTGAGGGTGTCTGGTGAATAAGCCACGAACTCTTTCCACGACTCTTTTGGATGGTTAACGATGTAAGTGGTTGCTTGCTCTAGTGCTTTGTTGAATGCTTTGATGGCTTCTTTGTTGTAGGTTTTCGCATTAGCTACGAAAACTAACTCATCATACGCTGGCACGCCGTGTTCTTCAGGGAAGAAGGCTTTAGCTTTATAACCTTCTAATGCCAGTTGGTTGGTTTCGAAGTTACGTAGACCGCCCCAAATCGCATCCACCTTGCCAGACGCAAGAGACGAAGACAGCGCCCAACCTACGTTGATGATTTGTACGTCAGAAAACTTCACGTTCTCTTGCGCAAGCATAGTGCCGATTGTCGCTTCTTCGTTGCCTGCGATCGCAATACCGATCTTCTTGCCTTTCAAGTCGCCAAGCTTTTCATTCTTACCGTTATCTAGCACCATCAGCGTGTTGAGTGGCGTAGCAATCAACGTCGCAGAGCGGATTAGTGGTAAACCAGCCGCGACATCGATAGTTAGGCTTGGTTGGTAAGAAATCGCCATGTCGACTTTACCCGCAGCGACCAACTTAGGTGGTGTGCTTGGATCTGCAGGCTCTTGAATATTGACCTTCAAACCTTGCTCTTTGAAGTAACCACGCTCTTTGGCAATCACGATAGGACCATGATTTGGATTGACGAACCAATCCAACATCAGTGTCATCTCTTTTTCTGCTGCAAGCACATTGGTTGATACCACTGAAGCGAGTAGAGCAGCAGCGCTCATAAGTTTGTTTTTATTCACGGGGTTCTTCCTTTTCTTTCCCAATTTTCTTTGGTTATTTTCTGTAATTACTTGCTTTCCCAAGGGATGGCTTTTTTCAATAATTTATCGGTGATGAAGTAGAGTGAGATAGACAGCACGGCGAGGATAAACAGCGCCGCAAACATCTCGTCAATGATCATGCGAGCGTTAGCTTGGAGCATCAGATAACCCAAGCCTTCACTTGAACCTACCCACTCACCGACCACTGCTCCAATTGGCGCAATAACGACGGCAACACGAATACCTGAAGCTAACGTTGGTAGCGCGGCTGGCAATTGAATATGACGAAGTAGCTGCCATTTAGACGCGCCCATGGTCTTGGCAAGATCGAGGTAACCTGTTGGTGTATTGCGTAAGCCGTCGTAGCAACATGTCGTGACGGGGAAAAAGATGATGATTGCCGCCATAACAACTTTTGAAGCAATGCCGTAACCCAACCAAAGCATGAGCACTGGCGCGATGGCGAACACAGGGATCGCTTGGCTAGCAATCAGAATGGGCAGTAACCAACGCTTCAGCGGTTCGAACATCAGCATTTGCAATGCGAACAGCAAACCCATTGATAATCCAAGCGCCAAACCAAGTAAAATCTCTTGCGCGGTAACCCAAGTATGTTTGAGCAAGACATCGTAACGAGTGACCAATCTATCCAGCACTTCAATTGGTGAAGGTAAGATGAAGCTTGGCATGTCGAATACCACAACAACCAACTGCCACAATCCCAAGATCACCGCTGTGCTAATGACCAAGCGCAGAGCCGGATGGGTCACGCGTTCTTTTTTACTAATGCGTGCCGAAACGGAGTTGTACTGAGTCATATCACTCATAGTCTTTCTCCAGTTGATCCAAAATCGCTTGTTGTAACGCCGCGCACTCTCCATCGAGAACTCGGGGCGGCTTGGAGTCTGGAACGACCAAGTGCTGAGCTTGCGCAGGTGTGCCTTGCAACACATAGAGTTGGTGAGCTAATCGCACCGCTTCTTGTGGGTCGTGGGTAATCAGAACAACCGTCTTATCTTTCAATAATTCGGCAGACAAGGTTTGCAACTTATGGCGAGTAACCGCGTCCAGTGCAGAGAAAGGCTCATCCATCAAAACCAGAGGTTTGTCTTGCATCAGAGTGCGAGCAAGAGCAACACGCTGTCTCATGCCGCCAGATAGTTGAGCTGGCTTAGCATCCGCGCAATCGGCGAGTCCCACTTGGTTGAGTAAAGCCAGTGCACGTTGTTTAATTTGCTCTGGTGATTTGTCCTGAGAAAATCGAGTGCTGAGGCAGACGTTGTCCAACACATTTAGCCATGGTAGCAACAAGTCTTGTTGTGCCATGTACGCGATACGTTCGTGCAGAGCGAATCCATCCGTTGTGGTTAATTCACCATGCCATTCGACTTTGTCGTCTAACAACCCAGCTAGATAACGAAGGATCGTCGTTTTTCCGCAACCACTGCGGCCAAGTAACACAGTCCATTGATTAGCAGGGATTGTCATACTCAACCCTGCTAATGTTGACGTTTGGCTGTCTTTGTATTGCAGACTTGCTTCGGTAAGCTGAATGCCGAGTGCGTTAGCGCACATGCGTGTGACCTGCAAAAAAGTGGTTCACAGGACCGTGACCTTTACCGACATCCAATTCGTCAGCGTGCGCGATAGCTTGGCTGATGTACTGCTTACCAAGGTGCACCGCTTTGTGCAGGTTGTTGCCTTGGCCAAGGTAAGACGCGATAGCAGAAGACAGCGTGCAGCCTGTGCCATGGGTGTTTTTGGTTGGAAAGCGTTTAGCGCTGATTAACTCGGCGCTGTCTTGCATGATCAGCAGATCGTTGCTGTTTTCATCTTTTTCCAAGTGGCCGCCTTTTAACAGCACCGCTTTTGCACCGAGCGCGCGTAAATCAGCAATCATATCGTTCATTTCAGATTCTGATTGAGGCACTGGATTACCCGTCAATGCTGCGCCTTCGGGTAGGTTAGGGGTAATGATGTCTGCGAGCGGAATCAATTCTTTTTTTAAAGTGCTGATTGCTGACTGTTCCAGTAATAGATCGCCGCTGGTGGCCACCATTACAGGGTCAATCACGAGGTGTTTTGGCTGGTATTGCTTAATTTTGTTGGCAACAACTTTGATGATGTTGGAATCTGCCAGCATGCCTACTTTGACTGCAACGATGTTGAGGTCGGTGAATACCGCATCGAGTTGGCTCTCTACATGGTCGAGAGGAATGGGGAAAATCGCAGAAACGCCCTGGGTATTTTGCGAAGTAATCGCCGTGATTACCGAGCAAGCAAAGCTGCCAGTCGCGGACATCGCTTTAATATCTGCTTGAATGCCTGCGCCGCCGCCGCTGTCAGAACCTGCAATCGTCAACACGATCGGTGTGTCTGTTGAAGCTGCTGCTTGTGGCTGTGTTGATGGTTTTTCTTGGCTTGACTGCTGCGCCATGGTCGCTCCTATTACAGACGTAAAGGAACTGACTTGGCCATTGAAGATCGGTGTATGGATCCGTTGAGGCTAGCTGCGTCGATACAGGTTTGAGGCAGGCTAGTGGCAAAGTGATGATAGTTCCCTACGTCAGTGCTAACTGAATCAGGTTCAACGGGTCTCGAATTTCGATCTCAGCCGACGCATTCACTGCATGGGCCCCCCGACTATTTCGTCAAGATAATAGCAGTTCACTCAGTTACGGTGCACGTGTTTTTTCCGGCCAAGAGGGGGCAATCGATTAAATATGAGACTTGAGAGCAGTAAAGATAGACCAGAATTTAGCGTAAATAACGTGCTGCATTGAAACTGGCAGTTCAAGACACTATCTAATAGTGAGATGTCGACATAATACGTAACGAATCGTTCTTTGACTTAGCAAGGATTAGCATAAAACAAGGTTAAAAAAGTGTTAATATTTAACGCATTGCCAATATGCTTTTGAGTCATCCAATTTAGGTTGTGACTGTTATAAACAGGGTCTAACTCAAAGGTGGGGAAGGCTAGGACGATCAACGAGCAAGGAGATTTCATGCTTAATTCTGTAACAGCGAAAGCGGTGATCGATCATGCGCTCTTTTTGGGGGCTGATTTCGCTGAACTATTCGTTGAACATCACCAAACCAACACTGTCCAGATCGCATCTGGTGAAGTGGATAAGGTTAACTCGGGTATCGATTTTGGTATCGGTATTCGTCTTTTTTTCGGTCATAAGGTGCTTTACGGTTACACCAACAGCACAGATGAAGCCGAACTAAAGCGCGTAACCTCGCTGCTTGCTGCAAAAGACAAGCGTGAGCAAATCGCGTCAGCGGGTTCTTTGAATTTGAACCGCTACCCAATCCAACATGGTTGCCGCATGCCACTAAGTAAGGATGCTAACCTAGATTCAAAAATCGCGTTTCTATTGAAAGTTGACCAAGCCGCACGTGCTGAGAGTGAGCATATCAGCCAGTTTATTGGCAGCGTGCTTCAGCGTGAACAACAAGTGTCTATCTTCAACTCAGAAGGTCTACACGTTGACGATACTCGTCATTACATCCGAGTTGCTGGTAATACCGTCGCTCAAAAAGGTAATGAGCAGTCTTCTGGTATGGAAGGTCCTGGCGCTCTTGCTGGTTGGGAATTCAGTGAACAGCTTGATGCCAAAGAGCTAGGTCAAACTATCGCGCAACAAGCGTTGGTAAAACTTGGCGCGGATGCTTGTCCATCGGGTGAAATGCCAGTGGTAATTGGTAACGGCTTTGGCGGCGTAATCTTCCACGAAGCGTGTGGTCACTTGCTAGAAACCACTTCAGTTGCGAAGAAAGCTTCAGTATTCCACGACAAGATGGGCGAAATGGTTGCTCACACCGCGGTGAACGCAGTCGATGATGGCACCATGACCAACGAATGGGGCTCGATTCACGTTGATGATGAAGGTATGAAGACTCAGCGCACTCAGTTGATCAAAGACGGTAAGCTAACCAGCTTTATGGTCGATAAAATGGGTGGCATGAAGACAGGTTACGAACCTACGGGGTCTGGTCGTCGTCAAAACTACAAGTTTGCACCAACCTCGCGTATGCGTAACACCTTTATCGAAGAAGGCGAGCATTCACTTGATGACATGCTGGCAGGCATCGAGCGTGGTATCTATGCGAAGAAGATGGGTGGTGGTTCGGTTCAACCGGGTACGGGTGAGTTTAACTTTGCTGTTCGTGAAGCTTACCTCATTGAAAATGGCAAAATCACCAAACCTCTGAAAACAGCAACGCTGATCAGCACGGGTCCAAAAGTGTTGAAAGAAATCAGCATGGTCGGCAGAGACATGGCGCTTGCGCCGGGCATGTGTGGTTCAGTAAGTGGTTCAGTACCAACAACAGTCGGTCAGCCAACGCTGAAAGTCGATAACATTCTGGTAGGAGGCGGTAACTAATGAGCCAAGAACAACAACTTCTTAATGCGGTTGATTACGTCCTATCAGAAGCAAAACGCCAAGGTGCAGAAGCGGACGTTATTGTAAACCGCAACAGCAGCTTTTCTCTGAAAGCGAACCAAGGAAAGCTGGATGAGTACAAAGTAAGCTCAAGTCAAGTTCTGGGTGTTCGTGTTGTGAAAGATGCGCGTGTTGCAACAAGCTATTCTGAGTCGTTAGAGCAACCAAGCTTGGATTTGATGCTGACCAACGCACTGCAAAGCGCTCGCTTTTCCAAGCAAGATGAACATCAGACGATTAGTTGCGTGAACAGCCAAATCACGACTGATGTTGCTGAGATTGTGCAAGAAGATACCACTTCTGTTGACGAAAAAATCGAACTGTCTCTCGCACTTGAGCAAGGCGTAGTGGCTCTGCCTCACGCTTCTAGCGCACCTTACAATGGTTACAGCGATGGCGAAACACAACTGATCATTGCCAATACTCAAGGCACATTGTGTCAACACTTCGAGCGCTCGTTCACTTGTTACGCGTATACCTTGTTTGAAAAAGACGGCAAACAGTCAATGGCGGGTAGAATGTCACTGGGTCGCCGTTTTGATGAGTTGAATCCAGCTTACTGTATAGAAGGTGGCTACAACCTTGCTCGTGATCTTCTGGAAGGCGCTCCGGTTGCGACAGGTAACTACCCTGCTATTTTCCACATCAATGCGCTAGCAAGTTTATTCGGTGCTTTCGGCAGTGCTTTCTCTGGCGTAAGCGCGATGAAAGGCATTACGCCACTGGGTGACAAGCTTGGTCAACGTGTTGCGAGTGATTTAATTACCTTTACTGATACGGCTTACATGCCAAATGGTACGGCAATCGCGAGTTTTGATAGTGAAGGCTTCGCTACTCAAGATAATGTCATGATTGCTAATGGTGAGTTGAAAACCTTGCTACACAACAGCCAGACCGCAAGTTACTTGGGCGCAGTCTCGACAGCAAGTGCCGCTCGCGGTGCAAAATCGAGCCTAGACGTATCAGCGAATCACAAAGTGATTGCGACAGGTAACAGCAGTGCGTCAGAAGTAAAAGCGGGTGAGTACCTAGAGTTAGTCGAACTTCAAGGTGTCCATTCTGGTGCGGATGCAGTGAGTGGTGATTTCTCATTTGGTGCGAGTGGCTTCTTGTGCCGTGATGGTGAGCGCGTTCAACCAGTGCGTGGTATCACTGTAGCGGGTAACTTCTACAAGATGCTGCAAGAAGTTGAGGCAGTGGGTGATACTCAGCTAATTAACGATAGCCGAACTTTCTTCTCGCCAGACGTTCGTTTTGCTCGTTTGAGCATTGGTGGTAAGTAAACTTAGCATTACTATAGAAACAAAAAGAGGACTCAATGGAGTCCTCTTTCTTTTATCGAATGATTAACTCGCGAGAATTAAAATTCGCGAATGTCCAACTCATTGTGGATCAATACCACACACTGAGAAGCGAAAAGCATCTTAGGACCTAAGCTGATTTTCTCTGTGCCAAGGCGCTTCAAGCTGTTAAAAGACTTCTTCGGCATCGGAATATGGTCAGTTAGCAAGAAACATGGGTTTCCACCGATTTCTGCATCACGAACAAATTCGCCTTTTTTATCCAACATATATAGTTGGTGATCTTCTGCCAGTTCTTGCACTAGGCGTTCAAAACTGACGGTACGAACGGTGATACCAGGTTCGACTTCACGAAGTTGCTCTTTGCCCATACCAACCGAAGTATCCAAAGCGCGAGCAACTGCTGCAATCAAGGTTGACTCATGGAAGCCGCCAATGTTGGTGATGTCGTTAGAGCGAATAGTAATGGTGCGTGAGAAATCTTTTGTGCTTTCTAAAACCAAGTGAACAACCACATCTTCACGGTGTGATTGAGCAACGAACATAGTGTTCATCATGGTATGAGCAAGAATCTCTGTATGCGCTTCATTACCAACACCTTCTAACAGTGCTTTGCTGGTGGTTGGCGCCGCGCGAGCTCGTAAAACAAAAGAGCGCATGAATTTAGCCTCTATATAGGAAGAGTGAATGCGCGGAAGTATATACCCAAGCAGGGAAGGGATGCGAGTTTAATAGCAAATGTGAACTTACTTACAAAGCTTCGATTGTCGTGCGGAGTGAGCTGGTTAAAATAGAGGTAACCTGTTAGGGGCGGTATATGGAAATCAAACAGATAAATAAAGACATTTATAAAAAGAAAGTAAACCTTGTGATTGGCGGTTTTGTTGCGTTGCTCGCCATCTCCTCTCTTGCCTTTAGTACCTTGCTGATTGTTTTGTTTGGCAACACTGAAGTCGTACCAGAACAATCAACGGGCAATTTCCATTGGAATTTGATTGGTGTCGTTCTCGCAGTTGCAACTTCCCTCTCTTTATTGAATCAAATTAAAACTCGACCATACATGGAAGAAGTGCTGTACGTTTGGAAACTCAAGCAACTGCACAACAAGATCTTTCGTAAACTAAAAAGTATTAAAGCAGCCGCGAGCAATGATGATGTAAAAGCGCTCACTACGCTTAAGTTCTATTACACAACGCAACAACAAGTGTTTGAGTTAGACAACAACACACTGACGATGAGCAGTGTAAATAAAGAATTGGAGGCTATCGAGCAAATCGAAGCGGCGCAATCACTGAGTCTCGATATCACAGGCTTTGAAGAGTCTTGGCTAGACACATATTGATTGCCTATTTGCTACTTGAAGTTAACAACTGAGTGCTAAAAATAAGCGTTTGAGTGAGATTTAATCATTCGACGCTTTTTTTGAATTTTTTTCTGAAAAGGGGTTGCCAAGAAAAATCATCTCCCTATAATGCGCCTCCGTTGTCAGGGCAAAGCGGAAACGTAAAAGCGGTTGGCAACAAGGCGAAAGAAAACTTCTAAAAATTAATTTAAAAAGTGTTTGACACTGAAAATTATTTCCTTAGAATACGCCTCCGCTTCGATAGCAAAGCTTACGAAGCAAGCTCTTTAACAATATAGACCTATCAATCTGTGTGGGCACTCGTTGATGATAATCCAATTAGAAGCTTCGGCTTCAAATTAGGTTTCAATGAAACGAAGTGACCATTGAATCGAAAGATTCAGCACAGTCAATTCAAACATTACTTCTGCTATTTATTAGCGAAAGAAATGTTCAGTATTCATTGAGCCGACAAAATCTTAAATTGAAGAGTTTGATCATGGCTCAGATTGAACGCTGGCGGCAGGCTTAACACATGCAAGTCGAGCGGAAACGAGTTATCTGAACCTTCGGGGAACGATAACGGCGTCGAGCGGCGGACGGGTGAGTAATGCCTAGGAAATTGCCCTGATGTGGGGGATAACCATTGGAAACGATGGCTAATACCGCATGATGCCTACGGGCCAAAGAGGGGGACCTTCGGGCCTCTCGCGTCAGGATATGCCTAGGTGGGATTAGCTAGTTGGTGAGGTAAGGGCTCACCAAGGCGACGATCCCTAGCTGGTCTGAGAGGATGATCAGCCACACTGGAACTGAGACACGGTCCAGACTCCTACGGGAGGCAGCAGTGGGGAATATTGCACAATGGGCGCAAGCCTGATGCAGCCATGCCGCGTGTGTGAAGAAGGCCTTCGGGTTGTAAAGCACTTTCAGTCGTGAGGAAGGTGGTGTAGTTAATAGCTGCATCATTTGACGTTAGCGACAGAAGAAGCACCGGCTAACTCCGTGCCAGCAGCCGCGGTAATACGGAGGGTGCGAGCGTTAATCGGAATTACTGGGCGTAAAGCGCATGCAGGTGGTTTGTTAAGTCAGATGTGAAAGCCCGGGGCTCAACCTCGGAATAGCATTTGAAACTGGCAGACTAGAGTACTGTAGAGGGGGGTAGAATTTCAGGTGTAGCGGTGAAATGCGTAGAGATCTGAAGGAATACCGGTGGCGAAGGCGGCCCCCTGGACAGATACTGACACTCAGATGCGAAAGCGTGGGGAGCAAACAGGATTAGATACCCTGGTAGTCCACGCCGTAAACGATGTCTACTTGGAGGTTGTGGCCTTGAGCCGTGGCTTTCGGAGCTAACGCGTTAAGTAGACCGCCTGGGGAGTACGGTCGCAAGATTAAAACTCAAATGAATTGACGGGGGCCCGCACAAGCGGTGGAGCATGTGGTTTAATTCGATGCAACGCGAAGAACCTTACCTACTCTTGACATCCAGAGAACTTTCCAGAGATGGATTGGTGCCTTCGGGAACTCTGAGACAGGTGCTGCATGGCTGTCGTCAGCTCGTGTTGTGAAATGTTGGGTTAAGTCCCGCAACGAGCGCAACCCTTATCCTTGTTTGCCAGCGAGTAATGTCGGGAACTCCAGGGAGACTGCCGGTGATAAACCGGAGGAAGGTGGGGACGACGTCAAGTCATCATGGCCCTTACGAGTAGGGCTACACACGTGCTACAATGGCGCATACAGAGGGCAGCCAACTTGCGAAAGTGAGCGAATCCCAAAAAGTGCGTCGTAGTCCGGATTGGAGTCTGCAACTCGACTCCATGAAGTCGGAATCGCTAGTAATCGTGGATCAGAATGCCACGGTGAATACGTTCCCGGGCCTTGTACACACCGCCCGTCACACCATGGGAGTGGGCTGCAAAAGAAGTAGGTAGTTTAACCTTCGGGGGGACGCTTACCACTTTGTGGTTCATGACTGGGGTGAAGTCGTAACAAGGTAGCGCTAGGGGAACCTGGCGCTGGATCACCTCCTTATACGATGATTATTGCGATGAGTGTTCACACAGATTGATACGGTTTATGAAGTTTAAGAGATAGAACATCCCCCAAGATGTTCACTTAGTGTCCCGTTCGTCTAGAGGCCTAGGACACCGCCCTTTCACGGCGGTAACAGGGGTTCGACTCCCCTACGGGATACCATTGGGTCGTTAGCTCAGTTGGTAGAGCAGTTGACTTTTAATCAATTGGTCGCAGGTTCGAATCCTGCACGACCCACCATTTCCTTCCACGGAAATCAAAACAATGTGGGCGATTAGCTCAGTTGGGAGAGCACCTGCCTTACAAGCAGGGGGTCACTGGTTCGAGCCCGGTATCGCCCACCATTCTCTAAGTATTTTTGGAATAAAACGTCCAAACCAGAACAAGCAATTGATACTGGTTGGTGTTTTTGACTCTGAAAGTCTTTAGAAAATGTAACTTCCTTGTGAAGCAACATAGCTCTTTAACAATTTGGAAAGCTGACAAAACAAACTTTTAAGTTTGTTTGTAAAGTTCTCAATGTTTATCGAAAGATAAACACCAAAAAACACATTCAAGTGTTCTTGGCTTTTTGTTTTCATTTTTTCTAAAAATGAAGGTAAAGAGATGAGTCCGGCAAAATCGATATGTCTCTCGCTCATTCAAATAATGAGAGACAACTTTGGTGATTTGAACATCAACTCGAAACTCCTTCGGGTTGTATGGTTAAGTGACTAAGCGTACACGGTGGATGCCTTGGCAGTCAGAGGCGATGAAGGACGTATTAACTTGCGATAAGCCCAGATTAGGTAGTAAAAACCATTTGAGTCTGGGATTTCCGAATGGGGAAACCCAATACCATAAGGTATTACTGTTGAGTGAATACATAGCTCAACAGGGCGAACCGGGGGAACTGAAACATCTAAGTACCCCGAGGAAAAGAAATCAACCGAGATTCCGAAAGTAGCGGCGAGCGAAATTGGACTAGCCCTTAAGCTTTACACGCGTTAGACGAACAGCCTGGAAAGGCCGACGATACAGGGTGATAGTCCCGTAGTTGACGACGTGTGTTCAGTGAAATCGAGTAGGGCGGGACACGTGATATCCTGTCTGAATATGGGGGGACCATCCTCCAAGGCTAAATACTACTGACTGACCGATAGTGAACCAGTACCGTGAGGGAAAGGCGAAAAGAACCCCTGTGAGGGGAGTGAAATAGAACCTGAAACCGTGTACGTACAAGCAGTAGGAGCAGGCTTGTCCTGTGACTGCGTACCTTTTGTATAATGGGTCAGCGACTTATATTCAGTGGCAAGGTTAACCATCTAGGGGAGCCGTAGGGAAACCGAGTCTTAACTGGGCGTTCAGTCTCTGGATATAGACCCGAAACCAGGTGATCTAGCCATGGGCAGGTTGAAGGTTGAGTAACATCAACTGGAGGACCGAACCGACTAATGTTGAAAAATTAGCGGATGACTTGTGGCTAGGGGTGAAAGGCCAATCAAACCTGGAGATAGCTGGTTCTCCCCGAAAGCTATTTAGGTAGCGCCTCGGACGAATACTACTGGGGGTAGAGCACTGTTAAGGCTAGGGGGTCATCCCGACTTACCAACCCTTTGCAAACTCCGAATACCAGTAAGTACTATCCGGGAGACACACGGCGGGTGCTAACGTCCGTCGTGGAGAGGGAAACAACCCAGACCGCCAGCTAAGGTCCCAAATTACTACTAAGTGGGAAACGATGTGGGAAGGCTCAGACAGCCAGGATGTTGGCTTAGAAGCAGCCATCATTTAAAGAAAGCGTAATAGCTCACTGGTCGAGTCGGCCTGCGCGGAAGATGTAACGGGGCTAAGTAGTAAACCGAAGCTGCGGCAATGCACTTTAGTGCATTGGGTAGGGGAGCGTTCTGTAAGCGGTTGAAGGTGTGTGGTAACGCATGCTGGACGTATCAGAAGTGCGAATGCTGACATGAGTAACGATAAAGGGGGTGAAAAACCTCCTCGCCGGAAGACCAAGGGTTCCTGTCCAACGTTAATCGGGGCAGGGTAAGTCGACCCCTAAGGCGAGGCCGAAAGGCGTAGTCGATGGGAAACGGGTTAATATTCCCGTACTTCTTACAATTGCGATGGGGGGACGGAGAAGGCTAGGTGGGCCTGGCGACGGTTGTCCAGGTTCAAGTGCGTAGGCTGAGAAATTAGGTAAATCCGGTTTCTCTTAAGGCTGAGACACGACGTCGAGCATCTACGGATGTGAAGTCATTGATGCCATGCTTCCAGGAAAAGCCTCTAAGCTTCAGATTGTAAGGAATCGTACCCCAAACCGACACAGGTGGTCGGGTAGAGAATACCAAGGCGCTTGAGAGAACTCGGGTGAAGGAACTAGGCAAAATGGTACCGTAACTTCGGGAGAAGGTACGCTCTCGACGGTGAAGTCCCTCGCGGATGGAGCTATTGAGAGTCGCAGATACCAGGTGGCTGCAACTGTTTATTAAAAACACAGCACTGTGCAAAATCGCAAGATGACGTATACGGTGTGACGCCTGCCCGGTGCCGGAAGGTTAATTGATGGGGTTAGACTTCGGTCGAAGCTCTTGATCGAAGCCCCGGTAAACGGCGGCCGTAACTATAACGGTCCTAAGGTAGCGAAATTCCTTGTCGGGTAAGTTCCGACCTGCACGAATGGCGTAATGATGGCCACGCTGTCTCCACCCGAGACTCAGTGAAATTGAAATCGCTGTGAAGATGCAGTGTACCCGCGGCTAGACGGAAAGACCCCGTGAACCTTTACTACAGCTTGGCACTGAACATTGACCCTACATGTGTAGGATAGGTGGGAGGCTTTGAAGCGCAGTCGCTAGATTGCGTGGAGCCGTCCTTGAAATACCACCCTTGTAGTGTTGATGTTCTAACGTCGACCCCTTATCGGGGTTGCGGACAGTGCCTGGTGGGTAGTTTGACTGGGGCGGTCTCCTCCCAAAGCGTAACGGAGGAGCACGAAGGTGGGCTAATCACGGTTGGACATCGTGAGGTTAGTGCAATGGCATAAGCCCGCTTGACTGCGAGAATGACAATTCGAGCAGGTGCGAAAGCAGGTCATAGTGATCCGGTGGTTCTGAATGGAAGGGCCATCGCTCAACGGATAAAAGGTACTCCGGGGATAACAGGCTGATACCGCCCAAGAGTTCATATCGACGGCGGTGTTTGGCACCTCGATGTCGGCTCATCACATCCTGGGGCTGAAGTCGGTCCCAAGGGTATGGCTGTTCGCCATTTAAAGTGGTACGCGAGCTGGGTTTAGAACGTCGTGAGACAGTTCGGTCCCTATCTGCCGTGGGCGTTGGAGAATTGAAAGGGGCTGCTCCTAGTACGAGAGGACCGGAGTGGACGAACCTCTGGTGTTCGGGTTGTGTCGCCAGACGCATTGCCCGGTAGCTAAGTTCGGGATCGATAACCGCTGAAAGCATCTAAGCGGGAAGCGAGCCTTGAGATGAGTTCTCCCTGATACTTTAAGTATCCTAAAGGGTTGTCGTAGACTACGACGTTGATAGGCAGGGTGTGTAAGCGTTGTGAGGCGTTGAGCTAACCTGTACTAATTGCCCGTGAGGCTTAACCATACAACACCCAAGGGGTTTTGATGGACTCAATGTAAGAACATTGAATGTGTAAGAACGAGAATTAAAAAAACAGCTTTCCGAATTAAAGAATTTGCTTGGCGACCATAGCGTTTTGGACCCACCTGATTTCCATGCCGAACTCAGAAGTGAAACGAAATAGCGTCGATGGTAGTGTGGGGCTTCCCCATGTGAGAGTAGAACATCGCCAGGCTTTAAACATCGCTTTCAAGTTCTCTTTAATTGAGATAACTGAAGGCAAAACTAAAAATTAGCATCAATAGTATAAGACTAAGTTTTAGTGACAATTTGTGGAGAGATGGCTGAGTGGTTGAAAGCACCGGTCTTGAAAACCGGCATACGTTAATAGCGTATCTAGGGTTCAAATCCCTATCTCTCCGCCACTTTTAAAAAAACCGCTGTTCTTACAGCGGTTTTTTTGTATCTGCTGTTTTTTAACCGCTGTTATCGAAACTTCTAATTGATTTTTCTCTAGCTCTTTCTCCAAGTTTTTGCGTACCTACTTTGGGTTTAGTTTACGCAGTAATACCTTCAATCGAAGACATTTCCATACGTCTCATTTGGGCTTCAAATAGAGCTTTCTTAAGTCTCAACGTGGGATGCTTAAACGCATTTTGATAGAGTTCCAGTCTAAATACTGCGGATGCACTTGGAGAAAAAATGAAGCTACTTTACTGGTTAGATGAATGGCAAGCTCTTACTCAACAAGAACAAGAGATGGCTTTACCTATCTCTGGCTACGATTTACTTGATGATGTGTTTGTGAAGTATGAACTCGTCGATCTTAACAAGCCATTGTTGTTTACATTTTCTCCTTCCGGTACTGATGTGCAGGTACAAGATTTAACTCCGGATTTTTCTCCTTGGGGCTACGAGCTCGGAATACAACAACAAGTAAACATTATTGCCTTTCAACATTTAGGACAAAGTAATTGGTTCCGTAGTCGGAATTTGATTTTCTTTCTGGAGCAGCTATCTGAGTTGCTTCATCCCTTCAAATGTCGTTTGGGTTATGGGCAAAGTCGAGGTGGCTTTGCAATTGGCGCGTTCGCTAACTTGCTGAAACTAGAACATCTTTTGTTGTTTTATCCTGTTAGCACTAAAAATAAAGCGTTAGTGCCTTGGGATGATCGGCCGAGTACTGAGCTTGCTCAGCAGTTTGCTTGGGAAAGCGGCTACCATGATCGAGATTTGGGCAATGCCAAAGGTTATATTATTTATGACCCATCCAATCGCATTGATCGTCTTCATGCTGAACGTTATCCAGAGCTTACCCATTTAAAAGTCGTCGGTATGGGACACGGCACTCAATCCACACAATTAGATAAATTAGAATTTTTTAATCTGGTGGCGCAGGAGTTTGTTCGCCATCAAACCTTAGATATTGACCAATTTAATAAGCAAATTCACGCTTTGTTTTAAAAGAGGACTGATATCAGAGTCCCCTGTAACCAGGGGGAGATGATCACACACTAAAAACTAGATTTTTAACACAATTGCTAGGCGCAATTTAGATGGAGGATTAATGAAGTTACTGTACTGGTTGGATGAATGGCTGGCTCTTTCTCGTGAAGAACAGCAAACCAGGCTACCGATGTCCGGGGAGGACTTACTTGATGATGTATTTGTTAAGTATGAGTTTGTCGACCGCAATAAACCGTTGTTGTTCACCTTTTCCCCTGCTGGTACGAATCTACAAGTACAGGACTTACACTCAGACTTTGCGCCTTGGGGTTATCGCTTAGCCCAGAAACAAAAAGTAAATATTATTTCATTTCAGCATCTTGGGAAAAGTAACTGGTTTCGCAGCCGTAATTTGATTTTCTTTCTAGAGCAACTGTCGACTTTACTTGAGCCCTTTGAATGTCGTTTAGGCTATGGACTTAGCCGCGGTGGTTTTGCTATTGGTGCCTTTTCTAATCTATTAAAGTTGGATCAAGTATTGATGTTTCACCCGGTCAGCACAAAAAACAAAGTTTTGGTGCCATGGGATGATAGGCCAAGTACTGAACTTGCCCAACAATTTGATTGGGAAGGAAAGTATCACGACCTCGACCTTGGCGATGCAAAAGGCTATATCATTTATGATCCAACTAATGAAATCGACCGCCTTCACGCCAAACGCTACCCAGAGCTCACTCACTTAAGAGTCTTCGGGATGGGACATGGTACCCACGCGACGTATTTGAATAAATTCGGTTTTTATAAGCAAGTGGCCGTAGACTTTATACGTTATCAGAAGATAGATATAGCGCAGTTTCGTCATCAGACCAAAACGCTGCGCTTAAAAGAAGATTACTATCAGTGCCTTAACAAGGCGAATGCGAGCTCACAGCATCGTTTAAACTTACTGAGCACCGCTCATAATGTACTAATTGAAGAAAAGAAAGAACATGTGAAGGAGCATCAAGCGCAAATCGATATTCAGCCACTTGTTGATATTGCACTTAAGCATGAGTATGACAACCCGCAAGATGCGGTACAGCTTTTGGAAGTCGCTCAGCAGTTGGTTCCGAATGATCCCGTTGTGGAGCACAAGTTGCAGCAACTGTCGTAACGTTGAGATGTAATGCGGACGATATTGGTCGAAATAGGTCAGTGGCTTTTGTCGCTGGCCTTTTTAATAGCTTATGGATTGATATTTCGATGAAATCTAATGAAGCAGTACAAAATAAAAAGCCCAAGCAAATGCTTAGGCTCCATAAATGTTAATGCGAGTTTTAAAACTCTTTTGGCGCAAAGCCTGTCATCACATCAAGGCGAAGTTCTTTACCAACTTTTGTTAATGGGTGAACGATTACTAAGCCGCGTACGCGTTTTTTTAGTTTGCCTATGTCCGCTTGTTCTGCTTTGGTGATTTCACGAGAGAAAGGCATATCAAGTAAGCTTTTACGTTCTTTGTTCAGCTCATAGTTTTGCTTGTGCTTTAACTGGTTAAGCTTTTTGGTCAGCTGTTCTACTTCATCCGTGAACTTTGTAATCATTTCGTGATCACCACGAGAACGTGCCGCATCAAGTTTACGTTGGCATGTATCTAAACGGTTGTGCAGCTTTTGAATATCAGTTTTTATGCTCATGGTAATTTGGCTCAAATTTTAAATAGTCGAGGAGTATAGCATAGCTGAGATCACACGCTCTACTATACTTCTCGATTGTCTGGCTTTAGTTAATCAGTTCATTGCCCGATACGTTACCAGAGAAAAAGGCTTCGACGTTATCAAGCGTCACAGAGGCAATATTATTAAGTGCTTCGTGAGTCAAGAATGCTTGGTGGCCAGTAAACAGCACGTTATGACAAGCCGATAAACGGCGGAAAACATCATCTACAATGACATCGTTAGATTTATCTTGGAAGAATAAGTCTTTTTCATTGTCATACACGTCTAGGCCAAGCGCACCAATCTTACCTTGTTTCAACGCTTCTATCGCCGCTAGTGAATCTAGCAACTCGCCTCGACTGGTGTTAATGATCATTACACCATCTTTCATTTGCGCGAAGGCTTTTTCGTTCAATAAGTGATAGTTTTCTTCACTCATTGGACAATGGAGAGAGATAATATCCGCATTAGCGTAGATTTCTTCAAGCGAACAGTAACGGGCTCCCATTTCTAGCGCTAATGGGTTTTCGTAGGGGTCGTAGCAAAGCAGTTCCATGCCAAGCCCTTTGAAGATACGCATCGTCGCGATACCAATCTTACCCGTACCAATAACACCAACGGTTTTTCCGAAAAAGTTAAAGCCAACAAGACCCTCTAGCGAGAAGTTGGCGTCACGTGTGCGTTGGTAGGCCTTGTGAAGACGGCGGTTTAGGCACATCATTAAACCAACCGTGTGCTCTGCCACTGCTTCTGGTGAGTAAGCAGGAACTCGAACCACTTGTAAGCCTAGTTCTTTGGCTGCTTGTTGATCAACTTTATCATATCCCGCGCAGCGCATAGCAATAAGCTTGGTCCCGCCCAGAGAAAGCTGTTTAAGGACAGGAGCTGAAAGATCATCATTAACAAACGCACATACGACATCACTGCCGTGCGCCATCTTGGCTGTTTTTTCGGTTAGTCGGAAGTCGTGATAGTGAAATTCAAAATCGCGGTTATTTTTAATTTTATTAAAAGAGGCTTCGTCGTAGGATTTTGCACTAAAAAAAGCAATGTTAATCATGGTTCCCTCTCAAAAAGTGCGGACTTTATAAATAAATATGCTTATAAAGTAATGCAACTTAGCCGCAATGAATAGAGAAATCTTCTCTTTGACTTTTGTTGTATCAAATAACGATAAGAAGTACGCCTTTCAGCGAGTCTATCTTATGGTTCCGCATTAGATACTGTTTGCTTTACGAGCATTAACTGACTAGCATTATCGCTCTTTTCTTGTTCACTTTATTAGCTTAGGCGTTACGACAATGTCAGTAAAATGGTGCTCTATGTTCTTGTGTTGTGTGTTTGCTTCTGGCACTCACGCAGCTGTTGACCTCGTTAAAGTCGACAAGTCTAAGCGTCGAATGTATTTGATGGAACAAGGAGCAGTGCTAAAAGAATACCGAATTGCTTTAGGAGCGAACCCTCAAGGACATAAACAAGAAGAGGGAGACAATCGCACACCAGAGGGCGAATACACTCTAGATTATGTTATAGAGGACTCTGCTTTTTATCGTTCTGTGCATATCAGTTACCCTGATGCGATTGATACGTTGGAAGCGAAGCGCCGAGGTGTGTCCCCTGGAGGGAACATCAAAATTCATGGCTTAAAAAACGGTGAGAGTCAGTTGCCGATTTACATCCAAAGTTTTGATTGGACTAATGGGTGTATTGCGATTACCAACGAGGAGATGGACGAATTTATCCAGCTTGTCGAGATGGGGACACCAATTCAGATTGAGTGGTAACAAAAGGTCCCCTTTAATGTTCTGGCTCTTATAGGCTATGGCATAAAGCGCTGTGGATGATCACTAAAAATACCGTCTAACTGAGGCAGGTATTTCAGTTTATTTGGATTGTTCACCGTATAGCACATCACTTTGTAACCGGCTTGTTGGAGTTTGTTTATCTGGCGAGTACGAACCCAGTTAATATTTAGGTTGCAGCTATAGGCACTAACTTCTTCCAAAAGGCGTTTATCTTTTCTCGTAAAGAATTCACTTAACACACCCAATCGGTAGCCACTGCAGTATTTGTGCATCGCTCTAATGACGTCATGACTAAAGCTCGATAGGAGTACATTCTCTTGCGGCATTGGACTTTTTGTTAACGCATTGGCGAGAGTCTGCGCCACTTCTTCCGCTGGATGGTTGTCTACTTTAACTTCGATATTCAAGTTAAGCTTATTCTCAGTAGCTAAAGTGAGCAGTTCATCTAGTGTCACGATCTTCTCGCCTGAAAAGTCTGTGCTAAACCAACTACCGAAATCTAATGCTTTTAAGTCTTCCAGGGTGAGCTCATCAACACGCCCTTGTCCATTGCTGCATCGATTGACGGTATGATCATGGCAAACCACTAAAACATTATCTTTGGTAGGCTGTATATCCACTTCCACCCACTTCAACCCCAGGTCAATGGCTGCCTGAATGCTTATTTTTGTATTCTCAGGGTATGAACCTGCCACGCCACGGTGACCAATTAATAACGTTTCCATTCGCTTTATCTTTTGCTTTGCGGTTGCCTGATTGTACTCGTTTTTTCTATGAAGATATATCTAGGTGCATATTGTTAGGAACCTTTAGTACAAGTGAACATTAAACTCTAATAGTACGTTGCTGCTTCTTGGACTGAGTCCTGTGGACTTAAAGCCTTAGAGTGTGTAGTTGTTTAATTGGTAAATGAGTAATAAAATGCGAACCATTTTTATTTGAATGGTGAATGGTAATGTCACGAGTTTTGATAGTCGATGATGACGTTCCTTTGTGTGAGCTGTTAGAAGCGGTTTTGCAAGAGGAGGGCTACATCGTATCTTCTGTGCATTGCGGTGAAAGTGCGCTGCAATATATGGAAAAAACGCCTGTAGATCTTGTATTGCTTGATGTCATGTTACCAAACCTTAACGGCATGCAAGTTGCTCGTAGGATCTGTCAGCGCTTCGCGACACCTATTCTAATGCTTACCGCTCTCAACGATGAAAACTCGATGCTTGATGGTTACCAAGCGGGGGCCGATCAGTATATCGGAAAGCCCTTTAATGTCGCTGAGCTTCTAATGCGCATCAAAGCGATTCTTCGTCGTGTTGGCTTGGAACGTCAACGTCAGACGATGTGTAGTACCGTTCAAACGATCAGCGACCAGCTTAATAGCTTACCCCTCACAAGTACGGAAGCTGAACTATTGAGCTACTTGGTAAAAAACCAAGGAGTCGTGATTTCAAAAGCAGAGCTTCAAACTGAAGTGTTAAAGAAAGAGCTGAGTCCTTTTGATCGCAACCTTGATATGCACATCAGTAACATACGTCGCAAGTTAGTTGAAGCGGGGCTTTCCAAGCAACATATCAAAACCTTCCGTGGCAAAGGTTACAGTTATTTAGAGGCTGTAAACCGTTAATGAAGCTCCGATGTCCACCTTTTATTGCAAAACGTAAAGATAGCTTAGCGTTCAAGTTATTTAGTTGCATGACCGCAATTGTCATTAGTATTTTGGTCGTGCAATCCTTAGCGGAACAAGCTCTGGTGAAAGCCATGTTGAAAGTGCCCGATAGTGTGCGAGAAGAAATGCTAGACCTTGCACATCAAGCCAATGTATTGATTGAGCACGGAGACATGGACGAACTTGCTGACTGGGCAAATGCGCAAAACTTTTATTTATTTGTGTTGAATGAACATCAGCAACCAGTTACGCACCGTCTGATGCATCCGCACTTCGAGTTCAAACTTCAATTTAAGAGAAGCATTGATGATCAACTTGAGGGGAAAGTGAATCGCCCCATCATCAATATTCCTTTAGTTCATGGCAATACTTTAGTGATTCAATTGCCACATCGACTGCACCCTGCAAATGACTTCATTCTGTATTTCTCTATTCTCAAAGTCGTGATTGCAGTGGTTATTTTGGCGCTCTTTTCGCTGCTAATGGCACGTAACTTACAGCAACCATTGGATCGATTGAGAGAAGCAAGCAAAAAGCTATCTAATGGCGATTTTAATGTCAGTGTCGTGAAAGAGCTGAAGTCGAGCACGCGTGAGTTTAACGAGTTAGCGCAAGATTTCGATCACATGACGCAACAGATTCATTCTCTCGCTGAAAAGCAGCGACTGCTTATAAGAGATGTCTCTCACGAATTGAGAACGCCGTTAGCGAGGCAGAACTTGGTTCTGCATCTTTTGCGAAAGCGTGTTGGAGAAAGTGAGCAAAGTCTAGTGACAAGGCTAGAAGATGAAGCAAAAGAGCTAAACCATTTGATCAGCGATATATTGGAGTTCAGTCGCTTGGAAAATGCGCGTTTCGACAAAGCCACGAAACGCTGTGATTTAGAAGTTTTGGTCTCCCCGCAAGTAGAGCGTTGCAAAATAGATTTGAAGTCAGAACAGACGTTGTCTTTCCGCTCAGAAGCTGTATGTGCTAAAGCTTTTTGTGAAGAAACGCTCGTCATTCGTTGTTTGAACAATCTTATTGGTAATGCCATTAAATATTCAGGACAAGCATCTCAGATAGAAGTTTCTCTGGAAAATTATGTCAAAGAAGGGCAGCAGTTCACCACCATGTCAGTATCTGATGATGGGCCTGGTATTCCAGATAACAAGCTGGTCGATATTTTTGATCCGTTTACGCGCTTAGATGCTTCTAGAGATAAAAAGCTTGGTGGCTACGGTTTAGGTCTTGCGATTGTCAAAGAATCCATGCGTATTATGGGTGGAGCAGTTACGGCGAAAAACCGTGAGCAAGGTGGTCTGAGGGTTACTTTAGTGTTCAAGCAATAAGTATGATTAAGTCGTAATTTTTGTGATTAATATCACATTATCATGGCGCATCATCAGAGAGTACTTTACAAAAGTTTGCAAATGCAAAGAATGTAAATTTAATGCAAATGGTAATACTTATCACTTATATTCACCCGCGAAATAATTAAGAGGGAATCGCATTCAACAAGTATGTGACCCGAAAAATAATAATCGGAGTGAAAGGATATGTTTACTAAGAGCCATTTGGCGTTAGTGATCGGTGCAGTGTTAGCAACACCTGCAGTGGCGGAAGTTCAAACAGACGAACATGTAGTTGTAGAAGGTCGAGAGTTCGGCTACAAGGCAGATACAAACAGTACAGCAATGCGCATGGAAATGACGCAGCTGGAAACGCCGGGACAAGTAGCGGTTATCGATGAAACGGTAATTGATGAGCAGCGTGCAAGTACACTTGGTGAAGTGCTACGTAACGATGCAAGTGTTAGCGCGGGTGGTACAAGCCGTAACCGCGAACGTTTCTCTCTACGTGGTTTTGAACTTAGCAGTTCAGACGGTTTTCTTCGTGATGGTCGTCAACACTGGTCACACTACCGTCAGCCAATTGAGCTTTTAGAGCGTGTTGAAGTGCTTAAAGGTCCATCAGGTCTGCTATACGGTAAATCTGAGCCGGGTGGTTTGGTAAACATGGTTTCGAAAAAACCAACAACTCAAACACAAGCAAGTTTGAGTCAAGATCTAGGTTCGAATGATCACTCACGCACTGTGCTTGATGTGAGTGGCGCGCTAAATGATGCAGAGACACTGCGTGCGCGCGCAATTTTTGCCAAAGAAAGCTACGGCTCTTGGCGCAGATACGGCGATGGTACAGAGCCAGAAACGGATCGTACGGTAGCGGGCCTAGTGGTTGAGTACGACATCACCGACAACTTTATGGTGTCAGCGCATTACGATCGCACGAAAGACGATGGTAGCGTAGACTCTGGCGCATACATTGTTGATGGCAAAGCGGTTCGCGGTGATAAGTACATTTGGGATGCGCAGTGGTCTGAAATTGATAACGAAGTAGAAAACTACGGTGTCGATATTAATGCGCAAGTCACGGATAACGTGAACGTAAAAGCAGGTTACAACCGCCAAGACTTTAAGCGTTTTGATGTAGAGTCTTACCCTAAGTTTGATCAGTATGAAGAGTTAAATACGATTAAGCATCGAGGCAACGATCGCTCCGATAATTGGGTATTTGATACTGCATATATAGATGTGACGACGGACTTTACTTTGTTCGGTACGGAAAACACGTTGTTAGTGGGCGCTAACTACTTGGATTACAGTTATGATCGCTTTATGGCATTTCATAATGAGGCGAGTATTGCGCCAGGAGAAACGGTGCCTAAGCCTAGCTATAGTAGTTCGAGGAAATCACCAACAGCTGAGTACGATACTTGGGGTATCTACGCGCAAAATATGATGACGATTAATGATTACTGGCAAGTGCTTGCAGGTGTTCGTTATGACGAAAAGCGCGATGATGAACTGACCGAAAACCAAGTTTCTCCAAAGTTAGGTGTGATATTCCACCCATCGACGAATGGCTCGGTTTACGTTCAGTATTCTGAAAGCTTCATGCCTCAAGGTGAAGTCAGCAACGGTAGTCGTACCTACATCAATGAAGGTGAGAAACTCGACGCTGAGCGTGGTATCTCTTATGAAATCGGTACGAAGTGGGAACTGTTTGATCAGCGTTTATTTGTATCTGGTGCTGTGTTTGATATCACGTTAGAGAACATCTCGCTGGATGTTGAAAGCGGCAAAGACGCGGGCGGCAATCTCCTACACAAGAAAACGCAAGGTGGTGAGCAAGTTCATAAAGGCGCTGAGTTAATGGCTCAAGGTTTTGTGACCCCAGAGTTGTCGCTAACCGCTTCTGCAATGTATTTGGATGCAGAGCTTAAGAAGGCAGAAAGATATGAAGGTAACCGCCCTGTAGACGTGCCAGAGTTCTCGGCAAGTCTATGGTCTAGCTACAAGGTTCAAGACAACACTAACTTAAACCTTGGTTTGATTTATGAAGGTGATCGCTACGGTGATGCAAAGAACACCTTCAAGAAAGATGGCTACGCTCGCGTTGATATGGGCGTGTCATACAAACATAAGTACGATGAAAACTTGGATATCATTGCTCGATTCAATGTCGAGAATTTATTCGATACCGACTACTTCGCAGGTGGTGGTAGCACGAATGGCGAGCAAAAAGGTGCGAGTGGGGTTGTGGTTGGAGAAAGCCGCAACTACATGGCAACAATCCAGTTCAAGTACTGATAACAATTTGATTATTAAAGGGGAAGGGTAGTCTTCCCCTTTGGTCGTTTTTGGAACACAGAAATATAACTCGTATGAATCTAATGAAATCAAGTATCGCTCTGTTGATATCATCGGTTTTGATTCCCGCTCACGCGGCGAACTTAAACGATGCACAAGCTGTGCAGAGTAAAACAAACCAGTCGTCGGCGGTAAGCCAAAAACGTATTGATGCAAGCGCAGAAAAATCACTTACTCTAGAAGCTGAAATTGAGCAGCTGCAAGAAGAAGTCGGTAACTTGAAGATTTATCGCGATCATCTTGCAAGCCTTGTTGAGAGCCAAAATCAAGAAGTTGATAGCTTGAACGAGCAAATTGAACAGATTGCTCAAACTCGTCAAGGTGTCGTGCCTTTAATGTATCACATGCTTGAGGGCTTAAAAGTGCTCGTCGCTAACGACAAGCCTATACGCAAAGCGCAACGTGAGGAGCGAATTGCAAAGCTGGATTCCATGATGACGCGTGCAGACGTTGCGGATGCAGAGAAGTTTCGTCGTATTTTAGAAGCGTACCAAATTGAAATGGATTACGGCACCAAGCTTGGCGTTTACCAAGGCAAGATTAACCTGGGTGACAATGAAGCTGTGGAGGCGGACATTCTCTATTTAGGGCGTTTGTCTTTGGTAGCGCGTAGCTTATCTGGTGACACATTTTGGAGCTGGTCACAGCAACAACAAGCATGGCAACAAGTGGGTTCTGAGCAAAAATCAGAGCTAGACAAAGCGTTCGCTATGGCGAATAAACAGATCGCGCCGAGCATGTTAACTCTACCAGTGTCGTTAACCGCTGCGGAGGGCAAATAAATGATGAAAAAATGG
Source organism: Vibrio sp. SCSIO 43097 (assembly GCF_023650755.1). Lineage (NCBI taxonomy): Bacteria > Pseudomonadati > Pseudomonadota > Gammaproteobacteria > Vibrionales > Vibrionaceae > Vibrio > Vibrio sp. SCSIO 43097. The sequence continues at coordinate 1,212,392 of NZ_CP071841.1, read as the reverse complement.
TTATCGGTTGCATTAATCTCGACAGCCGCATTAATGCCTTATACAACTTTTGCTAGTGATGCGTTGTTACAAAAGGCGCAGCAAGAAAATCGTCAACAGCAATCGCACAATGTCGCGCGTGAATCAGGTTTTAAGCAAACAGAGCAAGACCTACAGGCTATAAAGAATAAATTGGTGGCAGAGCGTGCTGCTCTTCAAGCAGAGGCGGACTCATTAAGTGTTACCTTCGGTGAAAATGAAGCAGAACTGGCACAGCTAGAAGAAAAGTTGCGTCTAGAAACCGGGAGCCTAGGTGAGTTATTTGGCGTCGTTCGCCAGAACGCAAAAGAGCTAGAGTCTGAGCTAAAAAGCTCAGTAACCGGTGTAGATGCAAACTCATATCAGAAAGATATCGATGCTATTGTTGCGGCTAAATCACTGCCAACGTTGACCCAACTTCAGGCGATGTGGCGCAGCATGGAAGAACAAATCAAAGCAAGCGGTGAAATGGCAAACGTCTCTTTCACACTGCTAAATGGCGAGGGTCGTGAACAAACGGTTAGTGGTGTTCGTCTTGGTTCTATGGCGCTGCTGGATGACACTGGCTACGTTAAGTGGAATGGTCAACGCGGAGATGCGGTAAACTATCTTCGTCAGCCTGAAAGCGGTCCAACAGCGAATACTATTTCCTCTGGTGACATTGATGCGCTTGTCATAGATCCGTCACGTGGCATTCTTCTTGAGCAGCTCGCAAACTCACCGACTTTGGCTGATCGCCTAAATGCGGGTGGCGTTGTCGGCAAAATCATCCTTGGTTTATTGGCTATCGGCCTATTGATTGCGCTCGTACGTGGTGCATCTCTGATGATTTCGCGCCAGAAAATCATGAAGCAACTGAAAACCCCAGCGCAGCCAGGAAACAACCCTTTGGGTCGCGTGCTTGCGGTATACCAGAAAGACAAGCATCGCAGCGTAGAAGCGTTAGAACTACGTCTTTTGGAAGCCGTTGTTGATGAGCAAACCCACCTAGAAAAAGGGTTGTCGATGCTTAAGCTTCTTGCTGCTCTAGCTCCTATGCTTGGCCTACTAGGCACGGTAACGGGTATGATCGAAACCTTCCAAGTCATCACTCAATTTGGTAATGGTGATCCGAAAGTAATGGCGGGTGGCATTTCGATGGCACTTGTGACTACCGTACTTGGCCTTGTTTCAGCCATGCCTTTGCTATTAGCGCACAACGTATTGAGCTCTCAAGCAGAAAATATTCGCAGTATCTTAGAAAAACAAGGCATCGGTTTAGTTGCAGAACAAGCTGAGCGTGATATGCCGAATAACAAAAGTCACTCTAACACCTTAGCGGAGAACGCAGCGTAATGGAGCAGATCCTACTCAGCACATTGGGTTTGATCAGTGAGGATTGGGCCACAACCTTGATGAGCTTTATGCAGCAAGGTGGTCAAATCCTATGGTGGCTGGCCGCCGTCGTGGCGGTGTGCTGGCTGTTGGTTATGGAGCGAGTTATTTATCTCACAACGGTTTTCCCTGGGGTAAAAAAACAGCTTTGTGAGCAGTGGCACGCAAGATCAGAGCACCACTCTTGGTACGCGCATCAAATCCGTGAAGGATGGATTGCAAAAGCGCAAATCGAACTACGCCAAAACCTATCGACTATTAAGCTACTTGTGGCGGTTTGCCCAATGCTAGGGTTGTTAGGGACGGTGACAGGCATGATTACGGTGTTTGACGTAATGGCATCGCAAGGCAGCAGCAATCCGAAATTGATGGCTTCTGGTATCTCACTTGCTACGCTGCCAACCATGGCAGGTATGGTAGCAGCGCTTGCGGGCATGTTTATTCATGCTCGCCTTAGCAAAGTGTGTGAACGAAAAGCTATCCAGTTAGAACAATCTTTAAGGAGTCAAAAGTGAGACTCGGACGCAGACCTAACCAACAAGATGAAGCTCAAGTCGATTTAACCTCGATGCTTGATATCGTCTTCATCATGTTGATCTTCTTCATTGTGACCAGTTCGTTTGTACGTGAATCCGGTGTAGAAGTGAATCGCCCCCAGGCTTCTAATGTAGTAAGTCAAAAAGACGCGGGCATTTTTATCGCAGTAACGGCAGCGAATGATGTGTACATTGACAAACGAGTGGTTGATATTGAGCGTGTTGAGGCCTCTATTGAGCACCTGTTACTTGATCAACCTGATGCCTCGTTAGTTATCCAAGCTGACGAGCATGCTTACAATGGCACTGTCGTGAAAGTGATGGACGCTGCAAAGGCGGCGGGTGTGAAGAACATTGCATTGGCGGCGGAGAAACCTTAATGGGCAGGCTGTTACTTGCACTACCAGCATCACTGTTAATTTCTGTGAGCTTGTTTAGCTTTATGGCGTGGATGGTTGATAAAGGCAACCAGCGTGCACCAGAAGCTTCAGAAGCCGTTCGTTTTGATATGGTGATGGTAGAGAATGAAGCAGACGTGCAGCGTCGTCAACGTTCAGTGCCGGAGCAACCAGAACCACCTCAAGCGCCGGAGCCAATGGATCTGTCTCAAGCTGACACTCAAATGGAACCAATGAGTCAGATGACGCCAGTCAGTGCTTTAGGTTTAAACACAGCCCTTGAAGGCATCGCGATTAGCGCCCCAAACTTGAAGGGAACAATGGGCAACCAGCAAGCACTGCCGTTGTATCGTGTTGATCCTCGTTATCCAAGTAAGGCGCTGAAACGTAGAGTGGAAGGTTATGTCATTATGCGTTTCACGATCGATGCAACTGGACGACCAAAAGATATTGAAGTGATCGAGGCTGAGCCCGAGCGCATGTTTGAAAGGGAAGCAATCCGTGCGCTTAAAAAATGGAAGTATCAGCCAAAAGTTGAGGATGGTGTGTCAATTGAGCAGTTCGGACAAACCGCTAAAGTGGAGTTCAAGTTAGCCAAATGATGAAAAAATTCTTAATCGGTACGGTATTAAGCCTGAGTGCACTCTCAACCATTGCCAGTGAGTTAAGCCAATACACCGCAGCGAGAGTTCAACGAGCACACAACTTGGCTCAAGAGGAGAAACTAAAAGAAGCGATTTCATCTCTTGAAGCTATGGAGCTTTCTCGTGGATATGACCAAGCTTATGTCGCTCGAATGTTGGGTATTTTTTACTGGCAGAACGAGCAAACTCAAGCGGCGATTAAGCAACTTGAGTTGGCAGTCAATAGTGGTTTGCTACAAGATGAGCAAGCATGGCAAACCCGAAAAATGTTGGCTGATATACTGCTGAACGAGCAACGTTTTTCTAAGGCTTTACCTCATTACTATGCCTTGAGCAAAAACATTCCTAAAGGTCAAAAAGCGCATGAACTATGGCTGCGTATTTCCCAATCTCATTATCAACTGAGTCAGTGGCAAAAAGTGCTTTCAGCAATGGCTCGTTATGAGAAGTTTGGTCAGCCAGACAAGCTTGGCGCATTGTCGATAAAGCTTTCTGCTGAGCTAGAACTGAAAAAGTGGAAGCCGGCAATCTCGACCATCAAACGCTTAATAGTGATTGAACCTGAGCGAATTGAATGGTGGCGTCAGCTTGTTGCTCTATACCTACGGGTTGATGACAACAAACGTGCCCTAGACTCTTTGGCGTTGGCAAAACTGAAAGGGTTACAACTTAGCCAAGATGACTTAAAGCTGCTGGCACAATTGTACGCGAAACGAGGTATTCCTGAGAGAGCTGCGTTGGTGATGAACGAGCTAGAGGATGTAAACTCGAATAGTAAGCTAAAAGCTCAGCAAGCAACGTATTGGCAAATGGCAAAAGAGTGGGAAGAGTCTATTGATAGCTGGCGTATTGCAGCTCAGCTAGATAGGCAGTATTACTGGAACTATTCTCAACTGTTGGTGCAAGAAGGCCATTATAAAGATGCCATTGCCGCGCTCGATAAGGTCAGAGGTCGTAAAGCGGATGTTGCACTTATCAAAACTCGCGCTTACTACAAACTTAAGCGGTTTGACGATGCGCTCGCTAATGCCAAAAGAGCGAATGAGATTAAGCCATCGAATCAGGCAAAGAGTTGGGTTAAGTATCTATCACAGCTACGCAAAGTAGAATCGACGCAGAACTCATAGCGAACATTTTTATTAAATACCCGAGCTCAGTCTCGGGTATTTTTTGTCTAAAGTCATAAAGGCTATTTATTGTATGAGCTTTTCATAAAAAGCTAATGCATCAAATGGTCGGGAGAAAAAAGGGCTTTTCTCTATATATTCTTGATGTACCTTGCTCAGTGTTTCAAACTTTTCTCTCGATGTAGGTTCGATATGAAAAGTTAGGCTTTCAGTCGATTCTACAAGCTTTAATGTTGAGGTTCTTGAAGCGTTATTTTTTGCTATTAATAGATAATATGCTAGCTCTTGCTTCTCTTTTAATACACAAGCCTCAAAAGCTTTCTCGCTTAAAAACGGCAGAACAGGAGTTAATGCTTCTATATGCTTCTTTGAATACTCTAGGGTTTGTTTGTCAGGTGTATTCTGGTCTGCCATAGATTCGCACAGCTTTATCTTAGCACCATAATTATCGATAGATTGGCTTACGTTGTTAAACAAACTGGCTTCAAACTTTTCACTTGCGAAAGTGACACTTGAGAAAAGTGATAAGAGAATTATTCCAACATTCTTGTTCATATTTTTCCTTCTGAACTACACCATAACGTTTGGCTAGCATCAGAAAATCTTCTCTATCTAACCCTACACTAACTTCTTAGCTTACCTTTTTTATCTAGTTTATGGATAGCTTTTAAGCTTTTCATTAAATATACATAAAGGCGCATTTTGGTGGAGTCTATCCCACTTTTTAGTATTGGAAATATCATTAAATTTTGAGTCATTAAAATTGATAGGGTTATTATCTAGAGGGTAGGCAATCGGTAACTCGCATTGGGCCAAATAGCTAAAACATGTGCAAGCCAAGCTGAATTGAAAAAGTAAACAATGTAAATTAAATGCCAATACGAATGATTATCACCTAAATTATGCCCCACATTTATTGGTGATGATTGTTTCTATGTTGCTTAAAAGCAAAGGTGTTCAAACTTGGGCTCGCCGCCTACATATCTATATTTCGATGGCTCTTCTCTTAGTTACGCTGTTTTTTGCAGTAACTGGTATTACCCTCAATCGCCCCGAATTGTTTGAACGCAGTGAACCTATCATTCAACAACATACTCTGACGGTTCCGCACTCAGTTCTATTCTCACATTCAGATACCTTTCAACCTAATCGTGAAGAACTGGTAGCTTTCTTGACTAAAGAAACCGAGCTTCGCGGCACTCCCTCCGCACTAGATGTGTATACCGAAGTTGAGCAAGGTGAGTTGTTACTCGGAGAGCTTTCTATGGATTTTAAAGGCCCGGGTTATAACGCTACGGTCTTTATTGATATGACTACTGGTGCAGCAGACGTCGAAACGACGCACTACGGTATTGTTGCGCTGCTGAACGATCTACATAAAGGACGCAACAGTGGTGGGATTTGGAAGTGGTTTATCGACGTCACTGCGCTTTTGATGGTGTTTTTTGTTCTTACAGGCGTGTGCTTGTTACTGCCTAAGAAGAAGACGCTCAGAACGTCAATGCAATGGATGAGCTTTGGTACGTTACTGTCGCTCGTAATTTATTTTGTTGCTGTTCCATAACAGCTTTTTTAGAGAACACTTATGTTGAACACAGGAAGATTTTTCCGCCGTAATCACTTTTGTAAAGCCGCTTTGATCGCGGCTTTTACTCCTTTCTCTCTTTCCGCGGCGCCTCTACCAGATAACGCGAAGGTCGACTTCGAACTCGAACTTCCAAAGATAGATACCTCAATGTATGCACGCCCTTATGTGGCGGTTTGGGTTGAAAACGATCAGCGTAAACCGGTTAAAACCATTCAGTTATGGGTAGGGAAAGACGAATGGTTAAAAGATCTACGCAGCTGGTGGAGAAAAGCGGGTCGTTATGATCGTGAACTTGTTGATGCGGTGACTTCTGCAACACGTCCTGCTGGTCAATACCGCTTTGTCTGGGATGGAACCAATGACTCAGGGGAGCGTTTGGAACAAGGAAATTACACGTTGTACGTCGAAGTCGTTCGTGAACACGGTGGGCGAAACTACTTACGTCAAAAAATAACGCTAGCGGACAGTGACGTGCGCTATGAGCTTAAACCAACACAAGAGACGGGTGTCATCACCGTCAATTATCAAGTTAAGTGATTAAAGGACACAACAATGAAAACCAAAATGAAAGCAGTGGCATTGGCGAGTGTAATGGCAATGGGATTGGCTGTAACCACCACCGCACAAGCACATCCACGTTGGGTTCTGCCCTCTCACTTTACGGTTTCTAAAGAAGGCGGTGACTGGCTGACATTTGATGTTACTGCCTCTCACGGAACGTTTGTTTTTGATAAGCCTGCGGGTAGTGACCAGGCGTTTGTGGTGATGCCGGATGGCCGCTCTGAGCGTCCTAACTTTGTTGTTCGTGGCAAGCGTCGCTCTATGTTTGATTTCTTTTTTACAGAAGAAGGCACGCACAAAGTTGCGATTAATAATCAGCCGAGCTACTACACACAATACAAAGCGGGCCGTCGTGATACGGTGAAATGGGCGCGAGCAAGCAAAGCTGAGCGTGGTGATGTGCTTCCCGAGCAAGCGCGTGATGTGGTTACTCAACTAAGTTACACCCGAGCAGAAAGCTACATTACGGTTGGTATGCCAACGGACAAAGCGTTGGAGATTGAAGGCAAAATGCTAGAGATGAAACCGATCACGCATCCATCGGACATCATTGAAGGTGAGCCTGTGACTTTCCAGTTTTTCTTTAACGGAGAGCCACAAGAGGGCGTTACTGCTGAGATTACACGTGAAGGGACCATGTACCGAAACCATCAAGAACAAATCGATGTGGTGAGCGATAAAGATGGCAAAGTGATTTTCACGCCAGAAGTCGCCGGGCGCTACTTAATGAAAGCGAACTACAAAGGTGAATTGAAAGATAATCCATTGGCGGATAAAGCGAGTGCCAATGTTCACCTAACGTTTGAAACTCAACTTAACTAATCGAATTAGGCTCAGCAATTGCTGGGCCATTTTGGAATTATCATGAATAACACTTCTCTTCTAAAAGCGGTTTTGCTTTTTTCTGGATTTGCGTCCTTTCACGCTGCTGCACATTTTCCTCTGATGAGCTGTCACTTGGCGCAAGATAAAGTGATTTGTGAAGCGGGCTACTCGGATGGATCCACAGCGGTCGACTACGATGTCGAAATGTACGATTACGACGACAATCTGATCGCCAAAGAAAAAACAGATAAGCGTTCCATCGCAGAATTTACTCACCCTGAAACAGATTTCTATTTGGTATTTGATGCCGGACATGAAAGCCCGGTGGAAGTGGATATCGTTGAGCTGAAAGAGAAATGAGTGTACAGAAAGTTCGCCCTGATGATGGTAACCGAGAAGGAAAGTGGGTCGCACTGACAATCGCAGCAATTCTCAGTTCAGCAGCCATACTTATGCCCTACCATCAGGTCGCGACTGAAAAGCCAGACATGCAGTCTCATCAAGTGTTAATCACGGATTTACATCAAAATGAGTTGGGGTTGATCGCTGAACTTAAGCTCGCTCATGAAGAGATTCGTGATTTGCAGTTAGATACCGGAACTTGGCCTGAGATCTCTGATATGGAGGCGCTTTGGATTGCTCCTTTCGTGAAAGACCAAAATTGGAAGCGTAAAGGTTCTCATCAGTGGCAACGAATTGATGACGGTGTCTACATTGGCGTGAAGACCAGTGCCCAAGGCTCTGCTTCCATGCTGTTGGATAGCCGCAGTTCTCAAGCTGATATTTGGTTTAATGATTCTAGCCGTTCGTTAAATGTGGAGGGACTAAGCGAGCTAGCAAAACGCCACGATTTCGGGTGGAAACAAATCGTTCTGTCAGACTCTTCCTCTCACTCTCACGCCCATTAAGACAACATAATTGATAAGTACTATGATCAAACGCTCTCTTTTACGTCGTATTCTTACAGCCACCGCGTTATTAACGGTGTCTTCTACTGGCTTTGCTGCCGATAAACTCAGTATTGGTATTACGCTTCAACCTTATTACAGCTATGTTAAAGCCGTTGTTGGTGAGAAGGCGGACATCGTTCCTTTGGTTGATGCCGGTTTTAATCCTCACAACTATTTGCCACAACCTAATGATCTTAAACGCTTAAATGAAATGGACGTAATAGTGATCAATGGTATTGGTCATGACGATTTTGCACTGAAAGTGATCAAGGCTTCTCAGCGTGATGATCTCGTGGTTATCGAAGCGAACAAAGAAGTGCCTTTATTGCCAGCTATGGGGCAGTCTGTTGGTCAAGGAGCAGTGAACCCTCACACCTTTGTCGGTCTATCAACAACCATTCAAAAGGTTTACACCATCGCGAGTGAGCTAAGCCAATTGGACCCAGACAATGCTACGTTCTATCGCCAAAATGCTCGTAAATACGCGAAAACATTTCGCCTGATGAAGCGTGATGCAATGTTGTCTCTTGGTGAGTTGGACACGGCTGGTATGAAGGTGGCGACAACCCACAATGCTTACGGATATATCCTTCAGGAGTTTGGTGTTGACGTTGCCGCTGTCATTGAGCCTGCTCATGGCGTTGAACCAAGTGCAAGTCAGCTACAGGAAACGATAGAGAAAATTCGTGAATCGGGCATTGATGTGCTGTTTTATGAGCTCAATATGCCGAATCGCTTTGTTGATACCATCGAAGAGGCGACTGGGGTGCAGCTTTATCGCTTTTCTCACATGACTCACGGTGAGTATGAGGCTGATAAAGTCGAGGTTGAGATGCGAGATAATGTGGAAACACTAATCGAAGCCATGAAATTTGTGGCGAGTAAGCGAGCAGGGGAAAAGGCGTAATGACTGGACCTTCCGTTTCCTTAAGTAACGTGGGCCTAAAATACGCCGACAATATCATTTTGCAGAACATCAGCGCCGAATTCGAGAACGCGAAATGTCACGTGATTATGGGACCGAACGGCGGTGGTAAAACCTCTTTGCTTCGTTCGGTACTTGGACTCACGCCATTTTCGGGAAACATAGCGCTCAATTGGCCAGAACCATCAGCTGCATCGGGGAAGATAGGGTATGTGCCACAAAAAGCGATGTTTGAAGCAAGCCTCCCGTTAACCGTGATGGATTTTGTACTGCTTAACCAAACTCGTATCCCTCTATTTTGGCGACGTAAAACGAAACAAACTCAACATGCCCTGGCCCAGCTGGAACGCGTGGGTATGGCAACGCGTTGCGATCGTCGTATGGGGCAACTCTCTGGCGGTGAGCAACAGCGTGTTTTGTTTGCGCAAGCTTTACTGGATGAGCCCAATTTATTGGTTTTAGACGAACCTACAACTGGCATGGATGAGCAAGGTGTTCGATATCTTGAAGGTTTGATTCATGAAGTCGTTGGAGAAGGCAAAACGGTACTGGCAGTGCACCATGACGTGACCGCAGTGCGCCGTTTAGATGCGCAGGTCCATGTTGTAAATCGTCAAATTGTGGCGTCAGGGCACCATTCAGATGTGCTAAGTCCTGATCGTATAGAAACATTATTCAAGCACTACACAGCAAAAGTGGAGGCTGCATAATGGATTGGTTGCGAGAGTTAGCGGTTAGCGGCGTTGAATCTGGATGGTTAAGCGATAGCTTTTCTTATGCTTTCATGGTGAACGCAATCGTGGCAGCGCTGATATTAGGACCATTACTTGGTGGTCTTGGTACATTAGTCATCGCCAAGCGACTGGCTTTTTTCTCTGAAGCGGTTGGGCACGCTGCGCTTACCGGAATCGCGATTGGTGTGTTGCTCGGTGAGCCGCCAGAGAATCCGATCATCGGATTGTTTAGCTTTTGTATGATTTTTGCGCTGTTGCTTCACTTTGTTCGTAATCGTACGAATGTACCTTACGACACACTGGTTGGGGTTTTTCTTGCACTAGCGTTAGCGGTTGGTGCTGCACTGTTAATGTACGTTGCTCGCAAGATCAACATTCACATGTTGGAGAACGTGTTGTTTGGCTCGATCTTGACTGTGACGGACAACGATATCCTTATTTTAGCGATCAGTTGTTTGATCATATTACTGCTTCTTATTCCAACGTTTAACCGCATTTTGCTAACTTGTATCAGCCCGGATATTGCACGTGTACGCGGCTTTAATACCAGCTTTTATGATTACTTATTTGTCATGATGATCACCTTGGTCACCATCGCCGCGGTAAAGATTATTGGCGCGGTATTGGTTGGTGCATTGCTACTGATTCCTGGTGCAACGGCTAGGTTATTGACTAAACGCATGGGCTGTTTCGTTCTCCTTTCTTCTTTATTGGCAACCATTGCGTGTTTAGTAGGAACCATACTGCCGATGGAGCTTGAGCTACCAGTGCCATCAGGCGCATCCATCATCATTGTTTCTGCGGCATTTTTCCTAACAGCAACGGTTTACCGAATTATCCAAAAAGCGTAACCCTTTTTATAAAGTAATGAACATGAAGATAAAAAAATTAGCGATAACTTTTGGTTTGGTTGTAGCGACGACACTTCCATCGTGGGCAAGCGCCAAAGACATTTTAACCAGCACTCCCGTCACGTACATGTTGTCTGAGCAACTCATGAAAGGTACAGGGATAGAGACTCAGTATCTGCCTCCAAAGCGTTACGGCGTTGAGCGTCTTGAGAACTGGTTCGCAAATAAAGGTACAGAGCAAGTTAAGCAAGCGGGTCAAGCCGCGACGGTTGCTGTTACTCTTGGTGCGATTTGGAAACAAGACCCGACTTATGTTTACGCTCGACAGGGCAACATTCACTTGATTGAAATCGATGCATCGCAGGCCATTTCTCCTAGAGCTCAAGGAGTTGCAGTACTGACATTGGAAAACGGGTCAACATCGAAGTACGCATGGCTGAACCCTACAAACTTAATCCGAATGGCGGGCATTGTTGGAGAGGATCTACAACGTGTATATCCTGAACACCAAAAGGCTATTCAAACGAATCAACAGGCTCTTATGCTCAATGTGCGTGAACTGATCAACCAACAACAGGCAGAGATCTTCGATAAAGGCATCGATTCAGTGGTACTGATGAGTGAGTCATTAGAGGACTTTGCCTCTGGCAACCAATTGTTTGTGGTTGGGCGCGAATTTAAGCCGGAACTCGAGTGGACAGAAGAAGACAAATTATCTTTAAAAGCTCAGTTTGAACAAGATAAAACGCTATGGTTAGTGACGGATAAACGACCGTCGAAAACCTTGACATCGCTTATTAAACCGAGCCGCATACTGCAAATTGATGTTATTGACCGCTGGGGCAGTAAGGGTATCAAAACTGAGAAGCCACTCGCACGTTGGGAGATGTGACACGTAAAAAGCCACAGATTTTATGATGGGGAATGAAAAGTTCCCTATTTTTTTGTGACTCAGTTCAAAATGTGAGCATTAATACCACTGGTTGCATAAGAAAGTGTTTGTTTCATTTCTATTTCATTACTACTTTGTTATGTGTTCGTTGCGATTGATTCGGATTTAATCTGTTTCTAAGCGAACCGGTACAAACAACTATACGGATGTTAACAATGAAAATGAAAACTCTAGCCGTTGCAGTGGCGGCACTAGCATGTGGTTCACAGGCCTTCGCAGCAGAAGTTTACAACAGCGATGGTACATCTTTATCGATCGGCGGTCACGTTTCAGTTGGCGTGGGTGAGTATTTCGAAGAAGATGTAAAAGTTCACCAAGTGTCTCCACGTATTAACGTTGCGGGTAAGAAAGACATTGGCAACGGTATTACTATCGACGCTAAAGGTGAATGGGCGCTTAACTACCTAAACGGTGGCGAGCAATCGTTCAAAACTCGTCTAGGTTACATCGGTGCTACTCATGAGCAGTTTGGCCGTTTAGTAGCAGGTACTCAATGGTCACCTTACTACGATGTCGCTGGCGTTGCGGATCTACCAATCGCGTTTGCGAACGACTTTTTGTACGACAACCACGGCAACCTAGGCTCAGCTCGTGCTGATAAAATGCTTAGCTACCGTAAAGGTTTTGAATTTGGTGAAGGTTTTGCTTTCAACCTAGGTCTAGGTTGGCAAGGTGAGCAAACTTCAGATGCAACAACATACGAGCAACGTGGTCAAGTTGCATTGAGCGGTTCTGTAGCTGGCTTTGGTCTAGGCTACGTATACAGCGGCGGTGATGTTAAAAACGCGACTCTAGGTACTAAGAATGCTGAATCACACCTATTCTCTGTAAACTACGGTCAGTACGGTTCAGGTCTATACGCAGCAGTAGTATACGGTATGAACGAGTACTTCTACCAAATGCGTAAAGACACTTCTCAACTTGAAGCTCTTTTGGCATACGGCGTAAACGATTGGACATTCAGCGTTAACTACGAAGGCGTAGAAGACGAAGAAGACAACAAGACACTTTCAAGCGAAACTGCGCTACAAGCAGAGTACGCTGTAACTCCTGCTTTCGTAACGTTTGCAGCTTACCAGTTTGATCTAGGTAACGACTACAACAATGAAGAGAACGACTACTGGACTCTAGGTGCTCGTTACTACTTCTAATAAATAGGCCAGTTTCTACTGCCTAAACACATTTATTGTGTTAACGCCTACTCGTTGTGAGTAGGCGTTTTTCTTTCTGCTATCCTTTGGCTATAAGAGACGCTAGTCATTCTGTGCTTAGGTAACCCCACTCTTTGTTTAGAGAGTGCGTCTATAAAAAATGCCCGCAACTTGCGGGCATTTTTGTTGTTAGAAGAGATGCAGTTCTATTAATACGCTTATTTTTTATCGAGTAAATCGAGGAAGAAGGCATACTCTAGCGCATCTTCTTTTAAGCGCTTAAATCGACCAGATGCGCCGCCGTGTCCGGCTTCCATATCGGTTTTGAACAACAAGACGTTATCGTCTGTCTTCATTTCACGAAGTTTGGCGACCCACTTCATTGGTTCAAAGTACTGTACTTGAGAGTCGTGCAAGCCAGTCGTTACCAACATGTTCGGGTAGTTTTGCGCCTTGATGTTGTCGTAAGGCGAGTAACTCAACATATAGTCATAGTATGTTTTGTTATTTGGGTTACCCCATTCATCATACTCATTGGTGGTCAATGGAATCGATTCATCGAGCATGGTGGTTACCACGTCCACAAACGGAACATGTGCACCGATACCGCGGTACAGTTCTGGTGCTTGGTTGATGATAGCCCCCATTAAGAGACCTCCTGCAGAGCCACCAACAGCGAAGACTTTATCTTTCGCGCCGTAGCCTTGTTCAACCAAACCTTTAGTCACATCAATAAAGTCGTTGAATGTGTTTTGCTTGGTTAGTTTTTTACCGTCTTCATACCAAGGGCGGCCAAGCATTTCAGATCCACGAATATGAGCAATGGCGTAAACAAAGCCGCGATCCAATAGACTCAAACGTGTCGAGCGGAAAGTTGGCTCAATGGTTGCGCCATAAGATCCATAACCATATTGGTAGAGTGGATTCGTACCATCTTTCTTAAATAAGTCTTTACGATACACCAAAGAAACGGGTACTTCTTTACCGTCACGGGCTGTGACCATGATGCGTTCTGATTGGTAATTGTCAGGATTAAAATCACCAAGTACAGGTGTTTGCTTCATGATTTCTGACCCGCCCGTTTTTAGATCGAAATCGTAGTAGGTTCCTGGAGTGGTTAAACTGCTGTAATAAATACGAACTTTCTCGTTATCCAGCTCTAGGTTACCTGTCAAATAGGCAGCAAACGCATCGTCATTAAATGTGAGGGGGAATTCTTTTCCTGTTGAAAGCTGACGTACAGTGACGCTTGCTAGGCCGTTAGAGCGCTGCTCATAGACGATGTGATCATCGAATAACTCGAAGTCGACAAGTTGAGTGTTGTCGTCTGCGGCAATCACATCTTGCCATTTAGAGCGGTCATGCATGTCATTTTGATGAACTTTCATCAAACGGAAGTTGACGGCTTGATAGTTAGTATAAATGTAGTACCAATCGCCTAGCTTAGAAATACTGTATTCAATGCCATCTTCACGAGGATAGAACGGTTTCGCCTTTGCTTTAGGGTTGTTCGCATCAATGATAGAGACCCCACTGGTTTCTGTACTCGAATGCCAGATATAAATATCTTCGCCATCTTTGCTTTTGCTTAGTGAGGTGTAATAGGCGCTGTCGGTTTCCTCAAAAATCAGCTCATCGCTGCTTTGTGGTGTGCCCAATACATGACGATAAACTTGGTAGCCCAATAAGGTCTGTGGATCTTTTTTGATGTAGTAAAAGGCGTTGTTATCGTTCTGCCATGCGACAGCGCTTGAGGCCCCTTCGATTTCATCTTGTAGGTAATTGCCTGTTGTCAGGTCTTTGATCTTAAGGGTGTACACGCGGCGGCTTAATGTGTCTTCGCCATACGCCAATAAGTTTTCATTCGGACTAACGTATAGGCCGCCGATACTGAAAAATTCATGTTCTTTTGCTAGTTCATTGACATCTAAAATGATTTGTTTGTCTTTGCCTGCAAAGTCTTTAGCTCGCAAATGGACTTCGTACTCGTTATCTCCGGTCACTTCACTGGAGTAGAAGTAGTTGCCTTTACGAACCGGTACTGAGTTGTCGTCTTTTGCGACGCGCCCTTTAATTTCTTCAAATAGCGTATCTTGAAGTGTTTCAGTGTGCTTTAGAACGGTTTCTGCGTACTGATTTTCTTTCTCTAGGTGCTGTAAAATTTCAGGGTCTTTACGTTCGTCGTCACGCATCCAGTAGTAGTTATCAACGCGGGTATCGCCATGAATAGTCATCGCGTGAGGGACTTTTTTCGCAACCGGAGCTTGAGTTTGTTGAGCAACGATCTGTGTTTGGGAGTATTGAGTCATGCTGGGGATTCCTTGATTGCTGCATCCGGCGACAAGCGCGACCGAGACGGCCAACGTAGTTAAAGTGAAACGCATCTGATTTTATCCTTATTGTACACCCAAGTGGCCTCATCCTGAGGGCTGGGCTTTCATTTTGTTAGTGGTTTTCAGTTGTCCATTCTTTGTTATGGGGTATACCGAAAAAGTGAGAATCCTCAATATTTCGAGTTGGATACTCAATTTGAAGGGAGCTGAAAACACATTGTGTAAGCAGCTGTTATTTTTAACAAATATCAATTCGAAAGTTAAATCATTCTCATCGGGAAATCGATATAGTGTGATATGAAAAAAGGGACACACTTGTTGAGTGTGTCCCTTTTGGACTTTGAAAGTAAGCTGATAATGATCAGATAACTTGCGGTACTTCGTTTGAGTGATTGTGTGCTCGATTCACCCACATTAACCCAAGCATTGCAATTACCGACATTGCCATCATCAAAATGCCCAAAGGCATCTGGTTATGCGCTGGAAATAGTGACGCGAGCAAAGTTGCGACACCTGCCCCCAAGTTTTGCATGCCACCCAATGTCGCGCCTGCTGTTCCTGCATGGTATGGGAATGGCGCAATCGCTCCAGTTGTTGCTGCTGGGAAGAGAATACCTGCACCCAAAAAGTACACGGTTGCGCCTCCAACCAGCGTTAATGCAGTGGTTAAACCAAACAAGCCTGGGATGAGCACAATAGCAGAGCCCACAAAAATAGAGACCAAGCCTACATTTAAAGCACGACGCTCAGAGCGACGTCTTGCGATGTAGCTAGATAAGCCTGCACCCACCAAGTAACCTGGGATCGGCAATATAAACAGCAAACTTACCGTTGTTGCTGGTAATTCTAATACCCCACCTAACAACACCCCAGCCGCCGCTTCGAATACACCCACACCAGCGAATGTTGCAACCAGGCAAATCAAAAAGCCTTGAAAGCGACGGTCAGACAAAACGTGTTTGTAGCTTTTGGCTACTGGTTCGAATTTGCGTTTCTCTTTTGGTAGCGTCTCCATCATGCTTGTCATCATGGTGATCACAACCGCGATAGCAAATAGCGCTAAGAACAAGTAGCTCGACCGCCATCCGAAAGCTTCTGTTAGGTAGCCGCCTAATACTGGTGCCATTAATGGTGAGAAAATCACACACATGCTAATTAAGCTGTTTGCTCTGTGTAGATCAGAGCCTTCAAAGCAATCGCGAGTCAGAGTGCGTGACATCGCACCGCCGCAGCCAATACCTAAGCCTTGGATAAAGCTACCAATCAAGAACCATTCAAATTGATGTGCAAATAATGCTACCAGTGTACCCACGATGTAGATAAGCAGCCCGACGATGATGATCGGTTTGCGTCCCAAGCGGTCCGATAGTGTGCCATACGCAAATTGCGACAAGCCATATGGGATTAGGTAACAAGCCATCACAGCTTGAAGTGATGACGCAGATACCAAAAACTCGCCCGCCATATGACCGATTGAAGGCACGTACATTGTCTGGGTCATTTGACCCACGGCAGTCAATATAGCGATTAAAAAGGTAAGTTTCGCTAATGGAAACGAAGCAGACATTTGCGTATCTCTCCAAAAAATTTAAGACGTAAAAACCCTTAGCGCTCTTTTATAGAGTGTCAACTGAATTCTTGTGTTGCGGGGGTATTTGCGCGAGATAATAGTGCTTGCTTGTATAATTAGCAATCGAAAAGTGTGAAGTTGAGCAAGATAAAAATCTATGATTTCAATTAGAAAAACTAATCCGATTTTGTATTCAAAAAGCGGTGCATTTCTTTGTCTAATTACGTTAAACCTTTTACTTTTCGTGAATAGAATGAGCCTTATAGGTAACTGGTTTTAATGGTTAAAGTGCAAAAATAAAGCGTCTGCTCGGTTGATCTGAGTTCAAGATGAAACGAGTGAATAAAAGGTAGAGGAAGGCATCAGAAAGAAAAGGGAGCCGAAGCTCCCTTAGAAATGATTATGTCTATTCGCGCTCAGATGCGTATGCGTAAAGCATTTCTAGTGCGATGGTTGCTCCCGCTAGTGCGGTAACATCACTGTGGTCGTATGGAGGCGATACTTCGACAACATCCATACCCACGATATTCATGCCGGCTAAACCACGAATAATTTTCAGCGCTTTGTCTGAGTTCAAGCCACCACAAACTGGTGTACCAGTTCCCGGTGCGAAGGCCGGGTCTAAGCAGTCGATGTCAAAAGTAACATACACTGGCTTGTCTGCGACGGTGCGACGAATTTCTTCTAGGATCTCGTTCACAGGCATGTCATTCGCTTGCATCGCATTAATCACATTGAAGCCGTGATCTTGCTGTTTGTACTCCGTACGAATGCCGATTTGTATTGAGTTCTTCGCTGAGATCAAACCTTCTTTCGGCGCATGGTAGAACATCGTACCGTGGTCGTATGAACTGCCATTTGCATAGGTGTCCGTATGAGCATCAAAGTGAATCAAAGCCATTTGGCCATGATGCTTCGCATAGGCACGCAGGATAGGTAGCGTAATGAAGTGGTCACCGCCCAATCCCAACATGGTTTTACCACTTTTTAGAATTTCACTGGTTGCCGCTTCAAGGCGGTAAGTAAAATCTTCCGCATCACCGCAATCGAACACGAGATCACCTGCGTCGATCACTTTCAGTTTATCCAATACGTTGAAGCTCCACGGGAACTTCTTACCTTCCCATGCCAAGTTGACTGAGGCACGGCGAATTGCATCTGGACCCATACGCGCACCTGGACGCCCAGATGTTGCCATGTCCAGAGGGACTCCCAACACCACAACGTCTGCGTCTGCCGATACCGGGTTACGAATGTACGGCAGACGTAAAAACGACATAGAGTTGGAGTAAAGCGAATAATCAGTTTTAGTAAACAAATCATTCATATCAGAAGTCCTCTAAATAGGTGTATCCTGCTAGACCTTGTTCTAGTTCTGCTAGGATTTGTGCTTGTTCATTGGCTTCAACTCGATGTGAAACCAATTGTTTATAATTGTCACGAATCGCATCCACGTCGATATGAACGTAGCGCATCATGTCTTCTACACTATCACCTTCGTTGATGTAACTGATCTCAAATTGACCGTGTTCATCAACATTGACTACAGCACTGTGGGTATCACCAAATAGGTTGTGCATGTCACCAAGGATTTCTTGGTATGCGCCTACTAGGAAAAAGCCCATTAAGTACGGTTTGTCTTTGCTCCAAGCTGGTACAGGTAGCGTGCTCTCGATGCCTTGACCATCAACGTAGTGATCGATCGCGCCATCAGAGTCACATGTGATGTCCAACATCACTGCACGACGCTCTTCCGCCTCGCCCAGACCAGAAAGTGGCAGAACAGGGAACACCTGATCAATACCCCAAGCATCTGGTAGAGATTGGAAGAGAGAGAAGTTCACGAAGAACTTATCCGCAAGACGTTCGCTCAACTCGTCCAGAATCGGACGGTGGAAGCGATTCTTAGTGCTCATCTTGCGGCTTAATTCGAAGTAAATGCGCAGTGACAATTGTTCTGCCCACGCACGTTGTTCCAAGTTAAGCACGCCTGTAGCAAATTGAGAGTGCACTTCTGCCAAATCACTTTGGGTATCATTGTAAATCTCAATTAACGCACGAGCGTCTGTACCATCTTGTAAGTTTTCCCAGTTTCGCCACATGTTTTGTAGCAAAAGCGGAGCGTCATCATCAAGCTCATGTACTTCTTCCGGTAGGTACGATTCGGTACCAATTACGTTAGAAATCAATACAGCGTGGTGCGCTGTTAGCGAGCGACCCGATTCCGAAATGATCACTGGCATTGGTTGTTCGTATTGCAGACACACATCGCCCACTGTGTTGACGATATTACGTGCGTATTCTGCAAGGCCGTAGTTCATCGAATTCGATGATTGGCTGCGTGTGCCGTCATAATCCACTGCCAAGCCGCCGCCCACATCGAAGTACTCGATGTTTGCACCGAGTGCGCGTAGTTCGCAGTAGAAACGTGCAGACTCGTTCACACCATTGCGTACATCACGGATGTTTGCCATCTGTGAACCAAGGTGGAAGTGAACCAGTTGCATCGCGTCTAGATTGCCTTCGCGTTTAAGACGTTCAATAACGCTAAGCACTTGCGATGCTGATAAACCAAACTTCGATTTTTCACCGCCACTTGCTTGCCATTTCCCTGCGCCTTGAGAGGCGAGGCGAATGCGTAAACCAAGGCGCGGCTTTACGCCCAAACTTTTCGCTTCTTCTAGTACCAGATCCAGCTCAGAAAGCTTCTCTAGTACGATGAATACCTTGTGACCCAGCTTTTCACCGATCAGTGCAAGACGCACATACTCACGGTCTTTGTAGCCATTACACACGATCACGGAGCTACCTTGTTGAGCCAATGCAAGTACCGCCAACAATTCTGGCTTGCTACCCGCTTCAAGACCAAGCTGCTTGGTTTCTAGTTGAGCTTGGCTCGCTAGAATTTCATCCACCACTTCACGTTGTTGGTTTACTTTAATTGGGTACACCAACAAGTATTTGTTTGGATATTGGTATTCTTCAATTGCTTGGTTGAATGCGTGGCAAATACCATGCACACGTTGGTGCACGATTTGCGGGAAGCGTACTAATACAGGCAGATTTAACTGCTGCGCTTCTAGCTCATTTACAATAGCGCTGAAAGGGATTTGATGTGCACGATCACTACGTGGTGATACATATACTTCGCCTTGGTCATCAATGCCGTAGAAACCTTGGCTCCAGTAGTGAACGTTGTAGTCCGCGCGGATGCGGTCTAATTTAGTTGCTTTTTCCAACTCGATTCTCACAAAAATGTACTTAACTTCTTAATTAATTAGAAGGAAAAGTACAAAAAAGCAAATCATGAGGCATTTACCTCATACCCTGACACGAACTCCGTGTGCGCGCATTAACGGATAAAAGGGCCCTTGAGTCTAATGATTAAAATCTATCATCTCGATTATGATTTGTTGTCGTCGCTACGTGTGAATATTTGTTTACCGAAGCGTCCATTCTGCTGTTATAGTTGGTCTGACCAGTAAGGGTTCGGTCATGAAGCATCTCACTAAAATAAGGACATATTTTGCAGCTGCACAGAGTTCAGGGGTACATTCAGACCATGTATCTCGCCGAATATCCCGATAAATTATTGTTGCTTGATGGTGCCAGTCGAGCAGACATCCCTCATCTTAAAGACTTTATTGAACATCAACTCCATCGTCCTTTTTCTGACCTAAAGTTGGTTGTTGTGACCCACATGCATCCAGACCATGCTGGTGGTGCGCACAAACTACGTGATTTAACAGGATGTAAGCTATTGGCCGCAAAGCGAGAGAGCCAGTGGTATAGCGGTGTAGACGGTTGGCTAATGCATTTGACCGATTTGATGTTAGCACGCTGGATGGCGAATCGGATGCGTAAACCAAAGCAAAACCTGTGGTATTCCCGCAAGCTAAAGCCAGATATTGAACTTATTGATGGACAGTTTATTCCTGGATTTGATGATTGGCAGGTGCTAGAAACGCTAGGGCATACCGACCGAGATCTGTCGGTTTATCATTCTGAACAAGATGTGTTGTATGTGGCGGATTTAATGGTGCAGGTGAAAAAGCATCTGATTGCGCCGTTTCCTATATTTCATCCGAATCAATATCGGCAATCATTAAAGCGTGTGTTTGAGATGAATCCGCAATGTTTGCTTTTGGCACATGGGGGAGAGGTGACTTTGGATGAAAAAGCGTATCAGCACATTTTGAATACAGCGCCGACTAAACCAATGACGCACTGGCGAGTGACAAAAGTTAAAGCGAAGGGATTGTTGTTTGCGTTATTTCGTAGGAAGTAGGCGAAGATAAAGCCAGACGAGTGATGCTCAACAAAAACGTTCGATCACTCATCTGAAGCTACGGGGTTAAGATGCCAATAAGTGAGATTGGCTAGGATCAACGAGCACCTTGTCTGCCATGCCCTGACGACCTAACAACATCATGTAAGTCATTTTTTCACGGTTAGTCAACGTAATGTCGATTGGCCATTGTTGGTCGCCCATACGCAGCATCGTCGTGATCACGCAGCGGTGCTCAAAAGTACCGTTAGAAGATTTAACCTTACGGTTTGCTTTTAGTTTCGCTGTGCAGCGAACCACTTGTTCTAAATGGTATACATCTGGGTGCAAATCGAATGCAACATAAGACTGACCATCTTTTTCAAAGCAATCAATATTGTCTACATGTAATGAAGAGGTTTGAGCGCCTGTATCAATACGCGCTTCAAGGTGAGTAATCCCTAACTCTGGCAAGCAAATAGCTTCGGCATTCCCAATGATCATTTTCTGATTCATAGTGTCATCCTAGCGACGAGTAACAAGAGAGCCGGTTTTTGGCTCTCTTGTGCGTTAAACAAAAATCAACCTTTACCGCGAGTACGGTTTGAATTTGGCTTAGCGTTTTTCTCGATAAAATCGAAGATCATACCTGCAATGTTTTTACCCGTTGCTAGTTCGATGCCTTCTAGACCAGGAGAAGAGTTCACTTCCATTACCACTGGGCCATTTTTAGATTGAAGGATATCCACACCACAAAGGTTCAAGCCCATCACTTTCGCTGCATTTACAGCGGTCGCACGCTCTTCTTTGCTCAAACGCACGAGTTGTGCAGAGCCGCCACGGTGAAGGTTAGAACGGAACTCGCCTTCTTTTGCTTGGCGCTTCATTGCGGCGATTACTTTATTTCCGACAACAAAACAACGGATGTCCGCGCCTTTTGCTTCTTCGATAAATTCTTGCACCATGATGTTAGCTTTCAAACCCATGAAAGCTTCAATCACGCTTTCTGCCGCTTTATTTGTTTCAGCAAGTACAACACCAATGCCTTGAGTGCCTTCTAGCAATTTAATCACTAGAGGTGCGCCACCAACGTTTTTGATCACGTCCTGAATATTGTCAGGATGGTGAGCAAAGCCAGTGCGTGGCAAACCGATGCCTTTACGTGATAGCAGTTGTAATGAGCGCAACTTGTCACGAGAGCGGCTGATCGCGACAGATTCGTTGACACAAAATGTACCCATCATTTCAAACTGACGTACAACAGCAGTGCCGTAAAACGTAATAGATGCCCCAATACGCGGAATAACAGCATCGTATTGCGGTAATTCTTCACCCTTGTAGCGGATCTTAGGGTTGTTGCTCGTAATGTCCATATAACAGTGAAGCGTGTCGATCACATCGATTTGATGCCCACGTTCTTCACCCGCCTGTTTTAGGCGCATGGTTGAATATAAATTCTCATTACGAGAGAGAATAGCAATACGCATGGCAATTCCTTAGTAAGTCAGTACCAAATTAAAATATAAGTATAGAGCATAGAATGCAGTAGGCAGGTGATCATGTTATGACATAACCTACTTACTTCAACGATTTAGAATTGTGGTTGAACAACCACGTCGTCAGAGGTGCGCACCTTAGGGCGTTTTTTTGTGAGATGAAAACGAAAAAGCATCGTCGACACGACAAAAATATTTTATCGAACGATCACGCCTTGCGGTATGAGACTGTCAAGGGTGAGATAAATAAAATTGAGCAAAAATTTCATCGCTTTGTCACGAATTATCGCTTAAAAAAGCGGCCAATTTGACCGCTGTTTTTAGCTGTTTTGATAGTGACTTAAAAAAAGTTCCGCCGTTTGGGTAGCTAACAGCCTAGATTCTTCATTCGACAAAGAGGGGCGAATTCCCATTAACTGCGGCCAGAATGCACTGCCTTTAAGTAAGTTGTGCAATTGAGTGCTCGCTATATGTACATCATCAATTTGCAAAGCGCCAATGTTCGATTTCTCAGTAAGCCAGCGGTACAGGGCGGTTTCCTGTTTCGACATTTGTTCTGCTTGTTCTTTGAGATCTTCCGGCTTAAATAAGAAGTGCCCGAATGCCACTTTTGCCAGCTCAATATAGTTTGGTTCCGTCACCACAATGATCTCGCTGTAGAGTAATTCAATCAATTGATCTTTTAGCGGGAGTGTTGGTAAACGTTCAATGTCGCTATCCATCATTGAAGAACGCCATAGTTCGGTTAGTAACTCTGTCACGATCGCTTCTTTAGAAGGGAAATGGTTGTAGACCGTGCGCTTAGAGACTTGCGCGATTGAAGAGAGCTTATCCATGCTGGTGTTTTGCACCCCAAACTCTTGGAACGCTTGCTTTGCTGCGCACAGGATGGCTTCTCTTTTGGTTTCGCTACGACTTTTTCTTTTTACATTCATAAGCTTGCTAAGTTAAGAAGATCATTTCTTGATCTATTTTACACTAAGTAGTTTACTTTTGATAATTAGAATGTAAACTGCACCGTGTAGTTTACTTTTGTTCGGGTTAACTTTTTATGAAAAAAACTTTGCTAGCCACAGTAGGAGCGTTCACGATGGGTACATCCATGATTTCTTGTTCTAATGTTGATACTGAAAAAGCGCCAACATACCCGGACAAATTTGCAAATACAGAGTTGGAATACAAAAGCGGTTTGGGCGACATGTTCGAAATCATGAAAGCGTATTTTACGACTGAGCGCCTTAACCCAACACCAACGATTGAAATTCCAGTGCATGCGATCACAGCGCGGCAACTGTTAGAAGAGCAAGATGACGTCATCTATCGTCTGGGTCACTCAAGCGTATTAATGAAGCTCGACGGAAAACTGGTGATGACCGACCCTGTATTCAGTGATCGCGCGTCTCCTGTACAATGGGCAGGGCCAAAACGCTTTCACCAAACCCCCATCACGATAGAAGATTTGCCAACTATCGATGTGGTGGTGATCAGTCATGACCATTACGATCACCTAGATAAAGCTTCTATCAAAGTGCTAGGCGACAAGGTGGGCACTTTCTTGGTGCCGTTAAAAGTTGGCCAATTGCTGGTGAATTGGGGTGTACCCAAAGAAAAAGTGATCGAACTAGACTGGTGGGAGTCACACTCTGTTGACGGCATTGAATATACACTAACTCCGACTCAGCATTTCTCTGGTCGAGGTTTGACAGACCGCGATACGACGCTGTGGGGCAGTTGGGTTATCAATGCACAACAACACAAAGTGTTCTTCAGTGGTGACTCTGGTTACTTCAATGGCTTTAAAGAGATTGGCGAAAAGTACGGTCCATTTGACTTCACCATGATTGAAACAGGTGCGTACAATGAACTCTGGTCAGACATTCACATGTTCCCAGAGCAAAGCGTTCAAGCACACATCGATGTGCAGGGCAAAGTTATGATGCCGATCCATAACAGCACGTTTGATTTATCGATGCACGATTGGAATGAACCGATGCAACGCGCGTTAGACATCAGTGAAGAGCGCGGTGTAACGTTAGTTAGCCCTGAGATCGGTCAACGCTTGGCGATTGCGGAGCCTCAGCCTGCTCAGGCATGGTGGCAATAATTGCTGAACTAAACAGCCAAACACCAGAATAGTTAAGTCACTTATCAGTAGTTACTATTAGTAGTTACGTGGTCAGGGATAAGGATAAAGGTGCGATGAAAGCAAAGTGGACGTTGTTACTTACATTAAGCATTCTGCCGACCTTTGCACTAGCAGGGGTAGAGCAAGATATCTCGACGTTGATAAAACGATTTGAGCAATCCTCTTGCACCTTTATCCGCAACGGCAAGGCGTACACTAATCAAGAAGCGGCAGAACACATGCGCAATAAATGGGATTACGCCAAAGATGACGTTGATTCCGTGGATGTGTTTATAAAAGAGGTCGCGTCAAAGAGCTGGTTATCTGGCAAACCATATTGGGTGGATTGCCAAGAGGAACGCATTACCAGCGAAGAGTGGCTAACATCATTGATGCGCGCCACCGATCACATCCAATAACACTTCTTTGATGGTCTGATAGCGCAGAGGTAGAGCACGACTGCGCTTACGAACTAGAAATAGCTCTTCACATACAGTGTTTTTCAATTGAGCAATGTGTAACGTGTCTTTTAGCGGAAAATTGTCGACCGCACTTTGAGGCAGCACGGTGAAGCCAAGTCCTTTGCTGACAGGTAGCAAAATTTGGCTCAATTGATTTACGTAGCCGGATAATGGTAAATCGCTCATCTTAATTTCTTGGAGCTGTGGTTCTTCACACTGGTCAAAAAACAGCGTCATGTAATGCTCTGCATCAGGGTGGCTAATGACACCACAGTCATGCAAGAGTTGTGGCGTTATCTGCTTATTTTGATAATGCTTTGGCAGAACCAAGCACAACCTCTCTTTACCAATTCGCTCACTGTGAAACAGACCTTTGTTGGGAACATCAGTCACGATACCAATATCGATGTGCCCTTGCGTTATGGCGTTGAGAATAGATTGATTTGGCGCGGCTTCTAAATGTAACGATAAGCTCGGGTGCTGTTTTTGCTTCTCCAAAATGGGCCCATACAACATTAACGCCATTGCACCAGAACAAGCCAGTTTACAGTGGCCTGAAAACGCATCATCAAAACTGAGCTCTTCGAGCAGCTTCTTCTCTCTATCTTCTAACTCGAGCGCATATGCGTAGACAATCCTGCCTTGCTCGGTTAATTCGAAGCTCTTGTTTTCGCGCTTGATCAAGGCATGCTGACAACTTTGCTCTAATTTTTTGATGTGTTGGCTGACGCCAGGCTGAGTCATAAAAAGTTTTTCTGCCGTTTGCGTAAAATGACCGACTTCAATCAATGTCTTAAATGTATGTAACCAAACAGGATTAAGCATAGTGTGTGATTTTCTGAGAGCTTTGTTGGGAGACGTAAAGAAAATGATAGCACGGTGTTTTATGAAAACAGAGAAGACTTAAACGATAAAGATGAATCGTTATCAATACATTACAGACAAAATAAAACCCCGCCTGGTTTCCCAGACGGGGCTTATTCTTTTTCGCAGCAATCCAGCTACTAATAGGTGCTCCCTGCATCTATCCTTGATTGTGGCTAAGTCCTTTAACCGAGTTCCTTGTTCATCGCCTTCCTAGCGGTGTCCATTCTTGCCTATCATCCTGACGGGCGAACTCTATCCTAGAGCTTAACTACATCCTTGCTGACAACTCATCCTAAGCTATCAAATCTTCATCCTGAAGATACCCAATCCTTTAGGCTTTTTTCCTGTTCCCGCCAACATCCTGTCGACAAATTGAGTATTGATGTTTTGCTGATTTGACTCAATTAACTTTTCTAAATTATTTTTACTTATTATTTTAAGTGAATTTAAATATTACTTTTAAATCATATATTTAATGTTTTTTCTGGCATTGCTCTTAGAGGTGATTAATCTATTTGCTTACAACTCTTGTAAGAGATCTCGCACAAGTTTGGTGGTGAATGTATTAATGAGCGCTTTTTGCTCCGAGTTCTGTGGATTGAACTGGATCACAATGCGTTAAAAGGGAGACGATAAAGATGAAAGTGAATTGATCTTGAGTAGAGATTTGTTTGAAAAGAAATAAAAATTCTTGCGGTTTTTATAAACAGTATGGTAGATCTGAAATGCCCACCTTGTTAATCCTTATTAAGATTCAATGACAGTATAAGTAGGGAACTTGATTGCCATTTTTCTGTCATATCTGGTGAGTAAGTTAACTGTGTCAGATAGATAATATGCCGTTTGCCAGTAAAAACAGGCTGCAAGAAATCGGTAATTATCATTATGTTGTGAAATTGGTCACGGTTAAATGATTGATTCCCTTATAGATTGAAGGGGATACGACCTTAGACAATAAGCTCCATGAGGAGCGTTACTTATATAAGATGAGGGACTTTACTATGAAAAAGACTAGAAGAGCTCAGCTACATCGTGTGCGTATTCAATACTGGAAAGACACGAAAGACGCCCCAGCTAAAAAATCATAGTTAATTATACCTAAAGGCACGAGCTGGCTGTGGAACGCAGTTTCCCGTTGATTGCCAGCTCAAAAACGCCACAATCACTCCGCGCAACTTCCCAAGCACCCTATTTTTAATATCGCATTCTTCCAAAAATAAAAAAGCCAGTCTTAAGACCAGCTTTCTCTACCATTTACTGAGCTCTGCGTATTACAGGTTGCCCTTTAGTTACAGGTAGTTGGCGTCAACTAGTTCGCCCGCTTGCGCGCTTTTCACTTCTGGGCGTGCTTCTAACCATTTGATAACTTGCGCTTTCTGTTCTTCAGTCGCACTGCCGTAACGGTCAGTAGAACATAGGAAGCCTTCAAACAGTTCTAGACCACCGCCACCGAAGCAAAGACCAAGCTCGTCAATGTAGTCGATAAAGTCATCAACGAATGCATCGTAACGGTCGAAGTCGTTAATGTCTGTTTCACAGCTGATCTCGAAACCTAGGATTACGAACTCACCTAAGAACAGCTTTTTACGGATACGACGGCTCTTGTTATCGATCTTGTCTAATTTCATGATTATCTCTCGTAGATGATTTGATTTCGTACACCTTATACCTTCTATCACACTTTAGCCCAAGTAAAATCAGAATGAAGCGATACAGTTGGTTATTATGTGACCATGATTTAATTGCTTCGTTAGCTGTGTTGGTTGGTTCGCAGTATTGTTGAAACACAAGTTTCATATGTTTTAAGCACTTTTGTCATTTTTCTTATCCAAACTTCTTGCCGTTCAACTAATCACTTATTTATTAATTAAACTATAAGATCGGGAAAGTAAAAATGAGCAAGGAAACCTTTGACGCGACGCGTTATAACCAAAGTGAAAACAAACCATTTGAAGAAGTATTAGAAGCGAGCCTATCTCGACGCAGCATTCTGAAAGGTGGTTTAGGTATCAGTGCGATGACAGCGTTTGGTGCTTTCGGATTGGCTGGTTGTAACTCGTCTGACTCAGGGAGTACAGTAAGCAGTGGTTCGGGCGCATCTAAAGCCGTTCTTAACTTTGAATCTATCCCTGGCTCACTCACTGACGCAGTTTCAATTCCACAAGGCTACACCGCACAAGTACTAGTACCTTGGGGAACACCACTTAATGCACAAGGCAGCGCATGGCAAAATGATGGTACCAACACCAGTACCGATCAGTTAAATGCGCTAGGCATGCACCATGACGGCATGCATTTTTTCCCATTAAACGATAGCACTACAGATGGCTTGCTATGTATTAACCACGAGTACATCGACACATCAGCACTGCATCCAAACGGTCCGACGGTTGAAAATGGCGTACGTACCATTGTAGATGAAGTGCGCAAAGAGATTAACGCGCACGGTGTATCAGTGGTTCGCATTCAACTGGAAGATAACATGTGGAAGTTGGTTGATACCGACCCACTAAACCGTCGTTATACTGGTGCGACAGTCATGGATTTGTCTGGCCCGGTAGCCCACACATCTTTAACTGTCACTCGTTTCTCACCAGATGGCAGCCAAGCGCGTGGTACGTTAAACAACTGTGGCAACGGCTACACGCCGTGGGGCACGTACTTAACGTGTGAAGAGAACTGGCCTGGTTACTTTGTTAACGCCGGGACTCGTACAGAAGAGCAAGATCGCATTGGTGTTGATGACCAAAGCACACGCTACTTGTGGGAGACATTAGCAGGTAATGCAGAAGAGCGTCTTGATGAGTTCTCTCGCTTTAATGTGGCTCCAACAGGAGCAAGTGCGATGGATGATTACCGTAATGAAGCCAATGGTCACGGTTACATTGTCGAGATTGACCCTTACACGCAAAACTCACGTGCGAAGAAACGTACTGCGCTAGGTCGTTTTCGTCACGAGGGCTGTACTTTCGGTAAGCTTGAAGAAGGCAAACCAGTGGTATTTTATTCTGGCCACGATTCTCGCTTTGAATACCTATACAAATTTGAATCTGCGGCAGCGTGGGATCCAGCAGATGCTAACCCTGATAATCGCTTGGCGATGGGTGACAAGTACATGGACGAAGGCACACTGTATGTGGCGCGCTTCAATGAAGACAGCACAGGTACTTGGTTACCATTAACGCTTGATAGCGTAACAACCGCTGGTGGTACGTTAGCGGATCACTTTGATTCACTGGCTGAAATTATCATCAATACTGCGGGTGCGGCGGATTTAGTTGGGGCAACACCAATGGATCGACCAGAGTGGTGTACGGTTGATCCATTCACGGGTTCAGTATATTTAACATTGACGAACAATACGCGCCGTACAGATGAAACCAATCCTGCGAATCCACGTTTGAATAATAAGTTTGGTCATGTTATCCGTTGGGATGAAGGTGCTGCAGCAACTGACTTTACTTGGGATATCTTTGTGTTTGGTTCTCCAGCAAATGGTGATGCAGATACCAACCGTTCTGGCTTGAATGAGTTAAACCAGTTTGCGAGCCCAGACGGATTAGCGTTTGATGGCCGTGGTATTTTGTGGATTCAGACTGATAACGGCGCAGATGAAGTCACGTCTTACACCAATGATCAAATGTTGGCTGTTGTTCCATCTAAGCTAACAGATGAGAATGGTGATCAAGCTGTGATTGGTGCGGATAATCAAGCTGAATTGAAACGCTTCTTTGTCGGACCAAATGGTTGTGAAGTAACAGGCTTTACCATCAGCCCTGATTACAAATCATTGTTTGTGAATATTCAGCACCCAGGCAACTGGCCATACAGTGAAGATGCAGCCGAAGAAACGCCTGCTGGTGTTTCTGTGCGCCCACGAGCGGCGACAGTGGTTATTCGCCGTGAAGACGGTGGAGAGATTGCAGTTTAATCTCTAAATGAATAAACACCTTAAAATTCAAGCCCTGCAATTGCAGGGCTTGATGGTTTAGGCGAATGCCTAGTTGCACTTTGTACCTAGACAACAGGCTTAGCTTTTCAATGAACCGCCTGAAGTACGAATCACGTCTTGATACCAGAAAAAGCTTTTCTTACGTTTACGTTCTAGCGTTCCTTGCCCATCATCATAACGATCGACATAGATAAAGCCGTAACGTTTGCTCATCTCAGCGGTTGAGTTCGCGACCAAATCGATTGGCCCCCAGCTGGTAAAGCCCATCAACTCAACGCCATCCAGAATCGCTTCGTGTGCTTGCACAAGGTGGTCGTTCAAGTAAGCGACGCGGTAATCATCTTGAATCTCACCGTTTTCATCGATTTCATCACGTGCACCTAAGCCGTTTTCTACGACAAACAGTGGTTTTTGGTAGCGATCGTGAAGGAAGTTCAGCAGAATGCGCAGGCCTTTTGGATCGATCAACCAGCCCCATTGGCTCTTCTCAAGATATGGGTTTGGTACGCTATCGACAATGTTACCCACTTCCTTCTGTTTCGGGTCTGCACTTGCACAGCCACTTGCGTAGTAGCTGAATGAGATGAAGTCGACACTCGCAGACGCAATTTCTTCTAAGTCGCCTGCTTCCATCTGAATTTCAATGCCGTTTTCGCGGAAGTAACGCTTCATGTAGCCAGGGTACTGACCACGTGTTTGCACATCACCGAAGAACAACCACTTGTTGTTTTCATGCATTGCAGCAAGCACGTCATCAGGGTTACAGGTATATGGGTAGTTGATTGCGCCAAGCAGCATGTTACCAATCTTGCCGTTTGGTACGATTTGCTGACACAGTTTTACCGCTTTTGCGTTGGCGACTAGTTGGTGGTGAATCGCTTGGTAAATCTCTTGTTCACTGGCGTCTTCTTGCAAACCAACACCAGTAAATGGTGCGTGTAGAGACATGTTGATTTCGTTGAACGTTAACCACAGCTTCACTTTGTCTTTGTAGCGTTCCAGCACGGTGCGAGCATAACGTTCGAAGAATTCGATGACGCGACGATCGCCCCAACCACCGTAGTTCTCGACCAGTGCGTAAGGCATTTCGTAGTGAGATAATGTCACGAAAGGTTGGATGTTGTGCTCG
The DNA here is from genome assembly GCF_023650755.1 of Vibrio sp. SCSIO 43097. Lineage (NCBI taxonomy): Bacteria > Pseudomonadati > Pseudomonadota > Gammaproteobacteria > Vibrionales > Vibrionaceae > Vibrio > Vibrio sp. SCSIO 43097. Next base: position 1,181,558 of record NZ_CP071841.1, on the reverse strand, counting down.
GCAAGTTCGTCAAAAATTTTATCGTAGAACGCCAAACCTTCTTCGTTAGGTTCTAGTTCGTCCCCGTTCGGGAAGATGCGGCTCCATGCCAAAGAGAGACGCAGACAGTTAAAGCCCATCTCTTTGAACAGCGCGATGTCTTCTGGGTAGCGATTGTAGAAGTCGATCGCCACGTCTTTGATACCCGGTGTACGCTCTTCACGGGTTTGATGCGGACTCAAAATACCGTTTGGCAGCATGTCTGATGTCGATAACCCTTTACCCCCAAGGTTGTACGCCCCTTCTACTTGGTTTGCAGCAATGGCACCGCCCCAAAGAAAATGTTCAGGAAACTTAATCATGTTTCTCACTCTTTATCGTTCGGAAGTTATTCGTCTTATTTGCTTGAGAATAGTGTAGGTCAAGGAGGGATTCTTGTATCGAGATCGTGTTTTTCTCAAACAGCGGGGATGCCTAGTTCTAATGATGATTTTGTAATCAATATCACCTTAGGCTGATTTGAACAATAAAGTGAAAGTCAGCCCATTTTGTTCATTCTTATGCACAGTAATTTGTCCGTTCATATCACGCATATTGTTGGCCGTAATCGCTAAACCCAGCCCCAATCCTTCACCAATTTTCTTTGAGGTTTGGAAGGGTTCGAACATGGATTCAAGCATCTCATCCGACACGCCGCAGCCATTATCACTGATGATCAGTTCGACCTGATTGCTGGTTGGGTTGACGATCAAGCTGAGCTGCGGGTTGGTGGTATTGTTCATTGCGTCTAGCGCATTCGAGACAAGATTACCGAGCACCTGAAGCAGTCGTTGTTCTTCACCCATGATATTAGGTAAATCATGAGGAACGCGCACACGCACATCCACCTTGTCTAATTGGGATTGATAAACGCGTAAGGTCTCTTCGAGTGCGGAGGTAAGAGAAATCGCCTGTAGGCTTTCTGGTTTGTTGTAGGCGAACGTCTTTAACTGACTGGTCATGCTTGCCATGCGATCAATCAGCTTCTGCACCAATACGTTGTTGGCTTTCATCATCTCGGTTTCACCGCGTTCCGCTAGTAGCTCGTTCGTGGTGAGCAGGGTGCGCAAGCCCGTCAGTGGCTGATTGAGCTCATGAGTGATCGCGCTCGACATGCGACCCAAGGCGGCCATTTTGCTCGATTCAATCAACTGGCTTTGTGCTTCTTTTAGCGCTTGAGTTCGCTCTTCAACTCGCTGCGCCAGTTCTTGGTTGACCTGTTGCAGTGATTGCTCGGCTTTTTTCCGCTTGCTGATGTCGATGATCGTCGCAAGGAAATACTGCTCGCCATGCCAAGGGAAACTGGTCAGTGAGAACAAGACAGGGAAGACGCTACCGTCACTGCGTCTGGCAATGGTTTCGACCGTGCTGATCTCTGCGAGCTCTTTATGCTTAGGCAGGTCCTTTAGTAACTTAAGTGTTGTGGAATTGGGATTGCCAGCGTCGAATAACTCCCAAGCAAAAGCGTGTCGATTGACGCTTTCTGGTAAACAGAACAAACGTTTCGCCATTGGGTTGAGGTCGAACAGTTGCCCTTGTTCATCAATCAATAGCAAACCAACGTGGGTTTTATTGATCATCTGTTTCAAGCGGCGTTGGGACTCTTCCAACAGAGCTTGAATTCGTTGTTGATTGATGTGCTTTTGTCGTCGTTGTAAGCCAATGATGACGAGCAATACAACCAATAAGAGCAGCGCTGCTACGCTCCAACCAATCACATTGATAGTTTGTTGAATCGGCTTAGAAGGGGTGAGGTAGCTGACGTACCAATTCAAATCATCTAATTTAACGGTGTGTGCAAAATAACGCTGTTGGTTGAGCGTCCACACACTGATATTGGTGTTGTCGTATAAGCGTTGCGTTTCTAACTGAACGGTGTTGCTCGGTTCGTTAAACCAGTCAGCGTTATAAAGCGCGCTACTCGATAGGAAAAAGCGTTGTTGACGATTCTGCAACGTGATGATGTCTTGGCTAGTAATGGTCTGTTCGGTCAACAAGCTAAGGTTGATTTGCACCACCACAATGCCAGCGATATCCAGACCATCGTAGATAGGGGCTGCAAGATAATACAATGGGCTCGAACCTTTGGTTTTGTTCACCAAGGAAACACCGCCGCCTTGGTTGTGAATTTGTTCCACAATGGCTTTTCGGTCAGACAGGCTAAAGCGCTCTTCGATTAAACTCGAGACCAATACTTCGCCAGAGTTAGACAGGATTAGCCAACCTTCCGTATTGGCGGCTTTATCTAGCTGAGTCAGTTGGGTTTGCAATGGCTCGTAATAAGTCAGATTCCCTTTCACAAACGCGATGGTTTCTGGGTTATTGGTTACGAGGTAAGGTAAGTGGTAGAAGCGTTTGAGTGCACGGCGAACTTCACCAATATAGTCGAGTAGTTTTTGTTGAGCTTCGGTTTGAGTTTGTACACTCAACCACTGACGGGCAACCTCTCTGCTGGCGCTATAGCAAGACAACATCAGCACTGCCGCAATTGCGACCACAAGCCATGTTTTGCCATTCCTTTTGCGCTGCATACCGACTCCATTCAGCTAGTGCGTTCTCACCAACAGTCATTAAAGAGTGCGCCTAACTGGTTGGATGTTAAAGACTTGTAAGCAAGAAGTGAGATCTAGCTCCTTTTCTCCTCAGTGGTTTTTGCTACCGTTAATAAAGATCGATTTCTTTCCCACCCCACAAAGCAGGCAGTAACTCATGGCTTTTGACGACATCCCTAAAATTGCACTTATCGAAGACGATGACATTGTTCGTCAGGCTACCAGCCAATGGCTGCAACTGGCGGGGTTCGATGTGACCTCATTCAGTTTAGGCGAAGAGGGCAAAGCGGCCATTCTGAGCCAAGAATTTGATGCGATTGTCAGTGACGTTCGCCTGCCAGACACCGATGGTTTGTCGATACTAGAAAGCCTGATTGCCAATCACGTCCCAACGCCAGTTATCTTGATCACCGGACATGGTGACGTCGATATGGCAGTAGGGGCGTTACAAAACGGTGCGTTCGATTTTATTGAGAAACCTTTCCAACCTGAGCGTTTATCCCAACGAGTAACCGAAGCGGTCGAGAGCTATCGCGCACAAACGTCTACTCAAGATCGCCAAGAGTACCTATCTAGCGTTAGCGGCTTAGAAGAGGTGTTGATTGGGCGAAGCCGAGTGATGCAACAGCTTAGAGAACAAGTAGCCAAGTTAGCACGCATTGATACTAACGTGATCATTTACGGCGAAACAGGTTGTGGTAAAGAGCTGGTGGCGACCAGTTTGCATAATGAAAGCCAACGCAGATCCTATCATTTTGTGCCAATCAACTGTGGCGCTATTCCTGAGAACCTGTTTGAAAGTGAGCTGTTTGGGCATGAAGCAGGGGCATTTACCGGAGCGGGTAAAAAGCGCATTGGTAAGTTGGAATACGCGGATAAAGGCACTTTATTCTTTGATGAAATCGAGAGTATGCCGCTGTCCATGCAGGTGAAAGTGTTGCGTTCATTACAGGAACATACGGTAGAGCGCGTTGGGGGCAACCAACAGATCTCAGTTGATTTGAGAGTGATCGCCGCCGCGAAAGAAGATCTCAATGATCATGACGAGTTTCGTCAGGATTTGTACTATCGTCTTAATGTGGCGCAGATCTATTTGCCACCGCTACGTGAGCGAGAAGAAGATGCGTTGATCTTGTTCGAACACTTTGCTCTGAAAAGTAATCCTGAGAGTCGTCTGCTGAGTGAAGCCGATAGAAAGGCCATTCTTGCTTACTCTTGGCCCGGTAACGTACGTGAGCTTAGGAATGTAGCGATGCGTTTTGCATTGGATGAAACCGTCTCCGTGATGGAAATTCTCTCCAGTCGACCATCCTCAACAACCGAAGAGACGCATGCGGGCGTGCCGCTGGCGATTCAGCTACATAACTTTGAACGTAAGGTGCTACATGATTCTTTAGTCAGGCATCATGGACGCATCAATGAGGTGATGCAGGAGTTGGATTTACCACGTCGAACCCTTAACCAAAAGATGCAGAAGTTTGGTTTGAATCGCTCCGACTATACTTAGTGCGATTTCTAGCTAATTCGAAATTACTGGCATAACAAACACGTTATGCGCTTTTGGCTGGAGCTGGGACAAACTTATAATTTAGGTCTTTACCTTCTCCAAACAAGGTAACGAGGTTCCTTCCAGTATGTTTAGAGCTATATAGCGCTTCGTCTGCTTCAGCAAGCGCCTCTTGAAGTGATTGCCCCTCAGATAACTGACTGATACCAAAGCTCATGGTCACTTCAGTTTTAAATGATTGCAAAGCGGTTTCAGTTTCGACCGCAAGGCGAATTTGCTCTGCGACAATTTTGGCTTGCTGTGCTTTTTCGAGCAAAACAATCATGAACTCGTCACCACCAAATCGCACAATGCAGGCGGACTCAGGAAGATGCTTTTTAAAAATAGTGGAGATCGTTGCCATGACGGAGTCGCCAACCGTGTGACCATAGTGATCATTAATCGCTTTGAACTTGTCGACATCAGTCATAATAATGCTGATTGCTTGGCTTTTTTTATGTGCTTTACTAACCAAGTTTGGAACGATTTCTTCCATGGCTCGACGATTATATAGCCCTGTGAGTGCATCTAAATGAGAGAGATCATTAATGGATTGCACCAAGCGTCCGTTAATTAACCACAGCATACTAAAGCTCAAAGCAACGATCAGGCAGATGCTAAATAAGAAAGTCAGCTGATGGATAAGGCCTGCGACCATAAAGCTTGGTAACTCACCTGAAAAAGTACTCCAAAGCGCCCTAAATCCCATAAAAAAACTAAATCCAAAGAAAGAGTAAGCCATTGCTTTAACAGGGAGCTTTAAGTCCTTTTGGGTACCTTTAAGCATAGCGACACCACTAAAGAAGGTGACGATACAAATATACATGCTCAGATAAATAATGCGGCTTTTGATAGAAGGATCATGGAAGGTGAAATAGTAAAATGAACCACTGAAAACAGGTGTTAACAAGGTGAGACAGTGAGCCAATTTTAAAGGGTATTGACGAAAAATGCTTACGCTATATAGCGTAAGCAAGAAGCCGACTAATATGAGAGTGTTGGCTATGACGATGGTCAGCCAGTCTGGCGCAGAGCCTCTAAAGCCAAGTAAAAAAGGACCTAAACCAATAAACAGTAGTGATATCGAGAAGGTTTTTAGGCCTTTGACTCTACCCTGAGTGTATTGATAACAAAGCAGACTAATAGAGTAAATGCAAGAGAACAGAATAACGATAAAGTTCAGTGTTCTGATGTCTAGATACTGATTATCCATAGGCGACCCATATCAATCTTTCATTCAGGCAACTCCTTTGCCTGATATCAATAAGCGAGCTACATAGTAACGCACTTATTGAGCGATGTCTTATGTTAAACGGCTATTCATTCACCAGCTCGAATTGTTCGGTTTGGTTGGTTTTCGTCGTAAACAGCAGACCAACAATCATCATAAATACGCTAGGCACAATCCAGCTAGCAAAGTCATTGTACAGAGGCATGTAATTACCCATCCACTCATCAGTGGAACTTGGCATGTAACCTAGGATGTGCAGCGCATCAACACAACCAAACATTAGAGCAGTGAACGCGGTTGCGACGACCATGATTTGCGACATCTTGTCGCGCACTGGTGCCATGATCATCAATGCAATCGCTACTGGGTGAAGCGCCACAACCGCTGGTAATGTGATAGCCAATAGTTGCTCTAGACCTACGTTGGCGATCAAACCAGCCAATACCATGGTCGTGATAACGCAGCCTTTGTAGTTCACTTTGCTGAAAGTGTTGTCGTAAAACTCACTGCCTGCTGTGGTTACGCCGATAGCAGTAGTCAAACACGCCAATACCATCACGGCACCTAGTAATAGTGAGCCAAATGCGCCGAAGTGGCTGAAGGTGAATGCCGTTAAAATGTCGCCACCATTGCTGAACTCAGAACCCAAGTATGAGCTTGTCGAACCAATGTAAGCCAATGAGATGTAAACAAACGCCATGGCAACCGCGTACATCAAAGCTGCGATTAGCGTGTATTTTGCGGTGGCTTTCGGGCAATCCACACCCATGCTGCGAATCGCGCGGAAGATAATCCAACCAAAACCGATAGAACCTAATGCATCCATGGTCATGTAACCTTGGGTTAAGCCTTCAGCAAATGCGCCAGATACGTATGGTCCCGTTGCGGCAGTTAGCTCACCTGCAGGAGAAACCAAAGCCGTCACAGACATGATGATCAAGATTGCCATCAAGGCAGGCGTTAAGATCTTGCCTAGGTTGTCGACCAACTTACCCGGATATAGAGCAAATAGAATGGTGATAGCACAGAAGGCAATAGTGAAAGGCACCAAAGCGGCATCACCAAACATTGGCGCAAAGCTGAATTGATAAGCGACGGTAATCGCACGTGGGATTACGAACGCAGGGCCAATCACAATAAATACCATCACCCAAAAACTTGTCGCCAAAGGTTTAGGCAGGGCAGCGGTTAATTTGTCTGAACCGTTTACGATAGCCACCATCACCAGTGCCATCGCAGGCAGACCAACACCCGTTAAGAGGAAGCCAGACATCCCGCTCAGAAAGTTTTCACCTGCTTGGTAACCCAAAAATGGAGGGAAGATCAGGTTACCTGCGCCTAAGTACATGGCGAAAGTCATGAAGCCCAAAGCGGCGATATTGCGTGCGCTTAACATTGTTATTCCTCTTATGTTTCGCTTGGAAGAAACTGAAAGGAATGGGAGGAGTATGTGGTGTTCCCGTCAGCTTCTTCTCAAGCTGACAGAAAGTTTAGATATAGCCTGTCAGCTCTGAATCAGTTTCAGAGAGAGCAGGAGGATCGCAGCAGCAACGCCAGATGGGCGTTTTAAAGCGAATTGTAATTGCGCAGTTGCTGACATGGGTGATCCTTAATGACGAAAAAATACCAAGGAATACGTTTGCCTTGGTGTGTTGTTACCCTAACGAACATAGGGCCATTGGCACAACCCCGAAGTAGAAAATAAGTTGATACGGTCAATGTTTGTTTCTGAACTGGTGGATCGAGCTGCTTTTTAAATTCAAAATTAGAATAAATGACTTTTCATTTCTGTAACATGGCTTGCTTTGCTGTATTTTTGTGCTATTTGTAGTCGTTTAGGCTATAAACCTCAGCTGATAAAGTGAGCAGTTTAGAATGATGCGCTTTTTCTTCTTATTGTTAAGACGCTCATTAGTTGCAGTTCAATCCAAAATTGCATCGGCAAAATATTGCTTATTAGTGAATCGTGCATTTATTTTGTCTTGATCACATTTTATTAACCTTTTGCGATCTAGGCGTGCAACCTTCTTCTCTTGAATAAGCAAGATCTTGCTCATTACTTTGCTATCAAATCAGCATGATTTTGCTCATTTTTGATGTCCTTCAGCACTTAGTTCAATAAATACAAAGAGTTAAAAGTTGGCATTTCAATTGCTCTAGGGAATTTGTTGTTAATAAAGATTTAACATGATGTAAATCCCCAATCGTGAAACGACTACACGGAGAGTAATAATGAAAATGAACAAGCTGGTAAAAGCTTTGGCTGTCGCTGTGACTTCTTTTGGTATTGCTGCTAACGCTGCGGCAGAAGATCGTAGCTACATTCTTGCAACGGCATCGACAGGTGGTACTTACTACCCTGTGGGCGTAGCGCTGGCGACGTTAAGCAAAGTGAAATTGGCACCAAAGCACCACTTCTCCCTTTCTGCAATCAGCTCTGCGGGCTCTGGTGAAAACGTCAAACTGCTGAACGAAAATGAAGCACAGTTCGCGATTCTACAAGGTCTTTACGGTGCATGGGCTTGGTCTGGTGAAGGTCCTTATGAGAAGAGCGGTCGCCAAGAGCAGCTGCGTTCGGTCTCTATGCTGTGGCAAAACGTTGAGCACTTTATTGTTCGCTCGGATCTAGCAAAAACGGGCACAGTGACTGACCTGAACAACCTAGATGGCAAGAAGTTTTCTATCGGTAAGAAGAACTCAGGTACTGAAAACTCTGGTCGCCAAATCATGAAAGGTCTGAAAGTAGATCCTGATAAATTCAATCTTGCTTACATGGGTTACGGCGGCAGTGCGAGCGCACTTCAAAACGGCACCATTGACGGCATGAACACGCCTGCGGGTGTACCTGTTGGTGCGGTCACTCAAGCTTTTGCTGCGCTGGGTAAAGACATTTCGATTCTTTCGTTTACTGACGAACAAATCAAAGAGGCGAACGGCAATTACAACCTATGGACGAAGTACGAGATCCCTGCGAACACGTATCCAGGTCTAGATAAGCCGATCACCACCATTGCACAGCCAAACTTCTTGGCTGTTCGTGAAGATATCTCGGAAGAAGACGTTTACCAGCTAACCAAAGCGATCTACGAGAACCTGCCTTTCCTACAAGGTATTCATAAAGCAACCAAAGCAATGGCAATTGAGAAAGCAATTGCAGGCTTGCCAGTGCCTCTTCACCCAGGTGCGGTGCGTTACTACAAAGAAATGGGCATCGAAATCCCATCAGACCTAATGGCGAAATAACGCCAACTTCGCCCCGAGTTTCGGCTCGGGGCATTTTATCCCTACCGATTTCTAAGATGGAAAAAGCCGCCAGAGCTTGGAGTATGAGATGAGCGACTCAATAGAAAAGGAATTGCAGAAGTTTGAGCTGCCCACGCGCACTGATTTTCCGTGGGTAACCACCACAATCACAGTGTTTGGCGTGGTGTTGTCTGCTTTGCACATTTGGTTTAATACCTTATCGACGTTACCAGAGTTATGGATTTCCGCGACCCACTTTGCTGGCTTTGCGGTGATTTGTGCGCTTTGGTATCCGGCTCATATCTCTCTCAAGCAGAGTAAGATTGCACTCGGTATCGATGTGTTAATTGCCATGGGCGCGGTCGCGTGTTTGCTCTACATTCCCTATGCCGAAGATGCGCTATATGAACGCGGTGTGAAGTTCGTGACCAGCGATTGGGTCTTCGCCATCATGGCAATTTTGATTGTTATCGAACTGATTCGACGCACCATGGGCTGGTTTATTCCAGTGTTGATTGTGGTGTGTTTAAGCTACGTTGTGCTTTGGGGTAAGTGGGCGACAGGTATTTTCCACTTCCCGGGTTTGAGCATGGAAACCTTGCTCTACCGCAGCTTCTATTCTTCTGAGGGCATGTTTGGCTCTATCTCACGCATCAGTTGGACTTTCGTATTCATGTTCATTCTGTTCGGTGCGTTTCTTGTTCGCTCTGGTGTCGGTGATTACATCATCAATGTGGCACGTGCTGCGGCTGGCAAAATCATTGGTGGTCCGGGTTTTATCGCAGTGATTGGCTCCGGTTTGATGGGCTCAGTATCGGGCTCTAGTGTGGCAAATACGGTTTCCACCGGTGTTATCAGTATTCCTTTGATGCAAAAAGCAGGTTTCCCTTCGCGCTTTGCAGCGGGGGTTGAAGCTGCGGCGTCAACAGGTGGTCAGTTGATGCCACCTGTGATGGGAGCGGGTGCTTTCATAATGGCGTCTTACACGCAAATTCCTTATGTTGATATTATTGCCGTTTCTTTCATTCCTGCTCTTATCTATTTCTTGTCTGTGGCGTTCTTTGTGCGTATCGAAGCCAAACGCAGCGGCGTTCAAAAAATCACGACCAGTGATGAGTCTCTACTGAAAGTGTTGATCAGCGGTTGGCACAATCTTATCCCGCTGGCGGTGTTGGTTACTTTGTTGGTTCAAGGCTTTACGCCAACTTACGCTGCGGGCTTGTCGATCATTTCTGTGGTGGTGGCTTCTTGGTTCTCGAAAGATCATAAGATGGGACCAAAAGCGATCATCGAAGCGCTATCACAAGGTGCGAAAAATATGGCGACAACTGCGGTATTGCTGGTGGGTATTGGTTTGGTGATCAACGTGATCAGCACCACGGGCATCGGCAACACGTTCTCACTGATGATCGACGGTTGGGCGAATGGCGACCTGTTCATCATGATCATTCTGATTGCGCTCGCTTCTCTTGTTTTAGGTATGGGTTTACCCGTGACAGCGGCGTATATTGTATTGGGTACACTGTCTGCCCCTGCGCTTTACAAATTGATTGCGGAAAACCAATTGCTTGAATTGATGGTGTCGGGTCAATTGCCTGAACAAGCAAAAGCGATCTTCATGTTGGCGGCGCCAGAAAAGTTGGAACTGCTTAATGCACCAATGGCGTTGGAAACCGCGAAAGAAATGGTGGCGCTAGTACCTGCGGACTTTATGGAAACCCTACTAGAGCAAAGTTTGGGTATGGAAGCGGTAGGCTTGGCGTTGCTGGCTGCTCACCTCATCATCTTCTGGTTATCGCAAGACAGCAACGTTACGCCTCCAGTGTGTTTGACCGCATTTGCAGCAGCGACCATCGCTAAAACACCGCCAATGCGCACTGGTTTGATGGCATGGAAAATTGCCAAAGGTTTGTATCTTGTACCGCTGTTGATTGCTTATACAGGCTTAGTCAGTTGGGATGTGACGTTAGTGATTACCGTGGGCTTCTTTGCCATCATCGGTACCTATGCATTGATTGGTGCGATTGAAGGCTACTTGGAAGGTCCTCTAAACATTCTGACGCGTCTCTTGTTGGTAGTGGTAGGTACATTGCTAGTTTGGCACGACATCCCAATGTTGGTTCGTGTGGCAAGCTGCGCGGTATTTGTCGCGGTGTTCATTTACAGTGGTCGCAAGTTCAAATTGCAACAATCTCAACTATCGGTTTTATAAGAGGTCGTATGAAATCAGTCTATGACTACATCATTGTTGGTGGCGGTATCGTTGGTGTGTCGACAGCATGGCAACTACAGCAACGTCATCCAGACAAATCCATTTTATTGGTTGAGAAAGAGTCCGGTTTTGCCCAGCACCAAACCGGACACAATAGCGGCGTGATTCATGCCGGGGTGTACTACGCACCGGGCAGCTTAAAAGCGGATTTTTGTAAGCGTGGGGTAGAGCGAACCATTTCGTTTTGTGCCGAGCACGATATTCCGGTGGAGAACTGTGGCAAGTTACTGGTTGCGACCAATGAGCAAGAAATCGAACGCATGAATGCCCTCTATGAGCGCTGCCATGTCAACGGCATCGACGTAAAGCTACTCGATGAAGTCCAACTCAAGCTGGCTGAGCCAAACATCACAGGCTTGGGTGCGATTTATGTCAAAACCACCAGTATTGTCGATTATCGTTTGGTCACAGAGCAGATGGCGGAAGAGTTTAAAAAGCTTGGCGGTCAAATCAGTCTGAGAACCAAAGTGGTGGCTGCCGAAGAGAAGGATGAAGAAGTTCAACTGACCTGCATTTCAGACGGGCAAACCATGCAACTTAATACCAAGTTCTTGGTTACTTGCAGCGGCTTGATGGCGGATCGCATGACCAAGATGATGGGTATTCCAACTAACTTTCAGATCATCCCTTATCGTGGTGAATACTACCGCTTAGATAGCAAACACGACCAAGTGGTGAATCATCTTATTTATCCAATTCCCGACCCTGATTTGCCATTCTTAGGTGTCCACCTGACTCGCATGATTGATGGCAGTGTGACCGTTGGTCCAAATGCGGTGCAAGGCTGGAAGCGAGAAGGGTACGACAAGGTTAACTTCAGCTTGCAAGATACCATGCAAATGCTCAGTTTCTCCGGCTTTTGGAAGGTGACACAAAAGCATCTAAAAACCGGACTGGGTGAGTTTAAGAACTCGTGGTGGAAGCCGGGCTACCTCAAGTTGGTCAACAAATATTGCCCAAGCATCAAGGTAGAAGATCTCAAACCATATCCTGCGGGTATTCGTGCGCAAGCAGTGTTATCCGATGGCACCTTGGTTCATGACTTTTTGTTTGCCGAGAGCGCAAGAAGCCTGCACGTTTGCAACGCCCCCTCTCCTGCAGCGACATCTGCAATGCCTATTGGAGAGTACATTTGCGATAAAGTGAATGAGAAGATAGAGGCGAAAACCGAGACGGTTTAACAGTAAAAAGCCATGTTAAAATATATGAGCGAAAAGAATGCTTTTCTAGAATATTGACTGGTATGTTATTTGCCGCACAATAATGTAATTAGTATGTAAGAAATGGTTTTAAAGTGTCGTAATACAATGTCAACTTCAAATTTTATAGGTGATTTTTTGTTCTTTCAGTTTTAATCTTCATCAGATGGAGGGACTATGATTACAAAACAGCACCTTAGAAAAGTATGGAAGAATGAAACTAAAGTTTCAGAAGACTATTTAGTGATTATAAGCAAAGAACTTTCTATGAAGATCTCTGAATGTAAGTTAGATAGTGAACTGAGACTGTCACACTTTGTCGCTCAATTAGCAAAAGAGGTTGGTCCTGGAATGAGAATGGAGGAAAACCTGAATTATTCAGTTCAAGGATTGAAAAGCACTTTCAGAGTCTATCGGAATAGGCCGGCGTTAGCTGAAAAGCACGGGAGAAAAAATGCCATCAATCAAAAAGCAAACCAAGAAGCGATAGCAAATAATGCCTATGCCATGAAAATAGGCAATGGTGATGCAAGTACCGGAGATGGATGGAAATATCGCGGTAGAGGAATGATACAGTTAACAGGGAAAGGAAACTATTTAGCGACAGAAAGCATACACGCAAATATTTGGAACGAAAATACGAGTTTCTCTTCTTCGCCCCAGTTAGTTGCTCAACCTAAATATGCCATCAGGACTGCTATGATTTTTTGGCTGAAGAATAAACTATATTTAAAAGCCGATAAGGGAGCATCTAGAACGGTTACTGATAGTATTACTAGGGTTATTAATAAAAATACAGATTCATATGGACAACGACATGAGATATTTACCGAACTGTATAAAAAAGGTATTTTCAAAGAAATTTTTAAGTAGGGCTTTTGGAGCTTGTTTGATAGTACATTACCCTGCATTTTCCTTTCAGTTAACTAGTGTCGACGATGGTTATTTTCTGACTGATAATAAGTTTGAATCGGATTATATGGTATATACTCCGGGCGCGAAGGAAGCGGAAATTACTGATGCATATGACTTCACTTGTGTTGGTAGCAAAATCGAAGTGGTTAAAATTAGAAGTGAAATTAACAATGCCGTGACTCATGGAGAGCAGCTCCAATATTACTTTTTTCTTGTTACTGAGAATAAAGCTTACTGGCCACTTAGAATTGTTGAATCTTTCCAGACCGTGGACAAAGATTCCCAGGAATTAGTGTCAGAACATTTACCTTTCACAAAAAATGATGACCTTGGGTTAGCTTGTGATTTAGTTAGGCCTCAGGTTGAAAGCTATTACTTTTCCCAAGCTTTTGAAGCGATACCTAAACATACCAACAATAAAGGCGACTGAATCAGTCGACTTTATTGTGTCGGCTGTAGAGTCGTAGTGTCTATTGCTATTTAGGGCAGAGTTCGCCTTTCTTTGCGTGTCTTTCGATCATGTAATCGCCTCGGGCACAGTGCAATACAATTGCATTCCAGACTTGACCATCTTGCAACTCGAACTCAAACGCATAATGGGTGCCGCCGACCATTTTCGTTCTCACCTCATGAATTGCTTTCAATTTATCATCGGCATTCATTTGATAAAGCACCATGTTGAGTGAGCGTCTGGCGTCAGGAGTTGCTTCAGCAAGTTGCCAATGGCCCTGCTCGTCTGTTGCGGAGCAAATAGACCGCATTTTACTTTTCATGGCGGATGACATCTGCTTGTCTACGGCCAATGCATTTGGTGAAAACAGTGGAACCGTCAAAGGAATCAAAGTTACCAGAAACCGCTTTAAGGTCATAAAAACACTCCGTTGTTTTACTCTTGCTTGAGTATAGACCTCAATGGCTTCAGATGTGGTGCAGTCGACTCTGGGCCTACAATATCGCAGTTCGTATCAACGAACTGATGATAAACAAGGCGACCACGCTTGCCAGCCAAATGCCAATGAACCACAAAATGGGCTTTAGTTTCATCAGTGATATCCTTCTCCACGTTTCATCTTGCCGCGGAACACCCAGTACGAATAAGCCGTGTAGGCTATGATCAGAGGAAGTAATACCACCGCACCGGCAAGTAAAAATGCCAAACTTTTGTCTGGCGCGGCGACGTCTTGATAAGTGAGTGCGAATGGGACCAAGTAAGGGAATGTACTGACACCGAAACCCATCGCGGACACAAGAAACAGGCCGATCGCAAGAACGTAGGCTCGGACGGCTTTGTGGTCGAGTAAGGCTTTGAATAACTGCCAAATAAGTGCCGCTGCAATAATTGGTAAAATGAAAAACAGTAGCGAGTTTGGTAATGAGAACCAACGTTCAAAGACGATATTTTGGCTCAATGGCAGCCACAAACTGGCGATAAATATACAGGCTACCATCGCTAGCCCCCATCGTCGCGCGACCACGTAATAGCGCCCCATCAGCTCTTCTGGAAGCTTGATTAATAACCAGCATGAACCGAGCAGAATATAAGCACAAACAAGCGCCAGGCCACAAAATACGCTAAATGGCGAAAGCCAATCAAACCATCCACCTGCGTATGCTCGTTCACTAACCTCTATACCTTGGAGCAGGGTTCCGAGCATAATGCCTTGCATCAATGCCGCGGTGAGTGAACCAATGAAAAAAGCGCTATCCCATAAAAACTTTCCGCGTTGTGTTCGGAAGCGATACTCAAAAGAAACCCCGCGCAGAATTAACCCGAGCAGCATTAAAATCAGGGGAGCATAGAGTGCTGGCATAATGACCGCGTAGGCGAGGGGGAACACGGCAAAAAGCCCACCACCGCCAAGAACTAGCCAAGTTTCATTCCCATCCCAAACAGGAGCGATGCTATTCATCATCATGTCGCGCTCTTCATCGTCATTAGCGCTGAGGAATAGGATACCAATACCGAGATCAAAGCCATCTAACACGACATAAATCAGAACGGCGAGCCCAATCAAAGCGTACCAAATTAATGCGTAATCCATGAGTTAGCTCCTAGGTTAGATGGTTAGAATGTGTGATGGCATCAGTTTTCGTGCCATCAGGAAGTCGGCTATCTAGACCTTCTTCATATCGAGTTGGAGACTTGCGCATCAAACGTAGGAGATAGAAGAAGCCAGCTCCAAAAACCACAAAGTAAACCACGATGAACGCCGTCAGGGAGACGCTCACCGCGGCGGCATCAATAGGCGATGCCGAATTGGCTGTGGTTAAAAGACCGTATACGGTGTAAGGCTGTCGACCGACTTCGGTAGTTATCCAGCCTGCTAAAACTGCAATAAACCCCGCTGGGGCAAACAGGACACAAATACGTTGAAGTGCCCTTGAATCAAAAAGTTTGCGACGTTTTCTTAGCCAAAGGCTCCACAAACCAATAACAAGCATGCCAAAACCAAGCGCGACCATTACTCGGAAAGACCAGAAAACGATAGATACAGGAGGGTGTTCCTCCTCTGGAAAAGCATCTAACCCCTTCACTTCACCGTTGAGGTCATGAGTTAAAATCAAACTACCGAGTTTGGGGATTTCCAGTGCGTATTCCATACGTTTTTCTTCATCGTTAGGGATACCGAAGAGGATCAATGGCGCGCCTTGGTGAGACTCATAGTGCCCTTCCATCGCGGCGACTTTGGCGGGTTGATGTTCAAGGGTGTTTAATCCATGCATGTCTCCAGCAACGATTTGAATTGGTGTCACGATGGCAGCCATCCACATTGCCATCGAGAACATAATTCTGGCTAGAGGGTTATGGTTTGCTTTTAGTAAGTGGTAAGCGGCAACGCCAGCTACAACAAAGGCAGTAGTAAGGTAAGCGGCGAGCAACATATGAACGAGCCGGTAAGGAAAAGAAGGGTTGAAGACAATCGCCCACCAGTCTTCTGGGATAAACTGTCCGGCTTCGTTGATACTATAGCCCGCTGGTGTTTGCATCCAACTATTAACCGAAAGTATCCAAAACGCAGACAAAAACGTCCCGAATGCAACAATGCAAGTCGCGGCGAAGTGAAGCTTCTTACCCACCTTATCCATACCGAAAAGCATCACGCCTAAAAACCCCGCTTCGAGGAAAAACGCAGTAAAAACTTCATAACCCATCAGCGGGCCTAGGATTGGGCCTGTTTTGTCGGCAAACACGCTCCAGTTAGTACCGAATTGATAGCTCAACACGATGCCACTCACCACACCCATACCAAAACTGATGGCAAAGATTTTGAGCCAGTACTTATAGATTTGCATGTACTGTTTGTTGCCCGTTTTTAGGTACAAGCCCTCTAATACAGCGAGATAACTTGCCAAACCAATCGTAAAAGCTGGAAAAATAATGTGGAAAGAGACAGTAAAGGCAAATTGGAATCTAGCTAGGTCAATGGCGAGTGTGTCCATGAGCGGTCCCTTTTTCGTTGGATAAACTGTTCGCCGGATTTAAAGAGGAGACAGAAGAGTGGCGAACAAGGTGAAGTACGAAGAAGGAAGACGAAGAGATTAAAAAACGATCGCTTTTTACACATGTGCGTACCATCTTTTAGATAAAGGAGGAGCGTTATGAGCCTTAAACATTACTTTGAGAAAGCGACACCTAAGTTTGGTCCAGGTGGGAAGTATCACAAGTTCTACCCACTTTTCGAAGCTGTCGAAACCATTTTTTACACGCATGGTAAGGTAAACCAGGGCATGACTCACGTTCGAGATAGCATCGATTTAAAACGTATTATGATCATGGTGTGGTTGGCGGTCTTCCCTGCCATGTTCTGGGGTATGTACAACGTAGGCCAGCAAGCGAGTGATGCCTTGTTGTATGGAATGGATCAAGCCTCAGCTCAGCAAGCGCTTGTTTCTTCATGGCAACTGAGTTGGGTATGGGGCTCGTTAGATGCGGTTTCACAAGCGGGGTGGGGAAGTAAAATGTGGCTTGGTGCTACTTACTTTCTCCCGGTTTATGCGACGGTGTTTATCGTTGGTGGTTTCTGGGAAGTTCTGTTTGCTATTGTGCGAAAGCATGAGGTAAATGAAGGTTTTTTTGTCAGCTCTATACTCTTTGCGCTGATTCTTCCTCCGACAATTCCACTATGGCAAGCGGCTTTAGGTATCACTTTCGGTATTGTTGTGGCGAAGGAGATTTTCGGTGGTACTGGACGAAACTTCCTAAATCCAGCTTTAGCAGGGCGAGCGTTCTTATACTTTGCCTATCCTGCCAACATGTCCGGTGGTGCTGTGTGGGTCGCGGCTGATGGTTACTCTGGCGCTACTCCACTTAGTCAATGGTATGAAGGCGGGCAAAGTGCTTTGATAAATAATATGACAGGACAAACAATTTCATGGGGAGATGCTTTTGTTGGTAATTTACCAGGCTCGATGGGTGAAGTCTCCACGTTGTTGATCGCACTAACAGGCTTGGTTCTCATCTTTATGAAGATTGCATCGTGGAGAATTGTTGCGGGCGTGTTGGTCGGTTTAATCGGAGCTTCATTACTATTGAATGCGATCGGTTCAGACTCTAACCCCATGTTCTCCATGCCGTTCTACTGGCACTTCGTGATTGGTGGGGTTGCGTTTGGTACCTTCTTTATGGCGACAGACCCTGTCTCGGCAGCTTTTACCAATAACGGGAAATGGGCATACGGACTATTAATCGGTGTGATGACGATTTTTATCCGAGTGCTGAACCCGGCTTATCCAGAAGGCATCATGTTAGCGATTCTATTTGCTAACTTATTCGCGCCACTTTTCGATTACTTAGTCAAAGAAAGTAATATCAAACGCAGAATGAAAAGGGCGAGACCTTCTTAAAATGAGGGTGACCTCACTGAAAATTGATTGAAAACTACACTATATTGAAAAGGTCAGAGACATGGGGTTTCTGACTTTTTATTTTTATCAGGAGGACGAAGACGATGAGAATAAAGGATATTCTCGATAGCCGTTTGGTGCTGTCGTTCTGGTATAACCTAGACTACTGCTTGTCTCTTCTTAGTAAAATCTCTTCTCATTGATTTCCTCAATGCAATTGCATGAAAAGCATTCTATCTATTTGTTTTTTAGTCTTACGTGAAACTGCGTAGGGCAATGCGTATAAGGAAATTAACAATGAAACGTATTCCAGAACCTTTCCGTATCAAAATGGTTGAGCCAATCAAAATGACGACTTTGGCAGACCGTGAAGTCGCGTTAAAAGAAGCGGGCTATAATCCATTTCTTCTTCGTAGTGATGATGTTTATATCGATTTGCTGACTGACTCTGGCACTGGTGCCATGAGTGATAATCAGTGGGCTGGCATCATGATGGGGGATGAATCCTATGCGGGGAGTCGAAATTACTACAACCTGTGTGATGCAGTGGAGCACTTCTTCGGTTATAAGCTCACCGTGCCTGCACACCAAGGGCGTGGTGCCGAGCAAATTTTGTTCCCCGCTTTGATTGAGCGTATGCGTCAGGTGCGTGGTGGCGAAACGCCAGTATTTATCTCGAACTACCATTTTGATACCACAGCGGGTCACATTGAACTCAATGGCGGTAAAGCGATTAACGTGGTAACGGAAGAAGCATTCGACACCACTACGCCTTATGATTGGAAGGGCAATTTTGATATCGATAAGCTGGTGGCAACAATTGAAGCGCACGGTTCGCATAACATCTGTGCAATTATCACCACGATTACTTGTAATAGCTCCGGTGGTCAGCCTGTGTCGATGGAAAACATGCGCAGTGTGTACGAGATTGCAACCAAGTACGATATTCCAGTGGTGATTGACTCGGCTCGTTACTGTGAGAACGCCTACTTTATCAAGCAGCGTGAAGCGGGTTACGAGAATAAATCGATTCTGGAAATCATCCGTGAGATGTACCAGTACGGTGATATGCTCACCATGTCAGCTAAGAAAGACCCGATGGTAAACATTGGTGGCATGTGTTGTATTCGTGATCATAAGGAGTTGTTCCAGGCGGTGCAGACACGCTGCGTACCCATGGAAGGATTTGTAACATACGGTGGCATGGCTGGGCGTGATATGGAAGCGCTCGCTCGCGGTTTGTATGAAGCCGCGGACGAGGATTTTCTTCATTATAGAATTAGCCAAGTTCAATACTTAGGTGAGCGCTTACGTGAAGGCGGGATTCCGATTCAATACCCAACGGGTGGTCATGCGGTGTTTGTGGATGCCGCTAAGATTTTGCCACATATTCCAGCGGATCAGTTTCCTGCGCAAGTATTGTGTAATGCTTTGTACTTGGAAGCGGGTATTCGAGCAGTAGAGATAGGATCGTTGCTGCTTGGTCGAGATCCGGAAACGGGTAAACAAAAAGCGTCAGAGCTTGAGTTGATGCGTTTGACCATTCCACGTCGTGTCTACACAAACGATCATATGGATTACATTGCGGATGCGATTATCGAACTGAAAAATCGTGCACATGAGTTAAAAGGGCTCACTTTCGAGTACGAGCCACCAGTGCTGCGCCACTTTACTGCTCGATTTAAAGAGATCGATTAACTCAAGTTTAAATCTAGATAATCAAAAGGCCGCGAGTTTCGCGGCCTTTTTCGATTCGTTTATTTCTTAGCGTTACAGTTACGCTAACTCTAATGTGATGCGAACGAACTGGTCGTCTTGATACTGCACTTCATAATTGAAGGTACCACTGGCGTAAATGCTGCCAAGGAAAAGTGAACGTTGACTCATTGGTCCGCGGAACAGCATCGAAATAGGAGCGATTAGGGCGTTATTATCATCGAAGTGCTGATTTAAGTTCTCAGAAAGCACACACAGCAAACAGCCGTGTTGGTCGTGAGATAAGTCGACGTCTTCCGGTCGAGATAATAACACGGTAGTCCCCAGTTTCTTCTCAATCTCGTTGATCAGCAGCAAGTAGCTATCTAGATCGGGTTGAGGGTTGCTGGGTTTGTCTGCACCGACGCAGCGCTCGAGTAATGCTTCCAGATTTCCGTTCTCACCTTTTGCCTGCTGAGTCAAAGATTTTAACGGCTTTTTAATCAGCTTATAGCGATTACTCTTCAGTTTTGGTTTCAGCCATTTCTGAAGTAAGTCATTACGTTCTTTAAGGGAGAGGCCATGCGAGGACGCGTGAATTTTAAAGTGCAGGTGTAATAAAGCGTGAACCGCAAGCTCACTCAGAAGTTGATTAGCATCTGTAGACTGTCTTGCCTGCTTAGAACTTTGCATTACACTCGAACAAAATTAGGGAAGAAGGATAATGGTGCCGAGAGAGGGACTCGAACCCTCACACCAAAGGCACTAGCACCTCATGCTAGCGTGTCTACCAATTTCACCATCTCGGCATCATGATGCTCTGAATACTCAGAGGCCTCGAAAGAAGCAACGCGAATTATAACCAAAATCCACCTGTTGGCGAGAGCAAAATGACGAATTTTGGCTCTTTCGAGTTTGATTGCATATTTATTGGTCACTTTTATGTTTTTTACCATCAACGTCTATCCTTATTCCCTTACTTTTATTAATAGTATGACGACAAAAGAGTACTTTTGTCTAAATTTTGAACGCTTGAACGTTTGCGTAAATAAATGTGATGAATATCTCTTTTTGTTGGCTATACTTGCGTCCCGTTTAAGCGGGAATTAGGGTTTAGTTGTTCAGGACCCTTACCCATACAAGCCGTCACATGGAGCAGGCCAAGCAACATGCTCGCCAGCAGTGAATGACCCCACGGACCGGACCAGCTACGTTCAATTGCTTGTATAAGGTAAAAATAAGATGTCGAACTATTCGTTCTGTCTACATTCTGGATCTAAAAGTGAGTTATCGCTCGCTGCGTTGTCCCTTTCTTCTGCCAATTCCTTTGGCTCTTTTTTCTTTTTCAACGTTTAGTAGGTCCAGCTCATGAGTGTTCTATTTAGTCTATTTGGTATTGTTGCACTGCTAGGTTGTGCTTTCCTACTTTCTGAGGGTCGTTCTTCCATTAATTGGAAAACTGTATCTCGCGCCTTGATGCTACAAATGGGGTTTGCTGCGTTAGTGCTCTATTTCCCGTTGGGTCAAGCGGCGCTGACGAGTTTAAGTAATGGTGTCGCGGGGCTACTCAGCTTTGCTGATGAAGGGATTAAATTCCTCTTTGGTGACCTCGCTTCTTCTGGCTTTATCTTCGCTATTCGTGTCCTTCCTATCATCATCTTCTTCAGTGCTCTTATCTCCGCCCTTTACTATTTGGGCATTATGCAAAAAGTGATTCAATTTATTGGCGGCGCTATCCAGAAGTTCTTGGGTACGAGTAAAGCAGAGTCTTTGGTTGCAACAGGGAACATCTTCTTATCTCAAGGCGAGTCACCACTTCTTATTCGTCCATTTCTTTCTAACATGACTCGCTCTGAACTGTTTGCTGTGATGGCTGGTGGTATGGCTTCAGTGGCGGGCAGTGTGCTTGGTGGTTATGCTGGTTTAGGGGTCGACCTCAAATACTTGATCGCGGCAAGCTTTATGGCAGCACCAGGTAGTTTGATGATGGCAAAAATCATCGTTCCTGAGCGTCAAACGCCAAGCGATTACAACAATATTGAGCTAGATAAATCAGAAGAAAGCAACGTAATTGATGCGCTAGCAAGCGGTGCCATGGGCGGTATGAAAGTTGCCGTTGCTGTTGGTACCATGCTTATCGCTTTCGTGAGTGTTATCGCGATGGTGAACACGGGGCTAGAAAACTTGGGTGAGATACTTGGTTTCTCTGGCGTAACGCTACAAGCGATTTTTGGTTATTTGTTTGCACCTCTAGCGTGGTTGATTGGTGTGCCAAGCCACGAAATTCTAGCTGCGGGTTCATACATTGGTCAGAAAGTGGTGATGAATGAGTTTGTTGCGTTTATCGATTTTGTGCAGCACAAAGCGACACTGTCTGAGCATACTCAAATTATTATCACTTTTGCGTTGTGTGGTTTTGCGAACATTGGCTCAATTGCGATTCAGTTGGGCTCTATCGGCGTGATGGCACCTGAGCGCCGCAAAGATGTTGCAAGTCTAGGCCTAAAAGCGGTTGCTGCTGGTACACTCGCTAACCTGATGAGTGCTTGCTTAGCGGGAATTTTTATCTCTCTCTAATTTAGATTGAAGATCCACACTCAAAACCCGCCTAAATGGCGGGTTTTGTTATTTCTAAGGCTTGGGCATTAAGCCGTAAGGTATCGATTTAAAAGCCTCTGGGTGCTCTTGATAAGTTGGCGCTTTATGTACCCCTTTCCAATCGAGCAGCATGATGGCTAGCACGTTACGGTGTTCGCCGTACTTGAGATCAAAGTTACCGTCGACCGACGGAATCATCCCTTTTTCTGCGTTGATTGCATGACGAATGGCTTGGCGGGTCTTCTTTACGACCGGATCATGGTCCAAGCCTGCTAACAAAAACGAAATGCCGACTTCCGCAATCACGTCTTCTTTGGCGCGCAGTAGGATAGTGTCGATGTTGTTGCGAAAGTAATCATAAATCCATTGGTGTTTCTTCTCGCTTACTCGCTCCTGATAATACTGTGAATCGGCAAAGATGATGTGCGTCATACCATAGAGTTTGTTCCAATACTGCTGAGCTGAAAGCATCTTATCTTTATCGTCGGGGTAGGTGTTCCGGAAGGTTTGAGTGAATTCCTCGACCACATCTTGCTCTCCTAGCTGACGAAGCCAGTAGACTTGGTTTGCAAGCTGAGCTGCCCATGCCTCTATCATCTCTTTGTCCGTAACGTAACGCGAGAAATCGTAGAGCCTAATAATTTTTCTCAGCGTTTTGTCTTGTTTATGCTTTAGGCCATACTCGTTTGCTCTTGCCATTGCGCCAAGCAAATCCACACCAAGATAAAGGTACTCAGGATGGTGTTTAGTCACGGTATAGCGTCGCTGACCTCGTTCGGTTTCTTTCTCTTGATACGTGGTCAGCCTTTGAGATGAATAGAGAATGATGTCTTCTGGTTCAACGACTTCATTAGCAAATTGGTTTAACCGGCTGGCTACTTGTGCCATGTCGGTCCAAATGGCAGCGTGATATTTCTCATCTAATGTTTGGCGGTACATGCGCAAGCCAAAATGGCCCTCTTTAAACGCCGGGAAAGTGAACAGTTCTTGTTCGTAGGTACTACGAATCAACTGCGCTGATTGAGTATTATCGAGAAGCGGTACGTCTTCCTGTGATGCCTGAGCAGCAAAGGTAAGTGAGTAAAAGAGTAAGACCGCTAAGCTAAGAGGTTTAATACGCATAAATCCATTCCCTATGAAGTCCTGAACCTAAACCTACCATCAATATTAATTGAGAATGTAAAAGCTGAGTCAATAGTTAAAAATTTGCCTAAAAGTCAGGTTGATACGTTCATCTTTGGTTTTCGCGGTTTTTGGTACGCAGTGCTTCCAGTGATGCTGTAGCTCGCCAGCCATAATCAGTAAGGAGCCGTGAGAAAGCTCGTATTCAATCTCAGTTTTACAATGTAAATTTCTAAGCAAAAATCGACGTGTTTCACCTAAGTTCAAAGATGCGATAACAGGGTTTCTACCTAACTCTGGTTCATTATCTTGGTGCCAGCCCATTGAGTCTTGGCCGTGTCGATATAAGTTAGCGAGAACAGAATTAAAAGTGACATCAGCAACTGATTCACAACGCACTTTGAGCTGAGTTAACTCAGGAGTCCAAGGGTGAGGCTGCATGGTTAAGCCTGAGTAAGTATATGCTGCATCACCGTGCCACGCTTGTAAGCGAGGTTGAAGTACTGACTTGCCGAACATAGTAATGTGTTCTTGGTGCCATGGCAGTGTCTTTCGAAGTTGGTCAAAGTAATTATCCGCCTCAAGATGGTTAAGAAATTGAGGATCATAATAAAGTTTTCCTCTTTCTACTTCTTGCCATAGATCGCCGCCAAATAAATCGCCTTGTTGATGCATCATCTCACACCTAAAACATAAAAGTTGTCAATCACTGTTACCTTTCTGATTATGATTGGTTATTCTTGTGATAATAAGAATTTTAACAATAAATAAAAAATCTCGTAGTTGTATACGAGTTGTGGGGAGAAAATGCGTTATTTACCCAGAAAACGATGCTATTTTGCATTGTTCTTCCTCACCTTTTTCGCTTTGTGTATTGGGGTTATCGAGCTGTTAAATCGAAACCAGCAAGAGCTTCACAAAGAGCGAGTTCAAGTTGAGGCCAAAGAACAACTTTCCATTCTCCGTTCCAATTTGGAAGCGGTACTTATGGCGGATATCTACAAAGCCAGTACTTTAGCGACACTCATTACGTTACTTCCTAAAAACCAAGAAGAAGAATTGAGTATCGCCGCTCACCGAATCCTAAATAAAAGTAAACATATTACAATCATCGGTATCGCGAAAAATGATGTAATTAGTCATGTATTTCCACGCCAAGGTAATGAGCGCCTAATCGGCCTTGATTACCGCGCAGTGCCACAGCAGTGGGTACAGGTGCAAAAAGCCAAGGATGTACAAGAAATTTTCATCGCAGGGCCAGTGACTTTGATTCAAGGTGGCCGAGGTTTGATCGTGCGTGTGCCTGTTTTTCTTGATCCTCCAATGAATCAGGACTACTGGGGAGTGATCAGTGCGGTGATTGATTTCGATGCTCTGATGAGAGAAACCGGCGTAATTGATTTCTCGTATCGTTACCCTTTAATGATCCGTGGTTACGATAGCGGTGGCTCATTTGGTGATGCTTTCTTTGGCGCGCAAAGTGTAAATAGCATGGCATATGCAAAAGAGATGGTTCATTTTCCTTATGGTGGGTGGAGTATGGTGGTTTTCTCTGGAGGCAAAGCTGATCGCCAAATCTCTTGGCATCAGTTGCATTTAGCTAGAGTAATCGGCTATCCCATTATATTCGCACTTAGCCTCGCGCTGTTCGCCATTTATCGACTGTATACCATTGCAGATGACAGAGCTTTACACGATGAACTCACGCGTTTACCAAACCGTCGCTATTTTATGAAGTTTTACAAGCAGCAGTTTGAAATAGCGAAACGTTATAAAAAGCGTTATAGCTTCGCCTTAATTAATATTGACCTAGATAGGTTTAAACACATTAACGACACCTATGGTCACGACGCAGGTGACAAAGTTTTAATCGCTACGGCTGAAAGGGTAAAAAGCTCTCTGCGTAAATCAGACATCGTGGCCAGAATGGGCGGTGATGAGTTCTTAGTTGTAGTTCATCACCCAGGAACGGAAGAAAATGTTCAGTCTCTTCTACAAAAACTTCGATTAGCGCTATGCTCTACGCCCGTCATTTACGATGAAACGCTTATCTATTTGAAAGCCAGTATTGGGTACGCGATATTTGACCCGCAAATGTCATCTCCTGAGCAAATGATGAAAATAGCCGATGAGAGAATGTATCAACAAAAGCATGGCGGATGAGCCTGAACCCAGTTTCAATAAGGGGTTAGAGGAATGGTAAAGTTGGGAGCCCGAAATCTCATCATCATTGAGGTGCAAGAATATGTGACTTCATATGTTCACAGACACTTTGCTGAGAGAGTCGTTATTAGCAGTGCATTCAGTGGCATATTTGCATAATGTTGCATTTTGCAAATGCAGTTTGCGAAATTAATGGTTAATAAAGCAACGATATGCATCTGGATCTACTAAAAAACGGCTTTTTTAAAGTTGGCACGCATCGTGCTTTACTTAGAGTGACCCTTATTAAGCCGAGGGTCACCTAGCCAACTGACGTTGTTAGTGAATACAAATTGTTCACAAGTATATACCGCCAATCACGTTTATTGTGATTGGCGTTTTTTCTTTCTAAAGCCCGATGATATTCACGTCGCTGCCCGTCTCATCAGCTTCTCCGCACTTGCTGTAACAACTAGGTTGTCTTGGACAAACCGCCCCTCTGGAGCAGATCAACCTTGCTTGGGTTTGAATCCCGCGCTCTATCCAGTTGATGTTTAATATCTTAGCGATAGTCGTTAAGTCTTTTTTGATGTGGGGAGGAATAACACTACTTCCGCCGGAAGCGACACAAAGGGACTTAAGTTCTTCCGCTATGGAAACGGCATCGCCACCTTGTGCAGAAATAGCAGGGTTAAGATCAATACCGGCACATAGCACGCGATTATTTCCCGCAGGATCAAATACGTTGACCGATTCGCAGCAGTAGATACGTGGCTCGTCACCAACATTTAAAATCGAAATTTGCGCTGAACTTGTATCCAAAGGCTGGGAAAGGCGTCGGAATACGGCCCAGTGCTGGCAAGGGTCGTTCACTTTGCGCATGTTGCCCCAAGGCAATGGAATACCATTTCCGCGATACACGGCTTTTAACTTGCCAGGGCCATAGGCATCAAAATAGTGCCAATGAGGGTAAGGCGAGACCACCGTCATGCGACGCATTGCAACGGAAGGAGAAACGCCGGCCTTTTTGTGAACATCAATCTCGTAACCAGAACGGTCAAGCAACTGACGAAAGGGTACTTTGGGGCAGAGTAGGGCACCGGCAAAGAAGCTGGACTCAAAATCACGCCAAGCTTGCAGGATATCTTGCGAATTGAGTTCAGAGTTCGACACAGGGCTGTCCATTTGCTCCCAATTGTTTTGATGCCCGATAGATAAAACGTTATTCATTGCATCGCTGCTATGGAGCACTCGATGACCAATATATACCGCCAAGTCATACTTCAATCGGGTTGGATAGTCACGCATTCGTTTATTGAGATAAATAGTCCCAGGTGGCTCCATGAAAGACGTAATCAACTGTTTGGCGCTGACGCCCAGTTCATCAATCACATCTTGTGGCGCTCGATCTACCCAGCGGATATCCAATCCCATACTCTTTGCAATGTCTACGAGATCTTCTACAGATAGATTCAGCCGCTTCAAGCCGACCTCTTCGGCGGCGCGCTCTAAATCAGGAAAATGGTTTTGATGGTTTTCTTGGTGTGCGCGGATCAGTAAGTGGGCGAATTGACGCCCCGTGATACCTGTTTGGGAGAGCATTTCTGGTATCGCGATTTGAAGAATATCATTGGAGAACAGGAAGCTCGGCTCCAGCGCCATGCCACTAATCCCACCACGATTCCCTTTGTTGGGTGTGATGGCTTCTAATTCGGGTTCATCATCTAAAAACCACGCAGGATCTTTTTGAAAAACTTCCGCGATCACTTCGAGCATATCGATACTCGGTACGCGTTTTCCGCGCTCAATCATCGAAAGGTAAGAAACCGAAGGAGCGTACTCTGGATTAATTCTTACGCAACGGGCAGATAAATCTTCCATCGTTAAATGGTTGTTTTTTCTTAGATTACGAATTTTCGTACCAAGAAAATGAGACTGACGAATAAGGCTTTTTGACACAGACATTTTGTAAAATTCACATTGTAAAATTTTTGTTGTGAAATTGTAGTCAATATTTCGCTAGTCTACATAATGAGCAGGCAAGGAAATTAACCATCCACTTCACAGAATTGCCTGAAACTTAAATAAAGGATTTAAGTTTTTACTCTAGGACGAGTTTTTAAGTGCGAGGATATGACGATGAATATGCTGAACTTCGATAAAAAAGAGATGCAACAACAACAACGCCCATTTATCGCTGAAGCCGTATTTGCCGTCGAAGCGGTAAGTGCTGAGCAGCAGAGTGAGAAACAAGTAAAAGCGAAGCAACTGCTTGACCGCATGTTCCCATTGGAGAACGGGTCGCACCAAGACGTATCAAGTTACGTAATTGATTATCGCCATGTATTGGCTTATTTCAAAGACGGTTCGCATAGCGGCCTGAAAAGCCCGAAACATTTTGTGGCGTACACTGGTGAAAAGGAAGATCCAAAGTCGATTTTGTTTAAAGATGATTCGGGCAATCATGTAGAAGTGCTGTTTGGCTGTCACAAAGGCACTGGTTGCGTGGAATTAGTGGACATTGACGATATTCAATTAGAAACTCGCACGACGTTTCATCCTGAACTAACTGGCAATGCACCAACTGCGATGCGCCATTGGATAAGTCTAATCAAAGGCGACAAAAAAGGTAAGCCGATGGCATGCAGTGAAGATAAAGAATATACCGCAAAAAATGGTGACGACTACATTCTAAGTTACTGTTACAGCGTCGATTAAGATACTCATGATTGGATACAAAAACCCCGCACTTTACAGCGCGGGGTTTTCTTTTTCATCATAAAAGTCGTTTTCGCTTAGCCAGTTTATTTAAATTGGCATCACGCGGTTACGACCGAGTTGTTTTGCTTCATAAAGCTGTTTATCGGCTTTATTGATTAAGGCTTCAGGTGTATCACCCGGCTCAAACTCTGCTACCCCAAAAGAAGCGGTAATACTGTGAACTTGTGTGCCTGAGCGCTTATCTCTGATACGCAGTTTTTCTATCATGCGGCGTAGTGTGTCTGCATATTGGCGAGCAATTCGCAGTGATTTGTTAGGTACAATTAACGCGAATTCTTCACCACCAAAACGGTACGCACATATCCCATCTCGACAGCTTTGTTGTAGCCGGCGGGCAATGGCTTTTAACACTGTATCGCCAAAAAGGTGCCCGTAATTGTCGTTAAATGATTTGAAATGATCGATATCAAGCATGATCAAGGTCATTGCCTGATTTGATGCGATAAGTGAAGAGAGATCTTTGTCAAATGCTCGGCGGTTGTATAGGTTTGACAAACCATCGAACAACGCATCTTGCTGTACTTCAGCCAGTTGGTTTTTGAGGCGAGAAATTTCTTCACTCGCGTTAGTCAATTGGCTATTCAAAAACTTTGTTGAGTGACGAATTTCGTGTGACTCTGCGACAAGTTGACGAATCACCACCATCACTTCTTCAATGCTTAGGCTATTGTCCTCAACTTTTTCCAGTTTATTAAAGCTTTTGTCTACCATCTCAGAAAAGGAGGAAGTATCTGAAATCGTATCGCTCATTGAACTGGATACTTCATGTAGCAGAACTTCTACATTGGTTCTAAGATCTTCAAGGCTGGTTTCTGCTTTGCTGGCCACATAGTTGTTGTAAAGCTGTTTATTGGTTGCTGGCGGGCAAATACCGTAGTTTTCTAACACCATGTCTAACTCAAAGTTGAGTTCTGGAATGGTCTTGTCAACGTAGGTATACCAAAGCGCGTAGTTGGCTGGCGTGGCAGCAACATGGTTTTTGATCATCAGTGGGACCGCTTTTTTTAAATTAGCGGTTGATTTCTTAAACTCGTCGGTCATTTCTGCGATGGTACTAGCAAAATGGGATTGGGCTTAGATTAACGGATATTAACTAATGTCGCTTTAATTTTTATCACTTTTGCATGGTTTATATAGAAAATGAGTGATTAAGATCGTGATCAATACCGTTGGATTCAAATTTTATAAAATATCAGTATGAAACATGTACAGGAATTTGGTGGTATTGCGTGTTTTGATATATCCAGCAAATGGATTCCGTGTAAACGTCAGTAACCTAATGATCGTCAAACTCTCGTTTTCGTATAAAAGCAAGTAAATCAAAAGGCTTAACGTCAGGGTCTCCGTGAAAAGAACTCGTAGACGAAGAATTAACATCTGAGGGTGCGAATTGAAAAAGAAAATAGGACTTTATTGGTTCACGAACGACTTGCGATTGCACGACAACCCACTGTTGAAAAGCGCCAGTGTAGAAATGGACGAGTTAATTTGCTTGTATTGCTACCCTTCAATGACGCCTTACTTGCAGCACTTTGCGCAGGAAGCCTCTTTCGGGCGCGCGAAATTGCAGTTTCTCGACTCATCGCTTAGTGAACTCAATCAATCTTTGAATCACCTTGGTCAGCGATTATGGGCGGTTGAACTAACGCCCGATCAAGCAATCAAGTATGCTGTTAATCGCTTCGGCGTCACACATATATATGCTGACGCCTTTCCCGGTTCGGATGAGCAACAAGCGTTAGATCGCGCAGTTGAAGGCGCTTCTCATGTAAAAACAAAACAGCAAGCAATCCGGACCCTGTTAAGGGAAGAACAACTGCCATTTGACTTGAGCAATCTGCCTACCACTTTCACGCAGTTTAGAAAGCAAGTTGAAGGTTTAGACATCCCTCAGCCCCACGAGAGTATCCGTTCGTTACCTCCAATTCCCTTAGGTGTGAATCTTCCTTCCGTTACTGCATATTACTTTGACACAAAAGCTGCGTTTCATGGTGGAGAAAGCCGCGGGCTTGAACACTGTCGTCAGTATTTTGCTTCAACACTAGCAAGCGAATACAAACAAACGCGCAACGGTTTAGATGGTATGGATTACTCCACCAAGTTCTCTCCTTGGTTAGCTCATGGGTGCCTTTCTCCGAAAACCATTTATGCCATGTTGAAACGTTATGAAGCGGCGAATGGCGCAAATGATTCAACCTATTGGATTTACTTCGAACTGCTTTGGCGTGAATACTTTTATTGGTATGCCCGTCGATACAAGCGGCAGCTCTTCCGATTCGGTGGCATCCAAAATCAAGCACCACTCACCAGCTTTTACGCGCACCGTTTCCAACAATGGAAGAAAGGTGAAACGCCATTTCCTATCGTGAACGCGTGTATGCACCAGCTCAATGAAACCGGTTATATGTCGAATCGTGGCAGGCAGTTAGTCGCCAGCTGTTTGGTGCATGAGCTTGGCCTTGATTGGCGTTATGGCGCGGCGTACTTTGAGTCACAACTGGTTGATTACGATGTGGCATCGAACTGGGGAAACTGGCAATACTTAGCAGGCGTTGGTGCTGATCCGCGTGGTTCACGACAATTCAACCTCGAAAAGCAAACCGAAATGTACGATCCGCATATGGAGTTCATCGATAGGTGGCAAGGTCGTTGTGCTGGCGCGCATTTGGATAGTGTAGACATGGTCGATTGGCCTATCGTAATGGGCAGCAGTGACGAAGCTTCGTCACCGGAGAAACCGTAATGCAATTTGAAACCGTACGATTGATCTTGGGCGATCAACTTAACAGTGAGCACTCTTGGTTTCAGCAACCGGATGAGCAAGTGCTTTATTTGATTGCAGAGCTCAAGCAAGAGAATACTTACGTCACGCACCATATTCAGAAAGTGTGTGCGTTTTTTTCTGCAATGGAACAGTTTACGCAAGAGCGTCAGAGTGAGGGTCACCAAGTTCTGCACCTCACATTAGATGACACACAATCCTTCGACGATCTTGAGCAAGTCTTGCAACACTACGTGAGCGAAGTTGGTGCAAGTAAGTTTGAATATCAACGCCCCGATGAATACCGTTTGCTAGAGCAGTTAGCCAAACTAAAGCTTGATGGGGTCGTGACACGTTGTGTCGATTCGGAACACTTTTTGTTGCCGTTTGAAGAAATAGAATCGCAGTTTCCTCAAGGCAAACACATCATGATGGAGCACTTTTATCGCCGCATGCGCAAGCGCTTCGACATCTTGATGCAAGACGGAAAGCCAGTCGGCGGAAAATGGAATTACGATGCCAATAATCGTAACAAGCTCAAAGCCAAAGACATTGAACAACTTCCACAACCTTTGATGTTCAGTACCGACGTAAGCGACATTATTGAGCGATTGGCAAAACATGACATCAAAACTATCGGAAATCTCGAAGGAGACTTGTTGTGGCCGATTAATCGCGTGCAAAGCCTCTCTTTACTCGCGCATTTCTGCCAAGTCTGTCTGCCGTTATTTGGACGTTTTCAAGATGCCATGACAGGCCAGCACGATGCTAAGTGGAGCTTGTATCACAGCCGAATTTCATTCTCGCTTAACAGCAAATTGCTGCACCCGAGAGAAGTCATTGATGTTTCACTCAAGGCATTTCATTCCAACGCGGACATCGACATTTCTCAAGTCGAAGGGTTTATTCGCCAAATCTTAGGATGGCGAGAGTACATTCGAGGCGTCTATTGGGCGAACATGCCTCATTACCCGAAAAAGAACGAGCTGGGCGCAGAAAGAAAGCTGCCAAACTTCTTTTGGAGTGGCGAAACCAAAATGGCCTGTATGCGCAATGCGATTGGTCAGTCCCTCGATTATGCCTACGCACACCACATCCAACGTTTGATGGTCACTGGTAACTTTTGCTTGCTAACCGAGATCGACCCAGATCAAGTGGATGAGTGGTATCTCGGTATCTATGTTGATGCGATTGAATGGGTCGAAATGCCGAACACACGTGGCATGGCATTGTTTGCGGATGGCGGCATTGTTGGCACCAAACCTTACGCGGCGAGTGGTTCTTACATCAACAAAATGAGCGACTACTGTAAGGGTTGCCATTACGACAATAAGGCGAGGAGTGGGGAAGGATCGTGTCCGTTTAACAGCCTTTATTGGCGCTTTATGAACAAACACGACAAGCGCCTCGCAGCCAATCCACGAATCGGGATGATTTTCCGCTCTTGGGACAACATGGAAGAACAACAACGCCAAGCGATTCTTGATACCGCAGAGCACTACATAGAAAACGTGGAGAACTTGTGATGGAAATACTCATCGTCGGTGGCAATGGTGGAATTGGTTTGGCGATGGTGAGAGAAGCCGCAGCTCGGTTTCCTCAAGCTCGCGTGCATGCCACTTATCGTAAGCAGCAACCAGATTGGCAACACCCAAATGTCGTTTGGCATCAAGTGGATGTATCGCAAGACGAGCAGGTAAAAGCGTTCAGTGAGCAGATTGAACACGTCGATTGGTTGGTGAACTGTGTTGGTATGTTGCACACCCAAGAGAAAGGTCCTGAGAAGAATCTTAGCTCGCTCGACGCAGACTTCTTTCAGCAAACCATCACGGTTAATACTTTGCCAAGTTTGCTGTTGGCGAAATACTTCACGCCCAAGCTAAAGCGCAGTACTGCACCCAAGTTTGCGACCATTTCGGCCAAAGTTGGCAGCATTAGCGATAATCAGTTAGGTGGTTGGTACAGCTATCGAGCATCGAAAGCCGCATTAAACATGTTCCTAAAAACCATGTCGATCGAATGGCAAAGAGTGGTCAAACATGGCACGGTGCTTTCACTTCACCCTGGCACCACAGATACCGCTTTGTCGGCACCTTTTCAAACCAATGTCCCAGAGGGAAAGTTGTTCACGCCAGAGCGAGTTGCTAAGGATTTATTAGGCTTGATAGAAAAAGCAACCCCGCAAGATAGCGGGGAGTTTTGGGCTTATGATGGGACGTTATTACCTTGGTAAGAGAGCGCGTACAAACGTTAATACAAATGAAATAACATACTCCAGAGAGGGTCGGAGTGACCTACGTTTTCGTTGATTTATTTCTTCGGCAACGCTCAGAACAATAAACGATTTCCTCCCAATTTCGCGCCCACTTCTTTCTCCAAGAAAATGGGCGCTGACAGACCGGACAGACTTTCATGGGAAGGTTGGATTTAAAACCTTTCATCGCGCTGAATGTTCACTCCTAATTTGGTTAAAACTACTTATCAAATAGGTACAGGTAATCGCCGTAGCCTAAACTCGCCATCTTGTTCACAGGTACAAATTTCATCGCAGCAGAGTTCATACAATAGCGTAATCCCGTCGGCTTCGGACCATCTTTAAACACATGACCTAGGTGTGAATCACCAAACTTACTGCGGATCTCCGTTCTAGGGTAGAGCAGTTTATAATCGGTTTTCTCCACGATGTAACCCGGGTTAATTGGTCGAGTAAAGCTTGGCCAACCTGTGCCAGATTTGTATTTATCAGTAGAAGAAAATAGCGGTTCACCGGTCACAATATCCACATAAATTCCCGCTTCTTTGTTGTCCCAGTATTCATTATCAAACGGACGCTCCGTGACTTCTTCTTGCGTCACGTAATACTGTAGCTCTGTTAAGTTTGATTTGATTTCAGACTGAGAGGGCTTACTGTACGCTTTCACTTTCGAAAGCAGCTTTTTTTCTTCAATCAACTGTCGAAGCGTTTTAGGACTTTCTTTTCGATCTTCACCAAACACTTCGTCGAGGTATTTATCGCGACCTGATGCGTAGCGATAGTATTTGTATTTCAGACTACTCTTCTTGTAGTAATCCTGATGGTACGACTCCGCAGGGTAAAACTTTTCAAACTCGATCAGCTCTGTTTTCAACGGTTTTGGATAGATCATCGCCTTGTCGATTTCCATCATAAACTGCTTAGCAATCTGCTTTTGCTCCGCATTATGGTAGAAGATCGCTGGACGGTATTGAGGACCACGGTCAACAAATGAACCTTTATCGTCGGTAGGGTCGATATGACGGAAGAAGTAGTCCAGCACTTGCTCGTAGTTCACGACAGCAGGATCGTACTTCACCTCAATCACTTCAATATGACCAGATTTACCAGAAGAGACTTGGCGGTAAGTCGGGTTTTCAATATGACCACCTGAATAACCTGATACAACATCGATTACGCCGGGCAGTTGCTCTAAATCCGATTCTGTACACCAGAAACAACCGCCAGCTAGCGTTGCGATTCTTGTATTCTCTGAAGCCTTCAGCTTATCCATCGTATCGGCGGTACCTGTTTTACTCAATAGTAGAAACAAGACTGGAAGTGCGAAGGAGAAACCGGCCAATAACTTAGACATATTCTTCATAGCTACCTCATCGTTATTTTTGTAGAAAGTGTTACTTAAATAAAAAGTGTTACGTATAGAGAAAGGTAACCGAGCGAAAAAATTACAGTAATGTTGAAAATTCCGTTGCCCTTTTATGCGATAGAGCTAAAGTATCGACAAGAAACACACCGCTAGTAAGGGCAACGATGCCTTGAATAAGCGATGCTAAATGAGGTAAATCATGCAAGCTGAAGTTAAATGGATAGAAGATTTTAAATTCCTTGGGCAATCTCAGTCGGGCCACTCCGTAGTGATGGATGGCAATGGCGGTGCAACCGCACCAAGCCCAATGGAAATGGTACTAATGGCTGCTGGTGGCTGTAGCTCTGTCGATGTTGTTGATGGTTTGAAAACAGCAGGCCAAAAGGTTTCGTCAGTTAATGCCAAGCTAACCACAGAGCGTCGTGAAACCGCGCCGCGTATCTTTACGCAAGTGAATATCCACTTTGAAGTGTCAGGTGACGAGCTTGACCCAGAAGTCGTAGCAAAAGTGGCGGCTGACTCGCTAGAAAAATACTGCTCGGTTTGCTTAATGCTAGGTGAAGGTGTTGAGATGACCCACAGCTGGGAAATTGTGTAAGCCGACAGACTCCACAAAATATAAAAACAGGAAAGAGAAAAGTCCGGGCTTTTCTCTTTTTTTATTTCGCAGTTCACGTACCTTGTGAAGAATCTGAAAGCAGTAATTGCAGGTTGTAGGAGTCTTCCAGTGACAGAACTAGAAAAAATGATGTCTGGCCAGGTCTTTGATGGCATGGACAAAGAAATTGACGCCATTAGAAGCCATGCTCTTCAAGCACTTAGAGCGCTCAATAATAACACCGACGAAAGTCAGCGCGACGAATTGCAAAAGCAGCTATTTGGCAAGGTAGGCCGTTGTATTGTCCAGGCCCCTTTTCATTGTGAATTTGGTAAGACCATCGAAATAGGTGAAGAAACCTTTATCAACATGAACGTGGTCATGCTCGATGGTGCCAAAATTACCATCGGGAACCACGTGCTCATTGGACCGAGCGTGCAATTTTATACCGCTTCTCATTCTGTTGATTACCGCAGTCGCCGACGTTGGGAAACGTTTTGTAAACCCATCACGATTGAAGATGATGTGTGGATTGGCGGTAACTCCGTCATTAACCAAGGTGTAACAGTTGGCGCTCGTTCGGTTATTGCGGCGAACTCGGTAGTCAACCATGATGTGCCGCCAGATTGTCTATACGGAGGCACGCCAGCTAAGTTGATTCGTCGTCTCAACGAAGAAGAGTAGAGGTTAGTATGCAATAACTCTGGCGATTAGAGAGTTCAGACTGAGCTCTCTTCGTCGAATACATCGTTATATTTTAATGTTAATTCCTCACTCAATTGCTAAAAGAACGGCACCAATTGATAAAGTCAGGGCAACGACAACAGAGTTAACAATGATAATACCCAGTAATAGAATCGACAAATAACGATACCATTTTGGTACTTCTCTAGAAATATTAGGTAATTTTCGCTTTTCACCTGAGCTAGGTTGAACGATTAAACGAACAAACATCAATGTTCGGAAAAATGCGTAAGGCCACCCTGTGAATAAAGAAAGCTCAAATTCATTAAAATATGGTTTTTTAAAATAGTTCCCAACAATCTCCTTCGGCATCAGAAAGTGCATGACACCGATAAAAATGGTTTGTAAGAAAATAATAATCACACCAGTCATTAAAGTGTAAAAAAGAAATGTGATTACTTGCTGCATATAGACTCTATTCCAGTACTAGCGACTAAGTTTGGCTTGCTTTCAATTGAGTTATAAAAGCTTTTTGCCACTTTACCGGATGCATAACCTACAGCCGTTGAACCGGCAGCGAGTACAATGGCAGTCCCCCAGCCAATAGGGTTTGATACTAAAAATAGACCGACTAACGCGCTGGTACCCATTCCTACAGCTGTGCTAGTTATTGACTCAACAAAAATTTCATTCTTTTCATGTTGGTCTTGTGTATTCGCAATCTGAATGCAGGAAGCCGTCAGACCAACACCGACTAAAACATGTCCGCCCACTTTAGATGCTTGAGCTATTTTATTCAGTTTTTCGGCTTGTTTAACTATATGAGCATTCGCAGGTAACCCTCCACTTCGAGCTATGCGAATAGACTGGTGAGTCGTTTTGTTGCCAAATAACAGCTTTTCCATAGGGCCAACATTTTTCTTTAGTAGGTCTAAATGTTTTTTACATCGACCATCATATTGTCCTTTACTTATTACTCCGTTTTTATAGTTTGCGTAAAGGTCGTTGATGTTCTCAATGAGCTTAATATTTCCTTTACTCATCAAGTTCCCTGTAGCACCCATCAAGGTACCTCCTGGAATAGTAATCATATTGGCGTTGTTTTCTAACCATGCCAACGCCCAAAACATTTCAGCATGTTGCGGTGGAACTTGATTTGAGATTGATTTTGGAGGTTGATTGTAGCTGAGAAGGTTGGGAGGCAAAACTTTATGGGGAGGAGAGCTGGGCATTTGAGGTTTAGACGCTGGGTAGGTCCCTAGCTTCGCGATACTTTTAGGAGGTAACGCATTGTTACTTTGAGTTTTAAGTTGAGAGCTTGATTTGGGTAGAGCTGATAACCAAATGATATCGCCAGCTCTAATGCGGTTAGGATCTGAAATATGCTTGTTTAATGTCATTATATGAGTCAGTACCATCTGATAGTCCTTGCTACCATATGGAGCACCATACATGTTTAATATAATTGATGATAAGTTATCATGAGTTTTTATTTTATACTCAAATAATCCCGACACAGAGCACCTCTAGCTAATAATTTGTTTGTTCAGATACTAACAAAAAACTATATTTAAAAAGTTACAAATTAGCTGATGTATTTATTATTTGCATGAAATTGTTAATGTGATTTTTTACATTTAAAGTGTGATATTAAACTTGGTTGGATAAGTGAAGGTCATACATGATTTGCTAGTGATAAAAAACCTGCGATAAAAAATACAAGTGCTAACATTGTAGAGTTTATGATAATTACCCATATTATTATGAAGGATAATAGGCGGTACCACCTAGGCACCTCTTGGGATACATCGGGTAACTTTCGTTTTTTACCTGAGTTAGGTTGAACGATTAAACGAACAAACATCAATGTTCGGAAAAATGCGTAAGGCCAACCTGTAAATAGAGCTAGTTCGAAAGTGTTAAAATAAGGTTCTTTAAAGTAGCTATTGACAATGTCTTTTGGCATTAAAAGGTGCATGATACCTATAAAGAATGTTTGAAAAAAAATAACTAATACACCAGAGAACATTAAGTATCCAATAATGTTCCAGATCAATTGCATATTGCACCTATCCTTATAATAAACCGATGCTTTTTCAAAGGTTTTATCCTAATTTTTATCATGAAGAAATAAAGAGACTAACAGATAACCTATATCTTAGCTATGAATGTAAGGCCGTTTTGAAGGAGTGTCGAGAACGAAAATAAGAACTATTTTATTGATTTTTATGTAAATATAGTTGGTCGTGTATAAAATTGATAACGTGAAATGGCGAGATGTAAGCCTTGCACAACTAACAAAGGTTGGTTAAACAAGGCTAATAATCGGTTATGGATGAATAACGATTTGTTGCTCCTCTGTCATCACAAGTGTCGCTTTGCTTTGTTCGATAAGTTGGGCAGCATAAGAAGGGGTAACGGCCTGCATATCACCTTTAGATCGAAGAGTTAAAGACTCCCACGCTTGATCTCGATATTTCCCTGCTTGGGTGTATTGAATCAGTACTTTCATAGCTTCACGCTCCGGTGTGGTTGACGTGCTACTTAAGTTAACGATCTTAGGTTGGTTGCGCATCTGTTAAAAATGAAACATTAGTTTAACCAAATGTGCCTTTCCAAATATCGCGCATTGAGCAGAGCAATTTAGAATCCTTGTGATGGAAGGATGAAGAACACTCAATCTTTCGATTCATACTGCGCAATATAATGTTTGAGAGATTTGGTTTCCGCACTCTGAAACTCTTCATCGTGCATACGCAGTGCTTGGATACGGTCGAGGCGGAACTGGCGGTAGTCATCGCGCAATTCGCACCAGGCGACCAGCGTCCAGACTTTGCCCCAAAAGAACTGGCCTAACGGTTGGATTTTTCTCTCGGTCACCTGTCCGCTTTCATCTTGGTAATCCAAACTGACTTTAAACTGATGATCAATCGCGTGGCGCAGAAGCTGCCCTCGTTTGGCAGTCTCGGATTGGGTGTGATAATCGGGCACAATCAGCGGACAATCTTCCACTTGTTGTTTGAGCTTATCGGGCAATACCGAAAGTATTTTGGTGGACGCAGAGTGAGACGCTTCGGCGAGTTCGGCATCCGACCAAGCTCGAACCATCCGCATACCCAGTTCAAGCGCCATCATCTCTTTTTCTGAGAACATCAAAGGCGGGAGATGAGAGCCAGCTTGCAACAAGTAGCCGACACCTGCTTCACCTTGAATAGGAACACCAGAACTAAGCAACGACTGAATATCGCGATAAATCGTACGTTCGCTAACTTCCATTCTTTCTGCGAGCTCTTTCGCTGTCACGGCGTAACGCTTTGCGCGCAAAAGCGTCAGTAGCTCAAACAGTCGTTCTGATTTGCTCATGATGTTCCTTATCTAGACCTACTGGTTGTTAGTGGTAGTGCGGCTGATTACTTCTCTAGCTCACTGCACATTTTTAAGTTGTGATGTTTAAGCTCGAAGCTTTCGCAGTCAATCATTGATAACAGAGGCTGAAATTCAGCGGCTTGCTTAAGCTGTTTTCCCGCCTGTTTTGCATCGTCCATTGAACGCCAGTAAATGATGTCTGTCCACACATCGTCCGTCGCTTCGTGACTGAGTGAGCGATACAAAAAGCCTGGCAGATTCTTCACAAACGTTTGTGACTGTCTGGCAGCGGCGATCACGTCTTGCTCTGTTGTGCCTGTGGTTAGACGAAATTGCACAGTTTCGATAACGGTTTCCATATTGTGATTCCTTATTGGTTTTGGCGGATTGCCTGTTGAGTTCCAAATAAGGTTACGCGGATGGAATGTCAGAACATGTCAGTAGTGAAATCTCACTCACTTATCATCAATATGGTTATTTTTCTGGGCTGTTGTAACGATCCCAGTAAGGTAAATCTGTGCCGAGTTTTTCGCTGATAAAATCGATAAAGGCTCTTACTTTCAACGGCATGTGCTTGCGCTCAGGGAACACCGCATAAATGGCGTGTTCTGGTAGAGAATACTCTTCCATCACCGGTTTTAGATTTCCTGCGGCAAAGTCTCTTCCTGCAATAAACGTCGGCAGTTGCGCAATGCCCGAACCTCTTAACAGCAACTGGCGAATGGCTTCGCTGTTATTGACGATAAAGTTTCCTTTTGGAAGCACCTTGTATTCGCTGCCATTGTTGATGAACAACCATTCGACGCCGCCACGGAAATAGGAGTAGCGCAGGCAGTTGTGACCGACTAAATCACTTGGTTTTTGTGGTGTTCCAAACTCCGCTAAGTAATCTGGTGAGGCACAAAGCACACTTTTACAAGGGGCGAGACGTTTTGCGATTAGATTGGAAGAGGTGAGTTCACCAATACGGATCCCCAAATCAAAACCGTCTTTAACCAAATCGACCATTTTGTCTTCGAGGTTTAAATCCACTTCAATTTTCGGGTAACGAGCGAGAAACTCGCTGATCAAAGGCGCGATATGCAGCACACCGAAAGACATCGGCACGGTAATTTTGAGCCGACCTTGTGGAGATCCTTGCAGCTCCGATACCGCGTCCACGCCTTGCTGGGCCAGATTGAGCGCTTGAGAAGCGTACTCAAAATAGCGTTCTCCTGCTTCGGTCAGGCTCAGCTTACGCGTAGTTCGATTAAGGAGACGAATGCCCAAATCGTCTTCTAGTTGGTTGATGCGTTTGCTGATCGCCGATTTCGTCAGATTCAGCTGTTTGGCCGCAAGGGAAAAGCTGCCGCATTCGACAACAGCAACAAAAACGGGCAGGGAGGCAATCGCGTTCACATCAATCTCCTATTATCGTGAAGCATTTATTGTTGAGCACAAGGATACAATTAATTTCCAATTATAGAGATTATCTTCAAGAAGAAAACAATCTAGACTATGCACCAGTATTACGACCTTGATTTTGGGAAGAAGAAAATGAAGTACGATTGGATCCTGTTTGACGCTGACGAAACCTTATTCCACTTTGATGCTTTCAAAGGTTTGCAGCTTATGTTTTCTCGCAAAGGCGTAGATTTTACTGAACAAGATTTTGCTCATTACCAAACCGTAAACAAACCGCTTTGGGTGGATTACCAAGACGGCAAAGTAACGGCAGATGAGCTAAAACATAAGCGTTTTACCGAGTGGGCTGAGAAGTTGAATACCACAACAGCAGATCTCAACAGCGCATTTTTAGAAGCAATGGCCGATATTTGCAGCTTGTTGCCAGGTGCAAAAGAGCTGATGGAAGCGCTGCAAGGCAAAGCTAAAATGGGCATTATCACCAACGGTTTTACAGAGTTGCAAGCGATCCGCCTTGAGCGCACAGGGATGACTGAGTACTTCGATAAAGTGGTGATCTCTGAACAAGTGGGCGTAGCAAAACCGGACTTAGGTATTTTTGAATACGCGATGCAGCAAATGGGCAACCCATGCAAAACGCGCGTACTGATGGTGGGTGACAACCTGCATTCCGATATTCTGGGTGGTAATAATTTTGGTATTGAAACTTGCTGGTTAAATACCACAGGCGCAAGCGTCGATGAGCGTATCGCACCAAATTACACCGTTGAGTCTTTGAGTGAACTAAAGAACATTTTGGTGGCGTAACCGAATCGGGTATTATTCCGCAGTAACCCTCAGAAAAATCAAGGAATAATCATGTCAGATATCAAACAGCTAGACAGCAAAGTCGTTTACCAGAATAAGTGGATGACGGTGCGTGAGGACAAAATTTTACGTCCGAGCGGCGCAGAGGGCATCTATGGTGTGGTCGACAAACCTGATTGTGCTGCGATTCTGGCTATCGATAACGGGATGATTCACTTGGTTCAGCAGTACCGTTACACCGTAGGTCAACGTTGTTGGGAGATCCCACAAGGGGCGTGGGAATCAAACCCAGATGCGGATCATCTTGAGCTTGCCAAAGGCGAGCTGCGTGAAGAAACGGGCATGCAGGCGAGCGCTATGGCGTATGTCGGCGCGCAGTTTATCGCATACGGCTTTTTGAATCAGACATGTCACGTCTACTTCGCCAGTGATTTAACGGACGTGGGCAATCAACTCGACAGTGAAGAAGAGGATTTGATCACTCGCGCTTTTTCTGTTGAGGAGTTCGAACAGATGATGATCGACGGCACGATCAAAGATTGTGTCACCATCGCCGCTTATGGTTTGGCGAAGCTGAAGAAATTCATTTAGTTATTCATGACGATTTTTTAATGAAAACAGCGGCCTAGTGCCGCTGTTTTTCGTTTGGGTGAGCTCGTTGAGCCATCGCTTACTCGTCGATTTTCTTACCTAAGATTTCCACTTGCGCTTTTTTGGTCACCCCCGCGACTTGCAGCGCAGTGCTGCCAACCGATTCATAGTTCAACTCGATTTTGTCTAACTTCGCGTTATCTTTTGTTGGTAGGCTTAAACTTCTTGATGACATGCCTTTAGTCAGAACCCCTAAACTGTCGAACGTCTTTTCCTGACCATCTTTCATGATTACTTTAACGCTTTTCAGATCGACCGTACCTTGCGTACATTTGATTTTTATGTGGCTGAAACGAGCGTTAGCAAATGGTGACAGTGGATTGACTGTGTCGGTTTCCGATTTAAAACTGACGGTCTTATCTGCAATCTTCTCCCAATCGTTGTCTCCTGCAACCGATTGGAAAGAGGCTACAGCCGCTAAAAGACAGAGTGCGATGGTGTTGAACAGTTTCATAGCTTTTCCTTACCTTAGGTTTAGATATTCTGTTTAATCAGTTCGGTGACGTGTGTGACTTCGTCTTGAGTTAAAGCCCCTTCTTTCACGAATAAAATTTCGCCTTGTTTATTTTGTACGATAATCGCAGAACTTTCTTGCTGCAGATCCCAAGTTGTTGCTAATACGCCATTTTTGTCTAACACCATGGAAGACCAAGAGAATGTCTTTTTGCTGTCCTCTGCCGACGATTTTACAAATGTACCGGTTCCCCAGATGGCGTCTTCTTGGTTGATCACGGTTGTGGTCTGATACTGATCTTCAGGAAAGTGAGCGGCAGTGATTGCTGACATCAGCGGCGCGTTCATCTCTTTAGCTTTACTACGACCTGCAATGGCTTGTATCACACGGACTTTGCCTAACATCTGCTGAGTTGCCCAAGGTTGATAAGCCACATCGTCTCCTTGCAGCGTCATTTCGCCATAGGTATCAATGCTGACGGATGGGGTGGTTTGACCGACAGAAAGGTTATGAGAGAAGGCGAATGTCGGGGCGAGTGCGAGTAAGAGTGACAGAACAGATGGAGTTTTCATTGGGGGTTCCTGTAACGAAGTGAGGTTAGAGCGAATCAAAATATGGGGCAAATACGATGCCCCTTATCGGATATGGCGATTAGTTAGAAAGTACAACGCGCGCATTTAGCGGTTGCAGCGGACGATTGTTTTGTCCCATGACTTCCATCAGTTTCGCGGCTTGATCTTTGGATAAGGTTTGAGTGTCTTTAAGCACAAACCAGCGCACACCTTCTGAACATGGCGGTGTGGTTAAAGAGCCGTTAAATCGATAGTAGTTTGCAGTTTTTGGCAGTAAGTCGTTAATCTCAAACGTATCTTTAAAGAAAGTGGTTTGATTCTCTTGTGGGATTGCGTT
Source organism: Vibrio sp. SCSIO 43097 (assembly GCF_023650755.1). NCBI lineage: Bacteria > Pseudomonadati > Pseudomonadota > Gammaproteobacteria > Vibrionales > Vibrionaceae > Vibrio > Vibrio sp. SCSIO 43097. Next base: position 1,138,145 of record NZ_CP071841.1, on the reverse strand, counting down.
GATCAGTTTAGACAGTGCTGCGTTTTGATCGCCAGCATCAAACATCACCGAAATTACCGCCAACTCGCCATCTGCGTTGGCGTGCACAAAGTGCGCTTCAAGTGGATATTGGCGGCCTTTGATTTGGTTTTCTGAAGGTGTGTGGAAATGGAACTGTTGCAGCTCGAACGTCTCGCCATCGATGGTGAAGCTGTTACGTCCGTTCACTTGCGCTTGCAGCGTATGACCATTGTTGGTTAAACCAATGACCTGACCAGTGTACGAAAGGTTCAGTGCTTCCAGTTTTGCATCGGCTGGGTTGTCGATGTTGATTGGGCTTTGGTTTTTCGTGGTTGCGCAGTCTTTGGCGATTTCTCCCCAGTGCTCTGGCCCGTGTTTGTCATTGCCATAGCCCCATTCAGAAGCCTGAGCCGCGCTTAGAGTGAGAAGTGAGAGTGAAAAAGCAAGTAGTGTTTTGTTCATAATAATGTCTCTGTTCGGTCACCTTGATAAGCGTTGTTACAAGGCAATGACCTAGAGGTCTGATCACTGCCTGACAAATTAGAAACGGTGGCTGAGCTGGGTACCAATTAGGAACGCATTTGAATGGGTAACGCCCGTCACCATCGGTGCAGGAACACCTTCATACGCGTACTCTTCTACGTTGACATCTTCACCAATCAAGTACGTCATGCCGATGTCAACCGTGGTATCTGATGACCATTGGTAAGAGGCCCCCGCAGATAACCAGTGACGGTTCGAATCTGGGATAGAAAGCGAAGTCAGCTCATCGACAGGTGTTTTGTCGAACATGTAACCCGTGCGTAGTGTCCAACGTTCATTGGCGTACCAAGTTGCACCGATGGAGTAGTGCGCGGAGTCTTGCCACTGAAAATCTTTTAGCAACTGATCATCAGCTTTCAAGCTGTCAAATGCTGACCAACCAATCCACTGCACAGAATAGTGCAGGGCAAATTTAGGTAAGACGCGGTGATAACCGGAAAACTCCGCAATATCCGGTAGCGGCATAGCAAGCGAGTCGTACGATTCGCCAGCAAAGTGGATGTCACCCTTGGCATCAATGTTAGGGCTGTGCTTGTAGCTTAAACCTAAGCGATGACGTTCGTTAAACTCGTACATCATGCCAATGTTCGCGCCAAGCCCAATGCCGCCAGCTTCCACATCAAGTGCGTTGCCTTTTACGGATCCACAGCGTTGTTCTAGTTCGTTTCCAAGTATGTTCCCACCAACGCAAACACCCACGTCCATATCGCGGTACAGCTCACCAGAGCCGTAAATCACATCAATACCACCACCGATACTAAAACGATCGTTCACCTTGTATGCCAAGCTTGCGCCAAGGTTGACACTCGCTACGCTGGTGACACCGCCAAAAACAGGTGCGCCATAGTTTGGTTTAAACTCCATGTCGGTTCCGAAGTTGGAGTATGCCGATAAGCCTAGATACCAGTCGTCGTTGATAGGGTGAATAAAGTAAAAATTGGGTACAACGGCTGGTTGACCAACGCCATCGACGTCATCAATGTCGGTCACGGTTTGAGAGAAGGACGGGGTAATGTCAACTTGAGGGGACGGAGGAAAACCGCCCATACCAACATTGACATCCGCATTAATGTTAGCTCGATGATATTGCGCATTTTTAACGGTAACGTCAGGTTTGACGTAAGTGACACCGAACGATAAGGCATTTTGTTTAAACAGCGTCATCGCTGCGGCGTTGCGGCTGACTACAGACGAATTATCACCAATAACAGCATCACCAGCAAAAGCACGACCAAGACCCGTCGCCGAATGTTCGTTAATTTGAAAACCACCGGCATACGCCGTCGAGGAGGCTAACCCGATTAATAAATAAATCGGTGAAAGAGTTAATTGTCGCTGCATGTTTTTCTCATGAATTAATTAGAAGTTGTATTGCAACGAAAATTAGTAAAATAAACAAATCTGACCAGTGCATTTAAGAGTAAAACTAACAGTGTGCTGACAATAAGTAAATTTAACTTAATAAATATTTATTATTGAATTTATTAATGCTTCATGGCGTGAATATAGTAATTATTTTACGTGTAAATTAAATCCTGAACCTCTATTTTTATTTTTGCGGTATTACTTCTCTATTTTTATTGTACTGACTGTTCCCTAACAAATAGAGGGAAATCCCAACGTTGGTAGTTCGAATCAGCAAGAGAACTATCGTTTAAACCCACATGACACACTCCTCTCGGTCTTACCTGTGTTATGTGGGTATTTTTTATTTAACTTGCCACTTAACTCCTCTTGAAATTCAATAATTAAAAATGGCCATAATGAAATTTTAATGGATTGCATATTGAATAAGTTAAGATTTTTACTGGTTTGTTGGTATTTAAAAGTTTTGTTTATAATACTTATAACTTGAATTTCTATATTAAAAATGGTCTTTGCTATACGTATTGAATAATAAAGTTTTGAAGTGACTATAATATCTCTGATTTTTCACGTTAGTGAAGTTATTCATTCAGTTTCTTGACGTTAATTTACCTATCTTTACGTCTCGTACCCTGTACGGCTAAGACAAATAGCAGTATAAAATCAAAACGATTATTTACTTCACTCCTGCTATGAAACTCAATAAAAAATGGCTCGTTTTGTGTGGCCTACTTGCTATTGGTGCTGGTGGTTATCATTATCTGCAACGTCCAGAACCCATTTCTCCTTACGCGACAGAAGTCGTTCGCAAAGGCAATATCGAAAAGGCGGTATTAGCTAACGGCATGTTGCAAGCGTCCAAATTGGTGAATGTAGGTGCGCAAGTATCTGGGCAAATTCAACGCCTTGCTGTGAACTTAGGGGATGAGATAAAACAGGGGGACTTGATTGCACAGATTGACAGCCTGACTCAGCAAAACAGCCTCAAAGAAGCCCAAGCGTCTCTTAATAGTCTCAACGCTCAGTACCAGGCTAAGCAAGCGCAGATTAAACAAGCAAACTATGAATACGTGCGCCAAAAAGGCATGTTGGCAGCGAAAGCGAGCTCACGAGCTGATTACGAGAATGCCGAAGCGACGCTCGCCATCTACAAAGCCGAGTTAGCGCAACTGGATGCCGAAATCGAGAAAGCCAAAATCAACGTCGACAATGCGCAGTTAGATCTCGGTTACACCACCATCAACGCACCGATGGATGGCACGGTGGTCTACACCGCGGTGGAAGAAGGACAAACCGTAAACGCCAATCAAACCACGCCAACGATTATCGAGTTAGCCAAGTTAGATACGATGACAGTGAAAGCCGAAATTTCGGAAGCCGATGTGATTTTTGTTCACCCCGGCCAAACGGCGCTGTTCACCATTTTAGGCAAACCGAATCAGCAGTTTAAAGGCACATTGCGCGCCATTGAGCCGGGGCCAACAATCATGGATGGCGATGACAGCGATTTGAGCATTTCAGATAGCGACGCCATTTACTACAACGCTGTATTTGATGTGAAGAACCCGCAAGGTATTTTGCGTATTGGCATGACTGCGCAAGTTTCGATTGTCCTTGAGCAATCGGAAAATACCTTGATTGTCCCTTCACAAGTGCTGCAAAAATCTGGCGGCAAAGGCAACTATACCGTGCCAGTGCTTGAACAGGGCCAAGTGGTGCAAAGGCCCGTGACAGTGGGTATCAACAACAAAGTGAACGCAGAAATTCTCTCAGGTTTGAAGGAGGGCGACCAAGTTGTTCTTGGCAATGCTATGGATGGAGAATCATCAAGCCGAGGTGATCGTCGTCGACCTCCAATGAGGTTCTAAGATGAGTGACGTGCTTTTAAAAGTTGAGGATTTAACTCGACGTTTTGTCTCTGGCGACGAGTCGCTTACTGTGTTGAACCACATTAATTTAGAGATAAAACGCGGTGAAATGGTCGCGATCGTGGGTGCATCAGGCTCTGGTAAATCGACGCTGATGAATGTGCTCGGCTGCTTGGATAAACCGTCCAGCGGTCGATACTTCATTAATGGGCAAGATGTCTCGACGTTGGAATCCGACCAACTGGCGGAGCTGCGCCGCGAGTATTTTGGCTTTATATTCCAGCGTTACCACCTGCTGGGGGACCTAACCGCGGTGGCAAACGTGGAAGTACCGGCGGTTTACGCGGGAGTTCCTCATCGTCAAAGAACGGAGCGAGCGCAGTCGTTATTGGCACGCTTAGGGCTGGAAGATCGTTTGACCCACAAGCCCAGCCAACTGAGTGGTGGCCAGCAACAGCGCGTGAGTGTTGCTCGTGCACTGATGAACGGTGGTGAGGTGATTCTCGCCGATGAGCCCACTGGCGCATTAGACAGTCACAGTGGGCAAGAGATGATGGCACTGCTTAAAGAGTTGCATCAACTTGGGCATACGATCATCTTAGTGACTCATGATATGAACGTGGCGAACTTTGCGGATCGCATCATTGAAATCAAAGATGGTGAAATCATTGCAGATACGCCAAATGCACAAGTTGTAATCAATGAGCAAGCAGCAAAGACACCGAGCGCGTCTTTTCATCGCCCAGCGCAAGCCGCCAGTAAGTGGTGGAAGTGGGACAGTTTTATTGACGCGCTCAAAATGGCGCTGCTGGCGATGTCTAGCCACAGAATGCGCACGTTTTTGACCATGCTCGGCATCATTATTGGTATAGCTTCGGTGGTTTCCGTGGTGGCACTAGGTAATGGTTCACAACAGCAAATTTTGTCGAATATTTCATCCATGGGAACAAACACCATTGATGTCAGGCCGGGCAAAGGGTTTGGTGACCGCCGCTCCGGACGAGTGAAAACGCTAACCGCCGACGATGCTAAATCGTTGGAGAGTCTACCTTTTGTCGACAGTGTCACGCCGTCTTTATCCAACAGCTTAACCGTGCGTTACTCCAATCAGGATGCAACCGCGTCTGTGGAAGGGGTTGGGGAAGATTATTTCCGTGTGCGCGGTTATGAGATCGCCAAAGGTCAGTTTTGGGATGAAGAGAGCGTGAACTCACTCGCCCAAGAAGCAGTGATTGATGACAACACCAGAAAGGAAATGTTTGCGGATAGAAATCCGATTGGTGAAGTGATTTTTCTAGGTTCATTGCCAGTGCGTATTGTGGGTGTCACGCAGAAAAAAGAAGACGCGTTTGGCAACAGCGACGCACTGAAAATTTGGGTGCCATACACCACCATGTCGGGACGAATGATGGGACAACGCTACCTCAACGGTATTACTGTACGGATTGATGAGAACGCCCCAAGCGCAGCGGTAGAACAGAGCATCATCAACTTGTTAAAAATGCGCCACGGTACAGAAGATTTCTTCACGATTAACACTGATACTATTCGTCAGAGCATCGAGGAAACCACCGCCACCATGACGTTACTGATCTCAGCGATTGCGGTGATCTCCCTAATTGTCGGCGGAATTGGTGTAATGAACATCATGTTGGTGTCGGTGACAGAGCGCACGAAAGAGATCGGTGTGCGAATGGCTGTGGGTGCGAGGCAAGCGGATATTTTGCGTCAGTTTTTGATTGAAGCGGTACTAGTGTGTTTGTGTGGTGGCATTGCTGGTATTGGTTTGGCGTTTTTGATTGGTTTTGCATTCAGTACATCTGGCAGCAGCTTCCAAATGATTTACTCAACGAACTCGATCATCTGGGCGTTTATTTGCTCAACGTTGATTGGCATCGCTTTCGGCTTTTTACCTGCTCGCAATGCCGCCAAACTCGATCCGATAGAAGCGCTAGCGAGAGACTAAAAATGAGTAACACAATGAAATTCAAAACTCGATTGGTCGCGGCTGCCTTAAGCGCAGTGTGGTTGTCAGGTTGTGGTTCGCTTATGCGTAGCGACTATCAAGCTCCTGAGGTGCAAGTGCCTGCAAATTGGCAACAGATGCATGTTGCGGGTGATGTCAGTATGGATCCTTGGTGGTTGGCGTTTAACGACCCAACTCTTAATCAATACATTACTCAGGTGTTGGCTCAAAATAACGATTTGACGCTGGCAACGCTAACGCTAAAGAAAGCGCGTTTACAGCTGGGTTTAGCGCAAGATGACCTTTTCCCTACGTTGAGTTCTTCCACATCAGGACAAGTTCAAAAATCTCTTGATAGCGGGGAATCGGCAGATAGTTACAGCACTAACTTATCCGTCAATTACGAGTTGGATTTATGGGGAAAAATCTCGGCAGACGTTGACCAAGCCAAGTGGTCGGCGATGGCAAGTCAACAAGATCTCGAGGCGACCGCACAAAGTTTGGTCGCAACGACGGCATCGCTATATTGGCAAATCGGCTATCTGCAACAGCGCTTAAACCTCAGCCAGCGTAATGTGGTAGACGCAGCTCAAACGCTACAATTGATTGAAAAACAGTACCAACTTGGCGCTGTGGATCAGTTAGATGTGCTTGAAGCCAAACGTACGTTGGCAAGCTTACAAGCGCAGCAAAGTGAGTTTGAACAGAGTTTACTTGAGGCAAACAACGCCTTTGCGATTTTGTTCAATCAACCGCCGAAGAGCATCAGTGCAAACATCCAAATGCTGCCTGAAGGCGATATGCCATCGTTGAGTGTTGGTGCTCCGTCTGATTTATTGATCCGCAGACCCGACATTAAAGCAGCGATTTATGACGTCAAAGCCGCGCTAGCAAATAAAGACGCAGCAGATTTGGACTACTTGCCTAAGCTGACGCTCACTGGGGCTTTGGGGGGATCGTCACAAGCGCTCAAAGACCTGCTTTCCAACCCGATTGGCAGCTTAGGTGCGGATATGACGCTACCGTTTTTGCAGTGGAATGAGATGAAAAACAGCCAAGCCATTGCCGATTTAGACTATCAATCGGCTATTGTGAGCTATCGCCAAGTGTTGTACGCCGCATTCCAAGATGTCGAAAATGCCTTGTCAGCACGAGAAAAATTGAAGTATCAAGCGGCGCGTTTACAAGAGCAGTATGATGCCGCAAGTGCTGCTGAGTCCATTTATGCTGCGCGGTATCAGTATGGCTCGACATCGATCATGGACTATTTGAATGCACAAGAAGACACCAGAAACGCGCAAGCTTCTTTGTTGGAAAACCGCTACAACCAGTTTCTCACTCAGGTTACGCTTTACCAGTCTTTAGGAGGAACCGACGTTGCGCCGTTGTAATTAGGGATCAGCGCACACTAGCGAAGCGTCATGCAACAAAGCCTTTTTTGAAGGTATTACTGGTCCCATCAATGGGACCAGTAATAAAAGCTTAAGTTACTTGGCGAACTTCTTGAAAGGTGCATCAACCGGGGTGTCAGCTAGGTGATTGGTGTAGTTACTCATCACTTTTTGCGCTAGACCAAGTACAATTTCAAGCAGTTGCTGCTGTCCGTAACCCGCCGCAAAGAACTTCTCTATCTGAGACTCTTCCACTACACCACGTTGGCGCACCATTTGAAGCGTTGTTTCTCGTAGTGTTTCAAGTTTTTCGTCTGCCAATGGTGTTTGGTTGACGAGAGCATCAACAATCTCCTGATCCACTTTCATTGACGCCGCGATCGCACTATGAGCAGGAACGCAGTAGTGACAACCATGTTCAACGTTGATGGTTTGCCATACGACGGTCAATTCTTCTGCGTTAAATGATGTTTGTTGAAATAGCTCATGCACAACTTGATAACCCTCAAGCAAGGTTGGCGCTTCAGCCATAACAGCATGAAGATTTGGTAGCATGCCAAACGCTTTGACTGAATTTTCAATCAGGTGCTTTGATCCTTCGGGTGCGTTTTCTGCGGTATACAGTTTAAATTCTACCATGTTTAAATCTCCTGTAGTTGGATATGAGCGAATTAGGCAAGAACAGGATAGTTGATTTTGAGCGGTCGCTCAATATAAAATTGAGCATATGTTCAAAATTGATAATTGCTCATGGCGAATACAAAGAAATTCCAACGTGATGAAGTGGTGAAAGCCGCCTCGGATCTATTCTGGAAGAAAGGTTTTCATGCAACATCTACACGTGATTTACAAGATAGCGTTAATCTGCGTCCTGGAAGTATTTATGCGACGTTTGGGTCAAAAGAGGGGCTATATTGTGAAGCGCTAAAAATGTACGTTGCGAACTTACAAGCCCTGTTTGAGTTGCATTTAGCTCAGAACACAACGGTTCTAGATGCAATAGAAGCTTTCGCGATTGATGTGGTTATCAATCAGCGAGACTCCAATCCCAGTGAAGTGTGCATGTTAGTCAAATCAGCAAGTGAATTTGCTGAGGATTTTAATGCGCTGCGCAATCAAACAAACAGCTTAGCAAACCAATTTGAATCTTTTCTTGCAAAGCTGTTTGAGCGAGCAATCGAGAATGGCGAAATTGAAGCTCAGGATACATTGCTTCTTGCTCAGTTGTTCCAGGTTCAGTTTACGGGTATACGAGCCTACTCATACCGTAGTGATGATGTAACCTTAAAGACGTTGATCTCTATTATGGTGGACAGCTTCCGCGGTAACGTACCAAAAACAGAAAGCTGAATGAGGCTGCTCAAAGTCAACGTCTCTAAATCAACGGCTTGAACTAAGCGAGCTCAAATAAACCCGTTATCGGGGTTCGATATCGATAAAAAATGACCACGAAGCATCGTGGTCATTTTTATGCAGATTAACTTGCAATGAACAACAACGGCTTATTAAAAGCGAAACTCTTCTAAGTTATTGCTGCTTTCTAACATTTTTTCAGCCACATAACGATGCGTTGCTGTGGTTGGGTGAGTCACATCCCAGAACACGAACTTATCTGCGCCAGATGCTGCACATTCAGAACGTAATGAGTGAGTGTACATGTAGTCAACAGAGGATGAACGGTTGATGTCTAAGCAAGGGTCGCTTGCATTTACGAAACCGTGTTCTTCTGGTGCCGAGGTTAACTTCTCAAACAGTGCGTGTGTATCAAACAATGCGATGTTGTAGCCTTGGGCTTTGTAGTACATCGCTTGTGCTTTGATGAACTCGTTCATTTTCAATACTTTCGCACGAATCGTTTCAATTTCTTCCTGTGTTGAGTATTTGAACTGTGGTGCTTTGGTTGCATCAGGCAGTGTCATCAACATGAAGTTCTTAGCGCCAGCGTCTGTTAAACGAATCAGAGCTTCAGCGTAATCCGCTTTTACTTCCGGCACGCTACGGTTGTAGTTCATGAAATCATTTAAACCAAACTCTAACGTAAACAATGTGTTAGCAGGGTTGTAGTTCTTCGCCAGCTTTGTGTAGGTTAAGTAAGAAGAAACTTGTTCGCCGACACCAGTTAGCGCGATGTATTGGTTTTCACCTGCTGCGCCACCAACTGCCCAGTTGTATAGCGGTAAGTTTTTGGCTTTAGCAACGTATTCCGTCCAAACAAAACCGTTTGAGAAGTGACCCAAGAACCAGCTATTCGGGTTAGGGAAGCGCCATTGGGACGCGTTAAAGATGTTGCCTGTATCAGACAAGCTATCGCCCAAAGCCACTACTTTGTTTATTTGATCTGGTTGCATTGCAGCATCATTGCTCCAGATCGTGTGGTTATAAGAATAACGATTGTCAGCAGCAAAAAATGTAATGTCTGCGTTCTCGTTCGCTAGATCTAGTGTTTCTTCACAACGCTGACGAATTACGTTTTGTGAGGTATTGGTGTAGAACATGTTTTTAAATGAAACAGAGCTCCACCAATAGCCATCGATAGTGAAGTCACTACCATCTTGGTTTTTTGCCCATTTCCAATCGGTAGCCGCATCGTCCTTAGAGTGGCTCGTACGATACCAGCATCGAACGTACGTATAAGTTTGATTTTCTTGCGCGCTAACCACTTCAGCCGCAGAAACCATTGCTGGTGATAAAGTTGGCTCCTCTGCAATGGCGGAGGCAAGCGGAAGTAATGCAGTTAATAGTGTGATTGTTTTTTTCATCATTCACTCTTCTTGTAATGGTTATTGTTCCGAATGCGTGAATACGCTCGGCTATAACAGTATTTAGATGAGAATTTTTCTCACTAAACCTTCTAATTCTGAGTAAATGCTCAAGACAGTCAACAACTAAATATTCAATATTTCAGTTTTGGCACCACGGTCAAAAAATCCATTCAGCATAGCAATCGATTAAATGGGTGATATTTAGAATAATTACTCACTAACATTAATTTAACATTCACTTTTTGTTAATTAAGTAATTGCTTTATAAGGTTTTGTAGATAATTTTTAATGTTAACTTAAAGTGTTTATTGAATGATCTTTTGTACAAATTTGTATATTCATGAAACAAATTGTTTGGCATTTTTGCTCTGTAAACTATAGCTGAAGCTCTCATGCAAACATCATGATGATGACTTTTCATGAGAATATAGTGAATAAAAATTAGCTCAAATAAGGAATAGGGCAAATGCACTACACAACAAGTAAAAAACAAGGCTTATTTTCGTTGTCTGCCGTAGCAATAGCACTGACCACTTCGATGTCAGCGTTTGCGGCTCCACCAATGGGATTTGATGAATCTAAGTTACCGACGAAGTACATCGTCAAATTCAAAGAAGATGCAGTCAGCCGTTCTTCAATGGGGGGTAACTCATTCTGGGGGCCACGAATCGCGCAGGAGTCTGTTCTAGAACAGGTGAAGGCACGTAAGGTGGAAAAACTGGGCAATCGCGCCATTTACAGCGTTGAATTGGATGGCGATGACTTAGAGCCGCTTCGCAACCGTAGTGATGTGGAATACGTGGAAGTCGATCCACCTCGCTATTTGCTCAGCGAAACGACTCCATGGGGATATGAAGCGGTTAATGCTCAACTGTTAGCTGACTTCAATGCGGGTAATCGCACTGTATGTATTATCGATTCAGGGTACGACATTTCGCACAACGACCTAAGCGGAAACCGCGTTGCTGGTACTAACGATAGTGGTACGGGATCATGGAGTGATCCGGGTAACAACAATGCCCACGGTACTCACGTCGCGGGTACGATTGCTGCGATTGCCAACACCGAAGGTGTAAAGGGTGTGATGCCAAACCAGAATGTGAATTTGCACATCGTGAAAGTATTTAACGAATCGGGTTGGGGTTACTCATCTGGGCTTGTTAAAGCAATCCAAACCTGTGCCGATAATGGTGCTAACGTTGTGAACATGAGCCTTGGTGGTAGTCAATCAAGCCGAACTGAGCAAAATGCACTGCAAAATATTTACGATCAAGGCGTTCTATTGATCGCCGCAGCGGGTAATGATGGCAATACAGCGCACAGCTATCCAGCTTCTTATGACTCAGTGATGTCTGTTGCGGCTGTTGATAATCAAAATGATCATGCAGCGTTCTCACAATCTACTAATCAAGTTGAGATCTCAGGCCCGGGTGTGGCGATCTTATCAACGGTTACGGTAGGTGAAGGTAAACTTTCTGATATTACCTTGAATGGTGTCAGTCAGTTTGATCGTGGGATTGTTCCTCACAATCGTTTGATCAATAACGGTTCTTCGTATGTTCCGGATCCAATCGCGGGTTCAGTAACGGCAACGCTAGATAGCTGTGATGTATCTGGCGGTAACTTTAACTGTGGTGATATGTCGGGCAAAATTTGTTTGACTGAGCGTATTGGCAACCAGTCTTCAGGAAACTACCCTGAAGTGGATGCGGTTCAGGCTTGTTACAATGCGGGTGCGCGAGCTGCAATCGTATACAGCAACTCTGAACTACCTGGTTTACAAAACCCATTCTTGGTAGACACAAACAACGCTTATCGTATGGTTTCGGTAACGGTTGATCGTGCATTTGGTCAAGAGCTGTTGGGGTATGTTGGTCAGGAAATTACTGTTGCAACAACCTCTGGTGAAGATTACGAATACTACAATGGTACATCAATGGCGACACCGCACGTAACGGGCGTAGCTGGCTTGGTGTGGAGTTACCACCCAACCTGTACAGCAGCGCAAGTGCGTAATGCCCTAGTGAAAACTGCAACAGATATTGATGTTGCTGGTCGAGACAACCGTACTGGCCACGGCCTAGTTAATGCTGAAGCGGCGAAGCTGTTCTTGGACGCTGGCTGTAATGGACCTGATGGTGGTAGCTCTTCGGATTCTAGCTTCTCAAATACCAGCCCTGTTGCGATTCCAGATAATAAATCTTCTGGCGCAATCAGTGCAGTAGAAGTCGATCGCTCTGGTGATTCAGGCACAGTAAGTATTGACGTTGATATTAGCCACACTTACATCGGTGATTTACGAGTGACTTTAACGTCACCGACTGGTGGAGAAGTTGTACTTCACAATAATACTGGCGGCAGCGCTAACGATATAAAAAACACGTTCCAAGCGGATTTTTCTGGTTTTGAATCGCAAGGTACATGGGAACTAAAAGCGGTAGACAGTGCCAGAAGAGACACAGGCACCATCAACAGTTGGACTCTGACCTTTCAATAAGGAGTGACTATGAAGAAGTTGACCTTACTTTCTTTGTCTGCGGTAGGCGCTACCGCACTATTGGCAATCGGACTGAGCTCAAGCAGCTTGGCAAACAATCAAGGATTTCCTCTCGTGGATGAACGCCAAGATCAAGCCGAGCAGCAACCTGAACGTTACTTTATTAAGTATCATGAAGGAAAAGAGAGCGAAGTGAGAGCGCTTCTTCGTCAGCACAACATTGAAGTAGTCGACGCTCTGGTGAAACAACATGTGTTGATTGTGGTGGGTGAACAGGCGGAAGTCGATAAGCTCGCCGCTCACGATGCGGTCGAATACACCGAGCAAGAGCCGACAAGGAAGCTGCTATCTAACGGAACTACGCTTCAATAAGCCAAACCTCCTTAAGATAGTGCCAAAAAGAAAAACGCCCCTCACGTAAGGGGCGTTTGTTTTCTTTCTATGATTGCTTTTTATGACTGGTTTCTTCTAAAGCCAGTCGTTTGCTATGACTAGAGATTCTTGAAGATTGATGCCGATGAGCCTATTCCCGCATTAATCACGCCAGTTCTCAGCTCGTCATATTCAGACTAACTACTTAGCGAACAATCAGACCCAGTAGGATACCTACAGCGCCGAAGTCTGCGTCACTAAAGGTTGTGTTAGCAAAGCCTAGGTCACCAAGCACTGGCATTAGGAATACTGGTAGGAAGGTAATCAGTAGACCTTGTGCAAAAGCACCCAAGATTGCACCGCGACGACCACCTGTAGCGTTACCAAATACACCTGCCGCTGCACCTACAAAGAAGTGTGGAACGACACCAGGGATAATCACAGTAAGCCCCATCACGTAAAGTAGGAACATACCCAAAAGACCCGCCGCAAAGCTCGATAGGAAGCCAACTAATACTGCGTTTGGTGCGTATGGGAATACAACCGGACAATCAAGCGCAGGTTTTGCGTTTGGTACTAGTTTGTCTGAGATGCCTTTAAACGCTGGAACGATTTCTGCGATAACCATACGTACACCTTGAAGGATAACGTACACACCACCGGCGAATGTGATGGATTGCATCAGTGCGAACATGAACCAGTGTTTACCACCGCTAACTTCGCGTACAAAGTCACCGCCAGCGAAGATACACGTCACCATAAAGATGATGCCCATGGTGAATGAGATTGCCACTGGCGTATCACGTAGGAACAACAAGCTCTTAGGTACGTTCATCTCTTCAGTAGAGTGTTCTTTATTACCGAACTTGCTGCCAATAAAGCCCGCTAGTACGTAAGAAAGGGTAGAGAAGTGACCAATCGCAACGTCGTCAGAACCTGTTACTTGCTTCATGTACTTGTGAGCAATCGCAGGGAAGAACACCATCACAGAGCCCACAACTAGAGAGCCAAGCGCGATCAGTGGAACACCTTTCATGCCGCTAGAAGCAAGGATCGCCGCTACCATCATTGACATAAATAACGTGTGGTGACCCGTTAGGAAGATGAATTTCCATGGCGTGAAGCGAGCGATCAAGATGTTCACTAACATACCGAAGAACATGATCATCGCCATCTCTTTACCAAACGCTTCTTGCGCGATAGAGACGATAGCTTCGTTGTTTGGAACCACGCCAGTGATGCCGAACGCGTGTTGGAAAATCGTCGCAAAGTCACCCAGAGAAGTTACAACCAGACCCGCACCCGCACCAAGCACGATGAAACCAAGAATGGTTTTTACCGTGCCTTTAATGCACTCGGTGACCGGTTTTTTCTGGGCAATTAAGCCGATTAGGGCGATAAGACCTACCAGAACCGCCGGCTCTGATAGGACATCGTTCATTAAGAAACTGAAAAATTCCATAACGCCACCTTATAGAGCGCCAAGCTCTTGAAGTGCCACAGATAGACGCTCTTTCATTGCCACTTTGTCGACCATGTTATCAAGCGCAACGATGCGTGGTTCAACGCCCAGTGCGTTCAACTGCTCAACGATGTCGTTAGTACCGATGAAGATGTCACAATCCGTACCTTTTGCAGAACCTAGATCGATATGATCCACTTCTGCGTTTACATTCAATTCTTTCACGATGCCTTTGATGCTCATTTCCATCATTAGGCTAGTACCAAGACCGTGACCGCAAACAACCATAATTTTCATAATTCAGACCTTTTCTTTTTATAGGGGTGTATGCCCATTTTGAAGGGCACATCAGGAGTTAGTATTTTTCGATGATCGTGAGAACATCTTGTGTGTTTTGAGCGGAGCAGATGGCTTCTACATGCTCTTCATTCATAAACAACTCAGCCAGTTTAGAAATCGCATCCACGTGCGAGTTACTGTCTGTCGCGGCTAGCGTAACCAGCATTTTCACTGGGTCGTTACCTTCAGAATCGAAGTTCACGCCGTTTTGAATCACCGTGATAGCAAGAGACAAACGGTTAACGCCATCTTCAGGGCGAGCGTGTGGCATTGCCATACCAGGACCTACCACGTAGTAAGGACCGAGCTCTTCGTGTGAGCGGTAAATAGCGTCCACGTAGCTTGGCTCAATCGCGCCATTTTCAATCAGTGCTTCACAGGATTTGCTCACCGCATCTTTCCAGTCAGTAGCATCAGAATGGATGCGAATCACATCAGAGGTAATCAGTTCACGTAGCATTGGATCTTTCCGGTTTGTTGTTTTGTTGATGGGTACTTTATCGATCAATTTGTCAGAAAAACCTGAGAATGATCACAAATGATAGCGCTATCTGATAGCGCTATCATAAATTGTGATAGCGCTACCATTTTTATCAGTCATCCGAGTTT
Organism: Vibrio sp. SCSIO 43097; assembly: GCF_023650755.1. Classification (NCBI taxonomy): domain Bacteria; kingdom Pseudomonadati; phylum Pseudomonadota; class Gammaproteobacteria; order Vibrionales; family Vibrionaceae; genus Vibrio; species Vibrio sp. SCSIO 43097. The sequence goes on along the minus strand of NZ_CP071841.1, from coordinate 1,122,971 downwards.
CATATGCTTGTGATCGACTTCTAATGCGCTAATATCAAAACCACTAAAACGCTGTGGTAAGATGTCGCGGCAGAAAATAGAGAACACTAAATAAGAACAATGAGCGAACCTCGCAAACGAAGAAGTACTGGCAATGTCACCTTGGCGGACGTCGCTAAAAAAGCCGGCGTAGGCACCATGACGGTGTCGAGAGCATTACGAACGCCCGAGCTAGTATCTGACAAGCTGAGAGAAAAGATTCAACAAGTGGTTGATGAGCTCGGCTATATCCCGAATAAAGCGGCAGGGGCTTTGGCGTCTGCTGAAAGTTACTCCATCGCTCTTATCATTCCTTCCCTGTTTGAAAAAGCGTGCGCGCTTTTCTTACCGAGCTTTCAACAAGCGTTGAACAAAGCGGGTTATCAGTTGCTGCTTGGTTACAGTGACTACTCGGTAGAGCAAGAAGAGAAACTGCTTTCGACATTTCTTGAGAGCCGTCCAGCCGGAGTGGTGCTGTTTGGTAATGAACACAGCCAACGTACTAATCAGCTTTTGGAAGCCTCGAACACACCAGTATTGGAAATTGCTGAGCTAAGTTCGAAAGCCAGTTATCTCAATATCGGTGTTGACCATTTTGAGGTGGGTAAAGCCTGTACCAAGCATGTGATTGAGCAAGGCTTCAAGAACGTGGGCTTCATTGGGGCACGTGGGGATCACTCCACTTTGCAACGTAAGCTACACGGCTGGCAAAGCGCGATGATTGAGAACTACCTTGCACCGGACCATTTTTTAACCACGCACGAAGCACCATCGTCACAATTAGGTGCGGAAGGGTTGGCAAAGTTATTGCTGCGCGATTCAAGTTTGAATGCTCTGGTATGTAGCCATGAAGAGATTGCGATTGGCGCGTTGTTTGAGTGTCACCGCCGAGTGCTGAAAGTCCCGACCGACATTGCGATTATCTGTTTGGAAGGCTCTTCCATGGGTGAGCACGCCTACCCAAGTTTGACCTGTGCGGAATTCGATTACGAACGTATGGGGACGAAAGCCGCAGACAAGTTACTGCAAGCCATTAAAGGTGAGCCTGTAGAGCACGTAACGGACATGGGCTTTAAGCTAAAACGCCGAGCAAGTACTGCGATCAACTAATTTGACTTGGTTAGATACTAAAACGCGATACAAAAAACCTCTCGATGCTGAGAGGTTTTTTATGCGTGAGAATAGTGATTGTCGACTAAGGACGCTCACCTGCCGCTAGGCGACGTTCGATATCTGCAACCACTTCAGGGAAGTCAGCAATGGTGTCGATAAGGTAGTGCGGCGAGCTCTTGAGCAATTTTGCACGCGCTTTTTCACGAGCAGCATTAAGCGTTGCTTCGTCCGCAGCTTGGTATTCTTCAAACGTTAGACCTGCTTCGTTACCAGAAAGCAGCAAACCAACGGTCCACATACCGGCGTTGTGACCTTCATCGATGCCCGGTGCGGCGTCATCCACTTTGATACACGCATTAACGTCCGTTACATTCAGCTCAATCACGTTTTTCAGTGCCATAAATGGTGCTGGGCGACCACCTTGCGGCAGGTCATCCGTTGCTACTACGTAATCCGGTTTGTAGCCGTAATCCGCAGCCACAGGAATCAGCACATCCATCACTTCGCGAGGGTAACCAGAACAAGAACCGATCTTGATGCCTTTGTCTTTCAGACCGTTCACAACTTCAATCGCATTAAGGATTGGCTCTGCGTGGTCAGCCACTTTTGCTTTTTGCAGAGGCATGAATGCTGCGTAGATAGCGTCGATGTCTTCGCTGGTCATTGAGCGACCAAACTTCTCATTCCAACGCTTATCAACTGCAGGGATGCGACCCACAGCTTGGATGTGATCCCACTTACCAAGCCCCATTGGTTCCCGCGCTTCTTCAAGATCGATATCAAAATCAAAGCCTTGTTTGAACGCTTCCACAAAGATGCTGGTTGGCGCAAAAGAGCCGAAATCGACGATAGTGCCAGCCCAGTCAAAGATCACTGCTTGAATTGGTGAGTTGCTCATGTTCAATCCTTTTTCTTGCTTGCCAGAGCGCTGCCTACACGTTGGAACCGCGCTCTGGATAAATTGGTTTTTGTTGAGGTCTATCGACCCTAAATGTAGTTAAAGTCTTTACACACTTTGGCGATGGCTTCTTCGAAGATCGCCAACGCTTCTGTCAGTTGTTCGCGAGTGATGATCAGCGGTGGGCTGAGTTGAATCACATTGCCTTGCGATACCTTGAAGCTCACGCCGTTATTGAGGCATTGGTACAGCACGGCTTCTGCTTCGTCATAGGCGCGCGCTTTGCTCTCTTGGTCAGTGACCAACTCAATACCCCACAACATGCCGATGCCACGCACATCGCCAATCACTGGGTACTTGGCTTTCATCTCTAGCAGCTTTTCACGCATGAACTGGCTGTCGGCTTTGGCTTTATCTAGCAAGCCGTCTTGCTCAATGGCTTCCATGGTTGCCAATGCTGCAGCACAACCGATAGGGCTTTTCTCATGAGTGTAATGACCCATGGAGATTTGCTCAGCAGTGTTGTATTTGTCTTTGGTCACCATGGCTGCGATAGGCACTAAGCCTCCGCCCAAACCTTTACCGATGCAGAGCATATCTGGCTCGATGTCATAGGCTTGGTAGGTAAACCATTCACCGCTGCGACCCATGCCGTTAGGGATGTCGTCGATGATCAACATGACATTGTGTTTGTCACAGATTTCACGGATGCGTTTCCAGTAGGCTTTGCTCGGCACTTGTACATCCGTGTTGCGAACCGCTTCTGCGATAAACGCGCCCACGCCACCTTCTTTCTCAATCACGTACTCAAGGTAGTCGGCGTAATGTACGTCGCTGCCGTCCGCGACTGGAAAAGCGCCTCGGTAAGACACTGCTGGTGGAATGCGTTCAACACCTGCCATTAATGGTCCCATTCCTTGACGAAAACACGCTTCGCCGCCCACTGAGATGGCATCCAATGATGCGCCGTGGAAGGAATCCCACAGAGACACCACCTTGTAGTTGCCCGTGATATGGCGCGCTAGTTTAAGTGCCATGCCCACTGCAGATGTGCCACCCGGCGCAAACAGCACGCGATTCAATTCGCCGCCACATATTTGGGTAAGTTTTTCGGCACACTCAATCGCGGTCTCGTTGGTAAAACGACGTGGTGAAAACGGCAGTTTGGCAATTTGCTCTTGCACACGTTTAATCACATGCGGATGACCGTAGCCCAACTGATGGACGTTATTGCCATGGAAGTCCATGTACTTTTTGCCGGTGGCGTTTTGGATGTAGATGCCTTCTGCTGCTTCCAAGGTATCTAAGCAAGGCGTTGACATGGCTTGATGAAGAAAGACCTCCGAATCACGCTTCAACAAAGCTTGCGTGCGTTCGTCGTCCATCGATGCATTCCAAGCTTGGCGCGCTGGTGTCGTGTTGACATCACCTTCGCTGCGGAAATGGGTCGGTTTGATATTCTGAGTCATAACGCTCTCTCAATCAGAAGGCTGCTTTAAGCAACTTGCCAGTACATTGCTTTTTCAATCGCACCGATTAAGCGCTCGATATCTGCTGGGTAAACTTCGCCAATGTTGCCGATGCGGAAGCAATCTGCGTTCGATACTTTACCCGGATAAATCACGAAGCCTTGCTCTTTCAAACGCGTGTAGAACGCTTTGAATTGGTAATCACTGTGAGTTGGAGAGTAGAAAGAGGTGATGATTGGCGAGTGAAGGTCATCACTCAGTAGCGGTTCGAAACCCAAAGAGCGCATACCTGCAACCAGTGTTTTCTGGTTAGTTTGGTAGCGGTTATGACGAGCCTCAATGCCGCCTTCTTGTTCCAGTTCTAGCAATGCTTGGTAGAAAGCGCGAACTGTGTGCGTTGGAGACGTGAAACGCCATTTGCCGTGGTTCACTTCCATACAGTGCCACTGGTCGTAAAGATCAAGGCTCAAAGAACGCGCCTGACCTTGGCACTTTTCTAGCTCAGTTTGTTTCGCAATCACAAAGCCAAAACCCGGTACGCCTTGAATACATTTGTTTGCAGAGCTGATCATAAAATCGATGCCTAGCTCTGCGATATCGATAGGAATGCCACCAAAGCTCGACATGGCATCGAGAATCACGACTTTACCGTGTGCTTTTGCCGCAGAAGCAAATGCCTCAATTGGATTCAGCATGCCAGTGGTTGTCTCGCAGTGAACAATCGCCACGTGTGTGATCGCAGGATCCGATGCCAATGCAGTTTCCACCTCGTTCAAGTGTGGCTGTGATGTTTCGCCTGGGGAAACTACATGGCATGGAATATTTAGGTAATCAGCGATCTGAGCGATACGTGCACCGTACGCACCGTTGTCGACAACCAACAACTTTCCATCTTTGCCAATGGCGCTGCCAATTGTCGCTTCTACTGATGCGGTGCCGCTACCTTGCATTAGTACGCTGGTGTAGCCGTCTTGCTCCGTCGCCAGTTTTACAAGCTTAGTGCGGATCACTTCTACAATGTCTTTGTTGTATTCATCATCCCAAGTACACCAGTCTTTCAGCATGGCTTCGCGTACTGTTTCAGAAGTAGATAGAGGACCTGGAGTCAGTAGTAGGTATTCGTTTTTCATCTCGATTTCCATCAGAATAGGCTAATTGGTCTACACCAAATTTCGAGTTCACTCTAGCGAGGAAGAAAAGGGCAGTAAATAGGCGAATCTCCAATTTCATAAAACTTTAATATCCAGAAAATGGCGGATCAATTGAACGATTATTCATCGCAAATTTTCGTAAAACTGCCATTTAATGGTCATGATTTCGTCACAAAGGCTCAGTAGGGTGGTTATCGTCAACTGGTACAGACCAAATGAAAACTTAGCCAAATTAACTGGAGAAAATGATGAAAAACCGTTTGATGAAAGGATCGCTGGCTGCACTTGTCTCTCTGCTAGCTACGAATGCAATGGCAGCACAGGAAGTCACGGTTTACACCGCTTTCGAAACTGACATTCTTGCCAAATACAAGTCTGCGTTTGAGAAAGATAACCCAGATATCAAGATTAAGTGGGTTCGCGATTCCACCGGTATCATGACGGCGAAATTGCTGGCAGAAAAGAACAACCCTCAAGCGGAAGTGGTTTGGGGTCTGGCTGGCTCGTCAATGGCACTGCTTAAAGATGAAGGTCTTCTTAAGCCTTACACACCAAAAGGTTTGGAAGAGCTGCACGCGAACCTAAACGACCCTCAATCAAACCAAGCTTGGTTTGGTAACGATGCGTTCTTTAACGCAGTTTGTTTCAACGAAGCGGTAGCGAAACAACTTAACCTACCGAAACCAACGTCTTGGGAAGACCTAACGAAGCCGGTTTACAAAGGTCACATTGCAATGCCGAACCCAGCGTCTTCAGGCACTGGCTACATGCAGGTTTCTGCTTGGCTACAAAACATGGGTGAAGATCAGGCATGGAACTACATGCGTGACTTAGACAAGAACATTGCACACTACACGCACTCGGGCTCTAAGCCATGTGTTCAAGCGGGCATGGGTGAAGTGGCTATCGGTATTTCGATGGCAAGTCGCGGCGCGAAGCTGAAAACACAGGGTGCGCCACTAGCGGTGATCACACCAAAAGGTATCGGCTGGGAATCAGAAGCTGTTGGTCTAGTAAAAGAATCGGATGCTGCAAAGCGTGTGGTTGATTGGTCAATCTCTAAAGCGGCGAACGAGCTATACGTAGAAATGTACCCAGTGGTTGCACATAAAGAAGTGAAAGCGACCGTGTCTAACTTCCCGAACGTTCAAGAGAACATGGCGAAGATGGACTTCGCGCAAATGGGCAGCAAGCGTGCAGAGATTCTAGCGGCTTGGTCTGAGAAGTTTGACGCGAAATCAGAACCAAAGTCTTAACTGAATTTGCTTTGAGTTGAATACTGAAATCCACCTCGGTTGAGGTGGATTTTTTGTTTTCTCTGTTATTTCAAAGTTTGCTGAAAGTAGATTCCTAGTCTCACCTAGGTTCGCTGGAATGACGAACTTAATAAAGTCGGGAATCTCTAATTACCACTTAAACAAACCTTATCTCCCTTCATCTATTTGTCATCTTCTGGCTATAAATTTGTCATTGGAACGTAACACTCCAAAATTAAAGTTGGTATATACCATTTGGAGCGTGTGCTATGTCAACTAACCAACATTACCTAAATATTGAAAATGTAGTGAAGCAATTCGGACAGTTCACTGCATTAAAGAAAATCTCGCTAGCGATTGAAAAGGGCGAGTTTGTTTGTTTTCTTGGTCCTTCTGGCTGCGGTAAAACCACTCTATTACGTGCCATTGCAGGTTTAGACTTGCCAACGTCTGGTGCGATTTTTCAAAACGGTCAAGAGACCACATTCCTACCACCAGAGAAGCGCGATTTCGGCATCGTATTCCAATCTTACGCGCTGTTTCCGAACCTAACTGTGCAAGAGAACATTGCGGTGGGTTTGAAGAACCAAGGCATGTCGACCAAAGAAGCGTTAGAGAAGGTGGACTACTGGCTAGAAACCATTGGTCTTCCAACCTCTGGCGAGAAATTTCCTAACCAACTTTCTGGTGGTCAGCAGCAGCGTGTTGCTTTGGCTCGTGCATTGGCGTTGTCACCGGGTTTACTGTTACTTGATGAGCCGCTGTCAGCGCTAGATGCAAAAGTACGTGTTCACTTACGTGACGAGATTTGTAAGCTGCAACGTAAGCTGGGCATCACCACCATCATGGTTACGCACGATCAGGACGAAGCATTGTCGATGGCGGATCGCATTGTGGTGATGAACCATGGCGTGATTGAGCAAGTCGGTACACCTCAAGAGATCTACCAACAACCAGCAACGCGCTTTGTCGCTGAGTTTGTCGGCAGCATGAACTTTATTGAAACCTCAGTCGCAACGGACTCCCAAGTACGCATTGCAGAAACCTTGATGCCAGCGCCAAGCTTGACCAATCGTAAGATCCAACGTGGTGACCGCTTTGACCTTGCGGTGCGTCCTGAAAGCATCAAGTTCGTTGAAAACTACGATAACTCTTTACCTGTGCGAGTTACCGCTACCGAGTTTTTGGGGGCGTTTTTCCGCATTGATTGCGTATTGCAAAACGACAGTTCAACGAAAACCATCGTCGTGGATGTGCCTGTGGAAACGGTTCAAAAACTCAATATCAAAGCGGGCGATGTACGTTACATCCAGTTTGCTGAAGAAGGGCTGCATGGTTACGCCGTGCCCTCGGTTGATAAAGCGCTAGCGGCGTAGGTGTAAACATGGATGCGAAGACAATGACGATGAATAGCCTGACCACACAAGACAAAGCAAAATCCTTACTCGGACGTGTCAGCCGCGACAACCTTGTGTTGTTCGGTTTGCTCGCAGGCTTGTCGACCATGATGGTGCTGTTCATCTTAATGCCGCTTTGGGCAATGTTGACCAAGAGTGTGCAAAATGCCAATGGCGAATTTGTCGGATTGGCAAACTTTGCGACGTACTTTTCCTCTTCAAGCTTATGGGTATCGGTGGGCAACACCTTCACTTTGGGCGTGATTGTGACCTCGGTAGTTGGTGTGCTTGCGTTCGGTTATGCCTACGCGCTGACTCGTTCATGCATGCCGTTTAAAGGTTTGTTTCAAATCCTAGGCACTGCGCCAATTCTCGCGCCTTCGTTGTTGCCGGCGATCAGTTTGATCTTCCTTTTCGGTAATCAAGGCATTGCTAAAGAGATGCTGTTAGGAAACTCGATTTACGGCGTGATTGGTATCTCGATGGGTTTGATTTTCTGGACCTTCCCTCATGCATTGATGATCTTAACCACTTCGTTGCGCACTTCTGATGCCCGCTTGTATGAAGCAGCCCGCGCACTTAAAACATCGCCCATCAAAACCTTCTTTATGGTGACGCTACCTGCGGCGAAATACGGTTTGATCAGTACGCTTATCGTCGTCTTTACACTGGTTATCACAGACTTTGGTGTGCCGAAAGTGATTGGTGGCAGCTACAACGTTCTGGCGACTGACATCTTCAAGCAAGTCGTGGGGCAACAAAACTTTGCCATGGGGGCGGTGACCAGCATTATGTTGTTATTCCCTGCGGTAATGGCGTTCGGCGCAGACCGTTGGGTACAGAAAAAACAAAAGAGCTTATTCGACACTCGCTCGGTGCCTTATCAGCCAGAGCCTAACAAAGCGCGCGACAGCATTTGTTTGGTTTACTGCAGCATCATTTCTATCGCAGTGCTGGCAGTACTTGGTATGGCGGTGTATGGCTCGTTAGTTACGTTCTGGCCTTGGAACAAAGCGCTGACGCTAAACAACTACAACTTTGCTGAAATGAGCACTTACGGTTGGAGCCCATTCTTCAACTCGCTAACGCTGGCAGGCTGGACGGCAGTGATCGGTACAGCCATTATCTTTGTCGGTGCTTACTGCATTGAGAAAGGGCGTGCGTTTGGTCCAATCCGTCAGGTTATGCAAATGCTTAGCGTGGTGCCAATGGCAGTTCCGGGTATGGTGCTTGGCTTGGGTTACATCTTTTACTTCAACGATGCGAACAATCCTCTGAACGTACTTTATGGCACCATGGCATTCTTGGTAATTAACACGGTAGTGCATTACTACACAGTGGGTCACATGACCGCCCTGACAGCGCTAAAGCAGTTGCCATCGGAGATTGAAGCCACGGCGGCATCGGTGAAGCTCCCTCAATACAAGTTGTTCTTTAAAGTGACATTACCTGTGTGTTTACCTGCGATTTTGGACATTGCGACTTACTTGTTTGTTAATGCATTGACCACCACTTCTGCGGTAGTATTCCTTTACTCAACCGATACGATTCCGGCTTCGGTCTCGATTCTGAATATGGACGATGCAGGTCAAACTGGCGCTGCAGCGGCAATGGCTGTCATGATCATGATTGCTGCCGCGATTGCGAAGATTGTTCAGATGACTTTGGGTAAATTGTTAGAAAATCGCACACAAGCTTGGCGCAAAAGATAAGGACACTTCGTGCAATACGTAAAAATTAAAGATTCGATTGTTGAACAGATTGAAGCGGGCATGCTATCGCCGCGTCAAAAACTGCCAGCAGAGCGTAAGTTGGCGGAGTCGTTCGATACTACACGCGTCACTCTGCGTGAAGCTTTATCACTGCTAGAAGCGGAAGGTCGAATCTATCGCGAAGATCGCCGAGGCTGGTTTATCTCACCTGAGCCATTGCGTTACGACCCAACCCAAACGCTAAACTTCCCGAACATGGCGAAAGCGCAAAATCGTGTGCCAAAAACGGAGTTGGTTGCAGCAAAAGGGACGTTGGCAAACAAACAAGCGGCGCGTTTACTGGACTTGCAGCCTTTCTCGGATGTGTATCGAGTTGACCGTGTGCGATACCTTGAAGACAGACCTGTGGTATTCGTAACAAACTATATTCGCCCAGAGCTGTTTCCGAACCTGTTGGATTACGATTTATCAAATTCACTGACGGACATTTACCGCGATCATTATGGCGTGACGTATCAAAAGATTCGCTACCGCATTTCAACCAGCACTTTGTTGGGGGAAATGGCTCAGGCACTGCGTGCGACAGCTGGCACTCCCGCGATGGTGGTGGAGCGCATCAACTATAACCAGCACGGTGAGTTGATTGATTGCGATATCGAGTATTGGCGACACGATGCCATCAGCATTGAATCTCTGGCGGAACTCAATCGTTAAGTGGATTTTCTCATCATCTAAGGCTCCATCTCGGGGCCTTTATTTTATTCAGACAGGAACATTGAAATGGATTTGTTGGCGATTGGTCTCGTCGTTTTTTCTGCTGTTCTCCATGCGGGTTGGAATATCCTTGGTAAAAGCAACTCAGGCTCTGGACTCGCGTTTACTATGGCGGCCAGCTTTTCTGCATGTTTCATTCTTACCCCTTATTTGATTTGGTATTTGGCAACCATTGGCTGGATATCATTACCGAGTGAGTTTTGGGGATTGCTGTTCATTAGCGGCATTTCACAAATGGTTTATCTGGTCGGTTTGATTGTCGCTTATAAGCACGCGGACGTGGGCGTGGTTTATCCCATTGCTCGGGCGTTGCCTGTGATGATGGTCGGCGCAATCAGTGTGGCATTAGGGCATGAATTATCCAGTCAGCAGTGGCTTGGATTCTTGCTGATTATCCTTGGTTGTATGCTGGTACCACTGACGAATTTTCGTCAGATGACATTGGGCTCTTATTTGAACGTTGGTGTGTTCTGGGCATTGATTGCCGCAATAGGAACAACGGGTTACTCGGTGGTCGACAAAGAAGCGCTGAGTTTACTTACAGGGCAAGCGTCAGAGATCTTGAATGATCAGTACAGTGCAATCTTCTACTTGGGCGTGCAGTTTTGGGCAATTGGTATTCCAGCCCTTGTATGGTGCTTAGTTACGGGCAAGCCAGATGAGATTAAGACAGCGTGGCAGATCCGCAAAACAGCCAGCATGGCAGGGGTAATGATGGCATCCACCTACGGCTTGGTGCTGTTTGCGATGACCATGACCGACAACGTGAGTTTGGTGGTGGCACTAAGGCAAATCAGCATTGTGTTTGGGTTGTTTATGGGGATTTGGTTTCTGTCTGAGAAATGGTATCTCACTCGAGGGCTTGGCGTTACTTCTATCGTGGCGGGGATCATTCTCGCGCTTGCATATTGACCTATATTCATGAAAAAAGGCAGCGAATGAGCCTCTCGCTGCCTTTTGTATTAACTTGTAAGCCTTGTTTAAAAACGCAGTTGCGCACCAAACATCACGCCGCTAGAGTCAAAATCGCTGTTTTTTGAGTACACATATTCTGCATTCAAACCAAAGTGTTTATAGCTCCAGCCGATACCGCCAGCCGCTTCACCTCCGACACTTGATTGTTCGATGTTCTTGCTCTGACCGTTCACTTTATAAGTGTATTCGAGAGTGTAGAGAGTGACACCTGCCTTGCCGTACAGTTCGAAACCTGAACCCAGGGGATAGCTAGCATAGCCACTTAAGCGAGGTCCGGAGAAGCTCGTATCGGTGACTTCTGAAATCGGACTCACGAGTATCGAGCCGATACCGTCAAACGCGCCTTTATAACCTGCTTCGATACCAAAGTTATGTGTTGGCATGTAGCGGTAATATATTTCACCTAAGAACATGTCGCCTGATTCTTTGCTTGTCGGAGCATCGTAGTTCACATCGCCATAGCCAATGTTTGTACCTATGATGTGCTCACTGGTTTCTGCATTGGCTGACAAAGAAAAAGCCGACAGCACTAAAGCAGTAATGAATGAATAACGCATGAACGCTTCTCCTTAGCTTTTAGCTTGCTCGCCTTTTAATATTTGTTCGAAAGTGATCTTGGTGTTGTCTAGCCATTCATAACGGCGACGATACATCGAACGCTTAGAGCGCGACATGCCTTCGATATCTCGACGGGGTGCATTTACATCAATTGAGTAAAAATGACGATTGTATTCGGTGCCGCCCAATTCTTGCCAGAGTGCATCGTAATCCGTTTTGATTCGCCCTTTGCTGTAGCGCTTAGCTGCGTAAGTATGGGACTGCGTTTTCACTGCTAGAATCGTGTTCACTTCCCAAATTTGTGCGAGCAAAGTGAGCAAGCTCACCATCAAGCTTTTTGGTCTCTGTCCGTAAAGCTTACGGGTTAGCTTTTTAATTTTCGCGTTGTTTTCTTCACTGCTTCGCGGTCCTTGTAAGCCGCCAATCATAATACTGCGTCCAGATTCGATGTGACCTAGCGTAAAAGAGAGCGTGTAGAAGTTGCCATCTTCAGCGCTGTGCAGCACTAGGCTCATGTCGCCTTCTTTTTGATAACGTGCTTCGTATACTAATCTCACCGAGTACAGTATTTCGTCAATTTCAAAAGAGGCTAATGTTAGGCCTTTCGAGTCTGTGTAGATTTCTTCGATTGTTTGTTTAGAAAACAGTTCTGAAATCGTTTTGTAGTGATCAACCACCAAGTTAGAACGATCGAACGCTGAGTTGTTTTTGATGATATACGGACGAAACGGCTTCTCTAAAAATCGATGCGTACGTGTACAAAGTAACTCTAACAATGACGATTCAATATTGTCTGAAAGGTGCTTAAACGCACGTTTGTAATAAAGCGCACGTAAGATGAACTTAGCTCTGTAGGTCCAAATTGGCTTGTAGACATCAGCATAATCATCTGAGTAAATCGATTTGCTATGGTAAAAAATAGATTTGTTCGCGGTCATTTTCACTCCAGATTAACTTGTGCTCAATAGCGACAATTAAGAACCGACGGACGAGCAGCGAAGAACCCGAAAAGGAGGAATGCAAAGCACGACTGAAAAGAGGTGGTTTTTGCTGTGTCCGACGTTTTTGTAAGGTTTTGAACACTGTTCTTTTGCTGGAATTCTAAGAGAAAATTGACCTTAGGTATTGTATGGTTTGGTAAGGAAATGTCAGGTTGAAACCCATTGTTCAAAAGGAAGAAAATGCGAATGTCGGCTGAATATGACGTTGAGTTGCTAAGTTAATGTGAAATAAGTTGAACGAAAATTGAACATTATTTGAAATTGTTTTGACGTGTTTTAGGTCTTTATACGTACCTTATAAGTATCGAGCCAATTTTGGCCCGATGTAAAGGTAAGTAAGGAGAGGTTTATGAAACGCTTAACAACTTTAGCAAGTACGATTGCTCTGATTGCTGCACCTTCTATGGCTCTTGCTGGTGGTTATCATTGGACAAACGATACCGAAACTATCCATGGCGACGTAATGGATAGCAAACAAGCGGCTTATGAAATGGGCCGAGACATGATCCAAAGCTACCAAAATAAATCATCTGGACAACTCCGTGATGAGTTTACGAGCCTTACAACGTATGTTGATCGCCAATCGTTTTCTATCACTGACTCAAAAGTCATGGTAAATGAGTTCTTGCAAAGTGACGGGCAAGTTGTTTACCAGCCTATTCTCAATGTTCAATACGAGTACCGCATGCGTGATACCGGTAAATATTAACCAGTAAGACGGACTCGAATTGTTTACCACTAATATTTTTGCTGTTTGTTTTGGGGAGCCACGAGCTCCCCATTTTGTTTTTGTTGGAAGCGAAAATTCGCACACTCTCAGTGCAACATTTTCTATCGCTCAGCGTTAGATTTTCTTGCTCGTTGATTGTCATCATCGTTTGTAAAGTGTTTGCGGAAATGGATGTAACGCACTAACGAGGATACCCGATGACACATCATTCATATTGGTTCAAGCAGGCAATTGAAGCTGAGCAACCAGAAACGCCACAACCGTTACAGCAGAACATTAATACTGACGTTGCGATTGTTGGTGGCGGATACACCGGACTTTGGACCGCGATTATGATTAAGCAGCAATCTCCGGAAAAAAAGGTAGTCGTGATTGAAAAAGGCCTTTGTGGCAGTGGTGCATCGGGCGCAAACGGCGGTTGTATGCTGACTTGGTCGACAAAGTTTCCGACATTGAAACGGTTATTCGGTGAAGAACATGCTGCTTGGTTGGTAAAAGAGTCGGAACAAGCAGTGCTAGAGATTGACGACTTTTGTCAGCAGCACAACATCGATGCGCAATTATCGTTGAAAGGGGTTTATTACACTGCAACCAATCAGGCTCAAACTGGGGGAATGCAGCCAGTTGTGGACGAGTTAAAGCGATTAGAAGTGAACAGTTGGCGTCGTTGCTCGGTGGAGGAACTGCGTGCCAATGCGGGATCGCCGCGCAATATAGAAGGCTTTCACTCTCCAGTTGCAGCCAGCGTTCAACCTGCTTTATTGGCGAGAGGATTAAGACGCGTCGCAATGGAGTTGGATGTTGAAATCTATGAGAATACGCCGATGACGCGTCTAGATTATGGAAAACCTGCCACTGTCTGTACACCTAAAGGAAATGTTCAAGCGCAGCAGGTGGTGTTGGCATTGAACGCATGGATGGTGGAGCAGTTTAAACAGTTTAAAAACAGTATCGTGGTGGTCTCTTCCGACATGGTGATCACCAAGCCGCTTGGTGACGCACTACCTCAATCTGGTTGGCAGGCAGGTTCTAGTGTGTTGGATTCTCGTATTTTTGTACACTATTACCGAGATACGCCAGATGGCCGTTTGATGTTGGGGAAAGGCGGCAATCAGTTTTCTTTCAATAACCAAGTTGACGCAATGTTTAACAAGCCAACACGCTACCAAGGTCTACTGCGTAAGTCGTTCGATAAGTTGTTTCCTCGTTTGAGAGGCGAGGAGTTTGCTTATTCATGGACGGGGGGCTCTGATCGTTCTGCTACTGGTTTCCCTTTTTTCGGCGATCTAGATAAACAGAGCAATATCTTTTACGGATTTGGTTATTCAGGCAATGGTGTAGCGCAGACTCGCATGGGCGGAAAGATCCTATCTTCATTGATATTGGGAATCGATAACGAGTGGACGAACAGTGGTTTAGCCAAAGGACCGTTGGGGTGTTTCCCACCAGAACCGCTTCGCTGGACCGGGGCTATGATAGTGCGCAACGCGGTACGTCGAAAAGAGGAAGCAGAAGATAACGAGAAAACGCCGTTTATCTGGGATAAGTGGCTAGCAAAACTTGCAGGACCAGCAGGCAAAGCGGATAAGCTTGACTAAACTGAAGACTTTAGCCACAAACGAGACAGTTTGCAGTGAAAGTCATTGGGGCGCGATGAAGCCTTGTGTTAGCCTCTGTCTTTCAAGCTCAGATTTAAAAGGTGAGTCATAAAATGAAAGTATTCAGCAACTTCGATAGCGGCAGCATTCACGTAGTGAAAGCGGACGACAAAAACGACATCCAACTCAAAATTCCTAACGACAATATGTCGGAATTCTACCAGTGGTTCCACTTCCGTCTTGAGACAGAAGCCGAGCAATCACACACCATCAAATTGCTTGATTTGGCTAAATCGGCTTATCCAGAAGGATGGCAAGGTTACGATGTGGTTGCGTCTTACGATCGTGAAGAATGGTTCCGAGTACCGGCAGAGTTCGATGGCGACACGCTGACTTTCACTGTAATCCCTGAGCGCAGCTCAATTTACTTCGCGTACTTTGCGCCATACACGTACGATCGCCATTTAGACTTGTTACACATGGCACAAAGCGCGCACCACTGCCAACTTGAAACACTAGGCCACACATTAGACGGCAATGATATGAGCCTGCTTACTTTCGGTGAGCCAGAAGAAGGTAAAAAGAAAATCTGGATGATTGCACGTCAGCACCCAGGTGAGACAATGGCGGAATGGTTCATGGAAGGTATGATCCAACGTCTGTTAGATGAAAACGACACGGTTGCGCGTGCATTGCTTGAAAAAGCGGTGCTTTACGTCGTACCAAATATGAACCCAGACGGTGGTATTCGCGGTCACTTGCGTACCAACGCAGTAGGCGTAAACCTAAATCGTGAATGGCAAACGCCATCAATGGAAAAGAGCCCAGAAGTCTACCTTGTGCGTCAGCGCATGCTGGAAACGGGTGTTGACATGTTTTTAGATATCCATGGCGATGAAGCGATTCCTTATAACTTCGTCGCTGGCTCAGAAGGTATTCCTTCTTACGATGAAAATCTTGCCGCTTTAGAGACATCATTTAAGCAAGCGTTATTGACTATTACGCCAGAGTTCCAAGATGAGATTGGTTACGATAAAGATGAGCCTGGTAAAGCGAATTTGACTGTGGGTTCAAATTGGGTTGCAGAGCAGTTCAAATGCTTGTCTTACACAATCGAAATGCCATTTAAAGATAACAACAATCACCCAGATCCACTTTACGGTTGGTCTCCTGAGCGTAGTGTCTTGTTTGGACAAGATGTATTAGCTGCAACGTTAACCGTAGCGGATAAAATTTAGCGCGACGAGTTAACGCTTTTTCATTATTTCGAAAACAGCTCATTTTAAATGAGCTGTTTTTTTGTGCTCTCCATATCCACGCTCCCCTGTAAAAATTTGTTGCCATTCACAAGCTTAAATGATGATTCTTAAATTTGAGAAAGTGGCTTTTTATGGTGATTTGCGTCACAGAAAGTTGGCTTCTTTGTGATATTCTCCGCAACGAATTGACTATGGCTAAACCAACGCAACGAACTTTATTTTTCGGTTGGGTATGCGGATGAAGCTCATGAATAGATGGTCTTGAGGTTACCTTTTTCCGTTTTACGTCATTGGCGTTTGAATATCATTTTTGATTCTTTCCTACGCTATTTAGCTATTTCTATTCGAAGAAAAGAGAAAGTTACGGCTTCATATTTTACGGCAGTATGCTGCCGCGATGTGTTGCTTTGTGTACAAGAAAAAGGAAAAGAATAATGAAAAAAATCGCTATAGCAGTGGCTACTGTACTTGCTGGTGGTGTGATCTCAAACGTTGCACTTGCTGACACTTACATGGGCGGTAAAGTAGGTTACAACTCTCTAAACGATGCGTGTTACCTAAACGAACCTTGTGACGACGACAGTTTTGCAGCATCTATGCACTTAGGCTACAGCTTCAACAAGTACGTTGCAGCAGAGTATGGTGTTGATTACCTTGGTGACTTCACTGCAAACTTCAAAAAGCCTGGCCTAAACACCGTTGATGGTGATCTTTGGGCGTTGACGCTTGCTCCTAAATTTAACCTACCGCTAACGGATTCTTGGAATCTATTCGCGAAAGTTGGTGCTGCATACATGATGGCTGGTGACGAGAAAGATTTCGTACCAACTGGCTCTCTGGGTGCTGAATACCAAATCAACTACAACTGGAGCCTACGTGCTGAATACCAACGCTACCAAGATATGTCTGATGATGTAATTGAAGACATGGATTCAGATTTCTTCGGTATCGGTTTCAACTACAAGTTTGGTTCTGAGCCAGTCGTTCAAGAAAAAGCCGTTGAAGAGGTGGTAGAAGCACGTCCTGCAACACGCATTGTAGATCACGTTTACCCTGCTCAAACAACAGCGACAGTACAATTCGACTTAGAAAGTGCAGAAGTGAAAGACACGTCGAACCTTTCTGGTACCGTTGATTTGATGAATACTTACCCACAAGCTCAAGTTGAGATCACGGGTTACAGCGATACGACAGGTTCTGCTGCTTACAACAAACAACTCACAGAAAAACGTGCGAAAGCCGTTGCTGACGAGTTCCAAGCAAAAGGTATTGCGGCTGAGCGTATGACAGTGAAAGGCATGGGTGAAGCTAACCCAGTGGCAAGCAACGAAACACGTCAAGGTCGTCAAATGAACCGTCGTGTTGAAGTAGTTGTCCCTGCGTTTGAATACCAAACCACTGAGAAAGCAGAATAATTCCTGCTTAAGAGACAGTTCCAAAAGCCAGCGTGTATCACGCTGGCTTTTTTGATCCCGCTTAACAAACTAAGGAGTTGTGTAGAAACATAGTTATATCGGGACGCTTTGACATATGCTCAACATACGTAAACTCAGCACCTTCATCAATTTGTCATCACCAGTTCATAGCATGACAGCTAAATGTCTGGGAGAATGATATGCAAAGTTTACCGCCGCTTAATTTGCTCCGAGCGTTTGAAGCCACGGCGCGATTACAGAGCTTCACTAAAGCCGCAGAGGAGCTAAATGTGACCCGTGCGGCCGTCAGTCAGCAGGTGAAATCGCTAGAACTGCAGTTAAATGCAACATTATTCGAGCGCAAGGGTACGCACCTTACGCTGACCAGCTCAGCAAAAGAATACTGGCCTGTGGTTAACCATGTGCTTCAAACATTATCGACCACGACGCAGCATTTATTTACTCGTCCCAAGAATACGCAAGTTAACTTACATGTCGCTCACAGCTTTTGCTCTCAGTGGTTAATGCCAAGATTGGCTGATTTTCAGCGACAATTCCCAGACATTTCCTTTAAAATCTCGACCACTGCTAATACAGTTCCAAGCGCCAGTGCAATTGCGGATATCGAAATTATTAACGGAGATGGAGATTGGCAAGAGCAAGAAGCCATACGATTAACCCAAGAAAACTGGATCGTTGTCGCAAGCCCCGGCTTTATGCATTTAAACCCGATAAATGACCTCTTGCAGTTAGCTAAAGCGCCTAAAATTTGTACTGGCGGTTATCATGAATCTTGGCAAGAGTGGCTTACGCACCAAGGTTATCAAGGGAAGGTGAGCAAAGTCGTCGCCGAGTTTGAACACTCATTGCTTGCTATTCATGCTGCGATGAATCAACTTGGCGTGTTGCTGGTAAGAGACTTTCTTGTTGAGGATGAGCTGCAACAGGGCGTATTAGTCCAGGCTGGAAATTGGAATATGCCAAGTTCTGGTGCACATTATATGATGGTTCGAGCATCCGAAAAATCACACGTAAACACCTTTGCTCAATGGTTAATACAGAGTCTTTAATGTTCGTTCAGCGAGTGAGTAGAGCGCATGTGTGGTTTGGCTATTATTAGCAGTAGCAAGTCATCAGTCTAGGACTGAGCGACATGCTTAATTACATCTAATAACCACTGATTTACCGGAGCTTGCTGTTGAGAGCGACGACAGCTCATCACGTAGCGAACATCAAGCTCTAGCCCAGCAGGAAGCGCGATACTTCGGCAACCCTTAGGAACATGTCCACTCATCGTTATGCCAAAATGATTCGTTTGCAGAAGCACTTTTTGAATCATCGCTGGGTGCTCAATTTCCACTTTAGGTGTGGTTCTAAAACCCATATGTTTGAGCCTTTCCAACACAGGGTATCGGTAGTCGTTCCATCCCGGCGTTTTAAAAAGTATAAAAGGGTATTCTTCTAGCTCTTGGGAGTTTTGAGCGGGATGATCTTGTCGAACAAAAAATACCGCTTTTCCTCGCCCCAGTTCGGTCTGAACAATTGACTGTGGCAGATCTTCATCAAAGTAATGAATCGCAATGGCGTTTTCACCGTCAATTAATCGTTTTTTTGCTTCGCTACCCCAGCGCAAACATGAGAATTTTGCTTCTGGAGCGTGCTTTAGTAACTCCAAGTAAAACTTGTCACCGAAGTACTCCCAAAACAATGTGTTGGCATAAATAGTGATTGAGCCGTCAAAATGAGCTGGTGAAAAATGCTGTGGTTTGATGGAATCAATACTGTTGATTATTTGCTCAAAATGCGCAATGTTCGCTTCCACAAAAGCTGTTGGTTCAAAGCCATTTTTGGTCTGAACGAATAGCGGATCATTGAGCTGAGTTTTCATCTTTGTCAGATTTTTGCTGATTGCTCCTGACGTTTTACCGAGTGATTCTGCGACTAACCGGACGTTACGTAACTCATACATCCGTTTTAATACCAAAATATTTTGAATATCCAGATTAACGCTCATACATTGTCTCGCTTGGCTTTTGTCGACAAATCATATCGCTGAATTTCTTAAGAAAAGACAACGCTCGGTCAATTTAAGTTGCTGCCTTATCCCTGATTTATTGAAGGTAACGATAAGTTATTCTTGGTTACATCAGTTTATTAGCATGGATTTCCATTTGGTAAATAATGGCTTTCCTCGTATGAGCGCGTTTCTGTTGTTACAGTTTTTCCACCGAAAGAAAGTAAGAACGATAATAGAGGTGATGTATGAAAAAACTAATCGCACTTGTTTTGATGGTTTGCTCAACAAACGTAGCATTTGCTGGCGATGGGTCATACACGGGCACGATTGATATGACGATGGCAACGAAAAATCAGGTTGACGTAGAGCGTGCAGATTCTCAATTGACGCTGAAGGGTCGCAATGAAATGGCCTATGGCGGTGTAACAATCCATTCGGATGCTGCAACTCAAAAAATTGAACTTCGTGGTCGACGTGATTAATCGAATAGTTTCTTGTTAAGAAAATGCCGCGAAGAACGCGGCATTTCTATATGTAATATCATCAGATCATAATTACCAGATAAGCGTATGGTGAGAAGCTAAGCGCAATGACCACTTGCCATTATTCGCATGGCGGTGCCATATGAATGACAGCTAAGCCCCCCAAAGAGGTTTCACGGTATTTTTTATTCATATCTTTACCAGTCTGATACATGGTTTCGATAACTTTATCTAACGAAATTAAGCATTTACTTGTGCGCTTTAATGCCATACGCGATGCATTAATCGCTTTCATTGCTCCCATGGCATTTCTTTCAATACAAGGTACTTGAACCAAGCCGCCAATCGGGTCACAAGTCATACCCAATGAATGCTCCATCGCAATTTCCGCAGCAATACAAATCTGCTCGTTACTGCCCCCTCTTAGCGCTGTTAAGCCAGCGGCAGCCATGGATGAAGAAACCCCAACTTCTCCCTGACACCCCACTTCTGCACCAGAAATTGACGCGTTAGTTTTATATAAGATGCCGATAGCGCCGGCGACTGCGAGAAAGTCTTTTAGCTGTTTAACATCGAGCTCTTTGATGAAGCGATGGTAGTACATCAATACCGCCGGAATCACCCCTGCTGCACCATTCGTTGGAGAAGTGACGACTTGCCCTCCTGCTGCATTTTCTTCACTAACCGCAAAGGCAAAGAGATTGATCCAATCCATGATCTCCATCGGATCGTTTTCAACTGCAGCGTTGGCTTCGAGCTTTTTCAAAAGGTTTGGTGCTCGACGAGTGACATTTAGACCACCTTCCAAAATCCCTTCCGTATCGAAGCCACGTTGCATGCAGAGCGACATCACTTTCCAAATTTGCTCTGCTCTTTGGTTAATTTCTTCGTCTGAGCGAAATGCGAGTTCGTTTTGGAGGATCATGCCTCCCAAGCTGAAACCGTTCGTCTCGGCTTTTTCCAGCATCTCATCTGCGGATGTAAACGGAAATGGTACTGCGACCTCATTTTGTTGCGTGCCGTTCTCTAGTTCGTCGGCGGTGGCGATGAATCCGCCCCCAATGGAGTAATAAATTTCAAACGCTACTTGATCTCCAGCTGCGTCTAATGCCGTAATCGTCATACCATTTTCATGCAGGGGAAGGTTGTCGCTATGAAAGACGATGTCATGGTCGTAGCTAAACTCAATCTGGTGTGTACCGGCGAGCATGAGCGTATTATTGTCTATGGTATTTTGTAGCGCACTTTTGGCACTGCTCATTTTGATGGTATCAGGTTTATTTCCCATCAAACCAAGGACCGTGGCTCGGTCTGTATGGTGCCCTCGACCTGTCAGTGACAATGAGCCATAAAGGTCCACTTGCACCCGATGCACTTTCGCCATAGAGTCGCTAACTAGCTGAGTGAAATGGAATCCGGCAAGCATAGGACCATTAGTGTGGGAGCTGGATGGCCCGACACCAATTTTAAATATATCGAAAATCGACAGCATAATTGACTTCCTTTAGCAGTGAACCTTTATAAAGGTCTCTAGAACAGTGTTGTTAACTAGATGTTAAAGCTTGTGGGTCGGGAGTGAAAGAAGATTTTTGTAACACTGCCAACTAAGCGCGAGATTTTAAAATGAAGTTAGACAACATCGTCATCGTTTTAGGTAAACGCCTCGTCAATAACAGGTTGACCTCTGAGGGCATAACCAGAGTCGAAGCTTTGTCTTGTAGGACTGCATCACTACCGATAGAGCGAACGGTGATTGTTTTTTGTGGCGGAGTAACGCAAGGACAAAGTGTTTCTGAAGCAGAGGCGATGTACGCGTATTTTAGAACCCTAAACGCAGACTCTGTGAATCCGTTCCCTGAACGTCATATACTCTTAGAAACGGAGTCGTTGAACACGTTTCAAAACATGCGTTATGTTTCCCAAGTTTTGTGCAAAAGTGGGTTGTTCGAGTTATGGTCGGGGCATCCGGTTGAGGTTATCTTGCTGTCTAATGACTACCACCTCGAACGAATCATTGATATCCAGAATTTGATGGATGAGCAAGGCTTATTACGAGTACTTAAATCCGATTGCGAATCCATGGGGGTGACTCTCAATATTCCACTGGATATCAGCAAACATATTAGCGTGCCATACCCACATAAAGGGCTTATGGCGGAGACATTCTTGCTACTCGATGAACTCACAACCTACCGAGTTTATTTAGAAGGGATCAAGCATGGCGCATTTTTCCGAGATTTATCAATTGTCCGAAAAAAGCCACTTATGATCGCAAGAGATGCTATTCACAAATTGCTCTCTTTACCGCTCGATAAAGAGGCTTTGCAACATATTGAAGAAATGAAAAAGGCCGTCGAAATGACGGCCTTGGATGAATCTGTAGGTGCTGCGGAAAAGGCATTAAGTATCTTCCATCCGATACTGACGGCATTGAACCGTCGCTTTGACCCAGAGTCTATTCATTAAGCTCGCGTTTTGTGCGGACGGCGCTTAATGCGATCAAACAGTAGCAAAGCAGTTCTATACCTTCTTCTGAGATATTTTTAACATCACGGATGTAATTTTCGTCCATCACTTGTTGCCAAAAACTACCCATACCATACAAACGAGAGAAGACTAATAATAGCATTACAGCACCAACTAATAGCTTCATATGTGGCACCGTTAAAATGGTCGCCATTTCGTTCATGGTACCTTTACCACCTTGGTAAGCTTTGGCGCAAGCCAGTGCGGTGACAGCAAGTGCTGGGAAAACCCAAGAGCCATGATGAATCATGTCTGTCCAATAGTCCGTTTCGCGAATAATCAGTACTGCAAAAAATCCTGCAATCAAAATAGCCGCATGCTTTAGCTGAGGCTGTTGTTTCGATAAGCTGAAAAACGACCATGATGCAATAGCAAGCATCACAAGCTGGAGCGTTTCTGTAACGGAAAGCTCGCCAAGGCTTGATCCCAACACGACATAATCAAGACGAAGACTAAGGTTAACGAGAATACTTATAGCGACAATCATCAAGGCGTTTAAACTCGATTTATAAATAATGCGCTTTGATTTTTCAGTAACAACGTTGCTTGGGGCTGACTCGGCTTCTTTTACTATTTGTGTTTTCATCTTGCTCACCTGTCCCAGAAAATGTGGAAGAAATGTGAATTAGTGTGATCTGTGTTTGGAATTTTATTGTCCAAGTGGAAAGTTATGTCAGGGGAATGTCAAGAATAGAACACTGTTCGATATAGGGTCGATGTGCGGTAAAGTCAGAGATATGTAAAAACAACGTAAGAACACTTTGATAAATCAAATAAAAAAGGAGCCCAAAGGCTCCTAAGTGATAGAGGGAAGGTGACGGATCGATAAAAATAATTAGTAGTTGTCACCCTCATTTTCTTTGTGATTCTCGCGATAGTATTCCCATTGCTCGACGCGTTCATTGTCCGACAGCACACAGTAAGTGACACGTTCGCCGTTTTCCGACACGGTATCCAGCTCACCACCTTGCTGAACACAGTATACGGCTGCGGGATTTGCAACGGAGGTATACTCAGTTGATCGGGTCGCTCCCTCGTAAGTTGAACAACCAGCCAGTACCAATGTTGCAGCCATAGCCATCATTAAATTTGTCTTTTTCATTCTTTATCTCCGCATGGGGTGGGCGAGTATTGTATTGATTATAGGCAACTTTAAGAGATTATTGTCTTATCGATGTTAAAAGTAAGAGGGACGTATAAGAATTTAGATATTCTCATTTATTGCTGATTAGCACGTCACACTTCTGTTCTTGGCGTATTGTTGTGAAGGTCATATCAATCACTTCCTGACAAGCGCTCGAACGTACCTGGCCTACAACAATGATTTAAAGTGTGAAATTCGGTAATATGCGCACAAAACATTGACCGTGGTATTTTCGATGAGACATTTAAAATCGACCGTTCATCCAGACATAGAGCATTTGGATGACAAAATTGTTTTTCAGCGCAATGCAGCGCGAGCCATTGTACTTGATGGTGAAGATGTGCTGTTGCTCTATACAGAACGTTACCATGACTACACGCTACCAGGCGGTGGTATTGATGATGGTGAAGATGTCATTGCTGGATTAGTCCGTGAATTAGAGGAAGAAACGGGCGCCCAAAATATACATGGTATTAAGCCTTTCGGAATCTTTGAGGAGTTTCGTCCGTGGTACAAGGATGACGCTGACGTGATGCACATGGTGTCGTATTGTTATACATGTAAAATCGAACGTGAGCTAGGCGAAACGGCGTATGAAGATTACGAAGTTAAAAATGGAATGCGCCCGGTATGGATGAACATACACGAAGCAATTGCACACAATGAAAAAACGATGGCAGAAAGCCCGAAAAAAGGCATGAGCATTGAGCGCGAAACGTTTTTGCTTCAGTTGATTTCTAAAGAATTACTATAAACAGCTAGCTTGCATCATTACGACTTAGCTTCTGTTGGCGCTATTGTTGGTAAAGATTTTAGAGCAATAAAAAAGTCCGGACTCCCCCCCGGAACCCGGACTTATTCCAGACGCGCAAGCGAAGCGTCATCTTGATATGTTAGATTTGTTTCGAACTATGAAAACAATAGCTGTTTTACATTTAGTGTGTAAATAATTATTAGGTCTGACCATTGGTTTTCATGTTTTTTTGCAAACGCAATGTGACGCATATCTACCCAATTGCCAAGCGCAATTGGGGTGCTTTTTAGTAAACCACTACTCTTTCTTATCTTTGAGATACCTTACCTCAACTTTTTTGCACACGTTTGCATAGAGATCACGAGTTTTCAAATTCGCCGAACAGGATCTTGTGATTTTACGTTTCTCTGACATTGAGCTCTGTCGTAGCTTTTATCACAAATTAACTAGCGGAGGCAGTCGGCTAAAGTCGACCAGCGGTTGTGAAATCATAGTAGCGTCTGGAGCAAATAAGAGTAAAGGTTGAAATGATGAGGATTGTAACTGACCGATATCTATCAACTTTTCCAATGCATAGAAGCGGCTGACATATTGGCGAGTCTCGTTAGGCAGCGTGAGTTGTTGGAAATCTCGACTTCCTGCTCGCTGAATAGCACGTGCAACACGTCCTTCTCCGGCATTGTATGCAGCTAAAGTGAGAGCCATATTTTGATCGAATTTGTTGTATAAAAACGCCAGGTACTTGAGCGCGGCCTTTGTGCTAGCTTCTGTGTCAAAGCGATCGTCTTGTTTTGTATTTATCGTTAATCCGAAACGTTTCGCTGTGGCTGGTATCAGTTGCCAAAGTCCGGCGGCGTTAGCGTGAGAAACGGCTTTGGGGTTGTAAGAAGATTCTAACATTGGCACTAAGGCTAGGCTATTTGGTAATGAGTGGTTTTGAAGCTGTTTGAAAATGTGGTTAATTACCGGTTTGGATGAATCGAGACGCTTGGCAATTTGTGGCTTGTATGGGGCTAATACTTGATACTGCGTTTGAATATCGACAGCATTTGGTTTTGCCTGGCATGTGAATGGAAGGTAGGACAGAAAGGCAATAAAAATAAAAAGGCCTACAGTACTCAGCCGAGATGGCGACTGAATCTGTAGGCAAGACGAACATCGTTTAGAACGATTTATCTTCATAAGTGTGTTGCACAGGTTGTTTGAGTTGACTGACCAACTCATGGAACGCCGCAGAGCTGTGGCCATTGCTCTGATTGTATTGTTGGCACTGACTTACCAACGTTTCCAATAGCGCCCATTGTTTTCTAGCTTGCATACCTATTTGGGCAGGCAAAGCGTTGAAAATTCGTTTTACGCTGGCGTCATTACACGCTAACCCCAGCGCTCGCATACACTGGCTTCTGTCATTGGCGGAGCGGCTGAGTTTATTGAGTATCGGCATTTGTTTCTGAACATTGTCGTTCAGTGCCTCTCCATCAAACTTTAAGTACAATACCTTTTGCTGCTGAAGCAAAGGAAGCAGTTGTTGATAAAGCTTAATATCCTCAGATATAGAGCGAACAAATTGTTGAATTCGCTGCGATACTGCGCTTGCCATGATGTCTTCCTAGCGTTTTATTACTCGTGACCTGTATGGAACTGCATGATTGCCTTGGATAGCACTTTTGTATCTAGGCTAAGTTCACCACGCGCTAATGCGTTGCGTACTTGTTCTACTTTTTCCATATCAACATCAGGTAGTGATGCCATTTCAGCTTGAGCGCGATCTATCGCTACGGTATTCGCTTGAAATGCAGGCTCGTGTACTTTGCTCTGTTCGACGACGTCGACAGGCTGTTTGCTTGCTTGCTGTAATTTTGTTTGTGGGACATGACCGCCCGCGACTTTGTCGATTTTCATGCTGTGGTCCTCATCATCATGTTCTAAATTAAGTAGGCGGTTAGAATGTGGTAAACATTAAATATTTTTTTGTACTCGAAGTTCAGTGTTACTGACGAGAGCCAAAATTAAAAAATGTTACCCCGAGTCAAAAAATCAAAATTGAGTATGAACCTGGTTTAATCCAGTTACGACTGCTCTTATGACCTTGCCCGAACTTGGGTTTTCCACGTCAATTTGTTGCCCTTTCGCTCCATCTTCTAAGGCGACTCCTTTTGTGCTGGCACTAAATCCATTTTTGCTCGCAATGACTATGACTTCATTGCCTTTCTCGATTAGAGGTGGGGCCGACAAATTGGATGGATTAACCACTTGTCCAGCCCGCAAACGACGAGAGGTTTCTAAGCCTACTGCTTGCTCGGGGCGAGTATAAAAATCGTCTTGGCGAGAGATGGTTCGGGTTTCAAGCTTTATGTGTTTAGCCGTTACGACTTCATTTCGGCCAACCGTGGTTGTCGCGACTAAAACAGGCAGAGTCAGCGAAGACTTTATCGTAACGTTAATTCGCCATGGTGATGCGATATTGTCGCAGCTGACTGAGCGCTTGAGGTTACCGACTGGCAACGTGTTGTTGTCACGACCTGTGATAACTAAAGGCGATTGACATTCTGGCAAGTGATTGGCAGAACCGGGCACCCACATGTCGAAGTCCAGTTTGTACTCCCCCCACTGATTGGAGAGCGCTACGCGATCCACCTCTTGTTCGAAATCCGTTGCTACAACGGATTTTATCTCTTCAACGCTGAGGGTTTTGTCATTGGTGTTGGCGAATGCTTGTTCTGATGTCAAAGCGAGTAACGTCAGCATTATTGTTGAGGAAGTGGACACTTTCCTCTTGTTTTTAATGCTTTCCGAGAACCGGAAGTTTGGCTTCCATCCTTGTTTATAAGTCATTGATATATATGGCTATTTTTTATGGCACGTATCTTGTTTGTATGTTGGCGTATTCGAGCCAACTGTAAGGAAGATGCATGGCGATCACATTTGAAAATGCTTTAGGAGTACATCCAGAGGCACTTAATTTTCGCGTTCAGCGTACCAAAGTCCTCGCCAGTAACCTAGCAAATGTTGACACCCCTGGGTATTTGGCGAAAGACCTAAGTTTCACCACCGTAATGAACCAAGTAACGGCAGGTGGTGTGAACAAACCGGTGCCAAAGTTCCAGGTTCAGGCCCAATACTCGGTGCCTTACCAGAATAGCAAAAATGGCAACACCGTAGAGCTTGGTGTTGAACAAGCAAAATTCACGCAAAACAACATGGACTTTCAAACTAGCCTGACGTTTCTCAACATGAAATTTAATGGCTTAGCGAAAGCGATTGAGGGACGTTAATTATGTCATTCACTGATATTTACTCGATCACTGGTTCCGCGATGACAGCACAAACTGTGCGTCTGAATACGGTAGCCAGTAACTTAGCAAACGCAGATGCAGTATCTGCAAATCCAGAAGATGCTTATAAAGCGCTTAAGCCAGTATTTGCGACTGTGTACCAAAAAACGCAAATGACAACAGAAAATGGAGCTTATCCCAATGCAGAAGTTCGCATTGTTGACGTTGTTAAAAATGCTGGAGATGCAGAGAAGCGTTTTGAGCCGAACAACCCACTGGCTAATGATGAAGGCTATGTGTTTTACCCAGATATTGATGTAGTTGCTGAAATGGCAGACATGATGTCCGCAACACGCAGCTTCGAAACGAATGTTGAAGTATTAGCCAATGTAAAAAGTATGCAGCAAGGTCTGCTTAGGTTAGGGCAGGGCAGCTAATGAGTATTGCACAATACACCCCTTTATCGTCTGACGC
Source organism: Vibrio sp. SCSIO 43097 (assembly GCF_023650755.1). Lineage (NCBI taxonomy): Bacteria > Pseudomonadati > Pseudomonadota > Gammaproteobacteria > Vibrionales > Vibrionaceae > Vibrio > Vibrio sp. SCSIO 43097. The sequence continues at coordinate 1,094,975 of NZ_CP071841.1, read as the reverse complement.
TCCAGTAAATACAAAAGCAAAAGACAGCAACGGTATCTCACCAAACCCTAAAGACATGAACAGCGCTTCTTCATTGGAGAATGAGTTTATTTCTTTGATGGTGGCTCAAATTCAAAACCAAGACCCACTTAATCCCCTTGATGGTACGGAATACGTTGGTCAATTGGCTCAGTTCTCGCAGGTACAAAGTACCGAGAATATGTCTAAGACAATGCAACAGAGCATGGTGTTACTGGACAACATGCAAGTGCTATCAACAGCAGGCCTTGTTGGGCAAACGGTTTACGTCAATGCGGATGAATTTCAGCTTGGTGAAGACGTACAAAACGGAAAAATCGAACTCGCTCATAGCTCAAACCAAGTCACGTTAGTTGTTAAAGATGAATTTGGTCAATCAACTAAAGTGCCACTAGGTGCTCACGGCAAAGGTGACGTCGACTTTTCAATTAATCCTGAAGAACTTGGTCTTAAACCAGGCAAATACTCAGTGGCCGTAGAAGTGCAAGAAGGGCAAGCAAGTCCAAATGTGCTGATGGCAGGCACTGTTGAGCAAGTGCGCATTCCTAATACCGGTGGCGCAGCATTAGTCAATGTCCATGGCGTTGGCAACGTTCCTTTCTATCAAATCACTCAGTTTGGTGCTTAACCAAATACGGAAATCAGAGGTCTATTTATGAGTTTTAACATCGCACTAAGTGGTCTGGACGCGACCAACACAGAGCTAAACACAATCAGTCACAACATTGCCAACGCATCAACGTATGGTTTTAAAGGTGGCCGCACAGAATTCTCCGCTGTATATAACGGCATGCAACCTGGTGGTGTGGAAGTCGCGTCAATTTCACAGAACTTCGACAAAGACGGCAGTATCACAGGAACTGGCCGTGCGATGGACCTAGCTATTAATGGCGGTGGCTTTTTTGTTACTAAAGATAATATGGGTCAAATGTTGTACACACGTTCAGGTGTGTTCTCAACGGATAAGAACAACTTTGTTACGGCTAACAGCGGCGCAAAGCTTCAAGGTTACAGTGTCGATAGCAACAACAACCTAATGACAGGTTCTGTGGGTAATATTCAGGTATCGACTTCCTCACTGAATGCTAAAGCAACAGACAGCTTAGATTTTGTTGCGAACTTCGACGCAAGCGCGTCTGTTATTGATAAAGCCGTAACGCCATTCAATCCAAAAGATCCAAGCTCATTTAACTCGTCTTACACAACAAAAGTCTACGACTCACTGGGTAACTCGCACACGGTAACTCAGTACTTTACTAAGACTGCTTCTAACTCGTGGGAAGTGAACGTTCAAGTAGATGGCGGTACGACGCCAGTAGCAACTGTGCCTGTAACGTTTGGTAAAGACGGCTCGCTTTCAGCACCAACTGCGCCGTTTAATGTTTCATTCCCTGCTGCAGGCGCGAACGCGATGAGTGTAGACATTAACCTGAAAGGCAGCACGCAATTTGGTGCAGCTTTTGGCGTAAGTACTAATAGTCCTAACGGTTACACATCAGGTGAACTTGCAGGTGTACGCGTTGAAGGTAACGGCATGGTTTACGCGACTTACACTAACGGCCAATCACAGCTACAAGGTCAGGTTGTTCTTGCTGATTTTGCAAACACACAAGGCTTAGCGAAAGTGAGTGGAACATCATGGACTCAAAGCTTTAGCTCAGGTGCTCCAATTATGGGTGTTCCGGGTTCAGGTACGATGGGTGACCTAACTCCGGGTGCATTAGAAGGTTCTAACGTTGACTTAACCAGCGAGCTTGTTGCTCTAATGACTGCACAACGCAACTACCAAGCAAACGCAAAGACAATTTCTACCAGCGACAAGCTTACTCAAGCTTTGTTCAACGCGGTGTAATGGGAGTTTTGCATGGATAGTTTGTTATTTACGGCAACGTCGGGTGCCAGCCGAGTTCTTAAAGCGCAGCACGTTCGTTCAAACAACTTATCAAATGCTGATACTGCGGGTTTTCGAGCGGATATGGAGCGTGTGCGTAGTGTAGAGATGCAAGGCCCAGGTTTTGATGGTCGCACTATGGTTGTGACCAACTCTGCCTCAACACGTTTCGACGCTGGCGATATTGTGAAAACAGGACGTCCGTTGGACGTTGCGGTTATGGGGGAGGGATATCTCTCTGTAGAAACCCCAGCGGGTAACGAAGCTTACACCCGTGCAGGCAATATTCAGGTCGATACTTTTGGCGCTCTAACAATCAATGGGTTCCCTGTCCTCGGTGACAATGGTCCTTTGGTTGTGCCGGATTATCAAAAGATTGAAATCAGCGAGCGTGGTCAAGTCTCAGTGATCCCACCAGGTGGCGGCGCAGAAATTGTGGCAGGCACTTTGAAGTTGGTTAAACCGGAAATTAATCAACTGCAAAAAGAGAGCGATAGCTTGCTGCACAGCGTAGATGGCGTGCCATTCGCGGCAGATGAAACCGTGCAACTCTCTCCTGAGCACATTGAGGGCAGTAACGTATCTGCTATTGATGAATTGGTTAGTGTGATGTCGCTGACGCGCAACTTTGAAATGCAAGTTCGCATGATGAAAACGGCGGAAACTCTAGCAAAAGCTGGTAACAAATTAATGGCGGCGAGCTAAGTCTCGCCCCGCAAGGAGTAAAAAATGCATTCAGCATTATGGGTAAGTAAGACAGGCATGGCAGCGCAAGACACGAAGATGACTGCCATTTCTAACAACCTAGCAAACGTAAACACGGTTGGCTTTAAGCGTGACCGAGTCGTATTTGAAGACCTTTTCTACAGCATTCAGCGTCAACCAGGCGCTCAAGTAGACCAAGTTAACGAACTACCAAGTGGTATTCAGCTAGGTAGCGGTGTTCGCGTTGTTGGCACACAAAAAGTGTTCACGCAAGGTAATACCCAAAACACAACGCAAGAGTTGGATCTTGCTGTAATGGGTCAGGGTTTCTTCCAAATAGAAAACTCGGACGGACAGATCATGTATACACGTAATGGTCAGTTCCATCGAAACTCAGAAGGCTTAATGGTGAACAGTCAGGGCCTGCCTTTAGAGCCTCAAATCCAGATCCCAGACAATGCGGTCTCTTTCTCTGTGGGTGTTGATGGCACCGTGACTACAACAACAGCAGACGATCCAACACCTCAGCAGCTTGGTCAAATTACACTTGCAAAATTCATCAATCCAGCCGGCTTAGAGGCCATGGGTGGCAACTTATTCCGTGAAACGGAAGCCAGCGGTCCAGCTGATGAGCTGATTGCAGGAGCTGATGGTGCCGGCATTATCAAGCAAGGTGCACTGGAAGGGTCAAACGTACAAGTAGTAGAAGAGATGGTCGACATGATCACCACTCAACGTGCGTATGAGATGAATGCGAAAGTGGTCTCTGCTGCAGATGACATGCTGAAGTTTGTTTCGCAATCAATGTAAGTATGAAATTGGTGATGATGAAGGAAAAAGCAATGAAATGGCTTTCTAAGAGTTGGGCAGTAGCCGCCGTGTTGCTGGTGGGATGTGCTGGCCGTCAGGAATTTATTCCGCCTGAGCCGAATGCTGAGGAATATGCACCACCAACGCTCGATTACACGCTGCCGGAAACCCAATCTGGTAGCCTTTATCGTCACCAATACACGATGACCCTGTTCCAGGATCGTCGTGCTTACCGAGTTGGCGATGTATTAACGGTTCAACTATCAGAAGAAACCTCATCGAGTAAAAATGCGGGTACTAAGTTCGGTAAAAGTTCAGCAATTAACTTTGTGGCTCCGACCATAGGCACGAAAACTATCGATGAGTTAGGGGTTAGCGTGGATGGCAAACGTAACTTCGATGGCAGTGCATCAAGTTCACAAGGCAACAAGCTTCAAGGTGCCATTACGGTAACGGTACACGAAGTATTACCTAATGGCGTATTGCGTATCAGCGGTGAAAAATGGCTTCGTCTTAATCAAGGCGACGAGTTTATTCGCCTAACCGGTATCGTCCGTGTGGATGATATTAACCGCAGTAACCAAGTTTCTTCTCAACGAATTGCTGATGCAAGAATTACCTACGCAGGTCGCGGAGCCCTAGCTGACAGCAACGCAGCCGGGTGGCTAACTCAGTTCTTCAACAGCCCATGGGTACCTTTCTAATGAAGACAATGCAATCTTTCTTTATGTCTCTCCTATTGGTGTTGACCTTGGGACTACCAGGCACTTCACGTGCTGAAGCGGAAATTCCGATCATGGACTTGGTCGATGTTCGCGGCATTCGAGAAAACCAACTGGTTGGTTATGGTTTGGTGGTTGGCTTAGCCGGCCAAGGTGACCGAAACCAAGTGAAATTTACCTCTCAATCTATTACCAACATGCTACGTCAGTTTGGGGTTCAAATTGATGACAGTATGAACCCTAAGCTACGAAATGTGGCTTCTGTGAGTGTGACAGCGTCCGTTGATCCAATGGCAGGCCCAGGACAAACGTTGGATGTGGTTGTGTCTTCAATCGGTGATGCAAAGAGCCTTCGCGGTGGTACGTTATTGCTAACGCCTTTACGTGGTATTGATGGCGAAGTGTACGCGATTGCGCAAGGCAACGTGGTTGTGGGGGGCTTATCTGCAGAGGGGCGAAGTGGCTCCAAAGTAGAAGTGAACACACCAACGGCGGGTCGCGTTCCGAATGGTGCGACTTTAGAGAGAGAAATCAAAACCGATTTCAACCAACGTGATGAAATCACCCTAAACCTGCGCAAGCCTAGCTTCACTACAGCAAAAAATATTGCGCGTGAAATTAACAACACTTTTGGACCTAACGTTGCAGTTGCGATCAATAAAGCTCGCATTGATATGCGTGCACCAAAAGATACACAGCAGCGTGTCGTCATGATGTCGATGCTTGAAGAAATGAGCGTCGTTGAAGGCCGTAAACCTGCTCGTATTGTCTTTAACTCTCGCACTGGCACCGTGGTGATCGGTAAGAGTGTCAAAGTGAGTGAAGCAGCAGTAAGTCACGGTAACTTAACCGTGCGAATTTCTGAATCACAACAAGTTAGTCAGCCTAATGCGTTTGCAAATGGCGATACGAAAGTCGTTAACCAAACGGATCTTGATGTGAATGAAGATCTCGCTCAGATGGTGATTTGGCCTCCAGGCACGGAACTTAACACCATAGTTAATGCGGTAAATAGTTTAGGTGCCACGCCTACAGACTTGATGTCTATCCTGCAAGCTTTGAGTGAAGCGGGTGCGTTGAACGCTGAATTGGTCGTGATATAAGGAGTTAAGGATGAAGCTAGACAGTACCAATGAACAAACTCAGTTAAATTCGATGCTTTATCACGACAACAGTGCATTGGCTAACATCAAGCATAGTCGTGATCAAGAAGGCGCACTTGAAGTCGTCGCAGGTCAATTTGAGGCAATGTTCCTACAAATGGTGTTACGCCAAATGCGTAGCAGTAGTGACGCTCTTGCTGATAAAGACAGCCCGTTTGCCAGTCAGCAACAAGGGGTATTCCGTGATATGTATGACGGTCAGCTGGCGATGGAACTAGCAAAGAAACAGAGCTCAGGCATTGCCAATATGCTCATCCAGCAGCTGAGCCCGTCTATGCGTGAGGTTGCTTTCGATGCTGCGCGCAACATCTCATCCGCTAACGATGGTAAAGGTTCGAATTCTGAATCTATCTCACAAGTAGATTCTAAAGAGGTGGAGAAGAATTCAAGCCTATTTAATACCGCTTCTCAAGCCGTCGCCTCTGCTAAACAGGTATTCGGTGAGGCCGGTATGACTACCGCGTTTTCTCAGCCGTTGATCAGAAAAATGGAGCTGTAAATGAACCTAGTTAATATTGCCCTTTCAGGTTTAGGCGCGAACCGTGTGGCCCTAGACGTAACCGCGCAAAACGTGGCAAACGTGAATACCGTGGGTTACAGTCGTCAACAAGCGTTGATGGCGTCTGTCGATGATGGTAAAGCCAATCGCTTAAGTCCAGGTTTAGGGGTAGAAGTCACTAGCATTCGCCGCGTTACTGATCAATTTCTGATTAAGCAAACGTGGTCGACTAACAGTATGGCGGCATACGCATCTGGATACACCAGTAACATGAGTCAGCTGGAGAATACGCTTGGTGCCGATGGTTTCAGTATATCGGCTGGCTTGGACTCGCTAAACGCTGCGCTTAACGATGCGACCGTTAAGCCGGAATCCATACCTTACCGCCAGCAGATCATTAACGAATCTGAAGCTTTGGCCCGCCGTTTTAATACGCTTACCGAATCTTTATACAATCAACATAAAGACATGAGCGACCAACGTAATGCAGCGCTTAACCACGCGAATAGCCTTATGGAAAATATCGCGAAGGTGAACAAGCAACTGGTAGAGATGCAAGGTACAGGTGGTAACCCATCACAGTTAATGGATGAACGAGATAGGTTAATCGGTGAGTTATCTCAAACCATTGAAATCAAAACAACACAGCAGCATGACGGCAGTGTTCAGGTCACACTAACCTCTGGTCAACCGCTTGTGATGGGTACGGACCATGGCAAACTGGAAGCCATTCCTGACCCGAGTGATCCTTACTTGGCGGACTTACACGTCACGTTCTCGAATCAAAGTTTTGCGATTGGTGACTCGCTTGGTGGCAAATTAGGTGCGATTAATGACTATCAAACCGAAGTGTTGAAACCAAACCAATTGGCTCTGAATGACATGGCGAAAGCTCTCGCGGATGAATACAACGCCGTGCTTGCGACTGGCAAAGACTTAAATGGCAACCCAGGTAAACCTTTGTTCAGCTATGACCCAGCAAACCCTGCAGCCAGTTTGGATATTACCAAGCTAACTCCAGATGAGCTTGCGTTCTCAAGTGATGGAACACCTGGTAACGCAGATGCGTTGCAATCATTGATCGAGTTAAGCAACAAGCCAGTGGCGGTATCAGGTTACGGCTCAGTAAGCTTGAACGATGCCTTTAGTTCAATGGTGGGTCAAACCGCAATTAAAGCACGCCAAGCTAACGCTGATTATCAAGCGAAGTTAGCCATGAACAAGCAAGCGCACGCAGCTCGCGATAATGTTAGTTCCGTAAACAGCGATGAAGAAGCGGCTAACCTAATGATGTTTGCTAATGCGCACAATGCCAACATGAAAGTGATCAGCACAGCAAATCAACTGCTCGATTCTATTCTGCAGTTATTCTAAGAGGAAAGTTTAGATGCGAATTAGTGACAATCAATTTAGTCAAATGATGTTGCACAGCTTGCAGAGCAATAGCGCGGGATTAGGCGAAGCTCTGCAACAGATGTCTACTGGCAAGCGCTTGACCAAGCTGTCTGACGATCCAATGGCTTCGATCAAGTTGCTTAACTTAGACCGAGAAACCAGTGCGATTGCTCAGTACAAAAACAACATTGAAAACGTAAAAACGACGCTATCGAGTCAAGAAACCCATTTAGATTCGATCAAAGAAAGCTTAAAAAGCATGCGAGACATCGCGCTTTGGGGTGCGAACGGCTCTCTTACTGACGAAAGTCGTGGCGGTATGATTACAGAGCTTAAGAGTTACCGTGACTCTATTGAGTCGTCTTTTAACGCGCAGGATGAAGAAGGGCACTACCTTTTCTCTGGTACTAAAACGGATACTGCGGCTGTAAGTAAAGCGAGCGGCAGCTACGTAATTGAAGGTAATAGTGACAAGCGCGTAGTAACAATTGCTAAAGGTGTCACGATGGATTCCAATATGACTGCAAAAGAAATATTGGACCTTGGGGGAGGCCATAACGTGCTTAACCAAATTGATGCGCTGATCAAAGAGTTTGAGAGCCCTACCGCCAACTTCAGAGCTGAAGTTGAGGCGAGTATCAGCGCTATCGACGATACTTTTTCAAACGTACTAGGGACCATGACTGAGATTGGTGGTCGACACAACAACTTAGATCTTGTTGGTGGCGCGCATAGTGAAAACAAGCTGTTCGTTGACAAAGTATCTGGAGACCTCTCTGCTCTGGACTATGGTGAAGCGTCGGTACGATTGAGTAATTACATGGCCGCTTTGCAAGCAACGCAAGCAAGCTATGTGAAGATCGATGGTTTGTCGCTGTTTGACCGTTTATAAGGTTAGGAAGTTCTTTTTATGGTAATGAGTACAGTAGAGGTTAGACCCCATAGCATACGCTTAGGTGGACAAGAACAAGCCTCTATCATGCCGACCCGTTCTGCAGACTCAAGTACGGCAATTAAACCGCGCCCGGGGCGAATTCAGGCTGACACTGCGTCAGCCTACTCTGTATCTGGTATTCAGCTTACACAGGGTCAGCAGCAAGCCACGGCGGTTCAGATCGCGTCCAAATCGCTGCAGGTGATTGGCAAAGAGCTCACGCAAATTAAACGTGGTTTGACGCAAGCTATTAATCAAGGCGTACAAAATGTTCCTGGTTTGCAGGATACATTGGTTCGCTCTAAAGCCACCATCCAAAAAGTCGTTGAGCAAGCACGTTTCGATGGCCAGAAAGTCCTAAATAACGAACTGCACTTAAAACTGGATAAAGCGGATATTCGTCGCTTTTCTATTCCAGGTTTGAATGTTCATCGCTTAAGCGACAAGGCCGAGCAAATCCGTTTGGATTTTCCTCAAGGTCAAGCGGTGATGATTCAGTTTGATGGACAATCAGACGGTGAGCGAACGGTCAAAATGCTGGATCGCAGCTTGATTGCGTTAGGAATGCGAGCCTCATTAGCCGATGATGGCAGCATTTTATTTGAAGCCAGAGACAACGCTTATCAACAAATGCAGCAAAAGGTGATGGTAACGGGGGAAGGGCACCGATTCCCTGCGGGACAGCCTAACGTTTTGAACTTAAAGTCTGAGCCAGATGGTATTGCGGAGCTCGGGTTTGATCTAGGCTCACGCGACGGCATCAAGCAGACGATTGCCAAAGTAAATCAGCATCTGAAACAAGTTCAAACGAGTTTGCAAGAAGCGAAAGCTTTTCATGGTGAACTGAATACTCAAATGCGTTCTATCCAAACCAAAACCGCACAGCTTTCAGTCAATGAGGTGAATGCAAAACTGGATGGATTCATGCAAAAGTCTGGCGAGTTTACTTCGACTTTTCAGGCATTGAATGCGCAAGCAAACGTGCGTCGTCATACCGTGGTCGCTTTACTGAAGTAACGAACACTCCAATGATTCCCGGCTTTACACTGTTATCGTCCCCCAATAACGAAAACAGCGCACTGTCGGGAATCTCTCTTCGACTCGTCTAGGGCTAGAGTGCTTTTGCCACCGAACGATTCAATTTCTGGAATAGCCATCCAAGTGCTATCAAAGACGCACCTAAGCCTAAGAAGCTTATCGCTCGCCAGAACCCATCCAGAGAGCTCACATCCCATAAGAATACTTTCAGTGCGACACAGGCAAGGACCACTAGACCGACACGCTGCATCATCAGCCCCTGTTGGGTCACGCCGCGCCAAGTCAGTAATCCGCCTACGAGCAAGCCAGCCACTGAATAACTAAACAACTCTGCCATGCTGGTTGGCTGATACAGCATCATCGATGTGGTTTGCCAGAATTGACGGATAGACATCCCCAACCAAATGGCTGCAAGTAAAAAGCCTAGACTAGCAATCGCAAATCGATGAACTTGCAACGTATTCCAGCGTTTAAATGTTGCGATAAGCAGGATGCAAGCTGGTAACAGCCAGCCGATACTCAGCATGTTAAAGATGGGAAGTGCTTGTGCCGAGACGTTATCAGTCACCAACGGCGATTCTGCCGTATTAAGCAAAATAATCAATATAGCGAACGCGCACCAAAGCAAGTAACTATAGATTTCGTAGATACGACTTAAGCGTTGCGCAAATTGGCTGCGGTAGCTGTATACCAAACCCATAACTAATGCTTGATTGGCAAAGACTGCCGCACTTGTGAAGTCGATGTGCCCCAAGTAACCATATTGCCCCGTTAACCAGTAGTTAGTTTGGGTGAACAATGCCATTAAGAATACATGTAAAAACGCCCCTTCAAACCAGTTGGTCAGTTCTCGGTCCACTTGTTTTAGTGTTGAACGAGCGTAAGACAAGATGAAGAGAGAAGGCATATAACTCACAAGAACCCAAGCCCAATGCCCAGCTTCTACCGGTTGCCATTCGGGTATGAAAGGTAGCAGCGTGAGTCGGATAACCAGTATTCCCATTGCCACTTTAATCGCCCAACTCGCAGGTCGAAATAACCCGACTTGAGCCTGTAAGGCCATTATCGCAACTTGTATTGAGATTGCTGTTGTTAACCAAGTATCGCTCAACCAAACAAAAGCGATACCTACGATTAAAGCATGCATAACGGCAGAGCATTCTAATGCCAACGAACGTGCACGCTGACCAAGCACAACATAGTAAGTGGCCATCAATGCGCAGAAGGTAGTCCAATACCACAGGTAGCCTTGCATAAATTCGTCAACATAAAGCAACGTAATTAAGCTCATCGCGGGAGCCAGTACCAGCAGAAGCAGCCCACTGAGTTGCGAACGGTCACTAAGTGATTGGCAATATGTTCGATAGCCGATCAGTGCAATACTCACCGCCAATGCGAATAGAATGCTAGCTTCTCGCTCTAACATATACAGCGCATCAAAAGCGATGGTAAGAACAATCAGCGCGGTTGCCGAGACGAGAATGGATGGCAAAAATACACGTAATGACCAGCCTGTACGAAGTGCTGGTAGCCAGATGATCGCAACAAGCAGCGTATAACAGTACGCCATTTGTAGAGTGTTCAGCTCCGGCATTCTGGTGACGGCAGAAAAGGTCAATAAAGCAGTTGCGAGAGCGGTAGCGGTCGGCGAGTTTGTCCACTTGCTTTGATAGTGACGAAAGCGAGGATTGAGCATCCAACCCATTCTCGGAACCGCGAAAATGAGATACAAAGTGATGGAGAGATAAATCGCGAGCCACGAGAACAACCGTTCTGTTGGTACACTCTCAATCAACAGCAACATCCAAATGACATGTGGAATCGCGATACTTGGCGTAATCCATGCCCTACGCACTTTTTGCATCAATAAGGTCGCCGCGAACGAAATTGCGCAGATGTATCCGGCTAACAAGAAGTAGTTGGGTTCATTACCCCCAATCCACAGTGGTGCTGTGTAGCCACCAATTAAGCCAAGCACGGCCATTAACGGCCCTTGTCGCAATGATAATGCTAAACTGAAAAATGCCGCTGAAGCTAAAATGATCAACGAGATACTTGGCGTTAGCATTTGATAAACCACAAAGGCAAAAATGACGGTGCAGTAAATGCCCGTTAATCCCGTACCGGTAACGGCAGCAGGAACATACGTAAAGCCTTGGGCTCGTGCTGCCCGTTGCGGATTCTGTTGTTCTTTACGGTGAAACCACTCGCCAACAAGCACCATAAGTAATGAGATCACAAAGGCAAAGGACACTCGCATAAATGGCGAAAACTGGATGTGACTACCAATCACCTGTACGAGATAACCTCCACCGATCAGCATGGCCAATGCGCCTACCCAAACCAACCAATTTTCTTGAATGTTGCTAAGCAGGCTCTGAACTTTACTCTGAAGGAATGACTCATTTTCTTGACTAAAAACATCCAGTTGCACTTCTCTTATCTGGGCGTACCCTTGATTCGCAGCGCTCTGGTCCAAGTCTAGGTTGGCAGCTGGTTCATGTTCCCCAGAGGATGAGACATTTTTCTGTTGTGATTCTATGTGAGGTGACGTCGCTACAGATGGTGTGTCTTTTTCGATGCTGGATTGTTGGTGTACTTGTTGGTTTGAGCCCCCATGGACACTGGCTCGTAGTGATGTGACTTCCTCACGAAGTTTGGTTAGTTCTTTTTCTAAAAGTGCAGCTCGGTTGGCGGCTTTCACTCCGATGAGGATGGCGAGACACGCCATGAACAGTGCTAGTATTACGTACAATCCATTTCTCCTTGCGTACGTCGCGTGACCCACGATTCTTAACTTTGAGCACTTACGCTAAAGCTTAGTTCATGCTCTATGCCTTAGCCTCATATAGTGCTAGGTTCCGCGCTTTCTTCAGAAATCATTCTACATAATGAAACTCAATGCGTAATGATGAATTCGACAAAGTCGCACACTTGTGTGCCACTTTAAGACCTGATGAACAAAAATGAGTCGTTAAGTCATTGGGGGTCAACTATATTCATAGTTCTGATGCGATCGCCAAATGACTTCAAACATGTGCGTTTCGTAGCGATGTCATCGAAGGTCAGTCGTTTGATTTGCACGTTCGGTTGTTTCTATTTGACCGTAAGGCTGAATGTATTCGGGTATAGCGCATTCACGCGAAAAAAGACAAAAACAGGTAATTATTGATGCAAGTGGGTAATGAAGCGCTGGTGCTGTCAGCGGTTGGGGTTATTGGTTTAGGTTGCCAATGGTTAGCTTGGCGATTGCGTTTGCCAGCGATTTTATTTTTGTTGTTGGCAGGGCTGATCGTCGGGCCATTTATGCAGTGGTTAAATCCTGATGAGATATTAGGTAATTTGCTCTTTCCGTTGGTTTCTTTAGCGGTGGCAGTGATTTTATTTGAAGGCAGTTTGACCTTAAATTTTAAAGAAATTCGTGGCGTGAGTGGTTCGGTATGGAGCATTGTTTCCATCGGGGCGATCATTTCGTGGGCAGCGACCAGTATCGCAACACACTATTTCCTCGGCTTTACTTGGGAGCTTGCCATGTTGTTCGGCAGCTTAACCGTAGTAACAGGGCCGACGGTCATCGTGCCACTTCTACGAACCGTAAGACCTAACAGTACGCTTGCTAACATTTTGCGCTGGGAAGGGATTTTGATTGACCCGCTCGGTGCGCTTTTTGTTGTGATGGTTTACGAGTTTATCGTATCTCACAGTGCGATAAATAGCGTCGAAGTGTTTGGGACGATCATTGCTGTCGGTGTCATGCTAGGTGCGGCCTCAGGCTATGCAGTTGCGACGATCATGCGTCGTTCTTGGCTACCGGAATATTTGCAGCCATTTGCGGTTTTGATGGTGGTTCTAGGTGTATTTTCGGTCTCTAACCACATTGAGTCTGAAGCTGGGTTACTAACCGTCACCGTAATGGGTATGTGGCTCGCAAACGCTAAAGACATCAATATTCAGCAAATTCTGCATTTTAAAGAGCATTTAACCATTTTACTGATCACCGGATTGTTCATCTTCCTTGCGGCTCGAATCAGTCTGGATGATTTTGCTGCGCTAGGTAGCGGTGCGTTATTGTTGTTTGTATTTATGCAGTTAGTGTCGCGTCCGTTATCGATTTTTCTTTCAACCTTCCGCAGCAACTTGCGTCTCAAAGATAAGCTGTTTTTGTCTTGGGTTGCACCGCGCGGTATTGTTGCTGCTTCGATTTCGTCTCTTTTCGCGATCAAATTGACTGAATACGGCATTGATGAAGCGATTTTACTGGTCCCTATGACCTTCATGGTGATTATAGGAACGGTCGTGTTACAAAGTGCGACGGCACGTCCTGTAGCGCTGACGTTGGGCGTTGCAGAGCCAGCACCACGCGGCTTCTTGTTGATTGGTGCTAACCGAGTAGCAAGAGAAATAGGGCAGGCGCTGGCGCGTTATGACCGCCGCGTATTAATGACTGACTCAAACTGGGAGTACATCAGTCAGGTTCGTATGTTGGGATTGGATTACTATTACGGCAACCCTATTTCTAGTCACGCGGACGACAACTTGAACTTGATAGGAGTTGGACAAGTGGTTGCATTAACGCCCGATCAGCATTTCAACATTATGGCTTGCATGCAATTCGTCGACGAGTTTGGGGAAGATAAAGTTCACTGCTTACAAAAAGTGAAAACCAACGGCAATGGCAGCGAGAAGCACTCCGTGGCTCAGGAGTACCATGGTAAATTGCTGATGGGCGGCAATGTAAGCTATACCCAGCTAGCCAGTATGTTAAGTCGTGGTGCAGAGGTTAAACACACGAAATTGAGCGATAACTTCACGTATCAAGATTATTTAGCGCATCACAAAGGTAGTTCAGTTGTACCGCTGTTCCATGTAGAAGAAAAAGGAAAAATTCAATTCTGTGATGATCCCGAACAGTTTGAACCAACGACGACAAGCACTGTTGTGTCGCTAATTCTGTCGGACAGCGTAAAGTAAACTACAGAGCAATGTGATCCATTTTCATCATGGGTATCGTACGCTGATTATCTCAATTTGAAGAGAAACTTGCCGGCTTGTTTAAAACGGAAAGCGAGTTTCTTTTCTTATAATGTCAGGGGCAGTCGAGATTCATTACTCGTTTCGGAAAAGTAATCCGGCAAATTCACAAAATTCGCATTGACGTTACTGATAAGGATCGCAATACTGCGCGACTGTTTTACTTTAGGGTGACATTATGGCTCCGCAAACTAACCGAAAAGATTTACACCTAGATGCTGTTTTACATCATGATATGAGCATGAAGCATAAAACGGCGGGTTTTGAGTCTGTCGAGTTTGAACACTGTGCGCTGCCAGAATGTGACTTTCACGCGATCGATTTATCGACAGAGTTTCTTGGTCATCAATTAGCGCTACCGTTTTTGATTAGCTCGATGACTGGCGGAGCAAAAGACGCAGAAACGATCAATTGTCGTCTAGCTGAAGCAGCAAGTGAATTAGGTATTGCCATGGGTGTGGGCTCGCAACGGATTAGCTTAGAAGAAAGTCAGCATTCGGGCTTGGGTAAAACCATTCGTGAGTTGGCGAAAGAAGTACCGTTGTATTCCAATCTTGGAGCCGCTCAATTGCTCGATAAAGGTAAACTCGATAATGCGCAACGTGCGGTTGAGGCGATTCAAGCCGATGCCTTGTTTGTGCACGTTAATCCAATGCAGGAAGCGTTTCAGAAAAATGGCGACCACAATTGGGTTGGTGTTTTCCAGGCAATTGAGATGCTTAAATCTCGCGTGAAGGTTCCTATCATTATCAAAGAAGTCGGTTTTGGTATTAGCGGACACGTTGCGCAGCGATTAATTGATGCTGGTGTGGATGCAATTGACGTTGCGGGCGCGGGTGGCACAAGCTGGAGTGCGGTTGAAGGGTATTGCCAAGATAATCCGAAAATGCAGCGTGCAGCCGAGCTTTTCCGCGATTGGGGTGTCCCTACAGCAACATGTTTGGCTCAAATCCGCGCACTGCATCCTACATTACCCTTGATCGCCTCGGGAGGTGTTCATAACGGACTTGAAGCGGCGAAAGCCATTCATTTGGGTGCTAATCTCATTGGGCAAGCTGGTGCGGTATTAAAAGCTGCGACGATCAGCACGCAGTCTGTCGTCGATCACTTTGAACAAATGGCATTAGAGCTGCGTTTAGCGTGCTTTGGTACTGGCTCTTTTAAGGTTGGTGAGCTAACAAAAGCGCGCTGCCTATAGCTTTTAGAATGGCGCGCTTTACACAGAGTCGCTCAATAATTTTTCGGTGTCTTAACACGTAGACTGATAATTTCGTTATAGTTGATACAAAAGTCACTTCAGCTAGTGACGCCTTTATTCAGACACTTGAATGGGCATGTGTTGAAGAGATTGAGTTTAATTTTACTATTGTTTGCAACTGGAACCTTAAATTTATGAAAAAACTAGTCATGCTGATGTTGGCGGCTTCTGCTTTGACCGCTTGTAGTGATGAAGTGGGCACTGAAGGCTGGTGTAACGACATGCGCGATAAGCCAAAAACAGAATGGACAGCAGACAACGCGGTAGACTTTGCAAAGCATTGTGTTCTGCAAGATGGTGTCGGCAGCGAGCAATGGTGTGAAAACCTGAAAGATAAGCCGAAAGGTGACTGGACTGCAAACGAAGCGACCAGCTTTACTAAACACTGCATTTTTTAAGCACAGCGGAAAGCGCCTTTTCTGAGGCGACATTCTGTGAGGTAAACACCAAGCGTTATTGCTTGGTGTTTTTGTATCTAAAATAGCTCGATTTTTCACGTGTCGAGCGCACTTCCCTCTAAATGGAATGTTTTACATTTTCGTTTCATTTTTGAAAACCTGTATTGCCTGTCTTTAATTTTTCGTATTGCAGTGGCATGGTGTCGAGATAGCCATCTAATTCAATTAGATTCATAACAAAAAGGAATTCAAATGGAAGTACTAAAAGGCTCATGTCTGTGCGGCAAGGTAAAGTTGGAAGTGGCAGATGAATTCAAGTACATGGGAAATTGCCATTGCTCTGAATGCCGCAAGTTCACAGGTTCTGACTATTCATCTGCCGGTGGTATTGCGTTGGATAAACTGCTTATTATCCAAGGGAAAGAAGATATTCAAACTTATCAGAAAAGCGAAAATACCATGCTATGCTTTTGTCGCCACTGCGGATCAAGTCTGTATTCGAAAAAGAACAATGGGATCGTCAATATTCGCCTTGGTATCTTGGATGACACACCTTCTCACAAGCCTGATTTCCATATTTTTGTCGCGTCGAAAGCGCCGTGGCTCGAGATATCGGATAACCTGACTCAATTTGATGCAGGGCCAAAATAGAGTTGTTGTAGATAAGTATTTAGAAACAGAGCGCGTTACAATACGCTTGCGACGCGCTCTGTGCTTTTACTTTGTATATTAGAACGGAGACGACTATTTGGCGTCTTGTAGTTCTTCAAAGCCACCTGCATTGTGCAGATTCGTAAAGCCTTGCGATTGTAAGTATTGATACGCTTTGCCAGAGCGGTTACCACTGCGACAGTACAACACGATAGCTTGATCTTTATCGACGTCTTGAAAATGTTTATCAAGTTCAGATAAAGGGAAGTTGACGGCATTATCCAAATGCCCTTCAGAAAACTCTTGCGGCGTGCGCACATCGACAATCATCGCGCCCTCGTCAATCAATTGCCACCCTTGTTCAGCGCGTTCAGAAGCCGACACGTTGGGGGAGAGGAAGCTCACGCACAACGTTGCAAGAAATAGAGATACGGCCTTTTTCATTGTTTGATTATCCTTTTTAAGAGTACGTAACCACTCTAGATTTGATTGAGCATATTTTCCATCATAAAGAGATGCTAAGTAGTTGTGAATGCGATAATTCGATAGAAAATTTTATTTAATTTAATAAAAAATTTTTATCAAATTCACCTCTTGAACTCTAATTTTTCGACCTTATTATTTTCATCGAAAGCGAGCTGTCGACTCGCAAATCCATCTTGATGTTTATTTTGTCTTTTATTTTTGGTTCCAAGTAGGAGGCACTTAAAAATGAAAATTCGTCCTTTAAATGACAAGCTAATTGTTGAAAGACAAGAGGTGGAAAATAAATCTGAAGGGGGAATCGTTTTAACTTCTCAGTCGGTGAAAAAATCAAACCGCGGGAAAGTCATTGCTGTTGGTTTAGGTAAACGTCTTGAAAATGGCGAACGCGCTGCGATGGAAGTCAAAGTGGGCGACCAAATCATTTTCAATGACGGTTACGGCGTGAAAACCGAGAAAATTGACGGCGCAGAATACTTAATTCTGTCCGAATCTGATGTGTTAGCAATCGTTGAGTAATTATTTTTGTAGTAGTTTTTTGAGGAGATAACCATGGCTGCAAAAGACGTATTATTTGCTAATGACGCACGTCAAAAAATGCTGAAAGGTGTGAACTTACTGGCGGACGCAGTAAAAGTGACACTAGGCCCGAAAGGCCGCAACGTTGTGCTTGATAAATCTTACGGCGCGCCAACCATCACCAAGGATGGCGTGTCTGTAGCGAAAGAAATCGAACTGAAAGATAAGTTCGAAAACATGGGCGCACAAATGGTGAAACAAGTGGCGTCCAAAGCGAATGATGAAGCGGGGGACGGTACAACGACCGCTACCGTACTGGCGCAATCTTTCATCAATGAAGGTCTTAAAGCGGTAGCCTCTGGCATGAACCCAATGGACCTAAAACGTGGTATCGACAAAGCCACTGAAGCGGCGGTTGAGAAACTACGTGAAATGTCTAAGCCATGCAGCGACAAAGAATCTATCACCCAAGTGGGTAGCATTTCTGCAAACAGCGATCGCGCGATCGGTGAAATCATTGCAGAAGCGATGGAAAAAGTGGGTCGCAATGGCGTGATTACGGTGGAAGAAGGCCAAGGTCTAGACAACGAATTGTCTGTGGTTGAAGGTATGCAATTTGACCGCGGTTACTTGTCGCCATACTTCATCACTAACCAAGAAAATGGCAGCGTCGAGCTAGACAACCCATACATCTTATTGGTGGACAAAAAAGTCAGCAGCATCCGCGAGCTATTGCCTGTACTAGAAGAAGTAGCGAAATCTTCTCGCTCGCTATTGATCATTGCTGAAGACATCGAAGGTGAAGCGTTAGCGACATTGGTTGTGAACAACATGCGCGGCATCGTGCGTGCGACCGCGGTGAAAGCGCCTGGCTTTGGTGACAACCGTAAAGCGATGATGGAAGACATTGCGGTACTAACTGCTGGTACGGTCATCTCTGAAGAAATCGGCCTAGAGCTCGAAAAAGCAACGTTAGAGCAACTAGGTAGTGCGAAGAAAGTGACCATTACCAAAGACACAACAACCATTGTGGGTGGCGCAGCAGAAGCAAGCGCGATTGCTGATCGTGTGGCTTCGATTGAAAAACAAATCGAAACAACCACTTCTCAATACGACAAAGATAAGCTTCAACAACGTGTTGCGAAGCTATCTGGCGGCGTAGCGGTGATCAAGATCGGCGCTGCAACCGAAGTTGAGATGAAAGAGAAGAAAGACCGCGTGGACGATGCGCTACACGCTACTCGCGCAGCGGTTGAAGAAGGTATTGTTGCTGGTGGTGGTGTTGCCCTAACTAAGATCGCGAAAGAATTGGCGGATCTAAAAGGCGACAATGATGACCAAAACGTGGGTATCCGAGTTGCGCTACGTGCAATGGAAGAGCCTCTTCGTCAAATCGCAACTAACGCAGGTGACGAAGCTTCTGTTGTGGCGAACGCTGTCAAAGCTGGTGATTCCGATTACGGTTACAACGCTGCAACAGGTGAATACGGCAACATGATCGAAATGGGCATCTTGGACCCTGCGAAAGTAACACGTTCAGCGCTTCAATTCGCAGCGTCTGTTGCTGGCTTGATGATCACCACTGAAGCGATGATCACCAACCATGTTGAAGACAAAGAACTTGATATCTAACGTCATCAATCGTTAGTGATTAAGTAAGCGTTAAAATAACAATAACATTGCAAAACCTAAGCGGGCTCGCTTGAGCCCGCTAATCAGTCATTTGAGGTAAGTGTTATGACCCGTTTACCTGCGTTTTCTTTCTCAATATCTGAGCCGGGCGGTAATGAAGCTTCGTCAAAGTGGCCGACTGCTATTCACTTCCCCCTCGTTCCAGCTGGGCCAGAGTTTTCGATCGAAAATGCTCTGCCTAAACGTCCGACAGTGACGATATTCACTATCGATCTGTCTCAGTTACTTAAAGGGGACGCTCGGGTCATTCATTAACTGCATCGAAACAGCCAGCGCACGTTGGCTGTTTTTTCTAATTTAAGGTATTGATAATGCAGATTTTTATTTGATTACAGCCACTTGTTCAATGATCAATTTGAATTGGGGTAATCGGACCGCAAGCGTACTACACTTTTAAGCCCAGCATCGCGCCGAAAATGATTAATCCCGCCCCACATGCTTGATTGAGTCGATGCTTAATCTTCAACAAGAAAGCTTGTAGCTGGGGTGACGTGAATAAAACAGCAACGATAGAAAACCAAATACCATGCAGCGCAATCATATAAATCCCGTAGAACAAGGCGATGTGTTGCTGACTAGAGTCGGGAGAAATCACTTGGCTAAAAATACTCAGAAAAAACAGCATCGTCTTGGGATTGAGTAAATTACACAGAAACCCCTGCATGAAAAATCGCCACATTGAATACTCGCTCTGTTGAACGGTTTCTGAGTTTGATGCAGGTTGCGAGGAGAATATTCCTTTAATCCCAAGGTAGACAAGATAAGCGGCTCCAAGATAGCGCACGAGATTAAACAACCATTCATTTTGTGAAATTAAGTAACTGATCCCCAGCATGGAGTAAGCGGTGTGGATGCTTATCGCCATGCTGATACCAATCGCACTGTATACGCCTGCTTTTCGTCCTTGATTTAAGCTATTTCTTAATACCAAAACAAAGTCTGCGCCAGGGCTAATGACAATAAGCACACCTAATAACGCAAGAGTTACAAATTCCATATCGATTTCCTGTTTGAATGATGAAGTCTGGGATGTAGCGGAATTGTAGGTGTCTTTATTACTGACTATAATCGAAAAATATTCCCATATTGGTGAGAAAAACTCACAGATGCGTCACCTGAAATCTTTTTATGTCTTCCACGTTGCGGCGAGTTCTTCAAGCTACACTGAAGCGGCTGACAAACTGAACATTACTCACGGAGCCGTGAGTAAGCAGATCAAGCAACTTGAGCAATATCTGTCTCAACCTTTGTTCTTCAAAGAGGGCAGGAAAGTCGTGTTGACGGCAGAAGGCGAATTACTCAAGACATACACAGAAACGGCATTCCAAACGCTAGAAACAGGCGTGAATACGCTTATTCAAGAGAAGCATCAGCATCTTGAAGTGTCTTGTGAACCGACATTAACCATGCGCTGGTTGATGCCAAGGTTGGCCGCGTTTAATGATGAACACCGTGCTGATGTTCGTTTGTCGACGGCTGGTGGCCCGGTAACATTAGGATCAACTGGGCTTTCGATGGCGATTCGTCGAGACGATTTTGCGCAGCATCACGATTACGACAAAACCATTCTTGTGGAAGAGTGGGTGGGGCCGGTATTTTCTCCTGAGTATTGGCAATCCATTAAAGACAATTTGAAAGCAGCTCGATTGTTGAATAGCCAAACCAGACCGAATGCTTGGGCGGATTGGCAGCAATCAACACGTTGTGAAACTTTCAACGGCAACACTCAGCAATCATTCGCGCATTTTTATTTTTGCATACAAGCAGCGGTGGACGGCTTAGGCGTCGCAATGGGATCGTATCCTTTTGTCATGGACGATATTAAGCGTGGTAATTTGGTCGCACCATTTGGGTTTTCTCCATCAAGTTGCAATTACGTTTTATTGAGTCAAGATAAAAAGCGTACAGAACTCGAACATAAATTTATCACATGGTTACAAACGCAAATGGCAGAGTGTGTGCCACTGTCATCACAGCAGATTACGCAAGGCGAATAGAAGGCATAGAGCGAGATTACGTCAGTCAGTTTTATGGAAAAAGGCTTAGGAAATTGGAAATGGAAAACCTCAATATTGTTGAAATCAAATCATTTGTTCCGGCGAAAGATTACGCGCTATCAAAACGCTTTTATGAGGCGATTGGCTTTGAAATGGCATCGGACTTCGGTGATGTAGCATACTTCTCTCAAGGTAGCTGCGCGTTTCTTTTACAGAATTTTTATGAGCCAGAACACGGCAATAACTTCATGATGCACTTGCTCGTAGAAGACGCAGAAAGCTGGCATCAGCACTTATCCAAAGTGGGTCATGAAGAATTTGGTTCGCGTTTGACTGAGTTGGTCGAGCAACCTTGGGGCATGCGCGAATGTTGTTTGTTTGACCCTAGCGGCGTTTTATGGCGAATTGGTCAGAACATGAATACTGACTAACGCCAGTCTTATTTTCACCACATCTACGCGCAGGTATTGAGATCTCGATATCTGCGCGTTTTCTTTTTTACTTAGCCTTGCCAACGTTTGTAGCGCACTCACGCCTTTTTCGAGGTGGTGTGCGATGGGCTAACGCCAAAAAACTCCTCAAGCAGCATGGCTTTGAGTTCTGCTCTGACTTCTGCGCCACCGATTAACGCCAAAAGTGCGAGTCCTCCTGGAATAAGGATGACCATTAATATCGGTCTTAAAATATACGAAAAGCAGAAGATGGTCGGGAAGAAAATCAATCCTTGGCCTAGTTTGTTTAATACGTACATGAGTGATTCCTTTTGTTTTTATATAAAATGAGCATGCTCAATTTTATAAATGAGCGCGCTCAATTTGTCAATCTCAACCACGCAAGGTATGATCCTTTCAGGCTCATTAAGCAGACACATCAATGACGAAGCGACAACAAACCAGAGATAAAATTCTAAAAGCCGCATGGGCATCTTTTGCTCAAAATGGCTATGACATGACGACCACAAGGCAGATAGCGAGAGAAGCAGGAGTAGCCGATGGCACAGTGTTTAGCCATTTCCCGACTAAACTGTCGATTTTGCGCGAAGGGATGCTGGCGCAACTGCAACAGATCAGCCAAGAAACGCTAGTCAGTGTGGAAGGTAAAACCGATATCGACATTGGTTTGGCGCTGACGGAGAAATACTATCGCTACTATTTTGCGAACGTTGAGCTGAGCCGAGCTTTGTTGAAAGAGGTGATTTGGGATTTGGATTATTATCAGTCGTTTAACCAAGCTTTGTTTCAATCTGTAAACGGAAGCTCCGTCCTTGAGGGAAAAATACCGCTGATTTTTGACTGCTATTTTATGACGTTAATCTCGCACTTGAGCCGTGCAGAACCGGATGTTGAAGCGGCACTTGAAGAGCTTCATGCTAAGTTTCAGCAAATCATTGCGACTGCATAACATGGCCCCAACGCAGGATCTGAAAGAATATACTGCCTGTCATTTTATTTGCTGGACTCCCATTTTCTCGTTTCAGTTGGCGTCTCACCAAATAGCCGCTTGTAGCTTTGACTGAACTGCCCGAGATGGAAAAAACCAAAGTCAAAAGCAATTTCTGCAATTGTTCGATTATCTTCAGGGCTTTGTAGCACTCTACGTACTTGATTCAGGCGCATTCGATGTATGAACTGCTTTGGGGAAGTATTACCGCAATGTTCAAAGGTGTACTGTAGTGTGCGACGACTGACGTGTACTGCATCACACAGTTCACTGACGGTTATCGGTGTACGGTAGTCTAGATCCTGTAGCTGTTGTTTTATACGGTGCATCACGTGTTGACGATGAGAGATTGATATCGGATGGCTCGTGTGCAGTGAACTGAGTGAGAACAGCTCCAGCACAATATCTTTTAAGATTGCTTGATGTGTGGTTTCAGACCATCTTGGTTCGGCGGAACCAAGTAACATGCCTAAGTAGTATTTAAGTTGTTGAATGTGTTTTTCCGTCAACCCCGTTAAGTGCAATGTGTTGTTTTGGATGCTCCCAAGCTCAAGTTGATTTTCTATGATGTGAACGAAGTTTTTGTCGAGCACTATTCCATAGATAGAAAACTGCTCCGGTGTCATTAACTCAAAATCAGCGCCACCTTGCCTAAGCAAAAGCTGGCTTGAATTAAACTGACTGTGATTTAGGTGTAGCGGCTTATTTTCCGCACTCAAACCCAACCAAATACCTCCCTCTTCAACCCTGCATTGCTGTCTTAGCGAGCGGCTACTGTCTTCACGAAACACATGGAAATTGGGAAATCGTCGTTCTCGAATTTGACCTAAAAATCGACCATCGCTGAGTTGGTCATATTCCTGTTGCCAGTTTATCAGACTCGCAGCTTGTTGGTTTGCATCCTTAGTGTGATGGATGCACAGCATTGGTGCAGTTTGGGGCATTTGGTTACTCATCCTTGTGATGCTCATTCCTTTTTTGTGAGTCATGTTGGAGCAGTATTTACATAACTCATTGTTTATTATTGGTTTATAAATGTTGCCAGTTTTTGATAACGCTACGGAACACATTTGGCAATACTTTCTTAAAGCTTATTGATAGTTCAGCAAAAAGCGAACCAAATAGTGAAGAGGAAGAGCAATGACGGCAACTTATCGTCGGCAACAAGGAAGTAAAGTCTATACCTTTAAGTCATTAGCTGACTTGATGGCGAAAGCGACACCGGAGCGCTCAGGCGATGCGTTAGCCGGGGTTTGTGCTCAGTCAGCGGCAGAACGTGTAGTCGCACAAATGGCGCTGTCTGAGTTACCACTTAAAACGTTTCTTAACGAGGCGGTTATTCCATACGAAAGCGACGATATCACTCGCCTAATTATCGATACGCATGACCTTGAAGCCTTTAAGCCGATTGAGCACTTGACGGTCGGAGATTTTCGAAATTGGCTGCTGAGTGAAGAAGCCGATGGTGAAACGTTGGCTAAAATTCGTCAAGGTTTAACACCAGAAATGGTGGCCGCAGTCAGTAAGATTATGCGCAACCAGGATTTGATTCTCGTTGCTAAAAAATGCCAAGTTGTCACGGCTTTTCGGAATACGATAGGTTTGCCGAGTCGCCTGTCTACTCGCTTACAGCCGAATCATCCCACTGATTCTCTCAACGGTATCGCAGCGACCATTTTTGATGGTCTGATGTACGGAAATGGCGATGCGGTTATCGGTATCAATCCGGCAACAGATAATGTACCTCAAGCTATTAAGTTAATGAACTTAATGGATGAGGTGATTCAACACTATCAAATACCGACTCAGTCTTGTGTGTTAACTCATGTAACGAACACGATCGAAGCCATTGAAATGGGCGCACCAGTCGATCTCGTTTTTCAGTCGATAGGCGGCACGCAAGGGACGAATGATACCTTCGGAATCGACTTGTCGATTTTGAAAGAGGCCCATGAAGCCGCGTTGTCTTTGAATCGAGGTAGCGTAGGAAACAATGTGATGTATTTTGAAACCGGACAAGGTACCGCGCTGTCTGCGAATGCATTTCATGGGGTCGATCAACAGACTTGTGAAGCCCGTGCTTATGCTGTCGCGAAACAGTTCGATCCTTTGTTGGTTAATACAGTTGTTGGGTTTATTGGCCCTGAGTATCTGTTTGATGGCAAACAGATCATTCGTGCTGGGCTTGAAGATCATTTTTGTGGGAAGCTGCTTGGTTTACCCATGGGTTGCGACATCTGTTACACCAATCATGCCTATGCCGATCAGAATGACATGGATAATTTGCTGACACTGTTAGGCGTGGCCGAGTGCTCTTTCATCATGGGTATTCCAGGGTCTGATGACATCATGCTCAACTATCAAACTACCTCATTTCACGATGCCCTTTACGCAAGAAAAGTACTCGGTCTGAAGCCAGCTCCAGAGTTTGAACAATGGTTAATGGAGATGCAGATTTTCGAGAGCGTGCAAGACGTTCGGTTAAGTGAGCAAATCTCTCGCTCGTTTTCGGGAGCAATTAATCAACTGAATAAGGGGTATTCTCATGGGTAAAGTAATCACCATTGCTCAGTCCCCACAAGATGAGTCTGAAGTTGTCACACACAACCCTTGGGGCAAGTTACGCGACTTCACCTCTGCTCGGATCGCTCTGGGTCGCAGCGGAAACAGTGTACCAACCAACGAGTTACTCTCATTTCAGCTGGATCATGCCCAAGCTATGGATGCAGTGCATTGCAGTTTGAATATTGAGTCTCTCGTTGCTGGTTTGTCGGACTCTTACTCGATTCTTGAAAATACCTTAGAGCCTCCAGTGGTAGTGAGCAGCCAAGTGAGTGATCGGCTTATGTACTTGCAAAGGCCCGATTTAGGACGGCAGCTCGATGAATCTTCTTGGAAAACGCTCAACTCGATAGCAAATGAGCATAACACTGACATTGATCTTGCGATTGTTATTGCTGATGGACTTTCTTCCGTCGCAATTCAAAACCATGCCGTGCCTGTTGTTACGCGATTGATTTCTCTTTTAAGCGCTGATGATGAACATCAATGGAAATTCACACCTATCACAATCGTAAAGCAAGGAAGAGTAGCGGTAGGGGATGATGTTGGTGAATGTTTTAACGCTAAGGCCGTGCTGGTTTTAATTGGAGAGAGACCCGGTCTAACTTCTCCGGATAGCATGGGTATGTATCTCACTTGGGGGGCTAAACGAGGCTCTAAAGATTCCCAAAGAAACTGCATTTCCAATGTGCGCCCTCAGGGGCTCAACTATGACGATGCCTGTGAACGCGCATTTTACTTGCTCAAGGAGGCTCGAAAATTACAACTGTCAGGAGTGAATCTGAAAGATCGCTCCGATATCAATGAGCCAAGTGGCGCAAGTGTTGAAGATAAACACAGCGACAACTTTTTAATTTCATCAAAGTAGAAGGATTTACTATGTCTAAACATCAGGAGTACTTGGCCAAAAGGCAGCTAAAAAGAGGCACCGCAGGTTGGATTTTACTTGCTGGCTTAGGTGTCTCGTATGTTATATCTGGTGACTTCGCCGGTTGGAACTTTGGCATCGCTCAAGCAGGATGGGGAGGCTTTCTTATTGCTGCTATCGCGATGGCAGTAATGTATTTCACGCTAGTATTGTCTTTAGCTGAAATGTCTGCGGCTATTCCTGCTGCGGGTGGTGGTTACAGCTTCGCAAGACAGGCGATGGGGCCGACAGGTGGCTTTTTCACTGGCTTATCAGTTTTGATTGAATATGCGCTCGCGCCTGCTGCGATAGTGATTTTTATTGGCTCAGCCGTGAATGAATTGGTTGGTATCGATGGCCCTGTTGTTTACGCACTTTTCTACGCCGTCTTTATCGCTATTCATATGGCAGGGGTTGGCGAAGCTCTCAAAGTAATGATGGTCATCAGCGGTTTGGCTGTGCTAGCTATTCTCATTACTGCTGCTGTGCTTATTGGTCACTTTGACGTTAATAACTTATTCGATATTGCTCCGGCGACGGCTCAGGCAACAGAAATCTTGCCGTTTGGGTGGTATGGCGTATGGGCTGCGTTGCCATTTGCAATGTGGTTGTTTCTTGCGGTTGAAGGTGTGCCTTTAGCGGCAGAGGAGGCAAAAAATCCGGCAAAAGATGTTCCCAAAGGCATCATTGGTGCGATGCTGTTTTTATTTCTAACCGCAACTCTCGTAGTCGTCCTTTTGGCTGGTGCGGTTGGCTCAAAGGTCATAGGCGATAGCGCGGTGCCATTAGTTGACGCCCTAAAGCTTACGGGCAATTCAACGGTAGCAATGGCCGTGAACTTACTTGGATTGGCTGGCCTTATCGCTTCTTTCTTTTCAATTATTTATGGTTACAGTCGCTTGGTGTTTGCGCTTTCCCGCGCGGGTTATTTACCGCAAACTTTGTCATTAACCAGTGACAAAAAAGTGCCTTCTCGTGCGCTTTTGGTTCCGGGCGTTTTTGGGTTCTTGGTTTCACTTACGGGTGAGGGGGACTTAATCTTGGCGATGGCTGTTGTCGGTGCGACTGTATCGTACGCATTAATGTCCTTGAGCCATATTTTATTGCGAATTAAACAGCCGGAATTAACTCGTCCATATAAAACGCCTGGTGGGATAATTACGTCGAGTATTTCTCTGGTGCTTTCTTTGATCGCAATGACAGGTGTTTATGCTTTTGATCCCTCAGCCTTTTTCATGACAATGGGATTGTTTCTTATCGGTGGTGTTTATTATGGGTTATACAGCCGCAACAAACTGGTGGCAGCAACCGCCGAGGAAGAGTTTGCCATGCTGTCTGTAGCAGAGCTAGAGCTTGAATCAGATGTCGTACGATAGTCACTTTGATTCTTGTTATTCAGCATATTAAGGGAGCCATAGGCTCCCTTTGTCATTTCTATCAAAAGTGCATAGCGCACAAATGCATCACTTTAACTTTATAAGCGGTTAATCATGTGAAAGTCTAGTCTGGATAACGATGGCGCAGATCCATCACAGGTAAAGGTTAAGTTTTCAAGGAAAGAGCATGATAAACAAGGTATTTAATACACTTTTGGGAACAGAGTTACCGATTATTCAAGCGCCAATGGCCGGTGTGCAAGACAGCCAAATGACCATAGCCGTCAGTAATGTTGGCGGGCTTGGCTCGTTACCTTGTGGAGTGCTGAACAAAGACGCCATCGTAAAAGAACTTCAACTTATCAAGCAGGCAACTAACCGACCGTTTAACCTCAATTTCTTTTGCCATGAAATGCCGGAGTATGACGCCAACAAGCACGAAAAGTGGCAAAAAACGCTGCAACCGTATTTTTCCGAGGTTGATGCAACCGTTCAGGCTCAGCCAAACGCTCCGACAAGGATGCCTTTCAATCATGATATTGCTGACGCGATTGAACCATTTGCACCGCCAGTGATCAGTTTCCACTTTGGTTTGCCAGACGATGATCTGTTAGCTCGAATTAGAGGGTGGGGAGGGAAGATCCTTTCGTCAGCGACTACGGTGGACGAAGCACTTTGGCTAGAAGCAAAAGGCGTTGACGGCATTATTGCTCAAGGCTTGGAGGCTGGTGGACACCGAGGCATGTTTTTATCGGATGATTTAACTACTCAATTAAGTCTGATGGCGTTATTACCACAAATCGCCAAACGGGTGAATTTGCCTGTTATTGCAGCAGGAGGAATTGCCGATAGAAACGGTGTACAAGCCGCGCTAAAGTTAGGAGCAAGTGCCGTGCAGGTTGGCAGCGCCTATTTGTTGTGTGATGAGGCGAAAACATCGTCTTTACATCGATATGCCATTGCCAGTGAACGCGCGCAACATACCGCTGTGACCAATGTTTTCTCGGGCCGACCAGCGAGAGGCATTGTGAATCGCGCGATGTCGGAGCTAGGCTACATCAGTGAGTTTGCGCCGAAATTCCCATACGCCTCCATTGAAATGGCTCAACTAAGAGCGCTTATGGAAAAGCAAAACCGAGATGAATTCACACCGTTGTGGTGCGGACAAAACTCGTCGGGTTGTAAGGAAATATCGGCGGCAGAAATGACATTGTCATTAGTGGAAGGCATCGATTTAAACTGATGTGCGTCTTACCTTTTAAAGCGATGCCGACTGAACGGTTACGAGTTATCCCTGTATTTATGTAGTAAATCTAATGGGATGTGGCAGTAATCATTCGGAAAGTTTGTGAGTCTGTCTTGGTGCTCATCATCACTTGGTACATAATTCGTGAGTGGCAGTACTTCTACGGCGATCTTGTCGGCGTCCGGTCGTGCTGCGATAAACGCTTTCGCGATGGTGAGATGCTGTTCGTTTTGGCTATAAACACCAGTACGGTACTTCTCACCTACGTCTTCACCTTGCTTGTTAACGCTGTAAGGGTCGATTATCTCAAACAAATACCCCATTAAAGTTTCAACCGAAACTTGCTCAGGGTCGAACTGGGTTTTCACGCACTCTGCGTAGCCATCGTATTCGGATTGAGTGTTATCCGTTGTGCCATTTGCTCGCCCGGCTTCTGTGTTGATTACGCCCGGAAGGTGGCGCATAAATTCTTGCACGCCCCAAAGGCAGCCGCCTGCGAAGTAAATTTCTTCCATTACTTTGATCCTAGTCTCTATCGTTGTTGGGATGTAGGGAGTTAACCCCTCTTCTTCCATCCCATTTTCGTTGCCCTATTATCTGTTGATGGGAGCGATATTCGCAAGGTACAGCTTGGCTAATCAGACCACGCGTTTTTTCCTTTTTACTTTCAAGTTCTTTTCATATGAAACATCAGGTGAGTATACTGTAAGCTCATCAATAAGGAGCGAACCTGTGAACCCAAGACAAAATGAAATCCTGCAATTAGTGAACGACCGTAAACGCGTTCAAGTCACAGAGCTTTCTGACATCATTGGCGTGTCGGGTGTGACCATCAGACAGGATTTGAACTTTCTGGAGCAACAGGGCTACCTAAAGCGCGTTCACGGCGCAGCTACCGCGTTGCAAAGTGATGACATTGATGCCCGTCTAGAAGTACGTTTCGATATTAAACAATCGCTCGCAAACCAAGCTGCGGATTTGGTCGCACCGAATGAGACAGTGCTGATTGAAGGAGGCAGTGCCAATGCGTTGTTGGCTCGGACATTGGCTGAGCGCGGCGATGTGACCATCATTACGCCATCGGCGTATATCGCCCATCTCATCCGTAACACTTCTGCCAACATTATCTTGCTTGGTGGCGTGTATCAGCACCAAGGCGAGAGCTTGGTCGGACCGCTGACTAAGTTGTGTATTGAGAACATTCATTTCAGCACAGCCTTCTTGGGTATTGACGGCTTCCATCAAGACACTGGCTTTACTAGCCGCGACATGATGCGTGCTGAGATCGCAGAAACCATCATTGCGAAAAAAAGGCGCAATATTGTTCTAACGGATTCTAGTAAATTTGGGCAAATTTATCCCTCATCAATTGGTAAGACTGACGAAATATCAGTGCTGCTGACTGACAAAGCCGCTCCGAAAAGCGACCTTGAACAAATCAAAAAGCGAGGTGTGGAAGTTATATTAGGCTGATTAAGCAACGCTTTGTTTTCGCTTCGCGAGCATTGCTGTTGGGGAGAAACCGGTGACTAGCATAGTGCCGCTAAGCACTAGAATTGTTCCTATGATGGTGTTAGAGCCGACGGGCTCATCTAGCACCAAGTAGCCCCATAAGATACCAAAAACAGGAACAAGAAAAGTGACAGTCAGTGCTGACGCTGGGCCGATATCAGAAACTAAGCGGAAATAGAGCAAATAAGCGAACCCTGTGCATACAACGCCGAGCGTGACAACAGAGCTCCATTCGAAATGACTTGGTTCTGCACGCATTGGTAAGAATGGTAGCAGCGGCAGTACCCAAATAACCGCCGCCCACATGCTGCCGTGAGCATTGTCAAAAGCTGGTACTTGTGGCGCATTTTTAGTGTAGTTGGTAGCAATGCCATAGCTGAAAGAAGCCATCAAACTGGCGGCAATAGGGAGCATGGCTTCTTCACCTATGGTTGAAGTATCTAAGCCGACCAAGACTGCAACGCCTCCAATGCCTATTAGCATACCGAGAACAGATTTCGCTGTGAGTGGGCTGCGGTACCAAACAAAGCCAACTAGTGCTCCCCATATTGGGGCGGTTGAGTTCAATATTGCTAAAGTTGATGCATTCAGTGTCTGGGCTGCGTACGCAAAGAGTAAAAATGGAACTGCGCTATTGAATAAGCCAATAATAAAGAAGTGTTTAGTATGCGCAGTTAACGTGAGTTTCTTCTTCAAATATACGGCGATCAATAACAAAGCGACGGCGGCAAATGTAACTCGAAATTCGATTAAGTAAGCCGGCCCGAATGTGTTGGCGGCGACTCGCATAAACAGAAACGAGCCACCCCAAATAGCAGCAAGGCAGAGTAAGCGAAAAAAACTGACGGCAGTCATTTGACATCCTTGGTCGAGGTCTAGCGCCTCATCGATTAATTGTTGCGCTAACAGTGAATTAAACCAAGGATGAGGTCAACCAGAAATGTAATGCCAGTTCCGGATCTGGCTAGCTTGGGCTCACGTTGATGGTGTGTTGTTGATTTGTGATCACTTAATGGCTCTCTGACCATACTGCGAATTCATTTCCACTCGGTTCAGTGAAGTGGAATCGACAGCCGCCGGGGAATTCGAAAATAGGGCGGATAATTTTTCCACCATGCTGCTCTACTTTTGTCTGAGTGGCCTGAATGTCTGAGCTATAAAATACTAAAAGTGCGCCACCATTTGCGGTTTGGTTTATAAACTCAGATTTGAAGAATCCGCCATCCAACCCTTGTCCTGAAAATGCAGAATATTCTGGACCATAATCGGTAAAGCTCCAGTCAAAAGCACGCTCAAAAAATTGTTTGGTCGCACTGACATTAGTGGAACCAAATTCAACGTAATTCAATTTTTCATGTTGATGCATGGTGAAATCCTTCTCGGTTACTATCGTTTCTAAGCGAACTTTTCTACGATGATGTCGTCCGCTTTTTCGACAAATAATGCGCCATTATCTCTGAGCTCTGTCAGCACATTCTCTACATTATCAGGCAGCACCGCACGAGTTGAAGCAAGATTAACTACCACATTGTAGCCAAGTTCCAGCGCTTGCATGACGGATTTTTTCACGCAAAAGTCTAAGGCAAGGCCACCGATAACTAAGGTATCAATCCCGTTGAACTTTAGAAATTCATGCGCGCCTGTCGTTTTGGTGTCGGCAATATCATGGAAAAAAATACCGTAAGGGTGTGCGTCAGGATCCATACCTTTATTAACTTGAAAATCATAGTCCAACACGGGTGGTAAGCCATCTAGCAGCTCAGAACCTGTTGTGCCAAGCACACAGTGACGGTTCCACTTTATATCCACATTCGGTAAACCAACGGGCTCAAGCATATTGGATGGCGATTCTGCATCCCACTTTGCTTTTGGTGGGTGTAAGTCACGACTGACCAGTTTTAATCGGCCTTTGGCATGATTGTTCAAAAGTTCCGGTACGATTTCCAACGCACCTGCAACGGGCAGTTCATCTGGACATAACTCACTAAAGCCTTTCTCTGGATCAACGTCGATCACTGCTGTAGTTTGATAGTTTACTCGAACAGTCATGGCAGACTCCTTGTCTGTCTGATTGTCTGCGTTTATCCACGCAAACAGTTTTGAAAAAAGGTTACTTCGTCGCTAGTCAGCGTATATACCATTGCGGGTTTTCCACCTTTGCCTTTGTTGGTTGAAGCGACTTTGTTAGTGGGTTTTAGTACGCCTGAATCTATCAAGCGGCGCTTAATCGTCATTCGGCTGATATCAATACCAAACTCTTGATAAGCAGAAATGATGTCCGCAACCAAAAACTCTTTGTCTAATGCAAACAAAAGAACCGATGTGTATTCAATGGATGCACGAAGCTTTTGCCACGCTTTTTCAATGGTTTTTTGATGATCAAATGCGAGAGTCTCTTCTCCATTGAGAATAGCCTGTAGCGAAAACCATTTAAGTTGGCATTCCGGTACACCTGCATTATTTATTTGCTCTACATTGTTACGATCAACTAAGGCGTAGTGCGTAATGTTTAAGCTCCAGTCTTCTGGATCGCGCTTTGGATCACCGTCGATAAACGCTTCGCTAAAATGGCGAGGGTAGGTATGGATTTTCTCACGGCAAATTCGGCGACGCGCCGCTTCAAAGTTTTCATCGGCCGGGCGTCCGCCTTCACTGGTTAAGTCTTTATCAAAGACAAATCCGCCCGGTAGTGCCCAGACTCCATGGTATGGCCGATTTGGATTTGAACGTTTAATCAACAACACTTCCAATCCCTTATCGGCACAGCCAGATAGCCTGAATGGAATAATGTCGACAGATACGATCATGGTTGGGTCCTAATATTGATTTGTAAGTAATCTAGCGCATAACAAGTGGTCAATCAATGGGTAAGTAACGAGTTGTTAGAAACGTTTTAGGTAGTGTTCGTAATACGATTTGAGCATAAATTTACGGTTGACTCTGACTTATTCACAATGCTTGCTCGAATTCTAGACAAAAAAACCTTATAAAAATGAGTGGTTAGTAACAAAAGTTGACAAACTATAGATGGGTGTTTATTGTTTACGCAAATTAGTTAGTAACAAAAAGTTATATACCCAGGAAGGGCATGTAGAAGGGCACCTAATGACCACCAAACTATTTTCTTCCCGCATCATTCAAAGCGCTTTGGATTTCGATGTCTACAAAGTCAATATGATGAGCGCTGTAACAGCGCTTTACCCTGATGCGATGGTGTCATATAAGTTTATCGTGCGCAGTGAGGAAGACCTCTCTGAGCTTTTGCCCGAGGTAAAAGCCGAAGTCCTTAAACTGCAAGATATTCAATTTACGCAAGAAGAAATTGAATATATTAAGCGTGTCGCGCCTTACCTGAATCCTGACTTTGTTGATGCACTGCGCCATTTCCGTTTCAACCCACAAAGTGATGTCTCTTTCCATAATAAAGCCATGGCTGATGGCTCAAGCCAGTTAAGAATTACCATTAACGGTTTGTGGCGAGATACCATCTTGTACGAAACGATCATCATGAGTATCGTGTCTGAAGTTCGTAGCCGTCAGCGTTGGTCAGATATCCCTGTTGCGCAATTTACCACTGTTTTAGAAGAGAAAGTTCGACACCTAAAGTCGGAACTAAAACGTCGTAACATTACTAACTTTAAATTTTCTGACATGTCGACGCGTCGACGTTTTTCCTTTCAAGCTCAGCGCACTATGCTGGAATATTTGTGCCAGGAAGTGCCGGAATGTTTGACAGGAACAAGCAACTATCACTTAGCAAAAGAGCTAAACTTGACGCCTATCGGCACGGTTGCTCATGAATGGTTTATGGGACACCAAGCTCTGGTGAATGTGCGAGATTCGCAAAAAGTGGCGTTGCAACGTTGGCAAAAAATGTTTAATGGTGCACTAGGTATTGCGTTAACCGATACGATTGGTATCGATGCTTTCCTTAAAGACTTTGATGAAGAACTAAGTAACGCGTACTTCGGTGTACGTCACGATAGTGGTTGCCCTTATAGCTGGGGTGAAAAAATGATTGCACACTACCAGTCGCTGAATATAGACCCATTAACAAAAACACTGGTGTTTACCGACGGACTTAACTTCGAACAAGCGTTAGATATTTGCGAGTATTTCCAAGGACGTATTCAGGTGAGTTTTGGTATCGGTACTTTTCTTGCCAATGATATGGGTGATTATGCCAATAAAGATGGTGAAGCCTACCAGCCACTTTCTATCGTGATAAAAATGGTCACGTGCAATGGTTCACCGGTCGCCAAAATCAGTGACGAACCTGAGAAAGCCATGTGTGAAGATATCTTCTTTTTGATGAATCTCAAGCGCCGCTTTGAACAACCTCTTGATTTAAATGAGTGTCGTAAAATGATCGATCGTTTAGAAACTGAAGGTCAAAATTATCTCATCGACGCGTAGGCGTTATCCTCTCTCCTTGATAAGCACCCTCTATCGTTACGACAAATTTATATAGGTAAACGTGGAGGGTGATTTCGTTATAGTAATATACAGAAGTAACCAGATACAGCGCAGGAAAGCACTCAAAAGTTGATGTGTTATCTGCCTTTGATTGGTGTAAATCGATACGTTACAGCATCGTGGACGGTGTATCTCATCCGACACTAAACTCAGTCTAATCACGTAGTTTATTCCCACGTACCATGAGCTCACTCGGGTATAGACGTCTATCTGCTTTTATGACTTTGGGCTTCACGTAGTTGCTTGAATCAGGAGTCAAAATGAACCTAGTAGTACATTTGCAAAAGAAAGCGATCCGAAAATATGGCTATGAGATGGCCACTCGCCAAGCATGGAAGTGTGGTATCAAGGCAAATCTTGTAAAGCGCGTGATTGGCCTTTTTAAAGGACAAATTGTTTGTGTGGTTGAAGGTTGCCGAGCAGAGTTTTCTTCTCCTCTTAATAACCCCCTTCACGAAGATGACAAGCAGGGGCGATATGTGTTTGTTGGCGGTGTATGCTGGGAACCAAATAACATTATAGCGCCTGGTTTCCCTGATTTTATGTTTATGCACGTGCGTAATCTAAGCCACCGCCATAAGTATTTAACGGATGACGAACTATTTTTGAGCTTGGCTTAAAAATAAATCTCATAGACTAGTCCAGCCCAATCATAATCAGTAGTGATACAGTTTTAGCTCTGTTGACACGTTGCTGAGTGTTTCTTGACGTATCTTTTATAAAACAGTGTTTCTTTACTTGTTAATGACAGAGGGTTTGTTTTCGTCTGATGTGATTTCCCTTTTGCGATTTACCATAACGCTCATTAAAGCAAACCATACTGGGATGTAAATCATGAATATGAAATCTATCGCAATTGCAATGGCAGTTGTTGCTGTACTAGCAGGCTGTAAAGACAAAACGCCACCAGCTCCAACTCAAGCAAACATTACTTTGGTTGAAGCGGTGACTGAAACGGTGAAAAAGCCGCACCAAGTATGTAAAGACGTGGTAGTAACCGAGCAAGTTGCCCCTGCGGATGACAATAAAATTATTGGTACGGTTGGTGGCGCAGCAGCTGGAGCCGCGCTGGGCAACCAAATCGGTGGTGGCTCAGGTAAAGTGATTGCAACTGCAGCTGGTACGATTGCTGGTGCACTGACAGGTCGTAAGATCCAGGAGAATGTGCAAAAAGGTGATGTAGTAACAACGACGAAAAAACAGTGTCATACAGAATATACGACATCTGATAAAGTAGTGGGTTACGACGTCACTTACGAAGTTTCAGGTGCACCAACGACGGTTCGTTTGGCGAGCAAACCAGCGACAAAAACGTTCCCAATTCAAGATGGTAACGTTGTTCTACCACAATAGTTAGCGACTTAACCGAAGCGATTAACAAGCCCTTTTATCTTTGAGATGAAAGGGCTTTTTCACATACGCGGCGTTTTCATCTGTTTTCCTATTGGAATGTGCGGCCAGAAATACCCGTTAATTTCCGCGTTCGATACAATCACTTTTCTAAAAGTACGAACGGAAAAAACATGGAAGATTTTTACCTGACCGAGCACGGTCTGGCTGGTTATTTCGAAGCTCAATGGTTCGACAAGTTCATTGAGGATCAACAGATTGAGATGATAACCAGTCGCTCAAAACAAGTCCCACTTTCTTTTTTGTCATCACCTCACTGCTCCCAAGTTGCTGATTTTATTGCGCAGGCGGTAATCGAAAGCAGCGTTCAGCCGTATTCCCTACTTGAGGTTGGGGCGGCGCTGGGAAGAAATTATTATGAGTTAGTGCAACGCTTACCTAACCTTAAAGAAGCG
This sequence comes from Vibrio sp. SCSIO 43097, assembly GCF_023650755.1. Classification (NCBI taxonomy): domain Bacteria; kingdom Pseudomonadati; phylum Pseudomonadota; class Gammaproteobacteria; order Vibrionales; family Vibrionaceae; genus Vibrio; species Vibrio sp. SCSIO 43097. The sequence continues at coordinate 1,058,447 of NZ_CP071841.1, read as the reverse complement.
ACGCTTGTGGAGCCTTCAAATAGGTTAATGGATGGCTTGAAGCAACTATTAATAGAAGAACAACGCGTCGAGCTTACTTACCTTCACGATGTGAACACCTTAAACACTTTAGAGGTAGAGAATAGAGATATCGTACAGAAATGTGCTCATGTTGATTTGACGCTAATTAACCAGCCTTTTGAGCTCGATACTCTCCAATCTCGCTTTGATTTAGTCGTATGTTTAAATGTGATTGATCAATGTGAGTCGCCACTTAGCGTGATCAATGCTCTAAAAAAAACCACCAAGGTGGGTGGGCTGATCGTTGTCTCTTGCACTTATCAGTGGAACGCGAAACACATCAAAAATAAAGAAGAGGCGGTTGATGATATCAAAGAATACTTTGCTGAAGGCTGGCGTCTAGTGTCGGAAGCCGAGCATGAATATCGCATCCGGTTTAATGATCGCTTTGCAAGGCAGTTTTTATCTCACGTAGTCGCTTACGTAAAAACCGATTAGAGCCACATAAAAAAACCGAGCACTTACGGCTCGGTTTTTTAGTCTTTGGGTTAGAGCACAACTTTAAGTAACGTGCGCTTCTTGTTGCTCTTGCAACTTTTTCTTACGACGTTCTCGTTTAGAAAGCCAAACCAGAGGCACAACAATCATAATGGTTCCTATTGCCATAAATATATCTGGCACTTCTCCAAACCAAATCAATCCCACAAACACGGCACCAATTAAGCCACTGTATTCAGCGCTGGCAATTTTGTTGCTATCGATCGAGCGGTAAGCGATGACACATGTTGCTGCATAAATCATGATGAACAGACTTGAGCCAGCAGCAACAGGGAAAGCACTCCAGTCCCAAGGTTCTGCTTCGATCAGAACAAGCAAGAAGGCTACTGGAATACCTGCCAAGTTTGTCATCAATAACGTTTGCATCACAGACTGATTTTTTGGCAGTTTTCGAATGAGCAAGTTATTGATTGCTAAAGTAATTGCAACAACTAAAGCTGAAATGGCTGCCCAATCGATTTGGTCTGGACGAATGATGACCAATACACCGGCAAAGCCCATTATCGCTGCAGCGACCGATTGCTTAGACAACTGTTCTCCAAAAAAGATTGCTGCAAGTGGCAACATGATCAATGGCGCGGCGTAAAAGATCGCGTTCGCAGTTGCGAGCGGTAAAGATGAGATCGCCAAAACCATGAATATTGCACCAAGTAACCATACGTGAGCGCGAACAGCATGCCACTTAAACCCTTCAAGAAAAGGCGCATTTTTTGTTAGCAGGTAGACTGGCAGCAGGAAAAGCACCGCTGATATTTGTCGGAAAAAGACAAATTGAAAAATAGGCACTTCATTTCCGACACTTTTAATTAAAGAGTCCGAAAGCACCGCAATGAGATTTCCAACAATTAATAGCAGCATCGCTGCTCCGACCGATGTAACTTTCACTTTTTCCTCTCCTCTTTCTTTGCCAAAGAGTAGGTGATGTCATAGGATGAAGTGAAGTGATATTTATTAGTTTAAGTATGAGATTTTTAGATAATGAAATTGCCACCACTCAGAGCTGTTCACTGTTTTGAATCTGTTGCCAGAAACTCTAGCTTTTCGCTTGCTGCTGAAGAACTCAATGTGACGCAAAGTGCCGTTAGCCACCAGATACGATTATTAGAAGATTATTTGGGTGAATCATTATTTATCCGTCAAGGCAGAAAGCTCTCTTTGTCCGATACGGGCGCACGCTATTTAGAGGATATTAGCCTAGCAATTAGCTCAATTGCGATGGCCAGCCAAAAGGTGCGAGAAGGGGACAAAGGCAGCATACGGTTGGCGATTTATAGCTCGCTTGCCGTAAAGTGGCTTATTCCGCGTTTGTCTGATTTTAAGCGCTTACATCCAGAAATCGACCTGACACTCAATATGGTCGTTGGTGATCCTGAACAGACAGACAGCGTTGGCGATTGTTTTATCACGGTAGAAAAGCCAAAGCGAAACTACATGTCGGTAAAGTTATACGCGGAGACGCTGTATCCGGTCTGCAGCCATAAAATTTGGAAAGAGTTGCAAGATCAACCGATTCCAGAAGCGCTTTGGCGATACCCTATTTTGTCGACAGACTCAATTTATCGAGAGAGAGGAAAAGATTGGGCTGAGTGGTGCAGAGCGGGCGGTTACACCTTGCCGAAAGATGTCGATGTTCAACATTTTAGTCATATGTTGTTGGCAATAGAGGCGGCGCGTTATGACCAAGGCATCGCATTTGCGAATGATTTTATGCTCAATGAAAGAGATAAAGCGCACGATTTGGTGTGCATCCCTTCTCATGGATTGGAAACCGGAGACAGCTTTTATTTTATTCATAAAAAGAGTCGAGCCAAGCAAGCGGAAATCATCAAGCTCACTAACTGGTTGAAGCAGCAATGCTTGTGAAATGACTAAATTGTCAAAATTAAGAAAGAAAGTGGCAAAGTTGTGTCTAAATATTTCATGTTTTATTGAGTTTTTATTCATTAACATCCACTTGGTTTTGAAACCAAGTGAAATGGATAGCATGGCATGCTTAAGGATGGGCAAAACACAACCTCAATAATTAACAGGCAGTGAAATACAATGTTTAAAAAAACATGGCTAATGACAGCCCTTCTAGCAACATGTTCTGTTGCAAACGCAGCTCCTTACGTTGGTGCATCTGTAGGTCAAGCATCGTTTGGTGATGTTAATGGCTCTATCAATGGTGGTGGTACTAACGCTAGCACTAAACTTAAACTTGAAGATGACTCAAGCCTTTCAGGCAAAGTATTCGGTGGTTACAAATTCAACGAATACATTTCTCTAGAAGCAGCCATTGGTGGTTACGATGCTTTAGACGGCAAAGTTGTTACTGTTGGTGATATGAAGTATCTATCGATTCAGCCAAAAGCGACTCTACCGATTGGCGATCGTTTCAACCTTTTTGCTAAAGCTGGTCTTTCTTACTTCAATGCTGAATTCAAAATTAGCAACTCTGTGATTGACGGTAGCGCAGGCCATACCACCATTTCTGACAGCACTGTAACAGGCATGTACGGTTTAGGCGCAGAGTTCGCTATTACTGAAAACTTTGCTCTACAAGTTGAATGGGAATACATGATGCCTGAGCTAGACATTGCGAAATTTGGCAATGAAAAAGTAACGGTTGATGCAGACATCAATGTATTCTCTGTAGGTATGAGCTACCGTTTCTAAGAATACTTATTCAAGTTACCTCTTGGCTTAGTAAACGTTTTTGACTTCTGTTGGTCGAGCTGAGTCCAAGCTTTGAATTTGTTTAGATATAGCACAGGAAGTTTAGTTGCTAAGCGTCCTGTGCTATTTTTTTGCTTTGGAATAACTCTTAGGAATCTTTGTGAACGATGTCAATCTTAGGTATCTGGATCTACTGTTAAAGCACTTTGAACCTCACCAGTATCACCTTGTTACGCTTTCTGAGCTAGAAGCGGTGATTTGCACGTCGAGGCGCAATGTTTCTATTGTGATGAAAAAGCTTGCCACTTACGATTGGGTCGATTGGCAACCTGCGATTGGCCGAAGTAACGCTAGCCGTCTCAGTATTAATATTTCCCTCCAACAAGCGATGACCGAGTTTTTGGTTGAGGAGCTTGGCAGAGGAAGAATGAACTCAATAACGAAACTTATTGATTGGTTCGGTCAAACCGCGGTTAGAGCACTAACTATCGCTTCTGAAAAAGTGAATCGATTGAATGAATCAAATAACGCTATTTTGATTTCTTCTTACCCTTGGGTATCCAAAATCGACCCTGCGAATACTTACCGTCACACTGAATTACACGTCGCGAAAAGCGTTTATGACGTATTGCTGACCCAAAATTCCAATGGTGGTATCGAGCCATCGTTAGCACACGAATGGAAAATGGAAGGCAAGGTAATGACGTTATGGTTGCGGCCAGGCATATATCGCCATGATGGCGAGCCCCTTAACATACAGGATGTGGTTTGGAGTATAGAAAGACTCAGGGAGATAAAAGGACCAGTTCACGAGCTCTGGCAATGCATTGATAGTGTGGTTGCAGAAACATCTAACTGCTTAAAAATTATATTGAAGCATCCGAACAAGTTGTTTCCATACATGCTAGCAACTCCTCATGCGTCTATTCTGTGTCGAGATGTCGTCTCTTTCGGTTCTAGTTATTCCTACCACATAGGGACTGGGCCATTTAAAATCAGCGGCTGGAACCAGGAGAGTATGACTCTTGAAGCGCACAAAGAGTATTTTTCAGCACGCGCATTGTTAGATCAAATAACGCTGTCTCATGGTGATGTTAAAACCTTAAATATGTTGAGCTTTAACCAAAGCTCCGATCACGTTGAAGTGGAAAAAATTAGCGCATTTTCATATCTGACCTACCGCGAACGCGTGGAATCCCAACTCACAAAAGAAACTTGGTATCAACTCGCTGATTACATCCATGTGCAAAAGCGAATTTATGATGCGCCAAGTGCCGTTGACAGCATTCAGTTAGAGACTCATGAGCAAGATTTATCAATAACAGATGGTGGTGTGATACCTAAACTGAAAGGTAAAGTGGTATTAGCTGAACCTGTCTGGACGATACCGAGTCTAATTCGCCATTCCGAATGGTTGCACAGTGTGATTCGTGCAACGGGATTAGAGTTAGAGATCATTGTTATTGATGACATTAGTTTTCCTGAGGTAGTGTCTCACCAAGCAGACTTGCTCTTCATTGAGGAAGTCATGGAAGCACCATTTGAATATGGCATCTTCGAATGGCTGTCGATAGCAACTGGACTGCGTTTTAGTTTTGATCAAAGCCAGATGTTAAGCCATAGAGAAAAGGTTCGCAGGGCGATGGCAGATGATCACTCGCTACAGTCTTTATTAAACCTAGAGAAAGCGTTGCGCGATCAGTACCTATATTTGCCTTTGTTTGTTGGCTACGAAGAAGTGACAAAAACACAGCAAGTGCGAGGTGTGCAGGTGAAGAATACAGGCTATAGCGATTTACATAGGTTATGGATTGCTCATTCACACTAGAGTCTGTGTTCAAGATTATGCAAATGTCCAACGCATAAAGCCATCGAAATGATGGCTTTATAAGGGCGTATCGGATTAGAAGTTGTACGACACACTTGCGCCAACAACCCATTGGTTTGCACTATCAACGATAGATGAGTCGCTGATACCGCTGCCTAGGCGCGTGTATTGTGTCATTTGGCTTACTTGCCAGTTGTCGTTGATTGGCATAACAAGTTTGTAGCCCACACCATAGCTTACCGTTGAATCACCTTTGTATGCTTTGCGGTTTGCGTTTGCTTCGCGTTGTTTTACACCAAAGTAGTAATCTACGTAGTCTTCACTTTGATAAGTTAGGTTAGCAAAAGGAACAAAATCAACACTACCGAATTTCATGATGTGGAAGTAAGTCGCGCCCGCTAAGTAACCTTTGTAAGCACCACTGATATCGTGCTGAAGGTACGTAGAAATGACGTTGTTTTGATCCAGTGTAAAGTCTGCGTTTAAACCTAGATCGACGGCGAAGCGGCGTTTATCTGTGCCTTTCAGGCTTTTCGCTGTATCACCGTCGCGCATTACACCGCTACCTACAAGGTAGGCACTCATGTTGATTAACTCATTGGTGTTACCGAAGAAGCGGTAGTTAATGCCACTTAGGTCGGCATTAAAGTCGTCACCATGGTAACCACCGTTGAGAATTGGTGCTGTATTATGCTTTTGATCTTTGAAAAGATCGCTGCCTTGAGCCACACCAGCTTCTACGTTCCAACCGCCTTCGTTGTTGTAGATGTTACCGTTACGAATGTAAGTATCGCCAGCGAAAGCTGAGCCAGCAGCTGTCAGAGTAAGTAGTGCAATTAATGTTTTTTTCATCATTTTTCCGAGTTGTTCTGTTTTGTTTTGAACACTGTACAAAATAACGTTGTAAGCATCTATCGGCAAAGCGTATGGAAATGTAATGAACAATCAGGGTAAGAAGCAGAATGTTGCTTCAGAATAGAAAGGTTGCTGGAATAGCGTTCGTTAAAATAACGAAAAATCCGAGCAGGGGTGGCTCGGATTTGGGGTATTTATCAGGTATTGATACTAACTTCTTACTGTTTCGTTAAGTTGTATAGTGGTGCTAGGTCACCCGTTACTTTTTCGCCATTCATGTCTAGCTTCATAAGTACGTTTTCACCAACAAAGTATTGGTTTGGTGCATCTTCATTTGTCAACGTTACGATGCTGCCATTTGCGTCCCAAGTGAATTGACCTTCAGATTTTGATTGACCGTCTTCTTTGTCTTGGTAGCTTTCTTCAAGTACGTAAGTGCCATCTTGATTTAGTGTGATGGTCATATCGATACCAGCACAATCCGCGCAAGGTAGTGTTCCTTTGTAGGTGCCGTTCCAGTCCAGAGCACTTTGTGCGTTGTGTTCAGAGTCTACAAATGTCTCTTCAGTAATTACCTGTTCTTCTTCTACTGGTAACGTGTCAATTGTCTCAGTCGTAACGTCTGCACTGGTGGTGACTTCAGTTTCCGTTGCCTGAGGTACTTCAACTGCGCTTGTTTCGGCAGGTTTCTCATCTTGACAGCCTGCAAGAATGATTACCGCGCCTGTTAGTGCCAACATTGTCTTTTTCATTTTATCCCTCTTTAAATCAAGATTTTGTATGAGAGTAATAGTAGACATTTATCGAGGATTTGCGTCATCAAAAAGCAATAGAATGATCTAACTATGTCAATAAAACCGGATATGAGCATGAAATTGTCAGGAAAATCAGAACAATGTAAATGTTGCTTTGGGTATCAAGCTTGAGCCCACAGATAAATATCTAAAAAGGGGAGTGGGAGCGAGTTAATTGATAACAGCCCACATTATTGTGAGTTGTATTATCAACATCATCTAAGAAACGTTATTGAAGCTTGAGCGTGAAGTGCCTCGTTTTGTGCTTCGTTGATCAGAAAACAGCTCTGCAATAACCTGACGATTTAATTCGCCTTTCAAATTGCCGTGCTTATCGATGACGGGCAGTGAATATTCACACGACATGACTTCAGTCAGCACTTGCTCAATGGCTAAATGTGGAGAGATGGTAGGCACCTCTTCATAGATATCATCACGCCAATCTGATAGGTGAGTTAACTTCGCTGCGTTTAGCAATCCTTGCTGTGTTATCACGCCTTGATAGCCTGCATTGGTCTCATGGTAGGCATAATCACGTTTAACACGTTTCATTTCACTCAGCGCATCTTCAATGGTTTCAGCGCGAACACAGTACGAAGGTGGCTGCATCAGCGTTTCGACCGTCAGTGCTCGCGCTCTATTGACGTCTTTTACAAAGGCTTCAACGTACTCATCGGCAGGATGCAGTAAGATTTCGTCTGGTGAACCTTGTTGGACCAGTTCACCGTCTTTAAGAATCGCGATGCGATCGCCAAGTCGAAGCGCTTCATCTAAATCATGAGTAATGAAAATAATGGTTTTGTGCAGTTTCTGTTGCAGCTCTACCAACTGATCTTGCATTTCGCTCCGAATCAGAGGGTCCAATGCTGAAAAAGCCTCGTCCATCAACAGTATTTCGGCGTCAGTAGCCAGTGCCCGTGCAAGGCCCACACGCTGTTGCTGTCCACCCGATAGTTGAGCAGGATACTGGTGCTTATAACCCGTCAGTCCAACGGTTTCTAACCATTCATTTGCTTTTTCTAAGCGCGCCTCTTTATTCATTCCCTGAACTTCCAAACCATATGCGATGTTGTCGATAACAGTGCGATGAGGCAGCAAACCAAAGCGCTGGAACACCATAGACATCTTGTGACGGCGAAACTGTTCAAGCTCTTTGTTCGAAAGTTGCATGACATCCACCCCTTCTACCAAAATCTGCCCCATGGTTGGATCGATTAATCGGTTGAAGTGGCGAATCATGGTGGATTTTCCAGAACCGGATAATCCCATAATGACAAAAATTTCACCCTTTTGAATTTGCAGGTTGATGTCTTTTAGTCCGACCGTGTGGCCCGTTTCCGTTAAAACCTGCTCTTTACTATGTCCCAACTTAACGCGCTCAATCACGCTATTGGGCTTGGGGCCGAAGATTTTATACAGACCGCTGATTTCGATAAGTGGACTAGTCATGTTTTGAGTCTCCTAAATGAGCTTGAGTGCGTTTCGCATACGCTTGTGAAGCACGATCAAAAAGGATTGCTAGGGCGACAATTGCTAAACCATTGAGAAGACCAAGAGTGAAATATTGATTGGTAATAGACTTTAGAACAGGCTGACCTAAACCTTTTACCCCAATCATTGATGCGATGACCACCATTGACAGTGCCATCATGATCGTTTGGTTAATTCCCGCCATGATGGTTGGCATTGCAAGCGGAAGCTGAACCCCAAAAAGCCGTTGCCGAGTGCTGGCACCAAATGCGGTTGCGGCTTCCAATACTTCTTTATCAACTAGACGAATGCCCAAATTGGTTAAACGAATAACCGGTGGAATCGCGTAGATCACTACTGCGATAAGGCCAGGAATTTTCCCGATGCCCAATAACATCACAACTGGAATGAGATACACAAATGCCGGCATGGTTTGCATGACGTCGAGTAATGGTGTTACCACCGACTGAATGCGATTAGAGCGCGCCATAGCGATGCCGATAGGGATACCAAGTGCGATGGCAAGCATAGTACATACAGTGATGATACTGAGCGTGCGCATAGTATCTTCCCACATTCCAAAATAGCCAATCAGAATCAGCGAACCAAAACATGCAGCGGCCAGTTTCCAAGAGCGGCTAGCGGCATAAACGAGAGTGGTGCAGACACCTAAAATAATGAACCAAGGTGTAGAAATCAGAAGTTTTTCAAACCAGACAAGAAACGCCAGGAGCGGATCAAACAGAGACTCAATGAGTTCACCATACTCGCGAGAGAAATCTCTGTAGGCGCCGTCGAGTGTTTTGCGAATCGCCCTGAGATCAGAGGCATCCATTTCCGGGAATTCGCTGAGCCAATTTGAGTCAGACATATGTACTTCCTTTTTCTGATATACCTAAGCGCTTTCAAGAAACTTAATTTGGCAAGAAGAGTAGGGCACCTAGGCCAAGTAATGGTCGTTCGACAGGTTCTGTATCGAAAGTATTACCCTTTAAGCTCAGGCCAATGTCGTCAAACTTCTCTTTTTCGTTCCTTAGGTATACATCCTTTTAAATAAAACAATCATTAGTGTTCAAACTAATGATTTGCTTGGATTATAGTTTTTCTTCTTCAATAAAATGAACACATTAGCGTGTATTTGTATGAAAAATCTGCGCAAACTAACGTTTTTATTATCCGGTTAATTAGAATTGATCTTTTTGTTCGTTTGTCATCAAAATTCCTAAATTATTAGATGTCTAATTAATGCTGATGTATTACGTATTTGTCGTGTTGATTTTTGCAAACTTAGTTTATTGGCATATGCTAAAAATGTTATTGGCATATGCCAGTTTAAGGCGTAATTTGACTCTGTGTTTTTGAGGGACAATGATGGCAAGACCAAAGATAGAAAGACGAATATGCGGACGTGCGGCTCACCACTGCTTTAAGCCCAATGGCATTCCATTTAATCAGTTGGAGCAAGTCGCCATATTACCAGAAGAGTTAGAAGCGCTACGTTTAGCCGACTTAGAGGGGCTTAGCCAGCAGCAAGCTGCGGAGCAGATGGGCGTTTCTAGACAAACTTTTGGTAACACAGTAAAAAGTGCAAGATTGAAAGTCGCAAAAAGTTTAGTTGAAGGTCATGCATTAGTTTTTCCGAATGAGGAGTCAAACTTATGATTTATGCTATTCCTAATGATGGTGAGCGGGTGGCAAACCACTTTGTAAAAGCACCATACATCGCTATTTATTCTGATACTGACGGTATGCTAAAAAACTTAGCGAACATTGCTTCTATGCCACAAGCGGGTTGCAATGCGAAGTCTCAGTTGATTCAGTCTCTACAAGGGTACAATGTGGATGCTGTTCTTGTGCGAAATATCGGTGAACGTGTATTGGCAAAGCTACTTAGCAGTGGCACGCCAGTATTTAGGCTGTCTACTCGTAGTTCATTGGAAGATGTGCTTGCGGTTCCAAGAGAGCCTTTGATTGAGCCCTCTCAAGGACGCCCATCAAACAATCATAAGAAAAGTGTTCACAAACAAAAAGGCGGCTGCGGCTCCTGTGGTTGTGGTGGCCAAAAATCAAAACCCTCCTTGTTGGCAAGACCTAAAGCGCTACTCAAAGCAACATCTAGCCCTGCTATACTTAAGCTAGAGTCGATGGCTAATAAGGCAGGTTAATATGGTTTGGTTATTTACCTTTCTTGGTTTTCTCGCAATCATTTTGTTGATGTCACTTGGCGTCATTTTTCACAACAAGCGCATTCAAGGGAGTTGTGGTGGTTTGAATAATGTCGGCGTTGACAAGGTGTGCAATTGTGAAACCTCATGCGCAGAACCTGAAAGGCGTTTATATCAAATCTCAGAGCCTAACTCATCACCTGAGCGCTAAGGCTTTTGGCCCATTTCGGCAAGGTTTGCCGAAACCAGTCCAAATACTTGCTGGTCTGCGGATTCTCTCTGGAGACCAGTATGTTGACTACCTCGACAACGATCCACGCTTTTGCTAGTCCGATATCGCGCGCCAATTCTGTTGTTTCACCTTTCTCTGCGCACTTTATATATTTGTCTGCTACGTTCAAGTAATCATCAAATGTGCCCATGCCCTCGATGAGCGGCGCTAAATCTATCGCGACATGCCCTGTAGAAAAGCGCTCCCAGTCGAACAGCACCAGCTCGCCATTTTGGCGCTGTCCCCAGTTTCCTGCATTGGTGTCTCCGGAGATCAAGTTCCGCCTATCAAAAAGGTGCGCCGATCGTTGTTGTAGCTGGTGGAAGAACTGTTCTGTCTCTGAGCCCAGTTTAAGTGTTGCGAGTGCTTGTTGGGTTGCATGTGGTGTCCACTGATGGCGGTGATAAACACCATCTGATATTGGTGGAAGTTGGTGCAGTTTGACGAGTTGTTCAATGACTCGATCATCTTCAAGTAAGAATGCTTGCTCGACTGCGTGGGGAACGTATTCAATGTGCAGAACGTTTTTCTGGTCGTCGAGTTGAATCAAGCGCGGTACGTGTATTCCAAGCGCGTTAAACTGCTCGGCATAGCGTTGATAAAACGCCACTTCTATTTGAGTAGGGTTACGTTTTTCTATTACTTGGACGCCATCTTTTTCGATGAGAAAAACTTTGGCACTGCCCATTTGGTTGAGTTCTTGTTGCGACACCGGACTTCCTGTCTTCATGTAGAGAGAGCTCACCTTAATCGCTGCACTCACGTTTGCCAATAGCCACGACAAAGTGCCTCAAAAATATTAAATGCAACTGTTTAAATATGATTTTGCTGTGAGTGTCTAAATTTTACACAGTCTCGCCTGTACTCCGATAAATTCGTTCTACGCTTACTATTCGTCTTAATAAAGGAGAACCAAAATGGCTGTAATGAAGCAGGATATTCCAAATCGTGTAACGGTTTACCATGACAATATCGATCAAGAACAAGAGCTGAAAAATGCGATGCTGCCAGAGAAACCGCGCTACTTTAACGGTGCTCCGACTTACAAAGCGAACAGCATCGAAGAGTTTGAAAGCAAAATCAGTCAGATAGGTTTGTCTCTCGATAAATAATTTTTCTTTTACCTAAAAGCGCCTTCAAAATGAGGGCGCTTTTTTGTTTATGTGATTGATTTGAATCTTAGGGAATTAACCTTGTTGTGTACTGCCTTGGCAGACCTGTTTTTGCACTGCTGGTGGCGCGGGCTCGTAATGGCTTAAAGTCATACTAAAACTGCCTTCACCACCCGTGATAGCTCGTAATCGACGAGCGTAATCTTGCAACTCGTTTACTGGCGATTTGGCTTTCAACAACGTGAATTGGCTATCAATCGGTTCGGTGCCTTCTATTAATCCTCGATTACCTGACAAATCCCCAGACACGTCACCGACGTTTGTGGTTGGGACGTGTAACTCCATTTGGACAATTGGCTCCAGCACAATAGGATCGGCGTTGTTAATCGCATCTAAAAAGGCTTTCTTACCTGCGATGACAAACGCAATTTCTTTCGAATCGACGGAGTGATATTTACCGTCATAAACGGTGACTTCCACATCCTTAATTGGGTTGCCAGAAATCGCGCCTTCCTCTAACGCTTGCAAAATACCTTTTTCTACAGCAGGAATGAGCGCGGTTGGGATGGCGCCACCCACCACTTTGTTGATGAACTTAAATCCGACACCACGTTCGAGTGGACGAACCTTCAATTGCACTTCACCAAACTGGCCTGCACCGCCACTTTGTTTTTTGTGTCGATAATGCCCTTCGGCAGGTTTGGTGATGGTTTCAAAGTATTCGACGCTTGGTTGGCAGGTTTCGACGTCCAGTTTGTACACGTTCGCCATCTTTTCTAATGCGACTTTGAGGTGAAACTCCCCTTGGCCGCTGATGATGGTTTCGTTGGTGCGAGCGCGATGTTCGATGCGCAGCGAAGGATCTTCACTGGCAATTTTATTCAGCACATCTCCTAATTTTTGCTCATCTCCACGCTTAAGAGGCTTCAAGCACAAAGAATACATGGAGTCAGGAAGGTCCAACGTTTTGAGTTGAACACCATCTTCTTCGTGAGAGTCATGAACGATTGAATCGAATTCGAGATCATCCACTTTGGCTAAAACGCAGAAGTCGCCTGCAAGCGCGCGAGGGATCTCGGTTCTATCTTTGCCCTGCAGTTGATATAAGTGCCCAACTTTAAATGCCTTGTTGCTTTCGCCAATATAAAGCTGGCTGCCCGCATTGATTTCACCCTGATACACACGTAAGTAGGCAAGTTTTCCCATATATGGGTCGACGCTGACTTTGTACACGTGTGCGACGGTGTGCTCTAAGGTTTCGCAATTTACTTTGATTTTTTTGCCGTTCTTTTCCAGTAGAGGAGGGTTACCCTCGTTTGGCATGGGCATGATCTCCGCCAAGGTGCGCAGCAGCAACTCGACGCCCGCGCCGGTTTGTGCTGAGACAAAACAGACCGGAATCACATGTCCAGTTCTCAGTGCTTCTTCAAACGGATCATGCAGTTGCTCTGCGGTGAGTTCGGAGCCTTGTTCCAGATACAGTTCCATCAGTTCTTCATCGACTTCGATGACTTGGTCAATTAAGGTCTCATGAGCTTCATCTACCGTTGCAAGTAAGGTTTCTCGTCCCAATTCTGGTTCGAAATAGCAGTCAACTACAGATTCCCCGTCAGCCGAAGGTAAGTTGATCGGCAAGCAGTGGTCACCAAAATGCTCAACGATGTTCTCCATCAATCTTTCTAACTGACTACCGTGGTTATCGAGCTTATTGATGATGATCATCTGACATTTTTGCTGCTCTTTTGCAAAGGTGAATAAGCGATCGGAAGTTTGGTTAAGTGGTGTTTGAGGGTCGATGACAAGGGCGGATGTTTCAACGGCAGGAAAAACGCTGATAGTACGGCCAAGTAACTCGTTTTGTCCCGGAGTGTCGATGATATTGAGCCGGTGTTTATTCCAGCGCAGTGCGACTGGCGTTGCTTCAATACTGTGTTGATATTGGATGGATTGAGGGTCGAAGTCGGTAACAGTATCGCCTTTTTCTACGCTGCCTAAATGGTGGGTGGCATCGCAGGTGAAGAGCAGTTTTTCTATCAGTGTGGTTTTACCGGTCCCGGTTTGACCGACAAAAGCGATATTGCGTATTTTATTGATAGGCATAAAGCCTCCTTGCAAGATGGCGTGAAAAACCTACGAATTGCTAGGAAGTGGGTTGTTATAGAAACCCACGCACTGCATTGGAGTAGGGCGGGATTACCGCCTATTCGTTTTCCACGTCATTTTCCGGATGACTCGATGCATAAGACCACCTTCTTGGACTACTGGAATCTTAGCATGCATCAATAACCATATAATTTATGTGACTTATTTCATGATGGGGCTGATTGTTTTTTAATCGAGATCATAAACTCAGAGGTTCTGACTTTTGGAGCAAAACCTCTGGATTGTTTAGGCTATTTGGAAAGAACGATTTCGCCGTCGCAATAAACCAAGCTTGGCGTTACATCTTGTCCGAGCAGCACCGGGCCATCAAGATCGACAACGCTTGCCTGAGCAGCAATGGGTAAGGCAGCACGCATCGCAAGCGACGTCCCCAACATACAACCGGACATGAGGCTAAAACCGAGTTTTTGGGCGTCGTCGGATAATAATAGTGCTTCAGTGAGCCCGCCAGTTTTATCTAGCTTAATGTTCACCATTTCATATTTGCCAACCAACTGATGCAATTGCTCTCTGGTGTGACAACTTTCATCGGCGCAAAGTGGAATGGGGTGCGGAATGCTGGCGAGTACGTCGTCGCAGTCTTGTGGCAACGGTTGCTCGATCATGGTGATATTAAACGGTTCGAGTTGAGCAAATACCGTCGCGAGGTCGAGGTTTTGCCACGCTTCATTCGCATCTAAGACAATTTGTGCGTGCGGCGCGGCATCGCGTACTGCTGCAACGCGCTCAATCACGTTTTCACCATCCAGTTTTACCTTAAGCAGTTTTGCGCCTTGGCTAAGGTAAGCTTGTGCCTGTTTTGCCATCGCTTGCGGCTTGTCGATAGAAACCGTCATCGCCGTCACAATCGCCTCGGGTAACGTAAAGAGGTCGTGAACCTGCTGCTTTTGGCTCAAAAGCGCGTGAAGATGCCAAAGGGCGCAATCCAATGCATTTCTTGCCGCCCCTGCGGGTAATAACGATTGAAGCTGGCTTTTGAGAACCATGACATCAGCTTCGCCTTTGGCATACAAACTTTGCAGCTCATGCGCGGCGTGAGAAATCGCCTTAATCACCGATTCAACCGATTCACCATAACGAGGGTATGGCGTGCATTCACCTTGGGCGATCATGCCTCGATGTTCAATTGTCACGCGGACTACGTGGCACTCTGTCCGACTGCCGCGAGAGATGCGAAATGGTGTCGCCATGGCAAGCGTGACAGGTTCTACATGAATTTTCATCTCACTAGTTTTCCCTAAACCACAGTTATTTTCTAAACCGTAAATGTTTCTTAAATCGTAAGGAGCCTATCTGCAACCGCATCAACGCCAAAACGTACAGGGTCGGTGACGGGCACTTGGTATTTGTCGCTCCAATCCTGGCATAACTGGGCTGCATCTTCTTCGCTGAGCGCCGAAGTGTTTAAGCAAATACCCACTAATTGAGCGTTTGGATTTGTTAGGCGAGCAGCGGCCAGATTCGCTTCTATCGTTTGTTCAATAGTTGGCAAGCTCGCATGTGGTAAGTTGCGGATGTGCGGGCGACCAATCTCATGGCACAGTATCAGAGCGTCAGCTTGTGCGCCGTGAAGTAAGCCCAAACTTACGCCAGCAAACGAAGGGTTAAATAACGAACCTTGCCCTTCGATGATGTCCCAATCGTGATCGGTGAACTCAGGGCTGATCGTTTCTACTGCGCCGGAGATAAAATCGGCAACTACGGCATCAATTGAAATGCCACTGCCTGCGATGAGAATTCCAGTTTGACCCGTTGCTTTGAACTCTGCGCGACAGTTTTTACGCTTTAATGTGTGCTCAATGGCGAGGGCAGAGTACATTTTGCCAACGGAGCAATCTGTTCCTACAGTAAGTACTCGCTTGCCTGCGCGAGCTTTGCCATTGCCGACCTTGAGCGGGGCATCATAATGGCGAACATCATACAGTTTGGTTAATCCACGTTGTTCTAGATCGGCAAGAGGAGCAAATTCCGCCAAACGTTGGTGCATGCCCGATGCAATTTCAAATCCCATCTCTGCCGCTTCAAGTAAGGTTGCTTGCCAAGCTTCGGGAATGACGCCTCCTGGATTTGCCGTGCCAAGCACCAGCGTTTTTGCTCCTTGCTGCTGCGCTTTTTGTAGTGTCATGTCGGTTAAACCAAGCGATACGGTTTCTGGCGTCAGGCGGATTTGGCCAAGACAAATCTCAGGTCGCCATTGATATATGCCACGCGCGGTTTTTGCTGCGAGTGGATCGGTTACGTCGCCAAGAAAGAGTAGGTAAGGTTGAGCAATTTGCATGATGGTTCCCTTCGTCATCGTTATTGCTCATTAATGTAGCCAGACTGATTTAGGAAACCGAATGCTTATTTGTTAGGCAGGTATAACTTCAGGTTATACCTTTAAACCATCTGTTGTTTTAGGGCGGTGATAAATTGCTTTGTCGCAATGGATTGAGGTGTGTGCTCTGCGAATAAAATAGAGACAGAGAAGGACATATTTGGCTCCAAAGCATGCACGGAAACGGCATTATCTTGGCGATATTGTTTTGCAGTCCAAGGGTCTACAATCGCGAATCCTGCTTCGTTTTTCACCAGTTCAGCCGCCGCGGAGTAGCTGCGGACGGTAATGGCATGTTGATAATGCTCGTCACGCGCTGACAAGGTTTGATGTAACAGCAAGCCCAGAGGGTCTCGGCTATCTAAACCGATAATGGGTAAATCGTGACTGATGAGTTCTTCTAAAGTGACGGTTTTTTCTGTGGGTATCGCTGCGCTTTTAGGAGCGATCAGTGCTAAGTTTTCTTTCAATAACACGTGCCCCATGATCGCTGGTGGCGTTTCTTCACCGAACGCAATGGCGACATCCAATTCATGTTTCAGTAAACCTGAGCACAGCTCATCGCGATTAGCCGTTGAGAGCTCAAAGGAGATGCCGTGTTCTTTCGACAGCAACGCGACAGTCGGCGCTAACAAGTGTGCGGCCAAAACAGGCGGAGCACCAACTCGTAAATGTTGAGTTCCCTGTTTGACTTTGTTGGTCAGAGAGCGAAATTGTCCGAGTTGTTGATAGACTTTTTCAGCCTCTGGCAATAAGGCTTTGGCTTCTTGAGTTGGAACGAGACGGCCCTTTACACGCTCAAATAAAGCGAAGCTCAGTTGTTGTTCTGTATGGGCGAGAACTCGAGTGACATTAGGTTGGGAAACGTGCAGTAAGCGAGCCGCGCCTGACACCGTTCCTGCTTGCATAATGGCGTAAAAGACTTCTAATTGCCTTAAGTTCACTGCGATTTCCCTCTGCTTATGTTGGTCACCTCAGAATACCCAACCTTGCTGATAAGCGATAGAGGCAAAAGTGCTAGCGTAAAAAATAGGAAGACGATGTTGGTTGCCTTCCTATCTCGCTTTTTCAATTTCTCAACTTCTCAATTTCTATGCTTCACTTTGCTGCTGCATGAAGGGGCAGGTCGTTAAACGGCTCGACGTCTCGGCTGAGTAATCCCATCAAAATCACTGCCAATACCATGACAGCGGCTGCGATTGCAAAACCGTATTGTGTTAGTTCGTAATGACTCAATATTGCAATCAGGACGTAACTGAGAGATTGAATGGTGGTGGCAAACATGCTGATGCCGCCATCGACGCGACCTCGTTGATGAACCGCTACGGTGTGATGCATCCAGTTGACTCTCGCAATGCGATTTAGCGCGTTAAATACGCCAAACAGCGCCGTAAACAATAAGATGGTCAGCGGGCTCATCGCAAAACTCATCCCGATAAGCGCAAAAGAGACCATAACCATCGAAGCGAACATAATGTGGCTATGAGAGGCACGGCTTAGCACTTTGGTGACAATAAAGCCGGTTAGCAACGAGCCGAGGCCAAAACTGATGTTGAACCCTGCAAACCAATCGCCAGAGATGCCTTGTTCAGAAAACCAAATCGGCACCAGTTTGCTCAAATACGTCAATGCAGGATAAGAGAGGCAAGAGAGCAGAATAAAGCCATAAAATCGGGGTTCGAGACGGAATATTTGTTTGCTCTCTTTGAGTTGCGCGATGAAAGCAACGGATTTTGACGCCCTTAATTGTTGGGTATAAGGCGTCAGAATATAGAACATCGCTGCTAATGCAGAGGCGCTGGCCGCAAACAAAGCAAACTCTTTCATACCCCACATTTCAAGCAAAACAATACCCAACGCGCCAGCTCCGAGGGTTGTGGATTGCATTACAATTTCTTGCTGACCCGAAATTTTCGCATACTCATGGTGCTGATAATTTTCTTGGGTGAAGGCGTTGTTGGTCGTCCATGCAAAATTACTCGAAACCCAATACACCAGTTGCGCAAAAGCCAGCAACCAGTGTGACTCAAACCCTAACCAATAAGCAATGAACACCACCAAAGCCATACCCGATTGAATCCATTGATTGAGCACGAGTAGTACTTTGCGTGAATGTCGGTCAATTAAAGTGGAAAAGAAAGGCGTTGCTAGAAAAGAAATCGCGGTGCAGCTCAGAGAAACTAAAGCGACGAATGTACCCATGTTAGGTTCGGAAAGCATGACCCATGGCAGCGCCATCATGAATAAGCCAGAGGAGATACTGTCGAAGAAGCGGCCAGCTAAGTACGGCTGAGTTTTATTTTTCATTATGTTTGCCTCTAACTCCCGATGTATTTCAAAAGGTTGATGTCCAACTGTCTTGTGTTTAACAACCAAGTCGTTCGCGCTGAACACATTATCTTGAGCTCGCCGGGGTTTAGCGTTAATTAAGATGGTGCAACTTTAAAACCTCAAGTAAACTTGAGGTAAAGCGTTTTTTTAACAAAATTGATATACAGGGAGTCAAGGATGGAAATCAGCGTAGGAGAAGTGGCAAAACGTTCTGGAGTGAAAGTATCTGCCCTACATTTTTACGAGCAAAAAGGACTGATTTCGAGCTGGAGAAATCAAGGTAATCAGCGTCGCTACCATCGCAGTGTGTTGCGCCGTGTTGCGGTGATCAAAGCAGCGCAGCAAGTTGGGTTGTCGTTAGAAGAAATTAAACATGCGTTAGATGAACTGCCGAAACACCAAGCCCCTAACAAAGCGCAATGGGAAGAAATGGCAAGCCATTGGCATGAACAGTTAGAACATAAGATTCAAAAACTTAAAGCGTTGCAAAACGATTTAGGAGGATGCATTGGCTGCGGGTGCTTGTCGTTAGAAACCTGCGCACTGCGAAACCCAGAAGATGTATTAGGGAAAGACCACTCGGGGTCGAACTTAACGTTAGATGAAGAGTAGCGATTATCTCTATTCTTTGTCGAAACTGTCGACTACGATCGCGCCCATCGAAGCAGGCATTGTGATGACGATAACGCGTTTTATCGCAACCAAAGGCTCATTCATGAGTGGCAGCTTATCAAGACAGAAAAGAACTAACGCTACCACAACGGCCGCAATGAGGTACGCGATAACCACACGAAAAATAAAGATGGATACGCGATTCTTGATGTGGCTTTGAAACACGCTTTGATACGCGAAAAAACTGAGGAAAATGACAGAAAGACTTAACAGCATGAGCAAGTTTGCCATTGGTAGGCTCTCACCCAATCGCCACGCTTCCTCCGAAAATGAGATCGGGACTGCTAGGGCAAAAGCGCCAACCAATACTTGGCTAGCGTCTTCTAGATTAAAGTGGCTGCTCATGCTGTTTATTCCATTATTCGCTTGCTAGATGTAAGAGCTTTTCAAAACGCTCATTACCGTGCAGCAATTCGAGGTCTCGTTCTTCGGCAAGTAAATCACGAATGGATGGGCTGTATTCAATTGCGCGTTCCAAGTCTTCAATAGCTTGCTCTTCGATACCAAGGCGAGAGTATGCACACGCGCGTTGATACAGTGCAGGGCCGTTGGTGTAATCGACTTCAAGTACGCGGTTACAAATGCTAAGTGCCCAATGGTATTCGTTGATTTCCATCGCTGCGTCGGCTTTGTACGTCAACGCTTCTAAATCACCTGGACGAATTAACAAGATTTCATCATAGATTTCGATACGTTGCTCTGGAGTTTGAGAGCTTTGTGCACGTAGCCATAAGTTATGGATCTCGTTGATTTTCTCAATTTCTTTGTTGTTTTCACTGATAATGCGAGTTTTGCGTTTTAAATCTCGCTCAAGGGCGACAAACTTTTTCTCGTATTCTTGGGCGATCTTCTCCAATCGTTTATCAGCCATCTCTTTGGTGTTGTGTTTAAACTCACGCAGAGATTGCCATCCGACAAAGGCAATCAGCGATGCGACACCAGCAATGATGTAGAAGAAGTATGTAACGGTCACGTTGGCATAGTTCAACGATTTATCTGCGACCGTTAGCTCGCGATCGGTGATCTCTGTGATCATTCGCTTTTCTAGGCTTTGATAGTCCTGACGCAGCGCTTTTAGTTCATCTAAAATATAGCGTTCCATTAATGGTCTATCTAACAGATCCGATTCTGAATACTTTTCCTCCGATGCCATTGTTGGCAAGGCAAGTATCAGCGAGAAAAAAATACCAATAAATAAGCGCATATAACGTCCTTTCACGAGAAGAGTACAGATAGACCATGCAACAATAGCAAATAGCACAAACGTTTAGCAAAGTTATTACAAAAGAAATAACAGTCGTCTACGTAGAAGTCATATTCTTGTTGTTTTTCAGCTTGTTCCTGGTGGTTATTTGTTGTGATATCTTTTATCCTCCTTGCGAATTTATGATTAATGGAGTGAGCATGGACGCGCGAGCTAAGGATTACTTAGAACAATTCCTAGAATTATTATCACCAGAACAAAGGGAAGCTGTACCATCAGTCAGTGCTGACTATTATTGTGCCGATGAATACAACGCGAATGTATGCGCAGATTTGGTTCGTATTGGACAGAAAACTGCATCGTGCAGTTTGGAGCTTTGGTATCGAGAACATGGTGAAACCATGCCCCAAGTCGGTCATTTACAAGTAGTGACGAATTGGGATGGGGACCCGGTTTGCGTGATACGAATTACTGACGTAAGTACATGCAAATATGAGGATGTAACCGCAGAGTTTGCCTTCGCAGAAAGCGAAGGTGATAGAACCTTAAACTGGTGGCGTGATTCTCATACTGCATTTTTTAAAGCTGAATGCGATGAGTTGAACATCGATTGGCATGAGAAACGTACGCTGGTTTTAGAGCGTTTTGAAGTGGTGTATCCCGTCAATTAATCTCTGATAGCAGCACTGATTTGAAGTGCTGCTTTCTTTATTGAGAGACCATTTTTAGCGCTTTCGAGCGGTCACACTAAACATATGCCAATGTTTTTGGCTTCCTACTACAGTGGTCCCGTCTTCATCTCTTTCATGCAATGAAATGAGGTCGTAACCCTCGAATAAGCTTTCCACTTCCTTTTTTGTTAATGCGGTAATGTTTGGATGCATTTCGGAGGTAACCCACGAGTCTTTCACTCCCAAGAAATCGCCGCAGAAGATACCGCTCGGTTGTAATGCGCTGTCTATTTTTGTCCAGACTTGTTTGAAGCCTTTGTCAGGGCAAAAGAACAAACTGGCATTTGCGATAACCAAGCTGCACTGAGGATAATTAAACTCAGTAAAACAGCACTGCGAAACCGAAAATCGTTTGTTACCTTCAAAGCGTGTTAAACAAGTTTTTACTGCATCTTCATTGCTATCACATGCGTGAACCTTAAATCCCTTTTCGAGGAGAAAGTGGCTGTCTCGACCTATTCCGCAGCCAATATCAAGAGCGACTTTGCCTTCTATCTTAAGTCGATTTACGGCATTTTCCACGCTTGGGCGGTGAGGTTGGCTTAAAATTTTCTGATAGTATTCATTCCATTGCGCTGGCATTGAGCTTCCTTATGTTGGTTGTGCCCCCCAGCCCCAAAACTAGCGTCCATTTTGTTTTGCTTGACTGGGGAGGTTTGCAGTATTGGCAGCTGTTATAGCTGATCTTCAATCGGTAATATTCCGGAGAACCAAGCGCCCATTTTTCGCCATACTCCTGCTTCTGGTTCGGAGTCGTATTCTTCGCCTGTTTTTACGTCGGTCCAGACAATGTCCCCGTCGCGCAGAGTTAAGGCGTAGGCGTTACTCGACAGTTGATTTGGCAGTTGTTCTAGAAACATTTGCACATATTCTGGCTGTTCGATAACAACGGCCATTTCGGTATTCAAAGCGGCCGAACGTGGGTCCCAGTTCATCGAACCAACGAAAAGTGTTTTGTTATCAATTGTCATTGCTTTAGCGTGTAAACTTGCTCTGCTACTCCCCGTGAGGCTCCACTTACTTTTGAGTTTCGCGCTCGCTTTTACTTCCCAAAGCTTGATTCCAGCTTCGAGTAGATCTTTTCGATATTTTGCGTACCAACCATGCACGGCAAACACATCGTTAGACGCGAGGCTATTGGTCACAATCGTGATATCAACGCCTCGCTTGGCCGCGTTACTTAATGCTTGAGTACCTGCTTCAGTTGGAACGAAATAGGGAGAAATGAGCACAAATGAATCCTCAACACTTTTAACCAGTTCCGTTAAATTATCAATAAGTTGGCTCTCTCGGGTCGCGACTTTATCGGGCAGGTCAAACCATACTTTCGCTTCTCCCCAGTAGAGCTTGAGTTTGCCTTGTTTTAGATCTTGGTACATATCCAGTTGAGTGAAGTCATAGCGGCCGGTTGAAAACTTTTCCTCTAACCGGAGTTTATTGACCTGCTTTTGAATCGCTTGGTCGGTAATTTGCTGTGAATTCGGTGTAATCCATTCCATTGGTATCGAATAGGCGCTATTCCAGTAGAGGTCGAACTGATCGGCAGTTTGTTGTACCGCCTCACCATAGAGCAGAAGATCAAAATCACCAAACTCAACTTGCGATTCAAAAGAGAAGTATTCATTGCCGATATTTCTACCTCCGACAATGGCGGAAACACTGTCTGCAATCAGAGACTTATTGTGCATACGACGATTAAGGCGTTCAAAATCGCTAGCAAGAGCGAACCAACGGGAGTCGCGATACTGATGCGGGTTAAATAAGCGGATTTCTATATTAGGATGTGCATTGAGGGCTGCCATCACATCGTCGTTTCGCTTTTGCATATCGTCAAGCAACAGTCTTACTCGAACACCACGCTTTGCCGCTTCATACAAGCGCCACGTTATTAGCTGACTCGTTTCGTCACCACGGTAAATATAGTATTGAAGGTCAAGGCTTTTCTGGGCGGACTCGATCAAAGAGGTTCGAGCAAGAAGGGCATCGTGTCCCTGATTTAACGGTGCAAAGCCAGTTATGGACTTGGGGTCTCTCCCGTAAGCTTCAAAGTACTGCGCAAGAACAGAATCCTTTTGATAACCGAGCTGAAAGCTGGTGGACTTTTCACTGGCGTCATTCAACGATACGGATGAGCATGCCGATAAAATAGTGAGCAGCGAGGGGAAGAGCAACTTGGCGAGCGTTTGTAACAAAGCACATTTCCTTGTCTTACAGAGTGTTACCTACTCCAAATTATAGACTTAAGCTGACGCCACATGCACCCAGAACCGTTTGATAACGAGCGATTAATCGATGAATTGCCATAGAGCCTGAACTAAGTTCAACTTTTAAAGCGCAGATAATCATTTATTTTAATTATCATTATGGCCGTATTGGTCATAATCACTAATATCTGGTGATTATGACCAATAGCGCACTGGATAAAATAATGATTTTTATATAACCATATGATTTTTAATAAATAAATGCTTGGCATGTCATTTGCCATTTAGAATAAAAGTTAAGTCAGAGCAACTTGCGCAGTTGGTTAATTTTTTGTTAATTTTATTAACTTTGAATTGGCAATAACTATCTAGTTCGCTGCTTAAAAGACTAGGCAAGCGCCGCTTTGATGTTTATTCAAATTCAATTCTCTCACCACCATGCTTACCGGGAGCAATGGACTGAATAAAAGTGTGGTGTTGAAAACAACAATAAAAAAGGATTTTCGATGTTAGCAAAACCCATATTACGTTGGCTTTTACCCTTCGTCGTCGTTGGAGGCTCTTATGCAGGATATGCTGCAATTGCCGCAACTGCGCCGGAAAAAGAGTCAACCAAAGATGCAATTACAGAACCTACTGTTCAGGCTTCTTCTCTTTTTCCTACTGATCACAAAGTGGTGATTACCAGTCACGGTGAATTAGTCCCTTTTGAAAAAACACACCTTTCCGCGCAAGTCAGTGGTGAAGTGATAAGTTGGCACCCGAATTTTGTAACGGGTGGCATCGTGAAACGAGGAGAGGTTCTTTTCACAATTGAAAGCGACAACTATGAAGCGTCGGTTTTACAAGCTGAAGCCGATTTAGCTAGTGCACGCGCAAACTTGATTGAGGAACAAGCGAAAGCCGAAGTGGCAAAACGTCAGGCAAAGAGACTGAGCGATAAGCAAGTGACGGATCTGTATTTACGCAAACCTCACGTTTTGAGCGCACAAGCCCAAGTGAAGTCGGCTCAAGCGGCACTCAAACGAGCAAAAAGAGAGTTAGAAAATTGCAAAGTCGTTGCACCTTACGATGCGCTGGTTGTTGAGCGTGATATTGGTGTTGGTCAATTTGTTACATCTGGTTCTCGAGTTGCCACGTTAAACAACATCGAAGTGGCAGAGGTGCACGTACCCATTGCCGGTTTTGATAGTGCATTTTTACCCGAATCCATTGGTGAACTCACTGCGACAGTGACGCAGCAAGGTGTGTTTTCTACCACTAGAGAAGGTCGAGTAGTTCGTGATCTAGGCATGATTGATAGCGCTACCCGAATGATTAACATGGTCATTCAAATCGCGGACCCATACGGTGTCGATAACCAGCAGCCTCCAATTAAATTCGGCTCCTACGTTGAAGTGAGCTTCACTGGTAAGGAACTTAAGCACATCTACCGCTTGCCACAGGAATTAGTTAAAAACCGTACCGTGTGGGTGGTGAATGGCGATAATCAACTTCAACCCAGAACTGTCACGGTTTTGAGAGCAGAAGGTGAGTTTTTGCTGGTGGGCGAAGGCTTAGAGCAAAGTGATAAGTTGGTACTGACCTTACCAGAGTACCCTCAAAAAGGCATGGCGGTACAAATCGCAAAAAAGAGTGACGACTCCGAAACCGTCGTACAGTAAGTAGGAGTTTGTCATGGAAGATACTAAACAAAAGGGCTTAATTGCCTATTTTGCGAATAACCCCGTCGCTGCCAACCTTTTGATGGTGTTCATCATTATCATGGGTGTGGTGAGTTTTCTCTTTATTCAAAGGCAGATGTTTCCGAATATTGAGGTGAACTACATTGATGTTCGTGCGACTTATCCTGGCGCTTCTCCTCAAGAGATAGAAGAGAGTATTCTCGTTAAGGTCGAGGAATCGATTAAAGACGTCACCGGGATTAAAAAAGCAGTCTCAACGGCCTCTAGAGGTAGCGCGTATGTTTCCATCGAGGTAGACGTTAATGCCGATATCAAGCGTGTCTTAGATGATGTAAACCAACGTATTGATACCTTGTCTAATTTACCAGCGGGTATGGAACCAATCAATGTTTACCAAGTTGAATGGCGCCAAGATGTAATTGAAATGGGGTTAGTTGGGGACCGACCGCTCGAGGAGCTTAAACCGCTTGCTAAGCAAATCGAAGATGAATTACTTCAGTTAGAAAACGTCGTGCTGGTGTACCTGAGTGCGCCAGAAGAAGAAATAGCGATTGAAGTTGACCCACTTGTTCTTCGTAAATACGACCTGACGTTGAGCGATATCAGCAGCGCGATCAGCCGTTACTCAGCCAACTTTTCTGCGGGCGAAGTAAAAACAAACTCAGGGATGATTGCAGTAAGGATTGAAAACCAATACTACCGTGGTGATGAGTTTAGAAATATTCCTGTAAAGCTTGGCGCAAATGGTGCAAAGGTTCTGTTGCAAGATATTGCCACAATAAAAGATGGCTTTACGGAAGAAGAGCGCTACTTTGAATACTCAGGTCAAAATGCGATCTACATGTCTGTTGAAGCAACTCGTGACCAGAACATTATCCCTGTTGCACAGTCCGTTCGTAATTATATTGAAGCAAAAAACAAGACATTACCGCAGGATGTTAAGCTCAAAGTCTTAGTTGATACGACTTATTATTTAAATGGGCGTCTCGACATGATGTTGAAAAACTTGCTGCAAGGCGCTGCATTAGTCGCGATTATGCTGACCATTTTCCTACGTTTCCGCTTGGCTATGTGGGTAATGATTGGGCTACCTGTCTGTTTTCTCGGTGCCGTAATGATGATGCCTGCATTAGGGATAACGGTAAACATCGTGTCTCTTTTTGCCTTCATTATGGTGCTCGGTATTGTAGTTGATGACGCCATCGTGATGGGAGAGAGCGCTTACAGCGAAATTGAAGAAAGAGGCGGTGGCGTCGAAAACGTGGTTCGTGGTGTAAAACGTGTTGCCACACCAGCTACTTTCGGTGTGTTAACCACAATTGCTGTGTTTGCTCCTTTCTTGTTGTCTAGTGGTATTGATAGTGCCTTCTTTTATGGTATCGCGGGGGTCGTGATTCTTTGTTTGATCTTCAGTTTGATTGAATCGAAGCTGATCCTTCCTGCACACCTTGCGCATACCCATTTTAAACCAGTCAAACCTGGTGGATGGCGAGATCGTTTCAACCAACGTTTCTTCGGCTTTGTAAACGGTCCGTATCGTAACTTTGTAACAACATGCACCCATTGGCGCTGGACAGTGTTTGCGGTGTTCTGTGGTTTACTGCTGATCAGCGCGGCTTTGATCAACGCGAATTATGTTCGGATGATCCCTAACCCTAAAGTGCCGACCGACTATCCTGCGATCACTATTGAAATGAATGATACCGTTTCAAGTGAGCAGACAATCAGTGCACTCAAGACTATTGAACGTGTCATGCAAAAGATCGAATCTGAGACCATTGCAGAACATGGTCAAGGAATGATTCGTGATGTGCTGTCGTACAACAGAAGCCGCACCGAAGGTCGTGTATTAGTACCTTTGGTTGATGAAGAGTTACGCCCGTTCAATACATTTGAACTGGCTCGACGTTGGCGTGAAGCTATGCCTGTTATTCCAGGTATGAAGAGCATCAAAATCCGTGAGCAGAGTGCGGGTGGTGGTGACAGAGATGAGTTTGGCTACTTGTTGTTTGGCTCTAACATCAATGAGCTCAACGAGGCTGGGCGTTACTTGATAGAGCGTTTACAGCAGGAAGAAGGGTTATATGATATTTCATCTTCTATTGATTCTGGAAGTAAAGAAGTACTCTTGTCTCTTGCGCCTGTAGCGTACGATCTCGGTCTGGATCTCACCATGATCGCAGAGCAAGTTGGTGGCAGCTTTTATGGTGGCGAAGCACAGCGCATTATTCGTGATGGTGAAGAAATTAAAGTTATGGTGCGTTACCCGCAACTGACGCGTGAAGCATTCTCATCATTGCGTTACGCCGTGATTACAACACCAGCAGGTAAGAAGGTCATGTTGGGTGATGTGGTGAAGATCAATGAGCAGCCGGGCGTGAGTAGCATTCGACGTGAAGGCGGGTATCAAACCGTTTATGTCTATGGTTCGATAGACGAAGAATTGGTTGAACCTCAAGAAATCGTGAAGGTCATTGACGACAATATCTTACCGGACATGAAGCAAGCCTTCCCAACTGTGAAAACAGAATTGGGCGGTGATATTGAAGAGCAGGCTGCGCAGCGTAATGAACAGATTTTGTTCTTTATTGCAGGCATGATCATCGTCTACATCTTGTTAGCTGTACCGTTAAAAAGTTATACCCAACCTTTGATTGTAATGTCCGTCATTCCGTTTAGTCTGACGGGGGCGATTTGGGGCCATTTCTGGCTAGGTTTAGACATCAGTATGATGTCGACATTTGGTTTGATCGCCGCTGCTGGCGTGGTTATCAACGACTCTCTGGTTATGACAGATTACGTAAATCAAGTGAGAGAAAAGGGTATGAACATCAAACAAGCGGTTGTTGAGGCGGGTTGTGCTCGTTTTCGAGCTATCACGCTCACCTCAATAACGACGTTTGCGGGTGTATTGCCGATAATGTTTGAAACGAGTTTGCAGGCGCGTTTCGTCATACCGATGGCTGTCGCTTTGGGCTTTGCAGTGTTGTACGCAACGGTTCTGACTTTAGTGTTGGTGCCTTGTTTGTATTTAATGCTTGAAGATATTAAAAATATTTTCAGATCGATTAAGAGGTTTATCCATCGTTTGATTAATCGTTTCAGAAAGTCGCCAGTGACGTCGAGCGTTGAAGCAAGCGTATCGAGTTAACAAGCTTGATGTTAACGATTAGGAGCAGCCTTCGGGCTGCTTTTTTGTTTCCGCATTTTGATTCAAAGCGATTTTTTAGTGGGCAGTTACGTAATTATCTGATGAGAAAACTGCCTGACAAAGCATTTATAATATGTATGTTTTTAATGTATTGAATTCGCATGGTTAATTTGACACTTGGTTAGCGAAATTTACCAGACGAAGATAACGCTGAATATGGCTCATGATTTAAGTTATTGAAAAATAACAAAATAAAAGTTGGCATCGTATGTGCAATATATAAATTGTAATTAAAATTAACTGCTAATCCTCAAGGAGCTTATTATGAAAAGCGTATTTCTATCTACTCTAAGTCTTATTGCTGTAATGTCATCACCAATCGCTGCTGCTAACACTTTAGACAAAGAGGAGTGGAGCTCAGATTTACGTCAGGACTTTTCTGAGATGAAACATGAAGCTATAGCAGATATTCAGCAAATGAACATGGATGCCATTCACGCACGTGATGAGCGTATCGTGAAAAACATTAAAGATGAGCAAGAACAGTTAGTAAAGGTAACGTGCCACAAAGAGAAAGCAAGCAAGTCATAAACGCCGCTAAAAGAGACTAACAGACGAAAATGAATCCAATACGAGTTCGGTGTTAGTTAGCAGTAAGCACTGACCTTGTTGCTCTACTTGCCAGCCTTTTAAGGCTGGCTTTTTTGTTTCTCATTTCATGGGTGGAGATCAGATCCTCAAGCTTATTATCAATAGTTGGCGTGTTTGATGAGCTATTGCTGGATGGAGCGGATGTAACTTTCAAAAGTGTAGATTTCAGTAAAGTGGAGGTGATGTTAGATATTTAAAATTTAGAAAAGATCCGATCTCCTTTTTGACCTTCATAATACCTTAGTATGTGGCTTACCTTTACTTGAATTAGAACTCATATTGCAGGCTCTCGTTTAAAGGTATTGATGCATATTTGAAGAATAAGAGATAGACATATGAGTTTTATTAAAATGTGTAAAGATGGTTTTAGAGGAAAGCCGGATTTCTCTAATTTATTACATAATGCGTTCCAGATAGATGACTTAGTGCTGTCATTTGAGTGTCCGAACAACATATATGAAGGACATGTATACCAGGATCTTGTTAATTTAGAACGGTTCGATGTTGAATCAAAAGTAGAGAGGCATGAAAGGTTTGTAAAGTTAGCTACGGTATATTTTTTGTTTCAGAAGAAAATATTAAACCCTTTGCTTCCTATTAACAAACAAGGTGGATTATATATTAGGTTACGGGTTAAATCTGCTGGAGAAGATATTAATAATATTAGTCAATTGTCTTCATTTTTAGAGAGAGAGTATTATGATTTTTATCATGCCCCGGAGCAAAGTGAAGGCTCTATGAGGGGGTATCATACAGACTTGATGAAAGAATTGACTAAGCGTGCGAATAAACAATGGGGAGAAATTCCAGAAAGTGAAGACCGAAAAAGAGAAAAAGAAGAATATTTAATTAGAGGTTTCTTAAGTGGTTATCCACCAATAAAGTGTGAGCTAGTTGAAGTTGGAAAAAACAAATACTCAAAATACTCAGAAGGTAATCTTAATTATAAGATTGAATTAAGAAGAGTATACAATGTACCCATAAAAAATGAATTCTACCTGAGCATCGAGTTTTGGTATAAGTACGAATCGATGTTTGCCAAGCAAAAGTTTTTAGATTGGGTGAGAAGTGCTGATGAAACTTTTGAAAAAAAAGTATTGGAATTACTGGACTTGTCTCCGCTCATCGACTCGTATACAGCCAAAGCAGTAAAGGGATTGAACGAAGAAACTAAGGCAGAGTAACACAGCGTCAGTGTCAAGAAAAGCTAGCAAAGTATGTAGCCATGAGAGAAAAATGAATCTAATTGGATGTCTATTTACCCTTGTGCTCATGGTGCATATAAAGCCAATGGATTTAGTATAGAGCTTACCACAAATATCAATAAATATTTAAATAACAAGAGATAGAAATATGGATTTTATCAAGATCTTTAAAGATGGTTTTAGAGGGAAACCAGATTTTGCACACTTGTTACATAATGTATTCCAGATAGATGACTTAGTACTATCATTTGAATGCCCGAACAATATATATGAAGGTCATGTATACCAAGATTTTATTGAATTACAACGGTTCAATATTGATTCAAAAGTAGAGCGACATGAAAAGTGTATAAAATTGGCCACGATTTATTTTTCTTTTCAAAAGAAAATAATCAATCCACTATTACCAATCAATAAACAAGGTGGTTTATATATTAGGTTAAGGATTAAGTCTGCAGATAAATGTATTACTAGTGCTAATCAACTATCTTCACTTATAGAGAAAGAGTACGTGGATTTTTATCATGCTGTAGAGTCACCTGACGGCTCTCGAAAAGGTGATCATACAGAGTTGATGAATGATGCCATTGCGTACGCAAATCATCGTTGGGGAACAGACCCGATAAACGAAGAAAAAAAGAGAGCGAAAGAAGAGTTCCTTGTAGGAGAGTTTCTTCGTGGTTATCCTCCAATCAAATGCCAAGATATCAAGATTGGTGAAAATACATTTTCAAAATATGTAGAAGGAAATTTGGAGTATAAAAAAGACTATCGAAGAGTGTACAATTTGCCTATCAAAAATGAGTTTTACTTTAGTATTGAATTTTTATATGAAATCGAACCTATGTTTGCTCAAAAAAAGTTTTTAGATTGGGTAAGACACGCGGATGAAATTTTTGAAAAAAACGTTTTAGAGTTGCTAGCACTGTCTCCGCTTATTGATTCGCATACTACCTCCAAATCCGAAAGGTTGGCAAAAAAAGTTGATCCAGAGCGTTCATACTTAACTTAAAGAAAAAAGCCCGCGAAGAATACCTTCACGGGCGAAAAAAGGGCACCAAATTGGGTGTCTATTCATTTTGGAGGTGGTCGAACGTCCATATAAAACTGACAATAGGCTTGGTGAGAGGCTTACCACCAGCGCGACCAACGAGGCTAAAGTTAACATTGTTGTAATGATTGTTAAAATGTTAATTCTTCAATCAATGTTTTCATTATCGTGAGTTTAAATTGTGAATGTGTTGCCTGCGTGTATTTTTACTCTGTGAAATGCCGTTTTTGACAATAAAACATATTATAAATCTTGTGTTGGTTATTTGATTTGGTTATATAAAACTCAACATACTTAATCCTTAACTGTTCATATTTACACTTAATGAGACACAATAACCCTCTGCTTGTTAAGTGATTGTGTGTTTTTTAACGCATTGGTATTGAACAAAAAGCGACCTAAGCCGCTCTTGTTCATTTTGATAAGTTTACTTATCAGTTGTTTTAGATTTCTTCGTGCTTATGGACTAGGCCGAAGTCAGCTAAAATGGCATACGCAGCAGGGATCATAAACAACACCAGCAGAGTGGATGCGAAAATACCAAACACGATGGAGATAACCAGTGGTTGGATAACCTGTGCTTGCAAACTGGTTTCAGTCAGTAACGGAAGCAAACCTGCTGCAGTGGTCATTGATGTCAGGAATACTGCTCTAAAGCGTTCCCGACTGGCTTTGACTACTGAGTCGTGCACATTATCCCCTTCATCGACATGATGGCGTATGTACTGAACTAACAGAATCGAGTCATTCACCACAATCCCCGCTAGTGAGACAAAGCCCATCATACTCGGCATACTTAATGAGTGACCGAGTAGGATGTGTCCCCATACCACGCCAATAAAGGCGAGTGGAATCGCAAGCATGACCACGAATGGTTCCAAATAACTGCGGAATTGGTAACTCAGAATCGCAAACACGCCAAACAAACCAAGCAAGAAGCCTTTACCCATTGATGCGCCAGTTTCAGCGGTATCTTTGGCTTCGCCTTCAAAATCAAAGCGAAGACCAGGATACTTTTGCATAAGCTTTGGCGCTTCATCTTGTTGGAACTGACGAATAATGGCGGTTGAGTTGGCTTTCGTATTGTCGATATCGCCGAATACACTCACTGTGCGCAAGCCATCAATGCGCTGGATTCTTACGTAATTACGTTGGAAATCCAAAGTCGCAATGGTCGCGAGTGGGATTTGACTGCCATCGGACAAGATAATTGGGAAGTTTGCCAATTGCTGTAAGTCACCAGCTTGTGCTTTATCGAGGCGAACTTCGATGGAAATGTTTTCTACCCCAACTTGGATTTCGTCTGCGGTTTGGCCAAAGAAAGCCGCACGTAACTGATTGGCGATGAGTTGGCCGTTAACCCCATAAGCTTCTGCCCCCGGACGCAGTTTAACCAAAACTTCTTCTTTACCCATACGCATGTCATCCAACACGCCATGGACACCGTCAAACTCATTCAAGTATTGCTGAATGTCGATAGAGGCCGCTTTGAGCGCATCCAGATCATCATGCTTCGCTCGAATTTCAATCGCTCGTCCACCCGGCCCCATGGTCGGTTGTTTAAATACCAGCGAGATAGGATCGGCAAGTTCACCGATGTCTTCGCGCCATGCATCGATAAATTCATCGATGAGTGTGTTACGACTCTCTGCACCCAGCAAATCCAGACGCACCGTGGCAATATGAGGGCCAGATTCATTCGCATCGGCGTTAGCGTTGAATTGACTGGTGATGTGTAGAACCAATGGATTGCCGTCTTCCACTTTCTCTGTCCATTCTTTATCTAGCTTTTGAGCGGAAGCGACGATCTTATCGACGACGGCTTCCGTTTGAGACAGAGAAGAACCCGGAGGAAGAATAATGCGCGCTTCTGCAATGTCGCCATCCAGTTCAGGGAAGGGTTGAAACTTGAGTAAACCACCTACTAACGTGGCTGCGGAGATAAGAAGCAAGGCAACCACACCACCCATAAAGGCATAGCGATACTCGACCACTTTATCCACTGCGTTGACCAAGGTGGTGTTGCGAAAGTTTTCAAAAGAAGCGAGCAGCTTTTGTTTGAACTTCGGTGTTTTTCGCTCTTGCTTTTGTTTGTGTAGTGAGTGAGAAAGGTGGTTAGGTAGAATCAAGAAGGCTTCCACCAAACTTAAACTCAGTACGAGGATCAGAACTTGAGGAACCGCTTTAAGTACCGCACCCATTTCACCTTGCAAAAATAACAAGCTACCGAAAATACACACCGTAGTTAAAAAGGAAGAGATCACCCCCGGCAGTACCTTTTTCACTCCTTTAGTTACGGCATCATCGATCTCTTCTCCTCGGTCTAGGTGAGCGGCAATCGATTCGGCAATAACGATGGCGTCATCCATCATGATACCGATGGCCATGAGTAACCCGACCAAAGACATGATGTTGATGGACAGGCCAAGTTGCGCCATCAAAAATAACCCACCTAAGAAGGCAACAGGTAAACCAGCTGCGACCCAAAAAGAGTAGCGAAAACTAAAGAACAACCACATGGTGGCGAAGACCAGAATGATACCTTGCCAACCGTTTTTGACCATCATGGTCAGGCGATCCCAAAGCACGGATGAAAGGTCATTGGTCATTTGTAGCATCACACCGTCTGGCGCGATGGCTTGTTGTTCTTCGACAAATTGAGCAACACGTTCTTTAATGCGCAGTGCATCGTCTTCTTTGTTTTTGCTGACTTTTAGTAGGGCAGAAGGGTGACCATCAAAGAGGACTTTCTGTTCGTCCAATTCAAATCGGTCGGTAATCGTCGCAATGTCTCTTAGACGGATGATTGACCCATTTGGACCAGAGCCCACGACGATAGTCTCAAGCTCTTCTGGCGTCACGCGTCGTTCGTCAAAGCGGATCAGAAAGTTCTTATCTGGCGTTTCGACATTACCACTTGGCAACTTGACGTTCTGACGACCAATCTTCTCAGCAATATCGCCAACACTTAAGCCAAGCTGTCGAATGGCTTGAGTGTCTAACTCTACTCGGTATTGGTGGTCAGAGAAGCCTGCAACTTCAACCAAAGACACATCATAATCGAGCTTTAATGTGCGTTTAAGTTGTTCTGCATAGGCTTTTAGCTCTGGCCATGTGGTGTCTGCAGTGATCGCGATATCCACAACTGGCTCATTCCAATCTAGCTCTTGGACCACAGGAGACTCAATTTCTTGTGGGAAGTCATTAATCGAGTTGATCTGGGTTTGAACATCAACCAGCATGCGGCCGATGTCGGCTTCTTCATTCAGTTTTAAGATAAGACGCGCAGAGCCTTCAATCGCTTCACATTGCGTTTCTTCAATGTTAGCAAGGCCATCAACAGCATCTTCCATTCGGACACAGATACTCTCTTCGACTTCTTGCGGGGAAGCTCCTGGGTAGACTACACCAGCTAGGATGTAGGGCGGATCAAACTCAGGAAAGGTTTCCCGCTTAATCGTGGAAAGTGAAGAGATACCCAATATAAGCAGCGTTAGCATCAGCAAGTTAGCTGCCGTTGGGTGCTTGGCGAAGAATCGGATCATGAATCAGACTCCTCAATAGCCGTTTCTGACTGTTCAGGTGACTCTTTCAATAGCATGCCGTTAATTGCGGGCAGCAAATCGTTGATGATCAGCTTCTGACCTTGCTCTAGTTCACCATCGATCACCACTTGGTTATTGCGGCGATATAACACTTCAACCGTCACGACTTGCAGACGATTGTCATCGCCCATCAGGTAAATCTTATCGCCATGAAGCGCACGCTCTGGGATGACCCAACTCGGGTTCTCTTGTCCCTCAATCAAGGCACGCACAAACATGCCGTTCACCAATGGAGGCGCAGACGTTGGGTTTAATGCACGGTAGTCTTGTTCAATTTCCAGAATCACACCGGCAGTCGCTTGGCTTGGATCAACCGTTTCACTGATGCGTGCAACTTTCGCAGGCCAGCTTGCAGAGAGGTTACCGCTGCTGAGTTCAATGTTGGCATGAATCGCATTCATATCAGGTTGTGGAATACCAGATTCATCACGAACAAACTCACCGATGCTCGCCGCCAAAGTTTGCATGTCATGAATGGACAGTTGAGCTTCCACTTCCATGACATCAATACCATGTCCTGTCACCATGGTTTGTTGGAGGTTAACCACTTGCTTTTTCTCAATTTCTACGTCAGCAATACGCAAATCGTAAGGAAGCGTGATGATGGTTTTATCAAGCGAGCGTTCGGCCTCATCCACTTTTGATGCATTAACTTTAACTAGGGCTTCCGCGACTCGTTTCTCATCCGGCATCAAACCAATTTGATTTTCAATATCCAGTACTAACTTACGTTGAGAGAGCGCGCTTTGCTCTTGCTGATCTACATCCGATTGCGAGGTTAAGCCTTTCTTACGTAGGTTTTGTTTACGGTCTAACTCTTTGTTGGCGATAACCAGACGGTTGGCTTCTATCTTGAGTGTGCTTTTGAGATTCGCTTCTTCTTGGTTCAGCTTAGCCAGAGAGGTTTGAGCAGATTTGAGATCGGCTTGAGCTTGAACCAGTTTCAGTTCGTAATCGAGTGGGTCGATTCGCAAGATTTCTGTCCCTGCTTGCAACACTTGTCCTTTTTCCAGCTGCGGATGGCGGTAGACCACTTTCCCCGTCACTTCGGCTATCGCTTTCCATTCCACTTTTGGGGCGATCTTGCCAAACCCTATGGCTACTGGAGCAATGGCTTTGAGCTCAAGTGGAATCGTCTCGACCAACCGTGCACGATCTCCAGCGGGTTTTACGGGCAAATCTGGTTTGAGGCTAATCGCCAAAAACAGAATGACGACCCCCACCGCAAGAGCAGGAAAGAACAGCAGCTTTTTATTTATCTTCATATTGGTCGCCCGAGTCTAAAAATCCATGTTTCATCAGTTGTATGTTGTGTTCGAATAATCGGTTCAAGAAGGCTTCAGAAAGTTCAATGCCATGAATGGCGAGCAGTGCTGGTGGTGCCATAAAAGGAAACACCATCAAGCTGATGTAAGAGACGCGACAAAGTTGAGGGTCGGCGTCTTTTCGTAAAACGCCACTGTCGATCAACTTATCAAAGATCACGCCTTGCATTGGCTTGCTGATATCTGCGAAGACTTTTTCGAGCAGTTTGCGTTGGGTTTCCGATGGGGGCATATTCATAACTTGGGCAACTAAGCGTGGGAACTGTGGTACCTTGATCATTTCGCGGTAGTAGGTGCGCATTAGATCGAGAAAGTTTTGCTCGTTACTGTTGGATACCAACGTCTGCATCTGCTTTTGCATCGGTGACAGTGTTTCGCGCAACATGGTCTCGAACAAGCCTTCTTTGTTGCCAAAGTAGTAACGAATCATCGCCACGTTCACGCCTGCTTTCTGCGCGACTAGGCGAGTAGAGACCTTGTCATAAGCCATAATGGTGAAGAGTTCGCGCGCGTGGAAAATCAGTTTTTCCCGTGCGTCGATATTATCTGTGGGTCTTCCCGCCCTTCGATGCGCTTCCGTCACAATCTTCTCTCAAAATATTAAACATTTGATTAATTATAAGACGCTGATTTCTCATGCGACATGTGAAAAATTAATCAGTATTTAATCAAGTGATTAATTTGTGATGAAGAGAAGTAAAAAAGAGCAGAAAGAACTGCTCTTTGAACAAATAGAAAAGTATTTACTTAGGAAGAACGGCCTTTTGAGGCTAGATCACCCCCAACTTAACACACTCCAATTCGGTCTGTTGGCGTGTTCTTTTAGTTGTGGGCATGGATTTACCAGATAAGCGTAGTTCGCGTATTCACAAAGCGGTAAATCGTTGATTGAATCGGTATAGAAATGGATTTCGGAATAAGGCTCAGGCTGATTTTCTAGCCACTGTTTTAATCGCGTGACTTTGCCTTCACGATAACTCGGAATACCGTCGATTTCAGCAGTATAACGGTTGTTTTTCTCGATTAAATCAATTCCGAGTGCGGTTGGAATATTAAGACGGCGACCAACGGCTTCCACCAAAAAAGTGACGCTGGCAGAGATGATAACCATATCTATACCATCACGAGACAGTTGCTCAATCAGGGTTTTGGCTTGAGGAAACTGTTTAGCCAGAATATGGCTTTCAACACATTCTTCAACCAAGGCGTTTACTTCTTCAATCGGCATGTTTTCTAGTGGCTTCATGGAGAACGCTAGGTAATCTTCCATGTCCATTTTGCCTTCAGAGTACAAGGCCATTAGACGCTGATCTTCCATAATAAATAAAGGATCAGTCGCGATGCCTCTATCAACCATAAACTCGTTCCAAATCATTGCGCAGTCAGCGTTTATTAGGGTTTCATCCATATCAAAAACATACAAAGGTTTGGACATGTTTAGGCTCTCACTGGTTGAATTTCGTTTAGGTTAAAGAGTAGCTCTAGTTGGCTGCCATTCGCTAGTAAGCGTTCTGAAGAGCGGTTAAGCAAGTCAACAGTGAGCTCACACTCTTCAACGTTCACTTGATAGCGAATAACATTACCTAGAAGCTGGTGGTTGGTGATCGTACCTACTTGTGGCGCTGAGATGTGGCTATCATATTGACGACCTTGCTCTTTTACATATATAGACTCTGGGCGAATCGCTACTTTCCATTCGGTATCAATGTTGAAGAGTTGCTTGGCTTTATTGGCCTCTACAAGGTTGTAGTGCCCCATGAAACCGGCCACAAACTCGTTAGCAGGATGAGTATAAATTTCTTCAGGTGTTCCTGCTTGAACAATTTCCCCTTTACTCATTAGGAAGATACGATCAGACATAATCATCGCCTCTTCTTGGTCATGAGTTACGAAGATAGTGGTGAGATTCATCTCTTTCTGAATGTCTCGGATTTGCTGACGAAGGTGTTTGCGTATTTTGGCATCAAGCGCAGAAAGTGGCTCATCAAGCAATAATATGCGAGGTTTCACCACCAACGCTCGAGCGAGTGCGACACGCTGGCGCTGACCGCCAGAAAGTTGATGCGGATAGTGTTTTTCTTTACCTGCCAGATCCACCAGCTTGATGACTTTAGCCACTTCACGTCGAATATCATCATTCGCAAGCTTTTTCATTTTTAAGCCAAATGCAATGTTGCCTTCGACGGTCATATTGGGAAACAGCGCATACGATTGAAAGACCATCCCAATACCACGCTCTTGCGGGACTTGATGCGTGATATCTTCTCCGTTTACCCAAATCTCGCCTCCATCGACAGGGTTAAGCCCAGCAAGGCTGCGAAGTAGTGTCGATTTACCACAACCGCTAGGGCCCAAAAGCGTAATGAATTCACCTTGCTCGATGTTAAAGTGAATGTCCTCAAATACGGTGTTATCACCAAAACATTTAGTCAGATTTTTCGCTGTTACGTAGCTCATTGTTTGACTCCTCGGCTGAAACGACTTGCCAACCAAGTCAGTAAAAAAATAAATAGGAAGTAGGTCATCACTAAGGCAGACGTAAAGTGGCCGCTCGTCTGACGCATGTTATACAAGTAGATTTGCAGGGTTTCATAACGTGTGCCGACTAAAATATTGGCGAACACAAACTCTCCCAATAGAAATGAAAATGAAAGGAAAAGCGATGCCATCAGTCCTTTTTTGAGGTTAGGTAAAATGACCATCAAAAACGCTTTGGTTGTGCTTGCTCCTAGCAAGTGTGCAGCGTCCATTAAATCGTTAAGGTTAATTGCTTCGAAGCTATTAGAAATCGCACGATACATGAACGGTAACGCTATGGTGAAGTAAGTACCTACTAGAATCCAAGGAGTACCGATAAGGGAGATTTCACTGTCAGCATAAAGTTGAAGCAAGCCGACGGAGGACACCACTGGTGGTACAGCGAATGGTAGCAAAATCAATACGTTCATGAGCTTATCGAGCTTCGGAAAGTAGTAAAACACCACGAATATCGCTGGCAGAACTAGAATCACACTGAGGGTTAGCGAAGCAATACAAATAAACAGCGAACGCCCAAACGCTTGCAAAAAGCGTGGGTCGGTCAGCAATTTAACGTACCAATCAAAAGTGAAACCATCTGGAAGCACCGTGGCGCCCCAGCGTGATGAAAGCGAATAGACAAAGGTCGCTAAAATCGGGATGAGCATGATCCCAACAATGGAATAAACCACCGTTTTATGGAATCGAGTATTAACGTTGTTCATGACTACTTCCTACCTGCATAGCTTTTCGAAATGAGCCATTGGTTAATCACTGTGATAAAGGCAAGTAACGCCATTAGAATCACCGAAATTGCAGCGGCGAGATTAGGTTCAAGGAACAGGTCTCCCGATACCAGACTCGCAATTCGAATTGTGATGACGTTATAGTTACCGGAGGTCAGCGCATAAACACTCGCATAAGCGCCAATTGCGTTGGCTATTAAGATAATAAAGGTACCGAATAAGGCTGGTGAGAGCACTGGCAGCGCGATTTTCGCCCAATACTGTGATGTTTTGGCTCCCAGTAGCGCAGCAGCAGCTTGCCAATCATCACTCAACGCGTCGAACGCAGGGTAGAGCAACAACACCGCCAGCGGGATTTGAAAGTAGATGTAAATGACCAGCAGACCCCATTTACCATAAAGGTCGAAATCACCGAGTAAGCCATACTGCTTGAGCAAAAGGGTAATCGCCCCATTGGTGCCCAAAATAATGATAAAAGCGAATGACAGAGGTACGCCTGCAAAGTTGCTGCTCATGTTCGTAAACGCAATCACACCATCGCGGACTTTAGAATCGATTCTGCGCAGAGAAGAGACCAACAGAGTCGCAATGGCTAAGCCAAAAATGCTCGACCATATAGCTAACCACAAACTGTTGCCAAACGCCTGCATCATAAAGGTGGAGTCGAGCACTTCAATGTAGTTATCGAAGGCAAACTCGCCATCGTAGATAAAGCTGTTTAACAGCACCCAAATCATCGGTGCGAGTTGAAATCGGTAGAAAAACAGTGCGAAAGGCGCCAACCAAACGGCTGGCTTAAAGCGCTTTAACCAAGTACTTGCCAAATTTGAACGTGATTCGCTAGAGCTTGGGGAGAGGACTGAACTGCTCATAGTGCTAACAATTCCTGAGTGTATGGCTTCGTGTGGTCAAGGTTTAGCAATTGACAAACGGTGCCACAAATATCAGTTTGCTTAATATGACAATCTTGATGGGTAAACTTATCACCAATGACAAACAGGGGAACTTCTCGCTCTTCAGGTAAAATCCCACCGTGAGAAAGATCGTTGTTCATGCCATGATCGCTTGTCACAATGATTTGATACCCATCAGCAAGCCATTGATCGATGTAGTTGGAAAGAATAATGTCTGCACCTCGCGCACAATTGCGGTATTGGCGAGAGTCTAGGCCAAACTTATGTCCTGTATCGTCGATATTCATCGGATGGATCAGTAAGAAATCAGGTTGATAGTTGCGGCGTAAATACTCTGCGTCCAGGAACAAGGCTTCATCAGGATAATGATCCCAATGGTAAAAGCAGCCGTGCTGGATATTCAGGGTTTCATCATGCGTGAAACGATCGCGAACAGGTTCAAATGGCGCGCGATTATAAAGCTCACTTACCCAGTGGTAGGCAGCCGCAGCGGTCACTTTTCCTTGGGCTTTTGCCAAACTGAAAATGGAATCGTGTTTGGATAGACGAACGATATTGTTGTTTACGATGCCGCTTTCTACAGGGCGAACGCCCGTTAAAATGCACTCATAAAGTGGGCGAGACATAGAGGGCAGCTCACACTGCACAGGATAAAGCGTTGCGCGAGTTTCTTGTTGGGAACGACTTTGTTCTAGAAGACCATTGAGGTAGCCCATGCAATCACGGGCTACCTGATAGTTCAGTCCATCTAGAACAACAAGGATGACCTTATTGCTCATAACGACTTACTCTTATTGCTGGTGGATTAAGACACTTTCT
The DNA here is from genome assembly GCF_023650755.1 of Vibrio sp. SCSIO 43097. NCBI lineage: Bacteria > Pseudomonadati > Pseudomonadota > Gammaproteobacteria > Vibrionales > Vibrionaceae > Vibrio > Vibrio sp. SCSIO 43097. The sequence goes on along the minus strand of NZ_CP071841.1, from coordinate 1,017,445 downwards.
TGCCATTGACGTGGCAGCTTACGTGCGGACTTTTCCCAAGCTGAGAAGTCAGTCACTGGGTGAACATTGCTGTATTGGTCATTAGCAATTAGCTTGTCTTGCACTGCTTGAGGCAGTGTGATGTTGGTGCGGATTGGACGCGCATAACCTTCTGCTAAGTTGATTTGCCCTTGATCGCTGAAGATGTATTCACGAGCAAGCTTTGCTGCATTAGGGTTCTTCGCGTATTTATTGATTATGGTTGTATAACCAGAAATCACAGAGCCATCTTGAGGAATGCTCACTGTAAAGCGGTCGCGGTCAATTTTGTCGCGGTAGTTCAATGCATTGAAGTCCCACATGATCGCCACTTCAACTTCGCCTTTTTCTAGGTTGGCGATGTTCGGATCGGTAAATGAAAGACGACCTTGCTTCGCGAGTTCAGAAAAGAATTTGAGCGCAGGCTTGAGGTTGGATTCGTCCCCACCGTTGGCGAACGCTGCGGCGAGAACCGCGTTGTTTGCCTGTGCTGCTACGCCTACGTCACCTACGGTCACTTTGTAGTCGCCTTTTAATAGGTCATCCCACGTTTTTGGCGCGTCTTTTACGAGGTTATTGTTGGAGATAAAAGAAATAGTGCCAGTGTAGGCAAGTGCCCAATGACCATCTTCGTCTTTTGCCCAATCTGGGATGTCATTCCAAGTTGTTGGTTTATATGGCTGAGTGACGCCTTTTTTTACCGCTACACGTGCAAAGGCAAAGCCTACGTCACCAATGTCTGCGGTCGCGTTTTTCTTCTCAGCTTCGAATTTTGCGATTTCTTGAGCCGAGCTCATATCCGTGTCTTGGTGCTTAAGGTTGTAATTTGACTTTAAATCAGCCCAAGTGTCTTTCCAGTTTGCCCAACTGTCAGGCATACCCACACTGTAAACCGCCCCTTCTTTTTGTGCTGCTGCTACCAAAGATTCAATATCGGCTTCTTTCGCTACTGTTGGCGTAGCGAGCGTTACCGCAATGATTGCCGCTGGTGCGGTAATTGAACGACTTAGCAAAGTTTTCATTGTCTCCATCCTTCTGGACTAGGTCAGTAAGTTCGCTTTGTATGCTATGGATGGAATGTGACGATTTAGCGCAAGTAATTTGACAGTTTTGCTGATTTTATATGGCACTTATATTTCATACGTTCAGTATGTGTTCTGTTGATTAATGTCATATTTTTGTTACGTAAACGCCTTATGTTATTCGTCAAATTATCGTTGGACTAGATCAGAATGAGAGCGACAGGCACCGGACAATTTGGTACCCAATTAGGAAAAATTAGAAGCAGCTTAAAACAGCAGATTCTTTCCGGCATCATGTCGGAAGGACAAAAACTGCCGTCAGAGAGAGAGCTCAGTGAGCTGTTTTCTACGACTCGAATCACTATCAAAGATGCGTTGGTGTCTTTAGAAACGGAAGGTCTTATTTATCGAGAAGAGCGCCGGGGTTGGTATGTATCTCCTGAGCGTATCTGTTACAACCCGTTGTCTCGTTCTCACTTCCATCAAATGATTCGAGAGCAGCATCGTATTGCAGAAACTAAGTTACTCAACGTGCGAAGTGAAATGGCCGCAGGTGAGTATGCCAAATCGTTAGAGGTGGAGCGAATTACCCCAATTTATGTAATTGAACGGTTACGTTTTATTGATGGGCGAGCGGTATTGTTTGTTGAGAACGTGCTCAAAGCGGCACTGTTTGAGGGGATATTGTCTGAGAACCTCACCATGTCCCTGACGGGCATTTATCGTGAGAAGTATGGTTACGAGACAAAGCGCTCTCGTTTTGATGTGATTCCCACGTCAGCTCCTGCTCATGTCGCTAAGGCGTTGAACCTAGCTGAAGGACAACCCGTTCTGAAAATTCGGCGGGTAAACTACAAACAAGATGGGCATTTAATGGACTGCGAATTCGAATATTGGCGTCCAGATGCAGTGATGATTCGCATTGATAGCGTAGGATAAAGCGCAGAATTAAAAAGAGCCCAATGAAGGGCTCTTTTTCGCATATTGGTTAGAGAGGCGGTTTAAACGAGGCCTTGCTCTTTTGCCATTCTGCTTGCAATGCCGGGTGCTTTCCAAATGCTTGGCAGCAAAATGAAAGACACAGGCACGGCAGTAATTACAATGAAAGACTGCAATGCAGAAATACCACCAGAGCCCATTGAGATAAGCGCAATAGCGACAATACCCATAATCAGACCCCAGAACGAGCGAATCACTGCGTTTGGTTCTGTTGAGCCCGTCATCACTACACTGATTGTGTAAGTCATCGAGTCACCCGTCGTCACGATAAATGTTGTCGTTAAGATCAGGAACAGAACCGAAATGATCATTGGGTAAGGTAATTCACCAGTAATCGCTAGCAGTGCTGCAGGCAAGTTAAAGCCTTCAAACGCAGATGAAATCAAACCAGGGTTATCAAGTTCAAACGCAAGGCCACTGCCACCAACGATACTAAACCAGAAGCAAGTAATCAGCGGTGCCGCGATGCTAATAGACATGATTAATTGGCGAATTGTACGACCACGAGAGATACGAGCAATAAAGATCGCCATCATTGGGCCATAACCGATAAACCAACCCCAGAAGAATACTGTCCACCAACTTAGCCAGCCTGTATCACCACGGTAAAGTGCCATAGGGAAGAAGTTATCCACCATACGACCAACGCCTTGCACGTAGCCATCAACGATAAAGCTTGTCGGCCCGAAGAACAGGATGTAACCAATTAATAGTACAGACAAAATGATGTTGTAACGACTGACGATTTGAATACCCTTGCTCAAACCGCTCAGTGCGGAAAGGGTATACATCAGGATCGCCGCCATAATAACCATACTTTGCGTTACGAACGTATCTGGCAGGCCAAACAATGAATTTAGCGCGTAGCTAATTTGTAAACCTAAGAAGCCGATAGGACCGATGGTTCCTGCTGCTACTGCAATGATGCTACATGCGTCAGCAACATCACCAATCCAGCCTTTAATGGCTTTATCACCAAAAACAGGGTAAAGCAGAGTACGCGGCTTAAGAGGCAGGCCTTTATCGTAATGCAAGTGCATTAAGACAATGGAAGATAGACCACCAAGGATCGCCCAAGCTAAGAAGCCCCAGTGCATAAAAGACTGAGATAGGGCATTGATTGCGGCAGTTTTCGGTGAGGCTTCCCCGTATAGAGGCGGAGCAGTCACAAAGTGCGCGATAGGCTCAGCTGCGGCCCAGAACACACCACCACCTGCAAGTAGAGTACAGAGTACGATTGACAACCACTTAAAGTTATCAATATCAGGTTTCGCTAGACCACCTAGGCGCACATAACCAGTGCGACCAAACGCAAGAGCCAAACCAATTAGGAAATTCAGAAGAAGCAGTACTTGCCAGTAAGCTCCGAAATATTTAGTAGCAAAGCCGAAGCCGGTGTTAACCATTGCGGTTAGAGAGTCGGTATTCGTTAGAGCAAGTAAAACGAATAGAGTGAGGAAGCTACCACTTAACCAAAAGACAGGATTGGTGAGTTCGAGGCGCTTGAGTAAAGATGGGGGATGAATAGCAGAATAGTCAGCATCCTGAATAGGCGCTGTGTGGGAGGCGGCATTCGTCATATTTGACATAATTACTTCGCTTTTTAGGGCTATGAAGCCGTGCATTTCCCCTCACATCGTTTCAACGAAAAGTGTGAGGATGTTCAAAAAGCCGATGATGTTAACATGTCGAAGTTGCAAATATAACCTTAGATTTCGATTAATTTTTAACAGGTTAGCCAAGTTGCTGATTTTTGGGTAGAGATCAAAAGAAAGAGTTTTTACGTGAAATGCACCGCATTTCGTATGTAATTAACATTTCCCTTGTTTTTGCATGGGATTATCAGGATTACATTGAGAAAATATGTTTTTCCCAAGCTAAGGTTTAACTCGATGACTCACTTCGAACTTAACGGGCAGTGGATGCTTACCTCGCCACAGCGTCCCAATCTTGAAATTCCAATGTTTATTCCGGGCGATAATGTGTCGGCGCTTTTACAAGCAGAGCAGATTCCAGATCCTTATTTTGCCGATAATGAAAACAAAGTTCGATGGATTGAAGAGTGTGAGTGGCATATCTCACGTGAGTTTGAAGTCGACGCGTTTACGTTGTCTGCCAAGCAAATTTGGATGACGCTAACTCGTGTAGATACCTTGGCAACCTTCTATGTTAATGGTGAGTTAGCACTAACTTGCAGCAACATGTTTACCCAGCAACGTGTGGATATTAAACCGCATTTAAAGCAAGGTACTAACACGATTCGGGTTGAGTTTGCTCGGCTGGATTTAGAAGGTATCGCAAGAGCAAAAAAACTGCCATTTCCTATTCCATCGGCAATGGGCAACAACCAAATTCCACACATGAACTTGATCCGCAAAACACAATGCCATTCCGGATGGGACTGGGGCATTTGCTTGATGGTATCGGGTATTTACGACCCCATTCAAATCGACATTGTGAATGAGCTTTGGCTCAAAGGCTTCTCGACAGAGCAGCAATGGCAAGCCGATGGGAGTGTGTTTCTTGATGTAGTAGTTGAAGTGGAAACGGACAGTCAACGCCATGAAATGATTGTTGAATTTAATGGTGAGCGTCAATGTATTCAAACAAAAGGAAGTGGTCACTATCATTGCCAGTTCCACATTTTGGAGCCTCAACGCTGGTGGCCATCGGGTTATGGCGAAGCGTATCTCTATCCCATTACCATTTCTTGCAGAGAGCAAAAGTTAACGCACAACATTGGTTTGCGTCAGTTAACCCTAAATAACCAAGCTGATGAGCACGGCTCTGCAATGGAATTTATCGTCAATGGCGTACCGATTAATGCTAAAGGTGCCAACTGGATCCCTATTGACGCAATGCCGGGGCGAGAGTACGAAACACGTTATCGCAACCTTTTGCAAAGTGCGGTTGACGCCAACATGAACATGATTCGCGTATGGGGCGGTGGTCAGTACGAGAGTGAAACCTTTTATAACCTTTGTGATGAACTTGGCTTGTTGGTGTGGCAAGACATGATGTTCGCCTGCTCGTTGTACCCATCAAACGACGAGTTTTTAAAAGACGTAGAAGAAGAACTTAGATTCCAAATCCCGAGGCTTAAGAAGCACCCATCAATCGCACTTTGGTGTGGTGACAATGAAGTGATTGGAGCTATTGGTTGGTATGACGAATCTAAGCGCAGCAAAGTCAAATACACGGTTAACTACGATCGCCTCAACCGCATGATTGAGAAGGAGGTTACCGAGCAAGATAGCACTCGCCGTTTCTGGCCAAGTTCCCCATGTAATGGTGAACTGGATTTCGGTGATGCGTGGCATGATGATAGTAAAGGCGATATGCACTTTTGGGACGTTTGGCATTCAGGAAAATCATTCAGTGCCTACCTTGACGTGAATCCTCGTTTTTGCTCTGAGTTTGGTTTTCAATCTTGGCCATCTTTTGCTGAAGTTAAGCGGTTTGTCCCTGAGCAAGACTGGAATATTACATCCCCAACTTTCGAACAACATCAGAAGAACCCTCGAGGTAATAGTATTATCACAGAGATGTTCACGCGCTATTTTCGTTTTCCCTCTGGATTCGAGAGCATGCTGTATTTAAGTCAAGTTCAGCAGGCAATCGCGATCAAAACTGCATGCGATCATTGGCGTGCCATTTCTCCAGTTTGTCGCGGCATGCTGTACTGGCAACTCAACGACAATTGGCCTGTCAGTTCTTGGTCTAGTTTGGAATACAGTGGTCGATGGAAGCAGTTGCACTACCATGCGAAGCGATTTTTTGCGCCACAGTATTTGGTATTTTCCGAGCATACAGGCAAGTTGAGCCTACATTTGCTCAATGATGCCAAAGAGTCCGCAAGCGTCAACGCACTGCTTAAGTGGGTAGATTGGCAAGGGGAAGAAAAGCAATGTTGGAGCTTAGAACAAACAGTCATAGCAGACAGCAATACGATTTTGTGGCAATTGGATGAATCGATCGAGAAGGACGAACTTACGTCAGGCTTCTTCTATGTTGAAGCGCAAATCGGTGAAGACAGAATAAGCAACACATGGTTTAGTACTCACGAGCTAAAAACCTTGCCGATAGCGAAAGCCAATATAGGTGTCTCTATTGAAGGGAGGAAAATTACATTGATTGCGGATAAGCCTGCGTTTTTTGTTCATTTGGAGAGTGATGCTGATGGAAGGTTCAGTGACTCTAGTTTTACTCTGTTGGCCAAGGTTCCAATGACGGTTGAGTATTTAGGTGATGATGTTTCAGGTATGCAGCAGTCGTCGAGGGTATGCCACCTTAATGATTAAAGCGGGCATAGAACATCTACATGCTGATAACTAAAAAGGGAGCGTTTGCTCCCTTTTTAGTTATCAAGTATCCGTTATTAAGCTCAGGTGGAGACAGAAGACTATTTAAGTTTCTGATGGACCCGATAGCTAACGACAAAGCCAATGTAGAATAGTGCAGCAAGAGTAATCACTGCCGTCGCGTACGCCAGCAGGCTGTTTAACCCTAAACCAAAAGCCAAAGTGAAGGCGATACCATGAATGGCTTCCGCAGGGATTCGGTACCAAGCAGCGTGGACGGAAGATCCGAAGAGGATAAAGGTACTAAGTAAGACAATCGTGCCGCCTATAAAGCCGACCCATCTGCTGTTGTTCATGTTGCAGTCTCAGGGGTTACCGAGGTAACGTAACAAAATATTTCAGAATCGTATTATACAACCGATCATCGCGAAAAGCGCTAGAGAAATTTCGCGGATAAAACAGAGTGTTTTAATTCGAACAAAAGAATACGACATAGCCAACTTAATACAGGAATAACAAAACATGTTGAGATTTATACAACGTCGCCGCATTAAGAAAGTGATTAAACTAATGAGTACCAGATTGGTGGTGGGATACGGCAGTCGTGACTACTTTTCGGTTGGTCAGGTAAAGACGAGCACCAGCGAGTTAAGCGCGTGCCAACAAAAAATTGCGTTGGCATTATATGCGGATCCGCAAGATCTTGATTTGGAAAACCAACCAGAGTTGCAAGCAATACGCTCAGACGTGGCGCATGACTTCTTCGCTGGTGTCGATTATACCGCTCAAGATGTGCTTAATTTACTCGGTTCTGGTGGCTGGAAAGGTGGCCGAATGGAAGATGGAATGTCTCATCATTTTGGTATGCACAGTCGCTATTAAAAACATGCGTTAATTTTATAAATTCGATAAATATTTTTGCTGTTAAAGATTAATTAAATTTTCTTTCAATTGGGTAACAATTACCTAATTATGCACCCGAATCCCAGCGCGTCGCTGGACTGGTTGGATTGCATACCATGAAATTAATCATCAAAGGATTGGGGCTGAGTGCTCTTGTGCTCAGCATGTTTGCTCATGCAGATAGCAAAACGTTGAACGTTTATGCATGGGGTGGCTATTTGCCGGAAGCATCGTTAAAAGCGTTTGAAAAACAAGAAGGCATTACGATTAATTATTCGACTTTTGAGAATAATGAATCAATGTACACCAAGCTAAAATTGCTAAAAGGTTCTGGCTACGATGTGGTTTTTGCTTCTGCGTACTTCATTGAAAAAATGGGGCGAGAAGGGCTGCTTTCGAAAATAGATCACGCTCAAGTGCCAAACATGCAAGACACAATGGACGGTTTACTTGGCCAAGCGCACGATCCTAAAAATGATTACTCGCTGCCTTATATTTGGGGCATTACCGGGATCAGCTACAACGAATCCATGGTTGAGCAACCAGTGACCAAATGGGCAGACTTATGGGAGTCTCAATACGAACAACAAGTCATGCTGATTGATGACGTTCGCGATGTGTTCGGTATGGCGCTGAAGAAAAATGGCCATAGCGTGAACACAAAAGACGAAGCAGAAATCGAGCAGGCTTTTGATTCTCTAGTCGCGCTGAAAAACAACGTATTACTGTACAACTCAGATGCGCCGCAAGTCCCTTACGTGTCCGGTGAAACATCGGTCGGCATGCAATGGAACGGCAACGCATTCCAAGGACAGGTTGAAATGCCTGAGCTGAAGTTCGTGATGCCGGAAGAGGGCGCGGTATTGTGGATGGACAACTTCACTATTCCGTCTGGCAGTAAAAACAAAGCATTGGCGCATAAATTTATTAACTTCATGTACCAATCAGAGAACCAAGCGGAAATCGTGACCAGTTTGGGTTATGCGTCGGCAACGAACGCTGGGCGTGACAAATTGCCAGAAGAGTTGAAAAACAACCGTACTATTTTCCCTTCATCAGAAGACTTGAAAAAAGGCGAGTTTATTAATGATGTTGGCGCAGAAACGTTAGCGATTTACGAAAAGTACTGGCAACGTTTAAGAACGCAATAAGCAACGTCTTTGCCTATTGTTAGGCTTAAAATCGTTCAAATTTGGATTCCCCTCATCACGAAAGTGGTGAGGGGAATTTTTTTATAGGTTTTGTATTGCGAGTGTTGCTACGCGGCACGCTTTACGAGGCAGAAGTGCTTTTTACCGCGTTGCAGTAACCAATATTGATCAAACAGTGGGAAGCTTAAACTCGGGTTATCAGCCGCCACTTTTTCACCGTTTACACTGATGGCGTTGTTGCTGATGTGTTCGCGTGCAACACGCTTCGAACTTGCTAAGCCCGACTCAATCAACAGCTCAACCAAATCTTGTTGTGTGCTCTCAATGCTTGGTAAACCATCCAACTCCAACTGTTTTAATTCACCCAAACTCAGTTGTTGCACATTACCGCTGAATAAAGCTTGAGTGATACGCTCGGCACTGGCTAGGCCTTCTTCGCCATGAACAAATCGCGTCATTTCTTCAGCGAGAATACGTTGTGCTTGTGGCTTACCTTGGCTTGCTTGGTCTTGCGCTTCAATGCTGGCAATTTCTTCGCAGCTCAAGAATGTGTAGTAACGCAAGAAGTGGTAAACGTCGGCGTCTTCTGTGCCAAGCCAGAACTGGTAGAACGCGTAAGGAGAGGTTTTGCTAGGATCTAGCCATACTGCACCGCCTTCGGTTTTGCCAAATTTGGTACCATCGGATTTGGTGATCAGCGGCAGAGTTAAGCCAAATACTTGCTCACCATTTTGACGGCGAGTTAAATCGATCCCGCTGACGATGTTTCCCCATTGGTCATTGCCACCGATTTGCAAACGGCAACCGTATCGACGGTTTAGCTCGGCAAAATCGTACGATTGCAGTAGGGCGTAGCTAAATTCGGTGAAGGAGATACCTTGGTCAGGTCGTTGCAGGCGTTGTTTTACCGATTCTCGGTTGACCATAGTATTGATTGAGAAGTGCTTACCCACATCGCGGAAGAAGTCGATCACATTGATCGCTTTCATCCAGTCAGCGTTGTTTACCATGATCATCGGCTTGGCCAGTTGGTGATTCATCAACTGCTGAATTTGATTAGAAAGATCGTTAACCCAGCCTGAGACGATTTCCTCTGAGTTCAGACTGCGCTCAGTCGCTTTAAAGCTTGGGTCGCCAATCATGCCCGTTGCACCGCCAATCAAGGCAACAGCTTGGTGTCCGGCATCTTGAAAGCGCTTAAGCATAATCAAAGGCACGAGGTGGCCGATATGTAAGCTGCCAGCTGTAGGATCGAAGCCGCAGTAAACGGTTTGTGGCTGTGAGAGAAGTGTCTGAATTTCTTCCAAATCGCTGGCTTGTGCAATCAAGCCGCGATCTTGTAAATCTTGCAGTAATGGTGTCGTCATTCTTTTTGTCTGTTTTAGTGGTTGTTACATTCAGACTAAAACGCGACACCTTTTCTCGATATATCCCTTAAGGGACAGTTTTTTATCTTGAATGGAGAATGAGGTGATTGAGGAAAAGCTGGAATAACTCACTCAATGAAGACACATTTAATTGCGAGTAAATTCGCTTTCGATGATTTTTGACCGTGCCTTGAACTAAGTGTAACCGCGCGGCAATTTCTTTGGTGTCAAACCCTTGAGCGAGAAGCGAAGCCACCTCTTGTTCGCGACGGGTGAGTGATTCTACGCCAAACGTTGCTAAAGCTTGCTCAATGGCTAATCGCATACTGCCAGAATAAGCACTCTGTGCAAAAACAGGCTCAGAAAAGGTAAATTCCGTTTGTTTCCAATGCTGCTGACAAAGCGACTGAATTATCGGGAAATAGGGCTTTAGCTTATTGATTTGTTGCTGAGAAAAGTATTTTCCATCAGTCATATATCCGAAGTACAGCATGACCCAACGGCCAGATTCAACTTCGACTAGCATGCTAAGTTCGTCTTTCCACCCTGTTTGATGATAGAACTGCTCGCAGTATGAGGTGAAGTCAACGCCTTTACGCGCCACGTCTTTGAGCGTAAATACGCCTTGTTGCTTTGTCTCGTTTAGTTTGAGAAAAAAAGGGTCATTTTGAAATGAGTCAGTAAGGTAGCGTTGAAAAAGTAACTCTCGCTCGTTCTCAATTGAGTCGTAGAGATAAATAGGATGTTTACCTTCTCGGTAACCTAAAATAACTGCGCAATCAAAATGAAAAAGAGTGCGAATGACACGCATAAGTTTAGGAGTAAAGTTAGGCGTGTTAAGAGCAGAAATTGCTTCTGCTAGCAGATTATTAAAGTTATTGTCAGGCATGGGATACCGAATTGCAGGTGGTTTTGCGCAAGCATAACCAAAAGCAATCCAACGAGAAAGGGAAGTCGCCATCTTCTGGTGACTTCCATAGAGAAAGTTGCGTAAGTGCTCAGTTTTGAGGAATCATATCCCCGTTAACTTATTGATAAGGGTGCATAACAACGGTTTTATTTAAGCGATTAGTTGCTATGCATTACTGCGAGTTAGTGAGCTCTTCGTTAACCCAATATTTAGAACCAGACACGTTAGCATCGATGAGCAAACCTTTAGCGTTCAACTGATAGACGGCGACGCCGCTGTTAAATTGTTTTGAAAGTTGCTCTGAATCTTCGCCCGCAACAGCAGAGGCTTCACTTGTGGCCTCCCATCCTTCGTTGACGAACGTATCAAAGTCTTCTTTGCTCTCAAACAGAACCACTTGTTGGTAAAATTTGCCGCCAGCCCCAAGTGCAACGCCCAAACCAAACATATTCATATAAGTGCGTTCTTCTGTTTCCTTATTCACTGCGACTCCTGACCCTGAGTTGGTGTGAAACAGCAAAGATAATTTACGAGAATCAAAGACCGCGTAGCCGTACGCGTTGTCGTAAATAGCTTTTGCCTCCGGCTTTTCATTAAATAACTTGAGCAAAGCGCTATCTGCCATTAAGTCCACGGCTTGGCGAGCTTCTTCTGGCGTATCGCCTTCCATCAGCTCATCAATTTTTTTGTCGGCAGCATCTATCCATTCTTTGCTTTTCTCGATGCTGGCTTCTGTCCATTCGCCTGCGGTATTGATCGCTTCCTCGGACCAGTTCGTGAAATCTTGCCACGCTTGTTTTGAAAACGCTTTGGTGTCGTCCCAAGCATCTTGTGCAGTATCAGAAACTGCGTCGCCAAGCTCAGACATTTTATTGGAAATTTCATCCCAATCGGCATAAGCAGGGGATGCCAGGAGCATCAATGTAGTAAGGAGTGCGATAGGCTTTTTCATCAAATTCTCTCTGGAGTTATCGATATACCATTCATTTTAGGTCATCAGACTTTGATAATGAAATTGACTAAATGACGAACTTGAGAGAGGAATCACGAACTGATTGTGAAATGACGTGTGAATAACAAAGCCCTCACAAGTGGAGTGTGAGGGCTAGAGTTTATCGTGTGTTACTTGCTGCTAACTTTACCGAGTTTTAACCAAGTATCGATAACCGTATCTGGGTTTAGTGATACAGAGCTAATACCTTGATCCATTAGCCATTCCGCTAAGTCGTCGTGGTCTGATGGGCCTTGACCACAAATACCAACGTATTTGCCTGCTTTTGTTGCCGCATCAATCGCCATCTGAAGCATCACCTTAACCGCTGGGTTGCGCTCATCAAATAGATGTGCAACATCGCCAGAGTCACGATCAAGTCCAAGCGTTAGCTGAGTCATGTCGTTTGAGCCAATCGAGAAGCCATCAAAGTACTTCAAGAACTCATCGGCAAGGACCGCGTTGGATGGCAGTTCGCACATCATGATGACTTTAAGACCCTGATCGCCACGGCGCAGATCAAACTTCGCTAGCAAATCAATCACTGATGCTGCTTCGCTTGGTGTACGCACAAATGGGATCATGATTTCAACGTTTTTCAGACCCATTTCGTTACGAACGCGTTTGATTGCTTGAGTTTCTAGCTCGAAGCAGTCTTCAAACACTGGAGAAATGTAACGAGACGCGCCACGGAAGCCAAGCATTGGGTTTTCTTCATGCGGTTCGTAGGCTTTACCGCCAACCAAGTTGCTGTATTCGTTAGACTTAAAGTCAGACATACGAACAATAACGCGTTTCGGCCAAAATGCCGCAGCAATGGTTGCGATACCTTCTGTCAGTTTGCTTACGTAGAAATCGATAGGATCTTTGTAACCACGAATACGCTGAGTGATTTCTGCTTTTAGCTCATCGCTTTGTGCATCAAAGTTAAGTAATGCTTTCGGATGGATACCAATCATCTTATTGATGATGAATTCAAGACGCGCAAGACCAACACCTTCATTTGGAATTTGTGCGAAGTCAAACGCGCGATCAGGGTTACCCACGTTCATCATGACTTTTGTTGGTAGCAGCGGCAGTTCATCAACAGAAGAGCGTTTTACATCAAACTCAAGTTCACCTTGGTAAACGTAGCCCGTTTCACCTTCTGAACAAGATACGGTCACGGTTGCACCATCGGTTAACTTGCTTGTCGCATCGCCACAGCCAACGATTGCAGGAATACCAAGCTCACGAGCGATGATGGCAGCGTGGCAAGTACGGCCACCACGGTTGGTTACGATTGCAGATGCTTTTTTCATCACTGGTTCCCAATCTGGGTCAGTCATGTCTGTAACTAGCACGTCACCTTCTTGGACTAAAGACATTTGGTCCAGAGAGTCAACCAAGCGAACCACGCCTTTACCGATGCGCTGACCGATTGCACGACCTTCAACCAAAACATCTGCTTTGTTTTGTAGCTCGTAGCGCTCAATCACGTTTTGTTCCGTTTGTGAACATACGGTTTCAGGACGCGCTTGAACAATGTACAGCTTGCCATCAATGCCATCTTTTGCCCATTCAATGTCCATTGGACGCTGATAGTGCTTTTCGATGATCATTGCTTGTTTTGCGAGCTCTTTGATCTCGTCGTCGTTCAATGAGAACGTGTTGCGTTCTTCATCAGAAGTATCAACGATATCAACTTGTTTGCCGATTTCTTGGTTATCTGAGTAGATCATTTTGATCAACTTAGAACCAAATGTTTTCTTAACGATTGGGTGTTCGCCTGCTTCAAGCATTGGCTTGTGAACGTAGAACTCGTCAGGGTTTACTGCACCTTGAACGACCATCTCGCCTAGACCCCATGAAGAGGTGATGAAGACAACTTGGTCGAAACCCGATTCAGTGTCTAGTGTAAACATAACACCCGACGAGGCTTTATCTGAACGCACCATACGTTGGATACCCGCAGATAGCGAAATGCCACGGTGGTCGAACCCTTGGTGAACGCGGTAAGAAATCGCACGGTCGTTAAATAGAGAAGCGTAAACGTGCTTAGTTGCTTCTAGTACTGCGTCGATGCCTTTCACGTTCAAAAACGTTTCTTGCTGACCAGCAAAAGAAGCATCAGGTAGGTCTTCTGCCGTAGCAGATGAACGAACTGCGACTGAAAGCTCAGGATTGCCTTCGATCAGTTCTTGGTAGTTTTCACGAATTTCTTGTTCAAGGTCCGCAGGGAAAGGAGCCTCTAATACCCATTGACGAATGTTTGCACCTGTCTTACGCAGAGCTTCTACATCTTCAACGTCTAGTTCATCGAGTAATTGGTGAATACGCTCATCCAAACCTTCGTGGTCAAGGAATTGGTTAAACGCGTATGAGGTTGTCGCAAAACCATTTGGTACAGAAACGCCTGCGTTTGCGAGGTTAGAAACCATTTCGCCAAGTGAAGCATTCTTACCGCCGACTTTGTCGACATCATCCATGGATAGGCCATTGAACCAGAGGGTGTTCTTTTGCATGTCTTTCTCCAGAAACATTGCAGCTTAGTAGGGGGACTTAAATCGATCTAAACAATCGCATGTTGGCTGTTATTACACGTTGACCATACATTGCTTCATTTAGATTGATATCAAAGGCAAACGATTACGTTCTGGCTGAAAAAAATTCAAAAGAATTTTTAAAGCTGTGGTGAACCTAACTGAAAGCCAAACTGATTTATTAATATTATGTGTACCATCCTACTCAAAAGATTTTGAAAAATTAAACAGAAATGCAAATAAATAACCAAAGTCGTGATGTGTTCTATGTTTCTGACGGTACGGCGATAACATGTGAGACATTAGGGCATGTTGTTCTCGGTCAATTTCCGTTCATTCCTAACGAAAAAACCTTTCCGTTTGTAGAAAGCCAGGACAAAGCTACTGACGTAGTCAAAGAAATTGAAACTTCCTACCAGCGCAATGGCGTCAAACCTCTGGTCTTTTTCTCAATTGTCGTTCCAGAAGTACGTGAAATGCTGCTTGAAGCGCCGGCATACAGTTACGATGTTTTGGAAAGCATTGTGCAGAAAGTGCAAGACGACATTCAGATGGCACCAAAGCCTAAGTTGCAGCGTTCTCGCAGCGTGGGGAAAGATTCCGATACCTATTTCGACCGTATTGCGGCCATTGAATATACATTGGCGCATGATGATGGCATTACGCTAAAAGGGTTGGAGCAAGCTGATATCATCTTACTTGGCGTGTCGCGCAGTGGAAAAACGCCGACTAGCTTGTATATGGCGATGCAATTTGGTTTACGTGTTGTGAACTATCCGTTTATTGCGGAAGATGTGAAGATGATGCGTTTGTTACCTGAGTTTGAGATCCATCGTCATAAGTTGTTTGGGCTGACTATTGATCCCGAGCGCTTGACTGAAATCCGTGAGAATCGTTTGTCTGGAAGTGATTACGCTAGCACAGAGCAGTGCAAGCTGGAGCTAGACACTGTTGAGGCGTTGTTTAGAAGAGAGGCGATCCCATATATCAATACGTCCTCTCTGTCTGTTGAGGAAATTACTACGCGTATTCTGGAAAAAGCAGGAATGAAGCGTCGCTTGTTTGGCTAACAAGAGACGCTCATGTCGCTATGTGTAAGAGGAGGTAAGGTGTGTACCTCCTCTATCAAATGAACCTTAGACAGAATTAATAGTATTGGAACATCTTTTGGATGTCTTGATAGTTTTTGGTCTGAGTCAGTGACAGCATCAGTAAGATACGTGCTTTTTGCGGGTTCAATGTACCAGCGGCAACAAAGCCATATTTTTCGTCATCAATTTCAGCATCCAAAGTGGTTGAGCCGCTAGGCGTTCGGGAGCTTCTTACAACAACAACGCCATCTTTACTCGCTTTCTCTAGCTCATCAAACACAGTGTGGTACAAGTTACCATTACCGACACCAGCACTTACGATGCCGTCAAACTTCGCATCCACAAAGGCTTTCACTGGCAAATTGGAGGCATTTGCATAGTTATAAACAATACCGACCTTAGGCAACTTAGTAAGCTTTGATACATCGAATGGGGTTTCTGTCGTATGTTTACGCTCTGGGCTTCGTTGATATTTGGCATCGCTATTATGAATGTAGCCGATAGCACCAAAGTTGGGTGACTGGAAAGTGCTGACGGAGGTTGTATTGGTTTTTGTCACATCTCGCGCATCGAAAATCGTGTCATTCATTGCGACTAGCACGCCACGTCCTTCTGAATCTTCATCGGTGGCTGTTACGACTGCATTGTATAAGTTGACTGGTCCATCAGCACTCATTGCGGTGGAAGGACGCATTGCACCGACGATCACGACAGGCTTTTTGCTCTTGACGGTCAGATCAAGGAAGTAAGCGGTTTCCTCTAACGTATCCGTACCATGAGTAATGACGATGCCGTCAACATCATCTTGAGCGAGTAGCTCATTAACTCTTTTCGATAATTTTAGCCACACTTCATCATTCATATCTTGTGAACCGATACTGACCACTTGCTCTCCAGAAATATCGGCAATCTTGGTCATACTCGGCACCGCAGAAATCAATGATTCAACGCCGACTTTACCTGCTGTGTAGTTTGATTCTGTTGCAGATTGACCTGCGCCTGCTATGGTGCCGCCAGTGGCAAGAATTTTAATGTTCGGAAGATCGGATTGCGCGAAAGACAAAGAACTAAGGCACAAACCAAGGGTTATCGTACTGAGGCGGAAAAGATTTTTCGTCATGGGAATCACCTGCTGTTAGGTTGGATGTTGGGGAACTCATCTATCCTAAAAACAGCGGGTTAGATTTTTTGAGTACTAGTTCAACAAATTGCAGATGAAGATCGTGATCAACTAATCACTTAAAGAATATCAAATCAACCAGTTAACCTAATTGACGTGCTTCTTTAACAAGTGAGATGTGCTAGTAACGTGCACAACGTGTTAAGTCCTATAATTTATTGATTTATAAATAAAGGAGGTAGGAGTCTCGTGATGAGGTTATTAAACATGAATTCAGCCGTGCAATTTTCCAAAGTTTACAGTGTAAAAAAAAGCGGCTTTACCCCGGAACAGATAAAAGCCGCTTGCCAATGATGTGTTAATTCACATCTTATCGCATAATCATTTGTTCACGACCAGGACCCACAGACACCATTTTTACTGGTACGCCCATGAGTTCCTCAATGCGTAGAACGTATTTCTGTGCTGCTACTGGAAGCTCTTCAAACTTACGACAACCTGTGATGTCCTCGCTCCAGCTTTCCATCTTCTCGTAGATTGGCGCAAGAGAGGCAGTTTGAGGCCAGATTGGGTTTTTGCTGTGGTCGCCTTCGTAGCCAACACAGATTTTCAGATCGTTAAGGCCAGTCAAACAGTCTACTTTCGTTAGTGCAATTTCAGTTGCGGCTTGCAGTTCAACGCCATTCTTCGTAGCGACTGCGTCGAAGTAGCCCATGTCGCGTGGACGACCCGTAGTTGCACCGAACTCGCCAGCAAGTTCGCGGAAAGCGTCTTGCTCTTCCATTGCAGTGATCAACGTACCAGTACCTACTGATGAGCTGAATGCTTTTGCAACCGCAATAACGCGTTCAGGACGAAGTGCCGGAAGGCCACTACCGATACCCGCGTACATTGATACAACGTTAGAAGATGTTGTCCAAGGGTACTCACCGTAAACAAGGTCACGACCCGCGCCAAGCTGCGCTTCGAACAATAGAGTTTTGTCTTTCGCTTGTAGTTCTTTTAGAGGAAGCGTTACGTTGCAAATTGAATCGCGCCAAGGTGCAGAGACTTCTAGCAGCCAGTTCGCCAGTTCTTCAGCGGTTTGTTCAAACTCGAACGTCGGGTAAAGTGCACGCAGTTGCGGCAGTTTCCAATCCATCATGAATTGAAGGCGTTCAACCAATACTTCTGGTTGCTTCAACCAACCAACTAGGATGCCTTTCTTCATTACGCGGTCACCATACGCAGGTGCAATACCTTGACGAGTTGAACCGTATGCTTTGTCGCCTAAACGTTGTTCTTCTAGCGTATCTTCTAGTGCGTGTAGAGGTAGACACAGTGTTGCGCGATCAGAGATGCACATATTCACTTTTACGCCCGCTTCTTCAACTTCCGCAATCTCCTGAGACAGCAACGCAGGGCTGATGACCATACCCGGACCTAACACTGCCAAACAGTCTGGGTTGAATACGCCACTTGGTAGCTGGTGCAGCTTAAACGTACCTAGATCGTTAACCACGGTGTGACCCGCGTTGTTACCACCTTGGAAACGAATGCTCGCAGAAGCTTGCTCTGCCAAAAAGTCAACGATGCGGCCTTTGCCTTCATCACCCCAGTTTGCACCCACAACAACGATAGACGACATAATTTAATCTCCAAAAACAGATGCAAAAATCTTAAGACGTTCGCCATAATAAGAGAAATTAATTATACTCATTAACTTGATAAGAATCTCATATCGGAATTGGCAATGTTAGATTTGAACTGGCTGCGAACCTTCGTCACTCTTGCAGAGGTAAAACACTTTGGTAAAACAGCGACGGAACTGCACATGACGCAGCCGAACGTAAGTTTGCATATCAAGCAGTTGGAGCAAGCCACGCGCACGAAATTGATTGAGCGAAATCCCGTGCAGTTGACGCAAGCGGGGAAGCGTTTGTTAGCTACGGCGCAGCGGATGCTCAATGAGCTGCAAATTTGTCAGTCAGATCTCAATGCCATCAACGATCTTACGCAGGGGACGCTTTCTATTGCGGCGAGCGATATTGTTTCACGTTTACTGCTTATCAAACCATTTCAGCAATTCAAAAGTGAATATCCGGGGATCGACTTGGCATTGTTCAACACCACATCTTCTCAAGCGGTGGATTTGGTGAAAAGTGCGCGTGCCGATATCGGCTTTGTTATCGCACAAAAAGAGAGTCAACCGCTGCATTTCACGCCTCTCACGCAAATTCACTGGTGTGCGTTTGGCGATAACATTTTTGAGTGGCAAGACAATCGAAAAGAGAGCCAGACGCTAATCCTGCTAGGGCACGATACTCGAACCCGAGAGCTGATTGATGCGTCTTTACCTGAGCTAAATCTGCCTAAGCATCGCGTGATGGAAGTGGGCAGTGTAGAAGCACAAATCGACTGGGCGGAAGCGGGGTTTGGGACTGCTATTGTGCCGGATTTCTCGCTCGATCCGAGATTAAAGCTTTCTCGTGAAGTTACGCCTTTGCCAAGTTTTCCAAACACTGATTTCGGCTACATCGTGCGTCAAAATCAGGTGTTATCCAAAGCGGCAAAACAGTTGTTGGCTTGGGTTGGCGAGAATGTGTCGGTGGTTGAGGGCTAAGACGATGAAAGAAAAGGCCATGAAAGAGACGAAGATTACGATTTCGCTCCCATCCTTGATT
This sequence comes from Vibrio sp. SCSIO 43097, assembly GCF_023650755.1. NCBI lineage: Bacteria > Pseudomonadati > Pseudomonadota > Gammaproteobacteria > Vibrionales > Vibrionaceae > Vibrio > Vibrio sp. SCSIO 43097. The sequence goes on along the minus strand of NZ_CP071841.1, from coordinate 998,387 downwards.
CACCGTATTGGGGGCGACCATGCCAAGCGAGCGAAAACACTCGCAGCAGAAAAACAGTGCGATCTTAAGCGAATTAGACGATCTCGTCACTGGCAAATCTCGGGCGAGGCTTTGGATGTAAAAGCGTTTTTAGAGCATCTCAAAAACGAAGAAGCAGAGACGATGCGATTTGCGATCAACAAAATCGAACAAGCTCTACTTGCTCACCAAGACAAATTGGAACCTTTGGACGTGAAGTTGATACGTTTGGTGAGACAAAACCCAAACATCACCTTAGCGGAGCTGATGGCTGAAACGAACTGCACGTTAGTTCAAGCTCGCACGGCACGATTTGATGCTGAGTTGCTTTAAGATCGGTTTGTGGTTTACTCACTTTATTAACAGATGTTAGGGTACCGATCAAAATCACTCACTAAGACCATTTTATTATGGATATTTGGCAGCTTCTCCTTTTTATTCCTGCTTGCTTTGCTCTAAATATGGCTCCAGGCCCAAACAATTTATTGGCAATGAATAATGCTCGTTGTTACGGCTTTAGGGCCGCGTTTACGGCCAGTTTAGGTAGAATTGCTGCTTTTTCAGCGATGATTGCGTTGTCTGCATCAGGTCTGGCTGTGATTTTGTATACGTCAGAAATGCTATTTTTGGCAATAAAGCTGGTAGGGGCGCTGTATCTACTGTGGATTGCGTTTAACCTTTGGCGCTCAGAGTCCAGCCCGATCTCTGACTTAGACAATTCGCGCAACTACGCAGGACTTGCGAAGCAAGAATTTACGCTTGCTGCTGGCAACCCGAAAGCGATTCTTATTTTTACTGCATTCTTGCCGCAATTTGTTGATGCCAGTGCCAACGTTCAAGAGCAGTTTTTTGCCCTTGGCTCGACGTTTTTGATATTAGAAATGGTCGCCATTTCAATTTATGCCATCTTTGGTTTGTACTTGAGACACTGGTTTTCAAATCCAAAAATGGCGAAACGTTTCAATCGCGGATGTTCGTTGTTTTTAGCCGCATCAGGTGCGAATTTGCTACTAAGTAAGCAATAACAACACATCATCTCTGTAGATTATTTTTCTATAAAAAGCCGCTGATGTTACATCAGCGGCTCTTTTCGTTGATGCATCGATTAATTTATTGTTACCACATCAAATCGTCAGGCACGACGAAATCTGCGTATGGATCGTCTTCTGCTGGAATGTCAGATTCTGCTTCTTTTTGTTCGATGATGACGGACTCATCACGTTGAGCAATTTTATTCGCTACTCCACGTGGAATGACAACATAGCTTTCACCAACAATTGCGATTGCCAAAATACCTTTGATCAACTGCTCGCGGATAAGTGAATCTACATAAAGAGATTTCACTAGCGTACCGTGAGTGAAGTTGTATTTGATGTCGCCATCTTTTAAGTCGATCTTGTTCATCTCAATCAATTGATTGATCTGCGCTTTGATCTCTTTGTTTAATCGCTCAGCATTTTGCTGCTCGCTCAATTGTTTATCACGCTCTAACTGTTGGCGTTTATTCTCTTCAACCGCCGCTTTTACTTCGCGTGCTTGAACGCGTGATTTTTTAGAGCCTTTCTTCGCTTTCTTTAGTTTCTTTTCATTAACTAAGCCAGCTTTCAGCATTTGTTCTTGAAGGGTAAGTTTTGCCATGTTTTATCCAGTTAGTGCGCAATTTTGGGCATTTTACCCACTATTGCCACTTGTAGTAAATAATAGTGCTTTCTATGGGTCTAAAATGTTTGGTTGGCTTGTTATCTCTTTAATGGAAAGTGCAAAGCGGACCTTCTCCAAAGCCCGCGAGCATTACTGAAATCTAGGTGGGTTATGGCTGCCACTGTTTAGATGTGACGAGGTTATCTATCACTTTGTTTACCGCTTGATGCGCTTTGTCGACAATGGTGTCTATATCGTTGCGATTCGCGATAAGCGGTGGAGCAAAACCGAGGATGTCACCATGTGGCATAGCGCGAGCGATTAAGCCTTGCTCTAAACAGGCCGCCGCGATTTGCGGGCCTACTTTCAAGTTTGGATCAAAGTGTGCTCGGCGAAGCTTGTCTGAAGAAAACTCCAACGCATGCAACAAGCCAACGCCACGAGTATCACCGACTAATGGATGATCGTTAAACGTCTCTGCCATACGTTGCTGCAAGTAAGCGCCGACTTCGGCCGCGTTTTGCACTAAGCCTTCACGTTCAATGATATCGAGGTTGCAGTTCGCGGCTGCCGCTCCCATTGGGTGACCAGAGTAGGTATAACCGTGTCCGATAGCGCCCCATTGGTCGGTGCCGTTTTCTAGCACACTCCAAACTCGTTCACCGACGATCACGCCAGACAGCGGTTGATACGCTGAGGTTAACCCTTTCGCTACCGTGATGAGATCTGGTTTCATGTCGTAGTGGAGTGAGCCAAAATCGGAGCCGAGGCGACCAAAGCCACACACCACTTCATCCGCAATCAAGAGTACGTCGTATTTGTCGAGTACTTTGCGAATCGCCTGCCAGTACCCTGCTGGTGGTGGCACAATACCGCCAGTACCGAGCACTGGTTCCGCAATCATTGCTGCCACCGTTTCTGGGCCTTCTTCCAAGATCATCGTTTCGAGTTGAACTGCGCAATATTGAGAGAATTCAAGCTCAGACATACTCTCGTCTTCACGGCGATAATAATATGGCGCGATGGTGTGTTTGATACGCTCAAGTGGTAAATCAAAATGGGCGTGGAACAGCGGTAAACCTGTCATTGAACCGGACGCGATACTTGAACCATGGTAGCCGCGGTCACGCGAAATGATTTTTTTCTTCTCTGGTAGACCACGAGCATTGTTGTAATACCACACCAACTTAAGTTGAGTTTCGTTCGCGTCGCTGCCTGACATGCCGTAGTAAACTTTGCTCATGCCTTCAGGTGCCATTTTGATGATGCGATCTGACAGTGTCACGAGCGCTTCGTTCGTATGACCGACGTAAGTGTGGTAGTACGCCAGTTCTTTGGCTTGCTCATAAATCGCATCGGCCATTTCGGTCCTGCCATAGCCAATGTTTACACAATACAACCCGGCAAAGCCGTCTATCAGCTCGATGCCTTCTGAATCGGTGATGCGTATTCCGTTTCCGCTCGAGATAATTCTTCCCGAAAGCTCCCCGGCCGAATACTGCTTCAGGTGGGTTGAGGCATGAAATACTCTCTGACGATCGATCTCTAAAAGTTGTTGGGTTTTGTTACTCATGATCCTTCTCCTCGAATAATTGGATATCCATATTTCGTGTCTCAACTGCCACTGACGGTTGGTAAAGCGCCTAAGCAGCAGTATTTGATTTCGCTGTATTCTTCAAATCCGTGACGGCTTCCTTCTCGTCCAAGACCAGACTGTTTCACGCCGCCGAATGGGATAGGGTGCCCTGTCATTTTGACGGAGTTCACGCTCACCATGCCAAACTCCAAACCGCGCATGCAGTGCCAAATTTGGTGAATATCGTGACCATAAACATAGGCAGCTAAGCCGTACTCAGTGTCGTTGCTCATTTCAATCACGGTATCTAAGTCTTGGTAAGGCAATACGCCTGCCACAGGACAAAAATTCTCTTCGCGATACACCGCCATTTCAGGGGTGACATCGGCTAGCAATGTCGGCGCGAAGAAGTTTTCGCCTGGTACGGGCTGGTGGTATCCCGCTACCAATCGCGCGCCTTTGTCGAGCGCGTCACGCACCAAATCATGCGCTTTATCCACCGCAGTGCGATTAATAAGTGGTCCCATGGTGTTTTTTTCGTCTAAGCCATTGCCCAAAACGATGTGGCTCATTTCTTTGGCAAACGCTTCCAAAAACGCTTCGTACTTATCGTCAGGGACGAAAATACGGTTTGCGGCCAAGCAGTCTTGTCCTGCGGTTTGAAACTTCGCATCCACGGCGGCTTTGGCTGCTTGCTCGACATCCATATCTGGCAGCACGATGAAAGGGGCGTTACCACCGAGTTCCATACTGCACTTCTTCACGGTTTGTGCCGCGTCGCGTAGCAATAGTTTGCCTACTCGAGTTGAGCCTGTGAACGAGAGCGCTTTGACTTTATCGGAGTGACACAAGGTTTGTGACACCATCACCGCATCGCCAGTGATCACGTTAAATACACCAGGTGGAAAGCCAGCTCGGTCTGCTAACTCTGCCAACGCTAACGCAGAAAAAGGCGTTTCACTGGCGGGCTTAATGAGCACCGGACAGCCTATTGCTAGTGCGGCTGCGGCTTTGCGTGTGATCATGGCATTAGGAAAGTTCCATGGCGTAATCAGTGCTGCGACACCAATTGGCTCGCGCACCGTTGATAGCTGCGCATTCGGAATATGACTTGGGATGGTTTCGCCATAACAGCGGCGTGCTTCTTCGGCAAACCAACGAACAAAGGATGCGCCGTAGTCAATCTCACCTACAGCATCACCTAGTGTTTTTCCTTGCTCCATCACCATCAAATGAGCAAGATCTTGCTTTGATTCTAGAATCAGGTCGTGCCAACGCATGAGAATTTCAGCGCGCTCTTCTGCTTGCATTTTTCGCCATTGACGAAAGGCTTGGTCGGCTTCATCAATCGCTTGATAGAGTTGTTGCTGAGATAGCTTAGTGATGTAACCGATGACCGTGCCATCTGCTGGATTATCCACCGGATGAAATTGATCACCACTTACCCATTTGCCATTCACGTACGCTAAACCTCTCACCAAACGTACGTCTTTCATTATCGCCATCATGTCGTGCGAGGCTTTTAATTCTTCAGCGTGTAAGCTGTGCAGTGCTGTCATGAGTCCTTCTCCCAGCATCGTTGTCCATAATGAAACTGTAATGGAGAAGTGACCGAAATAATTTCTGATACCGAGGTTTAAAACGTCAGAACTTTCTTTTTAGTGCCGTTAAATATGGTGTTTTTTCTGTTCACGCCTGATACGCATTTTCCCTTTTATAACAAAGCGTTTTGGTTTACTTCGAATGTGCCCGCATCACGTTTGATTGTTTTTGTCACAATGTAAGTAAAGTAGCGCTCAATGCCCACATCTGAGTCTAACCAGTTGTCGATAAGCCGCTGATATTGGTCGATATCTTCTGACTGAATTTTAAGGATGTAATCGATACCACCGCCCGTGGCATAGCAATCAGTGACTTCTGGTGAATGTTGAACCAGTTGCTCGAAGCGTTTGAACGCTTGGGCGTTGTGTTCTTTGAGCGTAACTTCAACCATAACCGACGTTCGTTTGAACAAAATATCGGTATTTACTTTTGCTCCGTAACCTTCAATGATGCCTGCTTCTTCCAGTTTTTTGACGCGCTCCCAGCAAGGGCTCACGGATAGGTTGATGGCCTCGGCAAGGTGAGATTTGGTGATACGACCATTATCATGAAGTATTTGTAGAATTTTTACGTCGTAGCGATCGAGGCGCATAATGAGTCTCCCTGTAGAATACTAATCATTTCATGAAAGGCTGATGACTGGTCGTTGTTATAAGGTGCTTTCCAGTTTGCTTCTGGTATGCCATTTGTTTTGATTTCTTTAGTTGGCTTTTCAATCAGCCTATCTCGCCGCAGTCTTCGGCTATAACTGCGATAGTGTCACCGATATTCACCATAGCAGGAAAACGACGTGCCGCGAAAATACCATTGCGCTGTGACTTGTACTCAACGGGGGCGGTACCTGTGCGCTCGGTCGAGAAGATTCTCACTAATACATCGCCCTTTTTGACGGTATCGCCAAGATCAAATAAGTATTCTGTGATGCCGTGGTGTTGGCTTTGCACATAACAACTTGCATCAGGCATATCTAATAACTTAGTTGGTTGGGTTGGTTGTTCGTAGTCACCGGGCAAGTTGCCTGAGAAGCGTAAGAAGTTGCGAATGCCACGGTCGGAATAAGCGATGGTTTCTGGAGTGCTGGTTCCGCCGCCTCTTAGTTCGGTGGTAACAAAGATTTTTCCCTGAGACTCCACGGCAGTGTCATACAGGCTGGTGGCGTCCATTTCGAGCAAGATCATGGTGTAAGGTGCGCCAAACAGTTTTGCACCTAATATGCAGGCTTCTTCTTGATCGAGATTGTCGAGACGATGGGCAGCGGCGAACGGCACGATATCTAACGTTTTACCACCTGAGTGAATGTCTAACGCAAAATCGCACTTAGGAACTAGGTAACGAGTAAAATAATCCGCAATTTTCTCGGTCACTGTGCCTATGGGGTTGCCGGGAAAGCTGCGATTTAAATTCCCTTTATCGATAAACGACGTACGTGAGGCATTTTGTACCGCAGGTAAGTTCATCATGGGTACAATAATGACACGACCTTGGATTTGATCTGCCTGAAGCGAGTTCGTCAATTTTAGCAGGCTGGTGATGCCTTCGTATTCGTCTCCGTGATTACCGCCAGTAAGCAGTGCGGTTGGTCCGTGACCATTTTTGATCACGGTGATAGGTATCATAATACTGCCCCAAGCGGAGTCGTCATGTGAATAGGGCAGCGTTAAAAAGCCGTGCTGTACACCTTCTCGGTCAAAGTCTATGGTGGCTGTGATCGAGCTTTTTTGCATATCAAGTCCTTTTAGTTCTCAGACCTGGCTCAACAGAGCTTAAGGTTTGAAAAATTAGTGTTTAACAAATAAGTGGCGTGGAAAATCACACAATGTTTTTGCTCCATCATGGGTAATGACGATACTTTCCGTTGTTTCTAACCCCCAATCTTTGAACCACAGCCCCGGCATAAAATGGAATGTCATGCCTTCTCTCAAGATGGTTTTATCGGTGTCTCGCAAACTCATGGTTCGTTCCCCCCAATCTGGTGGGTAGCTCAAACCTATTGGGTAGCCACAACGGGCACCTTCGCGTGAGAATCCCGCTTTATCGAGAACCTGGTTTAGTGCATTGGCGATGTCGGCGCAGGTATTTCCGGGCTTTGCCACTTTCAAGCCCGCTTCAAGTCCTAGAGTCAGGGCTTCGTCGGCTCGTTTAAACTTGTCGTCAGGCTCGCCAAGAAAAATAGTGCGTGAGAGTGGGCAATGGTAACGGCGGTGCGCCCCTGCGATTTCAAAAAACGTCCCTTCGCCTTTCTTGAAGGGTCTGTCATCCCAAGTCAGGTGAGGTGCGGAAGCATCAGAACCTGATGGCAAAAGCGGCACAATCGCGGTGTAATCGCCAAAGTGGTCTTCATGCCCGAGCACGGCTTGGCGGTTAATCTCGGCAACAAGGTGGTGTTTCGGTAATCCAGGTTCAATCATGTCGAACGCGACGCGGTGCATATTTTCAACAATGCGAGCGGCACGGTACATGTACGCCAGTTCTTGATCGGATTTAACGGCGCGGCACCAGTTGACTAGTCCAGTTGCATCGAGAAGTTGAGCATTCGGTAGGTGCGTAGTGAGTGATTCGTAAGCGGTGGCGCTAAAGTAATAGTTATCTTTTTCTACGCCGATGCGACCACGATCCCAAAGGCGCGGAGCCAGTACGGCTTCGACTAGGAAATCCATCGGGTGTAACGGCGGGTTCATTACATAATGGTCTGGATAGTAGGTAATGTTTTCTGCCGACATATACGCAGTCCTGTATGCTCCGTTGGCATCTTGGCAGCGTCCAAACCAAACAGGTTCATCAGATGGACCAACAACGACACATTGTGGCACGTAAAAAGACCACCCATCATAGCCTGTCAGCCACGCCATGTTAGAAGGGTCATGAATGATAAGGACATCCAATTCTCTTTCTTCCATCGATTGCCGAACTTTCGTTAACCGATCCTGGAACTCATCCAGTGTAAAATGCAAAGCAACGCCTCTCATATTTTCTCCTTGTTAGAAATCCGACGCCTTATGGGCCTTCGGAGACGCTGAGGTATTTCTACCTTCTACCAGCTAGCCAGATCTGCGTTAAAAATGATTGCAATTTACCTCTGGGGTTGTATTTGGATTGAACGATGCTGTTTAACATGTTTGTTTAACCCATACATTTCATGTCAATCATTACAATTGTGGTTTATTTTTGTGCATTTCACCTCGTTTTGTGAGTTAAAGTTCGCCATTTGTTAAATGGAAGTTACAATGAGCATTAAAAATGAATCAATTAAAATATTGTGTCATGACAATTTCTTTGAACCCGATCGTTCGGCCAGGCACCGCTAAATACATCTCCATTGGTAACTATCTTGTCGAATGTGTCCGCAGTGGTTATCTAAAACCGGGAACTCGATTACCCACACATCGTGAGTTTGCAGAGCAAATTGGCGTCAGCGTACAAACGGTGAGCCATGCATATGGTTATGCAGAGAAAAAAGGGGCGATCGAGTCTTGGGTTGGGAATGGTACTTTTGTCAAATCAGGTTTTGTGGATGAAAGTACGGACACGGAGTTCATGCTGACACAAGAGATGAAAGAAACGCCGGATGAAATTGATATGTCGATTGCACATCCAGTGGTGACCGATCGCCACATTACGCTTTTTAATCAGGCGTTAATGGAGATTGCTGGGCAAACAAACAATCGTGGTTTGATCAGTAAAGCAAAGCCGGTAACAGGTCAGCCTCATCATATTGAGTCAGGAGCACGATTTCTAAGTAGCCAAGGGCTGGATGTGGGTGCCGATCAGATATTACTCACAAATGGTGCATGCCATGGTTTAACGTTGGCTTTAAGCACAGTTGTTGAACACGGTGATTTAGTTGCTTGTGGTCACTTGGTTGATCATGGCTTGATCTCTCGCTCGAGAATGCTTGGATTTAAGTTGCAACCACTTGAAATGGATGAGTTTGGTATAACGCCGGATGCATTTGAATGGGCATGTAAACACAAACCAATCAAGGTATTGTGTTGCACACCTAGCATGGCTAACCCGACTAGTGCGCATATGGATCTTGCACGCCGAGAGGCGATAGCGAATATTGCGCAGCAATACGACATCTATGTCATTGAAGATGACGTGTATGGAGCACTAGAACCTAACCGTGTCCCACCCCTTGCCACATTGTTACCCGAACAAGCTTTCTATGTCACCAGTTTAACCAAAGTTGTAGCGCCAGGCATGCGCACTGGCTATCTGACGGTCCCACGTCATTTTTTGCAGCACGCGATTGGTCGTTTAGCGGCAACGAGTTGGTCCGCGACTCCATTACCATTTGAAGTCGCTCATTTGTGGATCGAGAACGGTACGTTAAATCGACTTATTCGCTTTCAAGTCAATGAGTTTGCTAAGCGACAGCGAATAGCAAAAGCCGCTTTAGAAGGGCATGTTTATAGCTCGCACCCGAATGGACAGCACATTTGGTTGAGACTACCCGAGCAGTGGAATAGCGATGACCTGGTTGCTTCGGCTAAGCGTTCAGGGGTGCAGATTACGGGATATAAACCGTTTGTTCTCGATACTAATCAGCCAATGCCTTACGTGCGAATCAGCTTGGGAGCAGAAACAAACCGAGGCTACATCAAACACGGGTTATCTGTGATTGCTGAAATTCTCGATACCAACCCTCCCACCTCACACTTTTTGGTCTGAACGATAGGTTATCTATGCTTTTATCTGATGGGCTTAAACGTTTGTAACTGAGTTTTTTCTTGTCGCCATTGTCTCGGCGATTTCCCCGTCCAACGGCGAAAGTGGCGGCTGAAGACCGCAGTTTCTGCATAGCCCAGTTGCAACGCGATATCGGTAATACTCTGAATATTCTCATGCAATCGCTGTTCGGCGAAATCCTGACGCACTTGTTGTAAAAGCTGCCGATAATTTGTGCCCTGTTGTTTCAGCTTGTTTTGCAGCATTCTCGGATGCAGGTCCAATGCTCTTGCAACGCGCTCAACGCTGCATTCTCCGGTTGAGAGCAGACGGCCAATCATGTTTGCTGCTTGGTCACTGAGATTGTTGGGGTAACGGGTTTGCAGCTCTTTGAGGTGCTGTTGAAAATGGCGCTCTAGTGCGTCTTCATCTTGGTGGTTCTTAGCGTTAAGCAGAGTCGCTTTAAGTAGGATACCGTCAAACTTATCACCGAAACGCAGTTTGCTCTTCTGGGCAAATTCGCTCTGTTCTGCCTCGAAGCTCGCGTGTTGGGTGAGGTGTAAAGAGAAGTGGCTCGCTTCAATATCAAGCAGGCTCGCAACAAACATGGCTAAGTGCGACACACTGAGCTGCATCAGCTGCGCGATACCTCGTTCGCTGTGCACATCAATATTGAGCGACAACCGTACCCAATCATCTTGTGGCGTCATGTTGAGAGTGACCCCTGACGAATGCAGATAGAGAAAATCATTCACCCGCGCCAAGGCTTCACCGACCGTTTGCGCCCGGGAAACCAGCATTGGCAAGTCTCCCAAGCTCTGTAGGTTTTGACGCTCGGCGAGCAACACGCCAAACAGCGGTTGCTGACAACGAGCAGCCGCTTCCTCCAGCAATTCAGCCAGCCTAGGGTAGGCGAGATACGTATCGGGATTGCGAAACTGCGCCGCAGACAGCCCGACGGCAGCCATAATCTCAACCGGATTCTGCCCCAGTTCGGAAACCAAGCTATCAAATTTATCGGCAGCGCCACTTCGTACGATATACATGTCTTGATTTTTGAATGTTAACAGGTTGTAAATCGCAATATATCAAATTTACTTCGCAAAAGGTCAAGTGAGTGTCAATGAGTTGATCTAAGTTACATTTTGATAACAACAACACATGGACGAGAAGCCGTATGGAACTTATCAATAAAACCGCGATTGTCACCGGCGCTGCGGGTGGAATTGGCCAAGCCATTATTCACAAACTGCTGGAACAAGGCGCGAAAGTACTTGCTGTCGACATTTCCCCTCAATCACTGAATGTGTATCAAGACTTCGATGCAGATCAGCTACGAACATTTGTTGCGGACGTCACCGAATACCAAGAAGTGGAAGCCATGGTCAAGCATGCAGCCGAACAGTTTGGCTCGCTTGACATCATGATCAACAACGCGGGCATCGGCGCCCCGAAACCTCTGCTTGACCACGACCCAATTGCCGATTTTGAGCCGATCTCTAAGGTCAACCAAAATGGCGTTTACTACGGCATTCTTGCCTCTGGAAGACAATTCCAAGCGCAAGGCACGCCGGGCGTGATCCTCAATACTTCTTCTGTTTACGCACGAATGGCGTCTGAGATGACCTTTACCTACAACGTCAGTAAAGCCGCAGTCGATATGATGACCAAATGCGCCGCATTAGAACTCGCACCATTGGGTATTCGTGTTTGCGCTGTCGCTCCGGGACGCGTTGATACTCCTATGTTAAGGCAATACGAAGAGATTGGCCTGTGGGACCACATCCGCAAAGAACAGATGCGTCAAAACTTCACACAACCAGAAGAGATTGCTGATGTGGTGGCGTTTCTGGTCAGCGAGAAAGCCAACTGTATCAACGGTTGTACCATCAGCGCATCTGACGGTTTCGAGAATTTTAAGTACCCACTTATGGGATAGGCGAGTACGCCACATTACAGCAATAGCGAGGATGTAAGTTATGTCATTACCAGAAGTTATTCAGCACCAAGATTTCTTATTAACTCTTAATACTAATGAAGAGTCGATCATCGAAGACGCGTTACCGGGTGTGGATGTTTACCCGTTGTTTCTTGATCCAGAAAACGGGACTTGGGTGGTTCGCGCCAAATTCAAACCGGGTATCACTCTGCCTAAGCACTACCACACTGGTGTGGTGCATTTCTATACCCTGAGTGGCGCTTGGCACTACATCGAGTATCCGGACCAAGTCCAAACCGCTGGCAGCTACTTATATGAGCCGGGCGGTTCAATTCATACCTTCCACTGCCCTGAAAGCTCAGGCGGTGCCGACGGATTTATGGTGATCCAAGGTGCCAACATTAACTTTGACGAAGAAGGTAACTTCATCAACATCATGGATGCAGGTTGGATTGAGCAAGTTGTTATTGCAACAGCGAAAGCACAAGGCTTTACCGCGCGTTACATCAAACCGGGTGCGATTGCTGGCCTAAGCGATGAGCTAGCGGAGTAACCCCATGCAACAGATGAACAGTATCGTAATGCAAGATGGTAGTGTCCGCCTGAAGCAAGTCGAAATCCCTAAACCTGCAGCGGGACAAGTGTTGGTTCGCAGCCTTGCCTGTGGCATTTGTGGCTCCGACCTTCACATTACTCGACACGCGGATGAGGTATTTGATGTATTCCACCAGCTCGGGTTGATGCCTGATGAAGCCGGTGAGCACGCTCAAGTGATGTTGGGGCATGAGTTCTGTGCGGAAATTATCGAATACGGTGCCGATACGCAGCAAACGTTGTCCGTTGGTAGCCGAGTCACCTCAGTGCCGATGTTGCTCAGCCAAAATGGCGCGGGCGTTGGTGTTACTCCGGGTACTTATGGCGCTTACTCTGAGTACTTCCTGCTTGATGAAGCGTTATTGCTACCTGTGCCAGACGGAATGCCATCTGAGGCGGCGGCACTGACTGAACCACTGGCGGTCGGTTTGCACGCGGTCAATCGCAGTGAAATCGAGACGGAAGAAACAGCGCTGGTTGTCGGTTGCGGTCCTATAGGGCTGGCTGTGATTGCTGCACTGAAACAACGTGGCGTCAGCAATATTCTTGCGGTCGATCTTCAGGAAGAAAAGCTGCAACTTGCCAGCGAGTTTGGCGCAAATCGATTGATCAACCCGACCAAGGAAGACGAGATCGCCGTTGGTGAGCAGTACGCGATGAACTCACGTCTGGTCATTTATGAATGTGTGGGCAAGCATACCTTGATTGATGATTTTATGCGCCGCGCCCCTGCCCGAGCGCGAATCGTCATCTCGGGTATCCATACGACACCCGCAATCATTAACTACGCGTACGCAACGGTAAAAGAGCTCGACTTGAGATTCTCTTACTACTACCAACCGCACGAGTTTGAGCAATGCCTACAAGCGATTGCCGAACATAAGTTGCCTTGGCAGAAAATGCTCACTGCCAAAGTAGGGATCGATGGTGTGGAAGATGCGTTTAGACAGTTAATGACTCCCAACGACCACATCAAAGTGGTTATCGAACCTTGGCGCAGCGGCGCGTTAGAAGTGATTTAACTCTTAGCCAGATTTAGCTAGCTAAAACCAATTTTAGTTTGGTGACAGCCCCAACCGTAGCAGCTAGGTTGGGGCTTTTTTGTTAGGCCTGTTCTGCGCATTCCTGTTGCAGAGCAGGGTAATCGGTGTAGCCTCGTTCGTTTCCGCCAAACAACGTTGAGCCATCGAGTTCTGCCAACGGATGGTGATGTTGCAAGCGAGAGACTAAGTCTGGGTTTGCTACGAATGGCCGTCCGAATGCGACAAGATCCGCGTAGCCTTTCTCTAACACTTCGTTTGCTCGTTGAGGATTGTAGCGACCTGCGACAATGATAGCGTTGCGAAAGCGCTTTCTAAGTTCGATTCGGAACGTCTCTGGAATCGTTGGTGCATCGGCCCAATCGGCCTCGGACAAGTGCAAGTAGGCAATGTCGCGCTCCTGTAGCTGTTTTGATGCCTCTAAGATCGTTGGCACGATATCTGGGCAGTCCATATCTTTAAACGTAATAAATGGTGCCAATCTCACTCCAACTCGATGCGCACCAACAGCGGCGATAACTGCATCCACTACTTCGATAAGAAAACGGATACGATTTTCTCGTGAACCGCCGTAGTTGTCTGTTCGATGGTTTGAATTGGTTCTTAAGAACTGGTCTATCAGATACCCATTCCCGCCGTGGATTTCTACACCATCAAAACCCGATTCAATGGCGCGTTTGGCTGCGTTCGCGAAATCACCGACAACTCGGTTGATATCCGCTTGTGTCATGGCGCGAGGCTCAACACAATCGACCATATTGCCGTTGCCTTGTTCATCTGCAATCCAAACTTGCGTCTCTACCGGAGCGAGCGCAGATGGTGCGATAGGCTGTTCACCATTTTGGAATGTTGGGTGAGAGACTCTGCCCACATGCCATAGCTGACAAAACATCGCTGCGCCTTGTGATTTGACCGCTTTGGTCACACCTTGCCAGCCCGCCACTTGCGCATCGGTGTAAACGCCAGGGGTGAACGAATAGCCTTGAGAATCGTCCGAAATTTGCGTGGCTTCGGAAATGATCAGCCCGGCAGAAGCGCGCTGTTGATAATACGTTGCCATCATCTCATTCGGGATGTTGCCAGGCTGAGTGGTGCGTGCGCGAGTCATTGGTGCCATGACAATACGGTTTTGTAGTGACAACGCTTTTAGTTGAGCTGGTTCAAACAGCTTATTTGTTCTTTGTTGCATGTTGCGCTCCTTAGATAAGTACAGGCACGTTGGTCGCTTTACGAGCGGTTGCCATCCAGTGAAGTACGGCTGGATCCCATTGCACTTCGGGCGCACTGAAAAAGCCGCGTAGAATGGAAAACATAATGGCTTGATCAACCAGTGACGTTTGCTTTTCTGAACTTAGGTTGAGCAAGGGTTTGGTTTGTTCTATCAAAGCGGCGACTTCTTTCGCAATCGCAGGTGTATCGTTAATCAAGGCTTCAAAATTTAACGCTTCGGTTTCTTTTTTTGCACGCCATGCTTGTTTAGCGGTTTCTGTTGCAAATTCCGGTAACGTCATGTTTGACCAACGCGGATACCCGACTTTTTGTAGCGGTAAAAACGCTTGTTTTTGCCAGTCTAAAACCGGTTTGGAGGGTTGGCTGTTTTCGCTGGAAGGTGCCAATTCAAGGAAGTAGTTGATGATGTCTAAGCTTTCCGCCATCGCTTCACCATCGTCTTTGATCAAAAGAGGAACTTGTTTTGCGCCGATGATGTTTGTGGTGGTGCTCTCGTCGTCATAAGCAATGTTGATGACGTCGAGCTGAATATTCAGCATGCCTGCGACAAAACGGACGCGGGCGCTAAAGGGGCAATGTTCATAAATGTACAGTTTCATTTTTTGTTTCCTATCTCTTGGCTGGGTAGGGCGTGTTGTTGTGCGTTGAACAGCGTTACGGCGTTTAACTTTGCCCTGTCACATAACGTTCTGGGTCTAAACAATGTCGATAGGGTCAGTATATGGATTCGACTTAATTTGATAATTGGGTTATATCTGAATTGATTATTCAGTTTTTCCAAATAATAAGGGCGCGAAGGTGGATAAGTTTTCGGATATGACGTTGTTTGTCAGCATCGTTAAACATCAAGGTCTGGCAGCGGCGGGAAGGGAGTTAGGTTTGTCTCCGGCGACGGTAACGGCAAGGCTGCAAGCGATAGAAGAACGCTATGGCGTAAAGCTGCTCAACCGAAGCACACGCCACGTATCACTCACGGACGCAGGGGCAATGTACCATCAAGCTTGTCTTAACATCATTGATAGCGTGAAAGAGACGGAAAACTTGCTGCAAACGGGTATTTCGCAAGTGCGCGGAACGTTGAAAATTTCAGCTCCACGAGATATTGGCAAACAAATTATTTCGCCGATGGTGTCGGCTTTTTCTGAGCAATATCCGGATGTGACGCCTTATCTTTATCTTAATGACAATTTATCGAACTTGGCTGAATCGGGGCTCGATTTGGTGATTCGTTATGGCGAGTTAGCGGACAGCAATCTCATTTCGCGCAGGCTGGCGTCGAGTCAACGCGTGCTGTGCGCATCACCTGACTATTTGTCGAAGCAAGGTGTCCCAAACTGCCCACAAGATCTCGCGGATCATCGCTGCTTAGCCATGGTGCGCAGCAATGAAGAATTAAAAACGTGGCACTTTAAAGATGAAGAGTCTCACCAAACGATCACGGTCACGCCAAAGCGCTTTTCTGATGATGGTGAAGTGATTCGACAATGGGCGTTGGAGGGGGCGGGGATTGCGTTGAAATCGATTTTAGATATTCAGCAAGACCTCAAACAGCAACGTTTAGTAACGGTTTTGGATGGGTATATGAAAAACTTCAGCGCCTTCTCGCAAGGTGCTGAAGCGGATCTGCATGTCATTTATCAAAGCCGTCAATATCAACCGAAAAGAGTTCGCCTGTTTTTGGACTTTCTAGTTGAGCAATTTAGCGCGCTGAGTGATGCCCGCAATCAGATCTAGATGCGATTCCGAGGTTTCTCGGCGGTGGCGATAAATCCCGACGGTGCCAGGGTTTGGTTCGTTTTTCATGGTTAAGCATCGTAAGCCAAAGGATTCCAAATACGGTTGCAGATGGCGGGTATAAGACATCACCGCGACGCTTTCTTTCAGTACATCAATACTGGCGAGCAGAGAATCCACTTCGTAAGTCGGTCGGTCATCCAGTTGCTGCCTTTCGCGTTCATTTTGTTTCGGGATTGGGTTATCGATGACGTGAGCGAATTTCTTCGCGTCATAAGTGACCGAAAGAGCGGGGTATTCGTGCAGCATCTCTTCGGTGACGGTTTTCCCTAGCAGTGGATGGTTTGGGGAAACAAAATAGGCATCAACCGTTTGAAATAGCGGAATAAACGTAACATCGCATTTAGACGACAAGCCGACAATCTCGTGGCCGATGAAGAATTCAATCTGTTCGTTGATTAATGAATCCATCAAGCCTAAGTGGTTGCCAAATTCGACGTGCGTAGATGCCGATGGCTGCTTGGTCAGATGGTCATTGAGTGCTTGTTTGACGAACAGCGGCCACCACGCATCGCCAGTACCCATTTTAATTTTTCCGACTTGGTACTGTTTCCGCTCATCAATGCTTTGCATCATTTGGTTGTATTCATGCTGCATCGCGTTGCTATGGCGATAGAGGATGCGCCCGTATTCGGTCAACACCATGCCATTAGGGTGACGTTCAAACAGCGTTACGCCGAGATTCTCTTCCAGCTTCTTTAAATTGCTTGTTACCGTTGGCTGGCTTAACCCTGCCATTCTTGCCGCAGCGCTGATGCTTTGGCAGCGTGCAACCAGTAAAAATTGCTGCAGAGATTTGTCCATTTTCTTTCCCCTCTAAGAACGAGGGGTATTTTGCACAATTTCATTTATAAATCACAAATCTGTAATCTCATTTGATTGAAATTATGCGCATTTCATAGATCTACATCACTGTTGGGGTCTGACGTATAGATGTTATCTATAGCTCGCTCCTGACTTCCTATTTTCCCCTCAAAAGGGTGTTCTTTAGACTGTCGCCAAAACAACAATCTAAGGGATGAACATGAAACCGAGTTTTATTGCGCTTGCTGTCGCGTCTTGTATTGGTCTTGCTGGATGTGGGTCAGATTCCTCTGATGCGCCTGTGCCGGTCGACAAACCAATTATTTCAGCCGACTTATATTTACGTGGTTTAAATGGGGATTGGGGCACGGCAGAGCATGCCAAGCTAAACTATTTGGGTAATAACGAGTACGAAACCGTACTGCGCGTCGCCCGAGGTAGCAATCAGTTCAAGATTGCTGATCCGGGTTGGCAGATCCAATACACCTATTTTGAGGAGCCCGCGGCGTTCGATAAAGCTCAAGAGTACCTGCCAAAACCAGACACGAATGAAGCGTGTATGAACGATGATTGCAACTCTGAGATCACGTTTGAAGACAAAGGGTATTACAAGTTTTCTGTGAGCTTTGCCGATGAAAGTCGCGCGACAATGACTGTGACGAAAGCAACGCAAGAAGAAGCGGAAAAATACTACTCTGATGCGATTCTCGACCCTGCAATGGTGCATGAAGGGCATCAGAGCAGAGAAGTGAAACTGTTCGCCAATTACGATGACTCGAGTGATACCGTGATTTTCTCGGTGAAAGATCCTAAAGCTGAACTGCGTGAATTTGGTATTTCAACGACGACAGAATTGCGTGATGCGCTCGACCAAGGCTTAGTGATTAATGAACAAACAGGGCCGCGAGTGGTGTCGGATGATGTCGCGTTTGATGCGTTGTTTGCGTTGACGATGAAAGAGCTAGACCAGCTTGCTGTTTCTGAAATCAAAGACGGCAATTACAACTACAACAACCCAATCAAAGCGGAAGTTTTTGAGACGGGCGCGAAGTGGCATTACGTATGGACGCGTGATTTGGCGTACGCAGCAGACCTTTCGCTTGCATTGATGAATCCAACTCGCGTGCAAAATGGTTTGAATTTCAAATTGTCCGCTTTCCGCGACACGACCGATCAGCAATACGATGGCGAGCAGATTGTGCAAGACACGGGCACTGGCGGCAGCTGGCCAATCAGTACCGACCGCACGACTTGGGCGCTTGGTGCAGAACGCTTACTTTCGGCATTGGATGGAGAAGAGTACAACCAGTTTGCTGAGCGCGCATATAACGCTATCAGTAATACACTTGAAGCCGATCGCCTGGCGGCTTTTGATGCGAAATCCGGTTTATACACTGGTGAGCAATCATTCCTCGATTGGCGTGAGCAAACTTACTCAACGTGGACGCCAAACGATGTCAATGCGATTGGTAGCAGCAAAGCGTTATCGACAAACGTGGTTCACTACCGCGCGATTCAGCTCGCGGCTAAGTTGGCAGAGAAGTTCGATTCAACCAACGCGGTCAAATACACCGAGTGGGCTGAGCAGTTAAAAACCGCTATCAACGACCAGTTTTGGAATGCCGAACGCGGTATGTACGTAAGCTATTTGTTTGACAATGGCAAAGACATCGCGGTCGACAAATACGACATGTTGGGTGAAGCGTTGGCGATCATCAGTGGCGTGGCAAGTGATGCGCAGGCGAAACAAATCATGGCCAATTACCCACACAGTGAGTTTGGCGTGCCGGTTTACTTCCCTCAACAACCGGATGTGCCTGTGTACCATAACCGCGCAATTTGGCCATTTGTTACCGCGTACAGCTTGCGCGCCGCGCATCAAACACAAAACGTGGCTGCGGCGAACAATGCCATTCAATCGTTGGTTCGTGGTACAGCGACCAATTTATCCAACATGGAAAACTTAGAGTGGCTTTCTGGTAAGTCATTCATCATCCATAGTGATCATGGTGAAGATCCAAGCATGGATGGCCCAGTGATTAACTCTCAGCGTCAGCTTTGGTCTGTGGGTGGCTACTTGAACATGGTGATAGAGACCCTATTCGGCATCCATACCGAAACGGGCAAGTTGGAAGTGAAGCCGTTTATCACAAGCTGGGTGCGCAATAACTTGTTGGCTCAGTCTGAACAAATCACGTTGGAAAACTTTGCCTTCAAAGGAAAGAACTACTCGGTAACGATTGACTTGCCTGAAGTAAGCAAAGATGAAACAGGTTACTACCCAGTTGAAAATGTCACGATGGACGAAGAGGGGCATTTCCACGTGACACTGGGCGCGTTTGTGAATGTAGATAGCAGCATTACTTTAGTTTCTGGGGTGAAACCGTATGTGAGTGAAGACAGTCGCGTTTATTCTCCGCAAGAGCCAACATTGGTGGTAAAAAGCGTTGAGAATTCGGTTTCGATTGACGTGACGAGCAAGTACAACGTGAACTTGTATCGCAATGGCGAGCTGATTCAAAAGAACGTGATTGCTCAATCTTATTCCGACACGCCAACAGGTTTTGCTTGTTATTTGGCTGAAAGCATTAACGATAAAGGCTTCCGTTCTAACCCAAGCCAACCAGTTTGTGTCGGTGAAGAGAGCCGCATCAAACTTGATGGCGAATATCAGCCACTCAAAGACAATGTCTCAGTGGTTACGGTGAGCAAAGACAGCGGCGTCGTAAAAGGTGCAGAGTCGTTTACAGCTCCTGTAACGGGCACTTACCAGTTCGATGCTTGGTACAACAATAACCTAGGGCAACTTAATACTGGTATCACGAACACCGTGAAATTGTTAGAGGTATTGGATGATGCAGGTAAAGTGGTTGGCCAAGGTTACTTGCAGATGGGCCATATTGGTGAAAACCAAGGTATGCGTTACTCAACGCCAATTGAAGTGACGTTGGAGCAGGGGAAAACCTATCAGATCGCGCTGAAGGACCACTTCAATATGAGTTACCTCACATCGAATGAAACCTATATCTATGCTGGTGGTATTGAGGGTGAAAAGAACGAAGCGCAAATCGCAGATATTCGAATCACACCTTTAATGTAGGCTGTTTTAACAAAGCAGTGTTCTAGAAAACTGTGTTCTAAGAAAGACAAAGCCGCTGAGATTATCAGCGGCTTTGTTGTATTTGCTATCGGGGGCCGTTTACAGGTTAGTTTGCAGCTTGCGGACGAGGCTTACGGCGCTGACCTGACGGTTTGTTTCCTGCAGGCTTAGCATTGTTTGGCTTGCGGTTACCAGACGGTTTACCAGCGTTGCCACTCTTATTACCGTTTGGTTTATTTCCATTCGGTTTATTACCATTTGGCTTGTTGCCGTTAGGTTTGCGGTCATCTGGTTTACTGTTTGCACGACTTTGGCCTTCACGGTTGCCTTTAGGCTTGCCCGCGCCGCCTTGGTTGGTGCTGTTTTTGTTGCCGTTGTTACCACCGTTGAAGCGACGCTTAGGTTTGTTTGCACCATTGCCTGCTTTCTTTTCGGTTGCTGGAGCGTTTTCACTTGCAGCATTTGGCGCTTTTGGTTTTTTCGGCTTCTTAGGTTTTTTCGGTTTGATTGGGCGCGTATCCAGTTTAGATTCTGGCACCACATTGGTTGGCGCAAAACCTTCCAACTCTTTACGTGGTAGTACTTCTTGAATCAAACGTTCAATCGCAAACAACTCAGATGCTTCTAGCGCACACACCAGTGAAATCGCTTTACCTACTTCGCCCGCGCGGCCAGTACGACCAATACGGTGAACGTAGTCTTCTGCCACTTTCGGTAGCTCAAAGTTCACCACTTGCGGTAATTGCGGAATATCGATACCGCGCGCAGCAATGTCCGTCGCGACCAACACACGAATTTCACCCGATTTGAAATCCGCCAGTGCTTTGGTACGTGCGCCTTGGCTCTTGTTGCCGTGGATGGCAGCAGCCGGTAGATTTTGTTCGATCAGGAACTTCGCCAGACGGTTTGCGCCGTGTTTCGTTTTCGTAAACACCAGCACTTGCTTCCAATCGCCGTCTTTGATCAATTTAACCAACATCGGTGCTTTTTTCTTCACGTCTGCAGGGTAGATGCTTTGCTCAACCGTTCTCGCCGTCGAGTTTGCCGGGTTCACTGAAATCTCAACCGGGTTGTTCACCAAGCCTTTCGCAAGGTCACGGATTTCATCCGAGAAAGTCGCCGAGAAAAGTAGGTTCTGACGCTGTTTTGGTAGCAGAGCTAGGATCTTACGAATGTCACGGATAAAGCCCATATCCAACATACGGTCTGCTTCATCGAGCACTAGCACTTCCAGTTGGTCGAACTTCACCGCATTTTGGTTGTACAAATCCATCAGGCGCCCTGGTGTCGCGACCAACACATCCGCACCTTTGCGAAGACGCTGCATTTGCGGGTTGATCTTCACACCACCAAAAACAACCGCACTGCTTAGTGGAAGATGACGGCCGTACATAAATACGTTTTCTTGCACCTGAGCTGCAAGCTCACGTGTTGGCGTTAGGATCAGTGCTCGAACTTGGTTAGCACGAACGCGAGGGCCGTTCGATAAACGCTCAAGAATCGGTAGCGTAAAGCCTGCAGTTTTACCTGTACCAGTCTGCGCTGCTGCCATTACGTCTTTCCCTTCCAAAATAGCAGGAATTGCTTTTGCCTGAATTGGCGAAGGGGTGTCGTAGCCTTTCTCTTGAATAGCTTTAAGGATTGGAGCAGATAGACCTAACGAGGTAAAACCCATATGTATGATTCTCAATTGTAGAGTTAGATAACAACGCGCCGAAAACAAATCGGTGCGAAAAGTGCGACATTCTGAGGCTTTTACGCGCAGGCTTCAACTAATTCCGTCATGGATAAATATTTGAACTGGATCTCATTTCTTTTTGGCAGGCAAAACTGATAACTGGTTTGGTCGATCGATTGAATGGTTTTACGTTGGCGATGCCCATTCTTACATCGCTATCACGGTATGCAGTTTTAGTTTATCAAATGCTGTTCGGAGTGTGGGGGAGGCTTGCTCCTTTCATTACTCCGCTTTTGCATGCGTTAAAAACGCACTCGTCAATTGCTGAAAGAGCGAATCTACCGATGGGCGGTCGGATACATGATGGAAGAGCGGTGTGTGGACATCACCACGAATATTATCGCTGTGACCGCAAAGCTGATTACACATTCGTACTGGTTCGACAATCTTCTCGACGTCGGCATCAATCAGAATGCATGCTTGTGACAATACCACTTGTCCGCCGCCTTTTTTAAGTAAAACACGCTGCGCGGTTCCCACGACTTTTTGCCCGCCAATGTTGAGGTTGTACTCGCCATCGCAGTAGGAATAAGGCGTAGCATGAACATCCACTTTCACGCCGAGCTGTTTAAAGAAAACCGTTAATATTGCACATAAATCGAGATACGCTTTTTTGATGTTGTAAGGCTCGCCTTCTGGCCAGTGGTAAATGTGGGATAGATTGATAATACCTGGCACCTGAGGGACTGGGGCACCACCGGTTTTACGAGAAAAGAGCTTCCAGCCAGACGTATTTAACGCATGTTCTAACTCATTAGACACTGGCCATTTCTTACCCGCGGGAAGCACGAGCGTTGGACTTTTTACTTGCCAAAGCAATAGCACTTGCGAGAGTTGGTTGGACTGAACTTGTTTAATGAGCTCATCTTCTTTGTCAAATGCATCAGCGACTTCCGTAGCTGTGTAGCGAATTAGCTTATTTTTAGCAACCAAACTCTATCCCTCGCGGCTATTTAATCGTTACTGTTGTATCTCAGGTACAGCTTTATTGCTAGGTCTGAGTGATTAGGCTTTTGCTCGCTAGCTGCATGATCACCTTTTGGATCTTTTCCGTTGTCCATT
This sequence comes from Vibrio sp. SCSIO 43097, assembly GCF_023650755.1. Taxonomy (NCBI): domain Bacteria; kingdom Pseudomonadati; phylum Pseudomonadota; class Gammaproteobacteria; order Vibrionales; family Vibrionaceae; genus Vibrio; species Vibrio sp. SCSIO 43097. Next base: position 975,581 of record NZ_CP071841.1, on the reverse strand, counting down.
AATTCTGCTTGAACACGCGATAAAAAGTTTTTGCTAGTCATCACATCAGCCATTCATAAAATCTGCCATCTATGAAAAATTTTGGCGATATAAGTATGAAAAAGCGAGTGATGACTCTCGCGTTAGCGGCATCATTAACGGGATGTGTGACTTTCCCAACGCAAGAATCTGAGCAAGTACAGGTGCTTTGGGACAATGTGAATGCGATTGAAAACTGTGAACTAATGGGTACCGTGATCGGCTCAGAAGGACACTTTTACGACTACTGGCTTCATGCAGATAAAGACATGGTTTGGGGGACGCTAAACCAAATGCGCATCAAGGCGGCGGATTTAGGCGCAGATACCTTGTACTTGTATCAACCGTTGAGCTTTTCTACGTCAGTGACGATGTTTGCAAATGCTTACAAGTGCAAACAGTAGCTATTGGCTTGATCATAATTGAAAGACAGGCGCTGCTCGCCTGTCTTTGATGCGTTCTACAAATACTGGCTACTTTGCGTTAATTAACGTTTGCTGTCGCCACCGCTGATGTATCAGAAAACGACAATGTAAAGTCTCGCTCAGTATTAAGCACTTTGGCTGGAAACTCTAAGCTCAACAGCGTATGTGGCGCGACTTCTGAAGCAATGCTAGTAACGAATTTTCGGGTTTCTCCAGGAGAGATCGATATGTCACTTCCACCTTGTGATGAGAGCTCAGCGATACCCATTGTTTCAAGTGTGTTACCGGCAGTATCCGCCAGGTGTAGTAAAGATTCTGACTTGTAGATTAATTCTCCACTTTCTGTGCGATATGCATTAAACGAGTTGAAATTTGGTTGCAATGATCCTTGTGAACCAATGTTAGTAACGGAAAATGTCACATTAGCGCCATCAAAGTTCTCGACTCTTACAAGTACGTTACTGTCTTGGTAACGAGCGGCTGCTGCCGCAGTTGCTTGCTGTTTCTGCCTCTGTTTCTCTTTTTCAATGTCGCTTAACTGTTTCTGCTCATTAGCGATTCGATTCTTTGCCATGTAGTACGACTGATCGACCATTGCTATTAAAGCGGGGATTGAATACAAAGTGAGGCCTTCCAAATGGTCAAAGTCGATTTTGGCATGTTGAGTACGTTTATGATTAGAAAATTGGCAGTAACCATCAATCAAACTGATTAAAGCCACTTCAAAAGTGCCCTGTAATCGGCTTACTTCCTGTGCTGCTTTCTCTAGATTTGAGCGGACTTTCCGAATCTCTTCCAAACTCTTTTGTGAAAGACGACCGTTTGGCGATACGTCGTTAGAAACCGAAACCAGTTCTTCGGTCACAAATGGATTGTTTTCGGCAGGAATCACCGTAGTGATACGGTTAGATTTGGTGATGTCTTCGCCTAATAAAACTATCATTTTTTGCGATGCGGCGGTTGTGTTGCCCACTAATACGTCACTACAGTTTGGCGACGTATTGGCATACCCGGCGAATGCGGTAAAAAGTGAAAGTGTAACGGACCAGCCGATGGTGACGAGTCCTGTCGTGGTTCGAGTATTCATCCTGATAACCCCTCTGTCATTTGGTGCGATTCACTGACGTAATTGCCAATCAAAAGATTGGCTCGCGACATTCAGAATGGTTCTGGTCAACCCTTCGTAGTGGGTATGCCCACAGATGCTTTTTTAGTCGTTTATCAACCGCTAAGCCACGATTGATAAAGTGTCTGAAATTGAGAGCATTAACGCTGCGAAGTTGATGTCTTTGACTGAAAGATAGACGTAACTTTTCCAACCATCAAATACGTGATTGAGTTCTCATTTTTATATGAGTGAGAGGTTCAAGAGAAAACAGGCACTTACTGTAGAGAGTTGATTTGAAGGAAAAATATAAATTTTTTTGGGGAACTTTTTTGATGCTGCCTTTGAGACTTTTTTTTGAATCTCAAAGGCAGGTTCTTACACTCGCGCTCAATTACAACGTGTTGAGGACATCCGCGAGTCGAGAGACAGCTGTCGTCAGTTCTTCTGGTGTAGCATTGGTAAAGTTAAGACGCAGAGCGGCTTTTACCTTTGAACCTTCTGGATAAAAGACCGGGCTCGGCACTACAGCAACCCAGTTTGCGAGAAGGTTTTTCGCCAGTTCGAAGGTGTCGCATTCTGGAATTTCGACCCAAACGAACATACCACCATCGACGGGTTTGAGTACGCAACTTTCTGGCAGCTGTTTTTGCAGTTCAGCAAACATGACATCGTAACGTGATTTGTAAAGCGCACAGATGGTTGAAATGTGCGTTTCGAAGTTGTCATGTTGCAGTAGACCATGCAGCAAAGCTTGCATAGGAATACTAGAGTGCAGATCGGCACCTTGTTTAATTTTGATGAGTGGCTCAAGGTAGCTACTCTTGCCCGTAACTACACCAATACGCAAGCCTGGTGAAGCTATTTTGGAGAAAGAGCGCAATACGATGGAGTGCTGCGGGCAGAAATCCGAAACTAGCGGCAGTGCTTCACCAGAAAAACGCAGCTCGCGGTATGGTGCGTCTTCAATGAATGCAACGTCGTATTGGATACAAAGTTCGGCAACTTTTTGGCGAGTCTCTAGCGCCCAGCATACGCCCGTTGGGTTGTGAAAATCGGGCACAGCATAGAACATTTTCGGTTGCTGTGTAGCAAAGCATTGTTCAAGTTCTTCAAGGTTTGGACCACACTCGGTTTGTGAAACGGTCACGATGTTGGCTTGCACTAGACCGAATACTTGCATAGCACCAAGGTAGCTCGGTGCTTCCATCACCACTTTATCGCCCGGATTCACGTACGCACGCGCAATCAAATCTAGCCCTTGCTGAGAGCCCGTTGTGATCATAGCCAAATGAGATTCCGGCAGCTGGTAATAATCGGTCAAAAAGTTAAGTAGCGGGGCGTAGCCTGCTGTTGCGCCGTATTGAAACACCTCTGGCATATTAGCGAGGTTTTCGAGCGTCGGTTTCATTAAGTCGATCGGGAAGGTTTTTTCGTCCGGCAAGCCACCTGCAAGAGAAATGACGTTCTTATCGCTCGCTGCTGCAAGGATCTCTCGGATGTAGGATGACTTAGTTTGTTGTAATGACTGTGCGATTTCCATGTGCTGTGCTTCTCGTAATTGTCTTTTTTATGTCAGAAATAGTATAGGTAAATTGCCAAGCTTGGTGTGTCCATTTATGCTGTTAAATATGTCCATTTATGCTATTTAAGCGAAAGTTTACTCCGTGAGCCATCAACAAGTTTCCAGAATCAATGACGTGCTGTTTTACATTCACCAGGACATTAGCAGAGATTTATCGGCTAAAGAGCTAGCAGATGTAGCAGCCTATTCTGAACAGCACTTCCATCGTATTTTTAAAGATGTGGTAGGGGAGTCTGTCCATCAATATATCCGTCGCACAAGAATGGAATACGCCGCCAATCAACTGATGTTTGATACCAGCTCATCGGTGTTAGACATTGCTAACAAGTGCGGCTTTAGCTCGGTATCTTCTTTTAGCCGAGCGTTTAAAGCAACGTTCGCTATGTCTCCTGGTGCGTGGCGAAAGCATGATTTACAAGTCGCAGAAAAGCCGTATCTAAAAGATCCGGAAGTGGCTGCGGGTTATCATCGGGTTGCGAAACGCGAGTTGCCAGAACCTAAAATTATGGAGGTTCCACAACGCTTTGCGGCTTATGTGCGGCATGAGGGTTATAGCCGTTCCATTCGCAATGCGTGGCTGATTTTGAAGGCGTGGGCAAGCTCTGAGAATCGGGACTTTTCGGTTCAATACGGTTTGCATCACTCCAACCCCGCTTGGGTCGAGCTCGATAAGTGTCGCTATGTGGCTTGTATGGCGATTGATAAGCCGCTTAAAGTACGCGGTGTCGTGAATCAAATGACGATTCCGGGTGGTTTGCATGCTGTTTTTCGCTTAACAGGGGTATATGGAGAGCTTCTTCCTCAATTGAGTATGGTGTTAGAGAAGTGGTTGCCGAATTCAGGCTTTAAGCAGCGTTCTACTCCCGCTTATGTTCACTATCATAAAAACCATTTCCTCAGCCATGATGAGGCGTTTGAGCTGGACTTCTATCTGCCCATCAGCTTTTTCTAACTGGAGTATTTATTTACTATCCGTAAGGAAGAAAATGCTAAGCTCTATATGGTGATTTTTTACAAATAATTGAAAATTAAATGAACATCGATCATGTAAAGCTATTTGTCCGTTTGGCTTCGACACACAACATCAGCATGGCTGGTCAGGAGCTTGGACTTTCTCCTGCTGTCGCTAGCGCACACATCAATAAACTTGAGGACAGCTTAGGAGTTCGTTTAGTTCATCGCACCACACGCAAAGTTTCCTTAACTGAAGAGGGGCAGGCATTTTTACCTCACGCGGAGGAGGTCCTTGCAACAGTGGAGGCAGCAAGGGGAGCTGTTGGCTCAGGGCAGAGCGCGCCAACGGGAGTATTACGTATAACCGCCTCTGCAACTTTTGGTCGCTTGCATATTGTGCCCGCATTAAAAGGTTTTATGGCGCGTTACCCAGGGTTAACCGTGGACTGCCGATTTTCTGATTCCATTATGGATCTGGTTGAGGGAGGTTTTGATGTCGCCATTCGTGTCGCTGAGTTGAAAGATTCTTCATTGGTCGCAAGAAAGCTTGCGCCAGATCGTCGTATTATCGTTGCATCACCAGATTATATTGAACAATTTGGGAGACCTAACAAGCCCCAAGACTTGACGAATCATGAATGTATTAACTTAGTTGGAATGAATAATTGGTCATTCAATACAAAAGATGGAATGTTCAATGTAAGAACTTCTGGTCGTTTTAAAACCGATAATGGTGATGCGATGAGAGACGCGACGGTAAACGGGTTAGGTATTTCTATCAACTCGGTTTGGAGTGTTTATCAAGAATTACAAAGTGGTCAGCTAGTGGAAGTACTCGAAGATCACCCTTTAGCGATGGATGCTGGGATTTGGGCTGTGTACCCAAGCTCTCGTTTAATTGCGCCTAAGGTGCGTGCCTTTATTGATTACTTTGCTGAATACTATGGCACGCCACCTTATTGGGAGTTTGCGGAAAAGTGATAATAAGTTTCAATTATCGAATACATTGTTTTTAAGGTCCGAATAAAAACGAACCTCAAGATAATTCTTAATTGTTATTAATAGAGTTTGCTTAAGATTAATTCAATAGTATCAATTATCTGCTGTGTTTTGCTTTGATCTAATGCATCAGGGTGTGGGGGCGCGAATGCTTCAATGTCATTATCGAAGTACATACCATGCGCTTGAGCAAACTCTTCTGATAGCGCAGCGCGAGTTAGAATATCTGCTCCTAAGCGGATATCACCACCAGCAACCCCATAAGCATCTTTAACCATCTTACTACCTAGGAATGATTTTGGGTTTACTGATACCAACATAGGGCCAGTGTTCTTAAGCTTTAGTCCGATTGCTCGTGACCACATCGTTAATGCCAATTTGCTTTGGGCATATGCTTCGCCATCTGACAATGGTTTGTTACCGAGTAAAGCGCTAGTGTTTACTGTTGTTTGTGCAGCTGAAGACAAATTAACCACACGACCCGTATCTCCGAGCAACGGCAATAGCTCTCTAGTGAGTAAGTAGGGAGCAATGGTGTTGACTGCGAAGCGTACATCAAGACCCTCTTTAGTTCTTGGATTTGGTGTTGCGTACACACCAGCATTGTTAATGATGACGTCTAAATGATTGAACCGTTCTGTTATCTCCATCACTATCTGTTTTACCGCATTGGGAGAGGATAAATCAGCAACAAGGCTTTCAACTTTACCACTTTTCATCTCCCTCAAACTTTGCTCAACTTGTTGAACTTTCTCTATATTCCGGCCATGGATTATTACGTGTTGTTCACGGTTAATTAACATTTTCGCGGTTTCTAAACCAATACCGTCAGTAGATCCAGTAACTAGAATTGTCTTTCGCATGATCGCTCTCATTGTTGAGGGTTAATATAGAACGATCATAGTGGCATCTTTTGCATTCGACTATTGAGACTAAAAAGAAAACACTTTCTAGGAAAAATTGAAAATAACTTTGTTGTTCTTTTTGTGGACGGTGCGACGAATTAACGTCTCATTAGATGCTACGGTTATACATGTGGTGCTCAAAAATTAGGCACTATTTTGTACTCAAATAATAGCCAAGAGGTCTCTATGTTAGGTGAAAATCACTCATTAACTCATGAATTCCCAGAACATTTGGATACCATTACTCAGCTTACCGAAAACGATGCATCATTTGCTGAAACCGTTAAAAACTACAATGCTTTAGATAAGGAAATCCGCGTACTAGAACTTCAAGGAAGCCCGATTGATGATCACGAAATGAACGTGTTAAAACATAACCGGGCTGAGCTCAAAGACTGGCTCCACTCGCGAATAATGGGTTCTTAGTGACGAAATGATCATCGGCTCGTAAATTGCGGGCCGATTTTAGTTCCAATGGACGATGCCAAGTGTGCAAACACTAGGAGTGCTGAGCAGGAGCTTGGAGCGGCAGGTGACCAGTTTTTACCCAAATGATCGTTTCTTGCTCTACAAAAGGAAAATGCTCACTCATATGTGGGCTTCGAATCCAAGAGAGAGCGGGATAGGTACCTAGCTCGTCTCTAAACTCTCCTGACAATACGAAAATTTCTTCACCACCAAAGTGACGGTGTGGTTGAAACTTCTCACCTTTTGGCCATTTAACCAATGCGACATGTTCGTGCTCAAAATTATGCAGCGGCATGACTTGCAACCCACCGACACCACTCTGCCAGCTCGCTTGGTTTGTATTAATGCGAACTGTTTCAAGATCCTCAGATTCGAACTGATTTAGTTTAACTAAAATCACACAGCCTTCTTTGCTAAATGGTGCGTGTTGACTTCCTGGAGGGTTACGAAGGTAAGTGCCGGCAGGATAGTCACCGTATTCGTCAGAGAATACCCCCTCGAGCACCAATATTTCTTCTCCTTGAGGGTGAGGATGAGTCGAAAACTGCGAATTTGGCTCGTACTTAACGACGCTGGTGGTATGCCCTGATTCTTTGGCTTCTCGTTCCAAAGGTTTGCGCCACACACCTTTGGAAGGGCTGGCGATCCATTCCTGTTGAGCAGTATCTATCACGATTCTTTTTGAAAAATCCATATTCAACATATTGAAATTCCGTTACTTATTTAAATACTAATTCTCATTAGTATACGTATAAAAAACATCAATTGATTCATTTGTTGATAGCCCAATTCATGGATTGAGTACGAACATGAAATCGGAGCCTAATTTAAATTTCTGCTTGTGTAATGAGAATTGTTATATTATAACATCGCAAAATTAAATGTTATAACATAACAGAAAGGAAAAAGTAGTGAATAAGAAATTGGTGTCTCTCGTGATCGGTAGCATTTTTGCATCCCCTGTTTTTGCCGACACACTATCGAACCCACAGATTGGTGTTGTTGTTGATGGCTACTACCAAGATGGCCAGCGTCATAATTCTGAGCGCGAAGAAGGCTTTGGTCTAGGCCATACGGAATTAAACTTCTCATCAAATATCGACGACAAGTTTTACGGCGCATTGACCGCGGTTCTTGAAAGTCATGGTGATGATACAGAATTAGAGCTTGAAGAGGCATTCATCGAAACTTTGGCATTGCCATATGGTGTAAACGTGCGCGCTGGCCGATTCCTATCTGACTTTGGTTACCTGAACAACCAACACATGCACACAGACAGCTTTGTTGAGCGTCCAATTGCTTACCGTACTTTCCTTGGCTCGCATTACTACGATGACGGTGTGCGCGCAAACATCGTTCTTCCAACAGACCTATATGTGAAGTTGGGTGTAGAAGCGTTAAGCGGCAGCAAGATGTCTTCTGTTGAAGATGGTTCTGAAGTTGGCGTTTACACGACAACACTTAAGCTTGGCAGCGATTTCTCAGAGTCTTCAAGCTGGCAGTTTGGCCTGAGCTACCTACGTAACGAAAACGGTAAGGTTAAAGAATTCGAAGATCACGACCACGGTCATGAAGAAGAGCATGAGCACGATCACCATCATGGCGCAGCAGTGACAGGTGCGAACCTTTACGGTGCTGATTTTGTTTGGAAATGGGCACCAGATGGTAATTACAAATACAGCAACTTCACGCTATCGGCTGAATACATGCTGTTAGACGGTGTGGTAGACAGCAAATATAAAAACGATGCAGAGTCACCAGACAACTTAAGCGCTTACTATGTTTCGGGTGTTTATCGCTTTAACCCAAGCTGGTCAGCAGGTTTACGTTACGGTGAAGCAGAAAGCTACGATGGTCATGCACACGGCGACCACATGCATTTCACTGAGCTGAATGATAAAGAAATGGATGCGATGATCGCATGGGATTCTTCTCATTTCGGTACTATCCGTGCGCAATACACTCGCATTGATAACCAAGACAGCGAGACAGACAACGTGTTCACTCTGCAATATGTGATGACATTTGGAGCGCACGGTGCTCATGCGTTCTAAGCTGACATTGAATAAATGCAGCTTGGTGATGATGGCAGCAGGAGCTGCCATCATCTCTTCGCCTGCTTTGGCTCTAAACATTTTCGTTTGTGAGCCAGAATGGAAAGCCTTTCTTGAAAGCCACGCGCCAGATGCCAGTATTTATTCAGCGACAACGGCTAAGCAAGACCCACATTACGTACAAGCTCGTCCTTCTTTGATTGCGAAGATGCGCCAAGCGGACATGGCAATGTGTTCGGGCGCAGAGCTAGAGGTGGGGTGGTTACCTATGCTGCAAGTTCGTAGCAGCAATGCGGCGGTGCAAAATGGTGCGCCGAGCATGATCTACGCGACGGACTTCGTGCGCATGTTAGATACTCATGCTCACGTTGACCGTAGCATGGGAGATATACATGCTCACGGTAACCCACATGTTCAATTTGCGGCAAATGACATGATTCCATTATCTCGTAAAGTCACGGATCGCCTAAAAGCGATTGATCCCGACAACGCACAAAGTTACCAAGTGAATGGTATGAAGTTTCGTGCTCATTGGCGTAAAAAGCTTAAAGAATGGAATGAGAAAGGGGCTGCTTTAAAGGGTAAGCAAGTTGTCGGTTATCACGCGACGTATCGTTATTTGTACGATTGGCTCGGAATGAAGCAGATTGCCGATCTCGAACCTAAACCGGGCATTTCACCGACCACATCTCACCTGCAATCACTTACCAAGTTAGATGCTGACAGTTTTGATGCGATTGTTTACTCCTCTCATCAGGATCAGCGTCCAGCGAACTGGTTGCAAGATCATACTGACAAACCTGTGATTCAACTGCCATTGACCGTTTCTGAGGGTGAAAACTTGGATGAGATGTACGATCAGGTCATTGATGATTTACTGGATGTGTTAGTGCCGCCCGTTCCTGTGAAGATCTGAGCCATGGCTGATTATGCATGGCTTTTACCTGCGGTTTTGTGTGGTTTAATTGCGTTAGTTGGCAACATCGTTCTGGGGCAACAAGTTCTTAATCGTCAGATCATCTTTATAGATTTGGCGGTGGCGCAAGTCGCGGCATTGGGGGCAGCACTTAGCCACTACTGGTTGAGCCAATACGCGCTGTTCTCAGGCTCATTCTTTGGCGAAATGATTGGCCCTTGGGTGATGTCTTTGATGCTTTGCGGTTTGATCGCCCTTATGGAGAAACGATACCAGCAGCATTTAGAGCCCATGATTGGCAGCTTGTTTGTCGTGTCTGCATCGCTGGCAATCCTGCTGGTGAGCAAAGACCCACACGGCGGAGACTTTATTCAAGGCATTCTTAATGGGCAATTGTTATGGGCGACTTGGGCAGACGTTTGGCCTTTGGCACTCATTACCGCTGCGATGTTGCTATTGGTTTGGTTAAAACCTGCGTTTATGCGCGGTAGTGGTTTTTATCTGATCTTTGCAATCCTGATGCCCATTACGGTCAAGTTAACCGGCATTTATTTAGAATTTGCTTTGTTGGTTATTCCAGCTTTATGTGCGGCAGCATTGAAGGGAACTCGATTCTTTGTCGCTAGTATCAGCATTGGTATTGTTGGGATCTTATCGGGTATTGCCGCATCGGCTCGCTATGACTTACCGAGTGGTGCGAGTATTGTGATCACCCTGTTTATTGCTGGCATGTTGTTTAATCTCTTGCTTCAGCCTTTTCTGGTGAAAATAACAAAACCAGCTTTTGTAAGAGATTAAGAGACAAGTAATATTGGTCTGATGAAGTAGTATTTGATTAATCAGACCAATACTTTTCTATCCAAGTCCTCCAATCGTGTAACTTTGCGCCTTCCAACACACTTTCTTACGTTGATCTTGCCATAGTCATCAAGTTGCCTTGATTAGTTCACATTCGACTCCCAGACTGTTTCTATAGTTTTTATAAGATATAAAAGACCCTGCGTATGAGAAGCGCAGCTGTAACGCGACTAGGCATAAAAACAAAAAACGCTAGGGATACAAGCGAATTTGTAATCTCAACATTTAAGGAAGACCAAGATGAAACCGGAAAAAGTAGCAGTAGTCACTGGTGCGGCTCGTGGTATTGGCCAAGCTATTTGTGAGCAATTACTGGAGGATGGATTCCACGTAATCGGGCTAGACATATCGCCCGTGGAATGGAGCCAGTCGGCGCAGCTAAGCAGTTATCAAGTCAACTTGTGTGATGCCGAAGCTGTCAGTGAAGTGGTAGAAAGTGTTGTAGAGCAGCACGGAAGAATCGATGCTCTGGTTAACAACGCGGGCATCACTCGAGATGCACTGTTGCCAGACATGTTAGAGCAAGACTGGGACAGCGTGATCGACGTGAACCTAAAAGCGGTGTTCTTACTCACCCAACGTGTTGCTCCTGTCATGCTAGAGCAGGGCACAGGCAGTATTGTTAGCATTTCTTCTATAGTGGGAACTGATGGTAATATCGGCCAGAGCAACTACGGCGCAAGTAAAGGCGGCGTCATCTCAATGAGCAAAGGCTGGGCGAAAGAACTTTCAAGAAAGGGTGCACAGATACGCGTCAACTGTGTCGCGCCAGGCTTTATCGCCACCGACATGACCAAGAACCTGCCAGAGAAAGTCATTCAAATGATGGAAGGCAAAACCCCATTAGGGCGCATGGGCTCAGTTCAAGATATTGCCAATGGCGTCTCTTTCCTAACCTCAGACAAGAGCGCCTACATCACAGGCCAAGTGCTCAAGATTGACGGTGGGCTGGTGTTATAGCTCGCTAATCAAAACGTCAAATAACAAACGCCCTTTATTTATGTGAAGGGCGTTTTTGTTTGAGGAACATTAATTGACCTGCTGGTATTTTTTTGCTCCTAAATGATTCAGTGGAATCAGTCAATAGTACGTGATGGAAGGTATAATTGCTTACTTTTATTAGCGAAGAAACTGATTGTATTGAGTGTTTTGTAGCCACTTGTTTTCTGGTAGCTTACAGCTCTTATTAAAGCTGTTGTGCCAGTCACATCTAATTGACCAAACATACAAGGAAGGAATTGTGAAGTATACGCCAAAGCCTATTCGACCTAGCAACCCATCTGCATTAGAGTTGGTTATTTATTACTACGAATGTCAAGCGGCCTGAATATCACGACAAAAAGAATAGTGTTGCGCTTAACAATGAATCTAAAGAAGCTTGCAAGCAGCGTACTGATGCTTTGGAAAAGGATTGGGCACACCTTCAGCATGAGCGAAAAAAGATCACTTCTCAGGTGATGCTACAGCAGGATCTTGAAACATGCCGTGCTGAAAACAAGTTGAAAGATGAAGATGAGTTGTTCGAGGAGGCTCATCATCCGACTTGTGTGCTGGCTCGTAATCTCACTGCAGTTGGTGAACCTAAGCCGAGTAGCATCCATGACCCACATCATATCATTCCGGGTAAAGGGCGGTTTCAGCAGGTTAGACTTGTTGTGACACGATTAGCTCTTCATGCTCACGGTATTGGAATCAATGACCCGTTGAATGGCGCTTGGCTACCTCGCTATAAAAATGACAAAGGTCACTGGGCAGGCAGTGAAGCACCAGCTCATCGAGAGATACATCGGTATAACTATGAATCATGGATTGTGAATACGTTTAGTTCTCCAATGCTGCCTGAGCAGGCAATGATTAGTCGCTTACAAAGAGTAAAGCACAAACTTCTGCATGGTGGATATCCGCAGAAAATTATTGAAAAGAAAGACACTAGCTGGAGCGGTCAATCATGAAAATCTACCAGTTAAAGCAACGCCCTGAGGAGTTTAAAACTCTAACTCTGGATATTATGAATCTTGCTAATCAGCTTGGTAATAAAAAGCTAGTAAGGCAACTCCGACTGCAGCCTTCTACTAATGAGCCTTTACTACCAATTTGGAAAGATGGTGTGGTTGGCGATTTTGAGGATGTTTTAGGAAAAAACTCTACGATGCCGGACATATCAACATGGTATAGCACATATCTAGCGCTAACTGCAGGTGCATGCGATAAGCTAGAATCGGTACTAGCGTCTGAGGGGGAGTTCTTGCCTATAAACGTTGGTGACGAAACCATATATGCTTTTAATTGCCTTAGTTTTGGCGCTGAAGATGAGTCTATGTGCCTTAAGAAACATACCGATGGTTTTGAAGATGGTCTGGAAACCATTGAATTTGATGAAGAGGATATCGAACCACGCTATGTATTCAAATCTCGCTTACAAGGCTGTACAGTGCTCTATGCTACAGAATCTTTCAAGCTTTTGTGCGAAGAGCATGGACTAGAAGGACTTAAGTTTGATGAAGATTTGCTGGATCCGTTTTAGTAGTTGACCAATGGGGTTAATGAATCCAACCACTACACTAGAAATTTGCAATACCTAAGCTAATGTTAGTGGGTTAATCGGGTCGTGGTTTTTCACAGTAGAGCCAAATTAGAAGTTGCATTTATTGCTAGTTCTGTCTTTTCTTTAGTAACAGTAGAATATGAAATCATGCAGTCGAGGCGTTAGGTGGCGGGATTGCAAAGCAGTCTTTATCTCTAGTATCAAAGAGGACGGGGAGCCGCTTTTTACAGGCGACTATATCGAATACACTAATTAGCGCAGTTTTAATAAGCGTAATGAAAATGAGAAGCTGAGAAAGCCCGAGAAGAACTATTAAGTCGAGATTCCTTTCTAATATGTAGTGAGTGGGTTGATTTGGCCAACCGACAAAAGGATTTGTAACATCTATAATTGTCCATTAAATGCTAATTTAGCAAAATCTATAACTCAATTTTCCAAAAATGAGTTTCGTTAGCTTGAATTAGAATAGCAAAGCGCTCTTCACGAAAGTTAAGGGCGTTAACAGCCTTTCATGTTGTTTGAACCAAGGTATCGAGATCCGCTTCGCTCTTAGTTACGTTCAACCTTAGCTGCTACTTTTCATCAATAAATAGAGATGAGTTACCATCAAGTAGCATAGGGAAGCGAGGGAGTATTCTCTCAAATGAACATTAAACTCCTTCTTTGTAGCCTGTCACCTTCAAACTACTTCCTCTAGCGCTAACAATTAATTCAAATGTGCGCTGGTTAATGATTTTTCTGTAAGTAACACTATTGAACGTGATAGAAGTAACAAAATGGCCTCTTAACGGTAACGTTCCCGAAAAGTTTATATATTATCGCCCTCATTGATATAAGTAGTAGAGACGCTCTGAGTACGAGCGCTCTGAAATTCAGGCTTTAGATGGACATTTAAAGTCACCATAAGTTTGCGATTTTTCTTGGGAACGTTTGCAATATGCCTAAGTATAAATTTACGTGAGACTATGGAAATGAAACTACACACTTTGACGATGGCAGTAGCGCTTGGACTGGTTACTGCACCTGTATTCGCAGCAACAGATGTTGACGCTCTTGAAAAGCGAATTAATGAATTAGAACAGAGACTTGAGCAGACAGAAAAAGCATCCACAGAAGCAAATGAGAAAGCCTCAAGCTTTGAGTTTCATGGCTACGCTCGTTCCGGGCTGCTCATTAATGATGATCTGAATGGTGCAGTGGGTACTGGTCCTTACATGACGGCAGCTGGTGCTATTGGCGCGCCAATTGGACGATTAGGGGTTGAGGATGATCATTATGTGGAAGCAAACCTTATTCACAAACGCTTTGCAGATGATGGTTCCAGCGCATTGTTCCGAATCATGTTGGCAGATAGTACGGAAACCAATAACGAATGGACAGCGAGTGAGAGTCAATTAAACGTTCGTCAGATATATGCTGAGCTAAACAAGTTGAGCATGTTCTCTGAATCAAGTGCGTTTGCTGACGCAACGTTTTGGGCAGGTAAACGATTTGACCGTGATAACTTTGACATTCACTTCTTTGACTCGGATATTGTTTTCTTATCTGGTACTGGTGCTGGTGTGTATGACGTCCAAATGAGCGATTCGTGGAAAGCAAACTTCTCGATCTATGGTCGTGATTTTGGTGAGATTGATAGCTCGTCAACAGATGTTGAAAACTATATCGCGACAATGAACAACCGCTTCGGTAATTGGCAATTGATGCTGAGCGGCATGACGTCTGCTGATAACAATGATCGCGTAGAAGGCGGAGCGGACAAAGGTTTACATGCGATGTTTGCTTACCATGGCGATAACTTCTTTGGCATGAGTGAAGGCTTCTCTAAAACCGGTATTTTGATGGGTGATGGACTGGGTGCGGAACTTAAAGGCATCGGTTCAAACGGAGATTTGTTAGAAGACGCAAAAGCCGTACGCTTGTTCAGCTATGGTGTAACACGCATCGGCGACAACTGGCGTGTAGCACCTGCGTTGCTAGCAGAACACAGCCAAGATCGCTTTGCTAAAAATGATGAATTTACGTGGGCATCGTTCAACATCCGCTTAGCGCAAGAGTTTACGCAGAACTTTGAGATGGTTTATGAAGGCTCATACCAATACATGGACCTAGACAATGCGATTGATAAAGCAAGTGGCAGTTTTTACAAAGCGACAATTGCACCAACGCTTAAGATGTCTACCGCTGCAGGTTTCTTTGACCGTCCGGAGCTACGTTTTGCAGTTAGCTACGTTGATTGGAGCGAAGACTTGAATGGCTACTCGATTAGCCAGGATGCGGGTGCTGCAACGATGGGTGATGGTGGTGAAGTTCTGTTTGCACTGCAAATGGAAACTTGGTTCTAAAGGGATCTAACCGACAAAGAGTAATAAGAAAAGCGCCAACTGATTTCAGTTGGCGCTTTTTCATTAACAGGACTGACGCTCAATTGTTTTGAATGTTAGTACCATCTTACTCATTTCAAAACTTCTGTTGGCAATTCTATCTAGTAGCAGTTTCGCACCATTTTCACCCGCTTTATCAAATGCATAGTTAAATGTTGATAAGGTTGGGGTGCACACTGATGCGAGCTCATCATCACCAACTCCTAGAACTAAAACGTCTTTACCCGGTGTTAACCCGAGCTCTTGAATCGCTCTCATCGCACCGATAGCAATACGGTCTGTCGCACAGAACAAGCCATCTAGCTTAGGGTTCTTTGTTAAGTGTTGTTTTGCCAATGAATAGCCAGAATCGATGGTAAAGTCACCACGAGCATGGAAGGCGATCTCAAAACCATGATGCTGTAGCGCTTGAACAAATCCTTCAGAGCGTTGCTTATCTACCGCGATATCGTCACCTTGCACACCAATAAAACCCATGGTTTGGCAACCTTTTGCAACCAGTCTATTTCCCGCTTCAAACCCTACTCGTGCGTCATCATGAATGATGCTTGGAATATTAAACATGGAACCATCTTGACCGACGAGCACAACTGGAACGGCTGAGTTTTGAATTGCTTTTACCAGTTTGGAATCGAGGTGGGTGGCGTAAAGAATGATCCCTTCAACCCGTTTTTGGTTAAAGATCTGAATGTACTCCAGTTCTTTTTCGTGGGCTTGGTGAGTGCTAGCAAGTAAGACATGTTTCCCGGCTTTTTCAAGGACATCGGTTAATCCATCGACACCTTGGGATGTGGCATGAGAGGAAACCCGAGGAACAATGACACCAACCAGATTGGTCTTTTGAGATTTTAGATCTTTAGCGACTTGGTTCGGCACATAGCCACACTCCGCTACTGCTTGGCGGACCTTCTGTTTTGTCGCTTCTTTTACGCCATACTCATCGTTTATAACCCGTGACACTGTTGATTTTGATACGCCAGCCAGACGGGCGACATCATGCAGACTCGCCATTGTTCCTATCCATTCTGTTTTTCGTTTTTGGGATTGTTTGCAAAGAGAAGATGAAAAGCTCTTTGATAAGTAGCGATTCTAACCTCCTATACTGCTCTTAGGGAGAGAATTTGACGATCATTCTCACATTCTCTCTGCTTTATCTTTGATCATTTGGTTTTATTGAGCAAAAATCTGTTTTGCAAACGTTCCCGAAAATTTCGCAAGCTCAGATAATAATCCAATGGGGTATGAAATGAATTATCCGGCAGTAGCAAAAGAGTTGTTAACTCTATTAGGTGGTAAAAGCAACATCACCGCACTTGCGCATTGTGCGACACGCTTACGCCTTGCCGTTGCAGATGAGCAAAAAATAGATGAACAAGCGATTGATAACCTTGAAGGGGTCAAAGGGCAGTTCAAAGTTGCGGGTCAGTACCAAATCATTTTTGGATCAGGCATCGTAAACCAAGTTTATGCAGAAATGGCGAAGTTGACGGGTATGAGTGAAATGTCCACCAACGACGTTGCGTCTGCTGGCGCAGAGAAACAAAACATCGTTCAGCGCGCGGTGAAAGGGCTGTCTGATATTTTCGTCCCAATCATTCCCGCAATCGTCGCTGGTGGTTTGTTGATGGGTATCTATAACCTATTGACTGCCCAAGGCTTGTTCATTGATGGCAAATCTTTGATTGATGCCAACCCAGGACTGACAGACTTGGCGAACATGATCAACACGTTTGCAAACGCGCCGTTTGTTTACCTGCCTATCCTGTTGGCATTTTCAGCCAGCAAGAAGTTTGGCGGCAACCCATATTTAGGGGCAGCGCTAGGTATGTTGATGGTTCACCCTGACTTGCTGAATGGTTGGGGATTCGGCGGCGCATCTGTGTCTGGCAACATTCCGGTTTGGAATATTCTTGGTTTTGAAATCCAAAAAGTGGGTTACCAAGGTTCAGTGTTACCGGTTTTGGTATCGGCATTCATTCTTGCGAAGGTTGAGCTAGGCTTACGTAAAGTCATACCTTCTGTTTTAGACAACCTTTTAACGCCATTACTGGCGATTTTCATAGCGGGTTTGCTGACGTTTACTGTCGTCGGTCCGTTCACGCGTGATATCGGTTTCCTATTGGGTGATGGTCTGAACTGGCTATACAACACTGCTGGCTTTGTTGGTGGTGCGGTATTTGGTCTTATTTATGCGCCGTTTGTTATTACTGGTATGCATCACAGCTTCATTGCTATTGAAACTCAACTTCTTGCGGATATTGCGACGACGGGCGGCACCTTTATCTTTCCTATTGCGGCGATGTCTAACGTTTCTCAAGGAGCGGCTGCGTTGGCGGTGGGCGTGATGAGCAAAGATAAGAAGATGAAAGGTATTGCGATTCCATCTGGTGTTACGGGTTTGCTGGGTATTACAGAACCGGCTATGTTTGGTGTTAACTTAAAACTACGTTACCCATTTATTGCGGCAGTTTGCGCTGCGGCGTTATCAAGTGCGTTCATCACAATGTTTAATGTGAAAGCTCAGGCATTGGGCGCAGCTGGTCTTCCAGGCATCATTTCCATTACGCCAGAGAAGATTGGGTACTACATCGCGGGTATGGTGATCGCGTTCTTGACCGCATTTGTTCTCACCATTGTTCTTGGTATGCGTGACCGCGCTAAAGTCGGTAGAAAAGCAGCGGCTTAATCTGAACTCCTTAGGGGTGGAGTCCCCCAAAATCCACTTCTTTTCCTAAATGTTTGGGATGCTAGCCAAGCACTAATGGCTTGGCTAGCCTTTTTCAATTTTTACTTGGTAGTGAAGGTGTTCAACACGTTGGACTATCAGGGCTTTAATTTCAAGGTAAGCAAGATGAATCAAGTATGGGTAACTGGTGATGCAGTTGTCGATCTAATACCGGAATCTGAGACTTCTTTACTCAAATGTCCCGGTGGTGCACCAGCGAATGTCGCCGTAGCAATTGCTCGTCTATCTGGTAAGAGTGCGTTTTTTGGACGTGTAGGTGATGACCCATTTGGTCGCTTCATGCAATCAACGCTCGATCAAGAGGGCGTGAGCACGGAGTTTCTCGTTAAAGACCCTGAGCAAAGAACATCAACAGTGGTGGTAGATTTAGACGATCAAGGGGAACGCAGCTTTACATTTATGGTAAAACCGAGCGCTGATCAGTTTATGTCTGTTGAAGACATCCCAAACTTTAAGCAAGGTGACTGGCTACACGTTTGCTCAATTTCACTGGCAAATGAGCCAAGTAGAAGCAGCACATTTGAGGCGATCAAAAGAGCAAAAGCCGCTGGTGGTTTCATTAGCTTTGACCCTAACTTGCGTGATGAAGTGTGGCAAGATCAATCAGAAATCCAAGCTGTCGTGATGAAGGCTGTAGCGATGGCCGATGTGGTTAAGTTCTCTGAAGAAGAGCTTTTGTTCTTGACTGACTCAACGTCGATGGCGCAAGGTTTACAACAAATAGCCTCTTTGAATATTGCTTTGGTCTTGGTGACACAAGGTGCGAAAGGTGTTTGGCGCGTCTTTGAAAGTCAGAGTGAACTGATCACAGGTCAAGTCGTTAGTCCGATTGACACCACAGGTGCGGGTGATGCTTTTGTCGGAGGGCTACTGGCATGCCTGTCTCGGCATGACGATTGGAAAAATCATCCTGTTGTTAGCTCTGCGATTCAATGGGCAAATGGCAGTGGTGCATTAGCGACGACGCAAAAAGGCGCAATGACCGCGCTTCCGACCCAGACAGAGTTGCTGCAATTTATTGGGCAATGATCTTCAGATCCAATTTCAGTTGAGAAAAATTATGAGCTTAAACAACCGTTGGACTGTAGAGCAAAGATATCGTCGACTTGAGCAAATCCCTCAGTGTGATATCGAAGAAATGACACTTTCACGTCAGCAAGATAAAGGCTTTCCTAGTTTTCATATCGCCCCTAGATTTGGGCTGTTAAATGACCCAAATGGGTTGTGCTATTTCAATGGTGAGCACCACATCTTTTACCAGTGGACGCCTGTGGGACCAGTCCATGGAATGAAGTATTGGTACCACCTTTCTACTAAAGACTTCATCCATTTTAAAGATCATGGCGTGGGTCTTCATCCCGACCAAGACTACGATTCACATGGTGTCTATTCGGGCGGTGCTTTGGTGGAAAACAACAAGGCTTTGCTGTTTTTTACTGGTAATAAGCGTGACCAAAACTGGAATCGAATTCCAACACAATGTTTTGCCACTATGGATTCGGAAGGCAACATTGAAAAAAATGGAGTGGTCATCGAAAATGAACATTACACGGAGCACTTTCGTGATCCAAAAGTTTGGAAGAAAGACGACGACTATTTGATGGTGGTGGGAGCTCAAACCAAAACCGAGCATGGTTCAATGGCGCTCTATCAAAGCAAAGATTTGAAAACGTGGCAGCATAAAGGTCCTATCAAGACCAAGTTTTCTGACCTTGGGTACATGTGGGAGTGTCCTGATTTCTTTGAGATTAATGGTCAATCGGTGATGCTGTTTTCTCCACAGGGCGTGAGCAGTCGTAATCCTTATGATTTCAAAAACATCTATTCTGTCGCATATATCGTGGGTGATCAGTTGAACCTAGAGTCGATGACTTTAGAAAACCACCAAGATATTTTGCAGCCAGATTATGGGTTTGATTTCTACGCCCCACAAACCTATTTAGATGAGAATGGGCGTCGCATTCTTATTGCATGGATAGGGTTGCCAGAAATCGACACACCATCGGTCACACACCAGTGGGCAGGAATGTTGTCTCTTCCTAGAGAACTAACGTTGAAAGATGGTTTTCTTGTTCAAACTCCACTCCCTGAATTGGAGAGTTTAAGAAAAGAAGAGGTGGTCTTTGCACAGTCCCATACACTGGAAAGCACAAGTTGTTTGATCCAATTAGACCTTGAGGGCGATGGCTTTGAACTTGAGCTGAGTAACCTCAAAGGTGACAACATCGTCTTTAGTGCGACAAAGCACGAGTTTATGCTGGACCGTCGTCACATGTCTCATTTGTACGCAGAAGAATTTGGTGGTATTCGAAAAGCACCAAGATTGGACGCTAAGCAGACGATTGAGATGTATATCGACAATTCTGTCATCGAGATTTTCATTAATGGCGGCAAACACACGATGACCAGTCGTTTCTTTATTGATGACCTCAATACGGTAACGTTGAGAGGGTTGGAGCAAGCAAGGCTTTTCCCTTTGAAAGGTATTTCTGGTTTGTTTGAATCAGCTAAGTAACGGTTTCGAATACATTAAAACGCCCTTCATTGATTTAGTGAAGGGCGTTTTTCTTTCTAACTATCTAACTTAACTGCCTATCACGCACGTAAGTTGTTTGAACTAAGGTATCCAGAACAACTTCATTCTTGGTGACTTTGAAGTTTAGCGGTTGTTCTAAATCCCCAAATAGTGGCGCGCCGCCGCCAAGTAGGATAGGGAAGCGCGTGATCACCATTTCATCGATAAGATCTTCTTTCAGGAAGTTCTGAATCGTCACTCCGCCGTCGATGTAAAGATCGTTAAAGCCTTTTGCGTTTAGCTCCGCAAGCACATCTTTTTGCTCGCCTTTTACTAGAAAGACTTTGTCTTCGTAGCCTTGTGGCACTTCTGTCATGGTATTGCTGAGTACAAACACAGGTTTGCTGTATGGCCAATCGCAATCAAAGCTCAGTACGACATCTAGGGTGTTGCGCCCCATTACCAAGCCATCAATACGCTCCATCAGTGAGAAGAAACCAGTATCAATGTTGTCTGGATTTGGTACTGAATGTAGCCAGTCGAGTTTGCGCTGCTTATCTGCGATGTAACCGTCCAGACTGGTTGCAATAAATACGATATTTGCCATGAGTACCTCATCAAAATGGTGATGCTTGAGCCAAGCTAAAGTATGGTTTAAAATTAATTCTACAATGTAGAATAAGTATGAGTTTATCGAGAAGATCAAATGTCTGTCAACGAAAAGAAACGCGGGAGACCAGCCGCTAAGCAGTCGCAGTTAAGCGCAGAAAGCATCCTAGATACAGCTAAGTCATTGATGAAAAAGGATAGCAAGGTACCAAGTATTCGCTCGTTAGCGACGCAATTAAATGTGGATCCTATGGCGATCTATTACTACTTCAAAAACAAGAATGCGTTGCTTGAAGCGTTGACCACATCGCTGGTGGAGGAAATTTATCAACCGAAAGTGAATGAAGATTGGCAAGGCGAACTCAAAAATTTGTGTATTAGCTACATTGAACTGCTGCGTGAGTACAACGGGTTATTGCAAACCATGCTGAGCATGACATCGTATGGCCCTGCTCAAGTGTTTACCGAGCGCTATCAAATCATTGTTCAGCCTTTGGCACTGTCTCCGCAAGTGGAGAAAGACAGTTTGGATCTATTGGCAGATTACCTACACGGGTTCGCTTTCTCGATCAGTTGTTGCCACGATACGAGTTTGATTCAGACGGAGATGATGGATGGGCCGTTGAATCTGATCTGTTCTTCGTTATTGGCATCTCGAACCTAGTTCACATTATCGCGACGTTTTTACTTATAGCGTGAAAGAAAATCCCATAACCAAAGGTTCTAACTAAAAGAGATTGCAGGACTTTTATTTAGCGAATTCGACCTAATATCTTGAGTATGCCTAATCGCAGTTGGCGAAGAGGTGATGTTAATAATGCTTGCTGGCGCGTAAGACCCGTCAGTTTGAAGATGCATTCAAACACAATAAGGGAAAACAATGGCTAACGAATACATTCCACCAAAAGTTTGGACAAACGATAATGAAAACGGCGGTCAGTGGGCGAGCATCAACCGTCCGGATTCTGGCGCACGTCATGAGCAAGAGCTTCCAGTTGGTGAGCACCCATTCCAACTTTACTCAATGGGTACCCCAAACGGTCAGAAAGTGACGATCATGTTTGAAGAGCTTTTAGCGGCAGGCGTAACGGCAGCAGAATACGATGCGTACCTGATTAAGATTGGCGATGGTGACCAGTTTGGCTCTGGCTTTGTGGCTGTTAACCCAAACTCTAAAATTCCGGCATTGGTTGACCGTTCGGGTTCTGAGCCAGTGAACGTGTTTGAATCTGGCAACATCTTGTTTTATCTAGCAGAGAAGTTTGGTCACTTCCTACCAACAGAAGGCGCGAAACGTGCCGAGGTAATGAACTGGTTATTCTGGCTGCAAGGTTCTGCGCCATACCTAGGCGGTGGTTTTGGTCACTTCTACGCGTACGCACCAGAGAAGTTCGAGTACCCAATCAACCGCTTTACAATGGAAGCAAAACGTCAGTTAGATGTATTAGACAAGCGTCTTGCGAACAATGAATTCCTAGGTGGCGATGAGTACAGCATCGCTGATATCGCAACATGGCCATGGTACGGCAACCTTGTGTTGGGTCGTGCTTACGATGCGGCTGAATTCTTAGACGTAGAAAGCTACAAAAACGTTGTGCGTTGGGCAAAAGTAATTGATGAGCGTGAAGCGGTAAAACGTGGTCGAATTGTGAACCGTTCATGGGGTGAAGAATGGGAGCAGTTACCTGAGCGCCACAGCGCAGAAGATATTGATAAAGTATTGAAACTTAAACCATAAGCAATCTTGGCCTAGCTACGTCAAATGAGTTTAGTTTTATCTATGCTTATACAGTGACCTTAATCAAATCTATAGCGCACCATATACGGTGCGCTATTTTTATTCTCATTTAGTCTCGAAATGCTAATTTATATCACCTCTTGAAGAGCATTTAGTTCGTAGATGAATCTTTAATGTATTTATATATTATGATGCAAAACAAAGCTCATATTTCCATGTTAAATATGGACTGGTCATACTGCTTTCTAATAATTAAATTATTTAAAAATTATAAACTGATTTTATATCCATTATAAATAAAATTAATGATAATTAATATTTGACATAACCTCTAAATTTATGTGGAATATGCGAGTTGATTTGTTTTGAAGAAATAAAATTAATTTCTAGTACTTTTATTTAAGACAAGCTTAGCTTTTAGCGATGTTTAATTATTAATGCTTATATCATGAAAGAGGATATGTATGATGTCGTCGTTTGAGTCGTACTGGGTTGGGATACGTCAAAGAATAGCCGAACAAACCGAAGGTAACCGCAGTTTAAAGTCTCTAGTCATTAAAAAGCAGCGTGTGAACTTAAATAACAGTGGGTTATCCTTTCGCGCTAAGTCCGGATGCCTTATTCCTCACTGTTATACCAAGTTCTCTGATGAGATAAACCTAAAAACATCGAAAAAATCGTCTCTTAGTTTTAAAAAAGGAAAGCTGTATTTTTCTCCAGTTTAATAATAAATGAAATTTGCATAAATTATAATATTAGGTTTTTAAATTTATCGATAATTAATTACGATTTTATGATGCGTTTTCAATATGTTTTCTTGGTAAATAATTAGCTGGGCTTATTGTTGATTGTTTTTGTTGTTTCCTATTTAGATATGGATAAAAGCTCAACTACTTTTCCTATACCAACTTACTCCCTGAATTGACTTGCGCGCTTTTTCTCTCCTCTCAAAAAAACATAGCGTTACGGAATTATTTTCGCTCCTGTTTCATTCTTCAAGACGAAAGCTCTACCTACCTCTCATTATTTTCGACAAACATTGAGTAAAAGTAACCAATCGTAACAAGGTGGCTGTAACTGAGCGCCGTTTCAATATACTCGTTTTTTAACTAGGTAATCCCGCGCTTTGAATTCATTCGGGTACCGTTTGTAAGCCTTAAATGCTACTAAGATAAGATGTCATGATGAGAAAAAGTACTATATTACACACAGTGTTAATTACAGGGTTCGCTGCTGTATCCTCGTTGGCTTATGCTGCGCCTTCAGTTGTGCCAAATGCGCCGGAACTCAGTTCTCGTGGTTATGTTTTGATGGACTTCCATACGGGGAAAGTACTGGTTGAACGTGATGCCCACAAACGTTTAAACCCCGCGAGTTTAACGAAGTTGATGACTGCTTATGTAGCTGGTCAAGAAATTAATACAGGCAATATTACGTTGAATGATGAGGTTGTCATCAGCCGAAATGCTTGGGCAAAAAATTTCCCAGATTCTTCAAAAATGTTTATTGAAGTCAATACTTCCGTTTCTTTGTCTGACTTATACCGTGGTCTGATTGTTCAATCTGGTAACGATGCCAGTGTCGCTATTGCTGAGCATGTTGCGGGAAGTGAATCAGGGTTTGTGAGTTTGATGAATAGTTGGGCCGCCAAGCTTGAATTGTCTAACACGGCATTCACCAACCCTCACGGCCTAGACAGTGACGGTTTATATTCGACACCTTATGATATTGCCAAGTTGGGCCAAGCGATTATTCGTGACTTACCTGATATCTATCCGCTGTATAGCGAAACCTCGTTTACTTACAATGGCATCACTCAATACAACCGTAATGGCTTGCTTCGTGATCGTAGTATGAATGTCGATGGCATGAAAACTGGTTATACAAGCGGCGCGGGTTATAGTCTAGCGACTTCTGCAACACAAGGTGATATGCGTTTGATTGCCGTAGTGATGGGAGCGAAGAGTGAGAATGTTCGTGAATCAGAAAGCAAGCAGCTGTTGAGTTATGGCTTCCGCTTTTACGATACGGTAATGCCGACTGAGGCGGGTGCGGAACTTGCGAAAGCTCGAGTTTGGATGGGCGAAAAAGACGAGCTTACTGTCGGCGTAGCTAACGATGTTTATCTCACTTTGCCAAAAGGAGATGTAAAAAATCTGCAAGCGGAAGTTGAATACAACGGTGATTTAGTTGCGCCAATTTCTGAGCAACAAGTGGTTGGTAAAGTGCTTTACAAAGTCGAAGGTAAGGTCGTAAATGAAGCCGAGCTCGTTGCATTGGAGTCCGTGGAGGAAGGCAGTTTATTCAAGCGAATTTTAGACTGGTTTAAGCAATTGGTCGCTAGCTGGTTCTAAACAGTAGCGAACTTCTGTCTATATCACTCTATCTTGTTAATGTTCTATTAAATCAATTTACTAAGGCGACCAACGTGGTCGCCTTACGTTTTTGGAATACTCGTTGCGTTAAAACACAGGCCCTCTTGTAAGGGTGTGTTTTTACCTGACCAAGAGCGTTTTGTGTTTTTGGGTGCGAGAGAAAAGAAACTAGAACAAGAATGGAGTGACACGTGCACAAGATTTTATCTTTGACATTGATTTTATCGCTCATGGGCTGCGCTATGCCTTACCAGCAGGAGGTCGATAGCGGCCAATGTGTTGGAGTCATGACCTCTCAGGATGCATATGGTTATTTAAACCCAAACCATTACACGATGCAGGTACTCGCGCTAAAGCAAGAAAAAGATGTGAAAGATTATATTCGCTATATCGATCCTAAGCATCCGGTTTGGGTTAACTGGAAAAACAGCCGAGGCACGCGTTGGTATACGGTAACTGTTGGTGATTTTAAAACGAAGCAGGATGCCTACAATGCGCTTTCTTCATTACCAAGCCGTGTAAAGCAGTCATCCCCGTTTGTGCTGACTTTTGCGGAAATGCAGCGTAAGCAACAAACGAGTGTTGTGAGAATGCGTTAACCAACAAAAAACGGAAGCGATGGCTTCCGTTTTTGTATTTAGGAGTAAGCTTAAAGCGCCGCTAAAATCGTTTCTGCTTTGCTTGCTTCAAACTCTTTTGGCTCTTCAACGTTAAGCTTAGCCACTGTGCCGTTTTCAATGATCATCGCGTAACGTTGTGAGCGAATACCACCAAAGCCGCCTGTATCCATTTCAAGACCCAATGCTTTAGTAAAGCTAGCGTCGCCATCACCCAACATCAGAATCTCAGAAGCGTTTTGAGCTTCGCCCCACGCTTGCATCACAAATGCATCGTTTACAGAAACGCACGCAATTAAATCAACACCTTTTGCCTTTAGCTCATCAGCTAATACCACATAGCCTGGTAGATGAGCTTCTGAACAGGTAGGGGTGAATGCGCCAGGTACAGCAAAGAGTACGACTTTCTTGTTCGCAAACAGTTCTGTAACGTCGTGGTTAACCATACCATCGGCAGTCAACTCACTTAGAGTTGCAACTGGTAGAGCTTGGCCTTGTTGAATCATGATTCTATTCCTTTTTGTGTGCTAGTTTAGCTTTCTCAGTCTAGCGTTTATAAATGCGGTTAACCACAGAGTCTTTGTAGGGTTTTAATACCTACGCGTTTGACCTAAGGCGTGGCACTATGCCTTTATTGCAACGCTTCGTGCTGGTTTACGTATTGGCTAACAAGGTGACGATATTTCGCCTTTAACTCGTTATCGATAAAGCTGGCATCAATCGCGTTCATTGTAAATTGGGCAAGTTCACTCTTACTCATTGGATGTGCGTTGTTGACGGCCAGAAAGTTATCCGTCATGTAGCCACCAAAGTACACAGGATCGTCTGAGTTAATCGTTACGGCGACACCTTTTCGTAGCAAATCCACAATATTGTGATCTTTCATATCGTCGAATACACATAGCTTAAGATTCGATAACGGACACACTGTCAGTGGCATTTGGCTTTCGATTAAGGATTCAACTAATGCTTCATCATCAACACAGCGAACACCGTGATCCACGCGGCTCACGTAAAGCATTTCAATTGCATCGCTAATATTTTGTGCGGGGCCTTCTTCACCTGCGTGAGCAACGGTAAGTAAGCCTTCTTCTACTGCTTGTTTAAATACGCGCTTGAATTTAGCTGGCGGATGACCTTGTTCTGAAGAATCTAGTCCAACACCAATGATCTTATCACGGTGTTTCAGAATAGCCTGTAGGGTCTCTATGGCGCTCTCTTCTGAAAGGTGACGGAGAAAACACGCAATAATTTGCGAGGTAATGCCAAGTTTTTCGTGACCATCTTTTAGCGCGCGAGCGATTCCATTGATAACAGTGTCAAAGTCTATGCCGCGTTCTGTGTGTGTTTGAGGGTCAAAAAAGATTTCGGTATGAACAACGTTGTCTTCTTTACAGTGCAGTAAGTATTCCCAAGTGAGATCGTAAAAATCTTGCTCAGTACGCAGAACTCCCGCTCCTTGGTAATAGAGGTCGAGAAATGATTGTAAGTCTGTGAACTGATATGCGCTGCGTAGTTCACTCGGAGAAGAGTAAGGGATCTCGATGCCGTTTCGTTTTGCTAATTTGAATAAGAGTTCCGGCTCAAGTGAACCTTCGATATGTAAGTGCAGCTCTACTTTTGGAAGACCTTGAATAAATGCGTTCATATTCCACCTTATGTGTATTGTGGATGCAGTTACTCTAAGAATAGGTATAGATAGAAATAAATCGAACGCTATCACAAAGAGTAAGACCCACGATGATCTCAACTCTTCGTAATCAGCACTTTGCGGGAACTGGTAGAGACCCCCAAACCATATCATTGGGGTTATACGAAGCAAACGAGAGGGATTATACGCAAAAATATCGCTTTGGCTATACGCAAATAACCTAACTGTCATTAGTCACGGGTTTTCCTGTGAGCGAAACGACTATTTGCAAGTCACTTGAGTATAGAGGAGCCAGTTGTTTTTGCGTGTGTGAGAGGCACGTGTAATTAGAAGAGTAGTCTAAAAGAGTGGAGATTCGTTTGAGCAAAGGTAGGTGGCGGTACCTTGCACAACGATAAAGGCAGAGAAAGCACTAGAGAGCATTTATAGATCGAATAACTTATCAAATTCTCTTTGTTCCATGATGTCTTCTATGCGGCGTCGAGTTTTCTGCTTTACCGCCGCCGCGTTTTGTTCAGACTCTTTTTTGTCTTTTTCTGACTGCTTCTTACTTTTTCTAGCCATTGGATACCTTCCAAATTAGTTGCATTATCCATTAATGCATGAAAACTGAATCAGTTAACAGTAAAACTTCCTAACTTTGAACCTGAATCACAGAGAATAGTTCCAGATTGCGTTTTCTCACAATATTCAAAATCGATCATGAAGCTATGAGAAAGAAGTTTCGGTAATACGTGTCTTCGTAAAATATCACCATTTAATTGATGTATTTTAGCGTGCCAAGAGGTTTGAGGTTGTTCTAAATTAAATTCAATTTCTAACATTTATTCTCCTGTTTTTTAGTGATTTTCTCTTTGTTAAGTAATTGATACCAATGCCTTTGACGGCCAGTTCTTTTTGAGGACATGATTTTTCCTATAAATAATAAATTAAGCAGTACTATTCAGTTTATTTTAGATAGCACAAAGCAATGACTAAAATTAGGCTGAGTGATTGATGAAAGAATATTTTTGAAGGAGAGAGGTTTGGTGCAGCATGGGCATGCTACACCAAGAAAAGCAGTCTTATAGAGGAGTTACTTCAGTCGCTTGAGGACCTTTTTTACCTTGCTCTACATTGAAGCTTACTTTCTGACCTTCAGTCAGTGTTTTGAAACCGTCAGAAACGATAGCGTTAAAGTGTACGAATACATCTTGGCCGCCGTTGTCTTGAGATAGAAAGCCGAAGCCTTTAGTTTCGTTAAACCATTTTACTGAACCAGTTACTTTAGACATAAAAATACCTTTGAATTAAACATAAAAATTATGATTTGTTTTGTGGATCTTTTCTAAGCTATTGAATGTTCAATCAAGAGGAAGTTGTACGCAGGTGTCTGAATTGGGGATTCAAGATTTTACTGAGAGGAAACTTAAACTAAATGTTGCATTAACAGCTCTCTTCTAAGAGCCAAGGCACACTATACACCTTGTTTAGAAAATAGCTACATTTATTTTAGATAAATTAAATGTGCTCATTATTAACTCGATAAATTGTATTGTTCGAAAAAGTTGAATAAGTAGAACGAATAGTATGGCTCATAATTTTAGCTCATCAACCTAAAATAGAACCTTATCGATAGCCATAGATTGAACATGCGATTTGCAAGCGGTCACAAAGATAAACTAGGAGAACTAGTATGAGTACATTCAGAGACATTCGTCAGCTTATTCCTGCGCAACCTACTGCTGATGGTGATGGAGTGAAAATTCGCCGAGTAGCGGGTTTCAATCATGCTAGCTTTTCTCCATTTTTGATGATGGATGAACTCAAATCAGAAGACCGTGCTGACTATATCGGCGGTTTCCCTCCGCATCCGCACCGCGGTATCGAGACGCTTACTTATATGTTGAAAGGTCATTTCCAGCATCGTGATCATATGGATAATGTTGGCGAGCTTCGTTCCGGTGGTGCACAGTGGATGGCGGCAGGAAGAGGCGTCATCCATAGCGAAATGCCTATTATGAAGGAAGGCGAACTGCATGGTTTCCAAATTTGGATTAACCAGCCTGCGAAAAATAAGATGCAGCCAGCTCAATATCATGACTTTCAACCTGAAACGATCACTGAGTTTGATACTCCGAATACGGGGGTTGTGCGTTTGATTGCGGGTCATATGACTATGAACAACGAACGAATTCAGGGGCCGCTAACAGAGACAGGTGTTGCTGCCACGGTAGCCGATTGGAGAGCGATGGGTGGTCAAGCTTTGAATTTGAACACGGATCAAGACAACAACATGATGCTCTATGTCTATAAAGGTCGTATTCAATTAAAAGGTCGTGAGATCAATCAAGGCGAAATGGCCATTTTATCGAAAGGTGAATGGGTTGAATTGCAGGCCGAAAAAGAGAGTGGTGCACTGATCTTTATAGGTGAGCCAATTAATGAACCCGTGGTGCATTATGGCCCTTTTGTCATGAATAGCATGGAAGAGATAGAACAAGCCATCCAAGACTACAACTCTGGGTTGTTTGAAACTTACTAGTTTTGACAGCCTACTCGCTTTCTCAGTTAGCGAGCAAATTAAAACAGTTTTGAGCCTGAATATTGGGCTCGACCAGAAGCAAATACGATAATCCACTGCCATCGAATTTGCGTTAGCCACGTTTAATCCACGTGGCTTTTTTCTACTTCTGACTCCAGCGTATGATGGCTTCCTTTCCTGCTTCAATTCCTAACTCATAAGCATGACGCAGTGGTGCTGGCGATCGACTCAGCCGTTTCAACTTGAATGTTTCAGGAGGACACACTTGAATGATTTCGATACCAGGTGGTGGGTTGTTGATCAGCGCTAAGGTCTGATTGTAGCGAACTTCACGTGTCAACATCGGTTCAATTAATCCGGGCGTTTCTTTCAACATCTTCCTAGTTAGGGCGCTGAATCTTCCTCTTGGCTTTTGATAGCTTGCGGGCTGGCTGCGTAAAACCATAATCTTTTTGGCTCCTCGCTTTATTGCTTCTGCAACAGGAAGTGCGTCTGAGACGCCACCATCAACGTATTGAATTCCGTTCAGTGATACGCCATTTCGGTAAAGTACAGGCAGTGCGCTGCTGGCTTTCATTGTTTCTGCCAAGTCGTCGACATCAGGAAGGTGGTACTCCGCTTGCCCATTGTCTTGACGCGTCACGCCTAAAAAGAAAGGTCGTGAATCAGCTTTGAGCGCAGATTTATCGATGCCAAGTTCTTCGAGGGTGACATTCCACATCCAGTCTAAGTTCATCATATCACCACCACGTAGAAGTTGAGATGGAGAGATAAATTCTTTTCTTAAGCTGTAATCGAGGTAGATTTTTAAGTTACGTCCGGGCATTTTAGCTAAGTAGGCAGCCAAGTTGCTAGCACCCGCAGACACTCCCCAAAAGCTATCAAATGGAGAGAACTCGCTAGCAAGAAAATGATCGAGTATGCCGCATGAAAATACGCCTCGCATGGCTCCACCTTCGACAATCAATGCTCGAGAGCCTACTTTTTCCATCACTTCGCTCCACTCTTTATCAATCGGATAATAGCGTGCAGCTTAACGCATAATGGTTTTATACCCAAGTGGGCCAAAGGTCTAGGTTGCGTTCCTTTGAATAAAAGGGCATCAACGGATGCCCTTGTCACTTTTAGCCTATGGAATTGCGGGTAATTGAGTCGCTAATTTAGTGAAGGAGACCGAGCGAATTAGCCCCCTTACATAGAGCCATACCTGTAGTCCCATACTGATCGTTGTTGGAATAGTTTGATGATCACTTGTTAAATAGGCATACAAACACTATCCAGAGCGTTGTAAGCAAAAGTAATGGGGTGAATACTTTCTGGATAGAAGCGCCATCAGTTAAATTGTAAATTTTGATGGATTCATTATAGAACGCTCGTTTGAATTCTTTGAAGCTAATGTCGCTCTTCGCATGCGACTGTTCATAGTGCTGGTGCGCAGCGTCCGATAGCTGGTATTTCAAGTCTTGGAGCTCGTACTCCTTGTTAAAAAACGCATCCCAAGCCGAAAGGCGGGCTATCGTTTTAGGAGATGGATCCCCATTTAGTTTCTCTAGACGTTTAGCATAAGCTGCTTGATATTTATCCACGGTATATTCCTGTCTGAATAGACGTTGAGTTAGAACATATGTAAAAAAGAAAAATAAGTAATAAAAGGTTTTTTACGTTCTATACCTGTGATAAATGCTAAAAATTTCAATGCTCTAGCACTCCGATGTCGCAAATGATATTGATGGAATTGCTCTGCGACAAATAAAATAATTACTCTAGATAACAACGAATTTTTGTTGTTTTTTTAAAAAACTGATCATGAGATTGAGTGGGGATTTTTACCGAGAAGAATTTCGCTACTGTAACTGTCTATATTTACTCAAAAAGAGAAAATCTTAGAAGCTTTCTTTGATTGATGTGAGATATTTTAGGTCGAAAAGCATTAATTTTGGCTATGCTTATAGTTCGTCTTTTTTGTTGTTGAACTCTACTTCGAGGGGGAAAGAACCCATATTTCGAGCATAGGATAGCTCGCTTTTTCGTTACGTCGTTCTTGGAGTTTGAATCAGTGACGACGCTATGAGTCTAGCATCTTGAACTCACTTGGGTGTATTGATTAATTATAAAAGTAAAGCAGTGCTGAGCTAGGATAAACTTCAACGTAAAGGTGACGGTATGAATATACAATCAGCCATTATTGAATATGCGATAGCGATTATAGGCTTACTTTTGACGGGCGTTACCCTCTGAGCATGACTGCCCAGAGGATAGAAAGCGCATTAGCTTTTTGCTAACGATTGATGTTGTATCGAGCCATTGCAGCTTCTTCTGACGATACAACCGTTTTACCAATTGGTGCGAGTGAAATAACCGCTAGCTTGAGGTGTTGGAGCGCAAACGGAATGCCGATTATGGTGACAAAGCATGCTGCGGCAGAAAGTACGTGACCGATAGCTAACCAAAGGCCTGCAAACACAAACCAAAGGACGTTACCAATAACGCCGAGCGGACTCGTGCCAATGTCCATTTCATTGGTCAATTCATCGCGTGAGATGGCCTCTTTACCGAATGGGAAAAAGGAAAAATTACCCATAACGATACACGCACGCCCCCAAGGTATTCCGATGATGCTAATAAAGGCCAAAATACCAAAAAACCACCATAGCAACCCCATAAATACGCCACCAAATACAAACCAAATGATGTTACCAAGTGTTCTCATTCTATTTCCTTTATTCTTGAATGTGATGATTCAGATACCTGAGAGCACCGTAAAACAAATCTAAACCGTCTGTTTTGTCAATGTGTGCTTTTGTGCCCTCATTCACCTGATTGATAGAATAATCGCCGTAGTCTTAACAGAGAATGAATGCCTTCCTTAATGCAAGTCTTTTTAGTATAGAGCGTAATACTCAATCAAGCATATAGCCAAGAATCGCATTATCTAGAGACAACTTTCTCGAGATATTGACAAATTTGCTCTGCCAATCGATGGCTGGCAATGTTGCGTGTTACTACTTCATCAGCAATATTTCCAGACTCAACGACGCCAAACCAATCGAGCAACATCGAATGGAAACCTTTACTCGTCAGCATTGGCGTCCAGTCTTTCAAATTGATTTTTTGCTCTTGGTTAGCTTGCCATAGTTTGCCTTCAACGAAGGAGTCGAACTCAACTGCCTTGTTTGCATAACAAGCTTGAACGCGCTCTGTAGTGATACCGAAGTGGCGATTCATCGAGGCGTGGAGCAAAGTATCTCCATGTTGCCACTGAATATCTAAACGCGCCAACTGACCACCTTCAAGTTGATGAGTTACATAAGCATCTTTTAGATCGGCTTTGGCTGTGACGTTAACGCTGTCTAATGGGTGAATAAAATCATCAAATATAAAGGTACGAACATCCCCCGGTAGTTGGTGACGGTTCTTTTCCCAGCGTAGCGACTTTAAGTCAGATATGTTGCCTTGCTGCACTTGTGGCATATGTTGGTTATAAAGTGGAATGTGACGACGGTTAAAGCCCACATAGAGTGGCTGTCTCTCTTTTTCGGCAATGTCGTACAGCTTTTCTACGTCATCAGCACTATTCGCTAATGGTTTGTCGACAAAGGTTGGAATTCCATGCTGCAGAAAAAATGCCGCTATTTGAGGGTGTACGCTTGTTGCCGCATGAATCATGACGGCATCGACGCCAAAGTGCAGAAGTTGCTGGTAGTCTTGGCAGATCTCTGAGATTCGATACTGCTTAGCCAGGATCTCAAGTGTGTTTGGGTTGCGGGTACAAAATACAAGTTCGATATTTGGAAGCTGAGTGATAACAGGAAGGTATGCTTTCTGAGCGATATCCCCTAGACCAATAATACCAATTTTCATCCTAGTCCTTATCTCGATGTATGGATCGCGGACTGTCAGTATAACGCTTGGCGCGGCGATGAGTTTAAATACCTTGTTAGAAAAAGCCTGATTCACACTTTGAGCCAGGCTTTATTGAATGATTTAGGAAACGGCTCGGCAGGCTTTGAATATATCTAACTTGCTATCGTAGGCTTGAGTTTGTACATCCATAATGCCTAATAAAGAGTGGAACACGTTATCATGTGAGTATTGGCCTGCATTCTGTGCTTGTATATACAAACAGTCGGTATTGATCTGCTTCGCTTGTTTAAAGCCCGAAGACAGCCACATAATCAAAGGAACGCGTTTTTGGAAATCTGGTGCAAGGCCATAAGGCATACCATGTAAGAACAATCCGTTTTCGCCTAGTGACTCACCGTGATCCGATATGTAAATTAGCGCGGTATTATACTCAGACTCTAACGCTTTAAGTTTTTTGATGGTTTCTGCTAATACAAGATCGGTGTAGCGTATTGTATTGTCATATGTGTTCACTATTTGTTCGATGCTACAGTTTTCGATATCTGCACGTGGACAGTCTGGTTTAAAGAAGGCGTTGTCTCTTGGGTAACGCTGAAAGTAGGTCGGACCGTGGCTTCCTATAAGGTGCATGGCGACCACTCGGTTACCGTGCATATCCGCGACTTCCTGATCAAAATGATCTAATAGCGCCATGTCGTAACAAGTTTGGCCATTACACATAGGGCTTACTTGCTTTCGATCAACTTCGATTTTCTTGATCTTGTGGGCTACTTCTTTATCCCCACCGTCATTTTCTTTCCAAATGAGGTCAACCCCGGCGCGCTGCATTATATCGAGAGCATTGTCCTGGTTATCCGCTTTGGTGCGTTCAAACTCGTTTCGCGTGAGCTGTGAAAACATACAAGGCACAGATACAGCAGTCGCGGTGCCACAAGATGCGACGTCTTGAAATGAGATAACATCCAATTTACTAGTATAAGGGTTTGTCTCTCGTGTATAGCCATTGAGTTGGTAGTTCTGCGTTCGAGCGGTTTCTCCTACGACAAAAACCAGTAGTGTTGGTTTGTGCTGTGCTTGCTGTACGGCGCTATCTGACTGCTTTGCATCTGTGCCGATTTCTCGATATGGCTGTGGCGTGGTGAAATATTTCTCCTTCACATACCCGGTCGCGCTGTAAACGAACTGGGTGGGTATGATGATTTTTTTTAGGTGGCTATTGTTGCGCCCTACAGATGCGTAGTCTTGATAGTACACGCTGGCAATGACGGCGATGACAGCTAGCGACGACAGCATCGATACTAATTTGGTAACAGAGAAGTACAGTAATTGGTGACGTTGAGATTGCAGCTTGACCTTAAAGACAATTATCGCTGGGATAACTCCCATAATCAGCGTCCAAATTACAGAGTGAGCACTCAGGTAAGAACTCGCCTCGCTCGAATCGGTTTCAACAATATTGGCAATCATTCCAGAATCGAAAAGTGTGCCATAGTTATAGCTTGCGTAGCTCACCATACTTGAAACAATGATTAAAATTATAAAGAACGGCTTGCCGATCCAAGGCCAACTAAATAAATTAAAAAGGAAATTGAGCGCGGCAAGAAAGAAAATTGGTATTGTGATAATAAATCCAATCTTGACATTATCTAAGTGTGTAAAGATGCCGATCAGTTCTTTATAAATAGGGATATTTACGACGAGAGCGAAATACAGCGCCAACAGGAAAGTAAAGGTAACGTAAGAGATACCTCTCTGTTGTAAATCATGTGTCTTCATAATGAGTGTCTTGAATAAAAATTAGAGCAAGAACGAAGCCCAAATAAAAAGGGCAAGAGTTAACGCAACAAATACTGCTGCTGAACCAATATCTTTGGCTCTACCACTGAGCTCGTGCCAGTCATCGCTAACACGGTCGACAACCGCTTCTACGGCGGAATTAATGAGTTCGACGATCAATACCAAGAACAGGCTACTGATCATCAGCACTCTTTCATATGTGGTGACAGGAAGGAAAAAAGCACAGACGGAAAGCACCAAGGCGAGAATCAATTCTTGTCTAAAAGCGGCTTCGTGTGTCCATGCGGCTTTCAATCCTTGAAATGAATAGCCGGTCGCATCCATGACACGGCGTATACCTGTTTTACCTGGCTTCAAAATATGACCTTACTATTTAAGCATTGGGATGGAACACATATCCCAGAGAGGTAACGAGATTAATCGTTACAGCGTGAAACATTTGTGAATAGAATCCATCGCGCGATAATTTAAGAAAAGTGCTTATTTAATCAAGATCGTAGACGGTATAGCCTTTGTTCTGGAGACATTTACGCAATACGAGAGATTGGGTTTTGGTTGAATCATTTGTTCCACTCAAAGCACCAGCTCCAGCTCCTACAGCACCGCCGGCAGCAGCACCGACAGCCGCTCCACCTAATCCGTCTTCTAGCGCACCAGCAGCTGCGCCGATCAATGCGCCTGTAACTGCCCCATTAGTGGCTTCAGATTTCGCTGCCTCTGATTTGTCGACATTTTCTGCATAGCCTTGGCAGTAAAGAAAGTCTTGTTCATATGTACTAGGGTCAACATTGGTCATGTCGACGACAGGTTTTTGGTTGTAGGCGCAAGCTGTAAGCGTAGAAGTAAGCGCCATAATCAGGATAAAAGATTTATACATGAGTACTATCCATTTAGTGTGTGAATCTTATGGATTAAATGTACACTGTTTTATTGTTGGGCTCTGTCGCTTGAGTGTATTGAAGTGTCGTCTTCTGTAAACGGGGTAGGAAGGTTAAGTTAACTGTCTGATTTTTTGAGGCTAAGTGTGAAGCAAGCTCCTCCAAGTGGGCTATGGCAAATCGAAACTTCTCCACGTTGAAGCTCCATTATCTGTCTGACAATCGCCAAACCGAGCCCAAACCCGCTCGTCTTTTTGTTGCGAGATTCATCCGCGCTGTAAAATGGTTCGAATAGATGAGGCCAATGCTTTTCTTCAATACCTATGCCATCATCATGAACATTGATGAAGCAGCGGTGCTGATCGTGTTTTATCTCCACTAAAATCTGCTTATCTGCGTACCGCATTGCATTGCGCAGCAAGTTATCTAAGGCTCGCTTTAACAATTTTGGGTCAGCAAACGCGAGAACGTTTTCTGAGTTTACTTCTTGAAGCGAGATAGCGAGCGTAGTCTCTTTTTGCCATCTCTGTCGTAATTCTTTGACTAAGTTGAATAGGACGACTTCTTCTTGAGTTTGTAATGCTGTGTCAGGACGCTCCATCTTTGCGTAGTAAAGCAATTCTTCAACCATTTCTTCCATCTCGTCAATGTCTTCGACGATACTGTAAACATACTTTTTCTGTTGTTCAGTTAAGGTTGAATCCGATAACAAATCTGCTTGCCATTGTAAGCGGAAGATTGGGGTACGCAATTCATGTGCAACGGCGTTAGTTAGCATTTTATTGCTAGTGATCAAGCGAGATACTTTATCGGCCATCGTGTTAAAGCTTTTGTTTAACGTCCCAACGGACTTAGCGCTTGAGGTACTAGCTCGAGCCTTGAAGTTACCTGAGGCAAACTCAACGGTCACTCTCTCTAGCTCTCGAATCCGACGGCTTAAGAACCAGATCAACAATATGCAATACAGAGCAAATCCAGCTAAAAAGAACAACCAAACGATATTGTCATCAAAGTTGGCAGCTTTAACCACAGGGCTATTCGGATTATCGCTCATTTTAAAGATAGGCGTGCTCGCATCTAGGCGGAACCAGATATCCCTTTCTTCATCGTAAGCGACGTTAACGGAGGTATCATTTTCAAACGCCTTTTTGATGTCTGTTGGAAGCTCTTCAAGCGTATGAGGCACCAACAAACGATGGCTTGATGTGGCAAATTGTTCCAACTGTTGTTGAGTATATTCTAATCCGTGTTCTTTATAGATAGGGTAGATCAGATCGTGAAAAGCTTGACCCTCATGCTCTTGTAACAGGTAGTCATAATCTGTGTTGATCTCATAAACTAAGAACTCGTATCCCCACAAGCTAGCCATAAACAGAATGATAAGGCCAACAAAGCTTTCCAGATAAATCCGTCTCATTATTCATTCCATGCATCAGGCATAAATAGGTAGCCTTTGCCGCGAACGGTAATGATTTTTTGTGGTGAGCAAGAAGCATCGCCTAGCTTCTTTCTCAGTGTCACTATGCGATTATCAATGGTGCGGTCTGTTCCATCGTATTCAATACCACGCAGTGTTTTGGTCAGCCACTCGCGTGATAGTGTTTTTTCAGCATGCGTTGCAAGAACCCACAACAAATCGAACTCGCCGTCTGTCAGCGCAATTTCTTCTTGGTTCATTACGCACGATTTACGCAATCGGTTTAAACACAGAACACCAATTTGTAGGCCGTTTTCGGACTCGGTAGGCGCCGCCTCTTTTCTTCTTAATAGCATGCGAATACGAGCCAGCAATACGCGAGGTTTGATGGGTTTAGTAACAAAGTCATCTGCGCCTATTTCTAATGCGGCGACATGATCGAAGTCATCATCACTTGCTGTCAGCATCAACACTTTGCCTTTGTAGCATTCTCGGATTTGACGACATACACTCAGACCATCTTGCCCGGGTAGCATCAAATCTAACAGCACCACGTCTGGTTGTGTGTCAATAATCGCATTGGGTGCGTCCGTCCCATTGTCGATACATTTGACCTGAAAACCTTGTTCAACAAAATACTCTCCCAACATAGTTTGTAATTTGGGATCGTCTTCCACAATGATTAGAGATGGTTTGATTTGTTGTGCGTTCATTTAAGTGATGTATACAATATTTAATATCAATGGAACTTAAACAAATTTACGAATTATTTCAAATAAAGCTTTCTCAGAATAAGGTTATCGGATGAGTTAACTGGATAAAATTGCCAATTAATGATTTAAATCTAATCACCAATCACATTTCGAGAGATGTAAAAAGGCGCAACGTTTGCGCCTAGGTATGGAATCTTAAAGCGAAATTACCGCTTATTCGGTGGTACATACGACGCTGTTGTCGCTGCCAAATGCATTTGGAACGTAAGCATCAGCTTGTGGGTCATTTTCCCACTTCGCGTCATCGAGCAAGTAACGGAACTGAACATTCTGCGCTTTAGGTAAGCGGGTTTTAAATTTAAACTGACGACTTTTCTTCACTAATTTCATCGGTTCTGGTTGCCAGTTGTTGAAGTCTCCAGCAATTTGGACCGAGTCCCACTGATCTTTATCTAGCTCGAACGTGACTTCGACTTCATCTTTTGTCTTAAAGAATCTCTTTTTAAGCATTGATCTTTCCTTGTTCGTACAAAAACTGTTCTAACTATTACTCGTGTTTCATAATGATTTCAAGTTTTATCGAATTGTTGCTGGTATCTGATGAGGGGAGTATCCGAACGGTGAATAGTTCGTTGTGCTGGTTTCGTGTACTGAGGGATCGTTAGAGAGAAAATTCACTAGCCTAAAATGGTCAAAGAACAGAGTTTGTTAGCGAGCCGAGAGTCCGTATCTTGAAGTCAAACCGTTATCATGTATTATCTTAAATCACCATTTTCCTTGATGTAGCTATGTTGAAGTTTAACCGTACATTGTTGACTGCGATAGTTTGCTTAGTTGCTATGCTTTTGAGTAGTGTCGCTCCTGTGGCGCAGGCTTCCGCTCCGATGAAAACAATTGAAGTACGCGATCTTATTGTTCAACAGGCTGCTCTGCACAAACAACTTGGCGTCAATGACGACTGCGTAGAATCACATCACGATGAGTCAGCCATCAATAAGGCACAACAATCTCACACGAGTTGTAGCTCTTCCTGCATGGTCAAAATTCCCGCCAACTTATCTCAAAACGACTTACTGCTTCTTCCTTATAGCCTTGCCTTGATTGATAGGCCTCTAGTCGAAAAAGTAGTGACAGTGATCACCAAGCTTTATCGTCCTCCGATTGTTTAATTCCTCATCTCAAATTACTTGGGGTTTACCCTTTTTTACCAAATGAAATGATTTGGCATTTGAATGCCACAAGGAAATAAACAATGAAAAAACTACTTGCCTTATGTAGTGCACTTTTACTGACTTTTACCGCTCATGCAGCGCAATTTGAAGAAGGGAAGCACTACAAAGTTCTGGATGTTAAGAAAGCATCGAAACCTGTTGTGACGGAATTCTTTTCTTTTTATTGCCCACATTGCTACAAGTTTGAGTCGCTTATTGAGCGTTTAAAACCTGCTCTGCCAAAAGAGGCAAAGTTTGAAAAGGTGCATGTGGGGTTCATGGGCGGAGATATGGCGATTCCGATGGCCAAGTCCTACGCGACGATGGTGTCGCTCGGTGTTGAAGATACAATGATTCCTGCCATGTTTGCCCAAATTCATCAAAAGCGACAAGCGCCAAAAGACGAAGCTGAGCTGAAACAACTCTTCGTTGATAATGGCGTAGAAGGTAAGAAGTTTGATGCGGCGTACAACAGTTTCGCCGTAAACTCAATGCAGAAAGGTTTTGATAAGCAATTCTCTGCCAGCACGTTAAGAGGGGTTCCGGGTGTGGTTGTGAACAATAAATACATTGTTTTGGCCAACGAAATTCGTACTTACGACGAGTACAATCAATTAGTTAATTACTTATTGACGCTGTAACTATAAATAGCATCGATACTTAAAAATGGCGACAGTAGAGTCGCCATTTTTTATGCTTATCACACTCGTATTATCTAAGAACGCTTGTACATGCTTGAGTCGGAACACTAGTCATAAATATGGCATGCGGATAAAACAAGCTAGCAGCAGTGATTGCAACATTACATGGCTGAGCAATCGTAGTTTTAATCACATTGGTAAGCACAGCACCTGTATTATTTACTGTTTGAGCGGCGGCTTGCTGTGCCTGGTAAGACACGCAACCTGTCGTTGCATTGATCATCGCAGTGCTAAACAAAAGTTTGCGAAAAAACATATTCATATCCTTTGTGAATGCTTTGAATTACTTATATGTGGATTGATTCATAAATGAAACAAAACAGTGTTCAAAATATGTGTGCATTCACGAAATGAACATTGTTTTATAAAAAGACGTTTTTTTGTGATCTTAGTACTGGACAGACCAGGTTATGAAACTAAAGCCAATCCGTGCATTACGATTACGCCGAAGGTCAGTTTGCTCCTCATTCCTTGATATCCCTTGGGCTCGGCGTCTTGTTCGACTTTCCTCACGAGCTTTTCTGCGTACCAAACAGCAAGGTACCCAATTGCTAAGAGTAGGGTTGCGACTGCGTAATGTTTGTGGCCCTGCAGTAATGCGCCCCAAGCCAGTAAGACAAAAAGGTTGCTGAGAATTAATATATTTCGGCTAAGGCGATGGTAGTAATGCTCAATGCCATTACCCCAAAGGATGCCGGATAAAAAACTTAATATAACGGCGCTATATGCGATGAAAAATTGCTGACCACTTAAATTGAAGAGTGAGATGTCAGTGAAAATCAGCCCTAAACTAAACACAAATGGAACCAGGCCTAAGTAACCGAGTTGTAGCATGGTTGAGCGTGTTGTCATGGTCGTCACCTTATAATTGTTGCTCTATCATATTGGTAAGCGTAGTACTTGTCGGTGATGTGGAGCTTGGAAAAGTAGCAATAACTTTACCTTCAGAGCTAATTAGAAACTTGTAGAAGTTCCATTTTGGTTTTATGCCTGCTTGGTTAGTAATCTGGTTGAAGACTGGGTTCGCATCTACACCTAATACTGAAGAGCGAGCCATCATTGGAAAGGTTACCCCGTAATCGAGATAACAGACTTTCGCAGTGTTCGTTTCGCTTCCTCTATCTTGTCGAAAGTCATTGCTCGGGAAACCGATAACGGTGAAGTTTTGGTCTTTGTAAGTTTGATAGAGGGTTTCTAACTGTTCGAACTGAGGAGTGAAGCCGCACTGGCTTGCTGTATTGACGATTAGTAGTGTCTTTCCCTTAAAGCTTTCGCATAGATCGACTTCTTCCGTTGAGTTTAACAACCTTTGCTTACCTTGAAGAATATCAGGGCACTCAGATGCAAGAGCAAGCGAATTCATGGAGAGAAAGCTAACGAGAGCGGCGAGTTTCAGTAATCCTTTCATGGTGTTGTTCCCCTTGTTTTCAATAAGTATAACTACTCAAGTGCAAAGAGGATCGATCAAAAAAGCCGCACAAATGCGCGGCTTTTTTCAAGAGCTGAGATCTGACTATGCCAGTTTCAACTCGAACTGGTTCAGGTACATTACCATGTCTTCAATCGTCAGTACCGGCATGTTGTGGAGGCGACCGAATGCTACGATCTCTGGTGCCTTTGCCATCGTGCCATCTGGATTGGTCACTTCACACAGTACGCCAGCGGGTTGAAGCCCTGCCATTTGCATCAGATCAATCGTACCTTCTGTGTGACCACGGCGAGTCATTACACCACCTGGACGTGCGCGCAGAGGGAATACGTGACCCGGGCGAGCAAGATCTTCCGGTTTTGCGTGCGGGTTTGCCGCCGTTTTAATGGTCGTTACGCGGTCTGCTGCTGAAACACCCGTTGTTACACCAACTTTCGCTTCAATAGAAACCGTAAATGCGGTTTGGTTTGCGCTGTTGTTGTTTACCACCATAGGAGGCAGTTCCAGTTTGTCTGCTTGAGCATCTGTTAAGCACAAACAAACGATGCCGCTACATTCGCGGATCATCAATGCCATTTGCTCGTTAGTGAGGTGCTCGACTGAATAAATGATATCGCCTTCGTTTTCGCGATCTTCATCATCAAGAAGCAGTACGCCACGGCCTTCTTTTAAAGCGATAAGTGCGTTTTCAACGCGAGTAATTGGGTCGCCGAATTCGGCAAGTAGTGATGACTGATTCATGGTTAACTCCTAAATTTCACCAGAATCAGGGCGGTATGAGAGATCGCCGTAAAATACGATCAAAAAGAAGTGCACCAGCATTCTTAGCGATCTGACTCGCTATGCTGGTGTATTCTTATTCTCTTTCATCCGGACTATAACCGTCGGCTCTGGCATCTCACCAGATCTGCTGACCTCGACGAATCGAGCGCTCGCGGGCTCACTTGAAAAAGTATACCGCCGGTGGGGAATTTCGCCCCGCCCTGAGAACAATTAAAAATGTACCACTTCATCCAAGTTGTGAAGAAGTGGAGCTAGGATAGTACTGCGAACTGAATAGCTTGGAAAGTCGATTCCATCTGTATGATGGAAAAGTGTGCTATCGACGGAAATAATCTGTGCGAATAAAGTGATCAATCTGCTGCGGCACGAAGGTGTTGTAAATCAGGCTCGTATGCGTTTGCTTCACTTCGATATGATCTTGCATACCGTCCAGTCTTGTCTCTTCTACGGTAACGGTACCGTCCGACATGGTGTTGTCATTACGGATCAACAATGGGCGAGCGCCAATCGGCATCGTTCCTGCGATACTGCCGAGTTTTTGAGGGAAATCCCAAGCGTCATCATGTTTGTTTAATCCGTGGTGTGGCGAATTGCCTAAAATTGCACCCAATCCGAGATCTTGAATTCGACCTACAATGGACGCGCCTTTCAGAGGCGAACCGATAGCGACAACATGAGAGATTAAGTTAGTGCTCGGTTTTCTGTTGGCGAGATAGCGCTTAATCATCAAGCCTCCCAAGCTGTGTCCCACGAGCACGTTTGTGGTCAGTGGATTAAGCGAATGATCAATAGAATCAAACAGTGAAGACTCATCGATAGCAACAGTGTTATAGCTGAGTACTTGCGTTTCGTATCCGAGTTTTCTCAGCTTTTGGCTAAGAGGCTGCATGACCAGCCCATGCATATAAAGACCATGTAAGATGATGATTTTCATAATACCTCCTAGATTTATGACGTCGTAGATATCCTACTCTAATTGACAAGAAACTACTTGTGCTTTGTGGTGCATATTTACGTTTTGCTGCAAAGTTTGACTGCTGTAGCAAGCGACTCAGCCCAGTAAATCCTGTACTTGTTGTTGCAATTGATGACGATTTAAAGACGCAGGACTTAACACTTCACCGATAACAACATCCACTTTTGACCAAAAACGAGTCGGTCGTTTTGTGAGAGCATGTCCGCCTTTGTGGCTGAAAAAAGAACCCCAAAGCCCTTTTAACGCCATAGGGATGACAGGAACAGGGTTACGTTCAAGGATTTTTTCTACACCAGGGCGAAACTCACCCAATTGACCGTTAGACGTTAAACGACCCTCAGGGAAGATACAGACAACCTCACCGTCGTTAAGTGCTTGTTCAATCTGTTCAAATGCTCGTCGGTAAGTGTCGGCACACTTACGTGGAGAACAGATCGGGATAACACCGGCATGACGGAATACATATTTAAGAACAGGTAGCTCGCTGATGGACTTGTCCATCACAAAACGAACCGGGCGAGTAGAGGTTCCCATCAAAATCAATGCATCGACATAGCTAACATGGTTAGCCACGATTAACGCAGCACCTTGTTCAAGAATATGTTGGCGCCCCTTTACGGACACACGATACATACAATGGCTGAGTAAATAACTGATAAAGCGTTGTGTAAATTCCGGTACTTGGCGATAGACATAGATCGCCACGAAAAAGTTACCTA
Organism: Vibrio sp. SCSIO 43097; assembly: GCF_023650755.1. Taxonomy (NCBI): domain Bacteria; kingdom Pseudomonadati; phylum Pseudomonadota; class Gammaproteobacteria; order Vibrionales; family Vibrionaceae; genus Vibrio; species Vibrio sp. SCSIO 43097. Next base: position 931,102 of record NZ_CP071841.1, on the reverse strand, counting down.
TTGCCATCATGGCAAACAGTTCCACAATAGAAAGCTCTAGTACGCTGAGTACAACGATCGAAACCAAAGCAGACACCACCATAAACAACGCATTCATGATGTTGTTAGCAGCAATGGCACGTGCACACTCCCCTTTGTTTGAACGCGATTGGATGAACGCATAAAGAGGAACAATAAAGACACCGCCGCTTACACCAACAAGGAACAGGTCAATCATGACGCGTAGATGTTTTGATTCAGCAACGAAGTTTTGCACATCATAAAAGTGCACCGGAAGTGATAGATAACTTGGGACTGCCCATAGCAAGTCGACGCCAAACACTGTCAGTCCAAGGATACCGAATGGCAAAATACCAAGCTCAACGTGGTTGAAAGAAAGTTTTTCACACAACCAAGAGCCTGTAGCGATACCAATGGAAAACAATGCCAACAGCAAAGAAACGACAGTGCTATCTGCGAACAAATGTTCGCGTGCGAAGTTAGGGAATTGAGTTAGGTAAGTCGCACCCATGAACCAGAACCAACTGATGGCAAGAATAGACATCCAGATGCCTCTCTGTTTTTTTGCCACTTTTAACGTGTTCTTTAAACCAGAAATCGGTTCAAATTTCGCTTTGTCATTCGATTGGCTAGGCATCGTTGGAATATTCACGCTGCTCATGAACCCAAGCAAAGACAAGGCAATCACGGTACAAGAAGCAATCAAGGTACCATTAGGAATGGCTAGCAGCAGGCCTGCGCTAAGCGTACCTATAAGAATCGAAAGAAACGTGCCCATTTCAACCCAAGCATTTCCTTTAACAAGCTCATTTGGTTTGAGCGCTTGTGGTAGCAAGGCGTATTTCACGGGACCAAAATAGGCCGATTGAGTGCCTGTCATAAACAGCAGAACCAGCATCAGCATGGCACTTTGGGTGGCAATAGCGGTTGCTGCGCAAGACATGATAGCCAGCTCGATGAGCTTTAGACGTCGGATTAATTTGGCTTTGTCCATGCTGTCAGCGACGGCACCAGCATGCGCTGAGAATAGAAAGAAAGGTAGGATGAATAAGCCTGCCGCCAAATTAACGAATAGATTGACGGATATTGGTAGGTTATCAATTTGGCTGTATGTCACCATCAATAACAGAACGTTTTTGTAGATGTTGTCATTGAGTGCGCCAAGGCATTGCGTCACAAAGTAAGGAAAAAAGCGTTTTGAGAAAAACATACGGGCCCCGATTAAACAAAGTCGAATGAGATGGGAGCACTTTATGCTCAATGAACGATTAAACCAGCTTTCTCTTTCAAGTGACGTTGTATGCCACCAAAAGTAACGAAATTCGTTACTTTTATTTCCATTTGTTTATTGAGTTACTAATTGCGAGACTTATTGGTGAGTTTTCTTTCCCATGGTTCAAATAAAGGGAACGTCCAGCGACGCATCGCAATAATCAGAGAGGTGCCGTGTTTTTCGTCCATATCGAGAGAGCTATCACTTTGGCAAGCCTGATAAAACTCATCGATGACCTTTTGCAGTTTCTGTTGTAGCTTCTTGTTGGTTGGTACACTCATCAATCCTGTTGCCATGGAGAACTTTTCATCTTCACCAGAAAAGTAGGTTTGGAAAAAGGCGTCTTGAACTTGCTGTTGGAAGAACCGTTGAATAGGGCCGCCCATCTGCCACTTAAATGTCGGAGATATACGCAAACGAATTTTGTTATTTGGCTGCAAGTTGATGATGTTCAGACGATCCAAATGAGCAAGCTTTTGCACCAGTTCCAACTCATTGAAGGTGTATTGCTGAACGATTTGTTCAAACTGATAGCCATTTACAACACAGATTGCCACGAGTAGCAGGGCTTTATCGTTAACCAACTGCTTTTCTTGCTCTAACGTTAGCGACTCTAGACCTTTATTGTGCGCAGCCGCAAGCTTAAACAGTTCCGCCATTTCTAAACCAATCAATTGGCAAATGCGTTCTAAGCGTTCAAGACTAATGTGTTGACCTTCAGCGAGTAAACGTTTGACGCTTCCTTCACTTAAATCAAGGTGTTGTGCAACATCGGCATAATGCAGCCCAGCTAACTTTAGTTGGCGTTTAAGCTCTTTAATTAACGTATAGCTTTCTGACATTTACGCTGTTACCTCGTCGTGTAACTGCTCTAGGTACGTTTGCATAAAGGTTTTGCGTTTTTGCGCTTCGCGTCTTGCTGACTCTGTGTTCATGGTTTCAGCGATTTTGAATAACTTGGTTTGAAAGTGATCCAGAGTGAATTGTTTATCGTTAAGTTCACGTTCTTCGGCAAATATATCGCTGTCGTTGTAAAGTTGCGCGTTAAATTGAGTGCTGACTTGAATGCATCGCGTCACGCCAATTGCGCCTAAAGCGTCCAGACGGTCGGCATCTTGGACGATTTTAGCTTCCAACGTATTTGGCCTGATGTTTGCGCTAAAGCTGTGTGCCTCTATCGCATGAGCAATGGCATCATGATATTGCTGCGGATAATCGATACTCTCTAAAAATGCGACCGCTTTTTTGGCTGCGATGATTGAGCTCTCTTTGCGATTTGGGTGATCTTTCGGATAAGTAAAGCAATCATGCAAATAGGCAGCCGGTAATACAATCGCGATGTCTGCACTTTCTTCTTTGCAGAGCTGTTTCGCTGTTTTGACCACGCGTTTTACGTGTTTAAGATCATGAGCTGCATCCACTTGCATCTCTTGCTGCATAAATTCCAAAAATTGCGGTTCTATCTGGCTTAATGACGTCATGGTTCATATCTACAACTAAAATGAAGTCAGAAGTATGCCCAACGCTTAGAATAATTTCCAAGTGCGATGGTGTAATTGAGATTCAGCCACCAGAACCTTGTGCAACGTTTGGTACTGAGCCGTTTTATATGGTCTTTCAATGTGTTCAGCGGTTTATGAGACAAGAATAGACAGAGCGAGCAGTGATGTTTACCAGTAGAAAAAAGGCCTGACGATGTCGTCAGGCCTTTTTAGTTTCGCCGATCTTTTTAGCGTTTGAACGTTACTTGCTCTGCTTGTTCAAGATGAATATGAGTTGTTGCAGGCTGTGTTTCTGCAATCACTTTACCGTGACGAACAGAGTAGCGAACCGGCACTTGGCGACGTACTGCGTCAAAACCATTTTCTGCGGGAAGAATCAGTAAACTACCTGGTTTGCCTTCTTCAATGCCGTGCTTATCTTGAATGTTCAGTGTACGTGCTGAATTGGTGCTGATCAGATCCAGTGAGTTGTTGATTTGGTCGTAACCCATCACCTGACACACGTGCAGACCCATATGCAGTACTTGCAGCATGTTTGCAGTGCCTAGTGGGTACCAAGGGTCAAATACATCATCGTGTCCAAAGCAGACGTTGATGTTGGCATTCAGCATCTCTTTCACTCGTGTTACGCCGCGACGTTTTGGGTAATCATCAAAACGTCCTTGTAAGTGAATGTTCACCAATGGATTTGCCACGAAGTTGATACCGGACATGCGTAATAAACGGAACAGGCGAGATGCGTATGCACCGTTGTAGGAACCCATCGCTGTGGTGTGACTGGCCGTGACTTTATTCCCCATATCAAACTTGTGCGCTAATGCTGCCAGTGTTTCAACGAAGCGAGATTGTTCGTCATCGATTTCATCACAATGCACGTCGATCAGACGGTCGTATTTTTGCGCTAATTCGAACACGTAGTGCAGCGATTCAATGCCATATTCGCGTGTGAATTCAAAGTGTGGAATCGCGCCAATCACGTCCGCACCTAATTTGACGGCTTCTTCTAGCAGCTCTTTGCCATTTGGGTAAGAGAGAATTCCTTCCTGCGGGAAGGCGACGATTTGGATATCTACCCATTCTTTCATCTCTTCACGCACTTCTACCATCGCTTTTAGGGCAATTAGGGTAGGGTCTGAAACATCGACGTGGGTACGAACGTGTTGTACGCCGTTTGCTATCTGCCATTTTAAGGTTTGTTTTGCGCGCGCTTTCACGTCTTCAATCGACAGCATTTCTTTGCGCTCAGCCCAACGTTCAATACCCTCAAACAATGTGCCAGAGATGTTCCAGCTTGGCTCGCCTGCGGTTTGAGTTGTATCTAAGTGAATGTGTGGCTCGCAGAAAGGCGCAACCGCCATACCGCCTTCAGCATCGATGATGTCACCGTTATGACTAAGCTCCACATCGTTGCTTTCAATGCGCTTGAATTGACCATCTTCAATCAAAATTTGCTGCAGACCTTCTTGTCCTTTTAGCGTTACGTTTTTGATCAGTAGTGTTGTCATGATGGTTCCTTACGCTGGCTGTGTAGCCAGTGCTTTTTTGTTAAGAATAGGATTAAGAATCAGGAAGCTAATTGCGCCGCCAAGTACAGCGTTAATCGGCACTACGCCAGGCAGGAAGTGTCCCGCACCAACGCCAATCACGACAGCTATAATGCCAGCCCAGTTAACGTTTTGGAATTGGGCGGCTTCAAAGTTTGCGTAGCGTTTACGGTTCGTGAAGAAGTCAGCGATGATCACGCCGCCAATCGGTGGAATTGCCAACGATAAGAAGGTCAGCCAGCCAACAAAGTTATTGTAGAGCCAGAGAGCGCAAAGTGTGCCAACAAGACCGTTCGCCATTGAGATGTATTTACTTGGTAAGCCTGTGATGTTGGAAAATCCAAGACCCGATGCGTAGAGCGCGTTGTCGTTGGTCGTCCAGATGTTCAAGCCAAGAACGATGATAGCTGGAATAAGAAGACCTTGCGCGATCATCACTTCAGAAATGTCTGATTGACCCGTCACCGACGCACCTGCCGCGCCAAAGATAAACATTAACGAGTTACCGATGAAAAATGCCACTATGGTGATCATCACGGCGCTGCGCGGCTTTTTACCAAAGCGTACGAAATCCGCCGTTAATGTACCAGCACTGACAAAAGAGCCGACAACCATCGCGAGAGCTATTGAAAAATCGAGTGGCTCGGTTGGTTGAACTTGTTGTAGTTCGCCAATACCACCAACGCTATTTACTGCCTCGATGACAGAGTAACCGCCAAGTAGCGCAATGGCAGGAACGGCGATTGCTGACAGCACCATCAGTGCTGAGATTCCAAAGTAAACGGTCGCGGTCATGAGCAAACCGGAGACAAGGATCAAAGTATTGGTATCGATGCCCGTTGCTTTATGCACCGGAATCGCAAACATCGCGACACCAACTCCAAACCACCCAACTTGAGTTCCGCCAAGAAGAGCAGAAGGAAGCCAAGAGCCTTTAGAACCAAAAGAGAAACGAGCAAGAAGGTGGGTAGAGAGACCAGTAGAAGCGCCGATGTAACCGAGGAAAGAAGTGTAAATACCGAGGATTAGGTTACCGATGAGAACAGCGAGGAAAAAATCATTAAAGGAGAGCCCAGTACCGAGAGAACCCCCAGTCCACATACTTGCGGAGAAAAAAGTGAGTCCTAACATCACCATTGTAAGTGATGCCACGCCTTTTCTAGCCGTGTTGGGAACTGGTCCAAGACTGTAATTATTGTCTCCAGCCATTATTGCCTCCGCACATTGAAACATTAAATTATAGCACCTGATTTCAGGCAAACGGCGCGTATTATCGTGATGTAAATTTAATAGTCAATGATGAAATTGCAATTTAAACGTTTGCTTGGTTTTTGTTGTGTATTTTTTCTTTTAATAACAATAGTTTGATTTCTAAATTATAAAAGTTAAAAGTTTGGTTTTACGTGTTTTCTATGATTTATAGACAGATTTTCTATGTGAAGTTAATGTTTTGAATTGCTATTTGTTTTTATGGATTGAATTTATCTATAACTCTGAATTGTTCAGTCGATTTCTATGAAAAGAAAACGTTTTCATGATGAGGTTTTTGATTTGGACGTTATTTGTTCTTTTCTTGGGTATATTTTCTTGGTTTTATTTTATGTAGGTGATTTATTTTTGTTGAAGCTGGCATTTCTAATGGTTTAGTGGGCGAATATTTGAATTTTATAAACAGTAAACAATCTGTTGTGGGTAAGAAAAGTACAACCGAGCTCGGTCAGAGGATAAGAGGGCAATAGCCACATAAAAAAATAGCCAACCGCAAAGAGTGCGATTGGCTTATATACATGTGAACAAAATCAAGTTCACTAACAACGTCAGTTGGCTAGGTGACCCTCGGCTTAAGAAGGGTCGATTTATATAATGCAGTTACTGTGCCAACTTTAATATGCCCTAAAATACGTAGTTTCTGTGACATGCGTTGCTTAAAGTTTGAGTGTGTTTGCAATTTGCAACTGCGTTATGCAATTTGACTCTATTATGCTAATGATTGATTAATAAACAATGAACCTTTTAAAGCATGACTAAACTCGCCGTTCCTAAAAAGGCGAAAAAACCAACTACATCTGTCACTGTTGTTAGAATCACCGAGCCAGCCAAAGCGGGGTCCAATTTAAACTTATCCAGAATGATGGGAATCAGCACACCAAATAAAGCTGCGGTAATAATATTGACGATAATGGCCAGCGCGATGGTCCCACCTAGAACCGGAGATTGAAACCACAATCCGGCGAGCCCGCCGATGATGAACGCCCAAGCAATGCCGTTCAGAGAGCCAATACCCAACTCATTTTTCAATAGCTTGAAACGGTTACCTGGGGTGATCTGATTAAGCGCCATCGCACGAATCATTAGAGTGAGCGTTTGGCTGCCAGCAATGCCCCCCATGGATGCAACAATTGGCATGAGCACCGCCAAAGCCACCACCTGCGCAATTACATCTTCAAATAGTCCGATAGTGACAGACGCCAAAATCGCAGTAAGCAAATTGATGCCTAACCAAACACCGCGCTTTTGCGAGCTTTTTAATACTGGCGCAAACAAGTCATCGCCTTCATCCATACCTGTACCGGCCATCAAACGTGCTTCGTAGATTTCACGCTGTGTACTCAATGCAAACTGCCAATCGACTTCACCGATCAGTGTTTGGTCTGCATCAGTTACAGGGAGAGCGGGCAGTGTGCTGTGTTCTAATGCCTCTACCGCTTCAGGAAGCATCATTTTACTGTCTAGAACCGTCACAGCCTCAATAACGAGTGTTTTTAAGCGAGTATCGGGGTCACCACGTAAGATATCGAAGTAGTTGACCGTTCCACGATACTGTTTATTACGATTAATCAGATACACCTGTTGAGGCGTGTCGTAGCTATAGCGCTCCATTAACTGCTTAGCTGTCCCAATCGTAATGTTGAAGGGCAGGGTGATGATCTTACGTTCAGCCCAGTGGCCGAGTTCTTCATCAGCATACTCGTTTGCTTGATCGTAAAGTTCCAACTCATCTTTTTCTATCAACGAGAGCGCTTCGTTGATGATCGACTCTGGCAACGAATCGGCCCATTCGATGAGCGACAAGTTGTCGAGTTTAGCGAGAGTGAGCTTTAGCTCGACTTCAGATAACGCATTGATGATAGAGAAACGTACGTCCGCACGCATTTCCGTTAACACGTCGATATGTAGCTCTAGTGGTAAAGCTCGCCATAAGCGAACACGATCGTCGATTGGAAATGCTTCTAGAATCAGGGCAACCGCGCCGGGCTCGAGGCCCGCTTCAATAGATTCATTGAGCGTTGCGACTTGATCCGCTTCTTCGGCTTGGCCAATTTGCTGGATTAGAGTGGAGAGATCTTGAAACTTGCTCACCGAGTACCCCGATAGTTAATTCGTTTTATGGAAGTATGGCATGTTATTGAGATGCACAACTATGCATCTTAACCTTGCTCAAGGTACTTGAAAGTAACAGAAAAACAATAGGCTATTTGCTGTTGATGGTGAGATATGGCTGTACCAATTGGCGAATGTTCACTTTTGCGCCAATACGGGCTGCCAGCAAGTACATTCCGCCTATTTTTCTGTGCAAAAATAGGGCATCTGCTGGTGGAGTATGCCAGTATTCTTGTTCCATGCTTAAAATAGTGCCAGCTTCGCGAAGCTTTTGTGCTAAGCCACTGGCTTTAAAGTCATAAGGCTCATCAACTAACATCGGTTCACATGCCATTTTCACTAGATCGAGAATCGCTTGGCGCTGGTCTGGAAGGATGGTTTGGCTGAAGAAGCCTATTTGTTCAAGCGCATCATTTAAGCCTTGTTCGTCATTATTCACGACAGACGCAAAAGCTTGGCGATAGCCGGTACTGAACCGTTCGCTGTATTCGCGGGTCGCCCCGAAATCTAGCAAGCCGATTTGACGAGTGTTTTCGATATATAAGTAGTTGGCGAAGTTTGGGTCGGTTTGTACCATCTTAAATTCGAACAGCTCTCGAAACAGTAATTCGAGTAGGCTGTGCATGACAAAATCCCGTGTACTCTGATCATAATGTTCGATTTGCTCAATCGGGCTACCATCAATGAATTCCATCGCGAGAACGGAGTCTGAGCAACTTTCAGTATGAATCTTCGGTACGACAAAATGAGGGTGCTCCTTCAAAGCGTCATGATAACGAATGGCAAATTGTGCCTCTCGTGCGTAATCGGCCTCGTCATGTAGCTGCTTTTTCGCTTCTTCGAGCAATCCTTTGTAGTCGACAGACTCGGGAATCAACCCAACGACCTTGAGCAGTGTACCGACATTATCGACGTCGCTATCGATACTTTTCCGTATGCCCGGATATTGCACTTTGACGGCTAGGTTATCGCCCGCATCGCTGTAAGCTTGGTGCACTTGTCCTATTGATGCACTGGCGATTGGTTTGAAGTTAAATGACAGAAACTCAGCTTTCCAATTCGTTCCTAGCGAACTTTCCATTACTGCGTTGAGTTGTTTTGCAGGCATTGGGTCTGCGTTGGAACGAAGACGGGAAAGAATATCGGCAAGTTCAGGTTCTAAAACATCACCAGCATCCATTGACAGCATTTGACCAAGCTTCATTGCAGCGCCACGTAGGTGAGCAAGTTGGTCAGTTAAACGCGCGATGTTCTGTGGCGTCAGCAAGAGGTCTTTCGCTTTTGGTTTGTTGCCTTTGGCTATCTGCTTCGTGCCTTCTGTAATCACATTGCCTGCGACACGGGTAGCAAGTGAAGCGAACTTGCTGAATCTTGAGATGCGATGGGTAGGTAGGCTTCTTTCCTTTGCCGACATGAATCTTCTCCGCTATTTACTAACTAATTGTTATACGGGAAAAGGATATGTTTGGATACAAATGAAAAGAAAACCGCCAGCGTAACTGGCGGTTTGCGAGTTTAGATAGAGTAGAAGAAGTACAGTTGAGACTTCATTCGGATGATGATCCCGCGAATCACATCTAAGAAGGCCATGAAGCCTATCGGTTTTTCACCGCTGACCCATGCCAGGCCAACAGAGCCAACTGGGATATCGTAGCCTTCTGGCTCATCAATCTTAAGACGAACAAAGTGGTGTTTGTTCTGTAAGTTCTTTCCAGTGGTGACACGTACGGAATCATCGAAACCCAGTAGATTACCTTGTGACTCACCTGTTGCTTCAACAATGCCTTCGACGGTCGCTGAGAAGATCTTACCTGGGTAAACGGACGAAGAGAATTCCGCTGGCTGACCCGGTTTGATGTTACGAATCGCCTGGTGGTTGACTCGCATCAGCACGTACTTCTCGTTGGTGTACATGTTGATACGCGGCATCATCGATACACGCTGACCTTCACGCAGGATAAAGTTGGTGACAAAGCCATCTGTTGGGGCATGAACTTTTGTGCTATTCAAATCCCATTGCGCTTTTGCAATTTGCTCTTCAGCTTGGCGCAGTTCGGCTTGTTTAGTTTCAACTGCAAGTTCCGCTTTATGAATCGCCAGTTTTGCACGGGAAATATCGACTTGTTTCTTCTTGATTTGAGACTCAAGAGTTAACACGTTGTGACGTGCCATATCAACCGCACTCGATTGTTTGTCGATATCGCTTTCCGTGATGGTGTTGTGCACCACTCGGTTTTGCTCAACATAACGATCTAGCATTTTTTTCTGCAATTTGTAGTCAACTTTCGCCGCTTCCAACTGGCTCTTGGATGTTTCTAGATCTTGCACTAGCGCCTCGTGGTTAGCTTCTTCAATCTCGATGTCGCCTTTTGCCGTAGCTAATGCAACGCGAGCAGAATCAGCGGATACGTTCGCTTGATTTAATGCGATTTTGTATTGCGTTGGGTCAAGTTCATAAATGAGCTGACCTTCTTTAACTTGCTGATTCGGCTCAATGTAAATGTGGTCAACTTTACCTTTTACATTGGTTGAATCTGGACGCAATTGGATGTGTGGTGACTGCACGACAGAACCGCCGGATAAATCCATCGGGGTGAAGTTAATCAAACCTACCCAGACGAACATTAGCCAACCCAAGCCGCCAAGATAAGCGAACGATTTGGTTGCTTTGTTCCAAGGCATGCCAACCAAACGCAACAGATAAATGAAGAGTGCCCATACCGCTAAACCTTCTAACATTATGCTTCCTCTTTTGGCTGTGTTTCTGTTTGCGGTTTACTTTTCCATGTATCACGCAGATTGATGATGGCTTTTTCCATATCAACGAATGCAAAGATCACGGCTAGCACCCAAACCCAGTGCCAGACAAACCCTATCCAGGTAAGCGCAGTGATGAGCCCTATCTGATGATGGTCTTTGCTGTGTGCTTTATTGATAGGTAATTCATGGATTTTCCAAAAGCCGTAACACGCGCCCGCGACACTCGCGATTAAAACGACAGCAGCGACAACATGTAACGCCGTATCTGCGCCTGTACCGACAAATGGGACACTCAGTAAACTCATTAAACACTCCTCTATCAAACTGTTGGTGTATTGTGATCTGAATTTGATTTGCGGCTTTCTTTGTGACAGATTCAATCACTATAGGATTAAATTTGATGTAATTGGTTATGAAAACGGTTCGGTTTATTCGCGCGATGGGCATTCTAAACATGCATAACCTCGCGTTATCTAAATACAATTTGGACTCGGATGAGTTAGGGATCCCAGCATCGGTGTTTCGTAACCCAATGACACTGATCCCGCTAAAAGCCGTTGCGGAATGGTATCGTTGTGTTGAACAAGCCAGTGGTGACCCGGATGTGGTGTTGAGTCTCAGCCGAGGTATTGAACTGCAAAAGCTAGGGCCAGTGGGACGCTGGTTATTCTCCGGCAATGATTTGGCCAGTACCATTCGGCGAGTGAATTATGGTGTGAGCAACCTACAATCAGGGGCGTTTTTTGCTGGCGAACAGTCGGGTAAAATCATCAAATGGACTTACCACAACCCGTTTATAGAAACGCCAGTAAAGGTGCACGATAGTATCCGCTGTGCGGTATTTATGATTAAGGTGTTACGCGAATTTCTTGGTAAAGATTACCAGCCTTTACGTGTCAAGGTTTCAGGCTCGAGAAAAAATACTGAGCGATACCGGGAATATTTCGGCTGCGAGGTGGAATGGAGTCAGCCAAAAACAGAGATATGGATCCCGGGAGATGACCGACTAGCTTCTCGCCAAGTGAGCCATCGAGAAGACAACCGTCTAGCGATGAGTTTTTCCGATTTGGATGATTTGCTTAATATGCCCGACCCAGAAGATGAGTTGAAAGTGATTTATGAAGTGGTGAATTACAGCAGCCATTATGGATTGCCAACGTTAGAGCGCGTGTCTTCTCTGCTTGATTTATCTGAACAGCAGTTTCAACGTCGTTTGCATAAATTAGGGCTCAATTTTTCGACGGTTTCTGGCTATGTATTGAGTAATATTGCAGCTGGTTTGTTGAGTAAGCGCGTGAGTATTGATGACATTGCCACGCGCCTTGGTTACACCAATGTGGCGAGCTGCAATCGTATGTTTAAGAAACATCGTGGATTAACGCCCAAGCAGTATATGGGAAGATTAGAGAAGTAGTGCTCCACTTATTTCTATGAGTACAAGCAATAAAAGCCCTCAAAAAAGTAGAGGGCTTTGTTTTTTTGTGTGTTGTTGTTTTATGTAATGGCTATTTTTTAGGGCGCCAACTTAGTGCACTTGCAACAGCGCCGATGGCAACTACATCCTTTTTTTGTTCGCTAAGTTCAGGGAGCATCTGTACCGCAATGGTACCGTTCGTCTGCACAGCGGCAATTTCTTGTGTGCCTTCCTTAAAGCTATAACCCAATGGAATGTCTACCGCCATCATGGCGTCAGGACTAGTATGTACAGTTTCTACATTAAAGTGGGTGCTACCAATACGCACTACGCCTGTCTCTTTCTTCTCAAAGCTGATGTCGATGAGAGCGGATTTTGGCTCCATCGCAAACTCACCGACTTTTTTACCATCTTGAGTAATGTCACAGGTGTAAGGATCATTCCCACCAAAATCGACACCCATGTAGTTAACCGACATACCGCCTCCGGTGCAGTTCAAAAGCCAAGTTTCCCCGCTGTCGATCCGAGTCACTTCTGCGCCCATTGAACCTTCTTTGAAAGAGATACGGTTAAACCAACTTGAGTTAGAAGCACTGCGTGAATACTTGCCTTTGTACTTACCAGCAAAATCAAAATGGCCATCTGCACCGAATCCCCAAAAATCACCGTCGGTTTTGATCAGCATTTCTGGTTGTGCTTTTACGGCATCAGTACGATCCATGACGGCTAGGCCACCACAACCAGCAAGGAGCAAGGGAGCGAATAGAATAAGTTTCTTCATGTTTTTCATTGTTTATAGCTTGGTTACATCTAGGGTTTGGTTGGTGAATTGGATGTTCTGAATGTCGTACAACTCGTCAGTGCCTGTATTTGGGCACTCAACAGAAACACTCTTTGCTTTGATAACAGTACATTCCGCCAGTTTGTGTGGCACGATATAGGTGTTGATACCGCCTTCACCATAAATGCTGTTGTCTTTGCTGTTGCCTTCAAAAGTATTGTTTTGATTATTACCGATCACATTCATCGCGTCGTCGCCAATGATCTTCACTTTTGTTAGCCACTGAGATTTGTAGGTGTACGCTTCTATCAAACCGTCTTTGTTGGGAGCCATACGGAAGGTAGGTACTGTGCCTGGATTTGTCTTTTCTGTGTAGAGCTTGACGCCCGCAGAGTCGATATTCGCGGTATATTGCAAGTATCCGTGGAATAAGCCACTGATCCAATCAACGGCTTGAGGATCTTGGGTTTGCATTTCTTCACGCGTTAACGCTTGGTAGCCATCTAAACCATGTCCGTTTGCTTTTGCTACGCCCATGTACGCTTCAAAAGCGGCAGCAAAATATTCGTGAGAATATGAAGGGCCCGTTTGTTTCACACTTTCAGGATCGAAGTCGTCCGATTTCCAATCGTCCCAGTCATACTGAGTAGGGCGCCACACCGTCGGTTTGCCCGATTGAATATCGTTATAGATGCTTAACGCATGAGCTTGAATGTCATTTTGCAGTGCCGCAGTCGCCGTGTTAGGTGCAATACCTTGCGCTTGGACCAAGTGTAAAATTTCTTCAAAAGCGGCGTCTCGTTCGGCTTTTTTACCAAGATTGGCGCAGTAATCGGCAAAATTACTCATGTAATGGCAATCGCCTTCAACTGTCAGTTCTCGATACATTAAAGATTGGCTATTCCTTAGCCAGTTTGGTGTTTCTTTACTAGTTACTAATGTTGACGCGATAGATGTGACAAGTGTATCCATATCATCTTCGTTAAGTACCATCATGCTTACAACAAACTTTTCTAGAGAACTCGTATCAAAAGAGTGTGCTAAGCCCGAGTTTGTAACTGCGTCGTTCAGTTTGTCTTGGCGAATCAGTTCGTTGATAAAGATTTTGGTTAACATCTCATCATTCTGTTCGTCGTTTTCGGTCAGCATTAGTGTGGCATCACGCTCGGCTAATGTCTTAGCGATACGAGACTTGTCAGCACCGTACTTAGAGTCTGGTTGGTTTGTGAGAAGGTGTTGGATGATTTTGGCTGCACGAAAGATTTTTTCATTATTCGCACCGTCATCAACAGCCACAATGTGAAATGTATCGTTGTTGTTTGCTTCGGAAAGGGAGATTTTCACATAGTGGGTGAAGCCCGAATCAGCAGCCACTTTTAACTTGGCTGGAAACTTTGTAGAAACGACAGTTGGGATTGTGACAGTGCTCAATGTTGGCATTGGTGGAGGTGTTGTTTTCGATGGTTTCGGATTAGATTCACTGCCGCCACAAGCAGTTAGACTTATCGCGCAAAATATGGCTAAAGGTGTTAATTTGGAATATCTCATTTCATGTTACTCGTAGACTTTATTAGAGCAGGAAACTTAGAAGCAACATAAAGTCCTGTCTATATAAGCAAACTAAGTCATATATGTTGATATTGTTTTTTGGTAAGACCTATTATTCGATATATTTAAAAATATAGTGGATTTTTATTCCGAATTTTATTTTCTATGTGAAGCTATATTCTGATAATGAATAAAACCTCAGGTTATTGCATGGTTTTAGGGGTATAGAATGATTAGGATTATCGTATATGTATGGTTTGTAAGCGTATGTAAGCCTGCGTTTTATTAAAATTATCATTTAAGTAGGTTGCGCAGTATAGGACGAGCGATATACTCCCTCCATCATATTGGTGGAGTAAATGATTCATGGTGGGTAATACAATCTTACTGGTAGAAGACGACTCAGAGATTGCTCGATTAACCAAAATGTACCTCGAAGCCGAAGGATATACGGTAACTGTCATCGATAACGGTCAAAATGCATTAGAAACGATTAAGGGGCTCAAGCCGGACCTAGTGCTGTTAGATTTGATGTTACCAGGAAAAAATGGCGCAGAAATATGCCAAGAGGCGCGTAAGTTTTATCATGGTATTATCATTGTTTTGACTGCGACCGATGATGAAATGAGCGAGGTGAGCTTATTTAAGTTTGGTGCTGATGATTACCTTACCAAACCGATAAAAGGCAATATCCTTCTCGCCCGTATTGAAGCAGCGTTGCGTCGCTATTGTCGTCAAGTTGATATCGTTGAAGAAGAAAAGCTGAGCCGATATGGCATTAGTCTTTGTCTTCGTCGCTCCCAAGCATTTTACTTGCAAAAAGATATTGGTTTAACGAGTTCTGAGTTTGAAATTTTAGAGCTCCTGATGCTGAATGTCGATAAGCCAGTATCTCGTGAATCATGTTGCCGTCTTGCCCGAGGCATTGAATACTGTATTACTGATCGTTCGATTGATATGCGTATATCCTCACTAAGGAAGAAATTCTCTAAGGCTCATATCCATACGGCTACCATTAAAACCATACGTCACCACGGCTACATGCTGACAGGTAAATGACGCATGTTTTCCCTGTTTACTCGTCTATATGTGGGGTTAGTAACTGGCCTTGCGCTGACTGTTGCTTTGTTTCTCTTTATGGGGGAAGAGTACATGCGCAAAACAGAAGTCGGTGTTTTTTTGAGTGACGGTGCTTATTTTGTCGATCAATACATTGAGCAACGAGGCACTCCGGATTCTCTCTACAAGAAGTTAACCGAAAACGGCAAGCAAGATTTCTTTATCTTTGATTTAACATTGGTTGAAAACTGGGACGGATCACCGCCTTGTCGAGATTGTAATCTGCTGTACCGTATGCAAGGGATACCTGTTTATCTTATTGATGGCAGTACCTATGCTGCGGTATTCCCTTTGCCTAACACTTCGAAGAGTTTAGTTTTCAAAGAAAAAACGGATTTCTTTAGCCCACACGTTGATTGGAATGAAGATTCTGAGATTGTATTTATACTTACTCTACTTTTGGTTGTTGTATGCAGTTTAGGCATTATGGTTTACATACCTGTACGACGTCTTGACCGCCAAATTCGGCAACTAACGGCTGCGCAACAACAATTTGGTTCTGGTGAGTTGAATACGCGAGTCGAGCTAAAGCAATTTTCGCAACCCGTGAAAGAGCTCGCCCAAGGCTTCAACTGCATGTCTGAAGAGATTGAGAGACGAGTGCGCCAAACACACATCTTTACTCAAGCTATTCCTCATGAAGTGCGCACTCCGCTGAGTCGTATTCAGCTAGCGACGGATTTAGCTCGACGCACGAGTGGTGAAATGCAGGCAGAGTTACATGACGATATTGAACGATACGTTGATGTCGTGACGGATTTAACGTCCGACATTGTCATGCTGTCTCGCTTGAGTGTGAAAAACCACTCATGGATCGATTCTGTTGAAATCATGGAACTGCCACTTTGGTGTAAAAGCCGCATGAATTACCTAGGCTTAGAGTCCGCCATGTTGAGAGCAGAAAATAAACTCGCGAACCAATTGATTCACTTTCAGCCTACTTTGGGTAACCTCGTCCTCGATAATTTACTGCAAAACGCCAAGCGTTACGGTGAATCCTGCGTTGAGGTGGCGATTCGAACGGTAGCGGATTGCTGGAGCATCGATATTGAGGACGATGGCCCGGGCATCCCTGAGGCGATGCGAGAAGAAGTATTTATGCCATTTTCGCGCTTAGACAAAAGCCGCAACGCCGACATGACAGGCTTTGGTTTAGGGCTTGCCATCGCTACCAGTGCAGCGCGGCAACTGGGGTGGGAGCTTTCTGTCGGCGAGAGTCACTTAGGCGGTGCACGTTTTACGGTGCTTATTCCTGCCAACGATTAGAGTAGGCTCTGCGGTAGTCTGGCTCAGCGATACCTGCATACAAATCGTCACAAGCTTGCAGTGGACCTACGACGGTTCGGTAGGGTAGGACACCTGCCCAAACAGGAATGTCCATGTCTTCCGCATCGTCGTTGACGCCAAAATTGCTGATTTTCACTGATGCTTCTAGGAGTGGAATACGCAGCAGCATGGTGGCTTTGAGTTCTTTTTCATTACTCAAACGGACTTGTTCTGTTCTCCCCGGAGCGATCTGTTCAATAAAGTGATTCAGCAACCTGTCTTTCTCTTGGTTATCTTCCACCACCTCAAACTGGCCAAAGACCACAGCACTGCGATAATGCGCACTGTGGTGAAACGCACTTCGAGCCAATACCCAACCATCAAACAAAGTAAAGGTTAAGCACGTTTGCACTCCTTGTTTGAGTGAGCGTAACAGTCGACTGTTGTTGGCACCATGGATATACACGTAATCATCGACACGCCATGCCAGCATAGGGATGACCACAGGGCCTGACTCGTTGGTTATCGCAATATGAGCGATTAGGCTTTCATCTATGATGGCGTGCAGTTTGCTAACATCAGAGACGGCTTTATGTGCGCCTTTTTTAATTTCCGTTCTATTGGTGTTGGATAGCATTTTCTCTCCTTGTTTGCTCACGATTACGAGCGATTGATCCTCATTCTTTGATTGCAATGTAGCGTTTAACTGGTAGCTTAAAGAGAGCCACTTTTAACTAATGGATGGATCCAGTTTGTCTTTGATTGATATCGGTGACCTGCATTTAAAAGACACTGATGGAACGCGTCAGCAAGCGTTGTTTTTTGCTATTCGCAAGAAAATTGTTCAAGGACTGTGGATGAAGAATGGGAAGCTGCCTTCTACGCGGAAGCTTTCACAAGAGCTTAATCTAAGTAGGAATACCGTGATTTCTGCCTACGAACAGTTAGTGGCGGAAGGGTACTTGAACAGCCAAAAAGGTTCTGGTTTTTATGTTGCCGTAGAACTGCCAGAGCAGTACTTGCCTGAACCTAGTTCAGTTCAGAGAGACTCATCACCGAAAGCTCACTTTGATATCAACCGCGCATTTGCACCGGGTGTGCCGGATTTGGACGCATTTCCGATGGCGCAATGGCAAAAGTTACTCACTCGCCATATGTCTCGTACTTGCTTGTTGGGGAATCAAGATATTCAGGGTAGTTGGGCATTGCGCTGTGCTTTAGCTGACTACCTCGCATCAAGCCGTTCAGTGAATTGTTCTCCAGAGCGCATCATTATTACCTCTGGGGCGCAGCAAGCGTTGTCGATTGCGACGATGGTAGTGCTCAAACAAGGTGATAAGGTTCTGATGGAGCAACCAGGTTACGCGCAAATGCGGAAGTTGATTCAATTCCAGCAGTATCAATTTGAGCCTTTATTCGTCCGAGAGAAACTAGGCTTTGATGTGGAAGCTGTGACCACAAGCGATGCCGATGCCCTGTATATCACCCCAAGCAATCAATATCCGATGGGCACCACACTCAATACTGAGCAAAGAGGGAAGATCATCAACTGGGCAGTCGAACAGTCACGTTGGATCATCGAAGACGATTATGACAGCGAATTCCAGTTTGCTCATCGTCCCTATACCAGCTTACAGGGGCTAGCGGCTCAAATGGGTCGAGATGATCGTGTGTTGTATGTGGGTTCCTTCAGTAAAGTGATGTTTAACGGATTGCGGCTTGGCTACCTTGTAGTTCCTGAACGTTTAATAGAGCAATGTTTAGTGGTTAAGGATGCGTTAAGTGGTGATTCGCCGACGCATACACAAGAAGCATTGGCAGACTTTATTACTGAAGGTGGGTTATTACGTCATATTCGAAAAATGCGTCGACTGTACAAAACTAAGCATGAACAGATGCATGTATCCATTCAACAGCATTTTGGCGACCGTGTTTGCGTCGTTAGCCAAGCGGCGGGGCTTCATGTTACGTTGAAATGGCAAGACGGTATGGATGAGCAGCGTTTTATAAAACTAGCAGAGCATGAAGGGATCATCTTGCGACCTTTGAGCTATTATGAACACCCAGATTTTCAAGCACGTCACTGGCATGGTGCCGTGCTTGGTTACGGCAATATCGCGTTAGAGAACATAGACGCTGGTATCCAACGTTTAGCTCACATATTTCGAAATGGGAAGCGATGACTATTCAACTACACGTGTTTGTCGCTTATGTCGCCACTGTTTCCAAGGCAGTAAAAGTAGAGTAAAAATGCCAAGTGCATAAAACATTGACCAGCCTAAACATATAAAAACACCGGTACAAAGCAGTAGGGACAGTCCCGCAAGTGTTTTACCAAATCCTCGAAGCAATTTAAAAGCGGCTAACATCGCCAACATGTAAACTAGAACGAATACACTGTTTGCGAGTTTTAGGAAAAACTCCAGATCGAGCTGTGATAGGGTTCCTATCACACAAGATATCAATAATATACCGCCAACTAATATGGTGGCTGAGAAAGGGACACCACGACGCGAAATCTTGGCTAGTGGACTAGAAGGACGATGTTCCCGAGCTTGAGCCCAGACCATTCGCGCTAGGCTCTGTGTGTATAAGTTAACGCTCGCGAAACAAGCGGAGAAACCTATCAAGCTGATTATCCATTTGGCTCCATCGCCTAGTAGTTGGGCACTAAGCCAGGGGATGGATGCGTTATCAAATTGAGCGTTACCATACGCGCCAAATTTTAAAATAACGACAGAGCATGCCCAATAGGTAGCCCCTGCTACAAAACAACCGACCACAATGGCAATAGGGAAATCTCTTTGAGGGTTTTTGAACTCTTCCCCCATATGGGCAAAAGCCTCTATGCCAACAAAACACCAGAACATCACGCCTAACGCTGCGGTAATAGGCCAAATTGACTCTTGTGTGATGGCGGGCATCACAAGATCGGCGCTGTTAACGTCGCCTTTCCATAAAAATGCGCCAACAAGTGCGAAGACACTCAAAGCAATAAGAGTTTGTAAATGACCTGATGATTTTGTGCCCATCAAGTTGACGAACACAAGAAGTACTACCGTGAGAACTTGTGCAAACAGATTGTTGCTAATAGGCTCTGGCAATATTTGTTGTAGAAAGCCTGCGGCGAGTGCAATCGCGGCCGGAACCCCTACCGGAATGACACTAACAAATAGCCAAGCGACACTACTTTCCAGCTTGGCGTTAAAGGCTTTGCGTACAAAAAAGGCTGTTCCGCCCGCGTTGGGGTATCGTTTACCCAGTTGAGCAAAAGTCAGCGCAATAGGACAAATCGCGATGAACAATAAAATCCAAGCCCATAGTGAAAAATAGCCAGCTATACCTGCTGCGATAGCCGGGATCATAAACAGCCCCGTTCCCATTAATGTGGTGGATAACTGTGCGATACCTGATGTGAGTGAAATGTCTTTTTTGAGCTCTTCCATGCGAATTGATTCATCCAATGTTATGAGGCTTATTACGAAAAAGCTTGTAGCTTCTGATTATTTCGTTTTATGTGTTTAAGCGATGCTATTTATGTGTTGAGTGTATAAGGTGGGAATTTGATTTCAATGTGTTATCTATTTTCTGTTGAAATGGATAACAGCACTCATCTCATGCCCGCCAAATAGCATATCCAAAATGTTAATAACAAAATGATTTACTAAACCGTCAATATGACGGTTGTTTTAAATAATTCCAACAAAATGTTGGTTTCTTATGCAGTTAGAATCGGTATAGAATGAGAAAAATAAGGAAAGCTTGGTAACGGTATGGACAAGTTTGATCATAAGATTGTGGATCTGCTCAGGCACAACGCTCGGCTGTCGGTGACTGAAATTGCGGATAAAGTAAACCTTTCTCGTTCTGCGGTAACGGCCCGTATTCGCAAGCTAGAGCATGACAAAGTGATTCTAGGGTATCACGCTGAAATTGCGCCTTCGGGTGGGGATTCGATTTGCGCCTATTTTGCCTTAAAGTTCGATAAATCAACCTCTACGTATTATTGCGAATCATACGCGGACGAATTATACAAAATTGATGGCGTAAAATGGTGTCATGCGATCAGCGGTGAGACGGACATGATGGTTTTTGTCGAAGTGCCTACTATGGCTCGCTTGAATGAAATCAGAGATCAAATTCAACGATATCCAGAGCTTCGAAACCTGATGACTCATACCGTCTTAGCTGAATTCTTTAACACGACTGGGAACCTGTTTGTGAAGTGACCATGAATGGATGCCATGTTGAAAACCCTTCTGAGCGAATATGTTAAACAACATTAATTTGAATCTACTTAGATCCTTGCATGTACTTTTAGAGGAGTGTCATGTCAGCCGGACCGCAGAACGTTTGCACATTACGCAGTCTGCCGTCAGTCGACAGCTTGCACAATTGCGCGATCTGTGTGGTGACCCACTGCTTATTCGTCAAGGTAATCAACTGATACCAACGCCACGAGCAATAGCGTTAAAATCAAAGCTTGATGCATTACTGGCTGAGTTTGACCATTTACTCGATGACCAACCTTTTGAGCCGCGGCAGTGGCAAGGTGAGCTTGTTATTGCTTCTAGTGACTACGTGGCGCAATACGTATTGCCCGATATTGCCTCTCACTTGGGTGAACAAGCGCCACAGTTAGATATGGCGTACCGACTGTGGCAACCCAACTTTCTTGATAAACTTCATGAGACGGGCATCCATATCGCGTCTTCTATGTATCCAGAAAAACCACAGAGTGTGTCGAGCGTTAAAATTGGTGAGGATTCATCAGTTTGTTTGATGAAATCTTCTCATCCGTTAGCAAAGCAGGACCAGATCAGTATTGAAGACTTGATTTCATATTCACACATTAAAGTGACTGGCGGCGGAGACAAAGATTCCTACACTGATTTAGCATTGAAAGAGCTAGGGCACACCCGCCACGTTACCTTTAAGGTTCCATTCTTCTCTGCTGCGATCAATCGCTTAGTTGCAAGTGAGCACCTGATGGTGGCTCCTGAACATATTGCCGTTAACCTCGCTAAACATTGGGACGTAACCCATAAAGCATTACCACTCGAAACACCTATTCATCAATATTGGTTAATGTGGCACCCCAAATACGACACGGATCCTGCGCATAAATGGGTGCGAGAAGAGATTCGCTCAGTAATGCAAATCTCTGAGTATTCCATTCGCTAATACGTACACCGTTTAGCTATGACTTGAAGTCATGATTAGTATGAATAACTTTGATTTCTAATTATACCTCTTCCGTTGATAGAGTGAGCTTCAAAGAGGGGAGATTCTTATGACACTAACAGTTTGGTTATCACTTTTTACCGTGTGTTTATTAGGGGCTATGTCACCAGGTCCCAGCTTAGCTATTGTCGCTAAGCACTCGTTGGCTGGTGGACGTATCAATGGATTAGCTACGGCTTGGGCTCATGCGTTTGGCATTGGTATATATGCGTTTATTACCTTGATTGGGCTCGCTGTTGTTTTGCAGCAAAGCCCGATGCTGTTCAAGACGATTAGCCTTGTGGGTGCGGCATATCTTGCGTATTTAGGGTTTAATGCTTTGCGTTCAAAAGGTGGTGTGGCTGCGAAGTTGGAGTCAGGTGAGGAAACAACGGTAATCCAGTCTGCGCGAGAAGGCTTTTTTATCTCGATTTTAAGTCCCAAAATTGCTTTGTTTTTTATCGCATTATTCAGTCAGTTTGTCGCGCTCGGTAATGATTTGAGTAATCAGATGATCATTGTTGCCACGCCGTTTGTTGTGGATGGGCTTTGGTACACCTTTATTACCCTAGTGCTATCGAGCTCTAAAGTCGTTGACAGAATTCGCTCTAAGGCAGTGTTGATTGATCGTTTGTCAGGGGTAGTACTCATGCTGCTGGCTCTTAGAGTGGTCGTAACGGTATAGACAAGCTCGCAAGACAGAAATACTAAAAGCAGCCCGTGTGGCTGCTTTTCAAAAAAGCACCCTGCCATTTTAAGGACAGGGTGAAAGCAAGAAGTTTCTCAGGAGCGGTCGGGGGAGAGAAACTCATCTAAATCTTATTTACTTACCGGCGAACCTCTTCAAATTCACCTTCAATCGCATCTGCTTTACCTGTATTAAACTCATACTCTTCGTGCATTTCTCTCTGCATTTTCTTGACGCGCTTTTCAATACGTTTACCGGTAATTAATGCTGCGATGGTCAACGGAATCGCAATGATCAAGCTAAATACTAACGTAAAAAAGCCGGTAATCAGTGCTAGTGCAGTTACAATAATCCGATTCATAATCATGACCTCTCTGTAATTTATGTGCTCAGATTAATGCTGTGAACATGAACAAAACATGAATGCTGACGTTCACTTTGTCCGGAGAGTGTCAAATGAATGAAACGAAAAAACGCCTGAGGGTGATCAGGCGTATAAACGGGGAAAAATATTAGTAATGCGCATGGCGCTTATTATTTAGAACAAATATGAGATATTGTCCGCTACGCTATGTGGTTAACGTTGTGGAGCAAAGTTCACCTATCGAGGGAATGTTTGGTAACGAACACCCATCATTTGTTCCATACAGTGCACAACTTGGCAGCTGTAACCGAATTCGTTGTCGTACCAGATGTAAAGTACACAACGCTTGTCTTGTGCGATAGTCGCTTGACCATCTACGACGCCTGCATGACGAGAACCAACTAAGTCAGTTGATACAATTTCTGTTGAATCGGTGTAGTCAATCTGTGCCGAAAGCTCAGAGTTCAACGCCATTTCACGCAAGTAATCGTTCAGTGAATCACGGTCTACGTCTTCACCTAAGTTTAGATTAGCGACTGCCATAGATACGTTTGGTGTCGGTACGCGAATCGCGTTGCCTGTTAGCTTGCCTGCAAGCTCTGGCAATGCTTTAGCAACTGCTTTTGCCGCACCTGTTGAAGTCAGAACCATGTTTAGTGAAGCACTACGTCCGCGACGGTCACCAGAGTGGAAGTTGTCGATCAAATTTTGGTCGTTTGTGTATGAGTGCACGGTTTCAATATGGCCAGAAAGAACACCATATTTATCGTTCAGAGCCTTAAGGACTGGCGTGATTGCATTTGTTGTACAGCTTGCCGCAGAGATGATGGTGTCATCTTCTTGAATTACAGACTCATTTACACCGAATACAACGTTTTTGATGTCACCTTTACCTGGTGCTGTTAGCAGTACTTTCTCTGCGCCTTTACACGCTAAGTGTTGGCTCAGGCCTTCAGAATCACGCCAAACACCTGTGTTATCAACAACTAGCGCGTTATTGATACCGAAAGCTGAGTAATCCACTTCGCTTGGGTTATTTGCGTAGATGATTTGGATGTAGTTGCCGTTAACGATCAGTGCTTTACGCTCTTCATCGATAACAATGCTACCGTTGAACTGACCGTGAACTGAGTCACGACGCAACAAGCTAGCACGCTTCTCCAAATCGCCTTTTTTACCGCCACGAACCACAATCGCACGTAGTCTTAGTGGGTAACCTGGACCACTTTTCTCAATGAGAAGGCGAGTAAGTAGTCGACCAATGCGACCGAACCCGTAAAGAACCACATCACGCGCTTTCAATGAAGAATCTGCGTCGCGAGCGCCATCAAGTGCAGTGATAAGGAAATCGTTTAGAGAGCTTGTATCGTCATGTTCATTCCAGTACATAGTTGCCAATTGGCCAACATCGACACGGCATGAAGAAATGCTCATTTCACAAAGCGCTTGAATAATAGGCATCGTGTGCTCAAGCGAAAGTGGGTTACCGGTATAACGTCTTGCAACGCGATGAGTTTTGAGAATGTCTATAGTAGTAGCATTAATAAGCGTTTTACCAAACAGAACCACTTCGATTCCTTTTTGACGATATAGCTTACCAATTAGAGGGGAAATAGATTCAGCAATCGTTTGGCTAGTTTGCCAGTCTTGGAGATATTTCTCTGGACTCATTGTTGTATTAGACCTTTCACGTTTTGGGGGCTAACCATACTCTCTGCTGTTGCCTCTTCGGCAGCGTGCAAGAGTGTGGTGGGTTATGTAATCGGGTTGTAATAGTTATGTGTGCGGATTCTAAGGTCGGAGTCCTTATTCTGCTAGGAAAATTAAATCCAGTGTAAAACACTACTTAAGGGGACGTTAGTGGTGGATTAATGTGACTAAAGCAGTGGTTTTCACGTATTGACATTTAGAAAGTAACTTACTTTTTTTGCGATGATAACGTTTGCTTTCAAATTATTTTTGTTGACAAAAATGGATATTTTGCATTTTTGTGTGATTTAACTCGATAAGGCAACTCAATAGGTAAACATACAATAGATGATTTCCTGAAAAGTGATGCGACTCTTAGTTGTGAGTGAAACTTTATTGTTTGCATCCAACTTTAAGATCAAAAAATATGACTTGAATCACAATTGCCACTTCATTAGCCGATGATAAAACACTCACAATAACCATAATCTAGGTAGGTGAATGTTGTTTGAAAGTAACAATGTCGTATATGCCTTTCAATGCAAGAAACTAGTCTAATATTAAATAAACGGATGAAATCAACCATTAGGCTGATGGATGTTGAGATTATCAATAAAAACACGCTTAGCACTCCTCGCACTATTACCCGCTGTGGTAATAGTGGTGTTTGCAGTTCAGCAGTTTTCTGATAATGCGTTGCGCGTGAGCCGTCTCAATCAAACGGTTAGCAATATTCAAGGTTTCCAATTGATATCCAAGGCCTCCCACTTTATTTACTCCATAGAGAAAGTACGCCGACAGCCTGATCTTCAAGTCTCTGCAGCCATTAATATTGAAGAACAAGGTGAAGTTATTTCTTCTTTGCATCAAAAGTTTGTGAGTAACCCTAATACTGCTGAGTATGCTGATGAACTGAAAGAAGCCATGCTGGGGGTATTGTCAGGTAGATTGAGTGAGATGGACGACCTGGGTGATTGGGCATTTCAACAGCTCCAAAATATGTCGCGCTCTTTGTTGCAAAATCATCAATGGTATGGCAGTGACGATGGCATTCGCATGCAAAATTTTATTGCCTACCTTGCTCAGCTCTCTTTTTGGACACAGAAAGAAGCTTGGCTGACGAACCGTTTAGTCCAAGACCCTAAGAGTCGGCTAAGTCAAAGTATGTTTTATCAGGCGATTGACAGACAGCAGCAAAATTTGGATGCGTTTTTAAACTTAGGTGGGTCATACGAGCAAGTGGATAAATTGCTTGGCTTGTTTACTTCGCCGAGATATCAGAGAAACTTGGCGTCTCGCGGACAATTAATGTCAGGAGACATGTCACAAAGTGACTACGCCGCGTATTTAAAAGAACTCGATTTTCGTGTGCAGCGCTTACAAGTGCTCATTGATGGGTTCACCAAACAAACTGAGCAGTCGCTTCTCACGCAGGTTCATGAACAAAAGGCCAATATAGCGATGATCAGTTTTGGCGTCGCCTTAGTGGTTATCCTGCTTTGTTGGCTCGGATTTAGTACTTGGTTCCGAGTTAACAGCAAACTCGATGCGATCATTCATACTTTAAACGCGTTGATCAACTCCGAAGAGAAGCAAACAAAAGTCAAAGTTGATGGAAGTGATGAACTGACCATTTTTGCTCAGCAAGTGAATCGAGTGGTTGAAGAAATGCAGAGACAAACTGAAGAAATACTGCATGCAAAAGAGTCAGCAGTATCGGCTAATCGTGCAAAATCTGTGTTTCTTGCCAACATGTCACATGAAATACGCACGCCCCTTAACGGGATCATGGGCATGACAGAAATACTCTCTCAAAGTGAGTTGTCTTCGCATCAACAAGAAGTTGTTGATGACATTGACTCCTCATCTCAAACACTGCTTACTTTACTTAACGATATATTGGATCTCTCTAAAATCGAGTCTGGACGATTGGAGCTGTCACTAATAGAAGCGGATATCCGAGAAGTCGTGTATCAGTCGATGATTTTATTCCAATCCAAAGCAACATCTAAACAGCTAAAGTTAGGTATTAATTTAGCTTAAAATATCCCCATTCGCGTGATGGTCGATGATCATCGTGTCAAACAGGTAGTTACGAATCTGGTATCGAATGCGGTTAAGTTTACCGAAAGTGGGCATGTATGCGTTGATGTTAGTTATGAAGAGTTACTTGAGAAAGAACGTGGAGTGCTGACGTTTAAAGTAGAAGATACCGGAATAGGCATTGATCAAGATAAGTTAACCACGATTTTTGAACCCTTTACTCAGGAAGATGAAGGAGTGTCGAGGCAATTTGGCGGTACAGGGTTGGGTTTGGCAATTTGTTGTCAGCTTGTGTCGATGATGGGGGGCAAGCTCGTAGCAACATCTACAAAAGGAGTGGGCACATGCTTTGAATTCTCGATTGAGGTTGAAGCAATTCCGGTGTTTGGCTGGCGTTCGGAGGTGATTAATAAAGGGCTTTTGATCTGCTCAAATTACGACTACGCCGACCAAGTATTAAAAGAGTGTCGCTTAGCGAAAATCAATCTCTTTGGTGTTAATAATGTGAATGAAGTGCAAGCGATAAATGATGACTTTGATGTCATATTTCTGTGCCACAGTAACGACGCTAATACCGATGAAATCTTGGATAATCTATCATTTAATTACGATCTTCGCCGTGTGATTATTTGCCAGCATCATTTATCCACTCCCTACGAAAATGCAGAAAAAGTACATGCCGTACTCACATTACCTTTCCTTGGCAATCGATTTAAGCATGTCATTGATGATTTAGCTAAGGTTGAAAAGACTATATCAAGTGACAATGTCACCAATAATGTTGTCAGCTCTGAATATCGAGCGTCGCGCTCTCATCGGAGGATCTTAATTGCGGAGGATAATTTGATGAACCAGAAAATAGCGAGTTTTTTTCTGGATAAAGCAGGTTATGACTATTTGATAACAAGCAACGGTCAAGAAGCGTTAGAAGCCATCACAAAGGGAGAAGAATTCGATGCAATTTTAATGGACTGCATGATGCCCGTGATGGATGGACTGACCGCGACGAAAGAAATTCGTCGTTGGGAAAAGAAAGCAGGACGCGAAAAAACGATGATTATCGCACTCACTGCGAGTGTTTTGGAAGAAGACATCCACAACTGTTTTGCGGCAGGCATGGATGCTTATTTACCTAAGCCGTATAAATCGAACCAGTTATTTGAGCTCTTTAGTGAATTAAAACTCGCCTAGCTAACATTTCAACTTAGACAAGGCGTCAAAACGATAAAGCCCCACTTCAGGGGCTTAGTTCTGATTATTCATTGTTGTGCGTTGGCTTGAGCGCCTGCGAGTTTGCTTATGGTTTGGCGATAGGTTAGGTATGCGGAAACACCAGCTAACAGGTTGCCGATACAAGCGCCTAAGAGTAAACCTCGGATTCCATCCATTTGAGCGCCAACCCACAAGCACGGTAGGAAAAAGACAAACAAGCGCAGCGCTGAAATAGTGAGCGCGGTGTAAGATTTGCCTAATGCATTACAAAGAGAAACCATTAGCATACAAACCCCTAATGAACCCAAACTGATCGGCACTATCAGTAAATGCATTTCCAAGACTTGCTCCACTTGCACATCACTTGTCATCAATAATGCGAGTGGGTTTGCGACGGCAAATGTAATGGCAGCAATCAAAAGTTGGAAACCTAGAATGAATTTTACGGCAATACTGACGAGCCTTTGGATATCTTCATAGTTCTTTGCCCCAAGTAAGCGTCCAACCATTGGAGGCATAGACATTGTCAGCGCCAAGACCGAAACGATAGCAAAGAACTCATAGCGTGAACCAAGCGCCCAAGCGGCGACTGCTGCGGTTCCAAAGCTTGCCAATAATTTTGTTGCTAGCATGGAAGACAACGGTGGCAGCAGTTGGCTAATCATCGCGGGGCCCATAATGTTACCGATAGATGCAACACTTTTGGCTACGTTAAGATCTTGCCATTGTGTCGTTGCCCAGTGATTCTTCTTCACGCGAGGAGCGACGACTAAAATACCAAACCCAAAAGCGACGATGGTTGCTATTGCCGCTCCGTTAATACCCAAGTCAAACGTGAAAATAAATAGCGGATCGAGTACAAGGTTCACGCCGCTGGTTATCATCATCATTGTGCCAGGTAACATTGTATTGCCATTAGCTCGGCAGATACTGTAATAAAAATACAAAACCGCACCA
Source organism: Vibrio sp. SCSIO 43097 (assembly GCF_023650755.1). Lineage (NCBI taxonomy): Bacteria > Pseudomonadati > Pseudomonadota > Gammaproteobacteria > Vibrionales > Vibrionaceae > Vibrio > Vibrio sp. SCSIO 43097. Next base: position 902,338 of record NZ_CP071841.1, on the reverse strand, counting down.
GTCCATGAGCTTAATAACCACCAAGGCCAGTAACTGTCGATTATCGGCATAACAGATTCTGGAGCGCTTAATAGAGCTAAAATGGGGTAGCGCAAAAGCCAAATTAGCCCGCCAAAAATAGCGACACCAATTGAGCCGATCATCAATACCAATCCGCCAAGTTGTTTGGCATACCGACTTTCATTCGCCCCAAGAGCTTTAGAAATGACCGCTGTCGTTGCGATCCCTAGACCGACTTGAATACCGATAATGACCATTTGCAAAGGCAGAGTGAAACCTTGAGCGGCTAACGGTAAAACGCCGAGCTGACCGATAAACGCACTATCCACAAGCTGAAAGCTCATTAAAGACAGAACGCCAAATAGCATTGGCCAGGTCATCGTAAATAATTGTTTTGCAAGCGTTGGTTGTGTACTTGTCGTAGTTGAAGACATAGAAAGCTGAATGCGTTAGGAATAAGAGTTAGATTGATTGTACACGGCGGTTAGTTTAGAGACAAAAATAAACCCCGAGGAAGATATTCTTGCTCGGGGTTCGAAAATCTAGCTTACGCGTTTATTTTTTGCCGCTAGTTTGCTTGTCTTCTTCAGTCAGCTCACGAATGCGACGGCTGATGTCACGACGTGCTTTAGAGATCTCAGCGCTTTTAATGATGTGGTCATCAACACGATCTTCATAGTCTGCTTTCATATTTTTGATGATTGCGACGATTTCATCGTGAGTCATTTCTGGTTTGATGTAGTCTAGAAGGTTTTCTAGAAGATCAACACGTTTACGGTTATCACGAACTTTCTTCTCGTTATCAAGAAGCTCACGTTTTAGTTTGTTTTTACGACGAGCTTGGTTAACGATTTCAAATACGCTACTCATAGTTCTCTTTCCTAATTTTATGAATATCTTCCTCGATTAAAGCACAACATCCAGTGGCATAACAGTCTTTAGATCAATAGCAATGCAGAGTTGAACATTTCTCAACCAATTGCGTTGTGTCCATATAATCGTGCTGCTTTCTTCGAGTTTTGGCCAACATTGTAGAATCCATCGATTCATTGTCATAACGTGGCCTTCACTATATTATCAACACCATTGAATGCAAAATGATGAACTTGATATGGACTCTGGTAACACTGCGGAGCAAGTAAATAGTCAAGATAATGAGCAAGTCACTCGCTCTGTGGCTGAAAAGTTAAAAACGGCGTATATCAACGCACGCGAGCAACTCGAAATCATCGAAGTTGAGCTTAATCGTTCAAAAATAATGATGGTCGACCAAGATGGCAATTTGACGAGAGTGCCGATTCTCTCGGAGCATTGATACCTGACCCTATTCGTAAGGGGTGTCAGGTCTTACGCTATGCTTTAGCCTGACACCAACACCTGAACCGCTAACGCTTCTTGCACTGCTGTGTGAATTTATGGCGTATGATTTCGAAGCGATTTAGGTACAAAGTCAAATGCAAAAATAATAAGGAAATGCATTATGAAAGTTGAGCTAACGGCAATTGAAGCACGAGTTATTGGTTGCTTGATCGAAAAAGAAGTCACTACCCCAGATCTTTACCCCCTCAGCCTGAACGCATTAACCAACGCGTGTAATCAAAAAAGCAACCGTGATCCCGTGATGTCACTCTCTGAGTCAGACGTACTCGATGCCGTTGATGCTCTTATTGAGCGCAGGCTCGTCAGTGACGAAAGTGCGTTCAACAGCCGCGTCAGCAAGTATCAACACCGTTTCTGTAATACGGAATTTGGTGATTTAAAGCTGACAGAGCAGGAGAAAGGCATTGTATGCTGTATGCTTTTGCGCGGTGCTCAAACACCTGGGGAAATTCGTACTCGTACTAATCGTCTCGCGACATTTCATGATGTAAAAGAAGTGGAAACGGTCCTTGAGCATTTAGCAAGCGAAGAGAAAGGACCATTAGTGGTCAAATTACCACGTGAGGCTGGTAAGCGGGAGTCGCGTTATATGCATTTGTTCTGTGGTGATGTTGATGCGTCCGAACTTGCAGCGCCTGTGTCTGCTGCAAGCTCGAGCTCCGATCGAGTAAGTCAGCTAGAGCTCGAAGTCGCTCAGCTGAAAGAAGAGCTGGATGAATTAAAAGCTAAGGTTGAGTCACTGCTTTCATGATGGAAAATACAACGCAGCGTTGGAGTGTCTACCTGATACGAAATAACCGCAACGCGTTGTATTGTGGTGTTACCAATGATGTTGAACGAAGATTCAATCAGCACCAAACCGGAAAAGGAGCGAAAGCTTTGAAGGGAAAAGGCCCTTTGGTATTGGAATGGTCATCGGATTTTGACTCAAAGACGCTTGCCATGCGAGCAGAGTACTATATTAAGCAACTAACTAAAGCGAAAAAAGAGCTGCTCGTTATGTCAAAAGCAAATATTGTCGTCGACGAACATCAACAAATGATGTTAGAGATAGTGGCACTCTGATAAGCCCTTGCTACGCAAAGATACACGGAAACCGCCTATGTCACATTGGCGGTTTCTTTTTGTTTTTGGAGTACCATGTAGGAATAAACTGACGCATAATGGGCTGGCGTTCTGTTTAAAGGTCCCGAGTATGAAAAGCGCGAAATGTCTCTACGTCATCGAGACAAAGGAAGCGACTCAATGTACTTTATTTGCATCCACTCAGACCAAGAACCAATTTACTATTGAAACAGGCACTAAGAGGAAGGTAGATTACAAGAGTATAGGATGACTCGGCTAGGTAATGAATAGAGCTGAATTAGGCTCATAAAAAAGCTAAAAGAGCAGTAGATGAAAAAAGCGTTAGTATTCTCCCTGATTTCAATGGCCGCTTTTGCGCCGAATGTGCAGGCCACCCAAGTTCTTAATGGGTATTGGGCATATCAAGAGTTTTTAGACCAGTTTCCACAACAGAAGCAGCTAACTAGTGCGTTGGCTGAAGTGGTAAGAGAAACCCCTGTACCCGTAGCAAAAGACAAGAAGCGTCCACTGAAAATTTCTGTTGTTTATCCAGGGCAGCAGATCTCTGATTATTGGATTCGAAACATCGACGCGTTTGAAAAACGCCTAGATAAGCTTGATATCGACTATCAGCTAAATCAAGTGTTTACTCGTCCTAATGCAGATATAAAGCAGCAAAGTTTGTCTTTAATGGAGGCGCTGAAAAGCAACTCCGATTACTTGATCTTTACTCTAGATACCACAAGACATCGTAAGTTTGTTGAGCATGTCTTAGATTCAAAGAAAACCAAGTTAATTTTACAAAATATCACCACACCTGTTAGGGATTGGGAACATCATCAGCCGTTTCTTTATGTTGGTTTCGACCACGCAGAAGGAAGTCGTGAATTGGCCGTTGAGTTTGGCAAGCGTTTCCCTAAACATAGCCACTATAGTGTTCTCTACTTCTCAGAGGGCTACATTAGTGACATCAGAGGCAACACTTTTATCAACCAAGTGAACCGCGATAATCAATTTGAACTACAATCTGCTTACTACACCAAAGCAACAAAGCAATCTGGGTATGAAGCTGCAAAAGCCAGTTTGGAGAAGTATCCGGACGTTGACTTCATTTACGCGTGTTCTACCGATGTAGCATTAGGTGCTGTTGACGCTCTTAAAGAGTTAGGTCGTGATGATGTCATGATCAATGGTTGGGGCGGCGGTTCAGCAGAGTTAGAGGCGCTTTCTAAAGGGGAGTTAGACGTTACCGTTATGCGTATGAACGATGATACAGGTATTGCAATGGCTGAGGCCATTAAGTGGGATTTAGAAGGAAAGCCAGTTCCCACCGTTTACTCTGGTGATTTTGAAGTCGTTACCAAATCGGACTCTCCAGAAAGAATTGAAGCATTAAGAAAACGTGCATTTAGATACTCAGATAATTGATGACAACTACATCAAAAACAAGAAAGCGTCGCTCACTGTCGACGCTTATTACCAAAATAATTATTCTCGTACTTGCTCCGATCATTCTAGGCATCTTTGTTCAGAGTTATTACTTCTCGAAGCAGATTATTTGGCAGGAAGTCGACCGAACCAAGCAGCAGACCTCTGCCCTGATCCTGAACATTTTTGATAGCCATTTTGCAGCGATTCAGATTCATCACAACAGCAATTCGAAAAGTGATGTTGTATTGGATTTTTATACAGAACGTGATGAAGAGGCACTCAATTACTTTTTCATGAGTATTGACCAGAGTGATCCTTCCCATACACCGGAGTTTCGTTTCCTAACCGATCATCAAGGTATTATTTGGGACGATGGCAACGCGCATTTCTATGGCATCAACAACCTGATACTTAGCCGACTTGCCAGTCAAGTGACCTTTAGCAACAACTGGTATTATCTACCCTCACAGACCCCGATGGGAACTCGTCATCTGTTACTTCGTCGTGTACCTGTTTTACAACCTAAAACCGGTGAAGTGATGGGGTACTCTTACAATGTTGTTGTTTTAGATAATAACTTTGGGTTGATGGAAAGGTTAAAAAATGAAGGCAACGTCGACAATGTTGTGTTGGTCGCTAACAACACACCATTGGCAAGCTCATTAGTAGGAGATGAGGCTTATCAAATATTTGACGTACTCAAACGACGAGAGTCCCAGCACAAGCTTGACCAATTATTGATCATCAAAACCCCTATTGAGGTAAATGCCGCCGAGACTGACTTGTGCTTGCTTACTGTGCAAGACAATCAGAGCGTGGTGACATTGCAAATCCAACACCTGTTAGCAATGCTAGCCTCAGTTATCGGTATGGTCATGATTGCGCTAATGACTAAAGAATGGATCGAGAATCGAGTAGTTGAAGAGTTAGGATCCCTGATGGCATATACCCGCTCGGCTCGTGAAGAAAAAGGATTTGAGCGTTTTGAGGGGTCAGATATTGAGGAATTCGATCATATTGGTTCGACACTAGAAAACACTTTTGAAGAGCTTGAAGCACAAAAGCGGTCTTTCCGCGACCTGTTTAACTTTGCGTTATCACCTATTATGGTGTGGTCTGAATCGGGTGTACTTGTCCAAATCAATCCGTCAGCACGCAAAGAGTTAGTCATGGAAAACGATGTTGAAACCATGCACCCAGTGTTCAAAGGTTTCAAAGAAAAGTTGATGCCACACCTTCGCATGGCGGCTCAGGGAGCTACGTTGACAGGCGTTAATGTGCCAATTGGAGACAAAGTATATCGCTGGAACTTATCGCCGATTCGAGTTGATGGAGATATTAGCGGTATTATTGTTCAAGGTCAGGATATAACCACGCTTATTGAGGCGGAAAAACAGAGTAACTTGGCGCGCAAAGAAGCAGAAAAATCTGCTCAAGCCCGTGCCGACTTTCTGGCTAAAATGAGCCATGAGATCCGAACGCCAATCAATGGAATTTTAGGGGTTGCTCAATTGCTAAAAGACTCTGTGGAAACAGAAGAGCAGAATAACCAAATTGACGTACTTCGACATAGTGGTGAGCACTTACTTGCTGTTTTGAATGATATTTTGGACTTTTCGAAGATTGAGCAGGGTAAGTTTAATATCCAAAAGCACCCGTTTTCTTTCACTGATACAATTCGAACGTTAGAAAACATTTATCGTCCTATTTGTGAAAGTAAAGGTGTCAACCTTGTCATTGAAAACAAAATAGATCCCAATGTTGAAATCTTTACTGACCAAGTTCGTCTGAACCAAATTTTATTCAACCTAGTCAGTAACTCAGTAAAGTTTACGCCCTCGGGTAGCGTGCGCTTGCATGCGGAACTTGAGCAGTTCTATGGCGCTGACAATAGTGTACTGGTCGTGGAAATTACGGATACAGGTATCGGCATCGAGTCTGACAAACTCGACCAAATGTTCGAACCTTTTGTTCAAGAAGAAGCAACAACGACTCGAGAATACGGTGGCAGTGGCTTAGGGCTGACCATTGTGAAGAGCCTTGTCGACATGCTGGAAGGTGATGTTCAAGTCCGCAGTCAGAAAGGCTTAGGAACGACTTTTGTCATTACAATGCCAGTGAAAGATCGTGAGCGAGTACTCACCCCTCTTGATTCGAGTTTGCGAGTTAAGCCAGGTGAACTATTTGCAGAGAGTCTCAAAGTGTTGTTGGTAGAGGATAACCATACTAACGCATTCATTCTAAAAGCGTTTTGTAACAAGTACAAAATGCAGGTTGATTGGGCGAAAGATGGGTTAGAAGCAATGGAATTCTTAAAAGATCATACTTACGATTTGATACTGATGGACAACCAACTTCCGCATCTTGGTGGAATTGAAACGACCAAAGAGATCCGACAAAAGCTAAAACTAGGCACGCCAATTTATGCGTGTACTGCTGACACCGCGAAAGAAACCAGTGACGCCTTTATGGAATCGGGTGCGAATTACGTGCTTCTCAAGCCGATTAAAGAAAATGCGCTCCATGAAGCATTTGTGGATTTTAAACAGCGGTTCTTAGTTGAGCGAACATGAATAATTGGCTCACTACGGGATAACCCAATTATTCATTATCTGAAAAGCACAACACCATGACTGTGGGTTGTGCTTTTTTGTATCTGCCCCTTTTACTCTTATACAAATCAGACTTTATTGGTCTCGACGTTTGTTGTGTACATCGCTGCATTTCAAATTCAAACATAGTGTTGTATTACTTAGATTTCCCCCCTTCACTGACACACCTAGCGTGATTTCAATCACAAAAAGATATTTACTTAGCGTGCTAACTATTTTATATTGCTTAGCACGCTAAGTAATTGAGTAGATCTTATGATTCAAGACATCAACAGTTTGCGAGACCTTTCTCTGGCTGAAAAATTATCTCGTGTTGCTCGTTTGTGGAAAATGGTTGCAGATCGCGAGTTAGAGCCTTTAAACCTAACGTATCCGCGTTGGACTGCGTTATGGAAGCTTTATCGAATGGGTGACAACATCAGTCAGAAGCATTTGGCTGAAGCGCTTGAGATCGAGTTAGCGTCGTTGATGCGAACATTAAAATTATTAGAAGAGCAATCTCTGATCGTTCGCCATTGCTGTGAACACGATAAGCGAGCACGTATTGTTAGCCTCACAGAAGAGGGGAAAACCCTACTAAAGCAAATGGAGGCTCGAATTCTTCAAGTTCGAAGCAAGCTCCTAACGGACATCAACGACCAGGAACTTCAGCAGCTTTCATTGATTCTTGATCAGATTGCTCACAATGCACTTGATTCACTTAGCGAATAAGTCAGAAAACCGAATAAAAAGAGAAGTAAACGCCTATGACTCCAGATCAAAAATTCGCACGTTGGATCAAATATTCTTGCGTCGCGTTTGTCCTTGTCTTTGCCTATTTTCTAGTTGCAGATCTCGCCATGCCGTTGACGCCTCAGGCAATGGCAACGCGTGTGGTAACTAAAGTGGCCCCCCGTGTGAGTGGGCAGATTACACATCTTTATGTTGCCAACAACCAAGAAATAAGCCAAGGCGATCTACTATTTCAGATTGATCCCCTGCCTTATCAGCTCGCCGTAGAAAAGGCTCAACTTAACCTTGAGCGTGTGATTCAAAACAACGAACAACTTGATGCTTCTATTGCGGCGGCAAAAGCAGACGTTGAAGCGAGCAAAATCGTGGCGGAACAAAAAGTTCGCGAAGCGAAACGTCTTAATACCCTGTTTCACCGTAATGGTACTTCGCAACAACAGCGCGATGACGCACAGAGCAGCGCAACGGCAGCTAAAGCGAACTTACTGGCCGCACGTGCTCGTTTAAAAGAGTTGGAAGTAAACCGCGGTGATTTAGGCGCGACGAATGTGAATATCCGCGTGGCGCAAAACCAGCTAAAACAAGCGGAACTTAATCTGTCTTACACTCAAGTCTCGGCGGAACATGATGGCGTTGTCGCTAACTTGCAGCTGGAGACGGGGGCCTATGCGGCAGCTGGTACACCTCTTGTCGCTTTAGTCTCCGATGACGTGGATATCATTGCCGACTTTCGTGAAAAGAGTTTACGACACTTTAATCAGAACAGCCGTGCGTTAGTGGCTTTTGATAGCTTGCCTGGTGATGTATTTGAAGCTCGTATTACGAGTGTGGATGCCGGGGTCAGCTCGGGTCAGTTCGATGCGGATGGTCGCTTAGCAACACCAACTGACTCAAACCGTTGGGTGAGAGACGCGCAGCGCTTACGTTTACATTTAGCTATCGATGAGCCTCAGCAGCGTGCATTTCCAGCAGGGGCACGAGCAACCGTGCAGTTGTTGCCAGAAAACGCATTATCTGGCTGGTTAGCGAGATGCCAGATCCAATTCTTGAGTCTTCTTCATTATATTTATTAACGAGGAGGCGATATGAAGTTATGGGACCACCCCATGTCGGAAAACGACTTCCGTCAGTGTTTGCGCATTGCAACTGGTGCGACTATTGGTTTCACTTTATGTAAAGTATTTGGTTGGAACTATGGCGTATTCTTTACTGTAACCCCGATGCTGTTACTTGGAATGGTGCCAGTCATGAGTCTACATGCCGCACGACAACTGATTTTTTCAGCGGTTGTGTGTGGATTAGAAGTTGGGGTGCTTGGTGGATTGTTTGGTGGGCACCCAGGCATGATGACAATCATTGCATTCGGGTTGTTCCTATATAAATTCGCCTGTATGTCAAAAGGGAGCTTGTTCTTATTTGGAGCGAACAGCGTACTGAGCTTAAGCATCATGCTGCATTTTGCTAGTTATCCAACCACTGACTTAAATGACCTAATATTTAGCAACCTGCAAGCGAATGTTATTTCAGTGATCGTTGCTTATGTGGTGACATTTTTGATTCCCGATGCGGAACCTCGTCAGCCACCAGCGAAACCGTCGCAGCCTAAACAGAGTCATCGAATGCGTCATGAAGCCCTTATGGGGGCGAGTATCGCTACAATGTCTTTCCTTGTATTCCAGCTATTTGACCTCAGTGACTCTATGTCTGCTCAGGCGACAACCTTACTTTTATTGTTTCCTATGCATTGGAACGGTGCTTTAGGGTATGCGCGAAAAAGAGCAATGGGGACCTTGATGGGGGTGACCTTTGGTATTGTCGGACAACTTGTATTATACGATTGGTCGGATACCTTATTGTTTATCGTCCCATTGCTTTGGATTGGTGCAATGATGTTCAGTTATATGCACGTGAAAGAGTCTAGCGGTTCGGGAGCCGGATTTGGCGGTTTAACCACATTAGGCATTTTGTTCGGCCAATATCTTACTCCGGATGGTGACTTAATGTTCAGTGCGCTGTATCGCGTGAGCAGTATTTTGTTTGCTATTGTTGCGACGCTGCTTGTGACCTATACGGTTCACAGAATACTCAACAGCTTTGAGGCGACGCGCTTTAGCGAGCAGTAAGTTCAGACGTTACTGGTTAGAAAGGATTGCTCCAGTAACTCTGTTTTTAGTTCGTGAGTCATCGCAATGGGACTGGCAAACTTAATTCCAACTACCCATCCCTTCACCAATTTCTTAATGTTGGCAATGACACATCGATTTTCTTCTCCGATATAGTGGCTTAACGGGCATTCGATGGTAACACTCTCACCCACGTTGAATTCGGGCTCAATCAAGGTTGATATACCAACACCTGCTAGAGAGAAATCGATAAGGCTACCGTCGTAGACATTCCCTGCATGAATAACGTTACAGTCCATTTGCAACTTGTAACGCTCATGTTCCCGAACTGGTTTGGTTGCAAATGTTCCTGGAATGCGGATAAACAAAAGGGGGGATGGTCGAACGGTCGTCGTCAGCACGCTGGACTTAAACGCAATGACATGGCCTAACTCCGTATCTGATACACCACGCACGATGACATCGGCGTTGGGGAGTTTTCTCATCACTTGCTCTTCAAGCAAACGCATTGGTATATCAAGAATCAAATAAGCATTTTCTTTCATCCCCAGATAGGTGGTGGAATACGTATATTGATCCTTAGGCCCAAATTCGAAATTAGTAGAAAGTTTCATTCCCGGTTTGAGAAACCTATGCAGTTCATCTTTAGTATGAGTGGCTGGCATCACATTGGCGTTTTAATTATTAGTTAAGCTGAGGCTATCAAAACGCCATTTTGTTATTCAAGATAGTAAGGCATAAGTTTTTGTAAAATCATCGCTATCTGTGAAGTGGTGGGCGATAAGTTTGGCTCATTCCACCTTTCATAAAGATTTGGCTTGCCACAATACTGCCGCATGTGACCAACATCAGCGCTAACCAAGTGAGAGAATCTGGTTGTTCACCAAAAATTGGAACGGCAAGAAGTGTCGCGACGACTGGAGTTAATGAACCAAAAGCTGCGCTGGCTTCGGCACCGATGATCCTAATTGCATAAATGAAAGTGAAAGAAGCGATTAAACCTGCGCCAACACCTTGTAGCATCGCGTGGCCAAATAACTCCTCCCATGGCCACTGGCTGAACGGTGTTACCACCAAATAACTGTCTACCCACCCGAAACCAACGGCGATGATGAGCAGAGCCAAAGACGCGATTGCAACGAATCCTGCACAGACGTGTGCATTAAGATTGGCGACACGAGCGCTGATGGTGAAAGCAGCCCACATGATGCTGCCAGTTAGAAACAGGATATGCCCTTGCAACTGAGACCAGTTGTACTCTGCGCCGCTATTAGAAAGAAGGAATACGAAAATCCCTAACAACACCGTAGAAAGCCCGATTAAGCGGTGAGCACTCAGCGACTGTTGATAACAAAGTACCGCGATAGCAGAAACAAACAATGGCAAAGTGCCAGGTACTAATGCACTGCCGTGCGCCACGGGAGCGAAATGCATAGCCGTTCCGACGACCAGAAGATAGGGAAGGCCGCTTCCAACCACAACACCAACCAGGTAGCGTTTAGGCACTACGCGCAGCGACTGTTTATGCTTAATCACAAATGGTAATAAAATTATACTTGGGATTAGAAAGCGAACTAACGCGATATCGGCTGGCTGCAAGGCAGAAATTGCGCCCCCTTTTAAAGAAATAAAGAAACCAGACCAAAGCAGTAAGGTCGTTAATATAGCAGCGTATCCCAAGATCATTATCGACATGTCCATTTGTAAATGATGTGTTAATTGTTGAATAAAACTCTTGCCAAAGGGAGGCAAAGTTTGACGTAATTAGGCTTGATATTGGTGATAAATTGCGTATAAGTGTTAATTGTTGGTGATTAAAGGCATGGAAGAATAAATGGATAAAATTGACAGGCAACTTATCAACCTAATGCAGAAGGATGCCACTCTGACAACGGCAGAACTTGCTGACCAAGTAGGGCTATCGGCATCACCTTGTGCAAGGCGCATTAAGCGTTTGGAGCAGGAAGGTGTAATTAGTGGTTATCGAGCTATTGTGTCCAGAGACACTGTAGGCATCGCGATGACTGTATTTGTTGAAGTGAGTTTAAATAACCACCAAGCTTCTTCGATTGATGAGTTTGAACATGCCGTTGTTGAGATGGATGAAGTGATCTCATGCCATGTCGTATCAGGGGCCTATGATTACCTGTTAGAGGTGGTCAGTAAAGATCTCGCTGGTTATGAAACATTTACTAGAAAGTTACAGCGATTAGAAAATGTGAAAGATATTCATACCCACCTGGCGATTAGACAAGTGAAAGGAAATGGCAGTTTGCCGATTTATGCATAAGAAAGATGAAATTTTTCGATAGACTTAAGATTGCCCACTATCATCGAAAGCGATATAGACAGTTTGGTAAAGACAGAGCCCGAACTCTGGGATGGGCAGATAAGTATAGTCAGATCAGCCGTTTTGAGGCGTTGTGCCGAGGGTTAACGTTAGACGGTTCAAGTATTTTAGATATTGGGTGCGGCTACGGAGACTTGTTAGCGTTTATCGAACTTACGGGGGGGCTTCCTCAAAGCTATATTGGCATTGATCAGCAAAAACAGTTTATCTCTGAAGCCAGAAAACGAGATTTTCGTACGCAAAGTAAGTTTATATGTGGCGACTTTTCAACGTTGGTATTGCCTCGTTGCGACTTTGTTTTTGCTTCCGGATCATTGAACTATCAATCCACCAACCCAAATCATACCATTGAAATGATTGATAAAATGTACCGAGCGACAGAGAAAGGTTGTGTGTTTAACTTGTTGGATGAATCCAAACTACCCAGCATGAAAATGTTAGCGTCGCACAATAAAGAAGGTGTCTTTCGCTATTGTCGGTTGCTGTGTCCGAATACACGATTGATTGAGGGATACTCCGAGCACGACTTTACGATTGCCATGATCAAAAAAGCGAAGTCCGTTTCCTGACTCCGCCTTATAAATTCTTAAGCCTTATTGGTTTTTGTATTGTGAGATTTCACAGTTACCTGTGTATCTATCAACCTTGAATGAGAAAGCGGCTGAATGGTATTCCCTCCCATCACTCCATATTGTTTCTCCGAAGATTTTACAAAGATCCAAATCACTGATTGAACCGAACTCTTTTACGTGCCTAACTACTGACAAAAACTTGGCTTTGGTAGCATTAGGACACTCCCTGTTACTTAATCGATTGATAACCATGTTTGTAGCATCATCTCCAGCCAAATGTGACTTTTTATTAAATTTTATTAATGGCTAAACTAACCAAAAAATGTCCATAAGTAAAGCATTAATGTGACGTATGTCTCTATAAATTGATTGTCTTGGTCATGGTTTAGTCAAGTTTGTCAAAGGGAACAATCCCATTATTTACATTTGATATCATTCACGACTAAGGAAAGATAAAAAGCACGAATAACGTCCAATATTGGAGTGAAAAACCAACATCGTCTATTCAAAACTGGCTCTGTTTTTACTTCGAAACATCTTGAGCGTATTGAAGCGCTCGGGCTTCTTTATCATAGACTTGTGACAGAGTTTGATATTGTGAAGAGAGGCGCTTGTAATCTTCAGCAAGTTCCAAAGCGTTGGTGTTATACCATTCCGCAGTTATTTGATTGGCTGTTTTGTTTGACTCGCGGCACTTCTGGGCCAGTATCTCCCACCCATTTGCTGACCATTGGGATTGTGTGCTCAATTTAAGCAGCTGATTCGCTTTAGTTGTGAGCTCTTCTTTGTATTGAATCGATGCTTTTAATTGCGCTTTGAACACATTTTGGTTCGACTTGGCACGCCAAAGTAGCACGAGCTCATGCAGTGAAAAGGTTTCGGACAATAACTGACGCTGTTTATGTTCGGTCAAAAGTGTATTGAATACCTCAACATGCTGATTGTAATTGGACTCTAAACGATTGAATTGGGTAAGATTGTCATTCCACGACGATGGGTTACATTGAATATTGGCGTGCCCCGTTATCGGGAACAGAAGAAATAGTAGTATCCAATTGAGTCTGTTGATCATTATTGCTCGCGTTAGTTGACCTGCTCTTTTGAGTATATACCCAAATTTCTACGACATGCGTGCTGCTGGTGGGATAAGAATAAAGAATAAAGAATGAAAAGGAAAAGGGCATGAAGAAAATTCTCGTCGCATTGATTGTCATGCTGTTGCTCGGCGGAGCGGGGGCTGGATACTATTTCTTCTTTATGCAGAAAGATGAACCTGAAGCACCAAAGGCTACACAAGTCGAGCAATCGTCACTGCAAAAAGAAACATCTAAACCGATTCTGGATTTAGAAGCCGTTCCCCCGGAAGTTACCGAGTACTACGTTATTGAGCGTCGTGTCAATGTTTACAACAAGCCTAACCCTAATGCTTTAGTTGTCGATACGCTCTATAAGGGAGAAAAAGTATCGGTGTTAGAAAAAGTAGATGGGTGGTACCGAATCTCCGGCTATCTTGTCTATGAAGAGGGTGGAGAAGAAAAAGCCGAATGGTTGAATGCTGAAGGGTTATCGGATGCAGAGCCAGTTATTAAAGAGCAAGAGCGCTTAGAGATATTGGATGAATACCTACAGAAGTCGGATGATTTAAAAGTTCACTTGGATATTTTCCGTAAGAAAACACAGCAATTGTTAGACGATGAAACCTGTGATCCGAGTGATTTTGAGGAGCTCGGAGGCTGGGTTCGTTCTGTGACGTTCAAAAAGCGCAACGTTTACTTCATCTATTGTGGCGGTTTGGAGCAAGAGAACAAGATCTACTTAGATGTTGATAAGGGCGAGATTTTTTATAGATAGCTCACCACTAATTACACTCGTTCTCTAAAGACGTTTTGATAAAAGCAATAACGATGCAAACCTGAAATCAGAGATTTATAACTTTTTAGTTGTGAACCATAATCAATAGGAATACTATCAACGAGTCAAGTGACCTAACTTGGCTCTTTGTGTTTTTAGTGAGTTCCTATGCCTTGGATTTACCTTAGAAAGTTGATTGTGCTGCTATTTGCAATGGTATTGCTACCAGTGCATGTATCTGCTGCGCAAATCGATCACAAGGCTCACGTACCGCACTTTTCTAAGCTACAACCTTTTGTAGCCGTAAGTGTATCGCCAAACTCTTCCGTCGATTTTTCTGAAGTTTCAGAAGAAAGCTCTCAATCTCCAGTATCTGAAGGCCATGCAAGTCTCGATTCCGTTGCTTTGTTTAACTCTCAGCGCTGGACGTCTTACTTACGGGAAGGGCTTGATGACGAGCACGTAGATTTTGTCGGCGATCTCACTACTCCGTTTTACGCTGATGCGGGTTACGCATACAGCTTGATGGACATTAACTGGCGTCACAACCAGTCCACATTTTATCATTTCACAAGCGATCATCGCATTTCTGGTTGGAAAGAGACCAATGCCATGTACGTCGCACTCAATAGTCAGTTTTCTGCCTAAACACCATCTATTTGCACCATTGTGCACTCTTAACACGACGATTGTATTCGACAGGACGTGAGCGTTCTGAGCATTTCATACCCTGAATTTATTCTGGGAGCATCTGTCGTGTGTTAAGCCTTGTTATTAAAAGCTTCACTTCATTGTGAAGGGATGATGTTTACATGAAAAAAACACCAAAGCAGCAAAAGAACAGAAAGCTGATGAATCACTACTCAGCTTGGAAATATGTCGTATTAATCACGACGGTCATTATTTTAACCCTAAGTGCTATACCAACTTGGTTTGGCGAACAGCCTTCTATCCAGTTGACGTTTGCGGATCAAAACAACAGTGAAATGTCGGTTGTTCATCTGAATCAACTGCTAAAAACCAACCATATTTCAGCCGACAAAATCATCGAAAAAGACGGCAAAACAACCATTGTATTCGATGGTGAAGATGCGCAAAGTAAAGCTCGTGCGTTGTTAAACAAAGAGCTAAATAAAGACGACAGCATCACTTTCTCATACGTATCGGTTGCGCCAGAATGGTTGAATGAGATGGGCTTTAGCCCAATTAAACTCGGTCTTGATCTTCGTGGTGGCGTTCAGTTCTTGTTGAATGTTGATGTGAATAAAGCGTTTGAAGAGCAACGTGATGCGTTGATTGATGAAATCAAAGCGAATCTGCGTGATCAACGTGTTCGTGGTGTGCAAGTTCGAGCAGAAAGCGGCAACCGAATTACGGTAAACAGTGACAGCGAGCAAGCATTGTCGGAAGTAAACAAGTTCTTGCGTCAAAACTACCCGGGCTGGATTTCAAAAAGTTCATCTCGTGGCTTTGTGCTTGAACCAAGTGAACAAAATATCCAAGAATTTCAATCGTCGACCCTTCAACAAAACCTGAAGATCATGCGTGGTCGTATTGAAGAACTTGGTATCACAGAAGCACTAGTGCAACGCCAAGGTAAAGAGAGCATTCGAATTGAGCTCCCTGGTGTACAAGATCCTGCTCAAGCGAAAAACGTTATTGGTGCAACAGCAAGCTTGGCGTTTTATGAAGTGAAAGATGCGAGCCAAGCACACAGCAGCCAAGATCTTGTTCTTCAAGATAATGACGGTCGTACTGTGATTTTGGCAAAACGACCAGTTCTAACGGGCGAGCACATCGTGAACGCTCGTGCTGGTGTCGACAAAATGGGCATGTCAGAGGTAAATATTTCTCTTGACCACGCTGGTGGTAAGAAAATGAGTGACTTCTCAGCAACTCACATCGGCAAGCCAATGGCGACCGTTTACCGAGAGTACAAAACAAACGATCGCGGTGTAACTGAGCGTAGTGAGCGCGTTATCAGCGTCGCGACTATTCAATCTCAACTTGGTAGCCAGTTCCGTATTACTGGGGCAGGTAGCATGGACGATGCGCAGCAGTTAGCGCTATTACTTCGCGCGGGGTCACTGACAGCGCCGGTTACTATTGTGGAAGAGCGTACTATCGGTGCTTCTCTGGGGGCAGAAAACATTGAAAACGGTTTTGCAGCACTGGCTTTAGGTATGGGACTAACACTGACCTTTATGGCACTTTGGTACCGCCGCTTAGGTTGGGTAGCAAACGTGGCGCTTTGTGCCAACATGCTTTGTTTGCTTGGCTTAATCGCCTTGTTACCAGGTGCGGTTCTAACGCTTCCGGGTATTGCCGGTTTAGTGTTAACCGTCGGTATGGCAGTAGACACCAACGTTATTATCTTTGAACGTATTAAGGACAAAATGCGTGAAGGCCGCAGCTTCGCTCAAGCGATTGATCTTGGCTTTGACAGCGCATTCTCGACCATCCTTGATGCCAACATTACTACCATGATCACCGCCGTGATTTTGTACGCCATCGGTAATGGCCCAATCCAAGGCTTTGCCTTAACACTCGGATTAGGTTTGTTAACCAGTATGTTTACAGGCGTATTTGCCTCTCGAGCAATGATCAATTTAATTTGGGGCCGCGATGCCCGTCGTGATGTGAGGGTTTAATCATGGTCGAAATGCTAAAACAAAATATTCGTAAAATTCGCTACTTTACTACGCTAGTTTCCATCATTCTAACGGTGATCGCGATCGTCGCTCTAGGCTTTAAAGGGTTGAACCTAGGTTTGGACTTCACTGGCGGTATGGTGACAGAAGTAAAGGTAGATAAGCAGCTAACTAACCATGATCTGCTTGACGTTCTGCAACCAAAGCTTGGTGAATCTGCGTCAGTGACACGCTCTGGTGAAGATGGCCGTTGGGTGATTCGTTACTCTGCGCCGGAAGATGGACAAACGTTGCCAAGTGTAGAAGAGGTGTTGAAGCCAATCTCTCACCAAGTTGATGTTGTCAGCAACAGTATAGTTGGCGCTCAAGTTGGCCAAGACTTGTTTGAACAAGGTGGCTTAGCATTGTTGATTTGTGTGTTGAGTATTCTCGGTTACTTGTGTTTCCGTTTTGAGTGGCGTTTGGCCAGTGGTTCACTGTTTGCTTTGGCCCATGATGTGATCTTAGTGCTTGGTTTCTTTGCAATTACTCAAATGGAGTTCAACTTAACCGTTTTTGCAGCGGTGTTAGCAATTTTAGGTTACTCATTGAATGACTCGATCATCATTGCAGACCGAATCCGTGAGCTGTTGATTGCGAAACAGAGTTGGAAAACAGAAGACATCAATGATCAAGCTGTTATCGCGACGTTTTCACGCACTATGGTGACATCTGGTACGACATTGATCACTGTTGGTGCATTATGGATTATGGGAGGAGCGCCTTTGGCTGGTTTCTCAACCGCCATGTTTATTGGCGTTCTGTCGGGTACATGGTCTTCGATTTCGATTGGTACTGTGCTGCCGGAGTGGTTGAAACTGGAGCCGAAACATTATCTTCCAGTTGAGATCGACGCTGCGCCATAGCATCGTTCTTTTAAGGTAAAAGTGCTTGCGCCACTCATTTTGAGTGGCGCTTTTTTTGTGCTTATTTCACGCGCATCAGACGATGTTTTACTCGTCCCAAATCGAACTCTAAGACTTGTGAGCGCTTCATTGCTTCGACTTTATTCAACATTGGCTCTTGGTAGCCTTTCTTCTTCATCCACTGAAGAGGTACAGAGAAAGCATCTTCATTAACGACATAAGACTCGCCTTTATGCTCACCGCTATAGACGTTCACAACCCAAACTCGGGCTTGAAAGTCCAATACTTCACCCATGACTTTAGCGATTTTATTCAGAATATTTTTCATTGTTTCCAGTTTGCCTTAGCTTAGTAGCAACCAGACACCAACTCCCATCATTAAAGTGCCTGCGATACGGTTCATTAGACGTACATTCTTAGACTGACCTAATACGTGTTTCAACCCTTTACCACCAGTAGCGTACAGAGACATGCAAATGAACTCAAACAGTAAAATAATGGAGACAAGTATGATCAGTTGCGGTGCAAGCGCTGCGTTTTGGTCTATAAAAGGCGGTAAAAGAGAAATCATAAATGCCCAGCCTTTTGGGTTTGCGATTGCGGTAACGAAGCCTTGCATGATCAGTGCGATATTGTCACTCTTTGGTGTTTCTAAGTTGTCGACATTAATCGCAAGTTTCCCTCGCGATCGCCACATTTCAACACCAAGATAGAGTAAATAACCGCCACCAATGAACTTTAACGCGATAAACATCCAAGGATAATTGAGCATAATCGCAGCGATACCTAACACCGCAGAGACTGACACCAGCGCAACACCGAGAAGTTCTCCTATCATCATCCATAACGTGCGACGATAACCGATACTCATACCTAACGTTAGGGCGAGAGTCATGCACATACCAGGCGTGATTGAGACAAAAAAGAAAGTAGGGATGAACATACTGAGCAATGCAAGATTCATATCTGTTGATGATTTAGTGATTAAAGAGAAGCCACAAAGATAGTGCAAAGTGGAAAAGGATGCTACTACAAAGCGAATGATTACTTTCACTAGTAGCTAGTTGATGTTCTTCGAATATATAAATTTAAAATGAAATTATATTTTAATCTATGCGTCATAATAGTGCGTATTGCACCAGTATGAGACAAGCTCTTATATCATTTTTAGATTAAATATATTTAATTTATTATATTTTATCGGTATTAATCATCACTGTATTAAAATAATCAAATTGATAACTAAATTATCATTAAATGCAGTAATTAAATGATATGTTTGATAATTATTTTTACTGATAATTGAATTATTATTCTAATCTCAATTTTGTTGTAATCATATAGGCTTAAGATTCAGATCTTAAATCATGACATAATGTAACGTCTACCATTCTGTATGTAAGTGCATGATATTTAATAATTATGTTTCTATTTCTGTTGGTGTGGCTTTTGTGGAAGTGTGATTTAAAACAATGACTTATGTAAAATTAACCATTTTATAACATTTCACGGGTAATGAGATCTAAATCAATCTTATGCAATTGGGTGAGTTTTTTATTTGAAATGTAATATTTCTAGGTTAACTTAAAATAAAGGCAGCACGGGATTAGTTGTCAAAAGAATAAATAAACACGTCAGTTGGTGAACTATTTCATCAGTGTATTAAGTTTGCTTTTTAAATGCCGTTAAGAATGGAGTCTTCAATGAAGAAAGTCGCTTTGATCACTGGATCAAAAGGCGGAATTGGTTCTGCTATTTCCTCTCAATTAGTCAATGACGGTTACCGTGTAATCGCTACTTATTTCACAGGTAACTACGAATGTGCGCTGGAGTGGTTCAACAGCAAAGGGTTTACCAAAGATCAGGTTCGCCTTTTTGAGTTGGATGTAACAAACACGACAGAGTGTGCAGAGAAATTGGCGCAATTGCTTGGGGAGGAAGGAACCATTGATGTTGTTGTCAACAACGCAGGAATCACACGTGATAGCGTGTTTAAAAAGATGACTGCGCAAGCTTGGAATGATGTCATCAATACCAACCTCAATAGTTTATTCAACGTTACGCAACCCCTCTTTGCTGCAATGTGCGAAAAAGGCGGTGGTCGTGTCATCAATATCTCTTCAGTCAATGGTCTTAAAGGGCAGTTTGGTCAAGCAAACTACTCGGCGGCGAAAGCTGGGATGATCGGTTTCTCTAAAGCCTTAGCATACGAAGGTGCTCGCTCGGGTGTGACAGTTAATGTTATCGCTCCGGGTTACACGGGTACGCCAATGGTTGAGCAAATGAAGCCAGAAGTGCTGGAATCCATCACGAACCAAATTCCGATGAAACGTCTTGCGACACCAGAAGAAATTGCAGCATCAGTGAGCTTCTTGGTCAGCGATGCGGGCGCCTACATCACCGGAGAGACTTTGTCGGTGAACGGCGGCTTATACATGCACTAAGGAGAGAAGATGATGGAAAAAGTATTTATCGTAGCAGCGAAGCGTACTCCAATTGGTGCTTTTGGTGGCAGCCTGAAAAATACTTCTGCTGGCGATCTGGCAGCAGTAGCGATTAAAGGCGCGTTGGAAGCGGCAAAGTTGCCTGGCGACAAGGTTGACGAAGTGATTGTCGGCAACGTTGTTGGTGCAGGTCAAGGAATGGGGGTTGGCCGCCAAGCGGCACTGTTTGCTGGGATTCCTGAATCTGTTCCTGCATATGGCGTAAACATGGTTTGCGGTAGTGGCATGAAAACGGTCATGGATGCCGTGTCCCATATCCGTAGTGGCGATGCTGAGATCGTTGTAGCAGCGGGTGTTGAGGTCATGTCTCAGATTCCGTTTGCTGCACCAAGCAGCATTCGTGATGGCAACAAAATGGGCAATCTGGAGCTAAAAGATCTGCTCATAGCGGACGGTTTAACCGATGTTTACAACCAATATCACATGGGTGTGACGGCAGAAAACGTAGCAAAACAAATCGGCTTAACTCGCCAGCAGCAAGACGAATACGCGCTGTCTAGCCAACAGAAAGCGGTAGCCGCTATCGAAGCTGGCAAATTTCAAGACGAAATTGTGCCAGTGGAAGTAAAGCAACGCCGTGAAACCGTGATGTTTGATACGGATGAATACCCAAAAGCGAACGCGACAATGGAAGCCTTAAGCAAGCTACGTCCTGCTTTTGACCGCGAAGGCACTGTGACTGCGGGTAATGCATCAGGCATTAACGATGGCGCGAGTGCGATTATCGTGGCGTCTGAAAGCGCAGTTAAAGCGCATGGATTAACGCCGCTTGCTGAGATTGTAA
The DNA here is from genome assembly GCF_023650755.1 of Vibrio sp. SCSIO 43097. NCBI lineage: Bacteria > Pseudomonadati > Pseudomonadota > Gammaproteobacteria > Vibrionales > Vibrionaceae > Vibrio > Vibrio sp. SCSIO 43097. Next base: position 881,378 of record NZ_CP071841.1, on the reverse strand, counting down.
GCTATGCGCAATCGGGTCTTGATCCGAAGATCATGGGCCTAGGTCCTGTTGAGTCGGTCAATAAAGCACTCGAAAAAGCAGAACTCACAGTAAATGATATCGACGTTTACGAGTTAAACGAAGCATTTGCAGCGCAAGCACTTGGCGTGATTCATCAGTTGGCGGAAACAAACCAAGTTCCAGTTAACGCGATTCAAGATAAAGCGAACTTTAACGGTGGTGCTATCGCGCTAGGACACCCGCTTGGTGCATCTGGAAACCGAATCTTAGTCACGCTGGTTCACGAGCTTCATAAGCAAAATGGTCAATATGGCGTTGCTTCACTTTGTGTGGGCGGCGGCATGGGCACGGCTGTGGTTGTAAAGACAGTTAAGTAATTATTTAAAAGGACATTTTTAATTCTTTCTCTAGGAGACAAACCATGTACACAGATTTCTTCAAAACATTTAGCGATCAAACTGAAAAAAATCTAGAACCTTACTTGAAGTTCAACAAGCTAGTGACAAAAAACGTAGAAGTGTTGACCGAGCTTCAATTGAACGCCATTCGCACATACAGTGAAGTGGGTCTAAACCAGATGAAAGCAGCGACAGAAATCAAAGACGTAACGTCATTGACTGCTTTCAACAGTCAGCAACTAAGCGTACTTACTAAACTTTCTCAACAAATGATGGATGACAGCAACAAGCTTCAAGCGATTGCAAAAGAGTTCAAAGAAGACGTTGAGAAAATGACTTCGGAAAATCTAAAGACTGTTACTCCAGCGTAATTTGTCCGATTCTCGCCGCCCCTAGATTTGGGCGGCGTTGTTTTTTCCGAATATAGGAGTAAGACTATGTTTCAACACTTCTTTTCGGACTATCTTGTGAAGCTTCAGGAAACCAATCATCAGTGGTGGCATGATTTCGAAGTGAACAAGGCAGTCGTGAACTCTCCTTTAAACAAGGCCATGCAAGAAGTGAACTTTGAGGATACTGCCAAACTGTTCGAACAAGCTGCGAATCAGCCTGCTGCGATTTTAAAGCTGCAAGCACAGTGGTGGGAACAGCAGCTGCAAATTTGGCAGAATGTTGCATTGGCAGGGAACCAAGCACAAATCGTCGAAGCTGAAAAAGGGGATAAGCGTTTCTCAAACGAAGCATGGCAAAATGAAGCCATGTATAGCTTCATCAAACAATCCTACCTTTTATTTAGTAAGACCTATCTGGACACCATCGAGTCTTTGGAAGGCTTAGATGAAAAGACGAAAGAACGTATTATTTTTTTCTCTCGCCAAGCCATTAACGCCCTTTCTCCTTCCAACTTCATCGCCACTAACCCAGAGCTTTTGAAGCTGACACTTGAGCAAAACGGTCAAAACTTACTGGCAGGCTTAGAGCAGTTGAAAGAAGACGTTGAGTCGAGCGCAGACATTTTAAAAATTCGTATGACGAATAACAATGCATTCCGCGTGGGAGATGACGTTGCGACGACACAGGGCAATGTGGTTTTTCAAAACGAATTGTTTGAGTTGATTCAATATCGACCTCTAACAGAGAAAGTGAATGCGACGCCGCTGCTCATCGTCCCACCTTTCATCAATAAATACTACATCCTTGATTTAACGGCAAAGAACTCAATGGTTCGATGGTTGTTAGAGCAGGGGCACAGTGTATTTATGATGTCTTGGCGCAATCCAGGCAAGGCACAAGCGCACATAGAGTTTGGTGACTACGTGACAGAAGGCGTAGTGAAAGCCGTCGCTGCAATTGAAGATATAACAGGACAAGAGCAAATCAATGCCGCTGGTTACTGTATTGGTGGTACTGTTTTAGCAAGCACGGTTGCGTACTACGCTGCAAAACGTATGAAGAAGCGCATTAAGTCTGCCACTTTCTTCACCACGTTGCTCGACTTCTCTCAACCAGGTGAAGTCGGCGCGTATATCAATGACACCATTGTTAGTGCAATTGAAGCGCAAAATAACGCAAAAGGGTATATGGACGGCCGTTCCTTAAGCGTGACGTTTAGTTTACTGCGTGAAAACAGCTTGTACTGGAACTACTACGTCGACAATTACTTGAAGGGTAACAGTCCGGTTGATTTCGACTTGTTGTACTGGAATAGCGATAGCACCAACGTCAGCGCTGCATCTCACAATTTCTTGCTTCGCGAGCTCTATTTAGAGAACAAGCTGGTGCAAGATAAAGGCGTCAAAATTGGTGGAGTATGGATTGATCTCAATAAGATCAAAATTCCTAGCTATTTTGTGTCAACGAAAGAAGACCACATTGCGTTATGGCAGGGAACTTACCGTGGTGCGCTGAACACGGGTGGTAACAAAACGTTTGTCCTCGGTGAGTCTGGTCATATTGCGGGCATCGTGAACCCTCCAGCTAAAAATAAGTATGGTTATTGGTTGAACGATAATTTGGATGACTCTGCTGATGAGTGGTTGAATAACGCGGAACACAAAGAGGGATCGTGGTGGACACACTGGAACGAGTGGTTACTCCAATTCAACCCTAAAGAGCAAGTTGAGCCTTTCCCTATTGGCTCAGAAAACCATCCGGTTATTGATGAGGCGCCAGGACAATACGTCAAACAGGTTCTGCCAGTAAAAGAATCTTAAACAACTCCCTATAGCAGTAAATCTTAGCGGCCTTTATGGTCGCTTTTTTTATGTATGATTGCTTGTTTATTGTTGGCAAGTACCATTGAGTAATAAATAAAAAGCGCCGAGCATTTGCTCGGCGCTCAGTGTCAACAAATAGGCTAGTTGACGAGTAGAGATGTGTTACGTTACACCTCTTTATCCTTACCAAATGACAGCAGCCAGAGAGAGATTGCTGCTACCGCCACAAAGCCGGAAAGAATAATCACTGGCATAGCACTGTAGCCAAGGATATGCCAAATTACAGATTCTAATGTACTCATGGTAAGTCTCCTTAGTGCCAGCCTTCAACGCCGCTCATGTCTGGTAGTTTGTGCGCAATACCTTTGTGACAGTCTACACATGTTTTCTCGCCTGAAGCTAGAGCGGTGGAGTGTTGTTCTGCCGCACGTGATCCTTGCTGAGAGTAATCCATGAAATCAAACTCATGACAGTTACGACATTCAAGAGAGTCATTCTTTTTCATACGTGCCCACTCTCGTTCTGCGAGGTGTCCACGACGCTCTTGGAACTTCTCTGGCGTATCGATCGTCTTCGTTACGAAGTGTGCAAATAGCTCTTTAGATGCCTGTACTTTACGAACGATCTTATCCGTCCATTCATGAGGAACGTGACAGTCTGAACAAATCGCACGAACACCAGAACGGTTGGAGTAGTGAATTGTTTCTTGAATTTCAGCAACGATCGGCGCGTGACAGCCAGAACAGAATTCTTCTGTGTTGGTTGCTTCCATACCTGTGTTGAATGCGCCCCAAAATAGAAGGCCACCAGCGAAGCCTAGAAATAAAACCACACCAGCGGCAGCTTTACTCGGGCTCGACAGTCTCTTCCAAAACGCTTTAAGTATTTTCATAAGTAACCTCTTAGTACTCGCGTTTCAATTACTGAAGCGAATCGACTGCCTTAAACTCGTTTTCCACTAGTGGTTTTGCATCCGTTTGTGGAACGTGACATTGCAAACAGAAGTAACGACGAGGAGACATATCTGCCAGTACCGCATCTTCTCTGTTTACATAGTGCGTTACGCTAATTTTAGTCGCACCTGACTCTTTTGCATTTTTCCAGCTATGGCATGCAAGACACTTGTTAGCATTTAACGAAATTTCGTAGTGACGAATGCTGTGTGGGATCAACGGTGGTTGATAAACATAGCTGTCTTCAACAATTTGATCTTTAGGGAAGTCTTTGAACTCGTCTGCTGGACGCGTATCTTCCAATTGAGACATTCCACGTAAAGATTCTAGACCTCCAATACCACCTGGATTATCCAACTCAGCTTGCGCAATGCCTGTCACTAACGCACCTACAGATAAAACTGCGACAAGTAATTTTTTCATCATTTCATCTCCGCCTTTATGGCTTAAATTCTTTATTAGGCCGCCATAATGACGGCCGTAGCATTCAGTATCTGAAGGTTAAGCAATCTTAGTGATTTTGACTGGGCACTTCTTAAAGTCTGTCTGTTTAGACAGTGGATCAGTCGCATCTAGGATAAGCTTGTTAATCAAAATACGTGCATCAAAGAACGGTACGAATACCAAGCCTTTTGGCGGACGGTTACGACCGCGAGTTTCAACACGAACGCGTACTTCACCGCGTTTGTTTGCCATGAGTACTTCTTCACCACGACGAACATTGCGTGCTTTTGCGTCTTCTGGGTGCATGTAACACACTGCGTCTGGTACTGCTTTGTATAATTCAGGTACACGACGAGTCATGGTGCCTGTGTGCCAATGTTCAAGAACACGACCAGTACATAACCACATATCAAATTCATCGTTCGGTACTTCTGGTGGCGCTTCGTATGGCGCGGAAATGATCTTCGCTTTGCCGTCAGCATTGCCGTAGAAGTCCCAACCAGAACCTTCTTTCGCGTATGGGTCTGAACCTTCTTTAAAGCGCCACTGTGTTTCCTTACCATCAACAACAGGCCAACGTAGACCACGTACTTGGTGGTAGCGGTCGTATGGAGCCAAATCATGCCCGTGACCACGGCCAAATGTTGCGTATTCCTCAAACAGACCTTTTTGAACATAGAAACCGAAGTGGTGAGCATCGTCATTCAGTTCACGAGCTTCTTCGATAGGGAATTTGTCGACGTTACCATTGCGGTAAAGTACGTCGTACATTGTTTTACCACGGTATTGAGGCGCTTTCGCTAGAAGCTCTTCAGGCCACACTTCTTCCATTTTGAAGCGTTTCGAGAACTCCATTAGTTGCCAAAGGTCCGATTTTGCTTGACCGACTGTGCCCACTTGTTGGTACCAAGCTTGGGTACGACGCTCTGCGTTACCGTAAGCACCTTCTTTTTCAATCCACATTGCGGTAGGAAGAATAAGGTCTGCTGCTTGTGCTGTTGCTGTCGGGTATGGGTCAGACACAACGATGAAGTTTTCTGGGTTGCGGTAACCTGGAAGACGTTCTGTGTTGATGTTTGGACCGGCTTGCATGTTGTTGTTACATTGAACCCAGTAACAGTTCAGAACGCCGTCATTCAGCATACGGTCTTGCAATACGGCGTGGAAGCCAGGTTTTGGTGGAATCGTACCTTCTGGCAGTTTCCAGATGTCTTCTGCAATCTTACGGTGTTTAGGGTTAGCAACCACCATATCCGCTGGTAGGCGGTGAGCAAACGTACCAACCTCACGAGCGGTACCACATGCTGATGGTTGGCCCGTTAGTGAGAATGGGCTGTTCCCCGGAGTCGAGATCTTACCGGTTAGTAGGTGGATGTTGTAAACCAAGTTATTCATCCATACACCACGAGTATGCTGGTTCATACCCATCGTCCATAGAGACATCACTTTCGTGTTTGGATCCGCGTATTGCTTCGCAAGCTCGATAAGCTTCTCTTTCTCAACACCAGAGATTTCAGATGCTTTCTCTACTGTGTATGGCGCTACTGATTTCTTGTACTCTTCGAATGAGATAGAAGTGAGTTTGCCAGAGTTCGGGTTCTTCGCTGCTTTTTGTAGCGGATCGTCGTCACGTAGACCGTAGCCGATGTCAGTGTCTGCTTGAGTGAAGTTCGTGTGTTTGTTCACGAAGTCCCAGTTTACTGCATCGTTTTCGATGATGTAGTTTGCGATGAAGTTAGCAATTGCAAGGTCAGACTGAGGATTGAAAATGTAGCCGTGGTCAGCCAACTCAAATGAACGATGGTAGTAAGTAGAAAGCACGTTCACTTTAACGTGAGGGTGGCTTAGGCGGCGGTCAGTAATGCGAGTCCATAGAACCGGGTGCATCTCTGCCATGTTTGAGCCCCAAAGAACGAAAGCGTCTGCGTTCTCGAAGTCATCGTAACAACCCATTGGCTCATCGATACCGAATGCGCGCATGAAACCTACAACGGCAGAAGCCATACAGTGACGAGCGTTTGGATCAATGTTGTTTGATCGGAAGCCTGCTTTCATTAACTTTGACGCAGCGTAGCCTTCCATTACTGTCCATTGGCCTGAGCCAAACATACCTACGCTTGTTGGGCCTTTTTTCTCGAGGGAAGCTTTCCATTTCTCAGCCATGATGTCGAAAGCGTCATCCCAAGAGATAGGTGTAAATTCACCATCTTTGTGGAATTTGCCATCTTTCATTCGTAGCATCGGTTGAGTTAGACGGTCTTGACCGTACATGATCTTAGAAAGGAAGTAACCTTTGATACAGTTCAGACCTTTGTTTACTGGTGCTTCTGGGTCACCCTGTGTTGCTACCACTTTGCCGTTTTGAGTGCCAACAAGAACAGAACAGCCTGTACCACAGAAACGACAAGGTGCTTTGTCCCATGTGATTTTGGTTTGATCAGAGCTTGCAATCAGGTTGGCTGCAGATGCTGGTAGTGTCACACCTGCGACAGCAGCAGCTGATGCAGCCGCGTTTGCTTTCACAAACGCACGTCTTGTCATTTTCATACTTCACCCTCGATTTGGGAATGTTGTGTTCCAGTGTCTTCTTCATCCGTTTCTTCAAGCCCAGTTTCGATTTGGTGATAAACCAATACCGTGCTTAAGACGTTCGGTAAATTGTTAATGGCATCGATAGTGTCTGTGATGAAACCTTGGTTCTCAGTTTCAAGTACGACGATAATCTTGCCTTCAGGACTGTCACCATAGATTTCCGCATTTTCGTGTGCTTCTATCTTTTGTTTGATTTCGTCCAAATGTTCCGGCAGCACATGTACTACCAAACTTGAAATATGCACTTCATTTAGTGACATATAGCTCTCTCATTTATTTTTATTGCCTTTGGCCGACGACATTCGGCTTAGGCTGTTGTATTGCTCACATTGATGGATGAAGTCGGGCACACTGAAACACAGGCGCCGCAGCCGTTACACTCATCAAGGTCTAAATTGGGTTGTGCTACTTTCCCCAGTTCTAATTTGAACTGAATTGCCATCGGGTCGCACATATCCCCACAACTTCGGCATTCGACATTTTGTTTTGCTAAGCAGTTATCGTTGATACTTGCTTTTGCTTGCCAAGGTTGTTCTGTTTCTGGCAAGAAAAGGGGCTCAGGACAGGCGTTTGCACATTGATAGCAAAATGTGCATTCATCGATGGAAAAATCGACCGAGGGGAATCCGCCATCACTTTTGGTTATAATCTTTGTTTCACAGGCCTCAATGCATTTACCGCAGCGAGTGCAATCGTCCGTAAACTGTTGCGGTTTAGTTAACCAAGGCAAACGTACGGCGTTGTCGGGGTGCGCTTTTCTTGCAAAGAGTCTTCTTCTGGAAAGGTCTACCACTTAGTCACCTCGAAACTTGGAACCCAAACTAAGCATAGTCCACAATTTTCATTAATAAACTGTCATTTAAACTAACGAAATTGTAGTTTTTGACATATTTGTATAAATACCTCTTAGGGGGTAAATGGTATGCAATATTGTTTTGGATCAATAAATTCCGTCGCAGGTGATCACATATTGATAAAGTTGAAAGGTAATGGGTTCATTGCACGTACATATAGGATTGTTAATGGGCGAGGAACTCAGATTGTTTAAAAATGTGAAAAAGTCGGTGACGCGCACGATTGCATCCGCGATGCTTCTTATTTTGCTGCTCTCAGTCGCTACGACTGGTTTTGCGATTTTTACGTTAGCGTCGAGTTTGAACGATGCTGAAGCCGTCAATGTTGCTGGCTCGATGCGAATGCAAAGCTACCGTCTGGCGAATGATATTCAGGTTAAATCTGTTGACTATTCTTCACATATTGACGCATTTGAACATTCGATATATTCACCTTCAATGAAAGCGCTTCAGCATTGGTCTGTGCCAGAAGACATCACTCACGATTACTACCGTCTTATTATCAGATGGCATGAACTCAAGGCGGTGCTGAGAGGAGACAACCCGGCAGAATATCAACTCCTAGTGGCCGGTTTTGTTGAACAAATCGATGAGTTTGTATTTAAGCTGCAGAGCTTTTCGGAGCAAAAACTGATTAACTTAGCCTGGATCGGCGGGTTAGGGTTGGGGGGCATTCTTTGTGTCAGTATGTTTGTCGTTCATTTTGTGCGCCTCGAAGTTGTTCGGCCTCTGCGTGCCTTAGTTTTTGCTAGCGAGCAAATTAAAAATCGCTCATTTAATATATCGCTCAATGTATCCAGCGATAATGAAATGGGAATACTGACTCGAACCTTTAATCGGATGGCGACAGACCTTGGTAAGTTGTACCGAGGATTAGAACAAGCGGTTGATGAGAAAACACGTAAATTGCAGCATGCCAACCAGTCTTTAGAGGTGCTGTATGACTCGTCAAAAGAACTCACGGCGTCGCGTATTAATCAAGACAATTTCCAGGCGATTTTGCAGCATATCGTCAGTCTTGAGGGCATTAAAGCGGTCAAACTTGAAATCGAGCAGCTGGGAGAACCGAGCTGGATATTGATGGAAGGAGAAGAATGCTGCCAAGATTGTGATGAAGATTGCCACGGTAAAGCCCTGATGCTAGATGGTGAGCACTTGGGTTATTTATATTGGAAAGCAGGGTTACCTTGTCCGAACGAGGCTCTTATTGACAACTTCGTGCAGATTTTATCACGCGCCGTGTATTACAATCGGGCGCAGCGCCAAGCAGAACAAATTCTGCTGATGGAAGAGCGAGCCACTATTGCTCGGGAGTTGCATGATTCATTGGCTCAAGCACTCTCTTACTTAAAAATTCAGGTCGCTTTGTTAAAGAGAAGCGTAAAGAACTTGCCTGACGAAAAGGCGATCGCGCAGGCTAATCAAGTTATTGCTGAGCTAGATACGGGCTTATCTGCGGCTTATACGCAGTTACGCGAGTTACTGACGACGTTTCGTCTTACGATTAAAGAGGGCAGTTTTGGCCAAGCATTGCAAGACATGGTTGAAACGCTCAGTGAACAAACTGCTGCGGACATTACGCTAAAAAATAGACTTTCATCAACTGAACTGGATGCACATCAGCAGGTTCATTTACTACAGTTGATAAGAGAAGCGGCAATTAATGCTATCAAACATGCGCAAGCAGATAATATTCACATTCAATGTCTCGATAATGATGGAAAAGTCACAGTAACCGTTAGCGACGATGGAATAGGCTTTGAACATCAAGACGAAAAATTAAATCATTACGGTATGAGTATCATGCAAGAGCGGGCCGCTAGACTGCATGCCGATCTTCACATCGAAGCATCGATAAACAAAGGTTGTACCGTAAAATTAGAATTCCAACATAGTAAGGAAGTAAACAGTGACAGTGTGTAAAGTAATGCTGGTGGATGATCACCCACTCATGCGAAGAGGTATCCACCAGCTTTTAAGCTTTGAGCCTGAGTTTGAGGTCATTGCAGAAGCAAGTAATGGCGCGGATGCAGTAGCGAAAGCGCATGAGCTGGAACTGGATCTTGTACTTCTTGATCTTAATATGAAAGGCATGTCTGGCCTTGATACTTTGCAAGCACTGCGTGCAGATGGCTGTGAAGCCAGAATTGTCATTCTAACCGTTTCGGATAGCCCAGCAGATATAGAAGCAATAGTTCGAAGTGGTGCCGATGGCTATTTATTGAAAGACACTGAGCCCGATGAGTTGGTTGAGTTGCTAAAACAAGCGCATCAAGGGGACAAGGCATACAGCCAAGAAGTTTCTAAGTATTTGAGTGAACGTTCAGAGCAAGAGGACGTGTTTGATACACTGACCGATCGTGAATCTCAGATCTTAAGAGAGGTGGCAAGAGGTTTCCGCAACAAGCAAATTGCCGATCGTCTTTTTATCTCTGAGTCTACGGTTAAAGTACATATGAAGAGTTTACTTAAAAAGCTTCAAGTTCCTTCTCGTACTGCAGCAACCGTCCTTTATCTTGAGCGCTTTGGCGACATCAAATAACATTGTTGGATTTGAATCTGTAATAATAAATAAAATCAAACAGTTATATTGATTCTGACGAATAAAAAAACCGCCTGTTAGGCGGTTTTTTTACTTGTCTGGGCGAATAGAGTACAAGTCACTGTTGTGCTTACCACACTCCAAATAGTACTGATAAGCCACTTTTTTGCTTTCAGCAATGACTCTCATGCAGTGCATTTTCCCCTGTTCAAAATATCGAATCTCATATTCTACACTGGTATCAAGTTGCTCAGCGGCTGCCATACTTCGCCTCCATAAACCATCCAAAAAACATCCATGCAAATTATATGCCGTTATAGGGAGCGTCGTTCGGTACGTTTTTTAGCCGATAATTGCGCTCTAACTCACTTTTTTGCGGATAGCTGTGATCAAAAAGTTAATTTCAAACTCTATATATTATTAAGGTGGCAATCAATATTTGTCACACTGGTGTAAGTTTGCCGCAATACTAAGTGATACAGGTTGAGTATAGAACTTAATCAACAGAAAAGGGAATACGAATAAGTGACTAAATTAAAGGGTGTATCTAATAAGGCGCTTCGTTATGGCCTTCTATTTTGCTTCGTATTTCTGCTTGCCGGTTGTGCGAAAAAGTTTTTATACAGCAATATCGATTGGTTCGTGCTCGATTACTTAGAGGACTATGTCTCGTTGCAAGGGGAACAAGAAGTCCTGGTGGAAGAGCGCTTATTATTGTTGGCAGACTGGCACAAGAAAGAGGAGTTACCATTATATATCGAACATTTAAAAGACCTTGAGAGATTAAAAGCGAGCGATATCACCTTAAATTACTTACAACAAAATCGAGATAGAATGCGAGCGCATTACGATAGAGTGGTCAGCAAAGCAGCACCAGATCTTTTTGCGTTAAGTTTGCAATTAACGAAAGAGCAAGAACGCGAGTTTTTGAGTAATGTACAAGAACATTATCAAGAGCGAAACGCAAAATATGCCGATAAGACAGAAGACGAAGTGCGTGAAATTATTCTGGATAACACTGAAGAGTGGATGGAAGAATGGCTAGGGAATCTATCAGGAAATCAGCGTCAATTAGCTCAAAGATTTTCTCAGCAAGTTATTTTAAACAGCCCTTTATGGAGAGATTATCGAGCCACGGTATATCAAGAGCTCGAATACTTGTTCGACAACAAATCTAATGTTGTGACTTATCAAGATATATTTATGCGACTCTTGTTCGAGCCAGAGAGTTATTATAGTGAGCAGCTTTCTCTGAATATTGACTCTAACTTTGCATTGGTTGATCAACTGACATTAGATGTTTCTCGTTCGATGACCGATAAGCAATGGCGTCATTTTCGTGAAAAGGTTAAAGAGTGGCGAGTACTGGCTGAGGAACTTTTAGATTAAATTCATACTTCAATGAGCGAAAGCAAAGCGCAAAAGCCTTTCTTATCAAAAAATGATTCAAAGCAAATTCTTATTGAGCTAAGAGCGTAACATAGCGTGAGGTTTGATGAGGCAACGTCAGCTTATCAATGCGTGATAATGCCTCATCGTACAAAACAATGAGAATAAATATGAAACATTTAGTTGAAAGATTTCTTCGATACGTCACGTTTGATACCCAATCCAATCCACATGTGACGCTTTGCCCAAGTTCACCTGGTCAGCTTGTGTTTGCTGAGTTACTTAAAAAAGAGATGATCGAGCTTGGTTTAAGTGACGTGACTTTGGATAAAAATGGCTACTTGATGGCTAAACTGCCAGCCAATGTTGATTATGAGGTTCCTCCTATCGGCTTCATTGCCCATATGGATACCGCGCCGGATGCATCTGGCAAAAACGTAAAGCCGCAATTCATCGAAGATTACCAGGGTGGCGATATTGCATTAGGGTTGGGGGATGAAGTGTTATCTCCCGTGCAATACCCAGATTTACATCACCTACATGGCCACAATCTTATTACTACCGATGGCACTACATTACTTGGCGCGGATAACAAAGCTGGTATCGCAGAGATTCTTTCCGCGGTAGCTCTGCTACTGGAAAACCCAGACATTCCACACGGCGACATTTGTATCGGCTTTACTCCGGATGAAGAAATCGGTCGTGGTGCAGATTTGTTTGATGTTAAAAAATTTGGCGCGAAATGGGCATACACTATAGATGGTGGCCCGCAAGGTGAATTGGAATACGAAAACTTTAATGCAGCAAACGCTGATGTAATTTTTCATGGAGTTAGCGTTCATCCAGGTACCGCAAAAGGCAAAATGGTCAATGCGATGAACTTGGCTGCGAAATTTCAAGTTCAAATGCCCCAAGATCAAACTCCGGAAACAACCGAAGGTTACGAAGGGTTCTTCCATCTAAAATCGGCAGAAATGGGCGTTGCACGAAGCGAGCTAGGTTACATTATTAGAGACTTTGACCGTCAAAGACTTGAGGATCGAAAAGCCTTTATGCAGAAACTCGTCGATGAAATGAACACGGGTTTACGCCATGGTTCTGTAGAGCTAAAAATAAAAGACAGCTATTACAATATGAGAGAAATGGTTGAGCCTTACCCTCATATCATTGAGCTGGCAAAGCAAGCGATGGAAGCGTGTGATGTGGAACCGATTATAAAACCTATTCGTGGTGGTACAGATGGTGCCCGTTTATCTTTTATGGGTTTGCCGTGCCCGAATATCTTCACCGGTGGTTTTAACTTCCACGGAATTCATGAGTTTATTTCTGTTGAAATGATGGAAAAATCAGTACTCGTTATTGTCAAAATTGCTGAGCTCACAGCGAAAAAACACAGTTAAAAGACTACGTCGAGACCTCTTGCAGATTTAATAACAAAATAGCCCAGATCTCTCTGGGCTATTTAAATATTAAGATGGAATACTAGCGCACGTCTTTGTCTTCAATTTCAATGTCTTCTAGCGGTAACCAGTCGACTTTCACACCCGCTTGGTCGAACATATCTTGACTGACTTGGATTTTATCTCCCCAGCGAGATAAAAAGTCTTCAGACTGCTCAGGGCAGTGTACGTGTGAGATCCCTGTTTGAATGATCTTTGCCGCGCAGTTAGGGCAAGGAAAATGCGTTACCCAAATATCACATCCGTCTAAGTCACGTTTTGAGAACAAAATTGCGTTCTCTTCCGCGTGCAGTGTTTTAAGGTATTTCAACTCGCGCTCATCGGTGTCGACACTGTCAGAAACACCATGCGGATAGCCATTAAATCCAACAGATACAATGCGATTCTGTTTAGTAATAACGGCACCGACTTGTGTTGATGGGTCCTTACTCCAAGACGCCACTAGTTCTGCCATCTGGTAAAAGCGTTTCGCCCATTTAGAAATCATAGTCATCCTCTCTGTCGAAGGCGTTGAATTAATTGAATGATAACCCATTTATATTAAAAAAATAGTCAAAATCGGGGTCTTGAGTATGAAGGCGTCACTTTTTACCTTTTTAGCCACAAAACGTTCTTATCTTGAGCACTGAATCTCACTTTACGCCCGAATACAATACTCCCGTTAGTGTTTCCAAGCACACGCTAAAATTCGCGATCTCCTAAGGCGTATATTAAATAGTTATGATTGAGTTGTATGTATATTGCTCATTGAATACCACTGTTAACTAAATTACTTTATTTTCCTTTTGTTTCTCATGTTTACATTTAGAAACACCTTGGGCGCTTTTCAGTGAAGTTTTCAGTGGCAGCAAGGAGTAAGGTTGATAGGAATTCAACAATATCCTGTTCTATAAAGACGGTAAATACATGCAAAAGAAACCACTTGTCGCACTAATGGCGGCTACAGCAATCCTCGCTGGATGCGGGGAAGCTAATAATGCCCAAACGAAAGGTCAAGCGCCTCTCGTAGTGACTCAGGATGTCACGGTTATCGACTACCAACCGAGCAAGTCTTATATCGGTCGCATTGAAGCAGTAGAAGATACCAATATTACCGCGCAGATTTCTGGCTACTTAAAAGCTCGTCACTTTGAAGAGGGGCAAATGGTAGAAAAAGGGCAGCTCCTTTACTCTATCGAGCCATCTTCTTTTGAAGCCCAAGTCGCGAGTGCTAAAGCCGCACTTGCACAAGCTAAAGCGGCGCTAAAAAAAGCCGAATTAGATCATACTCGAGGTAAAAACTTGTTGCCTCGCGGTAGTATCTCTCAATCTGAGTTTGATGCTTTAACTGCGGCACTTCTTGGTGCGAGAGCAGAGCTAGAAGCGGCAAATGCTCAACTTAAACTTGCTGAAGTTAACCTTTCCTATACTCAAATCCGAGCACCTTTTAGCGGACGTATTAGTGATACCAAAGTGAGTACGGGTGATCTGGTTTCTCCATCATCTGGCGTGCTGACAACTCTGGTGAGTTTAGATCCAGTTCATACCTCATTTAGTGTGAGTGAGCGTGAGCGTTTAGCTATGGGTATGGATCAAGTAAAAGGTGATGGCTCGGCTGAATCAAACCGCGTTGAAGTTCAGCTTGAACTGGAAAATGGACAGTTTTTTGAGCATCTAGGTAAGCTTGATTTCTTAGGTAATCGTATTGACACCAAAACGGGTACGATTGCTATGCGCGCGCTAGTGCCAAACCCAGAGCAGAAGTTACTTCCGGGTCAACACATCAAAGTGAACTTGAGAGATAAGAACACGAAAGACGTTATTGTTATCCCACGACGTGCCGTACAGACTGACTTAGAAGGTGACTTTGTGATGGTGATGGCTGAGGGAAGTGTGGCAGAGCGTCGTAACGTCGAGCTTGGCCCTCAGGTTGAACAAGGCATTATCATTCGAGAAGGGCTCGATCAGGAAGATACGGTTATTACACAAGGCCTACAACGTGTGCGTAATGGTGTAGAAGTGCGCCTTCAAGCACCTGCTGAAGATAAGCAGTAGGGGGCACTATGTTAAGTCGTTTCTTTATTCAGAGACCTAAATTCGCGCTGGTTATTTCGATCATATTAACGCTAGCCGGCGCGATCTCACTGGCGATTTTGCCAGTGGCTGAGTACCCACAGATAAGCCCGCCATCAGTAAGCGTTTCGGCTTACTACACTGGCGCGAGTGCGGAAGTTGTCGAGCAGGCCATTGCGGACCCCATAGAGACGTCAGTCAACGGCGTTGAGGATATGATATACATGTCTTCAAAGAGCGCGAACGATGGCTCTTACAGCCTAAACGTCACGTTCGATGTTGGCACCGATCCAGATATGGCGCAAGTTAACGTGCAAAACCGCGTGTCACAGATTGAGTCAAAACTGCCTCAAGAAGTTCGCATGGTTGGTGTGACGGTGAAAAAGCGTTCACCTGACTTGCTGATGGTACTTAACTTCTATTCACCTGATGGCAAATACGATGATCAGTTCTTGATTAACTACATTAACTTGAATGTAAAAGATCAGTTGGCTCGTGCGAAAGGTATCAGTGAAGTTAACGTGATTGGTGGTGGCGAATACGCAATGCGTGTTTGGTTAGATCCTGAAAAAATGGCCAACCTTAAGCTAACCACGTCAGACGTATACGCCGCTTTGGCTGAACAGAACGTTCAAGTTGCGGCAGGGCGTGTAGGTGCAGCACCATACAACAATCCGCAAGAAGTTCAGTTTAACCTTGTGACCAAAGGTCGCTTGGAAAGCGTGAGTGAGTTTGAGAACGTAGTCCTTCGAGCTAATCCCAATGGCTCTACGGTTTATCTGAAAGATGTTGCTCGCGTTGAACTAGGCAAAAAGTTCTACGATGGTAACGGTAAGTTCCGTGGCCAGGACGCGTCAATCGTTGCGTTGTCTCTTCAATCGGATGCGAATGCGTTAGAAAGTGGTCAGGCCGTCATGGAGCTCCTTGAGGGCTTGAGCAAAAACTTCCCAGAGGGAATGGAATACGAGACCAGCTACGATACAACCGTGTTCGTATCTGAATCGATCAAAGGGGTAGTAAAAACACTGATTGAAGCGATTCTATTGGTGATCGCTGTAACTTACTTGTTCTTGGGTAGTGCGCGTGCAACGTTGATTCCTGTTGTCGCGATCCCCGTTTCTCTGATTGGTACGTTTGCCATCATGCAGGCAACGGGCTTCACCATTAATACGGTTACTTTGTTTGGCCTGATCCTTGCGATTGGTATCGTGGTGGACGATGCGATTCTGGTTATCGAAAACGTCGATACTACCATGGCGAAAGACCCAACCATTTCACCGCGTAAAGCGACGTTGCTAGCGATGAAAGAAGTAACGGGACCAATCATCACGTCGACCTTGGTTCTACTTGCGGTATTCATACCCGTCGCCATGCTGCCAGGTATCACCGGTATCATGTATCGCCAGTTCGCTTTGACCATCTGTATTTCGGTTGTGATTTCATCCATCAATGCATTGACGCTGTCTCCAGCACTTTGTTCTCTGGTATTGAAGCAGGGTGGGGGCAATACCGCTAACTGGTTCCAGGCTTTCAACCGAGGCTTAGAGCGCATCACTACGCGTTATGGCCAGATCGCTGGTTTCTTGGTGAAGAAGTCTTTACTGCTCGTGACGTTCTTTATAGTTGCTATCGCAGCGGTCACTTTCTTTGCGAAAACCACCTCTACAGCGTTTGTTCCTCAAGAAGATAAAGGCATTTTGCTGGTTAACGTACAGCTACCAGATTCAGCCTCTTTATCACGTACTGAAGAAGTCACCAATGATTTAATGAAAATGATCGGTGAAGAACCTGGTGTGGATGGTGTGACGGTTGCGAACGGTTACTCGTTTATGACAGGCGCAGCAGCATCAAACGGTGCTTCTGTATTTATCAAATTGCATGACTGGGATACTCGTAACTCGCTGCAAGGAGAGCACTCTGCTAATGCTATCGCGGCACGTATTAACGGTCGAGCGGCGACAGAGTTACCTCAAGCGGTTGTTTTTGCGATGGGACCACCGGCGGTTCCTGGTATGGGCGCTGCGTCTGGTTTTGAGTTTGTGCTTGAAGACACGCTAGGGCGAAGTCGTACCGATTTGTCGATGGTCATGGGAGAAATGATCCAAGCGGCTAACCAAGCGCCTGAAATTGCCTACACGTTTAGCACGTTCCGCGCGAATGTTCCGCACTACTACGTTGATATCGATCGTGAGAAAGCGCAGCAATTAGGTATTTCGCTGTCGTCTATTTTCCAAACCTTGCAAGGCAACTTAGGTTCGCTTTATGTGAATGACTTCACCATGTTTGGTAAGAACTTCCGCGTAACCATGCAAGCTGATAGCCAGCACCGTAGCAGCATGGAAGATCTAGAGCGTTTCCATGTTCGTTCTTCGAACGGTGATATGGTTCCGTTAAGTACGCTAGTGAGCTACGAGCAAGTGTTTGAGCCTGATGTGGCATGGCGTTACAACATGTACCGCAGTGCTATCATTCAAGGCCAACCAGCTCCGGGTTACTCTAGTGGTGATGCGATTGCCGCAATGGAACGCGTTGCTGCTGAAGTTCTTCCGCAAGGGTACACGTATGAATGGACAGGTATGGCTTATCAGGAAGTGCTTGCGGGCAACCAAGCCATTTATGCGTTTGCGCTGGCTTTGATCTTCATTTACTTGTTTATGGTGGCTCAGTATGAAAGTTGGAGTATTCCACTGGCTATTATTTTGGTGGTCCCAGTAGCCACGTTAGGTTCCTTCCTTGCGTTAAATCTAACTGGCACGCCGCTTAACTTGTATGCCCAAATTGGTCTTGTCTTGCTCATAGCCTTGGCGGCGAAAAACGCAATTTTGATTGTGGAGTTCGCCAAGCAAGAGCGTGAAGAAAAAGATGCTGATATCGATAGTGCAGCGGTTAAAGGAGGCACGTTACGTTTCCGCGCTGTGAATATGACATCTTGGTCATTTATCCTGGGTATCTTCCCGCTTATCTTTGCCGCTGGCGCGGGGCACGTGAGTCAAAACTCACTCGGCGTGTCGCTGATTGGTGGTCTATTGTGTGTGCTTCTAGCAGGTACATTCTTGATCCCAGGCTTCTACGCTCTGGTGCAAAGACAGCGTGAGAAAGTTCATGGCGGCAACACCAAGCTGGTTCCTCTTGATGATGAATAATCACATCCGAAGTGCGCAGTAAGCACGAAGTGACAATTGAAAAAAAGCCCGAAGCAATGATTGCTTCGGGCTTTCTATTTTGAAAAGGGTTATTTTAGCGCAGTTTTGAATTGTGCAACGGCTTCATCCATATCATGAGCTTGAGCAGAGACAGAGTTCACTTCATGCAAGCATTCCTGAGCGGATTGCATGTTATTCTCAGATATTGCGTTTAGCTCGGTGATTGAACCGCTAACTTGGTTCATCACGATACCTTGTTCTTCAATTGCTGAAGCTATGCGCTCCGAATTACCTTGAATTGAATGCATGTCAGTAATGATCTGTTGCAGGCTAGAATCCAGTTTTTCAGAAGCATTAAGTGTTTGTTGCCCTTGATCGTTACATTGATCAATATCAGCAACAACTGTAGACATTTGAGTTTGAATGTCTGCAACGACCCGTGTGATTTCCTCTGTGGATTGATGAGTTCGGCTAGCTAGGGCGCGTACTTCATCGGCGACAACTGCAAACCCGCGGCCTTGTTCTCCTGCTCGCGCGGCTTCAATTGCTGCGTTGAGAGCTAGTAGGTTGGTTTGCTCTGCAATTTCTTGGATGATGTTCACGGCACCACCAATTTTATCTACATGCTGATTCAGCGAGCCAATCGACTGCTGGCTGTTTGATAAAATCGTGGTTAGTTGACCGATGTTGGTTACCGTCGCCTCAACAACTCCTCGACCTTGCTCGGCATTATTCGCTGCCTGATGTACGCCTTCTACCGCAACTGATGTGCTTTCAGAGATTTCACCTATTGTGGCAACCATTTGCTGAACTGCCGTCGCCATTGATGCTGTGTGGTCAGTTTGCGTGTGGAATTGCTCCATAACGCCTTCTAACTCACGATGCATATTATCGGTACTTGCAGTGAGTTGCGCCGATTTTTCTTGGGTACTACTAATTAGATGCTCAAGCTTATCCAATAGGTCATTGAGGTGATGACTGATATCAAATAGCTCGTCTTGACCTTTCAAATCAGATCGAAGTCCCATGTTGTTCGTTTCGCTGATACTTCGAATGGTGCCAAGTAAGCTATTCACTCGCGTATTGATTGAACGTGAAATTTGCCAAATCAATGCGAAAATAACGACTAAGATCAGAGCTGTAATGACCTGCTTGATGGTCGACATTTGTTCATCACGTTGTGCGGCAGCAGAGCTAAGGGCTGTGGAAAAGGTTTCAAATTGCTCTTCTACGGCATGGGATAATGCGCGAGTTTCACCGAGTAGGCCTTTGTCATAAGCAACCCCAACAACTTGCTTTTGGGCCGCCAATTGCTTACCTGTTTTGATAAGCTCCGGAGCATATTGCCCCTCAAGCAAGTCACTATTGAATAGTCCTGCTTTTACCGCAGAGTCAAAACGGACTAATGCCAATAACTGCTGGTGGTCTGAACGTTGTTTAGCTTCTAATAGTGCTTGTTCGTAACCGGCGAGAAGCCCACTCTTTGAATCAAGCCCGTATCGTTGGTAAGCGCTGACCAGATTCTGAAAGCCCCTTTGGTATGCGAGCAAGTCTTGCTTAAATTGTTGACTGGAAGGTAATTCATTACTCTTGAGTATGCTCGCAAGCTCTTTTTCTGTGTCTATAAACTTGTCAACATTGGCGTCAAACTTATTTAGATATTTGTCATTACTACGCAGTAGGAAATCTTTTTCATTTCTGCGTAAGTTGAGTAAGCGTATTTCTAGATCACCAACGAGTTTGATGGCGTGATTAAGATCATTGCTCTTATTTTCAAAATGGGATGACGTACCCAAAAGGGCCACGATGCCTAAAATGGCGATAACTCCGAGGAAGTAGAGTTTTTGCCTAATAGTCATATTGTTGTTTCCTGAATAAGTAACTAAAAAGAGAAATCCAATGAGATTTCCAAGGGCTAGCAAACGTTGTTCAACTAACATGTCGAGAAAACGACATGCACTAATACAGCACTTTTTTACGTTGCTGTTTTTTCGCTCCGTGCTTGTTTTTTGTATCAAGTCGTCGGCGTTGAGAAGCGCGGGTTGGTTTCGTTTTAATACGCTTCTTCTCCTGTAAAGCGGCAGCTTTTATCAATGCTTGAAGCCGATTTAGGGCGTCTTCCTTATTTTGTTCTTGTGTCCGAAATTGTTGCGCTTTGATGATGATCACGCCATCTTTACTTATACGACTATCAGAAAGTGCAAGTAATCGCTCTTTGTAAAAGTCAGGTAAGCTTGAATGCCGGATATCAAAGCGCAGGTGTATAGCGGACGCTACCTTGTTAACGTTCTGGCCACCATTTCCTTGAGCTCTAATTGGGGATAATTGAATTTCCCACTCTTGAATTGTGACGGAGTTCGAAATTTTGAGCATGATAAGTAAATGCCGGTAAGGACGATTGAAAGAGCTGATAAATTAACATTACAGATGCACAAATAGAAGAAAAGACATGAGCACGATTGATTTTAGACCCTATGAGGGATTCATATTTGATATGGATGGTACTCTAATCGATACCATGCCAGCCCATTTGGCAGCTTGGCAAGCAACTGCTGAGCGTTTTGATTTTCCGTTTTGCCAGGAATGGTTTCACAGTTTGGGAGGGATGCCGAGCTTTAAAATTGTTGAGGAACTAAATCGTGTGCATGAGCTTTCATTAGATCCTAAAACTGTCGCGACATTTAAAATGGAAACATTCGCTGCTATGGAGCTTCATGGTGACGTTATTCCTTGCACGAACATCGTGTTAGAGGAATATTTAGGCCATAAGAAAATTGCAGTCGGGACTGGCAGCCAACGAGAAAGTGCCATGCGCTTATTAAGCCATGCAGGTTTATTAGACAAGTTGGATGTTGTAGTAACCGCGAGTGATGTAGAGAACCATAAACCCTTTCCAGATACCTTTTTGGTGGCCGCGGAACAACTCGACTTGGAGGCGTCACAGTGTCTTGTGTTCGAGGATACTGAGTTGGGGAAGCGAGCGGCGCATGCAGCTGGTATGGATTGCGTTATGGTGCAAGATAATGAGTTGATCTTTTTCCCAAAACCATAGTGGCAATATCCCTTAATATGAGATCAAAATGGGGTGCAAATGCACCCCATTAATTTTTTACCACATCATCGATCATGAATCATAGATGCTTATTCTGGTTGAACTAGCTCTTGGTATTCAAATGAAGGTACCACAACTTCTACGCGACGGTTTTTCTCACGACCTTCGCGAGTGCTGTTGTCAGCAACTGGGTTTTCTTCACCCATACCTTTAACTGTCAAACGATCTGAACCAATGCCAGCTGCGGTTAGGTAATCAGCAACAGATTGAGCACGACGCTCAGACAGTTTTTGGTTGTATGCCGCAGGGCCTGAGCTATCCGTGTAACCAGTAATCTCTACTTGAGCTTGAGGATATTCGTTCAAGAATGAAACAAAGTTGTCCAGACGTTCAGAAACGGACTCTGTTAACTTAGCACTATCGAATTCAAACGTACCTGTACCGTACTCTTCTTTGTGCACCTTGCTCATCATCACTGGTTCTGGATCTGGCTCGATCACTTCTTCCGTTACAACTGCTGCAACAACTGGAGCTGCTGCGAATTTGTAGTTAACACCGATACCAAAGAAGTTAGCATCCATGTCGTCCCACACGTCGTCAGACATATCTTGGTAGCGTTGGTATTCAGCGCGAACACTCCAGTTTCTATCGATCGAGTATTCAGCACCCAAAGAACCTGTTGGGACAAAGTCTGTTTCGTCATCAGACATCATGTAAGCACCACCGATCTTAGCAAATAGATTCCAAGAGTCGTTTAAGTGCCAGTTTAATTTAGGTGCAAGTGTTAAAGCCGTTAGATTGCCGTCAATCGTATTAATCGTATTAGCCCCTGACCTAGAGTTTCCTTCATAGTCGCCTAAGAAGTCTACGCCGTACTCTAGCCCGATGATATCGGTAAAGTCATAACCGATATGTAGTCCTGCACCGAACGCTTCATCATCACAAGGGCTATTTAGATAGCAAGCGTCGTCAAGTGTAGTCATGCCCACTTTGCCCCCGATGTACATTTCAGCTTGAGCAGAGTTTAAAAGCGCGCTACTACCAGCTACCACTGCTGCTACTGCAATTGCTACTTTGTTCATAATGTTTCCTTGTATTGATTGCATATTAACTTCTACTTCGTTTTATCAAAAAATTAGAAAAAACCAGCGTTTATAAGAAATTAGTTTAATATTCTAATCATTTCATATCAAGCAACAATATATTTGAACTTGATCAACATTTACTACCCAAAAATACCTCACAAACTTCTGATATTTCTTACATTGTAGTAAAGATTTTTTGGTGCATAAGAAAATTGATGATTATTTTGAACTTTTTTTCGTAAACTTTACTTTACATTGTGCGCAGTGGTTAACAGGTGGTTTTTATTTGCATTTATTTGCAAAAACTGATTGCAAGTCTACGCCTAAGCCGATAAGTTACTTAAACGCTAGACAGAAAATGACCACAGCCCTTGATGCTGCTCGCTTTGTGAACAATGTTGCAATGAGTTCAGTTGGTAAAAATGGGGTCGGAAATAAAACCAGGAAGTAGAAGTAATGTTTCAAACTGATGATGTAAGAATAAATAGAGTAAAAGAGTTATTGCCACCTGTTGCAGTATTAGAGAAGTTCCCAGCGACTGAAACCGCTTCTTCGACCACTTTTGATTGCCGTAACGCCATTCACAATATTCTTGAAGGAAAAGACGATCGATTACTCGTGATCGTTGGCCCGTGTTCTATTCACGATCCGGCTGCCGCGGTTGAGTACGGCAAAAAGCTAAAAGTACTACGTGATGAACTGGGCGAGCAGCTTGAGGTTGTTATGCGAGTTTATTTTGAAAAGCCGCGTACGACCGTTGGTTGGAAAGGCCTTATCAATGACCCTTACTTAAATGACACCTATAAGCTAAATGATGGTCTACGTATCGGACGTAAACTTCTTCTTGATCTAACCGATATGGGCTTGCCAACGGCAAGTGAATTCTTAGATATGATCACACCTCAGTACGTGGCGGATTTGATCAGTTGGGGCGCTATCGGTGCTCGTACGACAGAATCTCAGGTTCACCGCGAGCTAGCTTCTGGTCTTTCTTGTCCTGTAGGTTTCAAAAACGGTACAGACGGGAATATTAAAATAGCGAGCGACGCGATTCGTTCTGCAAGCGCTTCCCATCACTTCCTTTCAGTAACAAAATACGGTCATTCCGCGATCGTAGAAACCGCTGGTAATCCAGACTGCCATATTATTCTACGTGGCGGTAAAGAACCAAACTACAGTGGAGCACATGTAGCTCAAATTAAAGATGAGCTGGACACCGCAGGTCTGCCGAAAAAAGTGATGATTGATTTTAGCCATGCTAACAGCTCGAAGCAGTTCAAGCGTCAAATGCTGGTGTCTGATGATGTATCCGAGCAAATCTCTGCTGGCGAAGAAGCCATTTTTGGTGTGATGATCGAGTCTCATTTAGTTGAAGGTCGCCAAGACTTAGTGGATGGCAAAGCAGCCACTTATGGTCAGTCGATTACTGATGCATGTATTGGTTGGGAAGATACGGAAACGGTACTTCGTCAGCTTTCTGATGCAGTAAAAGCGCGCCGCAACAAGTAAGCTCAACAGAAAAACTTTTTAAAAGCGAAAAGTGAATAGTGAAGAGCCAGAGGTACTATGCCTCTGGCTCTTTTTGTTGAGAATTACTCTCATATCTTTCTATTGTTTCTGCTTTCCTATATGTTATCTGTATACGTCGTAACCAAAAGGAATTTGGAATTGAATCGTAATGTATGGCTTCTATCCCTCTGCCAAGCCTTATTAATGACAGGGAATATTTTACTCATATCTGTTATTGCCCTTATTGGCAAAACACTTGCGCCGTCATCAAGTTTTATCACATTACCAGTTGCACTGCAGTTTTTGGGACTGATGGCCGCGACAATTCCTGCGTCGCTAATTATGGGCAAGTTAGGGCGTCGCCTTGGTTTTAGCCTTGGTAATGTCATTGGCATTTTGGGTGCTAGTCTAGCGACGTATGCATTAAGTCAACAAAACTTCTATCTGTTCTGCATGTCTACGTTTTTGCTTGGTGTTGGTATAGGTTTCGGTACTCTATACAGGTTTGCTGCCATTGAAGTGTGTGAAGAGTCGGCAAGGCATAGGGCGATTTCGATATCTATGGCGGGTGGGGTGTTAGCGGCGATCCTTGGGCCTAATCTGGCCGTGTACTCGCAGCAGTGGTCAGATGATGGCTTATACATTAGTGCATTTGCTGTGCTTGTCGTGCTTTATATAACCGCGTTGGTTGTGCTGCAAACCATTCGTTTTCCACCTGCACACACGCAGGCGCTACACGCTAAGGCGGATAAGCTGAGACTGATTATTCGTCGACCTAATTTCATGCTGGCAGTTATCGCGGCAATGGTTGCGTACGCGGTGATGAACATTTTAATGACAGCAACTCCTTTAGCGATGATTGGTTGTGGCTTTGATTTTGATAAAGCGGCGGGAGTGATCGAATGGCACGTGTTGGGTATGTTTGCACCTGCGTTTGTCACGGGCCGTCTGATAGAACGGTTTGGCGCTAAGAATATGATTTTGGCGGGTGGATTGCTATTTGTTGCTTGTATTGGAATTAATATACATGGAGTGTCTATCTGGCATTTTAGTCTTGCTTTAATCCTGTTAGGAATAGGGTGGAACTTTATGTTTATCGCAGCAACCGGGCTGTTTAGTCAAAGCTATGAAGCGAAAAACAGAAGCAAGGCTCAAGCGTTTAATGAATTCTTCGTGTTCAGTTGTGTCACCATCACCGCATTACTATCTGGTTGGCTTGAGTCTACCGTAGGTTGGCAGAATCTTAATTTGTATGTTCTTCCATTTGTGTTACTCGTTATCGCGATGTTTGCGTTAAAAACGAATAAAAAGCCAGAATCACAAACCGCTTAATTAAGGCTTAATATATAACCCGGCCTATCGTGTCGGGTTTGTTTATTAGCTCAAATCAACAATCTCTTCTTTATGTTTTTATCGATAATGTGAATTCCCACAATAAAAATGTCGATTTGATAAGACTTTTTATCTAACTTTTTGTAATAAAAATAAAAATCCTGTATATATCTTGCCGAAAATCAATAAAAACTAAAGAAGTTTCGTCTATGTCAGCCAATATTTCTCATAAAGCTCAAGAAACTCTCGTGAGGGAGTCTGAGGAACTCGTCTCAACAACGAACTTACAAGGTGTTATTACATATTGTAATGAAGCCTTTTGCCGCGTTGCTGAATACACTCACGAAGAACTTGTCGGTCAGAACCACAATATAGTTCGTCATAATGATATGCCTAAAGCCGCTTTCGGTGACATGTGGGCACGCCTTAAACAAGGTAAAGCCTGGCGTGGAATGGTTAAGAATTCCACTAAGTCTGGCGGTTACTATTGGGTTGATGCTTATGTCACCCCTATCTACGAAGACAACCATGTTGTTGGGTATCAATCAGTGCGCGTGAAGCCAAAGCGAGAGTGGGTTGATATTGCGACAAAAGCCTACAAAAGCATGCGTGCTGCAGAGAAGTCTGGCCGAACTTGGTCGTTGAAAATCAATGAAACCATTCGCTATGCGATTCTACTTGGTGCACTAACCGCACCTGCAACCGCATATGCGTTGTCTGTTGAAGGGCCGTTGGCTTGGCTTGCAAGTGCGTTACCTGCAAGTGTTCTGGCTCTGTTATTCCGCCAAGAGTTAATTGATACACCTCAGCAACTTAAAAAGTTACAAAAGCAATATGACAGCGTAAGTCGCTTGATCTATTCCGGTAACACGGCATTTTCGATTGCCGATTTCCATATCAAAATGCTATCCGCAAGAATTCGAACCGTGTTAGGAAGAATGACTGACTCCGCATTGCCTTTGCAGCATTGCGCCGAAGAGCTCAGTCAAACAACGGCAGAAGTCTCGGCTGCATTAAATCAGCAAAATACCGATATTCATCGTGTGCGAGATGCTACCCAAGAGGTGGAGTCGTCGGCAAATTCGGTTTCTTCGAGTACCAATGATGCCCATATGTTGATTGATGATACATTGAAGTCATGCTTGATGGCGAAGGAGACCATTGATCAAACGCACACCAATCTAGCGCAATTAAGCCTTCAAGCTGAAAAAGCGACGGAAACGACGTATCAACTGAGTGATCAGGCGCAGAAGGTGAACCATTTGATGGAAGAGATTGGTGGGATCGCAGAGCAAACCAATTTACTGGCACTTAACGCGGCGATTGAAGCGGCAAGAGCAGGGGAGCAAGGTCGTGGTTTTGCTGTTGTAGCTGATGAGGTCCGCGCGCTTTCTGGGCGTACATCCAATGCAACTGAACAAATCCAAGCTTCTATCTCCACTATGTTGGCAACGATTCAAAGTTGGCAGAAAGATATTCTGGCAAACAAAGAGCAAACCGATGCCTGTTCTCAAGTAGCAGAACAAAGCGCGTTGCGTTTGTCTGAAGTTGAACAGATGATGCAAACCATGAGTGGGCTGATGGTTGATGTAGCAGAAGCGGCGAATAACCAGTTAAAGCTATCTAGTGATGTAAACCAGCACATTCATTCTATCGCTTCGACCGCAGAACAAAACTTGGCAGCAACACATTCAGTTGAACAAAACAGCCGACAGTTGAAAGACCAAGTACAAGATTTCTATCAGCTCGCACTTCGATTTGAAGACAAATAGTCGTAACGAAAGTTGTGATGTTTATGTCCTGGCTGCGTTTATGCGAATAGGAGCCAGATAAAAGAAAGCCCCGCCATTGCTGGTGGGGCTTTTCAGTTTTCACATTCGCAATAGAGAAAACTGACTATCTTTTTACTGCAATTACGCGAGTAGCTCTTTTGCTGTGTTCACTACGTTTTCAGTCGTGAAACCAAACATTTTGAATAGTTCGCCAGCTGGTGCAGATTCACCGAATGAAGTCATACCGATGATGCGACCGTCGAAGCCTACGTACTTGTACCAGAAGTCAGCAATACCTGCTTCAATTGCGATACGTGCTGTTACGTCTGATGGCAGTACAGCTTCACGGTAAGCGGCGTCTTGTTTGTCGAATGCGTCTGTTGATGGCATTGAAACAACGCGTACTTTCTTACCTTCAGCAGTTAGCTGTGCTGCTGCTTCTACTGCTAGTTCAACTTCAGAACCTGTTGCGATAAGGATTAGCTCAGGCTTGCCTTCGCAATCTTTCAGAATGTAAGCACCTTTCGCGATGTCTGCTACTTGTTCTGCTGTGCGCTCTTGTTGCGCAAGGTTTTGACGAGAGAAGATAAGTGCTGTCGGTGCATCTTTACGTTCAATCGCCAACTTCCAAGCTACAGCGGACTCAACTTGGTCACATGGACGCCATGTGCTCATGTTTGGTGTTAGGCGTAGCGATGCCATTTGCTCAACTGGTTGGTGAGTTGGACCATCTTCGCCAAGACCGATAGAGTCATGCGTGTACACTTGGATGTTCTGAATTTTCATCAGCGCAGCCATACGCATTGCGTTACGTGCGTACTCCATGAACATTAGGAATGTTGCGCCGTAAGGAACGAAACCACCGTGTAGCGCGATACCGTTCATGATCGCTGTCATACCGAATTCACGTACGCCGTAGTGGATGTAGTTACCAGAGAAGTCGCTTGCTTCTAGAGACTTAGAACCAGACCACATGGTTAGGTTAGAAGGTGCTAGGTCAGCAGAGCCACCCATGAACTCTGGTAGTAGAGCACCAAATGCTTCTAGAGCATTTTGAGACGCTTTACGTGATGCAATGTTTGCTGGGTTAGCTTGAAGATCAGCAATGATTTGGCTTGCTTTTTCTTCCCACTGTGCAGGAAGCTCGCCGTTTACGCGGCGTTTAAATTCAGCTGCCAGCTCAGGGTACGCTGCTTCATAAGCTGCAAATTTCTCGTTCCACGCTGCTTCCTTAGCTGCGCCTGTTTCTTTCGCTGACCATTCTGCGTAGACTTCTTGCGGAATTTCAAAAGGACCGTGCTCCCAACCTAGTTCTTTGCGTGTTGCTGCGATTTCTTCTGCACCTAGTGGCGCACCGTGACAATCGTGTGAACCAGATTTGTTTGGTGAACCAAAACCGATGATAGTCTTAGTACAGATAAGTGTAGGACGTGGATCCGCTTTCGCTGCTTCAATTGCTGCGTTGATTGCGTCAGCATCGTGACCGTCTACTGCAGGGATTACGTGCCAACCGTAAGCTTCGAAACGCTTAGGTGTGTCGTCAGAGAACCAACCTTCAACGTGACCGTCGATAGAGATGCCGTTGTCATCCCAGAACGCGATCAGCTTGCCTAGACCTAGAGTACCTGCAAGAGAACATGCCTCGTGCGAAATACCTTCCATCAGACAGCCGTCGCCCATGAACACGTAAGTGAAGTGGTCAACGATGTCGTGGCCTTCTTTGTTGAACTGTGCTGCTAGCGCTTTTTCAGCTAGAGCCATACCAACCGCGTTAGTGATGCCTTGACCTAGAGGACCCGTTGTGGTCTCGATTCCTGGCGCGTAACCGTACTCTGGGTGACCAGGAGTTTTAGAGTGAAGCTGACGGAAGTTTTTCAGATCGTCGATAGACAACTCGTAACCTGCAAGGTGCAGTAGAGAGTAAATCAGCATTGAGCCGTGGCCGTTAGACAGTACGAAACGGTCGCGGTCTGCCCACTCAGGGTTTGATGGGTTGTGGTTTAGATGAGAGCGCCAAAGAACTTCAGCGATGTCAGCCATACCCATAGGTGCACCTGGGTGACCAGAGTTAGCTTGTTGAACACCATCCATGCTTAGCGCACGGATTGCATTTGCTAGATGTTTACGATCCATAGTGATTACTTCTCGATATTTGATTTAAATAGAGGGAACTCGCCGAAACAAGTTCAAATAGAATTTTTTGAAAATAGTGCTGATGGTAAAAGCGAGTAGACGGGCTACTCGCTTTTGGTAAGCAATTAAAGCTTAGCTTCGATCATCGCTTCTAGTTTGCCTTGGTCAACGGCGAAGTTGCGGATACCTTCAGCCAGCTTCTCAACAGCCATTGGGTCTTGGTTATGTTCCCATAGGAACTCTGCGTGAGTCATTGGTGCTGGACGCTCAGCTGCGCCTTTAGAATCAACTAGTTTCTCAACTACTTCACCTTCAGCTGCTTCTAGTTCTGCAAGTAGAGCAGGAGCGATAGTTAGACGGTCACAACCAGCTAGTTCTAAGATCTCACCGATATTACGGAAGCTTGCGCCCATAACTACAGTTTTGTAGCCGTATTCTTTGTAGTAGTTGTAGATCTTAGTTACAGATAGTACGCCTGGATCTTCTTGAGCTTCGAAGTCACGGCCTTCTTTCGCTTTGTACCAGTCCATGATACGACCAACGAATGGCGAGATTAGGAATACACCCGCTTCTGCACAAGCACGTGCTTGAGCGAACGAGAATAGAAGCGTTAGGTTACAGTTGATGCCTTCTTTTTCTAGGATCTCAGCTGCGCGAATGCCTTCCCAAGTTGAAGCCAGTTTGATAAGGATACGGTCGTTAGTGATGCCAGCATCGTTGTACATTTTCACTAGTTGACGAGCTTTCGCTACGCTGCCTTCCATATCGTAAGATAGACGAGCGTCTACTTCTGTAGAGATACGACCTGGGATAGTTTTTAGGATTTCTTTACCGATGTTTACTGCAAGCATGTCACAAGTGTCTTGAACTTGTTGAGCTTTGTCGTTGCTCTGTGCTTTAGCGTATTCGATTGAAGCATCGATTAGAGGTGCGTACTCTGCGATTTGAGCGGCTTTAAGGATAAGAGAAGGGTTAGTTGTTGCGTCTTCTGGCTGATACTTTTTAATTGCATCAATTTCGCCAGTGTCTGCTACTACAGTCGTTAGTTTACGAAGTTGCTCTAACTTGTTGCTCATAATCGATCATCCTATTTAAATGGGCTTAAGCGTGATTTTTGTTATCACAGCTTGTGCATTTGCAAGCGAGTTAGCTAACCGTCTCATCGCATTTAATGAGACATCTGCTCAGCCAACTACGGAAAATTTCGTTACCGAACAAATGCTATGAACATTTGATCGATAGCTGAGTAAATGATGTGTCCATATTTATCCTATCTATGCTGAAAGTCAATCGCTGAAATGGACTTATAGTGAACTTCATCAACGTTTTTTTACTGTGTGTTTAGTGGTTAACCCAAATAAACGTTTGCCCTTATTGTTCAAAGCTTGAGCGTTGTCCAAGAGGGTAAAAAATTGTAGTGAGAAAATGTTATTGCGATGAGCAAATGTAGCGTTTAAATTGATAAAGAACATATGCTAAGTCAATGAGCATATGTTCACTTATTGCATACAATATCGATCCTCTTAAAGGGCGAGAGAAACCATGAGCAGTTCTAATCAAGATATTTCCATTGAAAACACGGATTTGTTGACAGAGATTTCCGTCGCGTATTATCAAGACGGTGCGACTCAGGAAGAGATATCGAGAAAATTTGCCATATCACGCGCAAAGGTCGGGCGAATGCTCAAGCAAGCGCGTGATGAAGGCATTGTTGAAATTACCGTTAAATATCATCCGGTGTTCAGCGCTAAGATCGAACAACGTTTGATCGAACGATTCGGCGTTAAGCGCGCGCTTGTTGCTCTTGATCAACCGAATGAAGAAGCGCAACGACTACAGGTATCGGGATTGGTGTCCAATTATCTCACTAGCACGCTCAAAAACGGCATGGTGGTGACGGTCGGACAAGGGCGCAACGTGTCGTCTGTCGCTCACCATATTGGTGTTATTACGCCGCGTGATTGTAAATTTGTGTGTGGCATTGGTGGTATTCATCCGCGTGGCGGTATGTATAACGCCGACCATATTTGTCGTCAGTTGGCGAAGAAATATGGGGGAACCTCTGAAACCCTTTATGCGCCGGCATACGCAGAAAATAGAGAACAGAAGTTGGCCTTCATGCAAAATGCAACCGTGAAACAAACGCTCGACCTAGCACGTAAAGCCGATGTCGCTTTGGTTGGTATTGGTGACATGAGCGAAAACAGTTACATGGTCGACTTAGGTTGGTTTACGCCTGATGAAGTGGTTCAGTCGAGACTTCAACAAGGTGTGGTAGGGGATTTTGCAGGTTATGACTTCTTTGATATTCACGGTAATGTAGCGAACACGGTAATGAGTGACCGAGTAATTGGACTTGGTATTGAAGAGTTTCGGCCGATCTCGGAAGTCATTGCGATCGCAGCTGAGAACAGCAAGCCACTCGCTCTACTCGGAGCATTAAGAACTGGAGCGATAGACGTGATCGCCACGAGCGTTAGCAACGCATTAACCGTGCTCAACTTAGATGAGCAAATGCACGGCAACGCGACATCTGAACGCTAACGGAAATAGTCGGCTTTTGATGTAGTCAGGCTATGAGGGGTGACAAATCACTCATAGCCAGTTTCTATTTCGAAATGACAAGTTTGGTTTAGAAGCTGCGTTTAGTTTATTGGAACACATCATCTTTAGATAAACGTAAGATACTTTGTTAAACAGACACTTGTCTTAACACTCGATAGGTAGAGAGTGGTCTGTACCCCATTCGGTCCAAGAACCGTCGTACACCGACAGGTTGTCTAGACCAATTTGATACGCCGCGAGTAATAAAATGCATGCGGTTACACCGGAACCGCAACTAAAAATAATCGAATTGTCACTATCTATCGTTAGTGCGCTAAATATCTGTTGCAACTCTGAATTTGGTTTAATGTGACCGTTGGTCAAGAGTTCTTGAAACGGTAAGCAAACCGAATTTGGAATGTGCCCACTACGTAGACCTTCTCGTGGCTCAGGCACTTCACCAAGGAATCGTGCTTTGGCTCTGGCATCGATGATGTTGGCACTTTTATTGGTTGAATGAGCAAGAACATCTTGTGCACTCAAAAAGGCATTTTGGTTGAGCTTACCTGCAAAGTTACCTTCTTCGCTTGGTTGCGATAGGGTACTTTCAACAGGGAATCCGGCTTCAACCCAAGCGGGAAGGCCGCCGTTTAAGACTCGAACATTATCATGTCCCATAGCTTTGAACATCCACCAAGCTCTTGGCGCGGCTAAAGTGCCAGAGTTGTCGTAAACCACAATCAAATCTTCGTTGTTCAAACCGAGTTGTTGCGCACTTTGGTTGAAGCCTTCTTCTGTTGGCATCATATGCGGCAGGGAAGAACCGGGTAAACAAAAGTCATTGTCGTAATCGAAGCGTAAAGTATTTGGAATCCACTTATCTTGAATCTTTTTGCCTTCAGAAGGGATTTGAAACGCAATACTAGCGTCGAGGAGCTTGACGTTAGGTTGGCCGAGAAAGCTATTGAGTTCATCAGTACTAATCAGTGCTTGCATTGTCTTTAGTTTGCTAGGTGGATAATCTTACTGTTTTACAACAAAAAAATCGCATGTTCAAAAGAACGATGCGATTTTTAAGCTTGAGATTGAAGATTTATGATGAAAGGTCGCTTTCGCCATGCCTTCAATCTATCTAGTTACATGGTCCAAGTGTTGTCTCCAGAAGTAATCACTTTCTGAATTGGGTCACTGCCGTCATAGAACCAAATTTCAACAAGTAGGCTACCTTGGCTATCAGAAACATTAAAGTCGACGTTTGCTGTACCGTTGTTGAGTGGAACCGATGCGACTTTGCTTGGATATTTTGCATCGTAGTTACCTGAACTGTTCTCGACAAACTCTTTGTACACGCTTAGGTGTGCACGTTGTGAAGAGAAACCACTGATGTTTACATTGAGCGTACCTTCCGTCACTGGGTTGTAGCTAAAGCCATCCGGTACTACTAGGTCCTGCATGGTTGCATTTTCTACAGTTACGGTAGTCTCTTCTACGGTTGTTTCTTCCTGTTGGGTTGTGTCTTCCTCTGCAACGGTGGTTTGGGTTGGTGAAGGTGGTGTACTGTTACCACCTCCGCCGCCACCGCCACAAGCCGTTAGTGCTAATCCCATGATGATTGTGATAAGTGCTTTCATAATGTTATCTCCCTATGGAATGTAGCATTTGTTAGGTGTTGGAGCGGTGTGCCAATCTGTGCTTCGTTCGCCACCAGACTCAGCCCAAGTTTGGAATTGAGGGTATGCATCGACCATGTCTACACGCTCTAGCGGCCAATCCCAATCTTCTACTATCAACAGTGCCCAAGGTAAGTTGTTTGCTGTTTTGAAGTACACACCTTGCGCAGGGTCACTTGCATCGACGCCGACACCGAAGAGGTTTTGGTCATCAAACTGTTCTGTTGGTGCTTGGTCTGCTAAGTGAACTTCCCACTTACGCCCTGGTTGGAAAGTAATACCATCGCCATGGTAAGTGCCTGGTGTTGCAAAGATGAACGGGTCGTATGGCATGGCTTGAATTGCTGAACGGTCAGAGCCTTCAGTGAAGTACACATTCAAGGTAAAGGTGAGTGAAACGTTATCATCACAGCCAGACTCGGTACGGAAGTAGCTACAGCTGCTCGCCGCGTGTGTGCTTAAGTCTTCACTGATGATGAAAATGGCTTCATCAGAAATACTTTCCAAGCCATTAGATGCTTGTTCTACACCATTGAAGGAGAGCGTTGTTAGTCCGTTTTCAATCGAGCGTCTTAAAACACCCGGTAGTCGGATTGCGAAGCCATTTTTGTAACTTGCGCCGTAAGCCGCTAGGTCACCAGTAATTTGAATATTCTCAACATGACCAGCAAGACTGGTTTCAGTGATGCGGAATTTCACGACCACATCGTTCATATCGTAGTCTGCGGTGTATGGCCAGTTATCTTCGTAAGCGACGGTGGCGTAATCTTCTGCACTCGGGAAATATTCCACTGAGTAGCCATTACCAGTGATGGTAATTGGGTAATCTTCCACCTCACCAGATGTCGAACCACCATCGTAGTTTAATCCGGTTTGTTGGCTAAAGCGGAATCGGCTCCAGCTTGAACCTTCAGTTGCAGCGGTTGAAACGACAAACGGTAGGGGATTATTACCCGCAGACAGTAGTTGGTCAGTAAAGACTTGTTCGCCTTCATCATTAAAGTCACCATCGCGGTTCCAGTCAAACCATGCTGATAGGTAGCCAGAAGTGGAAGCCGTCACATTCACAATTGAACTTAAGCCTGGGTC
Organism: Vibrio sp. SCSIO 43097; assembly: GCF_023650755.1. Lineage (NCBI taxonomy): Bacteria > Pseudomonadati > Pseudomonadota > Gammaproteobacteria > Vibrionales > Vibrionaceae > Vibrio > Vibrio sp. SCSIO 43097. The sequence goes on along the minus strand of NZ_CP071841.1, from coordinate 847,149 downwards.
AAGTGCGGATACAAAACCAACACCATCTTCATCAGCGGTGCCAACAGAGTTGTCGTTTGCTTGACCGTCGGCATCACCATCTGGCGCGACAGAACCAAGCCAAGTTACACCGTCCACCTCGTGGCGAGGACCATTTGACGCAAGTGTTGTGTGGTAGCTGTCTGGAGCATCACCAAAATCGATTGGCTCGTCTTCGTCAATCACTGGAGCATTTGCACAACGTGCGCCATCATTTTGGCTTGAGCTTGGACCGTTAGACACAAACTCAACCGCAGGAACGATACCTGCTGCGATATTGGCTGCGTTACCTTCCGAAAGGTCAACGCGATAGATTTTGCCATCTTGGTTACGTGACACGTAGTAGTTTCCGTTTACATCGAAGTAGCCAGCACCAAATGTGCCTAACTCGCCAGTGTCGCCTATCGCAGTCGTATTACCATTCGATGGGTTGAACTGGTACAGCACTCCAGAGTTATTGTCGATGCCGTAAAGGGAACCGTCGCCTGGATGGAATGCAAAGTCGGTTAGGTTCACAGTCGCTGTTGAACTAATTTTCACGATGCTCAATGTCGCATTTGGATCAGAATCGAGCGGAGAAAGGTCAATGGAGAAAAGTCCTTTGCCTTTGCGGTACAAGTAGTAGACGTGGTTGTAAACGTCACCTACGTAAAAGGTGTGGTCGGTTGGAAGACCCGAAACATTAAGCGTCTCTGCTTGGAAGTCTTGACCAAGACGAACAATCTTTTTGTTTGTGGTGTCGTAGCCGTAGATATAACGGTCAGTGAAGTTAAAGCCTACACCGTTGATGCCCGAAGCCAAACCTGTGTCGTCCTCTAAAAGAGTCGTAGAACCTGTAACCAAATTGACGCCATAGATTTGAACCGGGGTTGATTGGAATAGGTATGCTTTGCTTGGGCATGTGTCAAATGGCGCCGCTTGTGCATAAGCGCTCGCTATTAGAGACCCAAGTAGTAGTGATGTCCTTTTCATAATTCGCCCTCTCATTGGTTCGTGATATATGCAATGAAAGGAATGTGCCAACTTTTAAGTGGTTGAATTTTATGGATTTAATATTTGTAAGGAGAAGGGTTTTAAATCTGATTGTCAAAATGAGAAAAAAGCCCAACATCGAGTTGGGCTTTTTGGGAATGATTAGAGGTTTAGAGCTAACTACAAACCGGACAGGTGGGCATTTTCATCAGATTCATTTCTCGCCAAGACATGCTGAGCGCATCCAAAATCAGAATTTTGCCTTTCTTTGGTTGGCCGTAATCAGCAATCACTTTAATCGCCTCCATCGCCTGTACTGCGCCAACAATACCCACAACAGGCGCCATGACTCCGGCTTCGACACAACTTAACGCACCGCTGCCGAAGAGGGCACTTAAGCACTGGTAACATGGTTGCGCTGGGTCATCATAAGTAAACACGCTCACTTGGCCTTCCATACGAATAGCCGCGCCTGAAATTAGCGGTGTTTTAGTCGCAAAACATAGGCGGTTAAGTTGATTGCGCGTATCGACGTTATCTGATGCATCAACAACAATTGTGTGCTGTTCGATCAAGCTTTTTAGCTCTGTATCATCAAGACGTTTTTCGATGGTATCTACAATGATGTGCGGGTTAAGTTCGCGTAGTGCATCAGCAGCCGATTCGACCTTCTTACGACCAATATCCGCATCGTGGTGCAGAACTTGTCGCTGAAGATTAGACAACTCGACGATATCATCATCAATCAGCGTAATTTTACCGACACCAGCAGTGGCCAAATATTGGCTTGATGCGCAGCCTAAACCGCCAGCACCAAGCATCAGTACCGATGCTTGTTTGAGTGCTTCTTGCCCATCAAAGTCGAATTGACGAAGAATGATTTGGCGGTTGTAACGCAACATTTCCTGATCGGAAAGAATGTCCACAACGTCTTCCTAGTAAAGGGTTGAGTTGAATAGTTGAACCTGAACCGTTTCGCCCACTTCAACTCGGCCGCGCTCACGTTCCAAGACAACAAAACAGTTCGCTAGGCTCATTGAGCGGAATGCGCCAGAGCTTTGGTTACCGGTTGTTTCAACGACAAACTTGCCATCTTCCAATGTATAGATACCACGTTGGTAATCGGTACGGCCTGGCGCTTTCTTAAAGGCGGTTTTGGTTGTTGCCGGAATAGACTCGGGTGCTTTCCATTCGGTGTGGCCTGCAAGTTTTGCCAGCATTGGTTGGACAAGCACGTACATAGTAAGGACTGCAGAAACCGGGTTACCTGGCAGACCACAGAACCAAGCTGTACTTAGCTTACCAAACGCGAAAGGTTTACCCGGCTTGATTGCTAGCTTCCAGAAACCGATTTCACCAAGTTCTTCAAGAATGTCTTTGGTGTAATCCGCTTCGCCCACACTGACACCGCCTGAGGTCACGACCACATCTGCCAATGTTTGTGCTTTCTCAAAAGTTGCTTTCAGAGTCTCTGGGCAATCTGGAATGATGCCAAGATCAACGGCTTCACAACCGAAGTTCTCGATAAGTGGTTTAATACCGTAACGGTTGCTATCGTAGATTTGGCCTTCGTCTAGCGGCTCGCCCAGTGGTTTAAGTTCATCACCAGTAGAGAAGAAAGCAACTTTTGGCTTACGTACTACTGTCACATGGCTTATACCAAGAGACGCAATCATCGGAATATCGCGAGGTGTCAAACGTGCACCTTTTGCAAGTACGATGTCGCCTTGCTTGATGTCGTCACCTGTTGGGCGGATGTTGTTTTGTAGCTTCACGTCGGTTTGGTTGAACTGAATGCCATCATCTGTCACTTCAGTATTTTCTTGCATGATAACGGCATCACAACCCTGTGGGATTTTTGCGCCAGTCATGATGCGAACACAGGTACCTTGAGGCCATTCACCTTCAAAAGGTTGTCCTGCAAATGATTTACCTGCCAGAGGCAATACAGAAGATGACTCAAGATCTTGAATGCGAATAGCGTAGCCATCCATTGCTGAGTTATCGAATGGTGGTACGTGAATAGGAGACAAAATGTCTTCTGCCAGTACAAAACCGAGTGCGTCTGCAAGTGGAAGAGAAAGCGTTGTTTGGATAGGTTTGATTCGCGATAACATTTTGTCCATCGCTTCTTCAATTGGCATCAAGCCAGGTGCGTCGCAGCAGCCCATTGAGAAAATCCTGTGTTCTTTTGTTTTGTGGCAACTTTACCATAAAAGGGGACTGAGTAAGAATGTCCACCTATAAAATATGGGTGTAATTATTCAAAAATCCGAGTATCCTTGTCAGCCATCCAAAAGGGGTAAAAAACCTGCGGAGCTCAAGAAAATCAGCTCAGTACCTTCATCTGATGTGACTTGGTGTAAAGACACGAACTGAGCAACTCAAAGCGAAAAGTATGAATGCAATTTTGATTGGGTTTGTACGAAGGCTGAAGTAAAACAAAAGAGGAAGTGGAATGTCAGGTCTTAGCGAGTCAGCGAAGTTAGTAAAAGAAGCGCTAGAGCAACGCGGTTTGGAAACGCCAATGCGTCCAAACAACGTAAGTCGTGAAGAGAAGAAAGAGAAGATCGAACACCACATGCGTGAGATCTTAGGTCTACTTCAACTTGACCTCACTGACGATAGCCTAGAAGAAACCCCTCACCGCATTGCTAAGATGTACGTTGACGAAATCTTCTCTGGTCTGGATTACTCCAACTTTCCTAAAATCACGGTGATTGAGAACAAGATGAACGTGAGCGAGATGGTTCGCGTGAAGGACATCACGGTGACCAGCACTTGTGAACACCACCTTGTGACCATCGATGGCAAGGCTGCTGTGGCTTACATTCCACGTGGCAAGATCATTGGCCTGTCAAAGATCAACCGTATCGTTCGCTTCTTTGCCCAGCGTCCACAAGTTCAAGAGCGTATGACTCAGCAAATTCTTGTTGCACTTCAAACGTTGCTTGAGTCCGATGATGTGGCAGTGACGATTGACGCAACACACTACTGCGTGAAATCTCGCGGTGTGATGGATGCAACCAGCGAAACGACGACAACAGCATTGGGCGGTATCTTCAAAAGCAACCCAGCAACGCGTGCCGAGTTTCTGCACGGTTTACGCTAGGTAACCAAGCACTATTCTAAGAGGATGGCAAACGCCATCCTTTTTTTATGCTTGTTTAGAAAATGACTTCATGATTTCTGGCCAATACATTTTGACGTAACCTGCCGATACCCAAACAACCAATACAGTCGCGATACTGAGCTCTAGAAAACCAAAGTCGTGCAGCCAGTGCCATTGAGGGTGCGATTCGGCAAAAAAAGAGGTTAAGCGATGCATTGCGATAGCGCTGATCACGGAAGGAAAGGTTACTGCCGCGATAGAAGGTTGAAACTTCAAGCGAAGTAAGCGGAAGTAACATAAGTAGATCAATAAAGTCATAGTGATGGCGATCCCTGCCAATGCGCCTGTTAGTATCGGATCAGGTAAGGGAAAGTTCACCAAGTATGCTGCTAATGACAAGTTTACCGGCGCGGCCATAATCGCGAGGGTCGGTCTTGCTCGCCTTGGTAGAGAGCCGAAAAACACTAAACGATACAACACGAGTGGCAGCATGAAGAAATAAATGCCGATGCACATCATCGCTAACGTTTCGGAGAATAAGTTGTGACCTAGTTGAGAACCGGCTAGTGAACTACTGATCAGCCCCACCGGATAAAGAAACCAACTCGGTACGATATTGGACATTTTGAAGTTCATTAGCTGAAAGCTAAAAAACAGCACCATCATAGTAAAATGCAGCAAAAGCGCCATAAACCAAAGTGGATAAGCGATGATAGGCGCTACAGCGGCAAGATAATCTGCAAGGATCAGTAACGCCATACTCATTGGTGCCATTAAACTACCACTCAGCGGGTGACGAATGTCGACCATGAATAATCGTGGATTAGCGGCATATTTTATGAGTACAGGGGCGAGTAAAAGTGCGCCGAGTGACGCCAAAAATGGGCGTATCGGTTCACCAATCTCAGGAACATAGAGTGCCCAAGCTTGCCCTAAACCTATCATACCTAGTGCCAACGCGGCTTGAGACGGCGGGACACTATAAAACTGCACAAGTCTTCTCCAGTTCAAATCTACTCCATTTGATTTTTGCCTGAATGAAACAAAACATGACGATTTGGATGAAATGCTCTATTTAAATAGCGAATACTAACAAGTATGGAGAGGGGTTTCTCATGAAAGGTGGTGAGCAAATATCAGAGAATGATAATTTTGTGAGTTTGGTATCGAATATTTGGGAAAAGATGTAAAAATGCAGAGTTTATCGCTCCAAACCCTTCGATAGTCTGGAGCGAAGTGATAACAAAGAGAATGTTATGTTGATTGATTCTCCGGTAGATCCTGCTGGCGTAACTTTTCGTTTTTGATTGTGCGATGCAGCAGCTGGCTGTAAATAGGTTGTCCACCCAACAATTGAGCAATAATCACAGCGCCCAAACAAGTAATGATCAATGGCAGGATTAAGTAGTAGTTATTCGTCATTTCAATCACTAACAGAATACCAGTAATCGGTGCACGTACCGTTGCAGCAAACAGGGCACCCATGCCCGCAATCGCAAATACACCAGGCTCGATATCAAGCGCAGGGAGCAAGACATCAGCACTTGCTCCGAACGCATAACCAAATAAGGTTCCCAGAGCAAGCATAGGTGCAAAGATGCCTCCCGGCGCACCAGAACCAAAACAGAGCAGGGTTGTAATTACACGACCAAAGAAAAGCAAAACTAAAATGGATACCGAGTAGTTACCGTTAGTAATGTCAGGAATAAGGCCGATACCACCACCAGTTAGTTGGGGTACGTACAAAAGAAGCAAGCCAAACACGCCTCCCAGTAACGAACCCACAATCAAGTAGCGCTTACGATCGTTTTTGTGAATTGCGACAAAACTGTCTTGTGCCACGGTAATCAGTTTGTTGAAGATCACGCCAAACACGCCAAACAATGCGCCAAGCAATAAAAATAGCCATAGGGTTTGAAGCTCTGGCGACTGGTATTGCGGCATAGTGATAACGGCGTCTTGCCCGTTGATGGCGCGAAACACTATGTTCGCCATAATGGCAGAAATGATCACTGCACGAATTGAGATCAAAGAGTAGCGAAACTGAGGTCGCATTTCCTCCACAACGAACATAATGCCTGCGAGTGGGGCATTAAAGGCCGCAGCCAAACCACCAGCAGCACCAGACGCGAGCAGGGAGTGGCGGGTATCGTCATCCTTTACGCGGAATATATCGGTCACCATTCGACCAACAGCGCCCCCCATTTGAACGGTTGGGCCTTCACGACCCAGCACCATACCTGAGCCAAGTGCGCCCATGCCGCCGAAGAATTTTACTGGTAGAACTCGCCACCAGCGCACTGGACGAATATTATCCATTGCCCCTTCGATTTCAGGAATACCAGAGCCTGCCGCTTCTGGCGCAAAGCGGTGCACAAGAAAATAGCCAATAAAAGCTAAAAGTGCGCTAATGAGAACCGCTGCCAGCCACAATGGTAGAACATTACCAATTTCGCTTCTTAACCATTCTGTTCGTGTTTCAGAAACGAAATGAACGGCAAGCTCGAAATACGTACCGACAAAACCAGCCAACGTACCCACAATGGCGGCCATAATGAGAACAGAAAATGGTGTTGACCCTCGAGAGACAAACTGGTTAATCGCATCTTTCGGTACGTGCGCTAACACAGATTTCACAATTCTCTCGCGTTTGGTCATTAACAAGCTCTCCTGTTGCTGGGGGAAGGTACGAAAGAAAGTATACGCTTCGCAGAGTCTAGACCTAATCAATAAAGATGCAATTTAGCTTTTCACTATTGAGTGTTCGAAGTGTCGCGATATTATTCATTCACTCAGATTGTGCTATTGCTCTCATAATTTAGGATAAAAAACTTGTTTTTTGAGAAAAATGAACCATGCTTTAAATGTAAAGCAACATGACTGCTTCAGAAGGAGGGATGTGAGGTTTTACACACAATTTGGATGGATTCAAACCCTACGGTAAGTCCTCGTTTTATGTCCGGGATGCATCAATAGACATCGCCGATTCGCACACTCACGATTGAGTAACGAGGTAGAGGCGCACGCACATGTGCGCCTTCTTAATTTCTGCGTTATAACTTTCATCACCATAACTTTCATCGCCACCTGCCACTATTTTTCTCTTGAACATTTTCTTGCAGTCAGTAATGTCTTGGTTCGATGTCAACCAACTAGAGCAGTGCATGCGCTTTTATCTTCGACTCTTACTTTCTTTATGTTGTTGTTCGGTAACGTTTCCGGCACTTTCAACGCCGAGCTGGTGGCAAGACACGTTGTCAGCAATGCCATATTCCAATCTAAAAGAACGTATAGAAAAAAGTGGAAGCTGGTATGGTTGCGAAGTGCAGTTGCGAGACAACTCAACGTTTATCAGCGCATTTTGTTTGGATGATTTTTCGTACTACCAGCAGCACTTGTATGGTGAAGTGATTTTGAGAAGAGAAAGTGCTCAGTTCTCGTTTCTTACTGAATACGAGTGGCAGCGTCTGAATGACTTACTTCTCAACTTAAGAAAGGATGGGTTAGTTTTACGCAGAGTTACTATCGGACAAGAACACTATGATGTCGTTGAAGCTCTGGAAAAGAAATCTTCCGAGCTTGTCGATAAAGAAGTTATTTTGTTGATGAACCGCTATCCACAAGAAACGATTCGAAGTTTGCTTTGGGTAAAACCGGACGAGTTTCTGACGCCATCACCGTCCTTAAATGTGCAATTGCGCAGTGATGGCGAAATTATCGAGGTCAAAGTGACTCGTTTTTAGATTCTTTATGGAGAGATAGGAAGGTCGCCATTGCAGATTCGTCCAAAAAACCATCCGATTTTTTGTGAGCGCGCAGGTATTGATAGCCTGCGATTAGCTTGCGGTGTAGCTCTTCTGCATCGTCTGACAACGGCTGATTCATAACGTGTTGAAAGGCAAGTTTGTACGCATCCATATCCACGACTTCAGCACGGCGATATAGATAACCACATCCCGTTGCTAACCATTCGAGAGAGCAATTGGCGCGCATTGCAATTTGATTTGCTTTGGTTAGGCTAGGTTCACTGCCTTTAAGGTATTTGCGTATTAAAGCTTCAGACACATCGACGCGTCGAGCGAACCCGCTGATGCTTTCTTCTCCGATCAGGGTGGCTAGGCGTTGGGCAAAAGACATATTTCGTACTCCAGTTCGAATTGCGAAAGTTTACCCGTTGAGCCGGTACGAAAACAAGACTACGATGAATGCAGATCAATTGAAGGAGAAAACCCATGGTTGCAAAAGTAGTAACTGCACCAAAAGGCCCAGAGTTCTCAGAGCTGGTTCAAGGATATTGGCGTGCAGTTGAGTGGGGAATGACGGCTCAAGAGCGTTTGTCATTCCTCAAGCAACACATTGAGTTAGGCATTACGACAGTCGATCACGCCGACATCTACGGTAATTACGAGTGTGAGGCGTTGTTTGGTGAAGCGCTAGCTTTAGACAAGAGTGTTCGTGAGCAAATTCAGATCGTGACGAAATGCGACATCAATTTGTGTGGCGATAAAACGCCAGAGCGTAAGATCAATCACTACGACACGAGCTCAGCACATATCTACCAATCGGTGAATAACTCGCTAGAACGTTTGAATGTGGATGAAATCGACGTACTTTTAATTCATCGTCCTGACGTGTTAATGGATGCAGACGAGGTTGCAGAAGCATTTTCTGAGCTTCATAAAGTCGGCAAAGTGAAGCACTTTGGCGTGTCTAACTTCACTCCACGCCAGTTTGAACTGCTGCAATCTCGCTTAGGTAAGCCGTTGGTTACTAACCAAGTGGAAATCAACCCACTTAACTTTGAGGTTGCTCACGATGGAACGCTTGATCAAATGCAAATGTTGCGCACGCGACCAATGGCTTGGTCTTGCCTCGGTGGTGGTTCAATTTTTAGTGGTGACAGTGAGCAAGCTGTTCGTGTCCGTAACGAATTAGAAGCAATTCGTGAAGAAGTGGGCGCAGCGAGTATTGACCAAGTAATTTATGCCTGGGTACGTCGTTTGCCATCTAACCCTATTCCAATCATTGGCTCTGGTAAAATCGAGCGTGTGCAAACTGCAGTTAATGCATTGAACATCGAACTTACTCGAGAGCAATGGTATCGCGTATGGGTGGCTTCTAAAGGTCATGGTGTGCCATAGAATTGATATCTTATCGATGAAATTATTATTAAAGGCATCCTCTAGTAGGGTGCCTTTTTAGTTTTAGCGCGTTACTGTTTACCCATTATGGAAATGGAAAGAATGAAATTCGAGCAAAAATGGGCTTTGGATGTTAGCTGCAACTTTTTGCTTACTTTGGGTGGAGGAGTTTTACCCATGTTTGTTTTATGTCACTAAACAGCGAATGTGATGCTTGCTTTTTAGTCATTTTGTTCACTCATTCATTCATATTGCGTATGCTTATCGAATAATAAAGAAATAAAAAACTCGTCAGTTTTCTCGTATTACATGCTGTAACAATCTGTTAGACTCCGGCGCAGATTGTGGAATATAAAAAGGTGATTGAATGTCTTTTCCCGTACTCATCTGTGATGATTCAGCGTTAGCACGCAAACAGATGGCGAGATCACTACCAGCCACATTGAATGCCGATATTACGTTTGCTATCCACGGAAAAAACGCGCTAGAAGAACTCGAAAAAAACGAGTTTAAATTGATGTTTCTTGATTTGACCATGCCAGAAATGGATGGCTTTGAAACACTAGAGCACATGCAACGGTTGGGGGATAAAACTCCGGTGGTTGTGGTGTCGGGGGATATCCAACCTAAAGCGAAAGAGCGCGTGTTCGCACTGGGTGCAAAAGCGTTTATTCAAAAACCGATCGCCAAAGATGAACTCAAGAAGGCGCTTAAAGAGTTGGTCGAGCCAGAACCTCGTCCTCAAATTATCACGCCTGTCTCTATTGAGTTACCGATTTTACGTCGTCGCGATATTTACATGGAAGTGGCTAACGTTTCAATTGGTCGAGCAGCCGATGCGTTGGCGCGTCACTTTGATGTGTTTGTGCAACTACCTTTGCCGAACGTCAATATCTTTGAAGTGAGCGAACTTCACATGGCCCTACGCGACTTGGCGTCGCATGACAACGTATCGGGTGTTTGTCAGGGATTTTGTGGCGAAGGTATTGCTGGCGAAGCGCTAGTGATCTTGAGTGACTCAAGCGTATCTGATCTCAAAAAGTTGATGAAAGTACCAGCAGACAGCGAAGAGTTAGAAGAGCTTGAGCTGCTAATGGATATTTCTAATATTTTGGTGGGGTCGTTCTTAAATGGTTTAGGCGAGCAGTCTGAAGTCCGATTCTTCCAAAGTCCACCAGTACTCCTTGGTCAGCATATCTCAATTGACTCGATCATTGAATCTACAACTGGAGCATTCAGCCGCACGATGACATTCGAAGTGAGCTACAACATTGAAGGGACGTCGATTCGTTGTGACTTGTTGTTTATGTTTGTGGATGAATCCTTGCCGCTGCTTGATAACAAACTGTCTTATCTAATGGAGGAGTTCTAATGTTGAATATGCCAGCAGAGTTTGAACAATTCCATTGGATGGTGGATATGGTACAAAACGTCGACATGGGCTTAGTGGTCATTGATCGAGATTACAATGTACAGGTCTGGAATGGGTTTATGACTCATCACAGTGGTTTGCAGTCTCATGATGCGATAGGTCGTTCTATATTTGATATCTTCCCTGAAATCCCACAGGAGTGGTTTAAATTAAAAACAAAACCAGTGTATGACCTAGGCTGTCGCAGCTTCATCACATGGCGACAACGACCTTACTTATTTTGCTGTCGCAATGTTCGACCAGTCACGCAGCAAGCGGAGTTTATGTACCAGAATGTTACGTTGAACCCAATGCGCACACCGACTGGAAAAATCAACTCGTTGTTTTTGTCTATACAAGACGCGACGGCTGAAGCTCTGATGTCTCAGAATCAATAGCGATAAAAAACTTTCTCAAAAGCCAAGGTCCGCCTTGGCTTTTTTGTATACTTATAATTGTGTTTCCCAATGCGTAGAACGTGAATATGGACTTTAATCTCGCCCTAAAACTCTACACCGCAGAGCAAGTAAAAAACGGTGAAACGCTGGCTGCGCAAATGGCTGGTGTTTCTATGTATAGCTTAATGCAACGCGCTGGTATGGCCGTGTATGAGCGCTTTTTACATCTGTATCCTAAATCAAAAAATATCTTAGTGATTTGCGGTAAAGGGAATAACGGTGGCGATGGTTACGTATTTGCATCTCTTGCGAAACAAGCTCAACTCAATGTACATGTTTTCCAAATTGGTGATGTATCTGCGCTAAAAGGTGATGCTTTGCGCGCATACCAAGATTGGCAGTCAATCGACGGTGTTAACAATGATTGGGATGAATGGAATACCGCATTGCTAGAGGCGGATGTGATCATTGATGCCATGTTAGGTACTGGTTTAAGCGGTGAGGTTCGTTCGGAGTATCGTCGCTATATTGACCAAATTAATCAAATTCATACCCCTGTGATTGCAGTCGACGTTCCTTCTGGTCTGTGTGCTAATACAGGTGCAGTTTTAGGTGATGCTATTCGTGCCGAGCATACTGTAACCTTTATTGGGGTTAAGCAAGGCTTATGCACTGGACAAGCGAGAGATCGAGTTGGCGAGCTCTACTTTTGTGGTTTAGGCGTCAATACTAAGTTTGATACTATCGAAGTAGAAAGTGCATTAGGTATTGATCATCAGGTTGTTTCAAGATTAATGCCCAAGCCAAATCCAACGGTCCATAAAGGTGACAACGGGAAGTTGCTTTGTGTTGGTGGCAATCAAGGGATGTCTGGGGCGATTCGTTTATGTTCCTCCGCTGCGATTAGAGCCGGAGCGGGTTTAACTGCCGCAATTACTCACACGAGTAGCCTTATTCCACTGCAGGTTGGTTGCCCAGAAGTAATGAGCCAGAGCATCACCACTGACTTGCTCAGGGATACTGAGAACGACTTAACTAAACGCATACGCTGGGCTGACGTATTAGTGTTTGGTCCTGGCTTTGGAGATGATGAGTGGGCTTATCAAGCCTATCAATATCTGGCTCAAGAGCAGAAACCTAAAGTTGTTGATGCTGATGGCCTCAATATTCTAGCGATGCTGAGCCAGCGATGCGATGGCACTCTAGTGTGCGACAACCATCGAGTGATCACGCCGCATCCTGGAGAGGCAGCTCGACTACTAAATGTAACCATTCAACAAATAGAAAGTGACCGATACTCTGCTGCAAGACAACTGCAAGAGCGTTATGGCGGTGTAGTGGTTTTAAAAGGCGCGGGGACGCTTATTTACGATGGAACGAGAATGTACGTCTGTCTAGCGGGTAACGCCGGAATGGCGACGGGGGGAATGGGAGATGTGTTATCTGGAGTCATTGGTGCATTACTAGCCAAAGGTTTACCAATTTCTGTTGCCGCACGTTTAGGTGTGGTACTTCACAGTCATGCTGCTGATATAAACGTGAGTCAGAATGGTCAAATTGGTCTTTTGGCAAGTGATGTCGTTAGCACTCTTCGTACCGCTATCACCCAAGAGCTCTATCGAAATTAATTAGATTTCATGCATTGCTGAGAAAATTGGTCGATTTTTTTGAGTACTTTTTTACGAATTAGCAGGGCATCTTAGTATTAGGTGATTGAGTTTTAGGCAGATTTGAGAGGTGATGCGTTTTAATTTTTAAGATATGACGCAAAGGTTTGCGCAATGGGTTAACTTAAGTGTTTTCTCAAGTTGTTGATAGTTATAAATAATAAGAGGTTTTGGTAACTTGGGGAGCGTTTTTGATATGCGATTTTCAAGATGGTATCACAAAAAAAATTCAAATATCAGACTTGTAGGAAATAAATCACAGCCTATAATGCTGAAAACCGGAGCGTCTGCCAACGCTCCGGTTTTTTTGTGTCCGAAGAACAGTGAACTCGTCTGCCAACGAAGTCACTACGCACTCTGAAATGACACATATACATATGAATCAAGGAATTACACAATGCGTATCGAACAAGAACTTAAGTTAGGTTTTAAAGATGTACTGTTTCGCCCGAAACGTTCTACCCTTAAGAGCCGTTCTCAAGTAAATTTAACCCGCGATTTTACATTCAAGCATAGTGGTCGTCAATGGTCTGGTGTGCCAGTAATCGCAGCAAACATGGATTCGGTTGGTAGCTTTGCAATGGCTAAAGCGCTGGCTGAGCATGGTGTAATGACCGCTGTTCACAAACATTACACGGTAGAAGATTGGGCTGAGTTTGCTAAATCAGCAGATAAAGTAACCATGAATAACGTTATGGTGTCTACGGGAACATCTGATGCAGACTTCCAAAAAACCAAAGACATCATGGCACTTTCAGATGAATTTATTTTCATTTGTATCGACATTGCAAATGGTTACTCAGAGCATTTGGTCGAGTATGTTGAACGCGTGCGAGCAGAGTTCCCAGACAAGGTCATTTCTGCAGGCAACGTGGTTACTGGTGATATGTGTGAAGAGCTAATCCTAGCTGGTGCAGACATCGTTAAAGTGGGTATCGGCCCAGGCTCTGTATGTACAACTCGTGTAAAAACGGGTGTTGGTTACCCGCAGCTTTCTGCAATCATCGAGTGTGGTGATGCAGCGCACGGCCTTGGTGGCATGATCGTCGGTGACGGTGGCTGTTCTTGTGCGGGTGACGTAGCGAAAGCATTCGGTGGTGGCGCGGATTTCGTAATGCTAGGTGGGATGCTAGCGGGTCACGAAGAGTCAGGCGGCGAAGTGATCGAGAAAGACGGCGAGAAGTTCATGAAATTCTATGGCATGTCGTCGAAGAGCGCGATGGACAAGCACTCAGGTGGTGTCGCTGGCTACCGTGCGGCCGAAGGTAAAACCGTATTATTGCCATACCGTGGTAGTGTTCACGGCACTATTCAAGACATCCTTGGCGGCGTTCGCTCAACATGTACATACGTAGGTGCAGCAAAGCTTAAAGAGCTAACCAAGCGTACTACATTCATCCGCGTTCAAGAACAAGAGAACAACGTGTTCGGTAAAGAGTAAATCGACTGAATGTAAAAAGTGTAAAAGCAACCATATATTGATACTTGGTGCAACCATAATTTGATATTGCCTCTTCATAAGTCTATTGCTTTTTATGTTTATGACATTTTTGAAGAGGCAGTTTTATGTCTGCTTTACCTTCCCCTTCTACAGCCAGCCTGCTTTAACTTGAAACTGCGTTTGACACTCCTGCTCGAAACTAAACTAAATCACGTGAAAAACATACACCGTTACGTCAGTGCTAAGATGGGAAAAAGAGTCACGGTAGAATCATTTTAGAATGTGCCGCTTGTTATCATTTTGATTTCGAGCTTAGCATCGTTCGTTTTTGCTCCTAGCCGATACGGCTTTCATACTGCTTCAATAGCAAAACCCATACCTATGTTCCAGACTTTCTAGTATCAGTTTGATACCGGTGAATATACGCTGTATAAAGTAAAATCCGATATGGAGAGTTCAAAATCGGCATTTCAATGTGAATGGGAAGCAAAAGTACAAGGCGCGTTTGCGTTAGGTTTGGATCTAGAACTGGTTACAGAGGAAGAAATACTGGATGAGGTTATCTCTAGCAACCTTAAACTTTTGCATCGATATTCCTCAAGAGATAACCGAACCACTTTCATCAAACTCTCCTTACGATGTTAAAACTGAATGGTACCCAAACAGCGAAAAGTTTAGGACATCACCTCTGTCTAAATGGAAGAAAAATATTTCCATTCCTGTGTGATTTGCTCTCTCGAAGCCTACTGAAAACAAGCTTAGAGACCTCACCTCCTCTCGAATCTGAATTGGGTTGTTATGCCTAAGAAATCGTTCTCGAGTTTTCATCGGAAGTCGGCACTTCAGCAAGAAAAGCCTGAGCCAAATGAGAGGGTGTCGATACCAGCGATGTTGATGAAGAAACATATCGAGATATATCTGCATTTCCTGACAATATAGCCACTCAAATTACTTTTCGTCTAAGCATTCTTCGTTATTTAGCACTGTAAGTGCGAAAAATCATTCCAAAGACTATTGAACCACATCGTGTTGTACTACAACGGTTATATGACAGGATTATTCCAAGTGCAATATCAATACACCGGTGGTTGGTTTTCAGAGTATCTGATCATATAGATCCAAGGAATAAAGATAAGGGTAATAGTAAAGTCTAGAACTAACATTCGTTGATGCTTTGATGAAACAAGCTGTAGAAAAAGTTATCTTTGGGCGAAAAGCGCGTATCAGAAGGGCCTACAAGCGCGTGCGAAGGCAATTACGTCAGCATAATCTGAACAATGGAACGAAGTACAAATACCCAACTTATGAATCCCTTCGGAAACGGGTTAAAAAGAAGGCCCCTTTCGAATTACTGACCGCGGAGAAGGGGGAGCGAGTCGTGAAAATAGAGTTTCGTCGGATGGGGAAAAAGATGTTGAGTTTTTACGTCTTTGAGAGGGTAGAAATAGATCATACGGTGGTGGAACGCTTTGTTGTACATGAAGAGCATTGCAAGTCATTGGGCCGGCCTTGGCTTACTCAATTAGTTGATTGTTACAGCAAAGTTGTTATTGGTTTTTACCTAGGGTTTGAACCACCTTGTAATTAGGTGGTTAAGTAAATCTCGATGTTTGCTCAGTAACTCATTAGATAAATAACCTAAGTCCGTGACTTCCATACCTACAGTTAAGATTGATTCCAATATTTCGACTGCAACTGAAGTTGAACCGCTCTTGACCAATTTAACTAACACATAATTAATATTGCTGACGGTGCGATTATGCTCAGGTGAAACATTGAGAAGTTGTTTTCTTACCAAAAGCTCTATGGTTCGAAAAAAGTGGGAACGAAAGTATGGTTACCACAGGCCTTCATCGTCGGAGACCGCTATGTATCGCGTAAAACAACTACTAGGCGCTTCACTCACGCTTCGAAATTACAACGCACAAGTTGGGGAGGCATACGCCATTATCAAAGCACTCAACACGCATACTTGAAAGAGGTTTTTGGTTATATCGATGCGACAACGTTAATAGACATGATGATTACTCCTGTTCTTACTGGTTGCACCATTAGTTTGGTACAACGGTGCTAGAAGGGAGGTGCGAAGATCACATCAAAGCTACTAAGTGCATTAAGATAGAGTTGAGACTTGAACTATCTACATATGAGATCAAATCGCAGAATTCAGCATTGGAAAGGTTCGACCGATTTTGTCAACACGCTGTCCGTTACTTCTACTCATACTAAGTGCGCCATTAGTTTGGCGCAACGAAGCTAGATAGGAGATACGTTCATCACATCAAATCCCCCTGTATTCTTCAAGCTATTTTAGCCTGAGGAATACATTTCAAGTGAAGCTTATTGAGGCGCTTTCATCGCTTCAGATTGCTCGCCCGTCATCACGAAGTGCAACTCACCACCCGGTTTGAACTCGGAATGGTCGAAGAAGAAACCGTTATCCAACGCTTTGCCATTGATGGTGACAGACTTGATGTACATGTTGTCATCGGCGTTGTTCTCTGTGGTGATGGTGAACGTGCCGCCTTTCACCGGAATCACGGCTTTGTCGAATAGCGGACGACCCACAGTGTAAATAGGTTCTGCTGCGTTCACTTGGTAGAAGCCTAATGCAGACATCACATACCAAGCGGACATTGCGCCCACGTCTTCGTTACCAATGACGCCTTCTGGCGCAGCGAAATACATGTCATCCAGAATGTGGTCGACGACTTGTTGTGTCTTCCAAGGTTCTGCCGTCCAGTTGTATAGGTAAGGTACGTGGTGATCAGGCTCGTTACCCATCACGAACTGACCGATGTAACCCGACATGTCGTGTGATTGGCTCGTATCGGCGTTGGAGTCCGCATTAAACAGCGCATTCAAGTTAGCGAGGAATGCCGCTTTGCCTTGTTCGGTTACGTTTTCAGGAAGAGAGAAGTCAGTACGGTCGATGTGCTCGCCGCCCATCACGTTAGCCAGACCGTTCAAGTTGTGCGGTGCAAACCATGTCCATTGCCATGTATTGCCTTCGGTGAAGTCTTCACCACGGTGCTCGGCGCGGTAAGGCCAGAACACGTCACTTTCGTTGAGTGCTTTGCGGTCTTTACAGGCGTTGTAGTCCATACCGTCTGGGATAGACAGCGCCATGTTCTCGTCCAAACATTCTGCTTTCAGGTTGTTTGCCCAAACCTTGCTGCCGCTGTTCATGTAAGCCGGACGCATAAAGCCCGTCGCACCCAATGCGTTGCCTTTGGTGTCTTGCAGTTTGCCGTATTGCTCTGGGTTGTAATCGAAGTAGTTCTTGAACGATTCTGAGCGTGCCATGTAGCGGTCGTACTGTTGGTCGTTGCCCGCAAGTTTAGCGATCTGAGCGATACACCAGTCGTAGTATGCGTTCTCAAGACCGTAAGACACAGACTCGTTCACAAGCTCGTCGTATTTATCGACTTTTAAGCCTTCAACATAACCCGGTTTGTCACCAGAGTCCGGTGCCCATTTAGTGTTAGCTGGAATAAAGCCAACGTCTTCTTGGTAGTCGTTATGACGTGTCATGACCGTGAAGCGTTTGTCACCGTTCCAAGCGTCTTGGTAAGGCACCCAGCTCTCTGTTTTATCAAGGTTGAAGTTGACTGTTTCGTCAGCGGCTTTCAGTGCCAAATCAAACTCAGCTGCGGTAAAGGCTTCTGGGTGTTTGACCATGATATCGGCAATAACCGAGACCGCAGGATGACCGACCATTTCACCGGTGTAATCCGAGTGCAGTTCCCATTTTGGTAGTACGCCGCCCGTTTGATATTTGTTCAATAGATCGCGTGCGTGTTCAATCGCGCGGTCTTTATCGATGATGGTTTTCAGTGGGTGCGCGGCGCGGAAGGTATCCCACATTGAGTACACTGAGTAGTTCACTAAGCCATCTTCTGCTTGGTGCACTTTGCCATCCATGCCACGGTATTTGCCATCCACGTCTTGGTATAGGAATGGAGCTACAAACGTACGGTAGAGCGAGGTGTAGAACATGGTTTTGTCGGCTTTGTTGCCGCCTTCTAGTTCAAACTCGCCAAGGATGTTTTCCCAAGCCACGCGGTTTTGTTGTACGACGTTGTCGAAGTCCCAGCCGTTAGTGTCTGCTTCTAGGTTTTTCAGTGCGCCGTCAACGCCAGTGCCAGAAATCGCTACTTTGACCACCAATGGCTCATCGCTCTTGCCAAAGTTCAAATGCGTTAGGACATCGTTTGCGCGTTTTGCCAAACGTTCTAGATCAGGTTCTGGTTCGCCCGGCATTGGTTTGTGCTCTGCGTAGCCGCGGTAATCTTCCAAGCCGACTTCAGTCGCGTCAGTTGGAGTCAGTTTGCTTTCAGAAGCCAGCTTGGTGTACAGGTTTTCTTCGATGATTGGATCAGAGAATTCTGCTGCGAAGAACACGGTTTGCCATTGACCCCATTCGTTTGAGGTACGCGCGCCTACGACTGTGGTATCGTTAACGCGTTTGTAGTAGATGCTGCGAGAGTGGTTGCCGTATTGCTCCAACAGTTCGTGTTGCAGGTCGATACGTACTTTGCGGTCTTCACCCGGTTTGAAGGTGTAACGTTGGAACGCCACGCGGTCGGTTGCCGACAGTTCAGCTTTTACGCCAGTTTCTACAAGGTCAACCGAGTAGTAACCAACCTCTGCCACTTCCGAGCTTTTATCTATGGTCACGGCATCGGTATTGAAGCCTGTATATGGCAAGAAAGCGAAGTCGTTTAGGTCGCCTTTACCTGCGCCGGAAATGTGGGTCATTGAGAAGCCAGAAAGCAGGCTGTGCACAGGATCGTATTCGACAGGTGAACCTTTGCCATTCCAACCGTTTGGATCGAAGTTATCTGGTGATGGCTGAATCATACCTTCTGGCATAACTGGAGACGGGTTAACGTTGCCAAGACCTTTAGTGCCGATCAAGGTATCAACGAATTCCAAAGTAGGGGTAGAGATAACCGGAGTTTCTGGATCAGAGTCGCTGCCACAACCAGCAAGACCAAGCATGGCGGTTAACACTGCGGTAGAGAGTAGGGTTCTTTTTAGTTTCATTGTTTTTATTCCACGAGAAAAGGGGACACGAGGTCCCCTCAAAATCATTATTCGCCTAGGTTGGCTTGCATTGCTTCAGGCTTGTCAGCTGTCATCACGAAGTGCAGTTCGCCGCCTGCTTTGAATTCGCTGTGCTGGAAGGTGTTGTAAACATCCAGTGGCTTACCGTTGATGGTCACTTCTTTGATGTACATGTTGTCTGGACCGTTGTTCTCAGCCGTTACCGTGAAGGTGCCAGAGCCAATGTCTACCGTCGCTTTGTCGAAGATTGGACGACCGATGCTGTAGGTTGGATCGGTTGGCGAGATTTGGTAGAAGCCCAGTGCTGACATCAAGTACCACGCCGACATTTGACCTACGTCTTCGTTACCGATGATGCCGTCTGGCGTCGGTTTGTAGAACTGGTCGTAAACTTGGTCTAGGTATTCCTGCGCCTTGTAAGACTCTTCAGTACGGTTGTACAAGTAGATGACGTGGTGCGAAGGTTCGTTACCGTGAATGTACTGACCGATGTAGCCTGTCATGTCTTGGTGCGCTTCGCCGCCATTTGGATCGGCAGTAAATAGGTTATTCAGCTTCTCGTTCAAACCTTGCGTGCCGCCCATGATTTCAGTCAGTTTGTCCAAGTCTTGCATGAACGCCCATTGCCACTGCCACGCGTTACCTTCTGTGTAGTAGAACGCGTCAGACTTGTATGGGTCGAAGTCAGTTGAAGCGTATTTCAGTGCACATGGGTCGCCTTCTTTCAGCTCTGTTGGTACGAAGAAGCCCGTGCCGTCTGCGTTACCTGCTTTTGCATCCCAGTGTTTCAAAGAGTTGTAAGAACGAGCTTTGAGCTCTTCATACGCGTCCATATCGCCAGCAGCTTTTGCCATTTCTGCGATCGTCCAATCGTAGAAGGAGAATTCCAACGAGTACGACACTGAGTTCCAGTTCGGGTAACGAACACACTGTTCTTTCTCGTGGTAGTTCAACTGACCTGCCATAAGTGAGCTTAGGATGTCGTCATGAATCTGTGGGTATTCATGCGGTGTGTAACGTGCTGATTTTACTGACGCGGTGTAAGCTTGCTCAGCATCAATCAAGCCTTTGGTCACCGCATCGCCTAGAATTGCTGCCGATGGGTAGCCGATCATGGTGCCAGTTTCTGAGCCGTGACCTTCCCACTTCGGCAGTAAACCAAACTCGTCGTTGGATTTACGAATCAAGTCTTTCACGTATAGCGTTGCTTGATCTGGGTCGATGATGGTCCACATTGGATGAACCGCGCGGAACGTATCCCACGTTGAGTAAATCGAGTAGTTTGGTGTGTCGCCATCTTTCAGTGTGCGCACCGTGCCAAGCATATCCACGTATTGACCATCCACATCGTAGAACTCGATTGGCGCGATCATCATGTGGTACATGCCAGTGTAGAAGTTGGTTTTCTCTGCGTCAGTGCCGCCTTCAACTTTGATTTTCGCTAGCTTCTCAGCCCACGCGTCTTCCGCGTCTTCTTTCACTTGTGCTAGGTCGAAACTTGGTGCTTCCGCTTCTAAGTTTTTCTGTGCGCCTTGCCAGTTAACAGGAGAGATACCCACGCGGATTTCAATTGGTTCTTCGCCTGTGCCGAAGTTTAGGTAAGCCGTCAGATCATCGCCTGAGTAAACCGCGCCATTGCGCATTTCGCGCGTTGGTTCTAGATCTTGTTCGCCTAACAGTGCCTTGGCGATTGGTTGGTTGAATTTAGCGTAGAAGAAGATGTCTTGACCTTGGTGGTCTTGCCCTTGGAACCAGCCTGTTGATGTTTTACGACCGCGAATGGTGTATTCGTCCACCACTTCTACTTTGTTCTTCAAAGACTTGCCGTTGTTGTTCATTAGGGTATGACCTAAATCGAACTTCACGTTACGGTCAGCGCCATCAGCAAAGGTGTATTTGTGCAAACCAACGCGTTTGGTTGCGCTCAGTTCTACTTCGATTTGACCTTGGTTTAGCTTGGTTTTGTAGTAGCCTGCGCTTGCTTCTTCATTGGCTTTGTCGAAAGAGTTTAGCTGTGTGTTCGCCATGTCTGCGTATGGCAGAACCAAGATGTCGCCTAAGTCTGTTGCGCCTGTACCTGAAAGGTGAGTATGGGAGAAGCCGTACAGCGGAACGTCAGTGTTAACTACTTCGCCAGTTTCGTAGTTGGATGAATCCCAGTAGCCAGATGCCGAGTGCCAAGGGTTAAGCCCTGACTCGTGATCAGTGTTAGAGCCGATGAAAGTATCTGGAGACAGTTGAACCATACCTGCCGGTACCGTCGCGCCCGGGAACGTATGACCTGAAGCTGCTGTGCCGATCATTGGATCGACGTATTTCAATACCGCAAGATCAACAATTGGATCGCCCGGTAGTGAAGAGGAAGAATCGTTGTCACTGTTACAGCCAGCCAAGCCACCCGTCAGACCAACCAGGATAGCCAAAGAGATAAGATTACGTTTAAACATGTGCATACCGTTTTGTCGTTATTCGTATATAAAAAGTGTTTATAAGAGACTGTTTATAAAGAACTGCTTATAAAATTTTCTTGTAGGGATAGCCGGGAGATGCGCTCTCCCGGCTGAGTTGTCACTATTGGGATTAACGAGAACCTGCTGGCATCTCGTCTTCATGCAAGAACTCACCGATGCCTTGTGCTGGTGGAAGATCTTGCTCTAGAGAGCCCCAACGTTGATTTGGTTTGTCGCCCATCACGAACTCCAACTCACCGCCGTACATGATTTCGTCATGAGTCAGGTAAGTGCGGTTGAAGTCTTTGCCGTTGTAGCGAGCCGATTGAATGAAGATGTTTTCGCGGCTAACGTTTTTCGCGGTAACCGTGAACTTCTGGTTGTTGCAGACATCGATAGACGCGCTTTCAAACAGCGGAGTACCGATTTCGTAGATGCCAGAAGAAGCGTTCACAGGGTAGAAGCCAAGTGCACGGAACACGAACCACGCAGAGAGCGTACCGAAGTCGTCGTTACCACAAATGCCATCAGCGGTGTTCTTGTAGCAAATGTTGGTCGCTGCGGCGATGGCTGCCTGACCTTTCCAAGGTTGACCCACGTAGTTGTACAAGTAAGGAACGTGGATATCTGGTTCGTTACCTTGAACGTGCTGACCAACGTTACCTGTGTTGAACACTGGGAATTGGTTGTCGCCTGCGTTGCGGTCTGGGTAGGTTGACCAGTACTCATCCAAGCGCGCTGCGAACAAGTCACCGCGTTCTGCTTCAGGATTTTGTGTCTTGTCGAAGCGTGTCATCAGGTCAATCAAGCCGTGAATGTCGTGCTGAACACTGAACGAGTATTGCCAGCCGTTCGACTCAGAGAATGCCCAGTTGAACATGTCTGGACGCCAGTCTTTACCAACCGCGCGACCGGTGATTGGGTCTACCCAACCTGCATCGATAAACTCGCCATCGTAGTCACGGGCTTTGAACCAACCTTGGTATTGCTTACCGCCGAAGTCGAATTGCGCTTGCCAGTTTTTAGAACGGTTAGCGAACTCGGTGTAGCGTGGATCTTCTTCACCGAAGACTTCCTTGATCGATTGTGCGATTGCCCAGTCGTTCATTGAATATTCAAGCGAGTAAGATGCTGTCCAAGAGTCTTTAAACGGTGAGTGACCGCCGTAAGAATCTGGTGGAGTGTCGTGCAATTGCGCTGGCACGTAACCTTGTTCTTCGTACTCTTTGATCCATGCTACGCCTTGGCTCGTTGCGGCGCGCGCGTCTGTGATCATCGCTTCAACTAAACGTTCTTTAACGTCTTTGCGCTCTGCTTCTGTGAAGCCAAGATCGATCATGCGTTTTTCTAGTGAGCCTTTCGATAACACATCATGAATCACAGGCGTTGAGTGCATGCCCATCATCATGCCAGTTTCGTTGCCTTTGAATGTCCACTCAGGCAGGCGACCTTTGCGCACGTTGCCTTTGTCATCCACCCATTCTTCTTCGGCGTAAGACAACATAGACAGCACCACGTCGGCTAGGCGGTCAGGTTCAAGAATCGAAGACAGGGGTTGAACTGCGCGGTAGGTATCCCATAACGAGAAAGTGTCGTAGCGCGTGAAGTCTGCTTTGCCATCTTTGTTAGCATCGGCTGTGCGGATCGACTCTTTCAGCGTATCAATCTTATCGCCCCAAGGTGTGTTGCCATCTGGGTAAGCGTTACGACCTTGGTTAACTTGGCGGTAGCGACCATCTAAGTCAGAGTGAATGGTTTGACCTAGATACGAGTGGTACATCGCGGTGTAGAACGTCTGTTTGTAATCTTCGTCGCCAGAGACTTGGATCTTGCCGAGTTCGTCTTCCCATTTCTTCGTTGCCGCTTCACGTACTTGGTCGAAGTTCATGCCAGCAACTTCTGTCATGTTAAGAGAAGCACCTGACTTGCCGTTCTCGCCGATCTCAACGTTTGATAGCGCCAATTTCGCTTCAACCGTTAAGCCGTCTTTGGATGTGTCGAACTCAACGTAAGCGCGTGCGTATTGATACTTGCCACGTGTTTCGTTACCGATTTCCGTAATGCCTTCTGGCACGTCCATGTAACGACCTTGCTCTTTATCGTAGTAAGCAAAGCGAACGTTTTTGATTGGTTGGTCGAATTCCATCACGAAGAATTCTTTTTGGCTTGGTGCCCAGCCGTCAGAGAAACGGTGACCTTCAAGACGGTTATTGTCTTTGTCCCATTTCAAGTAAGAATCAGAGGTGTAGTCCCAGTTAATTTTGAAGCCAGTGTTCACGATGATTTCTGACTTCTCATCACGAGGGAAGGTGTAACGGTGTACACCAACGCGATCTGACGCCGTCAACTCAGCTTTGATGTCGTAATCCAATAGATCGACTTTGTAGTAGCCTGCCGTCGCTTGCTCGTCACGATGTTGGAAGCGAGACGCTTCTAGGTTTAGCGTTGCCGAACCTTCATCAATCATGTAATCCGAACGCGAGTTGATTGGCATGACGAAAATGTCCTTCAAGTCGCCAGCACCTGCTCCGGAAAGGTGGGTATGAGAGAAACCGGAAGTACGTGCGTCGTGGTAGTAGTAGCCTGAAATGTATTCCCAGCCGTTAGAACCGTTGTTTGGAGAAAGCTGCACCATGCCGTGTGGTGTGGTTGCACCAGGGTAGGTGTTGCCTAGGTTACCTGTGCCGATGAATGGGTTGACGTAGCGTGTTACGTCCATATCGGCGAAATCTACCGGAATGTGAACGCCCATGTCGATTTCAGGTGTTTCTGGGTTTGGCTTGTCATCGCAGTCGCCATCGCCAACTGGAGGACATACTGGCTTGCCGCCGTCAGGAATATCCGGCAGTGCAGGGTTGGTGTCACCGCCTTCATAAATGTTGGTTGTGTCGTCGTTACAGCCAGTCAGACCGACTAGACCACTGAGAACTGCGCAAGCGAGTAGGGAAGGTTTGAATTTCATTTTTAAGCCTTGTAAATTGTAGGGTTATGTAATTAAAAAAATCAGGGGTATTACTAAAACTTAAAAACTTGAAATAGAGCCCTTTGGGGGAAAGGGCTCTTAGGGGGAGGAGCTTAAGGTTTAAGCTTTCACAAGAGTCGCTGCGTTACGCATCGCTTCTTTCGTTGAACACTCAACAACGTTTGCTTTTGCAAAGCGGTGAGCGTCTTTTACTTGGATATCGTGAGCTAGAATAACCAGCTTCGCGTTTGCTACATCTAGGTCAGTGATGCGGTTCTGGATACCGTTTTGACCTTGAGTTTCTACTTTGATTTTCAGACCTGCTGCTGCACCTGCTTTCTCTAGTGCTTTCGCTGCCATGAATGTGTGTGCTACGCCAGATGGGCAACATGTTACTGCTACGATGTCGTACTCGCCTTCGCCTGCTGCTGGAGCCGCTTGAGCTTGTGCAGGTGCTGCTTCAACGATCTCGTCTTCTGCTTCTTCTTCAGCAACTGGTTTCCAGAAGCCAACGATAACTGCTGTTGTTAGTGAGCCTAGTGCGATACCCACAACGTACATTGGGATGTTGCTTGATACAGGAGCTGTGATTAGACCGCCCCATGGTGCGTGTAGCAGTACGTCTGTTAGGAAGCCGAACACACAGCCAACGATACCACCAGCAACGATTGAAGGAAGAACGCGTACAGGGTCGTTTGCTGCGAATGGGATAGCACCTTCAGAGATACCGATAGAACCCATGATTGCTGCTGCTTTACCTGCTTCTTGCTCTTGCTTAGTGAACTTCTTCTTGAATAGGAATGTTGCTAGTGCCATACCTAGAGGAGGCGTACAGATTGCGATACCAACACCACCCATTAGCCATGGTTGAGTATCAACTTGAGTTTGAGCGAATAGCGTTGCTACTTTGTTGATTGGACCGCCCATATCGAATGCAGTCATACCACCAAGAATCGTACCTAGAACCACTTTAGAAGCGCCAGCCATAGAAGCTAGGAATTCGTTCATAGACGCCATGAAGATCTTGATTGGCTCGCCGATACCCCATAGAACGATACCTGCAGAGATAAGCGTACCTAGTAGAGGGTAGATGAAGTAAGCGCCCAACGCAGTCATGTTAGCAGAAAGAGGGATCTTCTTAAGTTGGAATACCACACCACCTGCGATGAAACCCGCTACGATACAACCAAGGAAGCCGCCGCCCATGTCAGCCATGATGCCAGAAGAGATCATCGCTGGTGCTAGTGCTGGTTTGTCTGCAATTGAGTAACCAATGAAGCCACCAAGAATAATTGGGAACAGCACCAGACCTTTAATACCGATATTAGAAATATCAGCCAATAAACCGTCCGCAGGAACCGCACCTTTACCTGATGCCATTACCGCTAGCGCCAGTAGTACACCACCCGCAACGATAAATGGAAGCATGTGAGAAGTACCGAATAAAAGGTGACCTTTCATGGTACTTAGGATTTTTTTGAAATCGCTATTATTACTAGCTTGAGCTGTGATTGTACTCATAATTTCACGCCTTATGAATTAATTAAAATATTTAGTATTTGGTTTTCGTCTTTTACGTTATGAATATCTTCAATAAACTCTTCGCTAAATTTACCGAATAATTCTTGAAGAACATAAATATGGTGGTCGGCACCGTTATCTGGTGAGGCAATCATGAAGAATACGGTCGGTTTGACTCCCTCTTCGTCGCCATACTCGATGCCTTCGCGCTTTACGCCAACAGCGATTGCAGGCTCTGTAACCGCTTTGCTTTTTGCGTGTGGGTAAGCGATGCCGTCCATTGAAGTTACGCTTAATGCTTCGCGCGCTTCGATGTCGGTTAAAAAAGCCTCTTTGCTGCTGATTCGATTATTTTCGAATAGCATTTGCGCTAGCTCTTCAAAGACTTCTTTTTTATTATTTGCTTGAAGGTTGCCTTTAATTAAATTGACGTTTGTTAGTTCTGTAATCATTTTTTGACTCATTGGTACTGAAGTAATGAGGCAAATTTAATTAATGTTACGGTTTTCTGAAATAGTAAAAAAAAACCAATAACTATATTTTTGTATCACACAAGCTTAAGTGTGATTTAGCTCTCCAATATATCAATATAAAACTAGGATGAATGAATATCAAAAGCCAATAACGGCGGTTATTGGCTGAACTATAAAATGTAACAGTATGAAGGAAGCTTAATTAGCGTTCACTAACTGTGAGCGCGCGCAACACGACCTTCACAATCCAAAGTGACCTGTTTTGCGTAAGCCGGAATGAAAACTGATTGTCCTTTTTCAACCACGCATGTTTCACCGTTTGCGTGAGTTAGCACAAGTTTGGTATCCAGAGGCATAAGGATCTCAGCGGTTTGAACTTCTAGAGTACGCTGGTGAGCTTGTTTAACGATGGCGAATTTGAAATCGTCCACAGGAATTGGGTATTCCAACATATCGTCGATTTCAGTCGGTGCAAGCAATAGGCTGTCGAATGGCTTCTCATTGAAGCGTGTACATGCAACAAGCTCTTTCACGTCCATGTATTTTGGTGTCAGACCTGCGCGCAGTACGTTGTCTGAGTTTGCCATGATCTCAAGACCTGTACCTTTTAAGTAAGCGTGTGGCGTTTCTGCATCCAAGAACATAGCATCACCCGGTTGTAGGGTAATCACATTAAGCATCAGTGGTGCAAACAAACCAATATCGCCAGGGTATTGCTTCTCTAGCTCAAGAATAAGGTTGAACAGAGGTAAGTCGGTGATGCGAGCTTGAGCCAATAGCACCGTCAACGCCATCTCTTTCTGTTCGCCCTCTAGTGACAGTAGACCCGAGAAGAAGGTCGCCAAGCCCGTTGGCGTTTGGTTTGCGATTAGATCATCTACCAAACCTTGTAGCTCAGGAATCGCCAGCTCAGAGAAGAAGCTGATGATTTCACTTGTTGGGCGGAATCCATTCATCGCTTGGTATTCGGTTAGCGCGTAAACCAATTCTGGTTTGTGGTTTGGATCTTTGTAGTTACGGTTTGCAGCGGTTAGGGGAATGCCTTGTTTTTCTTCCAGTGCAAAACCTAGTTCTGCTTGTTGCTTGTTTGGGTGCACCTGAATCGACAGCGCTTTCTCAGCGGCAAGCACTTTAAACAGGTATGGAAGTTCACCAAAACGGTTTGCGACTTCTTCACTCAGAAAAGCATTCATGTCTTGAGCAATCAGTGAAGAGAGTTTGGTCTCCTTGCCGTTCACCATCACCACTGAGCAACCGTTTGGATGCGCGCCCATCCATACTTCTGCTTGTGGTTCGCCCGTTGGGTTTTCAATGCCAAACAGTTGGTTAACAGAAGTAGTACTGCCCCAAGCGTAGTTTTGAATCACGTTGTTCATCAGGAAAAACGTCGGATGCGCAGCTTGAGTTTGAATCGTTTGTGTATCGGACATCGTTAAATCAGACATAGAGTGTCACCATGAGAGAAAATCATGGCTTGGGCGACATTGCCCAAGCCATAGGAGCCATTTGGGGGTAGGGGTGATTAAGCGGCTGCTTGCATCATTTTTGCTTTACGTACTTTCTTCAACGTTACACACGTTACTGCGGTAACCGTTGCGCCAGCTGCCATACAAATCAGAGCAAGGACTGGGTGGTTCATCGCGCCAAGTAGAGCGACAACTGGACCGCCGTGAGCAACGCTGTTGGTGATGCCGAATGAGAACGCCATTACTGCCGCCACCATTGAGCCAAGTACGTTTGCAGGAATCACTGACATTGGATCTTGCGCTGCGAACGGAATAGCACCCTCAGAGATACCAACCAGACCCATTGCACCTGCTGCTTTACCTGCTTCGGTTTCTGATTCTTCGAACAGGTCGAACTTACGACCAAGCGCCGTTGCCAGTGCCATGCCTAGAGGAGCAACAGGGATTGCACACGCCATCGCACCCATAAATTGAGTTTGACCGCTCGCAATCATGCCCACAGAGAATAGGAATGCGACCTTGTTGAATGGACCACCCATATCGAAGCCAGCCATACCACCAAGTACGATACCCAGTAGAACGACGTTACCTGTACTCATGCTAGTTAGTAGCGCAGTCAGACCGTCCATTAGGCTTGCGATTGGCGCGCCGATAACGAAGATGAATAGACCTGCGATGAATAGCGAACCTGTGATTGGTGCGATCATGATTGGCACCAAAGGTTGGATGAATTTGTGGTAGTTAATCGACGTAATCCACTTCACGAAGTAACCCACAAGCAGACCTGCGATGATGGCACCGATAAAGCCTGTACCAGCGTCTGCGCCGTAGAAAGAACCGTTGTTTGCAATCCAACCACCGATCAAGCCAGGAGCTAGAGCTGGGCGGTCAGCAATCGCGTAAGCAATGTAACCGGCAAGGATTGGGATCATCAGCGTAAAGGCAACCACACCTACGTTGAGGATTTGGTTCCACATGCTGCCTTCAGGAATTGCCATGCCCGCTTCACTTGGTTGACCACCGACTGCAAGAGCAAGTGCAATCAACAGACCACCTGTTACAACGAATGGGATCATGTGTGATACGCCGTTCATCAAGTAGCGGTACAGATCAGAGCGAGCCTGAGAGGCTTTGTTTGCAACAGACGCTTGTGCATTGCTGCTTGCTTCTGCTTGGTATTCTGGAGCGCTTAACGCTTCGTTAATCAGACCTTGAGCATCGCGGATAGGGGCTTTTACGTTAGTTTTAACCACGCGTTTGCCCGCAAAGCGGTTTATGTCGACTTTTTTGTCACACGCTACGATGATTGCGTCTGCACGTTCGATTTCTTCTGCGGTTGGGCTGTTTTTCACACCGATTGAACCGTTCGTTTCAACCTTGATTTCGTAACCCATCGCCGCTGCACCTTTCTCTAGCGCTTCTGCCGCTAGGTAAGTGTGCGCTACGCCCGCAGGACAACCAGTAACACCAATGATGAAGCCTTGGTTTGCTGGTGCGTCTGTCACTGCTTGAGGCTCTTCTTTAGCAAGTAGAAGTGCCAGTGCGTCTTGGCTGTTTGCTGCACCTAAAAACGCATCGATGAAACCATCTTCAATCAGTTTTGAAGACAGTTCTGCAAGTACTTCGATGTGGTGGTTATCGCCACCGTCTGGAGAAGCGATCATGAAGAACAGCTTTGAAGGTAAACCGTCTTCCGCGCCGTACTCGATACCTGATTTGCTTACGCCGATCACAACCGCTGGTTCAATGACTGCTGCACTTTTTGCGTGTGGGATAGCAACGCCATCCTCAAATCCGGTATTACCTAATTCTTCACGTGCTTTTATATCTGTTAGAAATTGCTCTTGGTCTGAAATACGACCTTGGGCGTGTAGAACTGCAACCAGTTCTTTAAATACGTCTTCTTTTGAAGACGCTTTAAGATCAAGCTTAATTAAGTATTCATTTATTAGTTTGGTGATCATTATCGAACCCCTATAAATATAATTTTTATTTCAGAGGTATTTTTAAATTACTGAGAAAAAGACTGTAGTGAATAAAAAATGCATTTACTGGAGGATTGTAACCGACTAACTATAGTGTGATTTAGATCGTTCACTGGACAAATCTAGCTGCATATCTGTGACATGATGGATAAGAAGCTAAACGATAAGTGAAATGTGGCTTTGCTCCCATTTAAAAAGGGATTGAGTGTTTTTGATAGAGTTTTTGTTACTGGAAAATTGATGCGTTAACTGGGTTTTTGTAACATTAAAATGGAAGTGTGATTTTGCTCAATAGCACAAAAATCCAGTCCGGTGTATATCTATAGTAAATAGCATCATTGATGCATATATAGAGTGTGAGACAATGATTTTTCATGATTTAATTTCAGCGGTATTAAATGAAAGAGAGCCATTTCATAATATTTGGTTTGCAGGAGATTTTCATACGCCGCCTGAATTTAGCTATCAAGTTAATTTCCCTCGCCTAGAGTTAGTTCTGGATGGGGAATATATTAATGAAATGGAAAGTCATGATCGAAAAGTAACGCACATCGTTGCTAAAAAAGGCGACGCGATATTTATTCCACCTAACTGTTGGAATAAACCAGACTGGGATACCGATTGCTCAGTGTTAAGTATTTTGTTTGGGCGTCGACAACTTGGGTTAAGTTTGGTGAGCAAACGCAAAGGTGAGGCAAACTTTTACGATATTCAAAAGCATAGCATCCAAACACGCTCAGGATTTGCGATAGATAACATCTTAGAAGCGTTGAGCTCACTGGCTCGTGAGAATACTAAAAAACCAATGGATGAGCTTTTACTGCAAGCATTACTGCAATACGCGAAGACGATGTTGGATGCACCAGTCGAGCAGCAGTCACATAGCCGTGTGCAAGATCTCTATCAAGGGATTTGTATCTACATTCAAGAGAACTTCCATCGCCCAATCACACGTGACAGCATTGCGTTGAGATTCAGTATTTCCTCGAACCATTTGTCGCGCTTGTTCCGTCAGCAGGGGCACATGACCTTGGCAGACTACATTACTTGGGTACGCGTGGATCGTGCGAAGTTTATGCTCAAAAAATACAACTTCAAACTCAATGACGTGTCAGTGCGCTGTGGATTTAAAGACGTGAACTATTTCTGCCGAGTATTTAAGAACCGTACAGGCAGAACGCCGACGGAATATCGTGGTTCGATTTAAGCCTTCAGTCAGAGTGCGTAAATTATAGAGAAGTTTAGGCGAGCAGCCTCGACATGGCGTACATCAGCAGCGCTTGTAAGTCGACGCTGCTTTTTGTTAGTAGTAGGCGTTCCGCTATTTGATCGGTAAGCAGATTTCGTGTGAGGTTAGTAGCCGCAATGATCTGATCTCGGGTCGGCCTTTCTGGCATCACCAGTGCTATAGTCAGATGAACATCACCCATCTTTGAAGCCCAATCCATCGACTTTTCATTTGCAATAACGGCAATGGAAATGTGGTCAACACCTGAAAACATCACATGCGGTAGAGCGATCCCCGGAGTCACGCAAGTTGATGAACGTTCTTCGCGTTTAATAAAAGCAAGAATCAGTTCGTCGGGATGAATGGGGTGGATCAGCTGAGCTAATCCTTTAAGACATTCAAACTTGGTGAGCTCGGTATGCGCTTTGGCGTAGTGCCATTTGATTTCACAAGGTGGGCAAATTTGCGGTAAACGCTCGGCCAGTTGGCTAGAAAACTCATAGTTGATATGAGATCCCACCACCGTAAAGTGTTCAGCAATCATGTCTTTGATGACGAAGCAGGCCAGCTCTGCGTCAATGCCAATCGCTGTGATTTGACACAAATCACCTTGTTGTAGACCTGCTTGCAAAATCGCCACGGACTTGGTGAGTTCCGCAACACGATTTTGCGTTACATTAATGATATGTAAGGTACTTTTGAACTTCTTTGCCACTCGATTGAGTGGCTGAGCAAGGTGCGCACTGGCATTTGCATTATCGACGAAAAAGGTGATTTGGTATTCGTTCATCTGCAAATTTAGTCGCGGCAGTGGACGAGGAATACTTTGTCGACGTTCAGCAAAACCTCTTCAATGGGGATTTGAATTTTGCGCGTCCCTTCGAATCGGCCTGGTTGTTCTATCTCAATATCCGACACGATCAAAACCCGATCCGCTTGAGCAATATCGTGAGGAGTGAGCTGATTCTCTATCCCCATCGCACCTTGCGTTTCTACTTTAATTTGCACGTTATGTTTTGGCGCAGCTTTCATGAGTGCATCTGCCGCCATATAGGTATGAGCGATGCCTGTAGGGCATGCTGTCACCGCTACGATTTTCATGTTCTATCCATTTTATTTTTTGTGGATATTAACACAGCCACCGCAGATTGAATTGATTTGAGCTGGATTAACGCAAGAGCTCTATCACAGTTTGAATCTCATGTTACATTAATCCAGTTAATGCACTTTTAGTCCTATATATCAAAGGGTAGGCACTGGTTAATCTATGCCCAAATAAAATGAGTAGGAACGCATACGAGCCAGGGGATCCTGTATCTCAAACTCACTTGGGTATATATTCGAGCGTGAATATTGGAAGGTAAAGCAATGGACATCACAAACCTAATTGAGCTGGAAACGATATGTTTAGATCTAAAAGCTCAAACCAAAGATGAAGCGCTCAAAGAGCTGGTCGATATGCTAGAGGCCGCTGGCAAGCTCAACAGTCAAAGCCAGTTCTTGGCAGATATCTGGAAACGAGAAGAGATCGGTAACACAGGATTTGATGATGGTATTGCGATCCCTCATGCCAAAAGTGATGCTGTAGCGCAACCAGCTGTCGCGGTCGGGATCAGCCGTAATGGGATTGATTATGGCGCCGAAGATGGCGAGCTGTCCGATGTGTTTTTCATGCTGGCGTCTCCAGATGGTGATGATCATCATCACATTGAAGTATTGGCACAAATTTCCACCAAACTTATCGAAGACGGCTTTGTTGAAAAGCTCAAGCTGGCTCAATCGCGAGAAGAAGCGCTTGAGATGCTGACTGATATTCAAACCCAATCCAATGAATTTCTCCCGACTTCTTTAGAATTTGCATCAGACCCCCTGAGCCCTTGGGCGCAAAAACTTGGCCGCATTAAAGAGCACCTGCTGTTTGGCACATCCCACATGATCCCGTTTATTGTTGCGGGTGGTGTGTTGTTGTCGTTGTCGGTGATGATCTCTGGACACGGTGGTGTACCACAGGAGGGCATTCTGGCCGATATTGCCCAAATGGGGATTGCTGGCCTGACATTGTTTACTGCCGTTCTTGGCGGTTACATTGCTTATTCCATTGCCGACAAGCCGGGCCTTGCGCCGGGTATGATTGGGTCTTGGATTGCGGTCAGTCATTACAATACGGGTTTTTTAGGTGCAATTGTGGTCGGCTTTTTCGCCGGCTTTGTGGTTTGGTTGCTGAAGAAAATTCAACTGCCGGACAGCATGAGTTCGCTCGGCTCGATCTTTATCTACCCACTGGTTGGTACGTTTGTTACCTGCGGCGCAGTGATGTGGGTGATTGGTGCGCCTATCGCCAGCGCAATGACGACCATGAATGATGTGCTGACGGGGATGGCGGGCTCGGGCAAAGTGATGTTGGGTACCGTACTAGGTGCAATGACCGCGTTTGATATGGGCGGTCCTATCAACAAAGTGGCGACTTTGTTTGCTCAGACACAAGTAAATACTCAACCGTGGCTAATGGGTGGTGTCGGTATTGCGATCTGTACTCCGCCGCTGGGCATGGCGTTAGCGACTTTCCTATCGCCAAGTAAATTTAAACGTGATGAACGTGAAGCTGGTAAAGCAGCGGGCATCATGGGCATAATTGGTATCAGCGAAGGAGCGATTCCGTTTGCGGCGGGCGACCCAGCTCGCGTCCTGCCTGCGATTGTTGCTGGTGGCATTGTTGGTAACGTGATTGGCTTTATGTTCCACGTAATGAACCATGCCCCTTGGGGCGGTTGGATTGTTCTCCCTGTCGTGGATGGAAAAATTGGTTACATCATCGGCACGATTACGGGCTCAGTTACCACTGCATTGATCGTGATTGCACTAAAGAAAACCGTCACCGAAGATGAAAGCTACACTGGTCATTCTCAAGTATATGGTTCCGTTCAAGGCGAAGGTGAGGCAGATGTTTTGGCGGTTACATCTTGTCCATCAGGTGTGGCACATACGTTCTTAGCGGCGAAGTCATTGGAAAAAGCGGCTTGTGCACTCGGCATTAAGATTAAAGTCGAAACTCAAGGGGCGAATGGCGTCATCAATCGAATTACCGAGAAAGACATCGAGAAAGCGAAGTTTGTGATATTTGCTCATGATGTCGCGATCAAAGAACCGGAACGTTTTCGAAAAGTAAAAGTGTTGGATGTCAGTACTAAGGATGCCTTGCTTCATCCAATTGCTTTATTGCAAAACAAGAATGAATAGCTATCTTTTAGTTAGCACTTTCTTCGTTAAATTTACTATATATTTGGTCGACTAAGTCGGTAAACTGGCTCCAATTTGGACTATCGAGCACTACCTCAGAGTAGTACGATCTTGAAACCAGTTTGGCCATGGATGACATCTCTAATCAACCGTGGTTCTCTCACTTTCTGGATTGATGAAGAAGCCATTCGCAAGTGGAAGCAGAATAAGCAAGGTAAACGTGGTAAACCTTTTTAGATCAGCGGCTTAGCCATTATCACTGTGCTTATAGTGAAACGAGTTTTCTCAATACCGTTGAGAACATTGCAAGGGTTTATCGATTCTGTTTTTTTCATTGGCTAACGTCCCTATAGCCTGTCCACATTACAGTTGTATCAGTCGAAGAGCTAAGCAAGTCGAGGTTTTATTTAAACCAAAGACTAGAGGTGTAATATATCATCTAGCCCTCGATGCGGCAGGTCTCAAGGTCTATGGTGAAGGTAAACGGAAGGTCAAGAAGCATGTAACTGGCGGGAAGTGTAGAGTCTGGAGAAAATGGCATTGAGCTATCGATACCAGCACTTACGAAATCGTTGCGGCAGAACTGATTTTATCTAATGTTACCTATGCAGAAGTCCTCCCTTACTTGCTCAAGCAAACAAGTCGTAAAATCATAGCGATATTAGGTGATGGCGCTTATGACACAGGGGATTGTCACGATGTCATACGTATCCAAGTGTAAGTGGAAAAAAACGATACGGCTACCATAAACGCTCACTATCAGAGACAGCAATGTATCGAGTGAAGAAGTTGTTAGTTGAGCGGTTAAGCCTGAGAAACTACAATGTTCAGGTTGATGAAACTTACGCCATGATTAAAGAGTTGAACAAACTTACAGGGTTTGGTATGTCTGAAACTCAGTGTGCAGTATGAGAATTGCTCAACTTCAGGCTGTTTGGTGCTCTGACCGAATTACGAAACAAAGACCCGTTTGGTTCTAAAAGCACTCGTCTGGACTACCGATGTGAAGAATATGAAGAGTTAGCTAAAACAGAATCAAATAAATTTGGCAGAGGAGAGAAAATGAATCGAGATATAGGTTTATAGGTTTCGCCTAGCTATTTAACAAAGTATTTAAGATTGATTCGAAACACGTGGTATTACCAGTTCAAATTGAGTTTAGTGTTTACGGTGCAATGAATTTGTTCTGATCCATTGATACTGAATACTCTCGTAAGGGACTTTTTCCATACTTTTAGTCATTACGCTTGACGTTGGTGCAATGCTATGGAATCACCATATCAGCACGTTAGAAGCCTGGACTTTGATTGGTGGATTCATGCTTTTGATTGGTTGGTCAATCTGGAGCGCACTACGCTCAAAGGGAGACTACTTAGAGCAAGAGACGGGCTACGAACTGTCTAGCCAACGTATGTCACAGAAGTCTTCCATTTTCTGGCTGTTTACAGGGTTAGTGTTACTGATTATCAGCTCGCGCATTTTGGTGTGGGGAGCTGTGGAAATCGCACAACAACTCGGTGTCAGCGATTTATTGATTGGCCTAACTATTGTGGCTTTAGGAACGTCATTACCCGAATTAGCGGCATCTATAGTGGCGGCTCGTAAAGGCGAGCATGATATAGCTGTGGGTAATGTGGTAGGCTCAAATATGTTTAACTCCTTAGCAGTCATCGGTATTGCGGGCACCATTGCACCTATTGCCAATATTGGTGCTGAAGTCTTCTGGCGTGACTGGACATCGATGCTTTTTGTCACGGGATTACTGCGGTTGACCGCCGCTCGTTTTGGCAAATCACAGACGATTTCTCGCAGTGAAGGCGTTGTTCTGTTGGTGTGTTATTTGGGATACAACAGTTCTCTAATCTATGGAGCGCTTTAATACATAAATATTGAACAGTGAACTTATTGAGTCACGCAGTAAGATGGAACACATTACGGTTTTTTATGATACGCGTTAGGCACTCGTTGTGCTGATCTTGCAAAATACGCTCTTGACAATTTTATCTTGGCTTATGTGGTATCCAAGCTCGTCAACCTCGGGATATTCAAAAAGACAGACAAAGTCAGTGGTGGAGATGAAATTATCGCTCGCTGTCTCAAGTGGCTTCTTATGCGGTTTGTTTAGTCGCACTTGTAGATGTTGCCAGTTTGATAGCTTTAGTGGGTGCAGCGGGTTTAGCGATTGGTTTAGCTCTGAAAGGCACCCTGAGCAACACTGCCGCAGGTATCATGATTTTATTTCTGAAGCCGAACAAAAAAGGTGGGTTTGTTGAATTCGGAAGCTGCTCAGGTAGCTTGGTTGATATTGGTTTATTCACTCCCGTGTTTTAGACGGCAGATGGCCTTTACATTTCTAGTTAGAACAGTGTTATTTGGAGCTCAACTGTTTGTAATTTTAGTCATAGCAACAAACGTCGTATGTATATCATGGTTGGTATCTCTTACCAATATTTAGTCGAGGTCGGGTTGAACGTACTTAAAGAACTGGCGTTATCCCAAGCGCATATTCTTAAAGATCCTGAGTCTCAAGTAATTGTTCGCATGCTGGCTGATAGTTAGTTTGGCCTCCAGCTTTGCGTCTGACGTCCAACGGATAAATACTGAGAAACCTATTGGTCGGTGCAGAAGCAAGTGAAGCTAAATATCAATACGGCTGGGTTAGCTATATTCCTTTTCCCGCAGAGAAATCTTTACATGAAGTGGTTGTACAGTAATACTGAAGGTAACTTTCTTACCTATGGTTTTTTAGTAAACTGTCGGGTTCACAAAAATATCAACTTATGGTTCCTTTAAGTGATATCAACAAATGGTTGCTTTTTGAGTAAGCTATTGAAGTGAAAGAAATCGTAGATATCACTTTATGGTTGTTTCGATAGGAGGTTCGAATCATTATGAGCCGTAAGTAGCGCTCTTTTTGTCTCAGTTTTCTTAGCGGCGATGTATTCGTGTATACATGCAACGGTTTTTAGAGATAGGTTGGAATATTAGTCGAAATTTGAAACTGTAAACGCGTTTTTGGGACTAGAATTAAGTATCATGAAGATAATATTTGTCATTATCTTCAAATTCTTGTGAAGAAAGAACCAGTTTGGAAACTAGCTTAATGAGTATATATCAGGTAAGAAACCTCAATCGTTACTTTAAAGTTCTTGAGCATGATCCGTATCAGAGGGCCATAGATGCGGGCGATGATGATCTGTTGAATAGGCTTTTCAATGAGCCAGTAAGAGCAGAGGGCTTGTCTGATGTTTGGGTAGAAGAGAGTGTTCAATTTACGGCTCACTACAAGACATCGGTAAAAACCCCTGACATATCTGTTTGGGGAACGTGTTTAGTGCTGACGCTGCGAGCGGCTGAAGTGCTTAAACCATACATTGAAACAGATGGTGAGTTTTTACCTATAGTGATTGATGGTGAGAAGTTTCAGGTTTTCAATGTCATGAGCTTTGGAGAAGAAGACCAGGAAAATACGAAACACGAATATATTGATGAGCATCCGGTTGGCTTGACGTCGCTTAAGTTCATCGAGTTGAGCGTTGCAGATAAGTATGTTTTTAAGTCGTTGATGCAAGGGTGTAACTTGCTGTATTGCGATGATAAGCTAAAGAACTTGTGTAATGAACATGACCTGCGTGGTGTCGAATTCGATCTCGATCTACTAGATGTGTTCGACTACTAGTATACTAGTAAGCCGTTTCATTTTTATTGTCTCGTAGTTACCAATTGATTTTTTCTGTGACTACTTAGTAATACTAGTTATGAGTTTCTTTTATGTAATAACGTTTATTGTTGAATTTCTGAGTTTGAAACGTGATGTCACAAAGTATCAATTCATGGGTATGTAAATAAAGATTAGAATCATTAAGAGCCGCATGTAGCGGCTCTTTTTGATCATGAAATTGGTTAGTGGCGACAGACTACGAAGCGCTCAGAGGGTTACGAGGACTCGCTTCAGATAAATGAAGAAAGAGCGAATCGAAGTGGCTGTTGTTACCTATTTGACTGCTCATACCGTTGCCATTCCGCTGTTAACTCTGCTTTTTCTTTTCTCGCTGCAATCAGCATTTCTATATTTACGTCAGTGTTTGGGTGCCTTTGAATGTATCGCTCGTAATCAACCGGAACACCATTGATGTGCAGTTCAAGATGTAAATGCGGCCCTGTTGTTCTTCCTGTGTTACCCGTTTTCCCTATCACTTGTCCTCGGCTGATCTTCTCACCAACATGGACGTTGCGCTGAGATAAGTGTAGGTAGCGTGATACAGAGCCATTTGTGTGGCGGATATTAATGTAGTTGCCGGCAAAACGGTTGTAGCGGGACTTTAAAACGATGCCATCGGCAATACTACGAATCGGTGTACCTACAGGTGTGGCATAATCAGTGCCTAAGTGCGGAGTCGTTATATTGGTCACTGGATGTGTTCGCTTTAAGTCATAGTCAGAGCTCACTCTGTAGTTTTTATCAAAGGGTGAAGAAAACATGAACTGATTATTTATCGACACACCATGCTCATCAAATACGTTACCGTGACCATCATTGATAATAAATAAATCAGTTTTACTGCCTAAATAGTAAAAAGAACTAATGTAAGTTTCATTTTTACTATTTAATTTAGTTCTTAAGATAAAGTTATCACCTCTTTTAATAGAGTCAATAATATTAAACTTGCTTTTGATAAGTGCTAATAGCAAGTTGATCTCTTTTTGATTCACTCCTGATTTTAATAATGAAGCGACAAAAGAGTATTCAACAACACCGATAGTGATTTTTTGCCTACGAGTATTCTTATTAATTGGTGGCTGCACATTCTCACTTTCGAATTCTAAAGGCTTGATGGTAGGTAGCCTATCCACAGGAGTGAGGAAGTAGTGAGAAAGCGATACGCTAATCAATATGATTAACGCAGTAGTGATAAGGGCTACGGTAGGAGCTTGCACACTCCTTTTTATTATTAAAATAGTCATTAGTTTTGTTGATTTATCAATACTGACAGTTGTGCGTAGAGTATAATATTTTAAATAAAAACTAGCATTAAAGCATGAGTAATTCCTCTGTTTTAACTAAGTTAATGATTATAGGATGTGAAAATAATTTTAATAATTCAGTCAAAGTGACGGTTGGCTTGGTGTTTATGCCTATTTTGTTGGTGTTAATGTCACGTTGAGAAAATATTTTTCAATAATATAATCTCGGGAAAATATATTTTGCCAAATTACTATGTTCGCTAAAAATACGCTGAAATTAACATTAGGTCTTACGCTTACATCTCTTTTATTGAGTGCATGTGGTGGTGGTGATGGAGGAGACAACACACCGCCAGCTAGAAGCAAAGGAAGCATTTCCGGTATGGTGTTTGACGCCCCAGTCAATGGCGCCAAGATTGAGGTTTTCGAGTTCAAAAATGGAAACTTAGGTCGGAAGTTGGCTAACACAACGTCTGATGCCTTCGGAAACTATCTGCTAGAGTTTGAATCTTCGTCAATGCCTCTT
This sequence comes from Vibrio sp. SCSIO 43097, assembly GCF_023650755.1. Taxonomy (NCBI): domain Bacteria; kingdom Pseudomonadati; phylum Pseudomonadota; class Gammaproteobacteria; order Vibrionales; family Vibrionaceae; genus Vibrio; species Vibrio sp. SCSIO 43097. Next base: position 807,106 of record NZ_CP071841.1, on the reverse strand, counting down.
TTTGTTGTTGCAAAAGAGGGGAGTTATACCGATCCGTTTACAAATGAAACGGTATCTGTGAGTAATGCGAAGACACTTAAATTTGAAGGTGTTGTGAACTTTAAAGAGGGGAGTGAGCAAAAGTTAATGCTTACTCCGCTGTCGAACTTGGCAGCAGGCTTGGCAAAGTACAAAATTTCCCAGGGGGCCACAGATGAGAGTTCCTTTTCAACTGCTTTGGATAGTATCAATAGCATGTATGGTTTTGACGTAAATGAGACCAAACCTATTGATATTACCAAAGGTGGGCAAAGCAGTTTTGCTAGTACTGGGCATCAATACGGCGCTTTATTAACAGCATACTCGTCTTACTCTTACGATCTTATAAAAAAATACGGCAACAGCGATAACGTCTACACTTCAATGCATTTCGCTGACATCCAATATCGGGATGTTATTGCAGATGGTGTTCTTGATGGTCTTGAAGTGAGCCAGACTTCAGGAGCAGTGACTCCCCTCAGCTTTGGACAGAAAAAGATAAACAGCGACGTTTACACACGTGACTTATCTCAGCACGTTTTGATCGTGGTAAACGACCCAAGTATCAATATTTCAGGTACTGATGCTGCCGACTATGTCGACTTTAGTAAGAAGCTTAATGACTTAGGTACATATGGCAGTACAGATGGCGTCATTCCACCGCGAGATGGGACGGAGATTGATACCACAGCGCCTATCGTGACACGCATTGACCGTGATGTACTTGCAGGCACCGATAAAGTTGACCTAAAAATTGTTGATGATATCGGTGTAGAAGACGTATCCGCCTTTATTCAGTATCAGATTAATGGCTCTTGGTCTGGTGAATTTCAATGTAACGACATACAAGATTTTGGAAGCACATTCTGTTCGGTTGAATTTGATGATTTTGAAGTTGGCCTTCGAGAGACCAACGTAAAAGTTAACATTAATACCAAAGAGATCGATAGTGTGGATATGAACCCTGCCACAGGGCTCTCAAACGTAACAGCAGCACGGTTAGTCTTGTATACAGCGGATGTACTGGGTAATGAGTTAATTCCAGGCAGCCATTCGGGTCTTCATATCAACTTTGAATGGGATAACGATGCGCCTGTTATCGATATTACATCGGCGAGTGCAATTAATAACCAACTTAAAGAATACGTTCTGAAAGGCGTTGTAAAAGAAAGCTCGCAAGAGATTAGTTCGGTCAGTATTTCATTTAAAGATGGCTTACATGAGGGCGTCACATGTTCTCCTGTCACTGTAGAGTCTGGAAATGCTTGTGAGTTTAGTAAGGCTTACCCAACTGATGAATTCCTATCTACGACGGTCTTTGAGGTTCGAGCGAGGGATAGCAAAGGCAATACGGGCTCTGCGCAGCATGCAGTAAGTCGTGACGATCAAGCGCCAGCACAGACGATAACCTATCCTGAAGGTACGTCAATGACGTACGTAAATGTGGGTTTAGATGGTGAACGAACCACTTACGATGGTATCTACTCTCAAGATACGTACACCCCAGACAATGTTCAAGCAAGCCGCGATTTCCTGAAGATTGATTATGCGTACGCAAGTTTAGGGATTCAGAGCTCATTAAAAGGGATAGATTTTAGTAACTTCAACGCTAATTTATTGAAAGAGAATAAAATCCCTTATGTTCGTGTGAAAGTTTCAGACGTAAATACCGATACGGTTTTAGGCTCTAACGCTAATAAGGTTAAGCTTGTCGTCAAGTACTACGTAAGCCAAAACAACGATAATAATTACTCACTTCAGCAAGTTATTGATACAACCGCATCAGATGACGATTACATCGCAAAAATTCCGCACGAAACACTGTTAGATAGCAATGGGCGAGTAGAGGATGTCATTTATTACATTCCTTTTGTAAGAGATATTTTGGGTGACAGCTTTAAATCGGTATCAGAAAACAGTAGTCAAAAGTTAGTCATTCAAACCATCGATGAGTCTGATAACGAAAGCACTCCAAGAGAAGTATATTTTAGAAGTAGCTTTGACCTACCAACCATAAAAGTGGTGACACCATTTATTGGTGCGCGAGCTCAACTTGAAGGGTTGAGCCCAAGTGGTGAATTCACTTCACTTGCAAGTTGTACCACTATCCAGCAACTGGAAAGTGACCAGTCCATGGCTCTTGACGTAGCGAGTTGTGAAACCACAACTGACGTAGTGAATTATGATTTCATGCGTGTTCGTTTAATTGGTATCGAAGGCAGTGAGCCATACTATTACCAATGGAAAAGAGATCCAGGGACCAAGAAAGTAACGGTTGACTTAAACAAGGCCAATATTGGTGTGTATTTTAAGCTCAAAGGTTCTCAAACTTACTATATTACTGAACTATCGACATATCAGACTGGTTTGTTTGATTTCCAGTGGGATCAAGTGACAGCGGGAGAGAAAACTTCAGAACGTGCGATTCAAATTCTTGATGAGGTGCGCTACGCGTTATCAGGTACGAATAACAACTCATTCTTTGGGTTTGACCCAACGGTTGTGTCTTATGCAACCAATGAAATGCTTACGACTAAAGCGATTCCAGACAAGCCATCAAATGACTATCTACACCGATTCCTTGTTGAAGCAATTGATAGTATTGCCGAGAGAATGCCAAGAAATAACTCATTAGATTTTGCATCTGCTATTTACGATGATTTTAGCTACGATGGAAAAGCAAATGGTGTAGGGGCAGGAGGAAGTCAAGTTACGCTCGATTCTTACACGTTTGGCGCTGAAACTTATCGAAAAGATCTGGCGCAATCCTATTATGAAATCATGGCGAGCAAATACGGTATTGAGACCAATATCGCGCAGCTCTATGCTGATGATATTTCGATGGCTAATCCTGACTTAAATGGTAAGAACATTTTTGATACAGAGGGTAGCAGTATCGATACCTTGCCTCCGCAGCCAAAATTAACCATTGAAAGCGGTAGAGAGACGATGGTTGGTAATAGGCTTTATATCGCTGGCGAGGTTGTTTCTAAAATTGTCCTAGACGATCCTTCTGGTATTGTAGGAACCGACGCTCACGGCCCGAAGTTTAACACGATGTGGTATCAAGCCAATGAGCCAAATATTGAAATACCACTGGACATCAACATCGTAGAAAACTCAGACAGCAGCAATACTTATCGAAAAGAGTACTTCTTCACCCTTAACTCCCAGTCTAGTGAACTAAAAGATATTATAGAGTTTGCCGTGGAGACCAGTGCTATGGACCCACATGGCAATGCGTATGGTTACAATGGTAAATCTCCGTTTATAGAATCGGTGTTTATTGATAACGACTTCCCTAAGGCCAGTTACCTTCCACCCAATGATGTCGATGGTAAACCTGTAGAAAACGGTATTTATTTAAATGCGAACAATACTCATGAATTAACCTTCAAGGTTGAGGATATTGTTGGTGATAAGCTTGCCTCGAGGGGCCTTGTTTTCTACCAGCAAACCGGTGAAAAAGTAACATACACACCAGAAAACTTTGCAAGTAACTCGAAAGACGCGTTTAAAGTCAAACTATGTACGGGCGAGATTTGTTCAAATCAAGGCTCTACGATTTATCCTGGTGATGGAGATTGGTTAGTTGTTGCAGCAGCAGAGGACAACTTAGGTAACTCCGTTTCAGAGTTAACTAGCACCGCTCCGAGATTCAATATTCGTATCGACTCTGAAGCCCCTATTGTAAAAAGTGAGCAGGTTCAAAGCCGTTTAGGTGGTAATAACCAATGGGCACCTGTCATTGATTGGGGGACGTTAAGCTCTGGCAATAACGTAAAAATAGATTTGCGCCGCGGATCTGGTCAGGCTCTGACATTAGAAAGCTGTGACCCTCTAACAGAGGCGTGTGACGTACCATACCTAGTTGGTGAACAGCCTGACGTCAAAGTCCAACTGGTTTCAAAAGCATTTGATTACGATGAATGGAATGAATTTTACGTCACTGCGACGGACAACGCTTACCCTGCCAATGTTAGTACAACAGGGAAATTTACCTTCCAAGTCGATAACAAAGGCCCTGAAATCATCCTAAATACGCCTTGGGTTGAAGACACATTGTCTAAAGAGAACTATGTCATAGGGCGTGAGTTCAATGTGCGATTTAAATCCGTAATAGACGATTCAGACCTTGAGCAAGTCTCGCTGTATCAAAGTGGTAAAGATTCGCCAATTAAGACAATTGTGCCAACGGATTCATCTAAAGAGTTTGTCATGTCTCTTATCAAGAGTGACACAGATAAAATAGACATTTCTGAAGATGAAAAAACAACGTCATTGTATGTAAAAGCAACCGATATTTATGGTTTTGAGTCTAGTTCTAACACGCACAAGGTTATTCTTGATCGTGATGGACCAACATTAGGATTAAGTGGTTTCAATGCGAATGACTACTACTTAGGTAACTATGTCTTTGACCTAACGGCGCTAGACCTAAATGCAAACGGTGATGTTTCAATTAATGGTGTCAATCGAGAAAGCCTAGAGTATTGGACGTTTAGCGATCTGGAACCATTACCTGGCTCTCCCGGTACAAAAATCAATGAGGATCTCAAAGTGAGCCTTGGTGATTTAGGTACGGGTACACACAAGGTTCGTTTAAAAGGGTCTGATGTTCGTGGCAACACAACCTTAACCAGTGATGAGCAAGATTTTACCGTCAAAGTGTACAACTCCATCCCGCAGGTGACGCTGGCGATGAGTTACACGGATGGAACGCCAATTACAAACAACACCATCTATCAAGATGGGAATATCGTACTTACGCTTGATATTGTTGATGATAGTGGCGTTGATCGAATTGACTCAACTTATAGATTCTCTGGAGAGCAAAACGGGACTAACTTTACGTTCTCAGAAACCGCAGATGGCACTTGGACTGCAACGTTGCTTTCTACACAAATTGCCAAAGATGGTAATTATGAACTTGATATCAAAGTTTATAACAAAGTTCGTTACCTTGATGAAAAAGACCGAAAGGTTGGAAAAGTAAACCAAACCTTTAGCGTACAGCGTGAAGGCGTGGTTCTAACAGTTGAAAGCCCGCTGGACTTCCAAAATTACTTATCTGATGGTGTTCTTGATGTCACCTTTACTACATTGAGTGCGGTCAAAGCCAAAACGTTAGAGTGTTGGGTTCGTGAAGAATACAACTCTCTGGATGCGCCACCAACTAATGAGCAACCAACTTCTGGTGTTATCAACGTATCGCAAGAACCTTACAGTTGTAGTGTCAATGTTGGGCAAAACATGACCAAAGCACCTGTTACTTTGATCACTAAAACCTTGGGTACAAATGGGCGTGAAACGATCAACAAGTTCAATTTCTCGATGGTGGATATTGATGCACCGACAGTCGTAGATGGTAACTCATACAGTTTTAAAGGAAGTGATGTTTGGTTTGATGAAGCTTTGAAGAAGAAGATGCTCACATTTGAGCTCTCTTTCAATGATGCTTTATCAGGCGTGAATACCGAAAGTTCAGATGAATATCCAAAGTTGGTTCGTAATCTTGGCAACAAAGCTTATACACCAACGACTTGTGCCAAAGGTGTTGGAAATATCAAGTGTACGTATTCTGAATCCTATGCCGATATTATTGATGGCCTGAGTACAACTCAAGAATACAAAATCAAGAACTTATCTGATTTAGCAGGAAACTTGACGCCAGAGCACGATCTACTGCTTGAATTACCTAAAGGTTCGGTAGTCGTTGAAATTACTGATCCGGTTGGAAACACAACCATTAATGGTCAGCAGCTTGTCGCCAAATTCAGAATTAAGCTGTATGAAAACTCTAGACTAGACAATGTGATGGCCAGGTTTGGAACGGAATCCTACAACTATAAAGATAATCCGGAGAAGTTTGCACAATTAGAGGTGTGTGCAGATGATCCAACCTACAAGTGTTCAACATTTACAAGTGAACTTCCTAGCGATGCGGATGGAAAAACGATCAGGACAACGATTACCGCAACGGATGTGTGGTCGAGAGTCGGTGAAGCGACCGTTGATATTAAAGTTGACAACACACCTCCAAGTGTTGGCGATGAGATTATCGTAACCGAATCGCCAACAAATCCTGATAATGTTCGTTTTCGTTTTGACATAACGGACACTGGTAGCAGCCTGGCAACAGTAAACTACTCGGTTTTAAACCCGAGTTATCAAGAAGAAAGAGTAGAGGATGGGAATGGTTCATCTACGTACTTTGAACTACCGAAATCTCAGTTAGAGGGGCGTGGTTCAATCACAGTAGACATCAAAGCGACAGATAGCGTCGGACTGTATTCTGATATCAGAAAAGTCATTGATATTAGTGTTCCTAAAGTCACGGTTGATTTCGATGGAATTACGAGTTTGCAGGGTGGGAAACTGTTCTTAACCAAGGCAAGCCAGCCGTTTACGGTATCTACGGTGGAAGGAGAAAGAGTGAAAGCTTCACAATATTCTGTGGAGCTTATTCCAAGCCTCGGTGATTCCTTGCGTTACTCAGGTGATGTTATCTCATCTAGTGGTAATGGAATGATGAACTTTGCCGTCGATAACCAAGGGTCATATACCCTTAAGGTGACGGTGACGGACTCAGTTGGAAGAGAGAATACAAGCTTTGAATTACTAGGCAAAAGTTATGATGGAAAGGTTATCGAATCTATTGTTGATTATGACGCTCCAAGTATTTCGGGCTTAAGTGCTAATCAAACCTCTAAGGTGCCGACAAACGATAAGTATCAACTAGAAATTAGTGCATACATTACAGATAAAAATTTAAATCTCGTCACGTCAAAAGCGGTGAGTGGTGGTAGCACAGTAGCTCCTCAAGCGATTACTGAGCCGACAACCGAAGCGGGGCCTTATGTCATAAGCTATTTGTTACCGAAAGGCGATCATACGATCACGGTGGCAGCAACAGACAAGGTGGATAACAAGAGTGAAAGTTCTATTGACGCGCATGTGGAAGCGGCAACCGTTCCCGGGCTAAGTATCTCTACCGCCTCAAGCGCCCCTCTTTTTGGAGGCGAAGAGATTACGCTTGCGTTTAACTTTACAGAAGAAGTTACGAACTTTGATATCTCAGATGTCCATCTTGTCGCTAGTGATAGCGGTGTAACAGGAACGTTAAAACAAGATACTTGGTCGACTTCAGACAATATTACGTGGACGGTTAACTATGTCAGCCCAGAAAAACAAGATAAAAATATCACTATTCAGGTAGAAGACAATAGCTATCAAAGTACCAACACAATTCCTGGAAAAGGAAGCAGCTTAAGTATCGCGGTTGAAGGAACCTTACCAAAACTAACCAATGTGACATTTAACCCCGAGCATCAGAGCGTGGGGCAAAGCGTGAGTGTCTCGCTTGAGTTTGATAAAGAGCTCCAAGAGGCGACCGCTACGCTTGGCGGCAATCGCATTAGTTCTCTGTCAGCAACGGCAGATAAAAAGGTCTGGGTTGGTGATGTACAAGTTCCGAGCACCGCGCTGTTAAGTGTCGACTTGGTTGTTAGTCAGTTTAAAGATTTGACTGGCAACATAGGTGAGGATAACACCGCTCACGAATTGCCAATCACGCCAACCTTAGCTATTAAGCCAGTGGGCAGTGTGGATGAAACGCATGCCGCCACGCTACAATTTGAAGGCACGTCGACACGTTTTGACGGTCAGTCCCTGCGTCTTGAAGTGAAAGCCCAAGGCAGCGCGACGGTACTAAAAAGCGGCAGCGCGACAGTACAAGCCGGTGGCACTTGGATCAGTGACGCAATGGACATGAGTCACCAAACCAATGGTACTTATACTGTGATGGTGACGGGGACGAACTCAGCGGGCATTGAAGTGAGTGAAAGCCAGAGCTTTACACTGGCGCAGTCTCTGCCAACGCTGACTAACGCGACGTTTACGCCTGAGCACCAAGCCATCGGCCAAAGCGTGACGGTGACGCTGGAATTCGATAAAGATCTGCAATCCGCCGCAGCAGAGTTAGGTGGTACGACGATCACTTCATTAGTGGCAACCGCGGACCCAAGTGTTTGGACTGGTGATGTGGTGGTACCAAGCACGTCAGAGCTGAATGTGGCGTTGCTTGTTCGTGACTACCAAGACTTATCAGGAAATACCGGTAGCCAGAACACGGCTTACTCCATGCCGATCACGCCAACTTTAGTTATTACGCCAGTGGGTAATGTGGATGAAACGCAAGCCGCCACGCTACAATTCGAAGGTACGTCGACACGTTTTGACGGTCAGTCCTTGCGTCTTGAAGTGAAAGCTCAAGGCAGCGTGACGGTATTGAAAAGCAGCAGTGCAACAGTACAAGCCGGTGGCACTTGGATCAGTGACGCAATGGACATGAGTCACCAAACCAATGGCACTTATACCGTGATGGTGACGGGGACGAACTCAGCGGGCATTGAAGTGAGTGAAAGCCAGAGCTTTACACTAGCGCAGTCTCTGCCAACGCTGACTAACGTGACGTTTACGCCTGAGCACCAAGCCATCGGCCAAAGCGTGACGGTAACGCTAGAATTCGATAAAGATCTGCAGTCTGCAGCGGCGGAGTTAGGTGGTACAACGATCACTTCATTAATGGCAACCGCGGACCCAAGTGTTTGGACTGGTGATGTGGTGGTACCAAGCACGTCAGAGCTCAATGTGGCGTTACTAGTTCGTGACTACCAAGACTTATCAGGAAACACCGGTAGCCAGAGCACGGCTTACTCCATGCCGATCACGCCGACCTTAGCCATCACGCCAGTGGGCAATGTGGATGAAACGCATGCCGCCACGCTACAATTCGAAGGCACGTCGACACGCTTTGATGGTCAGTCCCTGCGTCTTGAAGTGAAAGGCCAAGGCAGCGCGACGGTACTAAAAAGCAGCAGTGCAACGGTACAAGCTGGTGGCACTTGGATCAGTGACGCAATGGATATGAGTCACCAAACCAATGGCACTTATACCGTGATGGTGACGGGGACGAACTCAGCGGGCATTGAAGTGAGTGAAAGCCAGAGCTTTACACTGGCGCAGTCTCTGCCAACGCTGACTAACGTGACGTTTACGCCTGAGCACCAAGCCATCGGCCAAAGCGTGACGGTAACGCTAGAGTTCGATAAAGATCTGCAGTCCGCCGCGGCGGAGTTAGGTGGTACCACGATCACTTCATTAATGGCAACCGCAGACCCAAGTGTTTGGACTGGTGATGTGGTGATACCAAGTACGTCGGAGCTCAATGTGGCGTTGCTTGTTCGTGACTACCAAGACTTATCAGGGAATACCGGTAGCCAGAGCACGGCTTACTCCATGCCAATTACACCGACAATACACCTAGACGTTATCAACGATGTTACTGGAGTGGAAAGCATGACAGTAAGTGGTAGCAGTGAACGGTTTGAAGATGGTGAGTTCATAGATATTAAAGCAGTCGACGCTGATGGTACAGAAGCCACAGGTATGGCTACCGTGCTTTCAGACTCATGGACGACTGATTTAGATCTTTCAGGACTGAAGGAGGGGGTAGTGACGATTTATGTAAATGGTACCAACAAGCTTTCCGCCTCTGCCGAAGAGGCTCAAGCAACATTTAACTATGATCGTTTCGCAAGTACAGCCTCCTTAGGTGCTGTTTACAACCGATATTTTAGTGAGAACAAAACTTTAAAAAATGCGGCATAAATAAAGCGAGCGTTTAGCTCGCTTTATTTCTTTGGGACTTTTTGTGATATTTATCAAAATAATTGCCTTTATTGATAAGTTACTCGAATTAATGAATCGTCTTAATACAAGGCTGAATAACTATAATAACTAGGCCAATGTTGCTTTTAGGTGTGTATGACGTGATTGTGATGGTCGCTCGGCAGGTGCTGTGGTGAATGTGTCGCGTTGAAAATCTTTTTAAATATTATATATTTACGCTCGTTTCTATACTCTGAGTATAGTGTTCTGCATGAGGTCGATGGGTAATACCTCACCTCTTTAACTCGCGATGAAGCAAATTTAATCCTAGCAAGCTTCAGAGCAGTTACTTTTGTGAGTGCGTAATGCGCTCACCTTTTTATTTAAACTTCCTCAGTAACAGTCAATTTGTTGTTTGTTGCTGAGGAGGGCACCTCATAAACTTCTGAATTTCCTCGTGCTTACCTGAAGCGCACGTTACTACGATTTTTGTTAACTTCAGTCCATAAATTAAATTTTTTTAGATAGTACGATTTTACCATTTTGACAGAGTGCGTGATGTTACTGGCTTTTGTTGTGGTCAAATCGCATGTTTTGATAGCAAAAGTCACCATTTTTTTGGTGTTTTTGATTTCGGGCGATTTTTCTATCTCGTTGAAAATAAATGGCTAAGTAAGTAGGATACGCAGACCAAATCGTACTTGTAAGCCTTATCAGCTTAATTGTCACCGCAGCCATATTTACGATGTTGGTTGTGGAGAATTCAAATGCATTTAGTTTGCAAATTTATACCTAGCTCGAAGCTATCCTCCAACGAGCTATCTTATGTTCTTACACCGGACGAGTGTATAGGGCAGCTTTCGCGTTTGCGAAATTCAGATGACATCCTTAGAAACCTCCCTAAAGAGTTGGCGCAAAAGATTTCCATCTCTGCCAAAAAAACGACCAGCGCATTGCTAGCTGCTATAAGAATCGAATTGGGAAAAGGCAATTGGGTGTCATTATCTACCGTTGCTCGTCGGTCGCCATTGACGGACTCTCAGCTGCAAAGCTTCCCTAGACTTAAATCACTCGTTGACTCTGTATCTGCTTCGAATGAAAGCAAAGCTTTTAAAGCAGGATACAAGCAGGTTACCGACGATGTTGCTTTAGTTCGTAGTTACACGCATGTCCCCTCTGAGCCAAGTCTAGATCAAAAAATCGTTGTCGAGTTTGCAGGGCAGTGGTCTAGCAACGCGGCATGTTTGATGTTGGGAAAAACGGAAGCTCAAAAAGAAAAAGTGACTGTAGGCAAGGCTGATACAGAAAACAAACACCGCAGCCTCGCGACATTTAAAGATCTCGAAGCTGAGGGCAAAACGCTCTATATCAAAATCCCTTGCACTGATCAGCCTCAGCCAATTTTGCTTAAACTCGCCGAAGATATGCAACCCGTTGATAAAGAAATTCAAATGGATGAGTGGGATAACGTGTTGGTGCCTGTACTACCTATGCTAGAGGGCCCAAATGGACATGAGTTGGTTGCAGAAGGTTATTTCTATGTAATCTGGAATAACAAAGTTTGGCGAGAGGTTGAAGTTACACCAAAAGGCTACTTTGCTGATGTCGATTTAGAGTACTACAGAAATAATGATCCTGAATCCTCGATGAAAACACGACATGTCAACATTGATGGGGCCAACCTTGTACCAGACTACTATATTGGCGAAGAAGCATTTGAGATTTATCAATCCGGTCAGAAAGTGTATTCGGGACATCTAAGCCTTGATCAAGGTGCTAGGGTATTCCGCTTTGTAGATGAGGAAGTAGATGTTGTTTTTCCAGAATTAGATATTGATCCTATCACTGTTAAAACGGTGCTAAGCCCTTATAAAGCTGGCAAAGATGGTTTGCGTATTGCGCAAGGCGTTCCTCTACCGCATATTTGGGTGCCATACAAAGTCGCGGGAAAAGCACAAGAATGTTATATCCATTACTCCGAGTTGGCTTTGACAAACACGGAACTGTCTGAGCTAGAGAGTGATCCTGCTTCAATTGCTAAGTCTCTTTCAGAGTTGCAAATATACTCCTCATCCCAAAGCTTTAATAATGCGGGCGAGAATATTATTCCAGTTTCCGGTACCGCATCGACAGGCATCGGCAGTGGAGTCATCAACGAACACAAAGAGAGCAATATCGCGGGGCTTAAGTTGGCTCCAAGAGGCGCATTGCCTTCTATACGTTACCTTCACGAGCCTTTGACAGATCAGCCGGACGATTTCTTTGGGCTTCGTAACATAGAACAGGATTGGATTCACAAATCGTACTTTCGTTCAGCAATGAAAGATGACGATGGTTATATGACGCTTCGGTTCGCATTCCCGCCGGAAGAGGTCAAGAGCGTCGATATTGTTCGAGGTGTTCATTCGAGCCTCTCCACCGGTAGCCAACGTCTTGTCGTTGTAGAAGAAAATGTACCCATTTCAGAATTGCTAGGTTAAACCATGAAGAAAATACTATTACTGTTGCTTGCTGCTTTATCGATAGCGGGTTGTAAAGATGACGGCCGCACTTACATTGGTGAACACAACTATTACACCATGGAGCCAAGTGAGATCTTTAAATCTGACTCTGCGACATACCAACAACGTGACTTTCCTCGTTACTTTATCCATCGCGCCAAAGAATGGCCAAGGGAAGACTTAAATGACGCGAGCTCTTACGATTTGCCACGCGTTCAGTTTACTTGGGCCAACTTATCAAACGACTCAGGCTATGAGCCAGACCCTATGTATAATGAATACGAAGGACGAACCAAAATTTGGAGTATGAAGACTGATGGCACCGATTTACGTTTGGTGACCGATTTGCCATGGCTTGGCGATGGTGACATAACTGTTGATAAAACCAGTCGCTCGCCAAACAATCGTTACGTTGCAGTCGGTTTTGGTTTGACTAACTACCTTTTTGATATCAAAAACCAGAAGCTGATTAAGCTGCCACATGATATTGAAGGCCCTTCCGGATTTTTATGGGCGGAAGATAGCAGCTACGTTTATTACCGCACTGGTAAGGTTGGTCGTGTGGTTTATAAGTGGGATATTGCTAAAGGTGAGGCGGAAAAGACCGATCTTTACATCAGTGATACTGGCTTCATAAAGTACGGGAAAAGATATCAGGTAAATGATTTTGCTGCGCTTATTTACGATGCAAATACAAATCAAAAAGCAAAAGCAGTTTTTTGGGATAAGGACTTAGCGACGAATAAATCAAAAGCGGATTATAAAGCCATAAGTCCAGAAGGGGACATTGTCTGGGCGGCTAATCGCAACTATCACAATGTGTTTGTCGTCGACCTAGCGAAAGGTAAACAGATTAAGCGTGATGGGGCAATGCAATATGCCATCGGTTTAAATAATCGTTTTTCGCTAACAAATTACAACGCGATGCTGATGTCGGTGCAGAAAAACCATACTAAACAAGCGTGGAGCTGGTCTCCATTGGGTTATGGGCGCACGTTAGATCCTGCAATTGTGTATAACCTCTCCGCAAATCAAGGAAATTGGTTTAAGGAGGCGAACTAATGGCTTTTACGTTTGATAATGAAGTCTATCTGTTTGGAGCTTTCTTTAGTGCCGTAAAGAACGATGATGGTGTGGAAGTGTGGCCGGACTGGCATTCCCAGCCAGATCTCACTCAAGTAAATGAGCTAGAGGGTAAGATTCGTCCCATACCTTTGACTCCAGTGATGGTCAATGCCTTGTCGGGAGGTGAACCCGCACTGTGGGGCACCACCAGAGAGGGAAAATTGGTCGAGTTAGGTTTAGGCGAGCCACCACAAGCAATGGGTAAGCAACCTTTATCGGGAGAAAAGGTCGACTCTGAAAGTTCTGTACCGAGTGATGTCAACAATTACGAAGTACTCAAGTTGGGCAACCGACCGGAAGGGATCTGCAAAGGGAAAAGCTATGAATTAAGCTTTCCACCATTGCGTTTGTTGGCGCAGATGATTGCGCCGCTGAATGATCCAGAAAGTACTGGGGGCGCAAAAAATCTAGTAAGTCTTGCAGAAAACATTAAGCATTTTGCCCAGTACATTGATGATGGGACCAACAAAACAAACCAAACGGGTGTGAAGTTCCAACTTACTGAAATTGCAGTAAACCAACTTGCTCCTGCCTATGCTGGTGGTGACCTTTCGCCAGAACAACAAAGTTACAATGATTGGTTAGAGCGTCAGAAAAAAAGAAACAAACCCCTGAAAGGTTTTGTTGTGCCAAGAACGCACAGTTGTGCAGTGTTGTTCACTGATAATCTTTATCGTGGCGCGGAAGTTTCGCTAGTTAGACCGGTTAAGCAGCTCAAAGCGGGCGATTTAGAGAGCGCCGCAGAAGAAGTGATTAATGTGAAGGTAGTCGATACCAACGTTGCAAGATGGGCAATTGAAGTTGGTGAAAAAAACGTTTTACCAAGTGCATTGTTTAACCTTGACCCTAGCCAAGTTGAAGATGGTTTTTATTTGTTGCGCATCCAATTTTGGGAAACTGAATGGAAAGCACTCGATGAAACACGTAAAAAGTTACCTGAAAGTGTGTTGAAGGCCAATGCCACAAAGCAGTTTATGAAACACCCTAAAACTGATGTGGAGCAGAATGTATATACTTATGAGCTGCATGAAAAGCTGACGTTTATCGAGACAGCGGGCATTGGCAAAATGGCGTGCGTGTGTGGTGACATGATCACCTTAGAGGAAGCGCTCATCCAACAATTTCCTAATCAGTTGCCATCTTATTCAGACTACGCGACAAAGGGGTTAACCTATCAAACTAAGCAAAAGCCGGGCGTCGCACCGTTATCTTTGCATGCTGCGATCAACAAAACCTACGAATCGTTGAGCAGTGATTTTCTCTCCATTGACGGTGCTAAGCTTTTTGGCCCACCTGCGGATATGGCGAAAACCATCGGGCAGGCGCTATGGGAAAACAGTGAATCAGGGGCTTTACCTCCATTTCTGATGAGTGGTATCGCGTTACATTCGGCACTTGCCGCCACCAGTGGTGTTAAAAAGAGCGTCAGCCTTGCAAAGGTTTTTGCGCGTAAAGAGCTAACGCTGAAACAAGCACAAGCGTTAGTGTTTAGAAAGCATGTAATCGATATTCCTTATATCAAACGTGCTTTTAAAGCGGCAGGCCCAGAGTCAAAAATCATGCGTGGCGTTGGACGTTTAAGCAGTGATTTTTTGAGCGGAACAAATCGCGCGCTACCAGCAATTGGAGTTATCGCAAGTGGCAAGGAAGCGTTAGAGCAATATTCGGCGTTCTCTGAACAAATTAAAAATGCGAAAGAAGCGCAAGAAACTTTAAGCAAATACTCTGAAAACTATCTTTCTTCTTTAACGTTTGTTCGTCGCTTTGATAATCCAGAACATTGGCAAAAAAAGGCAGAAGCGGTGCAGGAAGCGCTTGGTAAAGAAGGGAATGCTCAGATCTTTGTTGATGGTCAAGGGGTCGTTGTTCGAATGAACTTCAAGTTTAACTCTGCTGAGTTTGAGAACGAAGTTCAAGTACTGCATATCGACTATATAGAAGTATGTAAAAAATTATGCCAGCTTTTATCCAAAAACCCTGATTACCAAGTTGCCATTATTGGCCATGCAGGGCCAATAGGAACGCATGAAAATAACTTAAAAATTTCCAGATTGCGTGCGGATGTCGTTAAAGAGGCCATCCTTGCCAAAGCAAGCGAAAAAGAACGAGCGAATCTAGAATCAAGGTTGTGGATTGAATTTAAGGGTAAGTCACAACTGATTGATGATATCGAAGGTTATGCCGACGTTAACGACCGATCAGATACTGCTGATATCGCTGTGAACCGACGTGTAGAGGTTAGGTTGATCATCCCTGACTTTGCGGTTTCCCTACCACCGAGCCGCTCGGGAACGATGGCATTAAATCGCGCGCATCAAATTTGGGAAGGGCATCAGCTTGCGGCAAAGGAAGCTCAAGATAAGTTGATTATTGCTGCCGTTGATGCAATGGCAAGTGTCGCAATCTGGACGCCTGCCGCACCAGTGGCTGCCTATTATTTTGCCGGTAAAGTGGGTGCAGATCTTTTGGGCGCTGCAACTGATTTCTATGGCGACCTTTTTGGTGATGCGACGTTTAAGGAGATCAAAGCTCAGTACAACAACAAAAGCATGCTAAAGACACTCAGTAGCATCAACAAAGAGCTTATCTCTCTGTACAAAGGGATAAGTCAAGACCTTCAACCTCAGGTCATTGATGCTGTTGGCTTAGCTGACTTTCTCAAAAAACAGGCGAATCATGATGAATTGTTGAAGCGCTTTTTGTTGCGCTCTTATGCTTTGAATTCATTGATTGAGTTACTAACGCTTCTCCGCGCTAAGTGGAGCCTGACGGGGGACTTTGATGATTTCATTGAGGATTATCGAGTTGACGAGTTTATTCAGCTGTATGTCATGAGTGATAACTGGGAAATTCCAGTCAATGATGGTAATACACTGGCCCTGAACTGGGTAAACCGCTTTAAAAAATCTGGTTTGTTCTCTAAATCAGATGCCAATAGCTCGTTACAATGGAGTTACGGTGAAAAAATAGGGGGGGCATTTAATACGGGATTCCCTGTACAAACACGTCTATTCTTGGACCGAAAATCAGATGAGTCCTTGCAAGAAAGAGCTTCTATCCGAGAAGGCCTAAAGGCATTTTGTCACGACTTCAACTTAGCTACAGTAGAACTTGGGCATGATGATATAGAGTTCAGCCGCTTGCTGGTTCAAGACGGTGCTAAATGGACGCCATATGTAGAGTGGGCATTTGCGCAGAATGGACGAAAGCTACGCCCACAAACTCGCGTGAAACTACAGGTGGTTTTAAAAGACAATGTCTCATCTAAGGCACTGTTTTTACAGGAGGTCGCTTATCGCGCCGCTGTTGTTGGTTTGGACTCTCATGGGCCAACCTTTGATGTGTTGTTTACAAAAATGGATGCTTCTCAATTCGAAGACCCTGATGAAGCGATTAAAGAACACTTTAAGAGTAAGCGTGTTGAGGAATTGCATGGTCTTGAATTTGAACCAACATATGAATTTGGTGAGTTTTTAATCCATGGCATCAAGCCGTTATGTCCAAATGTTAAAGTCATAGATGAGGTGAAAGCCTTCTTTACAGGTCAAAGCGTGTTTGAATATGTTCGAGACACTGGTGCTTTTGAGCAGATGAGATATGTCTTCTCACTAGGAGGACATGATTTGCTAGCGGGTAAGTTAGAGGGCTTGGGTACATATAAAAATTACACTCTAGATATTACTGAAGTTAACTTTGGTATCGATGGTCAAAGCCCTGCACAAGAAGCGAAAAACTTTAACGGTCGAACATTGGAAAAGACGAAACTCACAGACACTGACTTTTTAATCGAAGAGTTTGTCATGAGTGAGTCTGCATCATCCCGAGACACTACACCGAAGGTGATCGATGGCAACCTTATTATTTTGCCTGGTGTTGAAATTGACGGTGACCTTGCTTGGGGTGAAGGCAATGCGAATAAACTGATAAGCAACAAGTTTGATTGGTCGAAAGAGCAACGGTTCTCACTTTGTTTTGCGGTGTTAGGGGATGATCGTGCGAGTGACGATTACGATACAATGTTACTCAATGCCATTGAATGTGGGGTGAAACTGCAGATCAAAGATGGTCCAGTTAAACATGACGTGATGCATTATGCTGGAGTGGTCAACATTCATTCTCGTCTTGTTACCGAGAAGTCAAATACTGGGTATAATGGAATAGAAACAAGAACCGTTTTTGATCTAGAGCTTGACGATAGCGGCGCGACTAAGCGTACAGGTCTGGAGCAAAGCGCCGTTCAATTTATTGATCAGAATGACGCGAATTTCTCCCGTTTATTAACTTCAAGCGAGAAAAAGTACCTTTATATCATTCGCTTTGAGTACTCTTATGTGTCGCCTACAGGCAAACTAGTTAATGGTTTAAGACCTTTTGGTGATGTTTTAGATGGTAATGATCTAAAACCTATCAAACTTGAGCTGGCTTCATTTGAACAAATGGATGTAAGTGAAGGTTATGAACTACCGAAGTTTGAGCTTCAAGTTCCTGCGGTGAAAGACTTCATGACGGGTAAGCCATGGATAGAAACGGTTGAAAAGGAAAATGCGACAAGTGAGGCGAATCACTTACACTGGAAAAACCTAGGGGTACAGAACGAGCAGAAAGGATATGTTGAGAATTGGATAACGAAACAAGCGTCTTCGCTCAATGCTCCGGAAATCGCTCTTTTACAGGCAAAGTAACATACAAAAAAACCGCCTTCGGGCGGTTTTTCTTTTCTTATGACTTCATACTGAATTTAGAATTTTCTTTTTAAGCCCCATCAACCCGCTGCAGAAATGTCGTATTTCTTCATCTTGTGGTTGAGTGTGCTCATTGGCAGCGCCAATTGCTCAGCGGCCTTCTTGGTGTGCCAATTGCAGGCATTTAAGCAATCGATGATCACTGTACGCTCGTATTGGCTAACGACGTCTTTAAGGCTCTTTGAAACGTCTTCTAAATCCGCTTGTGCTTGCTGCTCGTAAGCAGGTTGCTCTGGGGTAGGTGAAGCTGCTTTCATGTCGATACTTGGTACATCTTCTGGGATTTGTTCGCCAAACTCAATGTGAGTAATGGTTTCAAAATCGGACAGTAGCACCGAGCGCTCAATGATGTTCTTAAGCTCACGCACGTTCCCTGGGTATTGGTAGGCAAGCAGCTGTTTACGTACGTTGGCACTTAACCCTGGCGCTTGCGGCAAACCTAGCGTGTTGGTGGTGTGTTGCACGAAGTGCTCTGCGAGAGGGAGGATGTCCGACTTGCGTGCTCTTAAAGGTGGCAATGTAATCGGGAAGACATTCAAACGATAGAACAAATCGGCACGGAATCCGCCATCTTTGATTTGCTGCATAAGATTACAGTGGGTTGCGGCGATTACGCGCACGTCCACATCAATCTCTTTGCTGGTGCCGATTGGGCGAACTTTACGTTCTTGTAGCACACGCAGCAATTTAGCCTGCAGTAGCATTGGCATATCACCAATCTCATCCAAAAATAGTGTGCCGCCGTTGGCTGCTTCAAACAAACCGACTTTGTCTTTGTCCGCGCCAGTGAATGAGCCTTTCTTATGGCCAAAGAGTTCTGACTCTAATAACTGCTCTGGGATTGCGGCACAGTTCTGTACGATCAAAGGTTGTTCTGAACGATTAGAGTTTTCGTGAATGTATTTCGCGATCACTTCTTTACCAGCGCCCGTTTCACCACGCAACAGAACGTCGACAGGAAGAGATAGCACCTTATCAAGACGATTCAAGACATTGAGCATTTCTTCGCTCTCTGCAATAGGACCCTGATAGGTTTTTTGGGTACGCTTTTTGAGTTGAGTGTTCTCACGCATTAGGGCGTGATTGTCTGCATTGAGATTTTTAATCACTTGCCCGTATTGCTCTAACCACACAGCTTGGCGAATATTACTCGCTGCCATTCGACAAAACTCCGTCAAGGCTGCCTCGTTGTCGATGACGTTCAAATCGAGTAAGACTAACAGCCCAATGGTTTTGCTTTCGCTATCAATCAAAGGCCAAGCCAATAAGTTCTCGCTTTTTAATCCCAGTGTCTGTTCTGTTTGATAGATGCTTTCGCAGTCATAGCCGTTGTACTTATACAACTCGTTAATCAACACCACTTCACCATTACGAATGGCAAAGTTAAATGGATCGTTCTCACTGGCTGAGTCTAACTGTAATGCTTCCCAAGGGTGGGAAACAATCGTTTTATCGTTATGGTGAGCGGTACTTGGAATCAACGCCTGCCCAGTCTGGTCCAAAACATAAATGATGCCGTGTTTTGCGAGGGTCATTTGTCTCGCAGCAGTCAACACAGCATCCAACGTTTGGGTAAGCTGGCTGCGATCAGCCAAAGACTGACTGATCGCAAGTAGGGCGTTACTAAGTTCGCTATGGTTAGCTGAACGCATAGGTTAGTGTTCCTTGCTCATCGACAGACACTTCGATTTGCGTATGTGAATCATCCTTGTCATGCACTAATAGCTGAGTCGATAGTTGCGGCAGCAACTGACGGTTGATGACCGCGTCGATATTACGCGCGCCTGTTTCAGCAAGGCGGCAGTTACCTAGTACGAACTCAACCAAACTTTCTTCGTAGCTTAGCGACAACTTGTGATGGCTCTGTAGACGCTGAGAAACTTTATTCAGCTTGTGGTGAATAATTTCTGTCATTGCTTCATCAGACAGCGGAACAAATGGTAGTACTGACATACGTGCCAACAGCGCTGGTTTGAAATGTTGGTTCAATGTAGGACGAATAGCTTCTGCGATGATGTTCGCATCGATGTCTTTTGATTGATGAACCAAAGATTCAATCTCGTGCGTTGCAAGGTTACTGGTCATGATGATCAGCGTGTTCTTGAAATCGATGGTTCGGCCTTCGCCGTCGTTCAATGTACCTTTGTCGAACACTTGGTAGAACAGGTTCAACACTTCAGGATCGGCTTTTTCCACTTCATCAAGAAGAACAACAGAATATGGACGTTGACGAACCGCTTCTGTCAGCATGCCGCCTTCACCGTAACCTACGTAACCCGGAGGTGAACCGATTAGGCGAGATACCGTGTGCTTCTCTTGGAACTCAGACATGTTAATGGTCGTCATAAAGCGCTCACCACCAAACATTTGATCAGCAATCGCACGAGCCGTTTCGGTTTTACCCACACCACTTGGGCCAACGAGCAGGAATACGCCTGTCGGTGCGTCTGGGTTACCTAGACCAGCTTTCGCAGTTTGAATGCCTTCAGACAGTGCATCGATAGCGTATTCTTGGCCTTTGATGCTTTGTGTTAGGCTTTCTTTCAGTTTTAGCGTGGTTTCTGCTTCGTCTTGAAGCATCTTACCCATAGGAATACCAGTCCAGTCCGAGATGACGTGGCTAACTTCATCTGGACCCACTTCAAAGTGAACCAGTGGGTTGCCATTGCGGATTGCATCTAGCTGTTCTTGGCAGGCCGAAATTGCAATGCGAACGGCTTCTTCATCCATTTCTGCATATGGAGAAACGTTTTGCTCTTGTTCTGAATCTTCTTCTGCAACAAGCTCCTCTTCATTTGTTTCGCCAAAGACCAGTTCATGCAAACGAGAGCGTAGAGCAATCATCTCTTGGATCTGCTCTTTTTCTTTGTGCCATTGCGCTTCTTGTTCTGCTAGCGCTTCTTTCGTTGTTTCCATTGCCAGTTTTAGGTCTGGAATGTTAGCAAGGCTGTGCTTGTCGCCAGTTTGCTGCAGAGCATCACGCTCAAGTGCTTCAAGCTCGCGCTGTTGAGCTGCAAGTTCTTGTTGCAGTGTCTCTACAGAAGCAGGAATGGCATTAAGGCTGATGTTCACTCGTGCACACGCCGTATCTAGTACATCGATCGCTTTGTCTGGCAGTTGACGACCAGAGATGTAACGAGCAGAAAGTGCTGCCGCAGCAGTGATAGCATCGTCACGCACGTAAACGTTGTGTGACTTCTCGTATGTTGGGCGCAGACCACGAATGATTAATGCTGCTTGCTCAGGAGACGGTTCGTCGAGTTTCACCAATTGGAAACGACGCGCAAGAGCAGGATCTTTCTCGAAGTACTTCTTGTATTCCGACCATGTTGTCGCAGCGATGGTTTTCACTTCACCACGCGCTAGGGCTGGTTTTAGCAAGTTTGCCGCGTCGCTGCCGCCTGCTTGGTTACCACCGCCAACAAGGGTGTGTGCTTCATCGATGAATAGAATGATTGGAGTTGGTGAGTTTTTCACTTCATCCAATACTGCGTTTAGGCGTTTTTCGAATTCGCCTTTTACGCTTGCACCAGCTTGCAGAAGACCCATGTCCAGGCCGTAAAGCTCAACACCTTTGAGGTTGTCTGGTACGTCACCTTGTACAATCTTAAGTGCCAAACCTTCTACTACTGCGGTTTTACCAACGCCCGGTTCACCAACAGCAATAGGGTTGTTTTTACGGCGACGAGCAAGAATGTCCACGATTTGGCGGATTTCTTGGTCGCGGCAGAAAACAGGGTCGATTTCGCCTTTGCGTGCTTTACCAGTGAAGTCGGTTGTGAACTTGCTCAGTGCTGAGCCATCCTCACGAGCTTGTGTTTTCTCTGAAGTAGCAACTTGCGCCTCAATAGAGTGGCTTGTTAGCTCTGCAAAGTTACGCTTAAGGCTGTCAGGGTTTACCGCTTCAAGGATAGAGGCGTAACCATGTTGGCCGTAACGGAGAGGGTTGCTAACAAGAGTAAGGAGTAAGGCACCAGAGCGGATTTGTGTTTCGGATAGATCTAAAGAAGAAACCAGCCAACTTTCTTGCAACCATTCGATTAATAAAGCAGAAAAAACAGGTTTGCTGCCATTTCCTTTGGCGTTGGTGTCGAGTGTGGATCGAACCGATTGTCTTAATAAGTTCTCAGAACAATCAAAATGACTTAATAAGACGTCAAAATCACTATTTGGCCTTTCTAATAGACTCAGTAAATAATGCTCAATTTGAACTTCGTTTGCTTTTTCAGAGACTGCAAGTGCAGCGGCGTCTTCTAATGCTACTTTTGCAATCGGGTGTAGACGCTGAATTAATGAAGAAAGGTTTATATTTATCATAGCCATTTTATTCTTTAGAGGAAAAGAGGTAGCAGCTATTATACTAAAAGTGATTGCGTTCTTTTTTTATCAAGATATTTTGACTATCGTTTGTTGGTTATTTTTAATGATTATTGTGACATTAATGTTTGTGGTTATTTTAATGGCGTTGTTATTCTAAATTAATTGATAGTAAAAGTGTCGGATTTATTAGTTTTAATGACTTTATTTACACGGTTTTATATGGTTATTTTCACTTTTTAAAGTTATAACAATTTATTATTATCTTAATCCAACTTTTTGGTTTTTTATCCAATAAATTGTACTCAAGATATTGGTGAATAATGTCTTAATTTATTTAAATTGTTGTTTTTATTGCATTTTTAAAGTTGGCACGGACTTTGATTATACCAAGTAGTCGCGGTGATAAGCGATTTGGTGATTTAAACAAAACAGATTTTAGAAAAGGAAATAGCGATGCCAACTCCAGCATATATGTCTATCCAAGGTGAGACTCAAGGCCATATTACTAAAGATACTTACTCTGCAGATTCAGTAGGTAACACATGGCAAGAAGCTCATGTTGATGAGTTCCTAGTACAAGAACTTGATCACGTGCTAACAGTTCCACGTGATCCACAAAGTGGTCAGCCAACTGGTCAACGTGTACACCGTCCACTTGTTGTAACTAAAGTTCAAGATCGCTCATCTCCACTACTATTCAACGCACTAGTATCTGGCGAAAAACTTCCTGAGTGTGTGATCCGCTTCTACCGTACTTCAGTTCAAGGTAAACAAGAGCACTACTACTCAATCAAATTGATTGATGCGCTACTTGTCGATATCCAAACTCGTATGAACCACTGTCAAGACGCAGCAACAGCTGACCGCGTGACAGAAGAAGTGCTTAAGTTCACTTACCGTGCGATCGAAGTAACTCACGAAAACTGTGGTACTGCGGGTAACGACGACTGGCGTGCTCCACGCGAAGCTTAATTGCTCGTCGCGTAAAGATTCAGGGCCAACGATTGTTGGCCCTAATTCGATTATTTGTATCAGGTAAAAGATATGGTGAATGACGTAGAATTTAAATTTGAAGTGCCTGGATGTGGGCATGAATTTCGGGTTGAGAGCTTTCATGTTCATGAAGAGTTATCTAAGCCTTTCCACATCAATCTCTCATTACTTTCACTTGATCCAGATATCTCGTTCGATGAGTTAATACGTAAAGCAGGAACATTGACACTTTACGGACAAGGTGTTGGGGCTGCGCGTGTGTTCAACGGCGTGGTGAATGAAGTTCGTTACTTAGGGACTGGACGTCGTTTTTCTCGTTATCAATTAGTCTTGGTTCCTCAAGCTTGGTTCTTATCTCAGCGCCAAGATTGTCGTATTTTCCAGCAAAAGTCAGCGCAAGACATCATCACAGAAGTACTCGATGATGGAGCAGTCACCGATTACCGATTTGAAGTGTCGGGTACTTATCCTCCAAAAGAATACGTTCTGCAATACCGTGAGTCTGACTTGCACTTCGTGCAGCGTATGATGGCTGAACACGGTATGTGGTATTACTTTGACCATAGCGATTCAAATCATACGATGGTCATTGTCGACAGTAATGACGCGATTGCACCTTTGATAAGCTCGCCACTAAATGCTTCTTACATTGGGCCGATTGTTTATCATGCCGATGGTGGCGGTGTTGCCGATCGCGAACATATCTCTGATCTCGAGTTAGTTAACCGCGTTAGAACGGGACAGGTTACGTACACAGATTACAACTACGAACACCCTAAAATTCCACAAGAGATGACACAGGCTGGCGAGCTAGACCAAGATCTCAAGCAGTTTGATTATCCTGGACGATACGTCGACCCGCTGATGGGGCAGGTGAGAACCACGGAGTGGATGTCGGAACACATAGTCGATAATCAACAAGTGGAAGCAACGAGTGACGTAATGCGCTTAGCATCTGGTTACAGCTTTAACGTCAGTGACCACCCGCGTTCTGAGATTAACCGCGATTACCTCATGTTGTCCGTAATGCACACAGGTCAAGATCCGCAAGTGCATGAAGATGAAGCGAGTGGTATGCCAACCACTTACTACAACCAGTTCTCGTGTATTCCACGTGATGTGGTGTTTAAAGCGCCTAAACTAGCGGCACCAGTAGTGGATGGCCCTCAAACGGCGGTCGTTGTAGGACCAGAAGGTGAAGAGATTTACACCGACAAGCTTGGTCGAGTGAAAGTACAGTTCCATTGGGATCGCTACGGTGATAACAACGAGCATTCAAGCTGTTGGATTCGTGTAAGCCAATCCATGGCGGCGCCAACATGGGGCGCAGTTTATTTGCCGCGTATTGGCCACGAAGTCGTAGTAACTTTCCTTGAGGGGGACCCAGATCGTCCGTTAGTTACGGGCGCAGTTTACAACGGTTTGCATTTCCCACCGTACTCTTTGCCAGAAAACAAAACTCGTACCACGTTCCGCACGCAAACGCACAAAGGAACAGGTTACAACGAGTTGAGTTTTGAAGACGAAGCGAACCAAGAAGAAGTCTATATTCACGCTCAAAAAGACATGTCGACCAAGGTGCTCAACAACCGTTACCGTGATATCGGTCAAGATGAATTCTTGAAGGTTGCACGTCACCAAACGAATGAAGTTCATGGTGACCATAAAGAAACCATTCATGGGCATAAAACGACACAGGTAAACAGTACGTTTACGGAGACAGTCGAGCAAGACGTTACCGTTACATACAACGCGAACGAAGCCCAGTATGTGAAAAACAATTCTGACTTAGAAATTGGTGATAACCGTACGACTAAGATCGGTAAAAATGATGACTTAGATATTGGCGAAAACAGTAACCTTACTATCGGTGCGTCTAAGAGTTCAGATATTGGTGCGGATGATAACCAGACGGTTGGTGGCAACTTAACGGTATCAGTGAAAGGGAACACCGCTTATAAAGCTGATGGTGCAACGCAAATTATCAGTGGCGACAAGATTGTATTGAAAACGGGTGGTTCCTCTTTAGTGATGAACAGTGATGGTTCAATAAAGTTATCAGGCTCGGCTATTACGATCGAAGGCAGTGACAAAGTCGTCGTGAAAGGTGGCAACGTAGTGGTTAACTAACAATGGAAAAACAACCTCTTACAACAGAAGTAATATCAGAGCAGCAAGCCGAATCAACGGCTTGCTTTTCGCGTTTTGGAATAATAGTGGCTATCAATGAGTCTACGGGCAGTGTGCGAGTTGATTTTGATGGTAACCCATTTAAGCAGCCACTCACTGCGAGACTGGGACGTGGCTTTCGTCGTTCTGAACTGCAAATGGCTATCGATAATCGATTAAGTTGTCGAGTTGAGTTTTTGAACGACGACTTAAGCTTGCCTCTTGTGACGGACATTTTCTTCTCCATTCTGGATGACTCTGACGAGTTTGTATTGCGAGCGAAGAAGATGGTTATCGAGACAGAACAAGAGTTGGTAGTCAAAAGTGGTGAGACAGAAACTCGCTATAGCGGGCGCGATGGACGAATTACCACTAAAGCGAAGTACGTCACTTCTCAAGCAGAAAAAGCACAAAAAATTCAAGGCGGAACGATCGCAATTAACTAATTACCTAGCATTAGCTAATTTACGTCGAGTTAGCTAATTACTTTGTATTAACTAATTGCAATCGCGTTATGGCACGCTAATAACGGATAACTAGATGCGACAAAGAATCGGTGTCGAGCACCTAAAGGCACCCATAACCAATCAAGAAGTCGAAGGCGCGTTAGCAAAAGCTGATCGCGCTGTGAATGACCTTTCCCAGTTGCCAGTAACATGGCTGGATTTCTGTAATGAAAAGCTGTCCATTGCTTCTGAAAGTATCGGTTTTTTAATCAGGCAGCGAGTTCAAATTCACAAAAGGGGTTATCCAAGTAGTGAGTTGGCGTATCTCAAGCTGATCGAACGCCAAATTGAAGAACTGAAGCAGGTGTACTTGTCGTTTTATCGGCTAGCACCGGGGTTGATTCATCAGTTAAGAGGCCAGGAGCCAGAAATCTACAGCTGGCTGATGCTACAGGGCGAGTTGGGCTCAGAGTTGGATAACCTTTTGTGCGGATTGAGTTTACTCGAAGATATTGACGCTAAAACCGCAATGGTCATTGCCGTACAATCTCCGGTTGAATCTATGGATAGCACGCTTTCGGAGCTTATTGAGGGTAATGCGACATCCAGTGCGTTTTACTTTGAATGCTTACGTGTACGTCAAACATTAAGTGTTTCTCTCATCAAGCGCTGGCACAAAGCCAGCATCATTAGCTCTCATGTTGCTTTGCCACTGCTCGCTTTACAAGACGTGAAAGAGGGGATTGATTGGCTCAATGACAATGCAGGCAGCGAACAATATCTATTTGAACGTTTGATTACCAAACGTGACAGAGGCACTTGGTTCCGTCAGTGCTTTGGCATCGAACCAAATGGATTACCATCAGCGCAAGTGCTCACTTATGCCAAGTTACTTGAGTTAAAAGAGTTTGAGGCGTTTGATATCTCTTCTTCATTAGCACCTGTTGATTTTGCGCTGGGTGGTAATTGGAAACTGGTGCCCCAAATCATCGAGCACTTGGAAAGTCTGGAGGAAGCTGAAGGTGAAATTTGGCTTCAAGCCTTGTATGTCGTCTACGGAAAGCTTCTTCCTCTGACTCCGCAAGATGTTGGTGTCGAGTATGAATGGGAAGAGATCGTCGATCTGCTCAATGAGTGGGTGGAAGATGAAAAATACATCCAAAATCTACCAAGCCGCTTGGGTTACGCATTGAGCTTCGAGTCTACGTTAGCTGCGATGCAAGATGCTAACGTTGATGTGCTGTTCCGAGATTGGCTATGGCGTCAACTCTGTATTCAATCCAGAGCCTACGTGCCTTGGGATATGGCAATGCCGATTCATCAACAAGACTGGAACTTCAACAATTTAAAGGCCGCACCTTCTGCGAGCGAACGATTCAACTTAAGGAATAGCAATGCAGTTATGGGATATTGAGGCGCACCCTGAGCTATCACTTAAAGGTCGTTTTCAACGTGACGAAAACGGCGATGAAGTCTGGGTTGTAGTCGCCAAACGCACATGGCAATTCGATGGTGTGGTTTGGCACGAATTAGGTGAAAGTGAAATCTTCGATGATCCCCAATATTTGGGCGAAGAAGGCTTCTCTGCGATGAAAGTTGACCACGAGTTCGCGTATACCAAAGAAAACACAGATGTACTTGTTTACGGCAAAGCGCGCAGCTACGCGAAAAAGCCAGTGACATACCAAGAGTGTCGTGTGCTGATTGATGGTCATATCGATAAGACTCTCGCTATTCACGGGGAGCGAGTATGGGTTGAGCATGCTGGTAGTATAACGCTGAGCAACCCAGTCCCATTTATTGAAAAAGACATTGATTACACTTGCGCGGTAGGCGGTGATTTACGTAACCGAATAGGCGGTGGTGTTGCCGATTCCAACAAAGAATTGCTTGAACAGAAAGTACCCTCGATTTTTTATCCCCGAGAGGACTGGAGTGCCGCCGCGAAAAAACTACGCGTTGCGGGGTTCGGGCCAGTGCCTCCGTTCTTTGAGGCGCGCCAGAAGCTGGCCGGCACGTTCGATGACGATTGGATTGAGAATCGCAAGCCAATGTTGCCACTCGATTTTGATAAGCGGTTCTTCCAAAGCGCGCCTATTGATCAACAGTGCAAAGGCTTTCTTCGTGGGGGGGAGCGTTTGATGATGAGTGGTTTTTGTCATGATGACACGCTTTCATTTCGAATTCCTAAAGAAAAATACCGTGCGATCGCGACGTTTAAAGGTCAAAGTTATCAAGCTGATATGGCGATGTACACCTTATTCGTTGATGCGGAAAAGAAAACTATATCAATCAGTTACACGGCTGCGTTTCCTTGTCAGGGCAAGGAGCATTTGTTGGTGTCGACATCGATCACTAAGTTGGAAGAGGTAAGCGAGCATGCATAATTCAACAGGCCGTTACGTGCTAGGGATGGAAGTGATGACGCCAACCGGTATGAATTTAGATATTGCTAGTGCAGTTTCGTATGCTGATTTAGGAAGATTCGACCAATGTGTAGGGGATGATGGTATCGAGCGTTTTACTTACGCCAAAATCGAATACACCAAAGAAAGTGAGCAGTTTGAGAAAACGTGTGAGTTAATCACCCACTTGCTTGATTCATTGTTAGCACAGTTACCACGTTCATTGAGACCAATACCTTTGCTTATAGCTGTGCCTGCGTCTGTTTCACTAGTAAAGGTGCAAGAATGGCTTGGTGAAAGTAACTATGCTGAATTTCTCTCTGTGGTGAATGCTGTTCATGCCAGTGGGCCCAGTTTCGTTCTCCAGGCCATGAAATCATTGGATAAATATGATGCTATGATGTGTATCAGTGTCGATTCCTTGGTGAGTTCGATGCAAACACTCATCGACGATGCGATGGTAATGAGTACCAATAATCCATGGGGCGTTATTCCGAGCGAGGGTGGGGCGGGTTTAATTCTTTGTCGAAAAAACACCGTAGAAACATTGAAACTTAAGCCTCAAGCGCAGCTTGGCTACATTGATACGGAATTAAACACTTCAGACCGAAGAGGCATGTTTCGACTTGTTCAACGTGCGAGTAAAAAGCTCGATTCATTTGGTGAAGTGTATTCCGATATGACGAACCTGCGCATGCATTCGGAAGATTACGGCTTTGCTCTGGGGGCGAAAGCAGAACGATTCACGAACCCAGAACAACCGCAGCTTATCAATGAGTTGTGGGGCACAATGGGTAGTTGTTCTTCTCTCGCTTTAATTGCCTTTGCGGTCAGAGAGCACCACTTTAAGCAACCAACTACATTGTTAATGTTCGACTTTCATGGTGACAAAGGAGTTCTCCAATTACTGCAATGTTAGTGGGCACTCATCGATCAAATGGCAATGAAAATATACTCATATTATTAGGTTGAAGTTTGTAACACGAAAAAGCGTATAACTCATGCAGTGAAAGCGTAAGTAAAAAGGTCTAATAAGTTAGTAATAATAACTAAAATAATAGGCTTACTGTTTGTTTTAAATACCAACCTTGATACAAGTACGTTCAAGAAAATATTATTCAACTCTAATAATATTTATTCTATGAAAGAGTACTAAGTGTCTAATAATCAGAGTACAGCCAAAGGATATATCGATCAGTTGGTTGTTAAAGCTATTGAGAAAAAGAAACTGAATGAGCAAAGGCTAGCAGAAAAAAATAAGCCGAAGCTTGAGTACGTGCTTTTTTCACAGTTTGATGTATTAGACAAGCTTCCTTCTAAAAATGGTAAGACAACGGTTTACCATCTTGCAAAAAAAGGGCAGCCAGAGAAGCAAATCTGTTGCAAAGTTATCAATGATGACTCGCCAGAATTTGCGAGCAAAATGTTGATTAACGAAGCGAGCAGGCTGGAGCTTTCTCAACACCCTAGCGTGGCTAACTTTGTAAAAATCGGCAACGAATTCGAACGCCCATATTTGATGTACGAGTGGATCCAAGGTGAATCACTGGCAGAAAAAATGGAGCGTCATTCTTCTAAAGGCTTCCGCCACGACCACATCGCTTGGTTGGTGTATCAACTCGCTGGCGCTCTAGAGTTTATGCATACAAGAGGTATCTGCCATCTTGATATTAAACCATCTAACGTATTAGTGAGTGAAGGCGATTACGTTAAGCTCATTGATTTCGGCGCTGCTCGTTACATTGGAGAGACAGAACCTTACGCAGAAGCAAGCTTGAGCTACGCTTCCCCTCTTTATATAGAAACTGGCATCGCGGAACCGCAAGATGATGTTTACTCTCTCGCTTTGCTCGCTGGACACCTATTTTTAGGATCAATATTTGGTGATGCTTGGAATAAGCAGTTAAAAGATCGAAAGCGTCCGGCTTTGATCCCGGCTCATATTTGGAAATTGCTGAAAGAAGTCATCAACAAACCAAGAGGGCATGGCTATACCGCTATTTCTTTTGCTCAACAGTTAGCGCGAATCGATACGCAATCAATTAGCTCAAATTCTAACGCACCAATTTTCAGTAGCTTGCGTAACGCGGACTTGCTGCTTACACACTGTAAGCCAAATGATAAAACGGCGTATGGTCGCTTTAAAATATTAGAGGCGAGCTTAGTGTTGAGTGTGCTGGCAACAGCAGGAAGTTATTTGTATCAACAGAATAAAGATCAATTGGATGCCATTTTTTCCCGAGGTGTCACTACTGTAACTCACGTTATTACGCCCTCTGAAACGGCTTCTTTTTTGGCTCAGCCTCCATGGAAAATCAAAGAAGAATTGTCTCAAGCTACTCAGAGTATTGATATGACAGTAGCTTATCGAACAGCATATCAAGCTCAGCAGTTAAGCCTCTCGAATTTATATGAAGAAAAACAGGCTCAGTTAACGTCGTATCAATCGTTAGCGGATGGCTTACCAATGGCATTAGTCGAATTACGTAAGGAGCTTGTCACCTTGCGAGAAACCCTTGTTAGTGACGGTGCTCTGTTTCCATATGCGGATGAGGCGTTGACTAAAGTGATGTCTGGGTTAAATGTCGCGTCTATCGATTCCATGAAAGTATCTGCCATAGCTGGCAGTCGAGATAAGCAGATTGCTCGCTTAATTTTAGATGGTGAAGCTAAGCTCGCAGAAAATGAAATGAAAGAGACATGGTTGTTAAACCAGTCACAAGCCTATTTCTACAACCAAATCTTACCAAAGGCTGTGATGGAAAATATTAATGACTCCATCGATAAACATGCAGAGGCGCACTTTTACACCAAAGCAATTGAAGAAGCCGAATTAGCCAAAGCCTACTTCGGTAATACGCCAGAACTAGACAAAAAAATAAAGGATTTAATCGTCGCAAGAAGCGAATTTATTTTGTTTAGCACCGTGATGGAGCAATCCGTTTACGACAAACAAAAGCTACATGAATCCCTTGCCGATTTAGAACGGAATGCACCAAGTAAATTTACAGAAATCACGAAAATTCTAGATAGCATGGCGTCAGATGCGATTGAGCAGAGCCATCGATTATCTAAGCCAGCAAATGGCGCAATTGCGGTAGCGCGTGCGTTGAGAGATTACTTGACTGAAGGAGACGTGAATTTTGTCCAACATTGATATCGATCGTCTGCTTAATCCTATTTCTGATGAATCTCCAGTGGGAAACGATGCCCGTTACGAGTTTTGCTACGAAATGATGGAGTCCGAAGTGAAGAAATTCGGTTCCTTGTTTGGCGAAACAGTAGATTGGAGCGTGGTAAAAACGCACGCGACTGAAGTTCTAGAGCACCACAGTAAAGACTTAAAAGCCATTTGTTACCTCGTTCGCGCGCTAACAGAAGAGTTTGGTCTGCAAGGCTTTGAACAAGGTCTAAAGCTGCTTAGTGAGGCGTTAAGTCGCTTTGGCGTTGAATTGTATCCTTCGCGAAAGCGGGGTCGAGATGGCGCGGTCGAATGGTTGAACCATCAGTTTAAACTGGTCAGCAGCAAGTTAGCGGAAAGCGCTCAGTCATGGGATTTGGTATCAAACTGCATTTCGACTATTGAAGAAGTGCAGCGCCAGTACGACGAGGTTTACCAAGACTCAGAAGCGGATTTCTTTGAGATTCGCACTCAACTCAATGTTTTATCTCAACAAGCGGCGGCTGATGAGCAGAGCGATGATGCAGTCGTTAACGTTGAACAAGCGGCGCCTGCACCAGCTACGCAGTCTGCTGCCGAAGAAACGCCAGCGCAGAATGAAGTGCAAACCGCACCGGTGAAGGCGGTTCCGCCGGCCCCTAAACCTGCGCCAGTTAAGAAAGCGGTAGCAAAAGAAGTCGATGTCGATACGGACTTCTCTTCGCCTACGGCTTCTAAGCGCACCTTGAAGAAGGTTGCGGAAGTCATGCTTCATGCGAACCCAAGTGATCCGCTGGCTTACCGGATTTATCGTCATCTGACTTGGGATGACATTGATGGTCTACCCGACCACCAAAATAATCAAACGCCTTTGAGCTTGGCAGTGTCGTCCGATCAACAAGCGGAATACCGAGATAAAGCTGAACAAGAAAGCGACATCGACACCATTAAGCGTTTGGAGCGCACATTAACGGATGCGCCGTTTTGGCTGACGGGCCATTACTTCGTGTATTCGATGCTTAATAACTTGGGCTTTGATGATGCAGCGCTTGCTGTGAAACAAGAAGTGACGCGTTTTGTTGAATCGCTAGAGGGCATCGAGCACCTCTCATTTAAGAATTCTATACCATTTGCAGATGAAGCGACCTTGAGCTGGTTATCGACTCAAGATACTACTTCTTCGACTTCTCAACCCGTTGCTCAAACGGTTGTGATTTCGCAGGAAGACTCGCTGCCAATGGAGGATATCACTCTAGAAAATCTAGGGGAATGTGCCGCAGAGCTTGCCCACAAACTTGAGCTGGATAGCTCGGGACGAGGGCAGTTCATGCTGTATTTACAATTGATAGCAGCTTACCAGTCTGTTGGATTATACCCGTTGTGTTTGCCGTATCTTGAGAAGGGGTGGGAAGTACAAAAAGCGTTTAATCTCGCGAGCTGGGAACCCCACTTATCGTCACAGTTAGAAGACCTAATTCGAAAAACACTCCATCGGTTATTTGGAAGCAAGGATCTTCTACCTGAGAAGTATGAAGAGTGGAAAGCAATTTACGACTAATTAAAGAGTTAGATAAGGAACGAATTATGTCACGTGACGGCTCGGTGGCTCCTAAAGAGCGAATTAATATCCGTTATGTTCCAGCAACTGGCGATACGCAAGAAGACGTAGAGCTGCCGCTAAGCATGATGGTAGTTGGCGACTTTACTGCGCGTGCAGATGAGACACCAATTGAAGAACGTACTCCAATTAACATCGACAAAGACAACTTTAACGAAGTGCTAGAGGGCATGTCTCCAAACGTTAAAGTCAACGTTGAAAACCGTCTTTCTGATGAAGAAGGCGGCCAGATTGGTGTTGATCTGACGTTCCAAAACATGAAGGACTTCTCACCTGAAGCGATCGCGAAAAGTGTACCTGAACTAAACAGCCTACTTGAGCTTCGCGAAGCCTTGGTTGCACTTAAAGGTCCTCTAGGAAACGTGCCTGCGTTCCGTAAGAAGATCGCATCGGTTCTTCAAGATGAAGAAGCGAGAAAGAAACTGTTGGATGAACTAAGCATTGGCAACGACCAAGACGCGAAAGAAGAGTAAGGGATATCATGTCTGCAGAAGCACAAGCGCCAGAACAAGAAGCAGCCTTAGTTGAATCAGGCTCACTTCTGGATAGCATTCTTAACGAAACACGTTTAAAGCCAAGTGATGAAGGTTTTGACGTTGCAAAACGCGGCGTAGAAGCATTCATCAGTGAGCTACTAAGCAGTTCGAACACAGAGAAAGTCGACCAATCTCTGGTTGATCTGATGATCTCTGAAATCGACCAAAAATTGTCTAAGCAAGTTGATGCAATTCTTCACAACGAAGAAGTTCAAGCGATTGAATCAACGTGGCGTGGCCTTAAGTACCTGGTTGATCACACTGACTTCCGCGAGAACATTCAAATTGAACTGATCTCTGCGAAGAAAGACGAAGTTCTTGATGACTTCGAAGACGCTCCAGAGGTGGTGAAGTCTGGCCTGTACAAGCAAATCTACACACGTGAATACGGCCAGTTCGGTGGTAAACCTGTTGGCGCCGTCATTTGTGATTACGCTATGTCTGCCTCTTCGCCTGACATCAAACTGATGGAATACATGGCGAACGTAGGCGCAATGTCTCACGCACCATTCATCACGTCGGCATCGGCTAAATTCTTTGGCCTAGACAGCTATGAAGAGCTGCCAAACCTAAAAGATCTGAAGTCTGTATTCGAAGGTCCACAGTACGCGAAATGGCGTGGTCTGCGTGAGCACGAAGATGCACGTTACCTAGGTCTATGTACGTCTCGCTTTATGTTACGTACGCCTTACTCTGTAGAAGATAACCCAATTAAGGCGTTTGACTACGATGAGCAAGTGACAGACAGCCATGATAACTACCTATGGGGCAACTCAGCGTACGCGATGGCGTCTAAGATCAGTGAATCATTTGCTAAGTACCGTTGGTGTCCGAACATTATTGGTCCTCAAAGCGGTGGTACTGTACAAGATCTACCGGTTTACAACTTTGAAGCTATGGGTCAAATCGAGACTAAGATCCCAACCGAGATCCTGGTTTCTGACCGTCGTGAGTATGAGCTAGCAGAAGAAGGCTTCATTGCGCTAACCATGCGTAAAGGTTCTGACAACGCGGCGTTCTTCTCTGCAAACTCTGTTCAAAAGCCGAAAGTGTTTGCGAATACGCCGGAAGGCAAACAAGCCGAGATGAACTACAAGCTAGGTACTCAGCTTCCTTACATGTTCATTATCAACCGTTTAGCGCACTACATCAAAGTGCTACAGCGTGAGCAAATTGGTTCTTGGAAAGAGCGTTCTGACCTAGAAATCGAATTGAACAAGTGGATTCGTCAATACGTTTCTGACCAAGAGAACCCGCCAGCGGAAGTTCGTGGTCGCCGTCCGCTTCGTGCTGCGAAGGTTGAAGTATCAGACGTAGAAGGCGATCCAGGCTGGTACAAAGTATCGATGTCTGTACGTCCTCACTTCAAGTACATGGGCGCAAGCTTCGACTTGTCTCTAGTTGGTAAGCTAGACCAATAACCCATTACTGAAACCATCAAGCAGCCAGTGAAGACTGGCTGCTTTTTTCGTAGGATCGCATATGGAAAAAGGTTACCGTCTTTTAGAGCGGATCGAGCTAGGAGAACCAAAAAACTGCTACGAGAAAGTGGTGTCTCATAAGCATTTGATTGAATCCATTCACTCGCATCTCGCTGACTTGTTGAATACGCACTCCGGCAACGCAATGATCGACAATGAGTATGGTCTGCCAGATTTTAACGACGTACTTTCTAACAACACAAACCTCGTTCGCCATATTCAAAAAAACATCACGTCAACCATAGAACGCTTTGAGCCCCGACTGTTTAATCTCGAGGTTCATTACCGTGAAGACCACCATAATCCATTACAACTCGGCTTTGGTATTCGCGGCGAAGTTTCCCATAACGGCGGTAAAGTCCCAATGTCGATCGATGTCTACATGGGAACCGACGGCCAATTTAACGTTTAGTAGGTGCCACTTGAGTAACAGTAAATACTTTCAAGATGAACTCACGTATTTACGCGAGTCGGGTAGTGAGTTTGCCAAATATCATCCGAAGTTAACTCACTTTCTCTCTGAAGGAACTTTTGATCCAGATGTCGAACGATTGCTGGAAGGTTTTGCTTTTTTGACCGGACGCATCCGCGAAAAGATTGACGATGAACTTCCTGAGCTAACGCAATCTCTGATGACTTTGCTGTGGCCACATTACATGCGTTCGATCCCGTCTTTGTGCATTAGCGAACTAAAACCGCATACCGGAAGTGTTACTGAGAAAACCGTGGTGAAACGTGGTGCGGAAATGGCTAGCGAGCAGGTAGAAGGCACGCAGTGTTTGTTCCGTACTTGTTATGACGTCAATCTATACCCAATTACGATTACTAACATTGAACAAACTAACAGCCGCACCAGTTCGATGATTGATGTAACGTTATCGACGGAGCATGGCCTTGAGCTGTCTCGGATAGGTTTAGACACGCTGCGATTGCACCTGCATGGTGAGATTCATATTACTCGCACTGTCTTCTTATGGCTGTTCCGTTATCTAGATTACTTCGAGTTGGATGTTGGTGGCGGCTACAAACATCGTTTAGGGCCAGAATACGTTAAGCCAGTCGGGCATGAAGAGGACGAGGCGCTGTTGCCCTACAGCAAAAACTCCTTTGCAGGCTACCGTTTGCTGCAAGAATTCTTCTCTTTGCCAGATAAGTTCATGTTCTTCGACATTAAAGGCTTAGAGTGGCTAAAAGGCATTCCACAGCGCAGTACGGTCAAAATCAAATTCCACTTTAAGCGTGCTTTGCCTTCAGAGGTGGTGCTTAAAGATAAACACTTAAGGTTGCACTGCACACCTGCGGTTAACTTGTTTGAAAAAGACGGCGATCCAATCCGTTTAGAGCATCGACGAAACGAGTACAAGGTGCGTCCACAAAGTAACACTCAGGAGCATTACGAGGTTTATTCCATTGAGCAAGTGGAGAGTTGGAGTAAAGACGAGCGTCGCCGAAAACCACTGATTGAATTTGAATCGTTTGAGCACCAAATCAACCAGCGTGATAAGCGAGAGTTCTACAAATCCAAAGTGGGCGAGCGAGTAAGCGGAAGAGGGTTAGAGCGCTATATCTCATTCCATACTCACAATGGCGACATCGCGGATTTAGGGACTGAAACAGTATTGATGAAACTGCAATGCAGTAACGCGGACTTAGCGGAGCGCCTGTCAGTAGGGGACATCACGTACGCGACGCACAAATCGCCAACGTATGCGACGTTTAAAAACATTACTAAGCCAACACAGTCAGTAAGTCCTCAGGTTAATGGTGAACTTCAATGGCAGTTGATTGCCAACATGTCGCTCAACTACTTGTCTTTGGCCAATATCGATGTGTTGAAAGTGTTGCTCTCGACTTACGACTTCCACTCTCGAGTCGATAGACAAGCCCACCGCGCGTCGATTCATCGACTTGATGGCATTATTTCTTCAGAGATGAAACCAATCGATCGCGTATTTCGTGGTGTATCTGTGCGTGGTAACCAATTCAAGCTCGTGACGGACTCTAAGTTCTTCGTAAATGAAGGCGATATGTTCCTTATGGCCACGGTATTGAATGAATTTATCCGTTTATATTCGAGTGTGAACTCCTTTACCGAACTAGAGGTGTTCGATGAAGCGACGGGCGAGGTTTACAACTGGGCAAGCCTAATCGGGCAGCAGACGATACTATGATTAACACACTTTCTGATAAGTCGAATGAGTTTAGTTTCTACCAAGCGGTGTTGCTGTTAGAGAAACACTACCAGCTGGAGCCAAACTCAAATTTTGTTGCCGTGGGCGAGAACAAATACTTTCACCAAGAGCGAATTGAGTTCAGCGTGTCGCCAAACCTGTGCTTTCCAAAGAGTGATATGGACTTTATTACTCATATGGAAAGAAACGGACAGCAATATTCACGTATTGAGACGAACTTTCTTGGCTTGCATGGTTCAAGCTCGCCCCTGCCAGCGTCTTACACTGAGAAACTCGTCGGTCGTGATCCCGATGATAACCCAGTGAAGGATTTCTTCGACTTTTTCCACAACCGCTATACAAGCTTACTGTATCGTGTTTGGAAGAAATACCGATATCACGTGCAGTACAAAAGCGGGGCAAGCGATGCGTTTTCTGGGCGCATACTGCATTTGGCTGGTCTCTCTAGTGTTATGCAAGATTGTGAAGTCGCGGAGTTAGATCGAGCGAAAGTTCTGTCTTACGTGAACCAGTTATCTACGCGTACACGTTCACCTAAGCTTATTTCCGGTATTGTTTCGCACTACTTTTCACTGCCGAATGTGCGAATCGAAGAATGGGTTTATAGACGCGTAGAAATCGCTGAAAGCCAGCGTAACAAACTCAATCGTTCCAATTGTGTATTGGGGCAAAGCTTACACTTGGGACAAAGCATTGCGGATTTGAACGGCAAGTTTAACTTGTGTATCGACAACATTGATTTTGAAACGTTTAAGCAGTTTTCCTACGATGGTGAGTTACATAAGACGCTGGTGGGCTTGATGCGCTTTATTCTGCGTGACCCAATGTCGTGGGACCTAAAGTTGACAGTTAACCTAGACAGTATTCCAGAAAACAAACTGGGTAATGGAGAAGGGAACCAACTAGGTCAAACGTTCTGGCTTGGCAACCCAGGTGATAAAGACGCCAAAATTCGACTTATCGGAAGCATATAAGAAAGCCGCTCAACGAGCGGCCCTTTATGTTTTCCTCGAAGAGGTCAGAAAAGCTTAACGACTGATCGGCTGATGCAGTACAACGGTAGTATCAAGCCTTTGAATGCCGTTAAATGATTCAATTTCATTACAAAGATGATGAATAGACTGCAGGTCGGGCGCTTCAATTAGGGCAATAATATCAAAGTTGCCACCAACAACGCTCGTTAAGCGAACCTCAGGGATTTCTTTAAGTGCATTCGTTACATCATTCTTCTTACCCTTTTCACAAGAGATCAGTAGATAACTAGCGGCTTTTCGCCCTTCATTTTCTACGCGAATCTGTGCGGTATAGCCTTTGATAATACCGGTCTTTTCTAAACGATTAATTCTTTCTGCTACTGCTGTTCGAGACAAACCAATGTTTCGGGATAGATTCGCAATCGACTCTCGCCCATTCGACAATAGACTTGAAAGTATTTTTCGATCTAATTTATCTAAACCTTGTAAAGTCATGTTTGAAATCATGTGTTCTGCCTATTTTGTTTTTATATTGTTATTAAATCGACTCTGGGAGCGTAAAGTTATACAGCTCAGCAAGAGTGAATGGGTTTTTCTGTGTCAACGGAGTGATGCGTAAGCTCAAGTCCCTCCCTGACACTTTTATGTCACTGACAAAGCTGCCGTTATGAGTGTTTGTCAAGGTCGAGTCACCTAGCAATCTGTATATCGCCCATTGACCACTCTTATTTAAAACGTGCTGTCTGCCTTCATCGGTTACATCCTGGAGTGTGATACTAATATTGAAGTCACCATTTTGCGGTGGCCATGCCATTTCACGAATGCGGCTTGGACCGTGGTAGTAACTTATATTGGTATCTGCAATTTTTAAGCTCGCTCTAATCGCACTAGAATCAAGATCGAGTACTCTTGCACTAAACGGAATATGAACGCGGTTAGTGCTTTTATTAATTAATGTGTCTCGAATAACGTTATAGTTACGCAGTTGCACTAACAGAGCCGGAGAGATTGGCATCGTCTCGCCATCCACCTGTTTTGGCGTCCACAAATTGGTATCGTAGAACGGTGCAAAATTTTTCTGAATAAATGTGTCTAACAAGCCACCTGAAGCAAACAGTAATTCAAAATCTTCAATTGAGATTTCCTCAGTCGCTGTTAGATCAAATGGGTATCGTCCTAGCCCTATCTCTTTAAACTTGGTGTAAATCTCGCTGTACCATTGGGTTTGAATGCCTTTAGCGGACTCTTTAATCATGACTGACCAGCTTTGTTGAACCACATCTAACAACCAGCTACGAACGGGTTCCGGTGATTTTTGGGCAATCTGTTTAAGTTTGATTAATGGGTCAGCTTCACTGCTGTTCATTCGATGCTGAGCTGCCGCTAGCGCCGCCATTTGCGGGTCAGGTGCATCAGCGATGTCTTTCATATAAGTGCGAACACGGCTTAACGCTGTTACGGTCTCATCCCAAGGAGTAGGGGAGTTTGGTGTTTCACTGACCTGAAGTTGGTTTAATAAGTGAAAAGCTTGTTCAACACGTTTCATCAACAAGTAATCAGGCTTAACTACTTCCTCTACTGCGTCTGATGCGGAGTCTGCCGCTGCCACGAGTTTCGGGTCTAGTTTTGAAATCAGAGCATTTTTTTCACCAACGGGTGAAAATTGTGTGTTGGCATAGACCTGCTTCAGTACGGTTGTCATTGGTGAAGAAGGGCCCGAGATTAAGTCTATCGCGTTCGTTAGATCGCCGACATTGTCATAGTTTTGGACTTTTAGTTCACTCAGCGCATTGCGCCAATTACTGATGTAGTCGTCAGTATATTTTTTACGTACTTCCTCTTTGAAGGCTTCTTGTTCTTCACTAGTAGGAATAACGTGTTGTGACAGACCTAAAACCCAGTTGTCACTGATGACTTGTTGTGACATTAGGTCCACGCGTGGTCGATAAAAAGTACTAAAACCAGTGGAGGTATAGATCTTATCTACGATCAAGCGTTCACTATCGATTGGTGTGTTGAATACATTGCTAAACTCAAAACCCACAGCTCGTTGCAGATCTAGGGTTCCTAAATCAATCGAATTTGCTTCGTTTAAAATGCCTGCATAAACGAGATCAACATTCGAATTTGCTAGCAGTGAGCGACGTGTTGCGCGAACAAGATCCATATTGATATCAATTGGATCAAACTGTGTGCGAAAGTAAGCGTCCAAATAGCGCATCGCCTGATTGACGACGTCACTTTGGTTGCTCAAATCGTTCATCATTTGGAGAGTTTGATGACGCAAAAAACGGATATCACGCTTTGTTGGATCGTTTAGCATTAGATACCCCTTCAATAGAGGTAAAGCGCGTGTAAAAGTGTTTTGATTTTGTGTCAGTTGTAGACGGTAACCTTTCTCAATGAGAGGTATCAACTGTTGAGCAACGTCCTTAAGTAATGCTTCGTAAGCGATGCGAGTGCTTTGATCCAAACGGCTAATGTTGAGTGGTAATATCTCTTCATCCAAAGCCTTAGAACCTTTAAGCCACGCCCCATAAGAAGGCTCTATTGCTTTCGTCGCCTTCGCTAAAAGCTCATTGAATCTTGCATCTTGCTCCACTTGCGATTTGTCATCGATACTCAAGAGTTGATTCATCACGTGTAAGTTACTGTCTAATGTCGTGAAAAAGAAGTAACTGCCCCCAGTAAGCAGGATAATAGAGCCGAGTATTGCCAAACGGCTTTGTCTCTGAATTAGACGAAGATACGTCTTGTTTTCGCCCGCAAAGTCGCTTTCCGGCAATATTTGTGAATCAATCAGAAAGCGAGAGAAATAAGGCGTTTCTGTTAACTGTGTATGCTCTGACGCGATAATAGGTAAGTTGAAGTAATTACTACAACTTTTTGCAAGCAAATTGTACTTGCGACCGCCTTGCAGACTCGAACTAAAGAAAATCTCACGGATGTCTAGTGAATAGACACCGTTGTTAACATCACATAGACGCTCAAGCACATAGCTGACTTCAGACTGACATAGCTCAAACTGCTTAGGGAAAGCGAGTATTGCTTGTTTCTCATCAATGTCCGTTGAATTAGCGGATGCATCTAGCGCATTACTTTCAAGCACTCTCACTAGATTTCGATAGCTATCGCGGTAGTACTCTGCAAATACACCCTTGGCTTCTTTTAGTGGGATAGAGAGGAACTCAACACGTGTCTTGAGAGAGCTAAAGTGCATGTATTCTTTAAAGCCATCTAACTTGTCTAGCTTTGACATAATCAAATAGATTGGCAATGCTGAAGACGTTTTAGAGTTGATGGTACTCAAGCGCGCCAATAACGACGAAATGGTGTACTCTTTTTGTTCTGGCTCAGAGACGATCATGAACTCGAAATCGATGAAGAATAGACACCCAGAAAATGGCTTTCTAGGTCGATGATGAATAACTTCTTCAATGAACGTATTCCATAAAGAAGCATCACTGCTTGATACTTCCTGGAACACTAAGCGTTGGTCTGGTTTGATGTATACAGCGCTGTCAGATTCGTACCATTCAAAAAAGTCATTCTTAGCGGTTCTAGTGCGATCCATCGGTTTAATTGCACTAGAATTAAATAAAAATTGACGTCGCCCTGACCCTTTATTACCAAGCATCAGGTAAATTGGTTTCTTGCCTGAGTTAGCAAGAAGAGGCTGGATAACCATAGAAAGTGCTTCTTCCTCGGTTTCCAAATGTTGAGCTTTAGCGTTGTTCTTTTTCTTCAACCATAATGTGAATTGAAAAATGACGTAAACAATGGCGATAGCACCAAGGGTCAGCCAAAGATAAATTTGATCGATTTCGTCAAGAAAAAG
Organism: Vibrio sp. SCSIO 43097; assembly: GCF_023650755.1. Lineage (NCBI taxonomy): Bacteria > Pseudomonadati > Pseudomonadota > Gammaproteobacteria > Vibrionales > Vibrionaceae > Vibrio > Vibrio sp. SCSIO 43097. The sequence continues at coordinate 764,916 of NZ_CP071841.1, read as the reverse complement.
CAGATAAATAGTGGTGATAATTGCAGCCACTAAAAACATCAATATGGTAGAAATCACCACTGGATTTCTAAACAGTTTTTGTTTGAACATAAGCCTAAAACTTCTTTAATTGTATTGTTATTTATTGTCAGTTTTTTCAGCTTGTAGCTGACTCAATTTATATAGGTAGATGTTCAGTAAAAGGGTTGCGCGGTCAATTTCCTTTTGCTGTGAATACTTTTCAGCGTATTCAATACGACCTAAAAGCGGGAATAACGAGTTACTGTATTCGTACGCCTTTTCAGAGTTCTTATCTACATTCTGTCTAGCTACGTTGGCAAACACCGTTCTTGCGTCTGAGAATCGCTTATAAACATCCATAAACTGGTCTTCTAAATGGGCGCTCTGTGTCAAAAAGTTCTGACGTAGTTGCTGTGCAGAAGACGAATCCGGATAGATTGCGATTAATTCATTGGTCAAGCTATCGAGCTCGCTGACGTTACTTACTTTTGCCGAGTCTAAAAACCAGTTATTCATCATAATATCGACACGATTAATGGCCTGCGTTTTCAATGACTGAGCATATTTTTTATTTTCGTAATCTAACGAGGCGACCAAATTTACAAGTTCATTAAGTGAAGCTTGATTAATTTTTTGTTCCAATGTTCGATAACGTTGTTGCTCGTACATGAAATGTGAACATATCGCAGTAACAATCAAACCAATAACGAAGTAGATCATAAATCGACCAGACTTTGCCGGTGATGCTTTCTCTTGGCTATTTAGGTTGGGTAATGACACCGGTGCCGGAGAGGGAGACACATTCACTTTAATTTCAGGTGCCTTCTGCGTTGCTGCAGGAGCGCTAGTGTTGGCTTGTTTTTTCTCGCGTAACTCAGCCGCAATCTGTTGTTCTTTTATCTGCTCAATCCATTGATTCAAAATACGGCGAATGCGACCTAATGACGGCGCTTCAATACCGTAATGAAGACGAAGCTCTTCCTCAATCCTCAAGCATAATTGATGTGCTGCCTCTATCAATGGAAGCTCTTCTGGTAACGCCCGATGCTTATTAATTCGTTTTTCAGTATGCTCTACCATCCATTCAATAGCGCTCATTCGTGCCTTTGACTTTGAATGCTCTGGATACGCGTTGAACCAATATACGACACACACATCAAGTATTGAGTTTAACCCTTCAACAAGGCCTCTTAAGCCGTCGTTATAGGTTGACGCAACGGTAAAGTAACAGCAACAACGTAGGTCTTTCGCTTGGGTACTCAAGATCTTTTTTGAGAGTGTTTGAACCGTTTTCCACGAGACTCTCCCTGTGACTTTATTCAGGTTGTTTATTTGACGTTTAATTTCGTCAAAATCCTCAGAACCATTAGGATTAGAGCCGCTTGGGTTATTTTCATCGATTGGTCTTCGAGCGAAGTCGGTAAAAAACATAAAGAAAGTTCCAACTGATCATATAGAAGTATTAAGTTATATAGGATTTCACTACTGTTATATTAAATTATAAGCAGTGCACATCTGCCGCAATTCTATAGACAAAATAAGCGGATTAGATAATAAAAATTCATTAAAAGAAATTAAATTACTTTTAGTGTGATCTTTGTTCATAATATTAATATCAATAGTTAAGTATATTTATAAGAAGAAACTTATATATGAAGATGAGAACGTTGATTAAAAAGTAACTAAATTGTTATCGGAGATTACGGTTTGTTCAATTAGCAATCAAATTCTGTGACTTCTATTTAAATAGAAAGATTTACTGTCTCGTCACTTAATCTGTAGTCGGTTCTTTAGTTTTTGTTTGTAGGTAAAACAACCAACCTGATAGTTGAAATGTATTAAATTATAGGTGTTTTTTTAGGCTTATTGAAAAAGAGAATATAATTGATATCTTTCGCCTCTAAGTAGAATATCGGTTTTCCTAGAGGGACGAAATGCTAAAACCAAGTCAAATTGGGCTGATTTCAGCCATGTGTCTATTTTCTTCTGTTGCAATGGCAAAAGGGGAGCGATATGGACTCTCTACCAGTATCTTGACTATCGATAGCATTAAATACGATGAAGGTAAAAGTGGTGAGCAGGATACGCTTAGGTTCGGCTTGGTTCATACTCGTCCTATTGATGAAAACAATAACCGTTGGCGTTGGTGGTTAGGGCTAAACTATCTAGCAGAAGATATTGAAGCGCCAGCAAACGGCTTATATCAAGAAGCGACGAACTATGAACTTCGTGTTGTTCCTCAATATGCGTTGACTTCTTGGAGGGTTTTCACGCCATATGTTGGTGCGGGCTTGTCTGTCGGTTACTCGCAATATTCTAATCGCTGGCAAGTAGACCAAGAGGGCTATCGTTATGAGAGTGTTGAAGACATCGACCAGTTTGAGTTAGGTGCGGTTGTGACCCTTGGTACTGCTATAAAGTTAGGCAGTAATCCTGACGCCCATATACAAATTATCCCGCAGGCCTCTTATATCCTTCCGGTTGTAAATGATGGAATTGGTGGGCTTGAACTATCAGTTTCTTTGCTCTTTTGAGGTTCGTAAATGTACTCAAATCAGCTAGTTTTATTTATCTCAAAGTGTCCAGAGGAATACACCGGTGCAAAGCATATTGAAATGCCTGAAAGTGGTGGTTCGATAGGTCGTTCCCCAAGCTGTAGCGTGTCTTTAGCCGATCACAACCGCTTTATATCGGGCACTCATTGTTTGCTCAGCGTGTATGGAGATACCTACTATATAAGTGACGTATCAACTAATGGCACAATGGTAAATGGGAATAAAATACTAAAAAATCAACCCGTTGCGATAGTTGATGGCGACATCATTTCTTTAGGGCAATATGAGATTGGTGTTTCTCTTGAGCACGTTACCTCAACACTAGACATCGCCGCTGATATTGCTCCTGAGCGAGTATCTAGCGATCCTCTGGTTAGTCTAGGAGATGCGGTTGTCGAAGAGGAAGAAAAAGTCGGTGCCTTAGAAGATTTGTTTATGGAGACTAAACAGGATGACATTGATTGTCATGATCCTGTTGCTCACCTTAACTTTTCGATGCAGCGAGATGACGATTACTTAATTCGTGATAATGAGCGTACAGAATCTGAACAACCTAGAACCGTGGAAAGCACGCGTCAGGTGGTCGATGACAGTTTCAGTATATATTCCGAATTTGATCAACCAAGCCTAATCCCTGAAGACTGGATGGCTGCGGAAACCAAGAGTAACGCATCAGTCAATGACGCATTAGCGCCAGAAAGCGGTAAGCCACATAGAGCCGATATTGCCTCAGCTGAGGTGATGCAACCTGGCACAGTAGCCCCAGATAGCGCGATTCAAAGACAACATCGTACGCCTAATGTAACTGAGATGGTCGTAGAGCAGGCTAATACAGGGTCAAAATGGGAAGAGATGACCCAATCTTTTACGCCTTCTCCTAACACTAATCAGCAACTTCAAATACTTACGGAGCATCATGCGATAAACACCACGACGAAAGCACAAGTCGATACTGATGCGGCCGTTTGCTCTCAAGATATAGCGCAAGCGTTTTTTGATGGTTTGGGTATTCGAAATCCAGAGTTGATGACAAACGAGGCGCAGTTATTCAAGCAAATGGGCACTTGCTTGCGTTTATGTATTGATAACCTACAGAAAGAGTTGCACGAAGTGGAATCGTTAAAAGATGAGCAGAGTGCGAGTGAGGCTAACTCGAACATTGCAGAGCTAATGCTCACTTTGAATAGTCAGCAATTACTGGCTCCAAATGAACTGGTTGAACAAATGCTCGATGAGCTGAACGACCACCAAGTGATGCTTAACAAAGCACTGAATGAGCTCGTTTTAGAACAGTCTGAAACGAACGATCCCGTAGCATTTGCTAACAGGGTCGCTAGCCAGTCTTTGTTCTCAACTAAGTCAAAGCTGTGGGCCGAATACCTAGATTTCTACACTAATAATCGTCGCCTGCTTAATGAAACATCCTTAAAAGGGCTGATTAAGAAAAACTATAACAAAGTGATTAAGGGAAACCATGCGTAGTATCGCTGTATTACTCGGATTTGCCATGTTGTCCGGTTGTTCCATGTGGGATCAATTTAAAGAGTCCACGGGTATCACACCAGAAACTTCGTCGATTGAATTGGTTATTGAGGCATCACCTGTACTCAATGTGAGAAATGGGGGCCAGTCATCTCCAGTTATTCTTCGTCTTCACGAATTAAGTTCGCCAGTATTGTTCCGAAGCTTAGATTTCTTTGCCTTGTTTGAGAGCGATAAAGCGTCGTTGGGTGATGAGTACATCAAACGTTACGAATATCAAATACAGCCAGGTGGAAAAGTTCATGAAATGCTAACTCTAGACCCTGACACTCGTGCCGTCGGTTTTTCAGTGGCTTTTCGTGATATTGATGGTTCGTCATGGCGAAAAGTGGAAGTTATTGAAGAGAAGAGCGAGTACTACATCAAGCTCAAGTTAGAGGGCAGTGAGTTAATTTCTGATAACACTCGCGGCATTGAACAGGTTTACTTTTAAGGGATAGAAACATGTCTTTATACAATCCAGTTGTTTGGCAAGATGGAATGTTCATGAAGCCGCAGCATTTTCAACAACTCGATCGTTCGCAAAGTAAACTATCGAGCCTACTGAGTGCCAATGCATCGCCTTTGCATTGGGGAGTTAAACGTTTAGAAATCAACTCTCAGTTACTAGCACTGGGTAAAATCGGTATTACTCGTGCTGAAGGTATTTTACAAGACCGGACACCATTTGAGCTTCCGTTGCTTGCTGAGCTGCCTGAAGTGAAAGATGTAGATCCTTCGATTGCCGATAAAGTCGTTTATTTGTGCTGTCCGTTACCATCGGAACGTTCTGAGTTATTTGGTACCAAAAAAGACGGTGCGCGCTATACGATGGAATCTCAAGAAGCGGTTGACGCTTGTTATGATTCGGAAGACATGGCAAATATCGTCGTCGGTAAGCTTAACTTTTGCTTAATGTACGATCATGAAGATAAGAGTGCTTACACGTCTATTCCGATCTTAAAGATCTCAGAAGTGAAGCCTGATGGCAGCGTGATCTTAGATGATAGTTTCATTCCTACCTGTATCGATATTCATGCGTCGACAGTACTGAGTAAATTTGCGACCGAGTTTGCTTCTATGTTGAAGCATCGCGCGGAATCGATAGTCCAGCGATTAGGGGTGGTGGATCAACAAGGCGTATCATCGGTTTCTGACTTTATGCTATTGCAAGCGCTCAACCGATACGAACCCTTATTTTGGCATTTCGCCAGCACAGAAGCTGTGCATCCTGAGTCTTTGTATCGAATTCTTCTTCAGGCAGAGGGTGAGCTTTCGACGCTGTGCTCAACGACACGCCGACCTATTGAGTTTACGAAGTACAATCATGGTGATCTTACTAGCTGTCTTTCTCGCGTCCTAGACAGTGCGAAAATGACATTGAGCGTGATGTCTGAGCAAAGAGCAATTCCACTGACCTTAAAAGATCAGAACTATGGCATCAGAACGGCAGCAATCCCTGACAATAAGATCATTGATACGACAACCTTTATCCTCGCAGTTAAAGCCGACGTGACCTTGGATGTTCTGCATACCCAGTTTGTCAGCCAAACGAAGATCGGTTCTATCGATAACATACGTGACTTGATTAACCTTCAACTGCCTGGGATTGAGATCAAACCAATGCCAGTTGTGCCACGCGCGCTGCCGTATCACGCTGGCTACACCTATTTCGAGCTCGATAAAACGGGCGAAGAGTGGATGGCATTGAAGAACACTGCTGCGATTGCGATTCACGTTGCGGGCGATTTCGCTAACTTATCATTGCAACTTTGGGCCGTTCGTCTATGAGTTACGCAGAAACCGACGTCACCGTAGTCTTATTCCAACCAGAGCCTGGCAAACCAATGGAGGTAATGCCAGCGCCTGACTTGTCGAGAAACATAGCAGTACAAGATCTATCTATCGATAACATGGGTATTAACCCGCTAGTGGACCAGTTCTCATGGTTGATCGCCAGTCTGTCTTGTATGTCTTCGATCCCTTGGCTTGATGACCCGATGCCATTTCGTGAACAAGTGGCACGTGAGATTCGAAAAGGTGAACGAAAACTTAATGAAATGGAGCTCGATCGTGCTTCGGTTCTTGTTATTCGTTACTGCTTGTGTGCGGCGATTGATGAATCTGTTTGTCGGCAAGAATGGGGAGCAAATAGTCACTGGAGCCAGAACAGCTTACTGTCTGAATTCCATAACGAAACATCTGGTGGTGACAAGTTTTTCGTTATTCTCGATCGCTTAAAAGCCGACCCTCGTAAATACCGTCACGTTATAGAGTTTCTCTATTTACTGCTTCAACTTGGTTTCCAAGGCAAGTATGGCCGTGAAGAGCGTGGTAACGAAAAGTTAGCGGAAATTGGCAGCACCATTTATCGATTAGTGCGAGATGACCGCCTAGCAGAACAAGAAAAAGTTTCTTTAATCAACCTTAAAGCTAAATACCTAAAGAAGCCGTTAAAAAGGGTAATTTCACCCAAGCTGACCTTGAGTCTTAGTGCGATGACGTTTGCGCTTATGTATGCGGCAACCTACATCGTCATAGACTTAAAATTTCAGCAACTGCTTGAAATGTATAGATAAACAGAGGTCTAAAATGAGATCTTCTGCCAGTTTTAGGGCTTATTGTGAATATCACTGGTCTTTTAGTGAAATTCACTAGTTATTTAGAGAGATTGCAGCTTGCGATCTCTTTTATCATTCAATCAATAAAATTCAAATGGATTGGTTATGGGCGTAACAGTTGGTGCGAATGGACTTTCGATAGTTCATAAAGGCTCAGGTGGTGAAGCGAATGCAACGCTCCCAGATGTTTGTTTAACTAAGGTCGGCAAGCCAGTCGTTCCTATCCCTTATGGCAACAATGCTAAATCAGCAGACCTTGCAGGTGGGACTACGACGGTCTCTATGGATGGCGGTAACAGTGTCGCTATCAAGGGCAGTACGTTCTCAAAAAGTACTGGCGATGCGGGCGGTGACAGAAAAGGCGTTGCCTCAGGCACGATAGAAGCCGAAGCAAAATTCATTTCAGCTTCACCAACGGTTAAGTTTGAAGGTAAGGGCGTATGTCGCCTGTCCGATCAAATGACCATGAACAAAGCCAACACTGTGTGTCTTGGCGGCGCACAAAACCCATCGGTTTCTGTGAGTGAAGAGCAGGAAGGGACGTATACGGTTGATTTGTATCTCTCATACTCAGACGGTGAACCCGTTCAAGGCGCAACATACACTCTCACAGATCAATCTGGCGCGGTGTTTGAAGGAACTCTCGACGACAACGGTAAAGCATCTGTTGGTGGCGTTGCTCCGGGGGAGTTTGCTATAGAGTACGGCGAGGACAGCCGTGATTTTATGCCAAATGTCCCAACCAAGACCAACCCGAACTTTGATCCAAGTGCAAACGCGCAGCTAATTATTGAAGAAGCTAAGCGTGGAGAAGTCGGTTTCTGGGAGAATGCGTGGAAGAGAATGTCTGGTGCTGCAAGCTGGGTTTGGGGCGTCATTCTTGGTGACTTTAACGATGATGCCTCCGTAGAACAGATTATTGCCAATACGGCCCTGACCATGATCCCTGTTGTCGATCAAGCAGCAGATGTCCGCGATTTATCAGCGAACATTATGACGTTGTTGAATGAGGAAGAACGTGAAAAGTCGGAAAACTGGCTAGCTCTTTCATTAACGCTTATCGGTTGTGTCCCGACATTTGGTAGTGCAGTCAAAGGCACTTGTAAAGTTGCGTTAAAAGGCGGTAAAGGAACATCAAAAGATACTTTGCTTGCTGTTTTAAGAGGCATGGGTAAAGGCGATCCAGAAAAATTCCTACGCACGTTAGATTGGATGGATTATGCAAAACAGACCAGCCAGATTGTTAGCGATGTTCTAAAACCTTGCATTGAAGTGGCAACTGAGTTGGCTTCACACGCAAACAGAATGGGTGCAGATGAGCTCGGTACGTATTTCTTGAAGTTAGCGGATGAGGTAAAAATCATCGATAAGATGGTACCGGATAAGCTTAAAGAAGCGATGGGCGAGTTTGATGACCTTTTTGCTCGAATTTTAGGTAAGAGTGAGAAAACTTACCCAGCAAAAGTAAAACATAATACTGGCGAGTCTGCACAGTCAGGAAAGAGTTCTGCGAAGGCAAATGAGGATAAAGGGACTAAAACAGTTCGTTGTAGAGTGTGTAAGCGGGCAATCGCCGATAAACGACATAAGAAAAAATGTGTCCTTCCAGGAAGGAAAAAATGAGTATGAGCAATAACGGTTTTTCTCGACATGTTTCTGGTGAAGCATTACTAAAGGCCAATCATATATTAGCTGAAAAATGTGATTGTCCTCTTACTGGACATCATCTGATTAGCTTTAATTTGTTCGAAAAGCTATCAACTCAGCGAACAGAACAGATGCGAAACAAAGAATACAGTTGGAACAGTTTAGACAATATAGTAATACTTCCCAGCAGTGACAAAGGTACGGCTAAAAAGGTTGCGTGCAAGTATCGATTGCCTTGGCATTCTAGCGGTCATACGGGTAGAAATACAGTAAGTAAACTTAATCTTAAGAGTGATGAACAAGTGTACTCTAATGCAGAGCCTACCTCGATGTTAAATGGAGGGAATCCAATGAAGAGGGCTAGTATGCTGAACAAAGACAAAAATAAGATTAAAGCATATCCTTCTAAAGCCTATCATAAGTTTGTAAAGCAAGAATTGCTAGAGACGTTGGAAAAGCTACACTGTGAAATGCCACCTCCTGTATATCGAAAAGAACTGAATGATCTTTCGGAAAGAATTTGTGACATGATAAGTGAATTTACGATATTGCTTCACAATACAGGAGGTGACTTTTCTCCAAAAGGAAATGGTTGTAGAAGCTCAGATTGTCAGCAAAGAACACACAAAAATACAACTTGGCCGGAGATAGAAGAAATATGGAGTGGACTTTTTTATAAGAAAGCCCTTAAGTTCAATTATCTAAAGGTTGCTAGTAAATTATAGGTTTGAGATGGAAATAGCATACATAAATGAAGACTTTAACGAGGGTGAATCATTATTTACAGCCGTTGATAGTCGGTCGTCTTTCTATGATGATAATGATTTCACTCCCACTTCTTGTATAAGTGAGATTGTGTGGAAAGATGATGATATCTATGAAATGGAAGCGTTAGATTTAATCAGAGGCGGTGCTTTTAATGTCACTAAGCCTATTGCTGAACTAATTATGAGTTTCGACCCATACGGTGTTGAAGTTTATCCCGCAAAATTAACCTGTTCCGGAGACGGAGTGTTAACTGAGCGCTACATAATAGCAGTAGATAACTTAGTAGATGTCGTTGATTATGATAAAAGCATAAAAGTGACTGACGTAACTACTCGTTTTTACTTATCTGATGAAAAGATCAAGGAACTTCCGGATAGCAAGAGGCATGTTTTTAAACCTGTCGGAATGACAAAAACGTTCTTCTCAATCGAGTTGTTTGAAGCGCTTGTCCGTTTAGATGAGGAGGGTAAAATAAACACTAGTATCGTTGCCTTTTCATTTGATACATCCGAAGAGACGCCCCGAGTCTAGTGTAAGTAGGTAAATATAATAATGACTAACTACATAGTTTTATCTAAACAATCTTTGACTGACTTCCCATTCCAGCAAAGCCCTAAGCCAATAGTGCCAATTGAGCCTGATTTACTGCTTGAAATGACCTTTTCTCCAAAGTTATTTATCATCAGCGATATTGCGTCAAAAGTGGAGAAACTGGTCGTACACGGAGTAGAGTGGTTAGACGCTCGTGTCGATTGTTCTCCAAGCCAACCAACAGATGATCAAATTAAAGTTTACGAAGATTATCGAATGCCTTACATCCATCAAACTTATAAATTGACGGACAAAGAAAAACAATACGGCAAGTTAAACTGGTTAGACATCGAGTCAACGGAGTTTGATTTCTCTAAATTAGAAAATATTCCCTTAGAAGAACGATTAATATTTAAACTAGAAGAAGACTTTGGATTAGTTTTTATTCACCAGAGTGTGATTGACCTTCTTAAGAAAGACGTCAAAGACGTTTGGGTAAGGGATGTATAATTAATAGCGCCGAAAGGCGCTTTTTATTTTCTTTAAAATAAAGTATGGTCTCCCTCCTTTTAAAGTGGTAAGTGTTGAATAATTCAACAGTGGTTAGGTAAATGAATAAAATAACTAAACTCGCTTTGGCTTTGTCCGTATTGACATCTATTGTTGGGTGTCAACTGGTGTCAAATACGCCGATGCAATCGACAGCAACGAAGGAAATAATTGAAAAAGCAAAGGCAGAGTTTGATGGACAACGTTTTTATAAGTTGAATGAATATGATGAAGAAATCAACGTTTCAGATGACGGGGTCATTACCTTCAAGTCTTACTTACCACGCAGCGGCGGCTATGAATGGGTACCAATTGTGATACGCGATACTAGTTTTCGTGTTTCTTGCGATTATTTCAGTGAATATGTTGAAGCTGGAATGGTTGTTCAGGTTCAGTTTGTAGGTAAACGCGGGCGCATTGAAAATTACGACAAGCAACGTTGTGAAGAGTTTGGCGAGCCAACATGGCAATAAGATCTATGGATAATTAAAGCGCCGACAGGCGCTTTTTATTTACGTTTTAGTTAACCGTTAGAAAAGATGTAGACCAATCTTCGGAAGATTAGGCAAGCAATGCGTAGTATCTGGTCACAAGTTGGTATGAACTTGCCTTTTAGAAAACGCTAATAAAATCGCTAAACAGCTACATGATAATAGAACGACACCTAAGTTTTGTACTGTTCCAGCCATCGCTAATCCCGTCCCGATCATGATGTAGTACATGAGCCCAAATAAAGCGCCTGCGCTGCCAACCTGTTGTTTATAATTAACGAGTGCATCACTGAGTATGTTGGGTATCGCAATCCCGTAAGACATGACGACTAACACCATTGGAGCAACAAACCAGATTGATTGGTTCAGAATCAACACACCGACTGATCCAACGCTAATCAATATTGCTGAGAACCAAAGTAGCTGGCTTTTTTGAACATTTTTGGACACTAGGGATTTGTTTAAATAACTCCCAAGCAGAGTGCCTAACCCCAGTACCATGCCACTGTATCCAAATTGTTCGGAGTTATACCCAAGTGCTGAGAAAGTAAATGCGCCAAGCTGGTAATAAGAAAATAGAGCAATGTTATACAAAGCAACCAGTAATCCTGAGCGCCAAATTCGCGCGTCTCTTACCATTTTCCAGCTAAGTTGATGCAACCGTACTGGTGTCTGTTCCTTCTGTGTTTCAGGAAGCTTAATAACGTTATAAGCGAACAATACTAACGCGATTAAAAACAAGGCAAAAAATACATAACGGTATCCACCAAGCGCTGTAAGCTGCCCGCCTAATAGCATGCCAACTACCGGGCTGATTGATATACCCATCCCCATTAAGCTGAAGACTTTACTCAGTTCTTGACCGTCAAACGCGTCACGAAGCATGGTCTGTGTGACAACGGATCCTACCGCGATACCAAATGCGCTTAGGGCTCGCGCGGCCATGACAACAGCAAAGCTTTCGGTTTGAGTTGCGAGTAAAGATGCGCAACCATAGATAAAGAGCCCAATAAGCATGGTGGGCCTTCTTCCCAGTTTATCTGCGAGAACTCCCCAAACTACAACGCCAATGGCAAAAGCTAGGAAGTAAATCGACAATGTTTGGGCTGCTTGTGCGTGGTTTACATCAAATGATAGAGCGATTGAGCTCAACGCTGGGCTATAGATGGTTTCTACAATTTGCGGAAACATCAACATAACCAGCATGAGCCATAAAGAGGGCTTAGTATTCATATTGTTACCCATCGTTAATGAAGTTGGCGGGCAGTATAAATGAGGCTATGATTGATCTAATAACAACATAAAAACCAAATACATCAATATTCGGACAAAATGGCGCTTATTAACGAAAAAACACAATTTGATGCAGACAAGATTACTAATTATGTAGTGGGAATTGCTGCGGATATTGGCAAGCACGACTCAGGTATGCATATGCACAAGAAAGGGCAGTTATTGTACGCACCTCAAGGTTGTATGAGTTTTGCTCTGGAAGACTCGATTTGTATTTTGCCACCGACAAAGGCGGTTTGGATCCCACCTAATACGCCGCATCGTGCACTAATGACGAATGTGGTGGCGTATCGATCTTTGTATTTTGATTGTGAGGAGTTTGCCTGTCCGAGTAAGATCGCGATGATAGAAGTGAATAATTTACTCCAAGCTCTTATTGATAAAATGTCATTTTGGGAGTGGGATAAGCCTAGCAGCGAGATGGTAAATACGACGGCGCTTTTTTGGGAGGAGTTTTATGCTGCGAAACGTTATTCGTTTCAGTTGCCTTTGCCATCGCATCGGCGCTTAACAACGTTTCGTCGAGAGTTGGTTGAACCTTCATTTCTAGCTCCTTCGCTTACTACTCTTGCAAGCAAAGTTGGGGCAAGCACCAAGACGGTAACACGATTATTTAAGTCGGAAACGGGTATGAATTATCAAGATTGGCGGCAACAGTGGAGGCTTTTAAAAGCAGTTGAATTGTTATCAACGGGCATGCCAGTCAGCGCAGTTGCCGATTGGCTGGAGTTTTCGTCAGACAGTGCATTTATTGCATTTTTCAAAAAGCAAACTGGACAAACACCTCTGACGTTTATGAAAACCAAGCCTTAAGAGTCAAAATGCTCACACTCTTTCTAGAACAACCCCCAGGTTCACAGGCTCAGCCTATAAAGCATACATAGACAGGTACCAACGTGCAGGTTACTTGTCTTTACTCTGCAGTTTGCGAAAGTATTGCGTGGTAAAATCAACAAAGGCTCGGATGCGTTTTGGTTGATGTCGGTCGTGATGATAAAGGAGTGAAAATTCCACACTCGGAATGCTCCAATTGGTAAACACTTCTTTTAGCTTGCCTGTCTGGAGTTCTTGTTGACAATAAAGTGCTGGCACACGGATGATGCCATTTCCCGCCAAGGCTGCTTTTATCATTACTCTGCCACTCTTACATCGTAACTGTCCACGTATCTGGTGTTCCGTTGACTGCTTTGTATTCGTGTTCTCAAATGCCCACCGTGTCACACTACCTGTCAAACAAACGTGTTTTTCTAAGTCCTTTGGATGCGAAGGATAGCCATATGTTTCTAAATAGTTTGGGCTTGCGTATGTCCCCATTTCCACATCGATCAGTTTGCGAGCGATAAAGTTGGAGTCGTCTAACTTTCCCATTCGAAAAGCGATATCGAATTCATCCGCGATTAAATCGACACGATGGCTACTAAAATCTAAGTTAATGCTCACTTGTGGGTGTTGGATTAGAAACTGAGCAACGATATCTGCGACAACGTCTTCTCCTAAATAGCCCCCCACACAGTTGATACGAATGTCACCTCTTAAGTCTTCTACATCATCAACCACTGCCATAACAGCTTGATCAATATTGTGAAGGGCAGTTTCACACTGTTTATACAGAACCTTGCCTGCTTCGGTGAGGTTCAGTGTTCGAGTGGTCCTTTGTAGCAAAGTGACACCAATCTGTTGCTCCAGATTTGTTATTTGACGTGAAACGTGTGAGCGAGAAACGCCAAGTTGCTCTGCTGCTTTCGTGAAGTTTCCTAGTTGAGCGATTAGGACGAAAGAGCGAATATCCGCAAGGTTGATGTGTGTTTGCATGATGACTTCTTCATAATTCAAAAAAGTATTGTTGCAGTATAACAACAGTGTTTCAACTAGGTCGGTATATATCAACAAACAAAGTTTTCTTAAACTTACCGCCACTGATGTAAACCGTTCGATTAAGGATTCAAAATGAAAAAGTTAATTGTTATTACAGGCGCTAGTTCAGGCATTGGTGAAGCGATTGCACGTCACTTCAGTGAACAGGGCCATGCTCTTCTTTTGTTAGCAAGACGTGTAGAACGTTTGGAAGCATTAAACTTACCAAATACGCTTTGTGAAAAGGTAGATGTGACCGACAAAGCTTCTTTTGAGGCTGCAATTGAGAAAGCTGAAGCGTTGTATGGTCCGGTAGATGCACTTGTAAATAACGCAGGCGTTATGCTTCTAGGTCAGATAGATACTCAGGAAGCATCGGAGTGGAAGCGCATGTTTGATGTGAACGTAATTGGTTTGCTCAATGGCATGCAGTCCGTCCTAGCACCTATGAAAGCACGTAACAGTGGTACGATCATTAACATCAGCTCTGTCGCGGGCAAGAAAACATTCCCTGATCATGCTGCTTATTGCGGTACCAAATTTGCGGTTCATGCTATTTCTGAAAACGTACGTGAAGAAGTTGCGTCATCGAATGTTCGCGTTACGACGATTGCACCTGGTGCAGTGGAAACGGAATTACTTTCACATACAACGTCTCAAGATATTAAAGATGGTTATGACGCCTGGAAGGTGGATATGGGCGGTGTGTTGGCCGCAGATGACATCGCACGCGCAGTGCTGTTTGCTTATCAGCAACCGCAAGGTGTATGTGTTCGTGAAATTGCTTTGGCACCGACAAAACAACAACCTTAACATTGAGTTACGGCGATTTTAGGTCACTAAAGCCGTAAAACTTTGCATATCGATTCGTGATTGAGATGGCATCTTTAAACTAAGTTGCGTGAAAATTTAGGTCATCCATTTAAATCCGGACACTAAGTGTGTTATTGCTTATACCCAAGTTACTCAAGGTGAGAAAAAACTTTGAGTAATTTGGGTTTTTATTTGGTCTCAATTTAGGTAGCGGAATTTATTTAGGTCGAAGGCGATAGTTGTGAAGAAAGGAGAGTGTGACGTAAAACAAAATGAAGCAATATCCGTCTCTTAATGAGAATTGATTTCATCAACGTCACAAGCCGTTACAATTATCCGTTAGGTATTATACTTTGTGGGTGGTTAATATTTAACCAAACAAGGAGGTGTGTATGAAACGATTCGCAAACATACTTTTTGCAACACAAGGATTGCCAGGCCATAGTGACGCCCTCGAACAAGCGATGAGGATTGCATCTAGCAACAAAGTGCCTGTCTCAGGGCTAATAGCGTGTCCTGATTTCCCAACAGACATGATCCAGTATCAGCAAAGTTATGAGCAATCGCTGCAAGACTCCCTCAAACAAAGTATTCACGAATACAGACAGAAGCTGGGACTCTCTGAAGAGGATCTCGCATTTCCTCTTACTGTGAAAAGCAGTGAAAAGCCCGCTGTCTGTATTATTCAAGAAGCATTAGCTGATAACAAAGATCTCATCATCAAAGAAGCTGAACCGCTCGGTGAAGGTGTTGAGGGTTTCAAAGCTATTGATATGACTCTGTTACGAAAATGCCCTTGTCCGCTTTGGTTGCACCGACCAATTGATAAGCCAAGAGATAAGCGCCGTGTTGCTGTGGCTATCGACCCATTAACGGCAAGCGATGAACAGCACTCATTAGCCGTGCGTTTACTCGAATTATCGCGTTCGATAGCCGACACCTGCGATAGTCGTTTACACGTGATTTCTTGCTGGGAGTATTACTTAGAAAACTACCTTAATGGTAACGCTTGGATTCAAGTCGATGATGCTGAGTTGAAACATGAACTCGACAAAGCAAAAGCCGATCATAAACAAGCTCTGCAACAGCTGTTGGAGGAGTCTGGGATTACAGGTGAAATTGTGATTCACCACCTGCATGGAAAACCCGACGAAAAGATTCCAGATTACGTAGAGAGTATTGAGGTAGACGTGCTGGTAATGGGAACCTTAGCGAGAACTGGTATATCTGGCTATGTCATTGGTAATACGGCTGAAAATATTTTGCAATCGATTAACTGTAGTTTGGTCGCTCTTAAGCCCGATGGCTTTGTCTCACCGATTCAGTAATTGGGGTGTAACAAAGTTGGGTTTAAGTGATGTTTTAGGTAAAGGAGGGAGATGGATCTCTAGAACATGGAATTATCAATGTATCAATAAGTTATCAGAGGAGAGTGACATGAAAAACCTATGCCCGAAATGCCACACAGAAATGATAGAACGTTCGAATGTTTATGTTTGTCCGAGAAATGATATCGGTGACTGCACCTACGATGCATTCGAGTTAGCTGATGACGATAATCCATATACATTCAGCCAAGAACACGTAAGTAGTGACCTACGTTCTTATGCCGTAGCAGACAGCAAATAGCGGTTTGTATCGGCGTTCCTCTAAGTAGCACTCAGTGATTACTGTTTGCTACTTTTCCCTTGGTTTCATGATCGTTTTTGAAGCGCTTGGGTTAAAACAATACAGTGGAGTTTGTCATTTGCGCCGAATAGGGCGTACCTTCTTATAATAACGAATGGGCTGCGATGTTGAATAACATAACGGGTAAAGAAAACCTGCCGAAAAACCTAGATAATCAGTTGGTCTTACTGATTTTCCCTGCGCTGCCAGTTTTAATCTTCTCTTTTCTCTTCTATATCTATACTCCTGCAGGCGTGAGCTGGAATGCGGAATGGATACCAAGCCTCGATATCAACCTTAGCTTTAGATTAGATGGTCTTTCATTTCTTTTTGCGGGACTGATCAGTGGGATTGGCGCACTGATTCAAATCTACGCTTTGGCTTATTTACGAGAAAGTGATAGCCGGTTTTCCTTTCATTTGTATCTAACCCTATTCATGCTTGCCATGCTAGGGATTGTGATGAGCGATAACATTCTGTTGTTATTTGTTTTCTGGGAACTCACCACCATCACTTCTTATTTACTGATCGGGTTTAATCACGAAAATAAAACGTCTCGGAAAAACGCCTTGCAGTCGCTGATTGTTACTGGTGCTGGTGGACTAGCGTTGCTAGCTGGTCTTATCTTGCTGGGAGCAATGGCAGGGAGTTATGAGCTAAATACCATTATCGAGCAGGCAGACACTATTGCGCAGCATGAATGGTTTATCCCATCTCTAGTGATCATACTACTCGGTGCATTTACTAAATCTGCGCAATTCCCGTTTCATTTTTGGCTACCTAACGCGATGGCAGCTCCCACTCCGGTCAGTGCGTATTTACACTCGGCAACAATGGTAAAGGCAGGCATTTACCTATTAGCACGTTTATCGCCAGTTTATGCCCACAGCGAGATCTGGTTTTATGCTTTAGTCATCACTGGGAGTATCACGGCCATTTGGTGCACATTTGTCGCATTAAAACAAACTGACTTGAAGCTGATGCTAGCCTACAGCACGAATGTTGCTTTGGGTAAATTAACATTATTACTAGGTATGGGCACAGATTTGGCCGTTAGTGCAGTATTGATGTTTATTCTCGCTCACTCTTTCTATAAAGCTGCGCTGTTTATGGTGGTGGGTAATATCGACAAAGCGACAGGAACACGAGATATTGATCAATTGTACGGTCTGAAGTCAGTTCTCGTCATCAGCATGGTTGCGGGGAGTTTGGCCGCATTGTCTAAAGCGGGGTTCCCGCCGTTGTTAGGCTTTTTGAGCAAAGAATACATGTATAAGTCCGCAGTAGAGCTCAATAATTGGATCGCCTTTGTACTATTAATCGTGAATATACTGATGGTCGCGCTAACCATTATGCTTATTGCGAGACCATTCTTTGCTCGCCATGATCTCGTGCCGATTGAAACTAAGCCAGTTGAGACAAAAAAAGCCATGTGGATCTCGCCTTTGCTCCTGGCACTTGGCAGTCTCCTGGTCCCGTTATTCGGTTTAAATTGGTTAGATCGCAATATTATTTTTCCGGGCTCTGCTGACATTCTGCCCACAGCAGCTCTTAAAGAGACATCACTATGGCATGGCGTGAATGTACCGTTAGTGTTAAGCGTTATTACGTTAGCGTTGGGGTATGTGGTGTACCGTGTTTATCCAGCTGTGTCTGCATTTTTTCAACGGTTACATCTATTCGTCCCCAAAGCGGAGAATATTTTTGAACGACTATTAGATGGCATGATGACAGTGGCGAAGTGGCAAACGGCGCGGTTACAGCAAAAGAAATTGAGTCGCTATGTCCTATTATTTTTCACGGTACTTGCCGTTGCGTTACTGAGTCAGGTAGCGCTTATTCCTCTGCCTTTGGTTGGCGAACTTTCAAGTGTCACTTTCTATGAGATTGGTATTGCCTTATTGTTGATTGGTGCTGCGCTCGTATGTACGTTGTCCCACGCAAGACTTCTTGCGATTTCTGCGCTTGGTATGATTGGCTTCATGACCACGCTTGTTTTTATGATTTATAGCGCCCCGGACGTTGCGAAGACTTTACTGTTAGTGGAAACATTAATGGTGGTCTTTCTTGCATTGTTAATGCGTCATATGCCACGTCTAACCACCGTGCCCAAGCATTCAATAAAACGTAAAGTAGCGAATATTTGCATAGCAGGTGTGATAGGTGTTTCGGTTACTTTACTTTTGTTGGGAATCACGTCTCAGCCGATGGACTCTTCGGTGTCAGATTTCTTTGCAGAAAACAGTGTCCCGGGTGGACATGGGCGAAACATTGTTAACGTTATTCTGGTCGACTTTCGCGCATTTGATACATTGGGAGAAGTTGTCGTCGTTGTTATTGCTGGGATTGCGGCAGTGAGTTTGCTTAAGACAAGAGCGAAAAAACAAAATCGTATCCAATCATTAATTTTTGCAACCACGGCACACATCGTTTCGGCACTCATGCTCGTATTTTCAGTGTATCTGTTGTTACGTGGTCATAACGAACCGGGTGGTGGCTTTATTGGTGCGTTGATTGCCGTTATTGGTTTATCACTTCTCATGTTCGCGGAATCACCGAAATACGTTCGTTCTAGGTTGTATTTCAAACCGTTTCTCATTGCGTTATCTGGCATCGCATTGAGCTTAGTTTCTGGTGCTTTGAGCTTTGCGTTTGATAAACCGTTTTTGACCGGACTGTGGTGGAAAGACGTGATACCACTAGGGACGCCATTGGTTTTTGATGTTGGTGTTTACCTTGCCGTTATAGGTGGCGTGATGGGTATGCTGCTTCGTATTAATGAGGAGCTAGAGTGATGGAAATAGTCTGGAGTGTTGTCGTTGGAGTATTTGTCGCAGCAGGTGTTTATTTAATGCTTGAAAAGCATATCTTGCGCCTTTTGTTCGGCATCATGTTACTCAGTAGTGCGGTTAACCTTGCTATTTTTACCGCTGGAAGGCTGACGCCTGGAGAGCCGCCATTGATTGGCGATAATGCTCTTTTACCACCAGATAGCGCGGCAAATCCTTTACCTCAAGCGCTTATCTTAACTGCGATAGTCATCGGTTTTGGACTACTTATTTTTGCTTTAATGCTGTTCTATCGAGCTTATAAAGACACTGGAACTGCAAACGTCGATGAAATGCAACGTTCTGAGGAGGGTCAATGAGTTCGATTTTGCTTACGTTACCGGTTGTTCTCTCGCTGAGTACGGCGTTGACTATCTTCTTCGTCCGTCGCTCAACAAAAAGTGTTGAGTGGTTGAGCGGTGTAAGTGCGATTTCGAACCTTTTCGTTGCGGGCTTTCTCACAGAAAACATCATAAATAATGGTATTCAAGCCGTTGCTTTTGGTCAGTGGAGTGCGCCATTTGGTATCGTGTTTGTCGCAGATTACCTCAGCGTTGCTATGGTGATGATAACGGCGGTGATTGGTGCGATATGTGTTTTCTACGCGATGGCGGACCTTCACCGAAAGCCCTCCTATAGCAATTACCATGCGCTAATGCACGTGTTGCTTGCTGGCGTTTATGGCGCTTTCCTGACTGGAGATATTTTTAATCTGTATGTTTGGTTTGAGGTCATGCTCATTTCATCATTTGGTTTAATGGTGTTAGATGCAACGAAAACTCAAGTTGATGGTGCAGTAAAGTACGTGATGTTGAACCTGATTTCGACGCTGGTATTCTTACTTGCTATCGGTTTATTGTATGGCGCAACGGGCACCTTGAACTTGGCCGATCTCTACACCAAAGTTGGGGGAAATGAATTGAGCATCAACATGATGCTGTCCGCGCTATTTTTGTTTGCCTTTTCTATTAAAGCGGCACTCTTTCCTTTATTTGCTTGGTTGCCAGCTTCTTATCACACGTTACCAAGCGGTGTGGTGGCACTGTTTGCCGCGTTGCTTACTAAAGTCGGTGTATACGCGTTGATAAGAGTCTTCACCTTAGTATTTCCGCTCGCCGAGAGTGGCTGGCAACCGACGTTAATTTGGGTCGCAGGGCTAACCATGTTAACGGGCGTTTTAGGAGCGGCTAGCCAATTCGACATTAAGAAAATTCTTTCTTTTCATATTATTAGCCAAATAGGCTATATGATCATGGGGTTGGCTATTTACACTCCCTTAGCTTTAGCCGGTGCCATTTTCTACATTGTTCATCACATCATTGTAAAAGCGAATTTGTTCTTAATAGGTGGATTCATCGAGCGCAAATATGGCTCTAGTCAACTTGAACATTTGGGTGGGGTATATAAAGCTATGCCTTGGTTGGCGTTCTTGTTTCTTGTGCCTGCGTTTTCTCTGGCCGGTTTTCCACCGCTATCGGGTTTCTGGGGAAAGCTATTGGTCATCAAGTCGAGCATACAGGCTGAATATTACTGGTTAGCAGGTACCGCGTTATTGGTGGGGTTGCTTACTGTCTACTCGATGACGAAAATTTGGAGTGAGGCATTTTGGAAAAAGCCATTTAGAGAGAAGCCAGAACAGACTCTGCAGGCCAAAGTACATTGGTTGTACTGCGTTCCAATTATTGTATTGACGACGTTGACGCTAATCATTGGCTTAGTGGCGGAGCCTTTTTATCAATTTTCCGTTCAAGCTGCAGAACAACTGTTAAATCCGACTGAATACATCAGAGTGGTGTTAGGAGGAAATACATGATCTATCTATTCCTCAATTTTTTCTTAGCGTTAGCGTGGATGATGCTTAATGGCAGCTATTCGAGTCTGAATTTTGTTGTCGGATTTACGGTCGGTTTTTTTGCTTTAAGGTTGAGTCAACCATTTGGATTGAAAACGAGCTATTTTCAACGTTTTGCATCTGCATTGAAGTTATTGATGTACTTCGCTTATGAAATGGTTATATCGGTTGCGAAAGTGGTGTGGGACGTTGTGACACCTACTCATTTGAGTCAGCCTGATATCGTTTATGTCCCTCTGGAGGTCGATTCTGATCTAGAAATCTCATTACTGGCGAACATGGTTTCTTTAACACCGGGCACGCTTAGTTTGGATGTTACGGCTGATAAAAAGTATCTTATCGTTCATGCCATGTTTGCACCTGAACATGAAGAGGTTATTCGCGGAATTAAAGATGGGTTAGAGCATCGAATTTTGGAGGTGACGCGTGGATAGTTGGCTGCAAATAACGGTCACTTTTGCCTATTCTGGGCTACTACTCAGCTTTGTTATGGCTTTTGCTCGTTTAATTCTAGGACCAACGCTAGCTGATCGAGTTGTGGCGTTAGATCTGATTTCATTTATCACTATCGGATTTATTACGGTTTACACCTTAGACAGCGGTGAGGACGCTCTGTTAGATATCGCCATTACATTAGGTTTGGTTGCATTTCTCGGCACGATCGCATTTGCACGTTTGATCGTTAAAAGAAAGGAGAAAGAATAATGGACGTGTTGATTGGACTATTTTTATGCTTAGGAACATTGTTGACCTTGGTTGCAAGTCTAGGTGTCCTGAGGCTTCCTGATTTGTATACCCGAATGCATGCAGCGACCAAAGCTGGAACTGTCGGAGTGAGCTGCTTGTTATTAGCGGTCGCTTTCTCACTCCCTGAAGTTACCGTGATCTCTCGGGTTATCGGTACGATGTTGTTTATCGTTCTCACTGCGCCAGTCGCCTCCCACCTGCTCGGCAGAGCAATGCGAGAGGTCGGATATAAGATTTGGCGCAATGATTAACCATTAGCGTCGAATAGTACTACGTCCTAGTTGAAATAAACTCGAAGCTGTATTGATGAAGTCGGAAGTAATTGACGGTATATTCAAATGCACGACCATCTTCTAGGTAACCAGTGGACTCAACTTTTAGAATAGGGGAAGCTTCTGATTCATTCAGGTATGAGGCCGTCTCTGCATCTAACAAATACGGTTTGACAGACTGACTGCTTTTCGCAATTTTCAATCCTTTGCTATTTTCAATGTACTCATATTTAGAACCATTCATTATGGCTATGCTCAAGTCTGGAAATAACACTGCTGGCATATGAGTGACTTCGTAAATTTCAGGCTCATCATTAATACATCTGAGTCTATGTATTTCATATGTATCATCATTGGGCGAGAGATTTAACTGCTTAGCAACCTGTTCATTCGGTTTTTTAAGTTCGAACTTTATGACTTGAGAGCTAGGCGTTTTCCCCTGTTTACTGACTTCCTCGATAAAACCCAGCAAATGTAAGGCATCATGTTGGGCTTTTAGATCGTTTACATAAGTTCCACTACCTCTTGTCCGACTAATTAAATTATTGTCGACCAGAATTTGTAAGCTTTTTCTGATGGTTACGCGGCTTACGGAAAACTCTTCTTGCAAATCACTCTCTTTTGGAAGCATCGATTTAGGTTGTAGTTCCCCATCTTTGATCTTTTTTTCTAATCGTTCCGCAATGTCTATGTATTTGGGTTTCATAATACCTCGCTAAGTCTTGGATCATGATAGCAAGAATGTGATCTGAGATGTAGTTAATACTTTTCCTTAGGATCTTTGTGTGATTTTTATCTCGTATCTTTGTGCTTACACTTTAAATGTATCATAAAAGTATTAATACTTATTTTATACATTTTCAGGATAAACATTTGAGGTAGCGAAATGAAACGTCAAAAATTAACGATTGTTGGTGCTGGCAGTACATACACACTTGGTATGATGAACAGCCTTATTGCCGAAAAAGATAACTTTCCACTCGCAAAAGTCGTGTTTTACGACATAGATGAGAAACGCCAAGAATCGAATGCATTAGCTACTGAAATTCTATTGCGAGAACACTATCCAGAAGTTGAAGAGTTTGTTTATACAACGGATAAATCTGTCGCATTCGCAGATTCGGACTTTTTCTTTATCCAGATCCGCACTGGTGGGTTGGCCATGCGCGAGCGCGATGAACAAATCCCGCTATCCAACTCTTGTGTTGGGCAAGAGACATGTGGCGCGGGAGGAATGGCATATGGACTTCGCTCTATCGGCGACATGATCCAGCTAGTGAACGAGATCCGACAAACGTGTCCAGATGCGTGGATTCTTAATTACACCAACCCGGCGGCAATTGTCGCTGAAGCTTTAAATCGTGAATTTCCGCATGATAAGCGAATTCTAAATATCTGTGATATGCCAGCAGCGATTATGGTCAGCTATGCGCAATTGTTAGGATGTGAAATTTGGGACTTCGTTCCTGAATATTTTGGGCTTAATCACTATGGCTGGTTTACCAAAATTCGTAACAAACAGGGTGAAGACTTAACGGACAAAATTAAAAATATCATCCTAAAAGAAGGGATCAGTGCGGTTGATGCGGAAATAGCGGATGACCCATCGTGGCAAGCCACATTCAAAAACATGAGAACAATGCTTGCTGATAATCCAGAGTTTTTGCCGAATACGTATCTTCAGTACTATTTGTACCCTGAAAAAATGGTGGCGAAAGAGGATATCAACAATACCCGCGCAAGGCAGGTAATTAACGGCCGTGAGAAACGAGTGTTCGAATTGAACGCAAGAATAATTGAAGCGGGCACCACGAAGCACGAAACACTGCATGCCGATATCCATGGTCGATACATGGTGAGAGTTGCGGCTTCGCTTGCCTACAACTTGAGCGATGTGTATCTCGTCATCGTACCGAATAATGGTGCTATTACAAATTTACAAAATGACGCCATGGTAGAAGTTCCAGCTGCGCTAACTAGTGATGGACCGAAAGCTTTTACTGTAGGAAAAATCCCAACCTTCCAAAAAGCCATGATTGAGAGCCAACTTGGTTACGAGAAATTAGTTGTGGATGCTTGGTACGAAGGAAGTCAGCAAAAGCTGATTAATGCACTCACACTTAACCGTACCGTGGTTAATGTGCCAAAAGCTAAAGAAATAACAAAACAATTACTAGAAGAAAATAAAGCCTACCTTCCTCAATTTTTTCAATAACAACTGGACGTTCGGGGCCTACTTGTAGGCTCCGTGAATGAAACAAGAGGTTTATATGAAAGACATTATTCAAAGGTTCGGAGCCGCGATGTTTGTTCCCGTTCTATTATTTCCAGCAGCGGGCATGTTATTGGGTTTCTCTGTTGTGCTGTTAAATCAAGAAGTGTTTCCTTGGGCACTAGAGGGGAGTGCTTGGGTTAAAGTCTCGACGATCATTTTACAGGCATCTCTCGCTGTATTTAAAAATATGGCACTTATTTTTGCCGTTGGGTTACCTATCGCTTTAGCTAAAAAAGCATCTGGTCGCGCTGTACTTGCAACACTCGTTTCCTACATTACGTTTAACTACGTTATTGGTGGAATCCTTCAATTTTGGGGACCAGAACTGGGCGTGAACTATACGGAAGGTGAGCGAGGTTTGACTGAAGTTGGTGGCATTCTAACGCTTGATACCAACTTACTAGGTGCCATTTTAATTGCAAGTCTCTCTGTTTGGGTTCACAACCGATTCTTTGATAAAAAGCTACCGGATTGGGCGGCTGTATTTGGCGGAACGCCATTGGTTGTGATCATTAGTTTCCCCATTATGGTCGTGATGGCAATTCTAACTTGTTTGACTTGGCCAAGTATTCAGCATGGTATTAACAATCTGCAATCATTTTTGGTTTCTGCTGGATCGTTAGGGGTATGGCTATTTACGTTTTTAGAGCGAATCATGATACCAACGGGGTTGCATCATTTCGTATATGGTCCCGTTTTTTATGGGCCAGTTGCAGTCGATGGCGGAACGGTTGCCTATTGGATTCAAAATATACAGACATTCGCCCAGAGCTCGGAAAGTTTAACGACACAATTTCCTCAGGGTGGTTTGATGTTGACGGGAATGGGTAAAGTGTTTGGTTGTACGGGTATCGCACTAGCACTCTATTCAGTTGCGAAAAAAGAAAATAAAAAGATGGTGATGGGGTTAGTGCTCGGAGCCGCAATCACAGCAATTCTTACAGGGATAACCGAACCAATAGAGTTTACATTCTTATTTATCGCACCTGCGCTGTTTGCTTTGCATGCGTTGTTATCTGCGACAATGGCAACGATCGCCTTTATGTTTGGTGTTTCCGGTAACTTTCAGACTGGCTTGATAGACTTCATTTTCCAAAACTGGTTGCCTTTGGCTGGTAACCATGCAGGAACATACGTGATTCAGATTATTATTGGTCTCATGTTTACTGGTGTTTACTTTGTTACGTTTCGCGCGCTTATTTTAAAATACAACATACTTACTCCGGGACGTGAAGGTGCAGATAGTAAGTTGTATTCCAAAGCTGACTACAAAGAAGCGAAAGCGGTCCATAACAGTAGCGCAAGTCCGTCACAAGCTAGTGCCTTTATTGAAGGTCTGGGTGGAAAAGAAAACATTGAATTGTTAACTAATTGCGCGACGCGTTTGCGTGTTAAAGTTAAAGATGTCTCTCTTGTAAAGGAGAACGCATTTTTCACACAGCACGGAGCGGTGAATATTGTTAGAAATCAAGAGAGCCTTCAAATCATCGTTGGTTTAACGGTGCCACAAGTTCGCGAAGATATGAGCCAACTGATAAAAGCTTAACCCCCAAACTAATGCTCCAGCTCATATGGCTCAAAGGTGAGATAGAATTATCTCACCTTTTTTGTGTACATGAAGCATATTTCGCGCAGTTTCCACGAAAGTGGGGAGGAGTTATTGAGCGAGCTAAAAATACAGTTAGGTTATACCCGTCTGTATTGTTGGAAGACTTGTTGAGTCTCTAAGTGACAGTGGCGCCACTTTCTATGTTGAAAAGCGTTTTAATTTCTTCCAGCACTTCTGGGTTAGCAATAGCACCAATGTTTTTTACAGCTTGTCCGTTTACCAATTGTTTCACTGCTAGCTCAACCAATTTGCCTGAGCGCGTTTTAGGAATATCACTGATAGCAAAAATTTGTCGTGGGACATGGCGCGGTGAACATTTTGTTTTCAATGTTTGGCGAATTGAATCGGTGAGTTGTTGGGTTAACTCGACGTTGTGAGCGAGTTTTACTAGTAACCAGATTTCTTCAGACTGCTGGTTTAACTTGCCGACAGCGATGGAGTCTTCAACCTCGGGTAACGCGTTCACTTTCTGATAGATTTCAGCGGTACCGATGCGTACGCCGCCTGGATTTAAGGTTGCGTCACTACGGCCATAAAAAATAAAGCCGCCATGTTCGGTTTGCATCACATCGTCGCCATGGTGCCAGATATCGGTAAACTTGCTCCAATAAGCGTTGTGATAAAGTTCGCCGTTGTCGTGCCAGAAGCCAATAGGGAAGTTAGGTAGCGAGTTATTACAAGTCAGTTCGCCGCGTTTTTGCGTAATAGTATGTCCATCATCCTCTAGAACACGTGCGTCGATTCCCAGCCCTGCGCCTTGGCATTCACCTTTGTAAACTGGTGAGATAGGGTTTCCCAGTACAAAGCATCCGCAAATATCCGTGCCGCCAGCGATAGAAGCGAGATGCAAGTCCTGCTTGATGTGCTGATAGACATAACTAAATTGTTCTGGGTAAAGCACCGAACCAGTTGAGCAAAGAGTTTTGAGTGACTTCAGGTTATGTTCTAGTTTTGGAGAGCAGTTTGCCTGTTCCAGTGCTTCTAAGTATTTCGCTGAAGTACCAAACAGCGACACGCTATGTTCTTCTGCTAATTGCCATAAGACGGAGTGATCAGGGTAAACCGGACTACCGTCGTAAATCACTAAGGCTGCACCACTCGCAAGAGCGGAAACATGCCAGTTCCACATCATCCAACCACATGTTGTGTAGTAGAAAACCTTGTCTTGCGATTTGATGTCGCAATGCAGTTGATGTTCTTTGAGGTGATTGAGCAAGGTACCGCCTGCGGAATGGACAATACACTTAGGTTGACCTGTTGTACCAGAAGAATACAAAATGAATAACGGGTCATTAAACAGCATTGGTTGATATTGAATTGATTGTGGAGAAAAGTGGTGAGTAATATCGGACCAAGAGACAAAGTCAGAAGTGGTAGCTCTCTTAGCGTTTTGTAAATATTCGATTTGGCATACGCTAATAGTAGTCTCTTCGGAGGCACTGCTTAACTTACTACTAAGAGTGGTGTTCTTGTCCGTCATATCGAAAGCTTTGCCTCCGAACTGGTAGCCATCACAGCAAAAAAGAACTTTCGGCTTAACCTGACCAAAACGCTCTACGACGCTATCGATACCAAAATCAGGAGAGGTTGAAGTCCAAATAGCGCCAAGGCTTGTAGTAGCCAACATGGCTATAACGGTTTCAGGAAGGTAGGGCAAATAACCCGCAACGACATCGCCTTTACCGACACCACAATTGAGTAGCCATTGTTGAATGGCAGAAACTTGTTCAAGCAACTGTTTACCGGTGAGTTGTCGGTGTTCACCGCTTTCATTGCTAAAAACAATAAACTCACGCTCTGGTGATTGCTCAGCCTGAGATAGGAGGTTCTCTGCGTAGTTCAGCGTGGCGTCAGCAAACCATACTGTGTCTCTATTTACATGGTGATGATTAGAACCTGTTTGTGTCCATTTGGGACTGCCAAGGCTCTTGATTTGCGAACCTATATCTCCGATTACGTTGCAAAACTGCCAAGTATGTCGCCAAAATTCATCATTGTGCTCAATGGACCACTGGTGTAGAGACGTGTAATTGTTGATTACGGTACCTTCGGCTTTGTCTTTATTAACCTTTTCGATGAACCGTAATAAGTTGCTATTGCTGACGCGCTCAGCAGATGGTGACCAAATAGGTGCAGAATTTGGCATAGGTCCCTCTAATTTCAATTCTTTTGAATATGACCAAAAACAAAATAAAGGGGCGAACATAGCGGTGTTCGCCCCTTATCTGATCGTTTAAAGTTGTTCGGCAAGCTGAGGTAGTACCTCAAATAAATCACCAACCAATCCATAGTCGGCAACTTCAAAGATAGGAGATTCTGGATCTTTGTTGATCGCGACAATCACTTTGGATTCCTTCATTCCTGCAAGATGCTGGATGGCACCGGAAATCCCAACCGCTATATAAAGCTTAGGTGCAACGATTTTACCGGTTTGACCCACTTGTAAGTCGTTGGCAACAAACCCGGCATCAACTGCCGCGCGAGAAGCGCCAATGGCAGCACCTAGTTTATCGGCAACTTGTTCGATCAACGCGAAGTTCTCTTTGCTACCGACCCCGCGTCCACCTGACACAACCACCTCTGCCGCGCTTAATTCAGGACGTTCTGACACGGTTTTATCGACAGAAACCAATTCAACCATTGGAGCTGAGATAGTGACCTGCTGATGCTTAATATCAGCTTGGTTGTGACAAGTAACCGGCTCAAACGCAGACGCGCGCACGGTGATGACGCGAACCTTGTCGCTGGTGGTCACTTTGGCAAATGCGTTTCCTGCGTAAATAGGGCGGATAAAAGTGTTTTCATCGATAACTTGGACAATATCGGAAATTTGCCCAACGCCGAACTTCGCTGCTACTCGCGGTGCAAGATCTTTCCCTTTTGATGATGAGCTAGCCCAGATTGCGTCAAAACCTTCAGCAACACTCACTACAATAGGTGCGATACTCTCGGCAAATTGATGCTTAAGTTGCTCATCATCGACACAAATTACGTTTGATATACCATCAACGCGACAAGCTTGTTGAGCGACTTCTTCACACTGGTGGCCCACTACGATCAAAACATTGTCTTGGCTGACTTGTTTTGCTGCATTAACCACTTTGAGTGTGTCAGCATGCAATTGGTTATTGTCATGCTCTGCTATGATTAAGTTCTTCATGAAATCACCTTCGCTTCGTTACGCAGCTTATCGAGAAGCTCTGAGACAGATTCAACCTTGATGCCACCTTTTCTTTGCGCTGGCGGTGTGATTTCTTGAATGGTTTGGCTAAATACCACTTCAACACCCAGACTGTCAGGTGTGATGGTATCTAACGGCTTGCGCTTAGCTTTCATGATATTAGGCAAAGAGGCAAAACGCGGTTCATTCAGGCGTAAGTCAGTACTGATCACCGCAGGTAAGTTCATCGCGACCGTCATCAAGCCGCCGTCCACTTCTCTCACGACCTGAACTTTTTGATCTTCTATCTTCACGTCGGAAGCGAAAGTTGCTTGAGGCCAGTCAAGTAGGGCGGCCAGCATCTGAGCCACTTGGTTGTTGTCCGTATCAATGGATTGTTTACCCGTAATCACAAGCTGTGCTTGTTCTTGCTCAACCAGAGCTTTGAGCAGCTTAGCGACGACCAATGGCTCTATTTTGTCTTCAGTATCGATATGAATAGCGCGATCGGCACCTAACGCAAGCGCAGTACGTAGTTGCTCCTGACACTGGCTACCGCCGGCACTGACAACGATGACTTCATCTGCAATACCTTGCTCCTTTAGTCGTACGGCTTCTTCAACGGCTATTTCGCAAAATGGATTAATCGTCATCTTGACGTTATTGGTTTCAACATCGCTATGGTCCGCTTTCACGCGAACTTTAACGTAGGGATCAATGACCCTTTTGATTGGCACTAGTATTTTCACGTTAGATTCCTTTTACAGTGAAGACTATGTGTTTACAGTGAAGACGATGTGATGACGTCTTTAAAATGATGTTAATTTACCTTTACGTTTGCGTCAACTTTAAATATATTGTTGATTAACAAGTTGGCAACATGCAAAGAAAAAGGAATGCAATCATGGAAAGAGACTGCATGGAATTTGATGTTCTGATTGTAGGCGCAGGTCCCGCAGGCTTGTCTGCGGCATGCCGAATCAAACAATTAGCAGCAGAAAAAGAACAAGACCTCTCTGTTTGCGTGGTAGAAAAAGGCTCTGAAGTTGGAGCGCATATTTTATCGGGTGCGGTGTTTGAAACGCGAAGTTTGGATGAGCTTTTTCCCGACTGGCAAGAGAAAGGCGCTCCGCTCAATACCAAAGTAAACCAAGATAAAACCTACTATCTAGGCAATGACATCAATGGTCATGAACTGCCTTCTTGGGCGGTGCCTAATACGTTACATAACAAAGGTAATTACATCATAAGTTTGGGCAGTCTATGCCGATGGATGGCGTTGCAGGCTGAGAACTTGGGGGTGGAGATCTACCCAGGTTTTACCGCCAGTCAAGCGATCATCGATGAAGATAGTCGTGTTTGTGGCGTGATCACGGGCGATATGGGGTTAGACAAAAATGGTGAACAAAAAGGAAATTTCGAACCTGGTATTGAACTGCGAGCGAAGTTTACTTTATTTGCTGAAGGCGCACGGGGGCATATTGGTAAGCAGTTGATTAACCGATTTAATCTTGCTGAAGAGAAAACGCCTCAACATTACGCTATCGGTTTTAAAGAGCTGTGGGAAATCCCATCAGAGCAGCATCAGCAAGGTTTAGTAGTGCACGGATTAGGTTGGCCGCTATCAAATGAAGCTACAGGTGGCAGTTATCTCTACCATTTAGAGGGAAACCAAGTTGCCGTCGGGTTGATTGTTGACTTGAATTATAAGAATCCGCACTTGAGTCCATTTGATGAGTTTCAACGTTTTAAACACCACCCGTTGATTGAGCAATACCTCAAAAATGGGAAGCGTATTAGCTATGGCGCAAGGGCGATCACCAAGGGTGGCTTTCATTCGCTTCCCACTCAGCAATTTGCTGGTGGTTTATTAATTGGATGCGATGCAGGAACACTTAACGGCGCTAAAATCAAAGGCACACACACGGCAATAAAATCTGGCATGCTTGCCGCTGAAGCAGTATGTGAAGCCCTTGAGAGTCAGTCAGTTACTGCTGATTATCAAAAGCATTTCAAACAGTCTTGGCTGTATGAAGAGCTTTATCAAGCACGTAACTTCTCAAGTGGCATTCACCGCTTTGGATCGTGGCTGGGCGGTGGTTTAGCGCTGCTGGAACATAACGTATTAAAAGGCAAAGCTAAGTGGCATATCCGCTGTGATAAGCCTGATCATCAGTCTCTGTTATTGGCGGAAAGCAGCAATGAAATTGTCTATCCGAAGCCTGATGGCGTGTTAAGTTTCGATCGCCTCTCTTCTGTTTATCTATCCAATATCTTCCATGAGGAAGATCAACCATGCCACTTACGACTGGAGAACCAGCGGATCCCTATTGAGCAGAACCTTGAATTATATGCAGAGCCAGCACAGCGCTATTGTCCGGCTGGCGTGTATGAAATCGTACAGGGGGAGCAGCAGCCAGAGCTGCAAATAAATGCGGCCAACTGTATCCACTGTAAGACCTGCGACATCAAAGATCCAAGTCAAAATATTACCTGGACTCCGCCAGAAGGTGGTGGTGGTCCGAACTATCCAAATATGTAAGCGTTTGAGAATAATTTTTATTAACAATTTATTTACTTAAAGTTTGCGTTAGTTCAAATCTTTCTCGATGAACTCGATTGCAACTTAATCTTTCAGGCACTATTCTGATTTTAAATTGACGTTTACGTAAACTGAATACAAAGTTGATGCATAGGTGTAAAAGCGGTTACCAGTATCAAAGTTAGGTTTGATCAAATAGTGCTCAATGGAACGCACTTAAAATAACGAAAGGGAGATCAACTATGGTATCGGAATCGCCTCTGTTGCAGGTAAACGATATTTCATTGGCTTTTGGTGGGGTGAAAGCTTTAACTGACGTGAGCTTCCATGTGAATGAAAAGGAAATTTTTTCAATCATTGGCCCAAACGGTGCAGGTAAAACCTCAATGCTCAATTGCATCTCTGGTCGATACACACCAAACAAAGGCTCTGTAATCTTCGCTGGAGATGATGTAACTAAACGGACACCTAGCCAACGAGCTGAGTTAGGGTTGGGAAGAACCTTCCAAAACTTAGCGCTCTTTTCTCACATGTCGGTACTGGACAACATCATGGTTGGCCGACACCACCTACTAAAAAACAACTTCGTCACGGGGCCACTCTATTGGTTCTCTAATGCGCAGAAAGAAGAGATGGCGCACCGCAAATATGTGGAAGACGTGATCGATTTTCTAGAAATCCAGCACATCCGAAAAGCGACTGCAGGCACCCTATCTTACGGCTTACGTAAGCGTGTAGAGCTTGCTCGTGCCATTGCCTTAAAACCTAAGTTACTGCTGCTTGATGAACCAATGGCAGGTATGAACTTGGAAGAAAAGGAAGACATGGCACGTTACATCATGGATCTGAATGAAGAATTAGATATCACGATCATCATGATTGAGCACGACATGGGCGTGGTCATGGACATCTCTAATCGCGTTTTGGTTTTGGATTTCGGTAAACACATTGCTACGGGTGAGCCTGAAGAAGTGATGGCCAACCCACATGTGAAACAAGCGTACTTAGGCGAAGAGTTACCGACATTAGAGGAGAGTGCATAATGGCACAGCAACATAATGATTGGGCAGATATAACCCGCTTAGATACCTTTCCAAAAGTGTTGCAACACAATGCCAAGAACTGGCCCGAACAAGTCGCAATGCGTGAAAAGGAGTTTGGTATATGGCGAGAGTTCACTTGGAAGGATTATGAAAACCGCGTCAAGTGGATGGCACTGGCACTACGAGATTTGGGTATTGGTGAGCAAGATGTCGTTGGTTTGTTAGGTGATAACCGCCCGGAATGGGTATGGGGCGAGTTAGCGGCACATGCGATCAAAGGTTTCTCGCTGGGCATCTATCAAGATTCTATGCACGAAGAGGTGGCGTACCTTATCAACTATGCCAAAGCAAAAGTCGTGATTGCCGAAGATGAAGAGCAATGTGACAAGCTGCTTGAGCTTGGTGATGAAATTCCTAGCGTTGAATACATTATTTACTGCGATCCTCGTGGAATGCGTAAATACGATGATCCAAGATTGATTGATGTTGAACAGGTCTACAAAAAAGGTCAGCTGATTGATAAAGCGGACCCAGACAAATATCTCAATATGGTTGTTGAAACCAAAGGCAGCGATCTTTCAATTCTTTGTACAACGTCGGGTACGACTTCTAAACCAAAATTGGCTCAGCTACACAGTGGCACGTTCTTGGATCACTGTGCGGCTTACTTGCGTGCAGACCCTCGTTCCCCGGGCGACAACTACGTTTCTGTTCTGCCTTTGCCTTGGATTATGGAGCAGGTTTACGTGGTTGGTCAGGCGTTGATTTCTCGTCAAATCGTTAACTTTGTGGAAGAACAAGAAACCATGATGTCCGACTTGCGTGAAATCGGTCCAAACTTTGTGCTGTTAGCGCCACGTGTGTGGGAAAACATTGTGGCAGACGTGTCTGCACGAATGATGGATTCGACACCGTTTAAGCAAAAGATGTACAAACTGGGCATGAGCTTAGCCAACAAAGCGCTGGAGCAGGGTAAACGCTCTAAGTTGGCTGAATGGATTCTTCTGCGTGCTCTGCGTGACCGTTTAGGGTTTTCGAACCTGACATCTGCGGCAACCGGCGGTGCGGCGATGGGACCGGATACTTTCCGTTACCTACAAGCTATTGGTGTGCCACTTAAGCAGCTTTATGGTCAGACCGAAATGTGTGGCGCATACACCGTGCACCAAGCGGATGATGTGGATTACGATTCCGTTGGTGTTGCGTTTGATAATGCAGAAGTGAAAGTCATCAACCCGGACAGCAATGGCGTTGGTGAAATCATCGCGAAAAGTACAGGCATGTTTACTGGCTACTTAAACAACCAAGCAGCATATGATGAAGATGTTCAAGATGGTTGGATGCACACAGGCGATGCGGGCTATTTTAAAGATTCCGGTCACTTGGTGGTGATTGATCGTCTGAAAGATATGTCGGAAACCAGCCATGGCGACCGTTATTCGCCACAGTTTATCGAAAACAAACTCAAGTTCTCGCCGTTTATTGCAGAAGCCGTGGTGGTAGGTAAAGGTCGACCTTGGCTGTCTGCCATCATCTGTATTCGCTATGCGATCGTCGCGAAGTGGGCAGAGCAACGCGGCTTGGCATTTACCAACTACACCAACTTATCTGCTCAACCAGAAGTGTACCAAGCGATTCGTGAAGAAGTTCAAAAAGTGAACGAATCCCTACCGGATGCACAGAAGATCAGCAAATTCATTCTACTTTACAAAGAGCTGGATGCCGACGATGGAGAGCTAACTCGCACACGTAAAGTACGCCGTGGTGTGGTTGCAGAGAAATACGGAGACATCATCGAAACCATCTACAGCGACGATCCAAAAGTCGATGTCGATACAGTGATCACTTATCAAGATGGCACCAAAACACGCATTCAAACGTCGCTAGTTATTGAAACGCTTATTGAGCATGAGCCAACACTAGTGGATAGCGAACAACGGAGGATCGCATAGTGAATACGGATTTATTACTGCAACTCGTCATTAATGGCGTGATCGTTGGCATGTTGTATGGCGTTGTCGCCATGTGCTTTGTATTGATTTACAAATCGACCCAGGTGGTCAACTTTGCTCAGGGTGAGTTCCTGTTGATTGGCGCATGGGTATGTTGGGCGGCATTGGTACACCTACAGTTACCGTTTTTTATAGGCTTTTTACTCACGCTCGCGTTCATGATGATTTTTGGTATCGCCGTGCAAACCATTGTGCTCAGACCGTTGATTGGTGAACCGATTATCTCTGTGATCATGGTGACCATTGGTCTATCGATGTTTTTCCAAGCGCTGATGAAGTGGATATTCGGTGTCTCTGCTGTGTCGTACCCGCAAGTGTTCGAAACCAACGTGGTGAATATCGGAGGTTTGAATGTTGAGTTTGCTTACATTCTGAGCTTGATCTTCTCAATGCTCATCATGGGCGCGTTCTACTGGTTCTTCAAATTCAGCAAAATGGGTCTGGCAATGCGCGCAACGGCATTCAACCAGCAAGTAGCCCAGAGTCTTGGCATTTCCATCAAGAAAGTGTTCGCCATCAGTTGGGCCATTTCGGCAATGGTATCTGCAACAGCAGGGATTGTTATCGGTATCGTTAACGGCGTATCTGACGCGCTATCCATTATTGGTATCAAAGTTTTCCCAGCCGTTATTTTAGGTGGCTTAGACTCGGTAGTCGGCGCAATTGTCGGTGGT
The DNA here is from genome assembly GCF_023650755.1 of Vibrio sp. SCSIO 43097. NCBI lineage: Bacteria > Pseudomonadati > Pseudomonadota > Gammaproteobacteria > Vibrionales > Vibrionaceae > Vibrio > Vibrio sp. SCSIO 43097. The sequence continues at coordinate 729,591 of NZ_CP071841.1, read as the reverse complement.
ATTACCATCGGGGTGCTAGAAAACTTGGCTGAGTTTTTTGATAGCCAATACCTGCAAGTGGGTAACCTGTACAACATCGCACCATTCTATGTGCTGTTAATCATTCTTGCCTTCAAGCCATATGGCCTGTTTGGTACCAAAGATATTGAGCGTATTTAAGGAGAAATAACATGGCTCAACTTAGCATGCGCCCATGTGGGGATTTTCGAACCACATACAAAAGCGATACGCCAATTTTTGAAACCAAAACCATCAGAAGCCTTGCGATTGCAGGTGTCATCGCCATGCTGGCAGCACCGCTGGTCTTGGATATTTACTTCCTAAACCTGTTTATTCAGATTGCATACCTCGGTATCGCGGCATTGGGCTTAAACATTTTGGTTGGTTTTACCGGACAAATCTCGCTAGGTCACGGTGCGTTCTTTGGCTTTGGCGCCTTTGCATCGGCTTGGCTAAATAACCAGTTTAACATTCCAGTCGTGTTTGCGATTCCGCTCGCGGGTTACTTAACCATGATTGTGGGGATGCTGTTTGGTCTGCCAGCTGCTCGAATTAAAGGTTTATACCTAGCTATCGCAACGTTGGCGGCGCAGTTTATTCTAGAGGACTTCTTTGCTCGCGCAGATTGGTTCAGTGGCGGCTCATACGGTGCTAGCGCGAACCCAATTAATTTGTTTGGCTTTGAGTTTACGACTGACGAAAGCTTCTTCTACATCGCTCTGTTTGCGCTGATCTTCATGTATATGTGGGCATCAAACTTAATCCGTTCTCGTGACGGTCGCGCGTTTGTCTCAGTACGAGATCACTATCTATCAGCAGAGATCATGGGCATCAACCTAACCAAGTATCGTCTGCTCTCATTTGGAGTGTGTGCATTCTATGCAGGCATCGGGGGGGCACTCTACGGACATTATCTAGGGTTTGTATCAGCAGAAGGCTTCACCATCATGATGTCTATCCAGTTCTTGGCAATGATCATCATTGGTGGCTTGGGTTCAGTCAAAGGCACATTGATGGGGACGATATTTATCGTATTGCTGCCTGAAGTTTTGGAGTTTGGCGTAACGGGGCTTTCAGCGTTTGGTGATACCACCGCTTTCACTGATGGTCTGGCTTACTTCAAAGAGATGGCGATTGGTTTAGTCATCATGTTGTTCCTTATTTTCGAACCTCAAGGATTATCGCATCGCTGGCAACAGATTCGAGCATATTGGAAACACTATCCGTTCTCATATTAACGTGGAATTAAGTGGAATATACCTCAATAACAAGGACAACGAGTTATGAACAAAGGACATTTAGCGACAACGTTGGTGCTGTCATCTGCACTGTTTACTACCGCAACTTGGGCAAAAGATTCTGTGTTTGTCGGGCAATTAGTCGACTTTTCTGGACCAACTGCCTATGTGAGCAAGCCTTATGGTTCTGGCGTGCGAGACGCATTGCGTTGGATTAACCAAAACGGTGGCATTAACGGTACCGAGCTCGAATTTGAAACAGTAGACATGGCGTACAAAGTACCAGTGGCGATTTCTAACTATAAACGTTGGGTTGCGCGTAAAGACATGGTTGCGCTGCAAGGTTGGGGTACGGCGGATACCGAAGCGCTTATTTCGTTTGTTACCAAAGACAAAGTGCCGGTGTTCTCTGCTTCTTACTCTGGTCACTTAACTGACCCAACTGGCAAAAACCCAAAAACCGCGAAACCAGCGCCTTATAATTTCTTTTATGGTGCGTCGTACTCAGATGCGTGCCGTGCGCTAGTTAAGTGGGCGAAAGAAGATTGGGAATCTAAGGGCAATCAAGGTGCGCCGAAATTTACGCACATTGGCGATAACCATCCATTCCCGAATGCGCCAAAAGAAGCGTGTGCAGAGTACGCCAAAGAACTTGGTTTTGATGTGCAAAACCCAGTCGTTGTGTCACTAAAACCAGGGGACTTCAAAGCGCAATGTTTGTCGCTGAAAGAGTCAGGCACCAACTACGGTTACATTGCTAATATCGGTAGCTCGGTTATCTCACTAGTGAAGTCTTGTAACACGGTTGGGACAGAGTTCCAGTACATGGCAAACATTTGGGGCGGCGATAAGCCAGTGCTTGAAGCAGCAGGCGATGGCCTTAAAGATTACGTTTTCCCAGGTATGACGGCGTTTTGGGGAGACGATAATGAAGGCATGAAGCTGGTCCGTGAGATTTCTAAGCAGTCTGAATCAGAGCCGGGCGAATTCAGAACTCACCATTACATTCGCGGTATTTGTTCTGCGTTCTATATGAAAGAAGCAATGGAGTGGGCGAAAGACAACGGTGGTATCACAGGTGAAAACATCAAGAAGGGCATGTATGTCCATGACAACTGGGTACCACAAGGCTTAGAAGGTGTTTGTGTCCCTGCGAACTGGAAACCGGAAGATCACCGAGGCACAACAACCGTGAACGTCTTTATGGGCAACAACGATGGCGGCGCAGTTGATATTAAGAAAGTATCTCAGGTGACGTTGTCACGTCGTGACGATTGGCTAGGTTACTAATCTACGACTTATTAATAACAAAGCTTACTGAAAATAAGGATGGGTGAGAGAACACTCTCACCCTAGCAAGGAGTAGCTTGATGGCTGAATTAGCAACGAATATCGAACCGGCAGAAATACTGCTTTCAGTGAACAACATTGAAGTCGTCTACGACGAAGTAATACTAGTACTTCGCGGTGTGAGTTTAGAAGTTCCAAAAGGGCAGATTGTGACCTTACTGGGCGCCAACGGTGCGGGTAAATCCACAACGTTGAAAGCCATTTCTGGTTTATTGAAAACCGAAGATGGTGAAGTGACGCGCGGCGAAATCAACTTCATGGGCGAGCGTATAGACAACAAAAGCCCGGAAGAGATCGTCCGTTCGGGCATCTTCCAAGTTATGGAAGGGCGCCGAATTGTTGAAGATATGACGGTAATAGAAAATCTTCGCTTAGGCGCTTATACACGCTCTGACAACGAAGTTGAACAAGACATCGAAATGGTGTTTGACTATTTCCCGCGACTCAAAGAGCGCACTGGCCTGGCGGGCTATTTGTCTGGCGGTGAGCAACAAATGTTAGCGATTGGCCGAGCGTTAATGGCTCGACCGAAGATGATTTTGTTGGACGAACCGTCTATGGGGCTTTCTCCACTGCTAGTTAAAGAAGTATTCAGCATTATTAACAAGATCAACAAAGAGCAAGGTATTACCATGCTTTTGGTTGAACAGAATGCCAACTTCGCTCTTCAAGCGGCCGATTACGGTTACATCATGGAATCAGGCAAAATCGTACTAGATGGCAGCAAGCACGAATTGCTAAACAATGAAGACGTAAAAGAATTCTACCTTGGCGGCGGCGATGAAGATCGCAAGAGCTTTAAGAATCTGAAATCTTACAAACGTCGTAAGCGTTGGTTGTAAGGAGCAAGGATGAACGAACTATTTGATGCGAAAGAATCGTTGTCTCTACAGGCGCGAGAAGAGTCGTTGTTTCAACGTCTGCCAACGTTGATTGAAAATTCGAAAGTCAATAGCGAACATTACGCGGCGCATTTTTCTGGGTTAGAGCCTACATTGGCAAACAATCGTGAAGGGCTTGCTAAGTTCCCGATTACACGTAAGTTCAATGTACCTAATCAGCAGCAACTTAAACCGCCGTTTGGTGGCTTAAATAGCGTTGCCATTGGTCAAATGGCGCGTGTTTTTCAGTCTCCTGGGCCTTTATATGAGGCTCAAACGGATGAGGCCGATTTCTGGCGTATGGGGCGTGCGTTTCACGCAGCTGGGTTCTGTGCGGGTGATTTAGTGCATAACACGCTCTCTTACCATTTCTCTCCTGGCGGATTTATTATGGATGGTGGTGCAAGGGCTTGTGGCTGTGCGGTATTTCCGGCTGGAGTAGGCAATACCGAAGCGCAAATAGAGGCAATTAAACAGCTTCAACCTAATGGTTACACTGGCACACCTTCGTATTTGCTGACGTTGCTACAAAAGTACCAAGAGAAATACGATGAGCTGCCTAGCTTTGAGAAAGCTCTGGTCTCTGGTGAAGCGGTTACAGCAGACATGCAACAGATGTTTGAGGACAAAGGCATTGCAGTCTTTCAAGCCTACGCAAGTGCAGAGCTTGGTTTGATTGCTTATCAAGTGTCTGGTGAACAAGGATTAGTGATTGCCGAAGATATTATTGTTGAAATCGTTGATCCTGATGGTGTTCCTGTACAACCGGGAGAAGTCGGTGAAGTCGTTGTAACGTCGCTCGATGAGAAGTTCCCGCTGATTCGCTACGCAACGGGAGATTTATCGGCATACCTAGAAATGGGCTCGGATTCGCTACGCACGTATGCACGAATTAAGGGCTGGATGGGACGAGCAGACTCCGCGGTGAAAGTAAAAGGGCTGTTTGTTTATCCGCATCAGATCCAAGAAGTCTGTCGTCGCCACGATATTAAAGGCTCCTTGAAAATTGAACGCGATGGCTTCAACGATGCCATTACTTTCTGTTGTCATGATGTGCATGTATCAGCAGAGGACATTCAAGCAACACTCCAGTCTGTCACTAAACTGAAAGGCAATGTCCAGTTTGTACCGAACCAAGCGGAGCAGCCGTTAATCAATGATCTTCGCAGTTAACTCATTGGTGGCATAAGTGCAGTAGAAAGTGGTTGTCATAAAAAACTAACAACGTCAGACAAAAGGCTAGAAAAGGGATACCACATTGCGCTGCGTATCCCTTTATTTTTTACTACCGCAATCAGGGAGCGGGTAAATGAAACAGGCACCAATGATTAACACACAATTCTGGGATGATTTGTTTATCCGAGGCACTATGCCTTGGGATGCCCAATCGACACCTCAAGAACTCAAGGACTATCTCGACAATTCACTTCATGTAGGCCAGTCAGTGTTTATTCCTGGGTGTGGTGCCGCTTATGAACTGAGCACTTTTATTCAATATGGGCATGACGTGATCGCGATGGATTACAGCCAAGAAGCGGTAAAAATGGCGCAATCAGCGTTAGGTAACTACAAAGATAAAGTCGTATTGGGTGATGTATTTAATGCCGATTTTTCTCACTCGTTTGATGTCATTTACGAGCGGGCCTTTCTCGCAGCACTACCGAGAGACATGTGGTCAGAATACTTTTCGACGGTGGATAAATTATTGCCAAGCGGAGGTTTTCTAATTGGTTTTTTCGTCATTGATGATAATTACCTATCACGCTTCCCTCCATTTTGTTTGCGAAGTGGGGAGTTGGAGGGTTATCTAGAACCGGCGTTTAAGCTTGTGGAATCCTCAGTGGTGGCAAACAGTGTTGAGGTTTTTAAAGGCAGAGAACAATGGATGGTGTGGCAGAAACGTTAGTCGTCACTGAGACTTCTTTAGAAAGTATTCGCGGAAACTGTCTGGTTCTTTTTTAATCGCTGAAAAGTAAGTCACAAATGTATGATATTTGGTCGATGCCATGAGCCAGAGAGCGATAATAGGAAAAAGTACAAAACTAACAAAAAAAAGTTTATGTTCATCTTCAAGAAGGAATAGGCCAAGAGCGTAAACAAGGAACTGAAAGTAAATATTGATTAAGTTGATTTCTGCCGCTTTAGGTTTGCCTCTAACAATCATCATGCTTGGGATAACAAGCAGTAGAGTCATGACCCCAGCAAAAGAAAAGTTTAGAGCCAAGAAAGTATCAGTAGTTAAGTGCTCAGACGACTGGTCAATCAATATTGCCAGCAACGTTACTGCCATGCCGCCTCCCATCATAATCAAGGTAATGACTGCCACGCCAACAAGAAAAACCCAAATAGAAAGGTAATGGTTGTCAAAAAACTCTTCTGCCTTCAATCTTTTAAACCTCATCGATACATACTGTGAAATAACAGAGGTTACTTCACTCTATTCCTGTTGAGGGGATACTCACACAGAAAGAATACGTATGTAAAATATCAATAAGCGTTAGTTTTAAAGGCGGGAGTTACCCCCATAATAGGTCGAAAGGTATTTCAGAATGGCTTCGCGATTATCACCCGGCAGTTCATCCATCCCTTGCTCTTCAATCATCCAGTCTAAGGTTTCATCTCATCGTTGGCGGCTTAGTCATTGTTGTGTGACCATGTGTAACGAATGACAGGCTGAGCAGACTGCCGCGACGAGTTCCATATTCTCTCCTGGCGCTAATATCCCATCACCAGCTGATTTGACCTCCATTTCAGATGAAGCAGTATTCCAATCTGGTGGCGTGTAGGGTTTTGGGTTGCTAGCCATGCAATGATTGCGGCTCGCGCACCCTGGTCTTTTACGCCGGGAAAGACCATGTTTGTGCCCGGAGCAAACTCTGGTGGTGACGCCAAAAAAAGCATCCAGTTTTTCTGCGTCCCATTGACCTTGATGCTGTTTGATGGCTTCGCTGTAATTGAAGCCTGTAAAGCCGGCAATATCACGCTCTGCTAAGCCCCAAAGAGGCAGCCCCACAAGCACTTCCTCCATTTTTCAAACTGGTGACAAGCTTTACACACCATCGCTTGCTGTTCGCCTGCGGCTATCAACTCGTCATTGTTTGCTAAGGCTGAGTAACTTAACAGCGCGAGAAAAGTAAACGAGAGCGGGAAAACCCGCTTATTTAAGGATGTTGCTTTCACTGTTATTCCCCCTTCATGTTTAACCCTTAACAATCAGCGCGATTCGGTGGAAGGTGTTGTTGAGGTAACCTTTCGGGTTCCATGTGATAGCAAAAGGTTGGCCCACCTCTTGGTCATCAGTCGCCTTTGCCCCAACTTCGTAGTAGCCCGCTTGGGGGAATGTCACTTTGGCGTTGAACGTCTGCCAAGCGCTGTCATTGGCTGGGGCTGCGAGTTCGGCATCCATACATGTTGCGCCAAAATCAATCCTTTCTCGCTGCACTACCGAGAGACCAGTGGCCAGATTACTTTGCTATGGTGGATAAATTGCTGACAAGAGACGGTTTGTTAATTGGTTGTTTCGTTATAGATGATGATTACCACTCTCGCTTCCCTCCATTTTGTTTGCGAAGTGGGGAGTTGGAGGGTTATCTAGAACCGACGTTTAAGCTTGTGGAATCCTCAGTGGTGGCAAACAGTGTTGAGGTTTTTAAAGGTAGGAGCGCTGGATGGTGTGGCAGAAAAGTTGCCGTATTTAAACGCTATGGCATCAAATAATGAATACAAAATCAGCGTCACATAATGCATCTTTTAAAGACAATTATTCTTGTGGTAACGATAAGTGTTGTGAATTGGCGAAGTTGCGAGAAATGTGGATCATGTCCTTTGAAAATATAAGGATATATAATATGGACAAATCATTTTCTCTCATCGATAAGCCTACCTTCTTAGGCTCACTCTTTCTTTTACTCAGCGTCGTTATACCCTTAATTTTATTTCCCACACAAGGTGCGGATTGGATAGCTTCGGCCAAATTTTTCATGACCGATAAGCTTGGTGTGTTATACCTCGCACTGGGTATCGCAGCAATGTGTTTTATGATTTACACCGTGTTCAGCGATCTTGGCCAAATCAAACTTGGTGAAGCCGACGAGCAACCAGAATTTGGTAACGCCTCATGGGCTGCAATGCTATTTTGTGGAGGTATTGGCGCAAGTATTCTGTATTGGGGGTGTATCGAGTGGGCATACTACTATCAATCACCACCATTTCAGTTGGAAGCAGGCAGTGAAGAAGCCATTCGCTGGGCCGCGACTTATGGTCTGTTTCACTGGGGACCGATTGCTTGGTCAATTTACCTTATTCCTGCTCTGCCTATCGCTTACTTCTTTTATGTACGCAAACAACCTGTTTTGAAAATCTCTAGTGCGTTAATGCCTGTATTAGGAGAAAAGCGTGCAAACGGTGGTATTGGCAAGTTTATTGATGTGTTGTTTATTTTTGGTATGTTGGGTGGCGCGGCGACTACGCTTGGCTTAGCAGCGCCTCTTATCAATGGTGGTCTACATCATATCTTCGGTCTTCCAAACAATACCTTCAGCCAAGTGGCTGTATTACTTCTCTGTACTGCTATTTTTGGTTACTCCGCGTATGCAGGGCTTGAGAAGGGGATCAAATTCCTTAGTAACATTAACTTCTGGGGTGCGATGGGCTTGTTACTCTTTATACTTGCCGTTGGGCCAACCGTGTTCATGTTAGAAACGGGCTTAGATTCAATTGGTCGTATGTTGTCTAACTTCTTTGTTATGGCTACCTGGGCGGAGCCGTTTGGTGGTTATGGTGAGTTTACAGATACACACTTCCCGCAAGACTGGACTATTTTCTACTGGGCATGGTGGTTGGTCTTTGCTCCTTGTATGGGATTGTTTGTTGCGCGTATCTCGCGTGGAAGAACGATCAAACAGATGGTCGTAGGTTCTATATTTTACGGTTCTTTAGGTTGTTTCTTATTCTTCATTGTTTTAGGTAACTATGGTTTATCGTTGCAATTGACGGGTGAGCTTGATGTCATTGCAATCCTCAACGAATCAGGCGCGCCAGCGGCTATTTTTGCAACGTTAGACACATTACCGTTAGGGCCAATCGTTATTGGTGTTTTTACACTATTGTGTATCATTTTTACGGCGACTTCGTTTGACTCTATCTCGTACATTCTTGCGTCTGTGGTTCAAAATGATGTGACGGAAGAACCGATGCGCTGGAACCGTTTGTTCTGGGCGTTTACTTTGTCTTTTCTGCCAACCGTCCTAATGTTCATGGGAGGTTTATCGACATTACAAACCGCTGCGATCGTGGGAGGTTTACCGTTGTTAGTTATCTCGGTGATGTTGATGGTGTCCTTTGTCCGCGCGGCGAGCCTAGATATTAAACATCAAGCAGAATACGAAGAGCCAACCATTAACATTGAAGAACTGCCGGAAATTGACCCTTGGTCAACAGAGGGAATGGCTTTGGCGAAATTTGAGCGCTTTAAAGACTTAGCTCAACAGGCGGCTGAAGAAGAGCGCGAAGCAATGGCGGCCCTGATGAGCATGCGTAAGAGAATTCGCGCATTTGCCTTAGAACACAGCTGTGAATCTGGGTTTTCGGACCATCATTTACCAGAAGAGATGCAAACAGAGCTACAGCAACTAACCGAAGCGCTTGAGTTGGCTCAAAAGAAGAAACAAGAACTGTCTGAGCAAGCCCAAGAATCTCGAATGGAATTTAATCATGTGTTATTAGGCGGCGCGTCGGCAGGTTTAGCAACATCGCAGGCTTAAGAACAGGCACACAAGAGCCGAGTACAAACTCGGCTCTTTTTTTGCGTGGATACCTTACAGTTAAAAATTCTGCTCAATCAGTGTTAATGCTTACACTATTTTAGGTTGACCATCTGATGCGGTGGCACCGCCGTCTACAGGTAGGTTTACGCCATTAATGAAAGATGCGTCATCACTTGCCAAGAAAGTCACGACAGACGCAATTTCTTCAGGTTCGGCTGCTCGGCCAAGCGCAATGCGCTCATTGAATTTATCGCGGATGTCCTGCGGCCAGCCGTTTGTCATGTTGGTTTTTACTAAACTTGGGCATACGGCGTTAATTCTTACCCCATCCGCACCATGGTCCAATGCCATCGCTCGGGTAAGGTTCACCACTGCGCCTTTACTCGCGCAATAGAATGCGGCACCCCAGTCACCACCCAAACCGGAAACGGACGCGGTATTTACCATACAACCTTTCGTTTTTAAGAGTTCAGGCAAAGCAAACTTCGCGCAATAAACAACACCATCAATGTTTACACCAGAGATCTTCTTCCAGTCTTCCAAACTACCTTCAATCACGGAACCTGGGACATGTACGCCAGCATTGTTTACTAAAATATCCAGTTTACCGAAACGGGTAACAACATCAGAAATCAGTGCTGCGACTTTGTCTGGATCAGAAACATCAATGGAATGTGCCGACACACGCTGTTTATCAAAGCCCTCAACGGCGTTTGCCAACTGCTCTTCATTCCAATCGGCAAGAGCGACGTTTGCGCCTTCTTCATACAAACGTTTTGCGATGGCCAAACCAATGCCATTGGCAGAGCCAGTCACGAGTGCGACTTTATTTTTTAATCCTCTCATGCGATTTCTCCTTCGAAACTTACAAAAACGGGATCTTGATTTTTCTCTGTGCGCGGCAACATCAGTTTGTCGTTGTCGCTGTAATCTACGGGGATAGCCACCACTGCTGGTCCTTCAACGTCCATGGCTTTATTCAATGTCGGTAGCAATTCGTGTTGACTAGTCACTGCGAAGCCTTTCGCGCCAAATGATTCGGCGTAGGCCTTGAAATCAATTGGTCCAAATTTCACACCAGAGCAGCGCTGATATTTGTTGATCTCTTGCATTTCTACCATGTTGTAGGCGTTATCAACCCACACAATATGGACGATATTGCAGTTCAGTCTAACCGCGGTTTCTAACTCCATGCTCGATTGCATAAAACCGCCGTCTCCCGATATTGATACCACTTTGCTACCAGGTTTTAGTAGGCTGGCACCAATGGCCCATGGTAGTGCAACGCCCATTGTTTGTTGGCCGTTAGACACCAGCATTTGGCGAGCTCGAAAACAGCTTAAGTAACGAGCGATCCAGATGTGGAAGCTCCCCATATCAAGGCATAGCGTGGTATCTGGTGTGATGATGGATTGCATGGCTTTAATTAGCGCCAGTGGATGAAACCCTTGCTTGTTATAGACATTGGGATAGGTCTTGATCACTTGCCGTTGCAGTGCTACCTCTTCCAGTACTGAAAGTGCCGTTGGGGAAAGGCGAGCATATTCAGAGATATAGCTGCCCATTTTGTCTAATGACTGCGCAATGTTTCCGACGATTTCAACACAAGGCTGATAATTAAGTTGGTATTCTGCTGGTTCAATATCGAGGTGAATCACCGGGTTGCGGTGGCTGTTCCAAAGCTCAGGGTCATACTCTATTGGGCTAAAGCCGATGGTGAGAATTAAATCGGCGTCCCGCAGTAAAACATCGCCAGGTTGGTTATTAAACAAACCGACACGCCCAGCAAAGTGATGATAGTAATTGATGTCTACCGTGCCGGCGGCCTGGTAAGTGCCGACAACGGGTAGCTGCGTATTTTGAAGAAATCGGGCGATAGCAGCAGCGTTTTGACTGCGGCTCGCGTGAAGGCCAAGTAAAACCACACAGCGCTTTGCTTTACTGATTCGACTGACCGCTTCTTCGATTGCTACGATGTCTGCGCAACCAGGCTGTGTGTAAGGCGAGGGGACAATAATGTCCGTTTGGGTTTGCTCGGATAAAACATCTTGGGGGAGACTCAAAAAGCAAGCCCCAGGACGACCTGACTCTGCGATACGAAATGCGTTCGCCATGATCTCGCTTGCGGCGTCCACATGCTGCACTTCAGCACTGAACTTGGTTATAGAGCGAAAAATACTGACGGTATCCATGCTCTGGTGTGTTTGTTTTTGCTGGTCAGTTCGTTTCACCGCGCCACCGATAGCAATCAGCGGATCGCCTTCGGAGTTTGCTGTTGCCACCCCCGTAACTAGATTTCCACAGCCTGGGCCTGACGTAACCATTGTGACGCCTGCTTTACCGGTTAGTCTTCCCATAACGCCCGCCATAAATGCGCCGTTAGCCTCGTGACGTACAGGAATCATTTGGATGTTAGTGTCTTCAATCGCATCGAACAGTCGATCGATTTTTGCACCGGGAATACCGAATATGTACTTAATGCCGAGAGACTCTAGCTGTTGAGCGATCAACTGAGCTCCATTTTTATTTGAAGGTTTGGATTGCATTTGTTGTCCTTATTATTTGCCTGACTTTGTTACTTTTCCGCCTTTTCTATGGCGGTATTTATATCTTCCGGAGCCAAATTGGCGCTGAGAAAGTCTGTCGATACTGGGGTATCAATCACTAGCCGTGAGACTTTGCCAATCTGGAGAAATCCTGACGAAATGCTGTAATCCTGGATATGACCACCTCCTTGGCGGTCATCGGTAATAAAATGTTCGTGATAGCCGGGTACATTGATGCCAGTCGTATATTTAGGACTGCGAAAGCCGGCGACCACGCCTTGCTTATGCGTGAAGCGGAATGTTGGTTGTTCTTTGACCACTTCAAGCATTGGTCGATAAGGGCGTGTTTGTTTAGGTACGGTACGAGTACGAACTGAATCGAAAACACCATCAATGCGCACTGCGCAAAATAGGTTATCGCTTGGAACCAGGTCGTCTATGAGGCTATGGACTTCATGACGTGACATGCGCGATGTCAGTGGCAGCTCGATATCAGGCTTAAAAAAAGTCATGACAGCAAAGGGCGTTTTTTGCGCCAGGTCTGCCGGGTTTGCGGAGCCATCCGACTTGAGTTGAAAAACTTCCTTATCAAACGCAATCAACTCACCATCCAATTCATTGAACGTACCTAAACCAAAATCCCCATGTTTCAGCAGTTCTTCTATGGTTGTCGAGCCTTCGTAAACACCAGCGATCAAAGCACTCATTAACGAAGTCTGATAAATCTCACCATCTCCGGTAACATGATGGTATTCAGAAAATTCTTTCGCTACTTCAAGCGAACAAGCGCATAGAGGGTTATAAAATCCACGCATGAGTAAGACCAGTTATGCAATGAAGAGTATATTTAGATTGACTTCTACACGGTGCTAAATCCAATATAAAAAAGATTTATTTTGATATGGAAAATATATGGAATTTCGCTACCTGAAGTATTTTGTCGCGGTCGCCGAGATTCGTCACTTTACCCGAGCAGCTGAACAGTTAGGGATTGCGCAACCTCCTTTGAGTCAACAAATCAAAAAGCTAGAGCACGAGCTTGGCGTGGACTTATTTAAGCGCTTGTCTAGAGGAGTAGAACTGACCCATGCAGGGCAAGTCTTTTATTTGGATGCGGTAAATATTCTTGCTGATGTGGAACGCGCTAAAGCAAAAGCCCGACAGATTGCCCGTGGTGAAAATACGCAGGTTAAAATTGGGTTCGCGACGTCAACATCAACCTGCATTAAGGTATTGGAGAGGATTGGGCGTATTCAAGAGAATGGGGTTCATTTACAGACGGCGGAACTGTCAATGCCAGAGCTTGCCGCTCAGTTAAAAAGCAAACAACTTGATCTCGCAATCATGCGGCTACCCTGCTACGCCAGTGAGCCTTTTGAACACAAGGTGTTGTTTAACGACACGTTTGTCGCAGTGATTCCGGCGGGGCACGAACTGGCAAAATATCCCTGTATCCAGATGAAACAGTTGAGAGGCCATAAAATTTTACTGTTTCCACGAGAGACGGGCCCCGCATTGTTTGATGGCATGAGCACACTTTTTGCCGACGCAGGAGTAAGGCTCGAACCACAGTTCGCAGCACCGCAACTTCGTACGACGATTGCCATGGCGCAGGCCGGGTTAGGTATCGCTCTCGTACCGCGCTCACTGGCTGAACATCTCGATGATTCCGCGACAGTCGCCGAGATTGATGATATCCCTCTCACTAGTCGTGTTGTTGTTGCTTGGGAGGCATCTAATCTCAATAAACAAGCGTTAAAAGTAGCCATGCACATCGGTCATGTAGAGGCTTAAAGCTTTGTCATATAGCCTGTCGATTGTACCCAACGAACAAAACTTACTGAAAATTGCGACTCTGTTGTCGTATATATTACCTACATCAAGTTGACTTGATAGCTGAACTCTCGTTTTTATCGAGATGATAATGACGAGGAACTTGATTTAATGCATGGTTAAACCGCAAGGATGATGGATGATTAAAGCGCAAACATTTGATGTATTTTGTGATGAGTTGGCTCAAGGTAACCCTTGTGGCGTTGTCGAACTAAATCACTGGCTGAGTGATTCTGAGTTACTTCAAATCACTCACCAGGTCGCTCAACCTGTTACATCATTTATGGTTCAGTCTGGCAGTGACTACCACATTCGCTGGTTTAGCCTAGAAGGAGAGATAAACCTATGCGGACACGGAAGTTTGGGCGCAGGCACTGCAATCATTTCCAACTATCATCAGAATGAGGTCATTCTAAAAAGCCAGTATGGCCATATTACCGTTACTGAACTTGATGGAATGTACAGGATCGTGATGCCAAGTTGGCAAGCCAAGCCTCATGCCATCCCCTTGGGTATTTCAGGCTTTTCCAATCGCCCAGTAGATGCTTTTACAACGCGTGATTTGGTTGTTGTTCTTGAATCAGAGGATGATGTTGTTCGCTATCAACCTAACTTTGATGAGCTGATTAAAATTGATGAGTTTCATGCGGTCATCGTGACGGCTCAAAGTTCTGATAGTAGCTATGTGCTGCGTTACTTTGCACCTAAAATCGGTATTTCAGAAGATCTTGCCACAGGTTCGGCTCAGTGCTCATTGGCGCCTTATTGGTTTGAAAAGCTAGGCAAAGAAAAATTGACGGCTCGTCAGCTATCTCGTGCTGGTGGTTATTTTGAAGTGGCTCGCGGTTTAGAATCTACGATCGTATTGTCTGCACACGTGAAAAGTCGGACTTGAATGTAAACGCCTCTAGCTCTTACACAAGATCTAGAGGCATCCATTTTTTATTGACTTAAAAGTGCCGAGCTAAGATTTTAACCCTGCAGCGGTCATCATGACGCGAAATAACATAGACACTAACCCTAATGCAGCGACGCTAACGACCCATATTCCAATCATCCAAGCCCATTGGCGGCACCAATTTTTGATTTTCATACTCACTCCTTATCAACTCGTTAATGGTACGCTTCGCCTTCTTTTACTTTTCCGGAGAAGACGTAGTAACTCCAAAAGGTGTAAGCCAGAATGATCGGGATGATGATCACTGCTCCAACGAGCATAAAGCGCTGACTGCTTGCAGGAGCCGCTGCTTCCCATATTGATATGCTAGGAGGAATGATATTTGGCCAGATACTGATGCCAAGCCCTGCGAACCCGAGAATCACGATCACTAGCGCCATCACGAAAGGGCTGCGCTCTTTACGCTTTTTAACGGAGTCAGCAATCTTCAAACATACCAGTCCAGTAATGACTGGTACGGGCAGTAAGTAGAACAAATTCGGCAGAGAAAACCATCTTTCCGCAATGGTAGGGTAAGCAAGTGGAGTCCAAGCGCTCACAATGACTAATGCGGAGATCATCGCCAGTAGTGTTTTATTAGTGAAGCGGTACATCGTGTTTTGCAGTGCACCTTCCGTCTTCATGATGAGCCATGTGCTACCGAGCAGCGCGTACGTTGCGACTAAACCCAAACCGCAAAAGATGGGAAAAGGGGTAAGCCAGTCTAGTTGGCTACCTACGAAGACGCGGTTTTCCACCGCAAAGCCTTGAATTACCGCGCCAACAACGATGCCTTGGAAAAACGTGGTTAAAATCGATCCGACCATAAAAGAGCGATCCCAGAACTTTAAGTGGCTTTCCAATGCTTTAAAGCGAAACTCAAATGCGACTCCACGAAAGATCAAAGCAATCAACATCAACGTTAAAGGGATGGTTAGCGCTTCAATAATCACCGCGTAAGCCATCGGAAAAGCGCCAAATAGAGATGCGCCTCCAAGCACAATCCAAGTTTCGTTACCGTCCCAAACTGGCGCGACACTGTTGACCATGACGTCTTTTTGTTTTTCATCCTTGATGAAGGGCATCAGTATTCCAATACCCAAATCGAAGCCGTCCATGATGATGTACATCAAAGTGGCAAAAACGATGATCGCGAACCAAATCACGGATAAATCAAAATGCATATTCTCTACCTTAACTTTGTGACAAATTCTAGATGCGGCCTGAAACGGTCGTCATGTCGTGCTCATCGTGCTCGATTGCATCGGGGCCTTTCTTGATTTGGTGGATCATGTAGTAATACCCAAAACCAAACACCAAGCTGTACACAACAAGGAAACACAGCAGGCTGATGCTCATTTGTAGGTCTCCGTGTGCAGAAACCGCATCACGCGTTTTTTGTACGCCATACACGACCCAAGGTTGTCGACCAACCTCTGTCGTAAACCAGCCAGCGAGTATTGCGATAAGGCCAGATGGCCCCATAAATAATGAAAATTTGAGGAACCAACGCGAGGTATAAAGCGTGTTCTTTTTTCGTAACCACATGCTGTAGAAGCTTTGAAAAATCATCAGAAGTCCTAGCCCGACCATGATTCGAAATGACCAAAAGACGATAGGTGAGTTCGGTCGTTCCTCTTTCGGGAAGTCTTTCAGCGCCGGGATTGGCTCAGTTAAACTGTGGCGTAGGATCAAACTTCCTAGAACAGGAATTTCTAAGGCATAGTCTGTGCGTTCTTGTTCCATGTTTGGCATGCCGAACAAAATCAATGGGGTTGGTT
The DNA here is from genome assembly GCF_023650755.1 of Vibrio sp. SCSIO 43097. Lineage (NCBI taxonomy): Bacteria > Pseudomonadati > Pseudomonadota > Gammaproteobacteria > Vibrionales > Vibrionaceae > Vibrio > Vibrio sp. SCSIO 43097. The sequence continues at coordinate 713,260 of NZ_CP071841.1, read as the reverse complement.
TGCCATCACTGTTATCCCAATGTCCTTCGATGGCAGCGATTTTGGCGGGCTGGTGTTCCAGAGTGTTTAGCCCATGCACATCGCCAATCACGGCTTGGAGTGGCGCAAGGAACACTAAGATCCCGAGCGACATCGAAAACATGGTTTTTACCGCAGTCGATTGATTGCCTCTCAATAAATGCCAAGCGGCTGACGCGCCTACAAAGAGTGCTGAACTGACAAAAGCTGCAACGCTCATGTGAGCCAAACGATAAGGAAATGAAGGATTGAAAACGATAGCAAACCAGTCGGTTGGCACCACACGTCCGTCGACAATTTCATAGCCTTGTGGCATTTGCATCCAACTGTTGGAGGCGAGAATCCAGAAGGTCGAAATGATCGTGCCTAACGCCACCATCGAGGTTGCAAAAAAGTGCAGCTTTTCGCCGACGCGACGCCAACCAAACAGCATCACGCCAAGAAATCCGGCTTCGAGAAAGAAAGCCGTTAACACTTCATAAGTCAGTAATGGGCCAGTGATAGAACCAGCGAAGTCGGAGAAACCACTCCAGTTGGTGCCGAATTGATAGGCCATGACAAGGCCAGATACAACGCCCATCCCAAAGTTAACCGCAAAAATTTTCGACCAGAAGTGATAGAGCTTTTGGTAATCGGGATTACGTGTTTTTAGCCATAAGCCTTCCAGCACGGCGAGATAGGTGGCCAAACCTATGGTGATAGCGGGGAAAATAATATGAAAGGATACCGTGAAGGCGAACTGTATCCGTGCAAGCATAAATGCGTCGAGGCCAAACATTAAACTTCCTTTGATCTTTTAAGTTTTATGAGAGAGCTATTTTAAAAGGAGCGGAATGAGGGAAGTAGGTACAGACAGTGACTATAAACCTATAACAGATTAAATATTGAAGTGTTATTATTTTGAATTCAGCTTTATGGAGGGGGATTTGCGTTTGGCGAAGTATCAAGAGTTAGTGGAACAGCTTAAAAGGCAGATAAAATCGGGGATATGGCATCCGGGTGACAAGCTGCCTTCTCTGCGTCGCCAATCTGAACACTCGGGTTTAAGCTTGATGACGGTGTTGCATGCCTATCAAATTCTGGAATCTCAAGGCTGGGTAACGTCACAGCCGCGCTCTGGTTATCGAGTCGCTCCCAATATTAAGAGTTCAAATGAACCCCAAGCGCCAGCCGCGGTTTCGTGGACAGAGCAGGTAGACATCAATGAGTTTATCTTTGATGTTCTGCAGGCGAGTAAAAATCCATCCATGATCAATTTTGGCTTTGCCTATCCAGACCCAAGTTTGTACCCACGCTATCACGTGAATCGGGCGATGAGCGCAGCCGCTCGCAATATGCCGATTTCCACCACCTTTGATAACTTACCGCCGGGAAACGAACAATTACGCACCATCATCGCGAAGCGTTATGCTGCGAAAGGCATTGAAATTTCACCCGATGAAATTGTCATTACGGCAGGCGCGCTGGAGGCGTTAACGCTCAGTTTGCAAGCTTGTACAAGACCGGGAGATTGGGTGGTTGTGGAGTCGCCTGCATTTTATGGTGCATTGCAATCCTTAGAGCGGTTAGGTTTGAAAGCGCTCTCAGTAAGAACAGACCCAGTCACGGGCATTGACCTAGACTCATTGGAACGAGCGCTGCAAACACACGATGTGAGAGCATGTTGGCTGATGTCGAACTTCCAAAATCCTCTGGGTTTTACGCTCACCAACGAGAAAAAACAAAAGCTGATTGAGCTGACACAGCGATATAACGTGCCAGTGATTGAAGATGATGTGTACAGCGAACTGCATGCCGAGAATGACTCGGTTTACCCACTAAGAATGTTTGATGACACGGGCAATACCATGTTGTGCTCGTCGTTTTCAAAATCGTTAATCGCAGGGCTACGTATTGGTTGGGTTGCGGCGGGAAAGCGGGCGCTAGAGGTACAAAAGTTACAGCTAATGAGTACATTAGCGACGAGTGCACCAGTGCAAATGACATTGGTGCATTATTTAACAAGCCGCAATTATGAATTGCATTTGAAGCAGTTACGGAAAAAGCTGTTTGAACGCAAAAGTAAGATGACGGGTCTGCTCAGTGAGCTGTTACCTGAAGCAGTCAACGTGTTAAGCCAAAGCGGCGGGTACTTTATTTGGTTAGAGCTCCCCAAGCATATTGATGCCTTGCCAATATATCGAGAAGCACTAAAAGGTAATATCAGCATCGCACCGGGAAAGATGTTCAGCCTGACAGAACAATACGATCACTGTATTCGTCTTAACGCTTCTTTTGAGCTCAATGACAAATACGTTCATGCTCTCATTCTGCTTGCCAATATTATTCGCGACCATTTGGCGAAATAGCGACTTTCTTCAGTTTTTTGGTTTAATGGAGCGCGCCGGATTTCCGACAACTCGATCGCCCGGCACAACGTCTTTGGTTACGACAGAGCCAGCGCCAACGATGGCCTGGTCGCCAATGGTCACGCCTGGCAGTATGATAGCGCCCCCACCAATCCAAACGTTATTGCCGATTTTTACCGGTTTGGCGATCTCATCTCCGGCTAAGCGTCTTTGTGTATCGAGTGAATGAGCGGCTGTGTAAATTTGCACTCTAGGCCCAATCATGACGTTCGCGCCAATCTCAACTTGTCCATTGTCCAGAATAATGGCATCCCAGTTGATGTAGGTGTTTTCCCCGATGGACAAGTGGCAACCGTAGGTAAGTTGAAGCGGTGGCTCTATACAGGCGCTGTTTTCTAATTGGACGCCCATTTCCGCCAATAGTTGTCTACGGATATCTGGGTTTGGCTCGTGGTTAAATTGGAAGACAAGCTGCGCGGTTTTGGCGCGCATGAGCTTTAGTTCTTCATCCAGACAATTATAGGTTTCTCCAGAGCGCATCCGAGTCAGTTCTGACATAACAATCATTCCATCAATATTATTTGCAATAAGGTGCATAATGATAAGTGAAGGAGATTCGAAGTGAAAATTTGATGCTTAAAAATCAGAAAGTTATCACTGATTTGCCTTGCGTGTTTAGTCGGTTGATTGGCTCGTTGAGTACACAAATACGTGCTCCTTAAATGGCTTAATCGTGTTGAAGCCAAAGCGGGAAACCACTCGAAGCGTTTTGCGTAGATTACAATATAGTTAATAAGAAGAACTTAATTGAGCCGCTTGCGCTATCGATTGACCTAAAAATTTAAGACTTATGCGCTCTGGCTTGCTGGCAACGATGAATCAAGAGTGAGCACTTTATGTTCGAACGGGTCATTTCATTTTTAGAAACAACACTGTTTACCTTTAACGAACAACCTATCACGTTGTGGGCGATATTGATGGTGCCGACATGGGTGATTGTCGCTTTATGGTTGTCCAAAATTTTAATCAAAACCGTTACGTCAAGAATGTCCTCATCGGGGAAAGATCCAAACGTCATTCATTTGGTTAAACGGATATTATTTGTCATCGCTCTCGCCATTATTTTTATGACCACACTTTCGATGATCAATGTGCCAATTACCGCGTTCGCCTTTCTGTCTGGTGCCATCGCTATCGGCTTCGGTTTTGGTGCGCAAAACATCATTAACAACTTCATAAGTGGCTGGATTTTGATTGGTGAAAAGCCAATCCGAATTGGGGATTTTTTAGAGGTTGAGGGCGCCAAAGGCACTGTCGAGCAAATAAATACACGTTCAACGAGAATCAGACGAACCGATGGTGTTCATATGCTCATACCCAACAGTCAGTTGATTGAGAACGTTGTGATCAATTGGACGTTATGCGACAGATTAGTTCGTGGCTCGGTCGTTGTCGGTGTCGCGTATGGGAGCGATGTCAAACAGGTTGCTGCCTTAATGGCGGAAGTGACTTCGCAGCAAGCGCAAGTTCTGAGTTCGCCAGCGCCAGATGTGTTTTTTCAAGACTTTGGTGACAATGCTTTGATCTTCGAATCTTATTTTTGGATTAACTCAACGGTTGAGGGCGGTATTCGCTCGGTCGCAAGTGCCATGCGTTTTGAAATCTACGAAGCTTTCGAAAAGCACGGCATTGAAATCGCGTTTCCACAACGAGATGTGCACATTGATGGGGAAATCAAGTTGTCTAGGGAGAGAAACGGATAGGGCGATAAGCGGTATTGGTGTTCTTATCTTGGTGTCGAGTAACCATAGCGAGGCGGTCACAACACGGATTCACCTCGCTAGAAACAAGTTTGAAGGCGTTATTGGTTGTCCCACATGACTTCGCATTCTTCTTTGATTGCTGATTTTAGCAACTCAATCAGTGGAAACGCTCTGCGTCCTAGGCTTACCGCGGGCTCTGCTTGTTCTTCCTCTTCGTTTACATCAGTAGGGAGGTTTTCTTCAGCTGCATTTTTCGCAGATAGAGCAGAAGTTAATCTTGATAGCGCGTCAGGAACATCTTGAGCGGAAATTGATCCCGGCACCGTGCCGCTGTGACCCATCATTTTGAGCATATCTAATGCAATATCACCAAACATTGTGACGTTTGAGTGGCTTCGACAACGAAATGTTATGAGCATTTACCTGATCCTGTTTTATATGTTCGGTTTGAAACTAAATTGTAGCTGAAATCAGATACTAATTAATGTGATGAAGACCGTTGAGCGTTAAGGTTTTTATGAGTAACAACAAAAAACGGGCACGTACGTCTGCATGCCCGTTGAAATACATTACCTGATTGGTTGTTGATGATTTACAAGCTATACGGATCGCCCAGAGCTAATGCGACCCTAGAAGCAGGAGACTTTCCTAACGCACGGCAAATTTGCCAACCCGCTTCATTGATGACGCCAAGGTCAACGCCTGTTTCAATCCCAAGTTGCTCACACAGATAAAGTACATCTTCCGTTGCAACATTGCCACTGGCTCCTTTCGCGTAAGGGCAGCCGCCGAGCCCCGCTACTGCGCTATCAATGGTGTTGATGCCCATTAACAAGGCTTGGTAGATATTGGCTAATGCTTGTCCATAAGTGTCATGAAAATGTACTGCGAGCGCGTCTTTTGGCAGTAGCGTTAACAACGAATCCAGCATGGCGATAACGCGATTAGGCGTTGCTTTACCGACAGTATCACCGAGCGAAATCTCATAACATCCCATATCAAACAACGTATTGGCGACCTTGGTAGTTTGCTCTGGCTTGATTACTCCCTCATATGGACACACCATGGTACAAGACAAGTACCCGCGTACAGGAATGTTGTGCTGGTTCGCCAATTCGATAACGGGTTCAAATCGAGCGAGACTTTCGGTAATGCTGCAGTTGATGTTCTTCTGGCTGAACGTTTCTGAAGCGGAGCCAAACACCGCAATTCGCTTTACACCGCTTTCCAGCGCACGTTCTAACCCTGCGAGATTTGGTGTGAGCGCGCTATAAACCACTTCAGGCTTTTTTGAGATACTAGCAAACACCTGATCGGAATCGGCCATTTGAGGCACCCACCTTGGAGAGACGAAAGATCCAGCCTCAATATGCTTTAAGCCACTGCTGCTTAGTTGGTTAATCAAACGGATTTTATCAACCAGCGTCACTGCCGTTTCATTTTGCAGACCATCACGAGCGCCGACTTCGACGATATTAACCTTCGCTGGTAGCATATTCGCGCTCCTTATCTTCACTGACGTTATCCGATATCAAAGACAAATTCAGCAGGATGGAACCGTGCTGTACTTGGTCCCCGTGCTGATAAAACAATTCGTCGACTTTTGCTGCTACCGGAGCCGTGATGGTGTATTCCATTTTCATTGCTTCGAGTACCAAAAGCGGATCGCCCGCCGCCACTTCGTCACCTTTAGCCACCATAACTGCTGAAATTATGCCGTTGAGTGGTGCGGTTGGACTTAGTTCATCATCTACATCTTTTGCAGAGTCAAAGTTAGGTTGATGAGCGAACGTGCGCTGCTGACCAAGATAAAATAGTGTTGTCTTTTGTTCGTTGCTAAGTGCATTAAAGGTGTAACGCACATTATCAATATCGACGATAAACTGGTTGTCACTTTCAAGCAGGATGACCTGATGCAGCTCCTCACCACATCGGACAGTGAAGTGAGATCCTGTATCTTGCGATGATTGTTGCAAACGTACCTGATGGTTGGCATTGGCATCCGTGAAGTTAAATCGGTAAACGTTGTCAACTGACAGTCTAAAACCTCGTCTGGTTGGCGCGGGTAACGTTGAGCTGTCTGATTTTGAAATGAGATCATTCCAGCGAGCAACCGCCGCCAATGTAAGCCAGATTGAATCCGACACGTCTTGCTGCTCATTTATGCCTTGTTGATGTGTTACGATGAAACCTGTATCGAGCTCAATCTCGGCAAAGGCTGGCTGCGAAATAATACTGTGCAGATAACCAATGTTTGTCGTTACTCCACGTACGTGATATTGAGTTAACGCCTGCTTAATCTGCTTTAGAGCGATATCACGAGTTTGCCCCCAGACGATCAGTTTGCTGATCATTGGATCGTAATATTCGCTGATGCTATCGCCTTGGGTAACACCACTATCAACGCGTACGCACGCTAGGCGCACACTACTGTCTGATACGGGTTCTTTTAAGTAATCAATGCGGCCAGTCGACGGCATAAAGTCATTGTCTGTATCTTCTGCGTAAATTCGCAGCTCAATTGAATGACCGTTGTGGGTGATTTCAGATTGCGAAATAGGTAAATGCTCGCCAGCTGCGACTTTTAATTGCCACTCCACCAAATCAACGCCGGTGATCAATTCAGTGACAGGGTGTTCAACTTGCAGACGGGTATTCATCTCCATGAAGTAGAATTGACCTCGGCTATCGAGTAAAAACTCTACCGTGCCCGCGCCAACATAGTCGATCGCTTGAGCGGCCTGAACCGCAGCTTCACCCATTTGTTTACGCAGTTCATCACTAAGACCGGGAGCTGGTGCTTCTTCGACTACTTTTTGGTGACGGCGTTGAATGGAGCAATCGCGATCAGAAAGATAGACACAGTTGCCATGTTGGTCAGCAAATACCTGAACTTCAACGTGGCGAGGCTGCAATATACATTTTTCGATTAGAAGCTGCTTATCGCCAAAGCTTGAAAGTGCTTCACGCTGCGCACCGTCGATGGCCAGAGGCATTTCGGCTGCGCTATTGACCACTCGCATGCCTTTACCGCCGCCCCCTTGGGTTGCTTTAAGCATCACTGGGTAACCGATTTTTTCAGCTTCCGCTAATAAGTGCTCTACGCTGTTGTCTGTGCCGTGATAGCCGGGAACCAAGGGCACGTTCGCCTCTGACATGATTGCCTTGGCTTGAGATTTAGAACCCATTGCCTCAATTGCGCTGGTGGAAGGGCCAATAAAGGCGATGCCATTTTCGCTGCACGTTTTCGCCAGTTTCGGGTTCTCGGAAAGAAAACCATACCCAGGGTGGATAGCATCGGCTTGCCATTTTTTCGCAGCACCGATAATCGCATCGATATCGAGATACGATTCACTCGCCGGAGCGGGGCCAATGAATTCAGCGAAATCCGCTTGTTTAACATGTAAGCTGCTGCGATCCGCTTCGGAATAGACGGCAACCGTCTCTATAGCCATGCTTTTTGCAGTTTTAATGATTCGGCAGGCAATTTCACCGCGGTTTGCGATCAGTATTCTTTTAAACATGATTCCTCCAATTGGCGGCGCGCTTTTCAAAAAATGCAGCTAGTCCTTCTTGTCCTTCACTGGACACGCGAGCGGTTGCAATAGCTTGGCTGGTGTATTCAATTAATGAATGATCGATAGGTTGGTTATCACAGCGTAAACAAAGTGCTTTTGCAGCCTGCATGGCTTGTGGACCGTTGTTGAGCAGGTGATCAATGGTGCGATTGACGGCTTCACGTGGTTGAGAGTCTATCTGATGAAGAATACTCATCGATAGTGCGGTTTCGGCATCAATCAGTTCCGCGGTTAAAAAGTAGCGTCGGCTTTGTCGTTGTCCAATCGCTCGAATGACGTAGGGTCCGATTGTCGCGGGTAACAAACCGAGTTTCACTTCACTCAAACAGAAGCGGCTTTCAGGTGTACCGATAGCGATATCGCAGCAGCAGATAAGCCCAAGTGCGCCGCCAAATGCAGCGCCATGCACCATAGCAATGGTTGGTTTGCTAAAGGTATCCAGTTTGTGCAAGAGCAACGCTAACTGCTGTGCATCTTGCAGATTTTCCCCCTCGGTTTTGGTGGCCATTGACTGCATCCAGCCAAGATCCGCACCCGCAGAAAAGTGTTTACCTTGCGCCGTTAGTACCAATGCACGTAGAGAGTTGTCTCTCTCAAGTTTTTCCAAGGTGTCGATAAGTGAAGCAATTAATTCATCATTAAACGCGTTGTGTTTCTCTGGTCGATTGAGGCTCAACCAAGCAACGCCATTGCTGTCTTTTTCAAGCAGTAGTCCGGTCATGTGACTTCCTTTGTCTGACATTTCAGTCTGTATTTCAATGCTCGCTAACCATTACTTTTTAAACATCGGTATTCGCGAGGAGTTAAGGTTTGCCTTGCATCCGGCTACATGCGGAAGATGCCAAATTTACTGTCTGGTATTGGCGCATTAAGCGCAGCAGACAGAGCAATGCCGACAACATCACGGGTTTTCGCAGGGTCAATAATGCCGTCGTCCCACAGGCGTGCACTGGCGTAGTATGCATGGCTTTGAGTCTGATATTGCTCCGCAATTGGACGTTTGAACGCTTCTTCTTCCTCTACGCTCCAGCTTTCACCTTTGCGAGTTTTGATATCGCGGGTCACTTGCGCCATCACGCCAGCCGCTTGCTCTCCACCCATGACGGAGATGCGCGCGTTTGGCCACATCCACATCATGGTTGGATCATAAGCGCGGCCACACATGCCGTAGTTTCCTGCGCCATACGATCCACCAATAACCACGGTAAACTTCGGCACGTCTGCACACGCAACAGCAGTTACCATTTTCGCACCATGTTTGGCGATGCCTTCGGCTTCGTACTTCTGACCGACCATAAAGCCCGTGATGTTCTGCAAGAAGAGCAGAGGAATTTTGCGTTGTGCGCACAGCTCAATAAAATGCGCGCCTTTTTGTGCTGATTCCGAAAATAGAATGCCGTTGTTAGCGACAATGCCAATCGGCATACCGTGAATATGGGCAAAGCCACAGACCAAGGTTTCGCCGAACAAGGCTTTAAATTCATCGAGCTGGGAATCATCAACAATTCGGGCAATGACCTCTTTAACATCAAACGGCTTTTTAAGATCGGTTCCGACGATGCCGTACAGCTCTTGGGCAGGAAAACGTGGTTCCTGAGGTGCTTTTTGCTTGAGTTGAACGGGTTTCAAGTGGTTGATTTGTGAAACCGCTTGTCTTGCCAACTCTAACGCGTGGTGATCATTTTCTGCGTAATAGTCCGCCACACCAGAGGTGCGACAGTGAACGTCTGCGCCACCAAGATCTTCCGCGCTGACTTCTTCACCTGTCGCTGCTTTTACAAGAGGTGGACCTGCCAAGAAAATCGTACCTTGTTCTTTGACTATGATGGAAACATCACACATCGCAGGAACATAAGCGCCGCCAGCGGTACATAGCCCCATGACCACCGCAATTTGTGGAATGCCTTTGGCCGACATACGGGCTTGGTTGTAGAAAATACGGCCAAAATGGTCTTTATCTGGGAATACCTCATCTTGGCGGGGTAGGTTAGCGCCGCCAGAGTCGACTAAGTAAACACACGGCAGTTGGCATTTTTCTGCAATTTCTTGTGCTCTTAAGTGCTTTTTCACGGTGAGTGGGTAGTAACTGCCGCCTTTTACCGTCACGTCGTTCGCGACGATCATGCACTCAGTGCCGTCAATTACACCCACACCGGCAACCACTCCAGCACATGGAACGTAATCTGGATACACATCCCAACCCGCGAACTGGCCAATTTCTAAGAAGGATGAACCGGGATCGAGGAGGGCAAGAATGCGCTCACGTACCGGAAGTTTGCCTTTCTTCTGCTGATGCTCACGTGCTTTCTCGCCGCCACCATCTTCGATTTGCGCAGTCACGGTATAGAGTTGATCCACGAGCGACGCCATAGAGCGGTAGTTTTCCTGATACTGCTCTGAATGGGTATTAATATTGGTCGTCAAACAAGCCATAAATAGCCGATCTCCATTCGGTAGACGGGTGACACCACCCGCCTTTATCTATGTTGAATAAGATTTAGGTTGAATAAGGAATTTATTTAGATTCAGAACGCCTAGGTATGTTGATTAGGCGCTTTCGTTAAACAATTCGCGACCAATAAGCATGCGGCGAATTTCTGAAGTGCCCGCACCGATTTCATACAGCTTGGCATCTCGCAACAAACGGCCCGTATCAAACTCGTTGATGTAGCCGTTACCGCCAAGTAGTTGAATCGCATCCAGTGCCATCTTGGTTGCCAGCTCTGCGCTGTAGAGGATCGCGCCAGCAGAATCTTTACGTGTGGTTTCACCGCGATCACAAGCGGCAGCGACGGCGTAAACATACGCTTTAGCGGCATTCATTTGTGTGTACATATCGGCGATTTTTGCTTGAACTAGCTGGAATTCACCGATGGATTTACCGAACTGTTTACGGTCGTGAATGTAAGGCACAACGATATCCATACACGCCTGCATGATGCCAAGTGGGCCGCCTGCAAGCACCACACGTTCGTAGTCGAGGCCGCTCATCAATACTTTCACGCCTTGGTTTTCTTCGCCGAGAATATTCTCCGCAGGGACTTCGCAGTTTTGGAAGACCAGCTCACACGTATTCGAGCCGCGCATGCCCAACTTGTCGAGTTTTTGTGCTTGAGTAAATCCAGGGAATCCGCGTTCCACAATAAACGCCGTGATGCCTTTGGAGTGCTGGCTTGGGTCTGTTTTTGCGTAGACAACATAGGTGTGTGCATCAGGGCCGTTGGTGATCCACATTTTGTTGCCATTTAATAGGAAAATATCGCCTTTACGTTCGGCTTTAAGCTGCATAGAGACCACATCAGAGCCGGCGCCGGGTTCACTCATAGCAAGGGCGCCGATATGTTCACCGGAGATGAGCTTAGGTAGGTATTTCTCTTTTTGTGCTTGTGTGCCGTTGCGGTGGATTTGGTTGACACAAAGGTTGGAGTGAGCGCCGTAACTTAACGCAACCGAAGCGGATGCTCGGCTGATTTCTTCCATAGCGATAACGTGGGCGAGATAGCCCATGCCTGCACCACCAAACTCTTCGCTGGTGGTCACACCTAAAAGACCCATGTCACCTAATTTGGACCAAAGATGGTTTGGAAAGTCGTTAGTTTGGTCGATAGATTGCGCTAGCGGCGCAATTTCTCTTGCAGCAAAACTATTGATTTGCTCGCGAAGCAAATCGGTATTTTCGTCATAAACAAAGTTCAGGGAAGAGTAGGTAGATTTCATTGCGTGTCCTTGCCTTTACGTCACCTACATCCCAGAGTTGAGGTGTTAGGTGACTTTTTCGCCTTTCATGGATCTCAGTGTGTTTTGGCATCGCAACTGCGCAGCATTTAACTCCATCATTACCGCTTGAATGTCGTTTGCTTGCTGTTGCAATGCTGCCTTCTTCTCTTCGATCAACCGAATCATATAGTTCAACTGCTCAGTACTTTGATCGGTATCGTAGAGTTCAAATAACTCTTTGATATCTGCAAGAGAAAAGCCCAATCGCTTACCTCGCAAAATCAGTTTTAGTCGAATTCGATCACGACCATTGTAGATTCGAGTGTTGCCTTTACGTTCTGGAGTTAGGAGACCTAAATCTTCGTAGAAGCGAATGCTTCGAGTAGTAATGTCGAACTCTTTCGCGAGCTCGCTGATCTTAAATGTGTTCATTCCTTAACCTTACGACTTTCGTATAACATTTACATGAATATACAATTCGTTAACGTTAAAGTAAACAAACAACATCCACTCTTGAGCCTTGATATCACTCGCATTTACTCGAAATCAAAGAATCACTCGAACAAACAATAACCTCAAACTTGACGTTAACGTAAATGTTAGTATAGTTATGACGTAAACGTCAACAAAAGGTTAATGGAATGAAAAATGAAACATGGATTGTTGCCGCTAAGCGAACGCCTATCGGCTCTTTTCAAGGTGCATTAGCTTCAACAGATGTCACGGAACTCGGTGCGAAAGCCATTCAAGGGGCGCTAGCCGAAAGCCAACTCGATGTGCACAAAATAGACGAAGTGTTGATGGGGTGCGTTTTACCCGCCGGTGTGGGGCAAGCGCCTGCAAGACAAGCAAGCCTTAAAGCTGAAATGCCACAATCGATTGGTTGTACGACACTGAACAAAGTTTGTGGATCGGGTATGAAAACCGTGATGCTGGCATATGACCTTATTCAATCTGGTAATGCGCATGCTGTCATCGCTGGTGGCATGGAAAACATGTCGTCTTCTCCTTATCTATTAAAGAAAGCGCGTGATGGTTTCCGTTTAGGTCACGAGCAAGTGCTTGATCACATGTTTTATGACGGTTTGCAGGATGCCTACCAAGGCGAGCTGATGGGTGTCTTTGCAGAACAGACGGCGCAAAAGTATCAGTTCAGCCGTGAAAGTATGGATGCCTGGGCGCAGCAGTCGGTTACTCGTGCGCAGCAAGCAATCGAACAAGGTTTGTTCAAAGAAGAGATCGTGCCCGTTAACGTAAAAAGTCGACGCGGCGAAACCTTGGTTGTAGATGATGAGCAACCGAGCAAACTCGACGTCACTAAAATTCCTACCTTACGCCCTGCGTTTGCCAAAGATGGCGGCGTAACCGCAGCAAACTCTAGTTCCATTTCGGATGGTGCGTCGGCAATGATCTTAGTCGATAGTGAGTTTGGTCGTCAGGAAAACCTTCAGCCTCTAGCCAAAATTGTCGCGTACAGCACGCATGCAAGACAGCCTGATGAGTTCACCATCGCACCAGTCTTCGCGATTGAATCGCTGCTGGAAAAAACGGGCTGGGACAAATCAGACGTGGACCTTTGGGAAATCAATGAAGCTTTTGCTGTCGTGACTCAATACGCGGTGAAAGCTCTCGAACTGAACGAGAGCAAAGTGAACCCTCGCGGAGGGGCTTGTGCGCTGGGGCATCCAATAGGCGCAAGTGGCAATCGAATCCTTGTCACTTTGATTCATGCGCTAAAACAAACTGGTGGTAAGCGTGGCGTTGCATCGCTTTGTATTGGCGGCGGCGAAGCTACCGCTATCGCGATTGAAATCTGCTAAATCACTCTCAACAAAGTTTCACTTACATAACAGTAGTCAGTAACAAGCTGAAAAATACAAGGATGTCATCATGACAGAACAAGTAAAGCAGTATATCGGTGGTGAATTTGCCATCTCCGATTCAAAACAATGGCTAGATGTAACCAACCCGGCAACCAACGAAGTGATTGCACAAGTACCTTGTGCCACGGAATCGGAAATGAATGCGGCGATTGCCAGCGCAACAGAAACGTTCAAACGCTGGAAAGAAGTTGCAGCGCCGGAGCGTGCTAGATTGATGTTGCGCTACCAACATCTGTTAAAAGAGCAACACGATGAGTTGGCGATACTGCTTTCAAGTGAGACAGGCAAAACCCTCGCGGATGCAAAGGGTGACATTTGGCGCGGAATTGAAGTGGTAGAGCAAGCTGCAAACATTTGTAGCTCAATGATGGGCGAAACGGTTGAGAACGTCGCGACCAATATTGATGGTTACTCTTACATTCAACCGCTCGGCGTTTGTGCTGGCATTACACCGTTTAACTTCCCTGCGATGATCCCATTGTGGATGTTCCCGATGGCGATCGCTTGTGGCAACACCTTTGTTTTGAAGCCGTCAGAGCAAGTGCCACTAACGGCAATGAAACTGGCGGAGCTGTTTGAACAAGCTGGCGCACCAAAAGGCGTATTGCAAGTTGTTCACGGGACCAAAGAGCAAGTCGACCGCATTCTGACTGATCCAGTTGTTCGTGCGATCTCTTTTGTTGGCTCTGTGCCCGTTGGTGAGTACATCTACAAAACAGGTACAGACAACCTGAAACGCGTGCAGTCATTTGCAGGTGCTAAGAACCACATGGTCATCATGCCGGATGCAAACAAACAGCAAGTCATCAATAACCTAGTTGGCGCGTCAGTTGGTGCTGCAGGCCAACGCTGTATGGCTATTTCGGTTGCCGTATTTGTCGGCGAAACCAAAGAATGGATTCCAGAGCTTAAAGAGGCGTTAGCTCAGGTTCAGCCTGGCGCGTGGGATGATGAAACCGCTGGTTATGGTCCGCTGATTAGCCCTCAAGCGAAGCAGCGAGTGGTGAATCTGATTAATGAAGGCAAAGCGTCAGGCGCGAATTGTGTTCTGGACGGGACAGACTGCCAAGTGCCTGGCTTTCCGAACGGTAACTGGGTGGGGCCAACACTGTTTACCAACGTGACCACAGACATGTCGATTTATCAGGAAGAAATTTTCGGGCCTGTGCTGTTAACTATGGAAGTGGATGACCTAGATGAAGCGATTGAACTGATCAATGCAAACCGCTTTGGTAATGGTACGTCTATTTTTACGGCGAACGGCGCTGCCGCGAGAAAGTATCAACACAATATCGAAGTAGGTAACGTAGGCATCAACGTGCCGATTCCGGTGCCATTGCCATTTTTCTCATTTACTGGGTGGAAAGGCAGCTTCTACGGCGACCTGCATGCTTACGGTAAACAAGCGGTTCGCTTCTACACCGAGACGAAAACTGTCACCGCGCGTTGGTTTGAAGATGACATTCCAAGCGGTCCAAACATGACTATTCAACTTAGCTAATTACTGGATTAGCGACACCTCTAGCCAAGCCCTTCATCCTTTTAGAGGGCTCGGATACAAATGCAACGAATTAGACCTTAGGACTTCAAGATGGATTTTGAATTAAACGAAGATCAACTCGCGTTTGCCGAAGTAGCAAAGCAGTTTGCAGACCAAATGTTAGCGCCGCACGCGGCCGAGTGGGATGAAAACCATCACTTCCCTAAAGATGTACTGCGTCAGGCGGGTGAGCTGGGCTTTTTGAGTATCTACACGCCACCAGAGCACGGTGGCTTGGGGTTATCTCGTTTGGATGCGGCGATCATTTTCGAGCAGTTGGCTATGGGTTGTACCGCGACTACTGCGTTTATGACCATTCACAACATGGCGACGTGGATGATCACCAGCTTTGCCAAAGCCGAAGTGGCGCAGCAATTTAGCGCGGATCTAATTTCGGGTGAAAAGCTCGCTTCCTACTGTTTAACCGAACCTAATGCCGGCTCTGACGCCGCTTCTCTAACGACTAGCGCAGTGCGTGATGGCGATGAGTTTGTTCTCAATGGCGCAAAAGTGTTTATCTCGGGTGCCGGTGATACAGATGTATTAGTCGTGATGGCGCGTTCCTGTGGTGAAGGAGCGAGTGGCGTTTCTGCATTCGTTGTTCCTGCTGATTGCGAAGGCATTAGCTACGGTAAAAAAGAAGCCAAAATGGGTTGGAACTGCCAGCCAACTCGCATGATTACCTTCGAAAATGTCCGCATTCCGGCTGACTATCTGTTGGGTGAAGAGGGAGAAGGCTTTAAGTTCGCCATGCTTGGTCTGGATGGCGGTCGAATCAATATCGCCACGTGTTCCGTCGGTACTGCGCAACAAGCACTGAACGAAGCCAAGCAATACATGAACGAACGCAAACAGTTCGGCCGTTCACTGGCGCAATTTCAAGCGTTGCAGTTCAAGCTTGCTGATATGGCGACTGAGCTGGTCGCTGCGCGTCAAATGGTGCGACTCGCTGCCGCTAAACTCGATGCCCAGCACGCAGAAAAAAGTGCGTACTGTGCCATGGCAAAACGCTTTGCTACTGATGTGGGCTTTAAAGTCTGCGATCAGGCGCTGCAAATTCACGGTGGTTATGGCTACATCAAAGAATATCCAGTCGAGCGCCATTTCCGAGACGTTCGTGTTCACCAAATTCTTGAAGGTACCAACGAAATCATGCGTCTGATCGTCGCAAGACGATTACTAACGGAAGGCGTTGAGCTGCTTTAGTCAGCGAGACACAGCCTTACCTAAAGAAATTAAAAAGGACTGAAAGATTATGACGGCACAAATGAAATTAGAGCGCGAAGCGCATATTGCCAAGCTCACGATTAGTAATCCGCCAGCGAACACTTGGACGCTTGAGTCTTTGAATCAGCTAAAAGAGTTGGCGATTGAACTTAGCAATGATCGCTCTATTTATGCGTTGGTTTTAACAGGCGAAGGCGAGAAGTTCTTTTCTGCTGGAGCAGATCTTAATAACTTTGCATCGGGTGATAAATCACAAGCAGCAGACATGGCGTTCGCATTTGGTGAAGCGTTTGAAGCGCTGTCTGCATTCGATGGGGTTTCTATCGCAGCGATTAATGGCTATGCGATGGGCGGCGGTCTGGAAGTGGCGATGGCGTGTGACATTCGTATCGCAGAAGAACAAGTACAAATGGCACTTCCTGAAGCATCGGTAGGTTTGTTGCCGTGTGCGGGTGGGACGCAAAACCTGACCGCGTTGGTAGGTGAAGGTTGGGCGAAGCGTATGATCCTGTGTGGCGAGCGTGTGACGGCCGAGCGAGCGGAAAAAATTGGGTTAGTCGAAGAGGTGGTGGCGAAAGGTCAAGCACTCGAAGCGGCTATGGAGCTAGCACAGCGTGTTGCAGGTCAATCACCGAAATCTGTGTCTGCGTGCAAAACGCTCATTCAAGGTCGACGCAGCCAAACTCATGCAGCTGGATTGGTTTTGGAGCGTGAACTGTTTTTACAGCTGTTCAATACACAAGATCAGACTGAGGGTGTGAATGCGTTTTTGCAAAAGCGCAAGCCACAATGGACAAACAGCTAGCGGAGGCCAAATGACAGGTACAGTAAATGTTTCAAAGCTTAAGTGCGCTGATGGCTCTGTTATTGGTGTGCTAGAGCTTGATAACCCAGCAGCTCTCAACGCGTTGAGTTACGTGATGATTGAGAAGTTGTACAAACAGCTTAATGAATGGCAAACGGACGACAGCGTCATCGCGGTATTCTTGCATGCTCAAGGTGAAAAAGCGTTTTGTGCTGGTGGTGATATTCAAGCGATCTACCGTGCACTTGAAAACAAAGAGCAAGACTTTGATTCTGCGTTTTCAGCGATGGAAACCTTCTTTGACCTCGAATATCGCTGTGACCATCTTATTCATACTTATCCAAAACCGATCATCGCGTGGGGACATGGTTATTTGATGGGCGGGGGAGTTGGCCTGTTTATGGGTGCCAGCCATCGTGTAGCAGAAACCACCACACGCTTTGCAATGCCAGAGATTAAAATTGGCCTTTACCCAGATGTAGGCGCGACGTACTTCCTGAACCAGTTGCCAAAACATTTGGCACTGTTCTTAAGTTTGACGGCTTGTCAAATTAACGCAACAGATATGAAAGCGTTGGGGTTAAGCCAATGGATTGCACAGCCAGAAAACAAGCAAGTGCTGCTGGATCTGCTTGCATCGGTAAGTTGGAAAGGTGAAGCGAACATCAACGAAAAAATCGCCACTACGCTGCGTTCGGTACACGTGGACGAGCCAACCGAAGGGATGTTGATGCCCTATGCGGAATTGATTGAGCAGTTATGTTCGGGTGACTTAGCGTCAATTGTTGATGCAATCAGCCGTGCTAACGTTGATAACAAGTGGTTCGTCAATGCGCAGAAGTCACTGAACTATGGCAGTCCGTTGTCGCTCAGTATCACTTATCAGCAGTTAACGCAGTATCAAAACCTCTCTTTGAAAGCGTGTTTTGATATGGAATTTAACCTAACACTACGTTGTGGCTTAGAAGGTGATTTTAGAGAAGGGGTTCGTGCGCTGATTATTGATAAAACCAATCAACCGACTTGGCAACATCGCACGGTTTCTGACGTAACGCCACAAGTTTTGGAGCGCTTCTTCTCGCCAATTGACTCAGCAGAATACCCACTGACCGCATCGTCGGTAGCTATAGCGGCACTTTAGTACAAGGAAGAAATACGATATGGACAAAATTGCATTTATTGGCCTTGGTAACATGGGTGCGCCTATGGCTAAGAATCTACTTAAAGCGGGCTTGAACGTCGAAGTATTTGATTTGAACCCAAACGCAGTTGAGGAGTTGACCGCATTGGGCGCTTCAAGTGCCGATTCCGTTCAGCAGGCAGTACAAGGTGTTGATGTGGTTGTCACTATGCTGCCAGCGAGCCAACACGTTCAAAGCGTTTATCTTGGTCAAGATGGCATATTAGATAGCGTCGAATCAGGCACCTTGCTGATTGATTCATCCACCATCGATCCTGCGACTGCTCGTTTGGTTGGCGAAAAAGCATCGCAACTTGGTATAAGTTTTGTTGATGCACCAGTATCTGGTGGCGTTGCGGGCGCAGCAGCAGGTACGTTAACTTTCATTGTTGGCGGCTCGCAAGAGAACTTTGTTCAAGCCAAAGCGGTGCTTAGCCACATGGGTAAAAACATCTTCCATGCGGGCGATGTTGGAGCTGGTCAGGTCGCGAAGATCTGCAATAACATGATGTTGGGCATTTTGATGAGCGGCACCTGTGAAGCACTAAATTTAGGGATGGAAAACGGACTCGATCCCAAAGTGCTTTCCGACATCATGTTGCAAAGTTCAGGGCGTAACTGGGCGCTAGAGCTTTATAACCCTTGTCCAGGTGTGATGGAAAATACGCCTGCAAGCAATGGTTATCAAGGCGGCTTTATGAGCCAGTTAATGGCTAAAGATCTGGGTCTTGCGATGGAAGCGGCGGTTGCCAGTCAAACATCAACGCCAATGGGCAGCTTGGCTCGTAATCTGTTTAATTTTCACAACGGTCAGGGCAACGGGCAAAAAGATTTTTCAAGCTTGTTTGAGTTCTACCAAAAGCAAAATCAGGCCTAAGGAGCGCTTATGGAGTTAGCAAATAAGGTCATTGCGATCACGGGGGCAGGGCAGGGGCTGGGTAAACAAATGGCACTGTCACTGGCGGAAAATGGCGTTCATCTTGCGCTTATCGACCTCAATTCAGAGCAACTGGCTGAAACGAAAGCGGAATGTGAATCTCTCGGCGTTACCGCTCGTTTTTATGTGACGAACGTGACTGACGAACAGCAGGTGTGCACTGCTTTTGAGCAAATTGAGGCAGATTTCAAGCAGCTCAATGGCGTTATCAATAACGCAGGTATTATGCGTGATGGTATGTTCATTAAAGTCAAAGATGGTCAGGTTAACACGATGTCGCTGGAACAATTTCAGTCTGTTCTAGATGTGAATGTAACAGGCACTTTCCTGTGTGGCCGTGAAGCGAGCAAGGTAATGCTGAACACCGATAGCAAAGGGGTTCTGATCAACATATCCAGCGTTGCGCGTGCCGGGAATATTGGTCAAACCAACTATTCAGCATCTAAAGCGGCGGTAGCCACCATGGCAACGGTGTGGGCGAAAGAGTTAGGGCGTTTCGGAATTCGCTCAGTGGCGATTGCTCCGGGTGTCATCAAAACTGCCATGACAGACCAAATAAAACCTGAAGCGATGGAACGTTTAATCGGAATGATTCCGGTTGGACGTTTAGGTTTGGCGGATGAAATTTCATCGACCATAAAATACGTGTTAACCAACGAATTCGTGACCGGACGAGTGTTCGAAGTCGATGGCGGAATGCGAATGTAACCCCCTCTGCAACATAAAAAAAGGGGAGCGAGTTTGATTGTCCGCTTCCTTCCACTTTCTTCTTTCTTTTATTGCTTCTATCTGAAAAATGTATTGGATGCATGGTCGACTGCTATCTCATCGAACGGTATAAAAATTGATTCTATTTCTAATGTGAATGGTTAGTTCTATATTGCTTGTCATGTAAATGTATCAACTCACAACTAAGACGATCTTTTGTCTCACTAACGAGATCATTATTCTTGGTGTGTAAAAAACACTCTCATTGGTTGTATTGTGACCGAAAACTATTTCGGCATCTAAAGATGGTGATTTATTATTCAGCGCAAAATACATGGGAATATGAGGCTGACTGAATAACCTTCAGTTGTCTTAATAATAAATAATCAGAATTCTCAATTACACTGAAGTAACTACCCATTAGGGAAGAGCAATAATGTCACTATTTCATTCGCTTAGGACGATGCCGCTATTATTGGGGTGTCTGTGTTTTTCTGTTCAGGCCTCCACAGAAAAGGTGGAACAGGAAGGTAAGTTTTTACAGTCGTTAGAAGGCATCGAAAATCAAATTTACGCATTACCTCAGAGTTCTTTAGCTTTGATTGAAGCGTTAGAAGAAGAGTCTTTGCTACAAAACCAACCAACAGCGCTGTTGGTGCGTTACTGGCTTGCCAAGGCCACGGTTTTAGAGCTGCTAGGGCGCGTAGAAGAGAGTCAGAGTGTCGTTCAAAAAGGATTGGAGCTTGTGCGTCCACAGAGCCATGAGTATCTCCTGTTTAAGTTGATTCAGATGCGAACTATGGTTGGAAAGAGCGATATCGATACCGCGCTTTCTGCGTTGGATAGCTTGTTGGAAACATCGCGTGAGAATGGTGATAAGCAACTTGAATCAGAAATCCTGTTGCTAAAAGGACGCTATTACGATGAGCAAGGTGAGTTTAAAAAATCTTATGCTGCACTTATGTCGTCCATGGATGCGGCTGAATCTTCAGGTGTTCACGGGCTGGTCGAACGTGCAGCACTAGAGCTAGGTGACGTACTTGTCAAAATTCAGGGTTACGACCGATCTGAGGCGCTTTTGGAACAAGCATATCGCTATTTTAGGGATAGGCGTATGTCGTTCAATGAGTTGTTGAGCGTTTTGACGATAGCGAAACTTCATAAAGCACAGTTCCAATACGAAGAGGCGATAGCGTCATATCAGCGAGCGTTAAAGCTGGCTCAAATTATCGGTGATGGACGCTTTAGATTTCGAGTTAACCTTGAACTTGCAGCTTTATATCGTGAGACGAATCAAGAAAAGAAGATGGTTAACCACTTGAAGCTGGCGGAGAATTTACAGTACAGAGAAACGTCTAGCGCGTATTTGGCAACATTTAAGTTGTTACAAGCCGAATATATGTTAGAGCAGCAGCAATTTGAAATACTTTTAGCGATGATCGCGCCAATGCTGCCGGAGATTATAGAGAGTCGATACGTCAAGCAACAGCAAATGGAGCTACTAAAAGTCGCCGCTATGGCCTATGCGGGAAGCAATGACTTTAAACTAGCATTCGAAACTTACGGTAACTATCACGATAAATTTATCCAATTTAGCAATCAAAGAGAAGTTGAAAATCTTGAGCGCCAGCAGACGTTATTTGAGTTGGAACGACTTGAATATGAGAACGAAGATCTCAACTGGAACAATGTTTTGCAGCGTATGGAGCTAGAAAATAACCGTCGTACTTTTTACTTATTAGGTGAAGCGCTACTTGCGCTCATCGGTGTTCTATTTTTGATGGCGGTAGTATTTCTCGTCGTCAATCGCTCGCGTTTGAGAATGCGTCGCCTCGCAAAGACAGACACATTGACAGGGTTGTTCAATCGCCGTTTTTTAGAGGACTGGTTCACTAAGCCAGTAGAAGTGAGGCGTGAGCGAAAAGAGAAACCGGTACCTCAATCTAAGCAAGAAAAGATACAACACTTTGTTTATGAGCAAGTCGAGCAAGTTAAGTACGGTTATCTAGCTTTAAATAAATGGGTAGATAGCAAACTCGATAAACAGAAAATGGTGCCAAATAAACCACAATCGGGGCCAGTAACTTTAGCGTTAATCGATGTGGATTATTTCAAGCAGGTAAATGATACCTATGGGCATGTGTTTGGAGATACCGTACTAACGGGCGTTGCCAAAGTGTTGGAGGAAACTGTACGTGAGAACGACATTGTTGCTCGCTTTGGTGGGGAAGAGTTTGTTGTTGTTATGCCCAATACAGACCATAAAAACGCCCTTATTACTGCAGAACGTTTACGTAGCGCTTTATCCCTACATGGCTTTGTTACGGAACAGAAAGAAGAAGTGAGAGTGACCTGTAGTTTTGGAGTCGTTACCACTGAAGATAATGAGATGAGTTTTAAATCACTTTGCGATCAGGCCGATAAATTGCTTTATCAAGCGAAAGCGAACGGACGCAACTGCGTGAAAGGTCGCTCGCTAGCGTAACAGAAATCAAGAGTTCAGGCTCATCGCACGATGAATCTGAACTTATCCCTCCCATTTACTTTGATAGCCAAGTGACTTTGAGATCCTTGCTTCGAATATAAAACGCTGAATCTAACATCTTAAAGTCACTTGGCGATATTACTTAAAAATGGCTTAAGGATATCGAATCGCATATTCATGGCGTTCAATATAACCTCTCTCTTTGCCTTCTTCACCTTCAAAGTGCGAATGCCACTTGTGTCTACAAAACTATAACAAACTAGTGTGTCTATTCTTTGTACAAATAAACCGTGTACAGGTGAAATGATTAGTGGTCGATATAAATTTTTTGTGGCACAGATTTTTGTTGTTCAAAAATCAACTCGTTCATAATCGTTTTAAAAATAGAGTAAGAGTTAAGTATTTGATTTTGTTTTTCTTGTTTGTTTGTTCTTAAACTAAAATCTAGTTATCCCGACAAGTTCTTACCGAGCGATTTTTCGTACACCCTCAACTTTTCATCCTTTTTTACTAACATTTTTCTTTAAAAATAATTTGAGTTCGAATTAATTTTCAGGCATTTTATATTTAACTAACCGTTCAATTAAAAATAACAGGGACGCAAAATGCCAAAGGTGGGGATGCCTGAAATCAGAAAACCGCAGCTTGTGAAAGCGACAATGTCAGTGATTGATAGAGTCGGTTTACACGCGGCGAGTATTTCGTTAATCAGCAAAGAAGCCGGTGTATCAACGGGGATTATCAACCACTATTTCGGTGGTAAGCACGGATTGCTGGAGGAAACGATGCGAGAAATCTTGCGTCAGCTTTCGTCCACTATCACACAGAAGTTACGTGAGCTGCCAAGTGATGCTCATCACCAAAGAATTAATGCAATCATTGACGGTAACTTTGTCGGCTATCAGGCAGAAAACCAAGTTGCTAAGACTTGGCTGGCGTTTTGGTCGTACTCAATGCATGACGAGCAGCTCAAGCGTTTACAGCGTGTCAACGAACGACGTCTATTGTCCCACCTAAGAAAAGAACTCAAAGCATTATTAAATGCAGAGCAGGCTGAATTGGTTGCTCATGGTATTGCATCACTTATTGATGGAATTTGGCTGCGCGGAACGCTCAACCCGCAAGGCATTGATGCAGAAAGAGCGAGAATCATCATCAACGATTATCTCGAAAAACAACTTACGTTTTATTCTGAAAAAATATAAAAGTTACAGGTCTTCAAAATGGAAATGAAAGCACACTATATCAATGGTGCGATGTACGACGGGTGTTCAGATGAACACTTCACCACTTACAATCCGGCGAATGGTGAGCCATTGGCCAACATTAAACAAGCGAACCAAGACGATCTTCAAGCAGCGATTGAATCGGCAAAAAAAGGTTTTGCTGCATGGTCGGCGATGACTGCGATTGAGCGCAGCCGTATTTTACACAAAGCCGTTGCCATTTTACGTGAGCGTAATGACGAGTTGGCTGCATTGGAAGTGGCAGATACTGGTAAGCCCATTCAAGAAGCTATCGCGGTTGATGTCACAACAGGTGCCGATGTTCTTGAGTACTACGCTGGCCTTGCTCCAAGTCTACAAGGTGAACAGCAGCCACTCAGCGACGACCAGTTTTTCTATACACGTCGTGAGCCATTGGGCATTTGCGCGGGTATTGGCGCTTGGAATTATCCAATTCAAATTGCGATGTGGAAATCGGCGCCAGCACTGGCTGCGGGCAACGCAATGATCTTCAAGCCATCAGAAGAAACACCATTAACGGCGCTTAAGCTCGCCGAAATTTATTCAGAAGCGGGCATGCCAGATGGCGTATTTAATGTCGTGCAAGGGGATTACCGAGTAGGACAGATGCTAACGGCGCATCCTGATATCGCAAAAGTGTCATTCACAGGTGAGTCAGGCACCGGTAAAGTCGTCATGAGTGACAGCGCTAAGACACTAAAACAAGTAACGATGGAGCTTGGTGGTAAGTCTCCACTGATTATTTTTGATGATGCGAAGTTAAACGATGCCGTTTCTGCGGCCATGGTGGCGAACTTCTACACCCAAGGTGAGGTTTGTACGCACGGTACACGTGTATTTGTCCATGAAGGTATTTATGACGACTTTATCGCACAGCTTAAAGCCCGAACCGAGTTGTTAGTCGTCGGCGATCCGCTTGATGAGAACACGCAAATTGGCGCGCTAATCTCTAAAGATCATGAATCGAAAGTTCTAGGAGCGATTGAAGCCGCGAAAGCGAGTGGCGCGACGTTACTGACTGGCGGCTACAAAGTAACAGACAATGGCCTAGCTAATGGTAACTTTGTTGCTCCAACCGTATTTGTCGATTGCGATGATGACATGAGCCACGTTCAACAAGAAATCTTTGGCCCGGTAATGTCAGTTCTGAAATTCCGCGATGAGTCGGAAGTGATTGCGCGTGCAAATGGCACCGATTATGGCTTAGCGGCAGGTGTATTTACTCAAAACCTATCTCGTGCGCACCGTGTGATCCATCAAGTTCAAGCGGGTATTTGTTGGGTGAACACATGGGGTGACTCACCTGCGGAAATGCCAGTTGGCGGCTACAAGCAATCAGGTGTTGGCCGTGAAAACGGAGTCGAAACCCTTAAACATTACACACAAACGAAGAGTGTTCTGGTTCAGCTAAGCGACTTCGAAAGCCCTTACAAATGATACTACTCATAGTAGATAACTGACCACTTTAGCTTGTTAAAATGCTCGATAACTACGTTGTCAATTTTGATTGTAGGTTAACTACTTATCAAAATTTCCGCCTTGTTCTCAAGCATTTTTCCTACGCTAATTTCGTTCACTTATCTACGGTGATGAGTATTAACTCCTAGGAGAATAAAAATGCAACAACACTAC
Organism: Vibrio sp. SCSIO 43097; assembly: GCF_023650755.1. NCBI lineage: Bacteria > Pseudomonadati > Pseudomonadota > Gammaproteobacteria > Vibrionales > Vibrionaceae > Vibrio > Vibrio sp. SCSIO 43097. The sequence goes on along the minus strand of NZ_CP071841.1, from coordinate 688,192 downwards.
GATTACATCATCGTCGGTGCGGGTTCGGCCGGCTGTGTGTTAGCGGATCGCTTAAGTGAAAGTGGTCAAAATTCGGTCCTATTACTCGAAGCGGGTGGGTCGGATAAAAGTATTTTTATCCAAATGCCAACAGCGCTTTCTTACCCGATGAACACTGAAAAATACGCGTGGCAGTTTGAGACGGTTGAAGAGCAAGGGTTGGATGGTCGCCAACTTCATTGTCCTCGCGGAAAAGTTCTGGGCGGTAGCTCATCTATCAACGGCATGGTTTACGTTCGCGGACACGCTTGTGACTTTGACCAGTGGGAAGAGGAAGGCGCGAAAGGCTGGAATTATCAGTCGTGTTTGCCTTATTTCCGTAAAGCAGAGTCTTGGATTGGTGGTGCTGATGAATATCGGGGTGATCACGGTCCAGTCGGCACATGTAACGGCAACGATATGAAGCTCAACCCGCTGTACCAAGCTTTTATTGATGCAGGCAAAGAAGCTGGCTACCCAGAAACAAAAGATTACAACGGTTATCAGCAAGAGGGCTTTGGCCCAATGCATATGACCGTCGACAAAGGCGTACGCGCTTCGACCTCTAATGCATACTTAAGCCGTGCTAAAAAACGCAAAAACTTCACCCTAATGAAGAGGGTGACGGTTCATCGAGTTTTATTAGAAGAAACTGGTGCAGAAGGAAAGAAAGCGGTAGGCGTTGAATTTGAAAAGTCAGGTTCAATTCAGCAATGTTTTGCGAATAATGAAGTGATTTCGAGTGCGGGTTCGGTTGGCTCCGTTCAGCTGTTGCAGCTTTCAGGCATTGGCCCTAAGGCAGTATTAGAAAAAGCGGGCATTGAGGTGAAACACTCGTTGGAGGGAGTAGGTAAAAACCTGCAAGATCACTTAGAAGTGTACTTCCAATATCACTGTAAACAACCTATCACGCTCAACAGCAAATTAGGTTTGGTGAGCAAGGGCTTGATTGGCACTGAGTGGATATTAACTCGCAAAGGCCTTGGTGCGACTAACCACTTTGAATCGTGTGCATTTATCCGCTCTCGAGAAGGGCTAAAGTGGCCAAATATTCAATATCACTTCTTGCCAGCGGCAATGCGTTATGACGGGCAAGCTGCTTTTGATGGTCATGGTTTCCAAGTGCACGTTGGACCTAACAAGCCAGAAAGTCGCGGGTCGGTCGAAGTTGTCTCTGCGAATCCGAATGATAAGCCGAAGATTGAGTTTAACTACATTTCCACTGAACAAGATAAGCAGGATTGGCGTGATTGTATTCGCCTTACTCGCGAGATCCTCAATCAGCCAGCCATGGATGAGTTTCGTGGGGACGAGATCCAACCCGGTCTGAACATCACAACGGATGAACAGATTGATGAATGGGTGAAGCAAAACGTCGAGAGTGCTTACCATCCATCTTGTACCTGCAAAATGGGCGCAGATAATGACCCATTAGCCGTCTTAAATGAGCGATGCCAAGTACGCGGTATTCAAGGCTTGCGTGTGGTGGACTCTTCTATTTTCCCAACCATTCCGAACGGTAATTTAAATGCGCCAACGATTATGGTGGCAGAACGCGCCGCGGATATGATTTTGGATAACGCCCTAGAAACGTCGAACAACGTACCAGTTTGGATTGCACCGGACTGGCAAGAGATGCAACGAATGCATCCGCCAAAAAGAGATCTCGATTCGATCTCATAAAATGAAAAAGTCAGTAATCATTACAAGGAATTCAACATGTCTAAGATGACAAAAATCTTCTCAACAATTGCACTAAGTACTTTAGCAACAGGCGCTTACGCCAACCAATGTGAAACGGTTCGTTTCGCAGATGTAGGTTGGACTGACATCACTGCGACCACTGCCGTTACATCAGAGTTACTTAAAGGGTTGGGGTACAAAACGAAGACTGATCTTCTGTCTGTGCCTGTAACTTACTCCTCTATGGCTAATGGCGATATCGACATTTTCTTAGGTAACTGGATGCCAACGATGGAAGGTGATATCGCGAAATACCGTGATGCAGGTACTGTTGAAACCGTACGCGCGAACCTCGTTGGCGCAAAGTACACGCTAGCGGTTCCAAAATACGTTTATGACGCAGGCGTAACCAACTTCGCTGACCTAGTAAAACATGCCGACAAATTTAAAGACCGCATTTACGGCATTGAACCAGGAAACGATGGCAACCGCTTAATTCAGTCAATGATTGATAGCAACGCATTCGGCCTAAAAGATTTCAGCCTAGTTGAGTCCAGTGAAGCTGGCATGGTGTCTCAAGTATCACGTGCCGCACGCCGCAATCAATGGATTGTGTACCTAGGTTGGGCGCCGCACCCAATGAATAGTAACGTTGAAATGGAATATCTAGCGGGTGGTGATGACTTCTTCGGTCCTAACTACGGCGGCGCGAACGTCTACACAAACGTACGTAAAAATTACCTCGCTGAGTGTCCAAATGTAGGTCAGCTAGTGAAAAATCTAGAGTTTAACCTAGAAATGGAAAATGAACTGATGGAAGCGATTCTTAACCAGAAACAGAAGCCATCAAAAGCAGCGCAAGCATGGTTGAATGCAAACCAAGAGCAAATTGAAGCGTGGCTAGAGGGCGTGAAAACGGTAGATGGCCAAGATGCGCTAACAGCTATTACAAACTACTTAAAAACAAACGCTTAATAAGCAGTATTTGAGCTCGTTTTTTTAAAAGAAAGTGGGCAGAGTTTTGCCCGCTTCATTAACACAAAGGTTTTATTTTGAATTTTATTACGGACAACAAACTACCGTTGGGCCAATGGATGGAAACTGGCGTCGATTGGTTAACCATCAATGCATCGGGTTTTTTCGATGCAATCTCTATTACACTTGAAACGATCATTCTTTTCGTGGTGGACATTTTTAAATGGATGCCACCTGCAGCGCCAATCATTATGACGGCGGCAATTGCTTGGTTCTTACATCGCAGCATTCCTCTTGTCGTATTTATCGTGTTGGCCTTACTCGCAATTCTCAACCTTGGTTACTGGCAAGAAATGCTGGAAACCTTTGTCCTTGTGTTTGCAGCGACAACGATTTCCGTATTAATTGGCGTGCCGTTGGGCATTATGGCGGCGCACCGTCCTTGGTTATACACCTTGTTGCGGCCAATACTCGATTTGATGCAGACCGTACCGACATTCGTTTACCTAATTCCAACCTTGGTTCTGTTTGGCTTAGGTATTGTCCCTGGTCTAATCTCGACCATCATTTTCGCTATCGCTGCGCCAATTCGATTGACGTACCTCGGCATTATTAAAGTTCCGGAGGAGCTACTTGAAGCGGGTAAAGCATTTGGTGCCAGCCGCATGAAGTTGCTGTTTAAGGTGGAGTTGCCTGCGGCATTACCAAGTATTATGGCCGGTGTTACGCAATGTATTATGTTGTCTTTGTCTATGGTTGTCATTGCGGCGCTTGTTGGTGCTGATGGGCTTGGTAAGCCAGTCGTACGTGCACTGAATACGGTAAACATTTCACAAGGTTTTGAAGCGGGTTTAGCGATTGTACTCGTTGCCATCATTCTTGATCGCTTGTGTAAAGCACCAAACCAGAAGGAGGCATAATCATGGACGCTATTACTATTAAAAATCTTGATGTCGTTTTTGGTCAGCAACAAGCACAGGCGCTAGCACTACTAGATCAAGGGAAGTCTCGACAAGAAATCATTGATGAAACTGGCCAAGTGGTTGGGGTTGATAATGTTTCGCTGAACGTGAAACAGGGTGAGATCTGTGTCTTGATGGGGCTTTCGGGCTCGGGTAAATCAAGTTTGCTGCGAACGGTTAACGGATTGAACGATATCTCTCGTGGCTCTCTGAAAATCAAAGATGGCGACGATATGGTTGAGCTCTCTAACTGTGACGAACAGAAGCTGCGCCACCTTCGTACGCACCGCGTGTCCATGGTGTTTCAGAAGTTTGCATTGATGCCATGGTTAACGGTGTTAGACAATGTAGCGTTTGGTCTAGAGATGCAAGGCATTGGTAAAGCTGAGCGCCGTAAAAAAGCGCGTGAACAGCTCGAAATGGTCGGTTTGTCTGAGTGGGAAACGAAATTCCCGCACGAGCTCTCTGGTGGTATGCAGCAGCGTGTTGGCCTAGCGCGAGCGTTCGCGATGGACACAGATATCTTGTTAATGGATGAGCCGTTTTCAGCGCTTGACCCATTGATTCGTGCTCAGCTTCAAGATGAATTGATTCTGCTGCAAGAAAAGCTAAACAAAACCATTCTTTTTGTGAGTCACGACTTGGATGAGGCGCTTAAAATCGGCAACAACATCGCCATTATGGAATCAGGAAAGCTGATTCAACATGGCAAGCCAGAACAGATCATTCTTGCTCCAGAAAACGATTATGTGGCGGACTTTGTTGCTCACACTAATCCATTAAATGTGCTGAAGGGACGTTCCTTAATGCGTGACGATTTGGTTCGCGAAGATACGCGTGTTCTGATTTGCCCTGATAAAGATATTTGGGTGATACAAGAGAGCAAGGGGTTAAGTTTAGCGGATAAAGGTAAATCGTTGATTCAATGGAAGAGCGATTCTTCGAACCTTGATGAAGTTAATGAAAACTCTCTGGTTCAGGTTAGCCCAGAAATCAGTATGCGAGAAGCGATTGAACTTAAACAGCGCAGCAATCAGCCTCTGCTTATGGTTGAAGATAATAAGCTGGTTGGTGTGTTAAGCGACAATGAGCTTTACGATGCATTGCTTGGTAATTTTAAGTCAGAGCAAGTTGCGTAACGTTGACGCAGAACCAAGTAAAAAAGAGCCGCACATTAATGCGGCTCTTTTTAGTTTAAACAATGAGTTAAGTCGCTAAGCTAAGACAATGGTCGACTATAGAGTCGTAATTACCTCATCCATTGCAAGGCGTGCTTTTGGAAGACCATGATTGTAATCTTCCCCATCTTTATGGTAGCCAATCGCCAGCGCAACTTCACAAATATGGCCCTCGAGCTCTTCTTTAAACTCTTCTCCAATCAGAGCCGGATCGACACCTTCCATCGGTGTTGAATCAATGCCTAGTCGTGCCAATGTGTGTAGTAGGTTGCCTAGTGCCAAATAGACTTGTGCTTTTGTCCAGTTTCCGTTGAAGCCATTTTCGTCCGTATTTGCATCGGCAAAAGCGTAAGCACCCATAAAGTTGTTGTACATCTCCGCTGGCAAGTGGCCAGATGTTACTTCTGCATCCACACGTTTCGCAAATTTCTCTTTAGTAAATTTAGGATCGTAAGCAAACAGAATCGTATGTGATGCGGCTTTCGCGTGTGGTTGGTTAAACTGGTGCATATTTGCAAACGTATTGTGGAAACGTTGCTTCGCTTCATCACTTTCAATAACGATGAATTTCCATGGTTGTGAGTTGATAGAAGACGCCGACAAACGCAGTGCTTCTTTGATTATCGCCATGTCTTCTTGAGAAACGCGCTTGGTTTCATCATATTTTTTTGCAGTGTAACGGTTATTTAGATCGGTAATGATTTGATGGGACACGTTTATATCCTCTTTATGTGATGACAGATGAGGATGCACTAGCATCGAAAACCATGCGTACCTCGAATATGGGTTCATGATAATGGATATTTTTTCATTGATAAGAGGGTGTTTATTTAAATCACTTTTTACTTTTTGTTGAAAATCGATGTGAGTTGATCGATTTGAAACTTAAAAGTCCTTATTTGGAAGCTTTTATTTGATATTAAATTAAACTCATATTGAGGCGTAGGGGAAAGCAACATGAACGTGATTGAAGTTTTTAATGATAGCTATGAACGTTGTACTTCAGATCAGGAGTTTTTCGACTTGTTCTACAAAAATTTATGGTCGAAAAGCGCCAACTTTAGACAGAAGTTTGACGGTATAGACATGCACCAACAAGTGAGAATGCTTAGAGGGTCTATCGTGTTTTTTATGATGGCAGATACCTCGACCGAAGCGCACAAAATGGTGGAAAAGTATGGGAAAAAGCATGCAAGTGCAGATATTGGTATAGAGCCGCAGGATTTTGATGTTTGGCTTGAGAGTTTGTTAGAAACGGTTCGGCAGTGTGATTCTGGGTACGATGCCGATGTTGAAACCGCTTGGCGAACATGCTTTAAAACGGGCTTAGAAGTAATGAAACAAGAATGTGATAAAGAAGATGGGCACATCCTTAAAGCGAGTACCAAATAAGGAAGTAACGTGAGTGGTCGTTACTTCCTAGGGGCAGAATCTTACTTATCTTGTGTCTCTTTATTCTTTTTCACCGCTTCGGCGATATCACTGACAGCTTCGACAAGATTGATCGGCATTGGAAAAATAATAGTGGATGTTTTGTCTGTAGTGATTTCAGTGAGTGTCTGCATGTAACGTAATTGCAGTGCATTCGGTGCTTCGTTGAGCATTTGCGCTGCTTCTTTTAATTTATTTGAAGCCTCTAACTCACCAGTAGCGTGAATGATCTTCGCCCTACGGTTACGTTCTGCTTCTGCCTGACGGGCTAGGGCTCTGACCATGCTGTCATTTAAATCAACATGTTTGACTTCAACCGTAGCAATCTTGATTCCCCAGTCATCAGTCTGTTGATCGAGAATGGATTGTAAATCCTTATTGAGGCGTTCTCGCTCTGATAGCAATTCATCGAGTTCATGCTGACCCAATACCGAGCGCAGCGTGGTTTGTGCTAACTGACTGGTGGCATCGCTGTAGCTTTCAATATTGTTAATCGCCATTTGAGGATCGACTACGCGAAAATAAACGACCGCGTTGACGCGCACAGAAACGTTATCTTTGGTAATTAAATCTTGTGTCGGCACATCCAAAACGACAGTACGTAAATCAACCCTCACCATTTGCTGAATAAATGGGATAAGGATGATCAAACCAGGTCCTTTGACTTCTTGAAATCGACCAAGAAAGAACACAACCCCACGTTCGTATTCTCTCAAAACCTTGAACATTTGGGTCGCTAGTGCGAACAGCAGCACCACGATCACCGCAACGGTATAGAGCATCATAAAGCGCCTCCTATTTATTTTGGCGGTCATCAGGCATCACAGTTAAGGTCAGCCCTTTAACATTAACAATGGTGACGTGATCACCTTGTTTGAATTGTTGATGGTCTTTGGCTTTAGCTCGCCATAACGCACCGTTGAGTTGAACGCGTCCTTCGCCATCGATAAAGTCATCGCTTACCACGGCGACCTTCCCAGGGTAAGTCTCTAAACCCGTCGTTACACGCCGGCGACGAATTTTGAGCAGCAGGCCGACGGTCAGCACGATTAGAGCCACGGAAAATATGGCAATACCAAAAATCAAAGGAAGGGCGATCTGGAATCCTGGTAACTCACTGTCCATGAGAAATATCGAACCGAGTACAAAGGCGACAACGCCGCCTAAGCCCAAAATACCAAAGCTCGGGCTGAATGCTTCCGCTATCATTAGTGCAATACCGAGTAACAGCAGACCAAGACCTGCGTAGTTGACGGGCATCATTTGTAGTGCGTACATGGCAAGAAGCAGACAAATCCCACCTAGCACACCGGGTAAGCCAATTCCTGGGTTGTAAAATTCAAGAAGTAAACCGTAGATGCCGATGAGCATTAGAATGTAGGCAACGTTTGGATTGGTTATAACGGCTAGCATTTCTGCTCGCCAGTCGGGTGTTCTTTCAATCCATACGGGATTTTCCAGTGACAATGTCACATCACGATTGTTAACTTTAACAGTTTGTCCATCAATGGCTTTGACTAAATCCTCTGGTGAGTTGGCTATATAATCAATAACGTTTAATTCCAATGCCTCTGTGGCGTCCAAACTCGCTGCTTCGCTCACTGCTTTCTCTGCCCACTCTGCATTTCGGCCATGAAGCTTTGCTAAGCCTTTAATATAGGCTCTAGCATCATTAATCACCTTTTTCTCCATTGCGGTTTTCGCGGGAACTTTCTCTGAACCTTCGTTGGTTCCTTCTGGCGTTTCTTCCGCGTTTTGATCTTTGCCATCATCCGATGAAGGAGGTTGAGGCGTACCACCTAACGCGACGGGCGTTGCAGCTCCGAGGTTTGTCGCTTCAGCCATGGCGGCTACGTGACTAGCGAGCAAGATGTATGTTCCTGCACTGGCAGCTCTAGAACCAGATGGGCCGACCCAAGTTGCAATGGGAGTCGAGGAGGTGGTAATCGCGTGAATAATATCTCGCATTGCGCTATCTAAGCCGCCTGGTGTGTCCATCTCTAAGATCACTAAACTGACACCGTTTAGTTGAGCTTCTTCTATTTCACGAGATAAATAGTCGCTAGTAGCAGGCCCTATAGCGCCTTTGACAGGAACAATCCAAACGGTATTCGCCAGTGCTTGACTGGCAATCAAGAGTAAAGGTAAGAACCATATCCATAGTCGTTTCATGCAGTCCTCCTTGTGTGGTCACAGGGACTTTTTGAAATCCTAATTCAAGTATATCCAAATAACTTAGAGATGCTTGAGTATAGGTTCTAATGAATAAGTTCCCGAGGCTAATTAGGAGACTACATTTTTATATATAAACGCTGTGTGAGATAGTAAACTAAAGCAAATTATTGGTAATTGTGATGTTTATGTTTATTGTTCAGCGTTTGATTAAGTTGGCCGTTATCTGTGCCGTATTCTTTACTATTTTCGATCTGATCTCGTATGGAGAGGTGACTTGGTTTCAACGGTTTTTGGCTTTTCTACACTAAACTCAGATTTCAATACGTTAGCTACTCATAAGGCGATAGGTTTCTTCCTATTCGCCTTATTACTCCCTCTTCAACCAAAGCCTTAAACAAAGCAATACTTAACTCGTTTTTTCAACTTCCTGTCGGTGGAAAAAACGCCAAAATGCAACTAAGTTCATATCAATGATAAGTTTAAGGTATGTAGTTGATGAGGCAATTCAGCGCAATCGCACTAGCTGTTGTAACACTCATTTTGAGCCAAACAACAACCGCAAGAAACGCGAAGATGTTAGGTGATATCTCCCTAGTTCAGCCCATACAGGGTGATCCTAATGTGGATATTAAGCTAGCGAGAATTGGCTGGCATCTCTTCCGCGATCCTCAATTATCGTCAAATGGTAATGTCAGCTGCGCGACATGCCACAATCTGCAAACCAATGGCGCTGAAAATACACCTGTCTCTACGGGGGTGAAAGGTGATGGAATTAGAAATTCTATAACAGTGTTTAATGCAGCGTTAAATTATCGTTTTTTATGGGATGGTATGGAAAACACCTTGATGGCTCAGATTGATGGTCCAATCCATAATCCAATGGAAATGGATTCAAACTGGCAAACAATAGAGCAATATGTAAAAGAGAGTGAACATTATCAAGCTCTATTTAATCGTGACGGTGAATTGCCGATTAACGTTCATAATATCAAGTCCGCTATTGTGGAGTTTGTTGAAGGGCTGCAGACGCCTGGCGCACCATTCGATGCTTACTTATTGGGTTACACGCATGTACTGAGTGAACAGCAAATCAGAGGTTGGAAAACATTTCAGACTTCAGGTTGTGTGCAGTGTCATCAGGGCAAAAATATCGGCGGAGCGATGATCCAAAGGTTCGCCTATTTCAAGGATAAGCCAGTAGTAGAGGACTCGGGCAGGCAACTCGTTACGATAGAAGATGAAGAGCGATTCTATTTTAGAGTAGCCAGTTTACGCAATGTCGCGCTAACGAGTCCTTATTTTCATAATGGGCAAGTCGATAAGTTATCCGACGCGATACAAATCATGGCTAAAACCCAGCTCGGTATAACGATGAACGATGAGAATGTCGCGGACATTGAAGCATTCTTGCAGTCGTTGACAGCACCTAGACCCATAATTTTAGAGGTGTTGGAAAATGAATAAATTCAAACTGATCAACTTTTGCTTTTTTATTGGGATACTGACGTGCTGCACACTGGCGTATATGTCGTATATGAATTCAAAAAACGCTCAAGAATTTCATGCTGGGCTAATGAATATCGGACATGAGTTGATTGAAGAGCGTGATGTTATCGTGAACCGATATGCCGTTGAAGATAGGAAAAACTATGAGTTAACAACATCTTTAGTAGAGATAGAAATCGCAGTACAGGCACTGTTGGAATCATCAAAGGCATCAGTTTGGTTTCCCGTGACACCCAATCGTATAAAAGTTAGGGATACGCTTGAACAGTTTAAGGAGCGAGTGCTTCAAACAACGTTGAAGCTTGATATGTTAATTGGTGTTCAGGTAGAAAATCGGTATGCATTACTCATGTTGTTCAATTTATATCAGCAAGATGTTTCTACCGAGAGCGGTCAATCTTTGGGTGGCAGTCGTTATTTTGAATTTCTCAACCAGTTGCTTCTAACACAAACTGAAGTTGAGAGTGAAAAGGAAGCGAACTTCCTTAAACGGCTTCAAACGAGTGATAAAAGAATTGAATTGCTGACGAATGAACTGCTTGATCACACTTATATTGAGTTTGTCGAAAGCTCAGAGCATCGGTTACTCAATATTGCTCAAAGTGAGGCGCGTTTTACGTGGTTGTTTGTATTTATCGCGGTGATGTTTCTAGTTAGCGCGTTTGTTTATCAGTCACATCACCGAATGCATAGCTTAAAACAGTTGAATCTTGAAATTGAAGAGGCGAGAAACAAAGCCGAGCGAGCGGCAAAAGCAAAATCAAATTTTCTTGCTGCAATGAGTCACGAACTAAGAACGCCGATGAATGGTGTACTAGGGCTTTCTCAAATGATTGCAGAAGAGACCAAAGAGCCGACGACGAAAGAGCACATTAGGGTTATTCTTGATTCTGGCCAGCATCTGATGACGATCCTCAACGATATTTTGGATTTTTCTAAAGTTGAAGAAAACAAACTGGAATTTGAGCAAGCTAAGTTTAAGCTCGATCAAGTGCTTTCTCCGGTGTGTAGCGCAATAAAACCACTTGTTGATGAAAAAAATATCGAGTTAATCTTGGAAAACGAGGTTTCTGAATATACTGAATTTACTGGAGATTGTGCGCGTTTACGACAGATCTTGTTTAATCTCGCCGGTAACGCGGTGAAGTTTACCAATGAAGGGCATGTGCTGGTTAGAACTGAGTTAGATGAATCGAATCAGTTGTTGGTCATGCGCGTGAGCGACACCGGTATTGGTATTGCGCCAGACAAGCACGAGCATATTTTTAACTCGTTTGAGCAAGCAGACTCATCAACGACTCGAAGGTTCGGCGGAACAGGGCTTGGGTTAGCCATCGTCAAAAAACTAACCGATTTGATGGGTGGCCATATTACTCTGAAGAGTATAGAAGGCGTTGGAAGTCAATTTATCGTTGAGTTGCCGATTCCTTGGGTAGAATCTGCTCCGAAAAAGCAGCAAGAAGCACCGAAACCTCGCGCAAAATCACACCATTTAAAGATACTACTTGCTGATGATAACCGTGTGAATGCCATTGTGGCAAAAGGGTTTTGCGAAAAGCTTGGGCATGAAGTGGAAGTTGCAGAAAATGGATTAATCGCGGTTAAAAAGGCGAAAGAGAACGAGTACGACCTGATCTTGATGGACAACCATATGCCCGAGATGAATGGCGTTGAGGCGACACGCGTTATCCGACAAGAGTTAGGTATCAAGACATTACTCTTTGCGTACACGGCAGACGTATTTCGTGAAGCTCACGATAGCTTTATCGAAGCAGGAGCAGACCATGTGCTTACGAAACCGCTACAGCATGAGAGCTTTTCAGACGCTCTCAAACAGTTTGCCGCCAGACTCGAACCGAAACAGAATCCGCCACTAACGAGTGACAGCAATGTGCTTCAATTGCAACGTAAGCCAATCGAGAACTTAAGGTTAACAGAGGAAGAACTCTCCCGTTCAGGCATGTTTACTTCTTTACGAGATGAGCCAGAAGCGCTCGACGAGTTGCTAAAAAGCATTATTGTCGATTTTGAGACTTCTGTTGATGAACTTATTGAATACTTTATGGCTGAAGACTTTGCTTCATTAGAGCTGACGTTGCACAAAACGAAAGGGATGGCACTGAACCTAAGTTTACCTATTTTGGCGAGCCAAACGGAGGCCCTGGAAACTCAACTTAAAGCCAACCAAAGTCCCGAGATTGAGCAGTTGCAGATGCTGATCAATCGGTTACAGGTCAACATCCATCAGTCTCATAGACTTTTGGATGATATCCAGAAGAACAATGCCGATCCTCAACAGATTTTATAGTCCCTGTGAGTGCGATGCTTTCCTTAACTCATTTTGTTGTGGTTTACTGTGGCAAGGACGGATAGTGTTGATTCGTCGTCGGAAAATCAGGGAGTTAGAATGAGTAAGCATTCCGCTTTAATCAAATGGCATCGTAAAGCTGGCGAAGAGTTTAGTGATAATAAGTATAGTAGGGCACACATTTGGCAATTTGATGGAGGGTTGCAAGTCCCAGCATCTCCATCTCCCCACGTAGTACCATTACCACTATCCGTAGAAGAAAATGTTGATCCAGAAGAAGCGTTTGTCGCGGCACTTTCTAGTTGTCATATGCTCGTTTTCTTGTCTATTGCAGCAAAGCGGCGTTACGTTGTGGACAGTTACTTAGATGAAGCGGTAGGGGAGCTTGAAAAAGGCGAAAACGGAAAAGAGTGGGTATCAAAGGTAACGTTAAACCCTAAGATAACATTCTCAGGTGAAAAACAACCGACACCATCTCAATTAGAAAAACTGCACCACATGGCCCATGAGAATTGCTTTATCGCCAACTCCGTTAAAACAGAAGTGACAACGCTTATTGCGAATTAAGTGGAGCTCTTTATCAAAAAGCGCGGCCTATTGCGGAGTTATATTAAGCCAGCAGTCATCCTGCTGGCTCGTTCATCTAGACGACACCTTGCTCAATCATTGCATCAGCGACTTTTCTAAAGCCTGCAATGTTGGCGCCTAAAACTAAATTTCCAGGTTGGCCAAACTCTTTACTGGTTTCGTTTGCATTGATGAAAATATTTTTCATGATGGTTTGCAACTGACTATCCACTTGTTCAAACGTCCAGTTTTGCATGCTGGCGTTTTGCGCCATTTCAAGTTGACTGGTTGCAACGCCGCCTGCATTGGCTGCTTTGGCAGGCCCATAAGCTATGTCCGAGTCCACGATAATATTGGCAGCATCACGGGTGGTTGGCATGTTCGCCCCTTCACTAATCAAAATACATCCGTTTTCGATAAGAGCCAGTGCGTCGTCTGACGTTAATTCATTTTGAGTCGCACAAGGGAAGGCAGCATCAGCCTGATATCGCCAAACAGCATGTCCTTCATTAGGATAGTCGCCCTCTGGTGTGTATTCTGCTTCAGGGTAAGTTTCTAAATATTCTTCTAAGCTTGCTCTTTTCACTTCTTTCAGTTGTTTTAGGAGCTTAAGATCAATACCGTGCTCATGATAGATCGTACCTCGAGAGTCGCTGCATGTAACCGGCGTTGCTCCCATATGGTACAGTTTTTCAATGGCGTAGATAGCCACGTTGCCAGCACCAGAAACGAGGCAAGTTTTCCCTTTCAATGAATCGTTGCGGTCGTTGAGCATGCATTCTGCAAAATAGACGGCGCCATATCCTGTCGCTTCTTTTCTGGCGAGTGATCCACCCCAAAGAAGACTCTTGCCTGTAAGCACACCTTCGTAGCGCCCCGTCAATCGTTTGTATTGACCAAACATATAGCCAATTTCGCGCGCCCCGACGCCGATATCGCCTGCGGGAACATCGGTGGCAGGACCGATATGACGGTACAACTCGTTCATAAATGATTGGCAAAATCGCATGATCTCGCCGTCGGATTTTCCTTTAGGATCGAAGTTTGAACCGCCTTTGCCGCCACCGATAGGAAGGCCAGTCAGTGCGTTTTTAAAGATTTGCTCAAAGCCGAGAAATTTTATGATGCTCGCATTGACTGAGTGATGGAATCTCAATCCTCCTTTGTACGGCCCCAAAGCAGAGTTGAATTCAACTCGATAACCTTTGTTTACTTGTACATTTCCAGCATCATCAACCCAAGGAACTCGAAACATGATTTGACGTTCTGGCTCGACGATCCTCTGGATAATCGCTTGTTCCTTATATTTATTATTGCCTTCTATTACCGGCGCGAGAGAAGTTAATACTTCTTCTACCGCTTGGTAAAATTCTTTTTGCGCAGGGCTACTGTGTTGCAACGCAACAATAGTATCGTGTATGTATGACATAGATTTCTTCCTTGATGTGAATAAGCAATCAGTTTATATGAATGTATTTCCATTAAATAGTGATTTTGACCAAGATTCAATGGTTGTAGTGGTATTTCCTGCGGATGAGAATGTGCAGCTTATAACCCGGGCAGTGTTGGTTGAGATAGGTAGGGTGAGCTAAGTAAGCGGGTGGTTGAGTGATCAGTTTCACATATAACAAGCAGAAATCACTTTAGTCGATGTTGTTGTGCAGTTACGCAAATTGTTTATGTTAACGTCATGTTAAAGTTTTTGTGTGTGATAACTTGTGAAAAGACAACTATATGGATGAGCTTAAGGTTCTGAACTCGTTTATTCAGCAGAATGGTCTACCAGCGTTTGGCCACCTTGATGGAATTCCAACATCGTTACAGCTAGATAAATTTACTTACCTCGATGAGATGGATAAGCCAGTGTCTAAGTGGCGCCGTTACCGCGATTATAAGCAGTTTCAGTTCGTCAATTTGGTCACACCTGATTACGTCATTGGAGTAGCGATTGCGGATATACGGTATTTAGCATCCGGCTTTTGCTACCTGTTTGATATTAAAAAGAATAAGTTGATTGAGCAACAATGGTTGAAACCTTTTAATATAGGTTATCAAACTCAGCCTTCCAGTTGGTGCAGTCTTGCCCATCTTGCTAACAAAAGAGTTCAGTTTTCTATTAAGGATGGTATTTGGCACGTCCACTTTGTGACAGAGTCAGTCAATGCGGATCTCTATTTACGTCCAGAAAATATGAGTTTGCCATTAATGTTGTGTACGCCAACAGGTTATGCGGGTTGGACATATACTCAGAAGCACAATGCGTTAGCAGTAGACGGTAACTTGTTCATATTAGGAAAAGAGCAAGATCTATCAGAGGTGGCTGCTGGTTACGATTTTTCCGCTGGGTACATGCGACGAGAAACAAGTTGGCGCTGGGCAAGTATCAATTGCTTTGAGGATGACAGGCGTCTGGGGTTGAACTTGGCAGCTGGCGTTAATGAAACTGGCTATTGCGAAAATGTATTGTGGATTAATGGTCAGCGTCACTTTTTGCAACCTGTGCAGTTTCAGTTTTCACGAAGTGATGAAGGGCAAAAGTGGCATATTACGTCGGAAGATAAACGAGTTAACTTACAGTTCACGCCTTTGAATCGACGCTCAGAGAAGAAAAATTTTTGGCTTCTCAAAAGTAACTTTCGTCAGTACATCGGTTATTTCTCTGGCTATCTTATCGATGGAAATGGCATCAAACATCAGTTAGAAGAAGTTATGGGTCTTACTGAAGATCACTATGCAAAATGGTAGAAACACAATGGATTGGACGCAGTTGATGGACCGCCCAGAATTACTTCTGATGATTCTGGCTCCAGTTTTCTTTTTCTGCATGCTTGCCGAATATTGGTTCGGACAAAGAAGGGGACGCTTGCCTGAAAGCGCGACGTATTACTTCCCTGAAGTAGCGTGTAATTTTGTTCTTGCGGGCTTACACCAAGCGACAGACATACTCACGGGTTTACTGATTGCTCAGTTGTATTTGTGGTGGTTTGATTGGCGTTTGTTTGATATCGAAATGAGCGTCTCAGCTTTTCTTTTACTTGTTGTCCTGCAAGATTTTTTCTATTACTGGTTTCATCGGGCTAGCCATCGTATTCGTTGGATGTGGGCCGCGCACGTTGTTCATCACAGTTCGGAAAGAATGAACTTCAGTACCGCCTTTCGTCAAAGTTTAATGTATCCGCTAGCGGGGATGTGGATTTTTTGGTTGCCCTTGGTGATTATTGGTTTTGAGCCAAAATGGGTTGTCTTCGTTGTGTTGTTTAATCTGGGCTTACAGTTTTTTGTTCACACCCAATCAGTTCGTTCGCTCGGGCCACTAGAGTGGGTATTTAACACGCCGTCTCATCATCGCGTTCATCATGGTGTGAACCGTCAGTACATCGACAAAAATTATGCGGGTGTATTAATTATTTGGGATCGAATGTTCGGAACGTTTGAACCAGAGGTGGAAACGGTTCGGTATGGGGTTTCTAAACCTGTAAACAGCTTTAATCCCATCCGCGTGACGTTTGCAGAATGGAAAGACATGTTTTATGACGTAACTCGACCAAACTTATCATGGAAACAACGCTGCCGCCGTTTGTTCGCTCCGCCATCGGATTTTTATGAGTAAATTGAGATAAAGAGATTGGAGCGGGCAGCGGGAATCGAACCCGCATCATCAGCTTGGAAGGCTGAGGTAATAGCCATTATACGATGCCCGCGCATCGATAGGACTCGGTTAATATGCCACACTGGACGAAAAAGAAAAGTCTTTTCTCATCAAATGTTTGTCAGTTGCCTAAAAAAGTAGCGGACTGATGTTAAAGTGTTCATTGTCTCTGGTTTTTTGTGGCACTCGCGATTTCGTTACTAAGCCTAGAGGCTTCCAATTAGGTCGTAAACACCGAATTCTTAGGTGTTTAGATGTTGATGATATTCAAGATTTTCTGTGTAAAGGTTAATCTCGTTTATTGAACAGTCACGTTTCATGGTCAAGACTAGATATTGAAATGATTACTTTTTACTGTTGATGCGTATGTATAACACAGGGTAATTCTGCTGAAACAGTCAGCTTAACCAAAGGAGATTTAACATGATGAGAGGTTTGATATTAGGGCTGGTGGTGATGCTGGTATCTGCTTGTACTACCGTTACAACCGATGTGGATAAACAAGCCGACTTTTCAGCTTACAGAACGTTTGACTTCGGTGCTCAGGCGGAAGCTCCTACCAGTATTGATGGTCGACGTATTGAGCAAGGGCTTGCTGAACAGCTTGAGAGTAAGGGTTTAATTAAGGTAAATAGTGGCGGTGACCTTTACGTACATCATGATATCGTAGAAGAATCCGAGCTTGTTTCTTCAGGATCGTCGGTGAGCTTTGGCTATGGCTGGAATAGCTTTGGTGTGATCACTTCAAGCCCAGAAAGATATAAAGAACGTAAGTATGGGAAGTTGGTGGTTGAACTGGTTGATGCAAAGGCTAATCAAGTCGTTTGGAAAGGCGTTTCAAGTCGTAAACTGTCTGAGTCATTGAGCTCTGAGAAAAGAGAATCTCTCATCCAAGAAGAAATCGCGAAGATGTTTGAAAGCTACCCTTACGGTGAAAAATAATTAGTATTCTTAACGATTAAGAATACTAATTGCCAATAGTTACGCACAGGGTTAAAAGAACTTATTATTTTGGTTTTGGTTACCTTTGTGCGTACGACCCTGATTGCTTTACTCGGACTACTTTTCTGCTTGTTGGCTCCGAGCATGAGCCTGGCGCACTCACACCCAAATTTTCTTTCCTTTCATAACCAGAATATTGCTGTTGACGCTAAGTCGAAGCACTTTTCAGAACATCCTATCTCTCCAATACAACAAGACTATCCGAGTTTAAACAGCCAGAATGTATTGAGGGTTAGCCATGCTAAGGAAATGAGCTCGAACGACGATGTAGAACCCGAATGGTTTGAAATGCTTGATGTAGCATGGTGGGCGCATCGTTCGGCAATTTACTCGATGAAGCGGCTAAAACGCATCGGCAATGAGGCTTTAGGTTGTTGTATTGAAAGTATTTTTACTCACTTTAAATACAGAATCGGAGTGAGAAAAGAATCGAATTTCATATACCGCTTTATACATGCTCGCTAACACACTCCATGTTTTTGCAACTTTTGGTTAATTATGCTTAGGAGCGGTTTATGTTTGATTCGATAATTCAGGTCTTGAGTGCCTTTTGGCATCAAGATTTCACGGCGTTAATGGCGCCAGGCAGTGCAGGTTTAGTTTATTTTGTTGTTGCTGTGATTATTTTTTTGGAAAGTGGTTTTATTCCTGCTGCACCTTTCCCATGCGACAGTGTCGTCGTATTATCCGGTACGCTGGCGGCGGTTGGCGTCCTTGACCCAATTATGATCATGTTGGTGATAGCTGTTAGTGCGGGATTGGGAAGTTGGGCGGCTTATTTACAAGGCAAGTGGCTAAATCGCTTACCTAAGGTCCAAGGTTGGGTGAGCGCGGTTCCTCAAAAGCGTTTGGAACAAGTCGACGTATTACTCAGTAAACATGGATTGATTGCGCTTTTTTGTGCGCGGTTTATTCCGGTTGTTCGCTCCCTATTGCCATTAATGATGGGGTTGCGAGTGAAACGTATTAGTAAATTCCATTACTTTGCGTGGTTGAGTGCGATTTTATGGACGCTGATATTATGCGGTTTTGGTTCATTACTTCCTTTGCTACCAGAAAATATGAGCAAAGCAATCACAATGCTATTAATGGCGGCACCAATAATTACTCTTGTGATTGGGATGCTTAGTTTCTTGTTTATTAAAGCACGTCGAGCGTTCTGTAAATCCAAGGATGTGTCAGAGTTTTCCCAGTAAGTTTACTTTGATTTGCACTTTTAAGCTTGTATGCAGATTAGACATCTAATCGACAGGTTTTTATCAGTAAAAAGAAAGGCGCATACATTGCGCCTTTCTTTTTGAGTGTCGTTAGGGTTTCGAATTTAATAGCCAATGCTATATAAGTATTCGCCAACTTCTTTGCACTGAGACTTGTAGATGTTCTCTACTTCAGACTCATTCTTATCTGCTGCTTTAAATTCAAGTTCGGCAGACGATAGCTGGTCAAAGCTGTAGTCTCTCTCAGACATTAAGTAGTGTCTGAACATCGCTCTGTGTTCCGGAACTGCAATACGTGCGTTAGAAACGTTGGCACACTCTAACAAAGTGTCGTTACTCATTTCTTCTGGCTTAGTTTCTGTGTTTGCTAAGGTTGAGCCTGCTGCGAATAGTAATGCTAGTGCGATGGTTGTAGCGATTCTTGTCATTATATGGACCTCAAATTGGTTCTAGTAACAATGAGCATATTGGCTCTTATGGTTACATTTTCGTGTTCTCTGTATGTCATAAAAAGTTAAACAACAGAGAAGGCGTTGCGACCATGAGTAAAGACGTACATTAAGTTCGCTTCCTTTCTTCCTGAGAGGCGATAAAGAGAGCGTTGACTCATGAGTCCGCCATAACTGTCTAGAGGTAAGCGAGATGCTTGTTTTGCCAACTCCAGTAGTGGTGGAGAAGAGAAAGCAATAAGTAAAAAATAATCAGGAGTAAAATCTGATGATAAAACGCCATCAGTAGCTGATGTTCGGCGACAGGAGACAAGCCCGAACAACTCGCGCTTTATATGTAGGTAGTAACTTTCTGATCCCCAAGAACTCAGAGAAGCTGAGGCATGAAAATCAGTGTGTGCTAGCTCAAAATCGTCTTGTTGTGAGAGTTTAAGTAAACGCTCGGAAGTGTAATGTTTGGTGTGGTGCCACTCATGCGCATATGAAGCTGTGATGAGCCCTGAGAGCAGGGACAAAGAAAGCATCAATAATATACGGTGTAGATAACGCAAGAAGTAACCCTAAACATATAAAGCCACAGTTACCCACCATGATTAAGGAATCTTAGTGGAACTATGATAACGATGAAAGCCAGTGTCTGATGAACTCAGCGTATACTAACGAGATGGAAGGGGGATGAACAGAGTTTTCTGATCGCACTTAGGTATATGAGCGAATAACACAATAATTTTCGCTTTCGAGTAAGCGAAAATGGAAAGAGAGTCGTTGCACAGGACGATTAAGCTAACAGGATTATTACTGGGGAAGAAATAGAATCTTCTTTTTTCTTCCCCATATGTGTCACATAGGTATTACGCGCTTGCGTAAATAACGCTGCCGCCTTTTATAGTGTCAATGATCTCGCGAGACAACTTCTCTGGTAAAGCAGGGCAACCCCAACTGCGTCCGAGGTATCCATTCTTCTTGATAAAGGAAGGGTTTGCGTAATCGGCACCGTGCACGACAATGTAACGCTCGCGAGCTTTGTCGTTTAATCCAGAGCTTAGCCCATCTAATCGAAGTGAATAGCCATTTGAGCCGTAGTAAGTGGTATCAGTCAAAAAAGTGCCCAATGATGTTTTTCGCGAGTTCACGACATTTGAAAACTGTGTCGCTGTTTTCTTTCCGCTGTTCACGCCGTGAGAAACATACGTATTGTAGATTAGCTTCTTTTTATCTAAATCAACCACATAAAAACGCTTTTCAGTTGATGGTTTACTATAGTCGATGATCGTTAGTACCGACTTCTTTCTATCGGGTGTCTTCTGATAAGCGATGTAAGCGTCACTGAACAACTTAAAGTCTACTATGCCATCTAGCTTGGCTTGTTTAAACACATGTTCAACTTGCTTTGGTCGTAAATGATCCCTGGGTTCGTTATCTGATTGTTTTGCAAAAGCAAAAGGTGAGACAGACAACAGCGCACATGTAAATAATAAAATTAACTTTTTCATCTTGGCTAAATAAAACTCTATGGTGTTACAAATTTACCGATTGCTTCATGCATTCGTTAAAACAACATGCACATCAATATAATTCTATTCCCAATGTTTCTTATTGCACGCTTAGGTGCTTGATATTGGGTTGACGATAAGTTTTCGAGTTAAAAACTAACTAATTGAAACTTATATAAAATATGAAGTTTAACGATGGTTTCTATAAACTTCGGCGTAAATAATATCTGATATATGTAATTAATAAAACTGTGTTTAAGGATATTTGTGAAGTTGCTAATTTATAAAAACGGCGTTTTATTTTTCGTACTTTAGAAACTCTTTTTATTTCAATGTGTTTTCTTTTTCTACGCTTTATCCAATACCTCAAAAGTTTGTGATTTAACTCGTAACAAATCGTAACGCCGAATCGTTATGTGTATAAGTGCATTTATAATGTATGAATAAACAACAGGGTGGTAAGAAAAGGCAGTAAAACAGCGGTGAATCGGTTGTTTTTAATTCACGATTGACAAAGCCAAGTCTAAGTCGTACAAAAATTGAACTTGTGAATGTATCGTTTAAGTGAGAGTGATGAGCTCGACAAAAGTGAAGTGATGCGTGCTATTGTTTATTCTCTAATTTATTCGATTACATAAGGAAGGGTACATAGTAAAAATTGAAAAAATAATTCTATCGTGTGGATTAAAATATATAAATAATAAAACTTAGAAATTAAAATATAAGAACGCCAGATCTGAATTCATTAAATTTTTGAACATGAAAGTAAACTCTATCTATTATGTTTGGTTTGGTTTGGTTTGGTTTGAAAGCGCTCAAATTGATTTAAGGACGGTTATGACAGCATTTAATAAAGTGTTTATTGTCACTCCCAATGTTAATGATTTTGCAATGTTGCGAGAGTCGTCATTGGAAATGTCTCTTCAAGTAACGGCAAGCAAACCTATCCAACTCTATGGAGAGCCTGTTAAAGCCAGTTGGAAAAGTATTGATATTGAATGGTTAGACGTTAAGGGTGAAAAGCCATTACCCAGGCCTGATATTGCAGCATGGGGATCTTTTACTCTTGCTGTATCCGCTTCTATTGCGGATAAGCTCAATGTGTTAAGCGAGAATGTCGAATTTTTACCATTAAATCTACAAGGAAAGCCTTGGCGAGCATTAAACATTGTCACTCAAATTGATGCCATTGATACCTCTGCTACCGAGTATAATCTTCGTCATGGTAAGCTAAGTCGTGTTAGACCGTTTAAGAAACTCGTTTTGAATAGAGAAGCCGTTAATGAATCTGATTTGTTCAGAGTAAAAGGTGCTGGGCTCAGAACGTTTTGCACGGACAAAAAAGGTGGCTTGTACGATAGAGTCAAAGCGCTGAATTTGACCGGTTTGGATTTCAAGGAAGTGCTGGTTTAAAAACGAATAAATAGTAATTTACTCAACTAAAGTCATAGATATAGGTATGGGGGAACAAAAGCTGAGCATCTATCAATTAAGCTCATATACAACTAAATACAGCCGCCACAGCTGTGACTGCTGTACTTCTCCCCTTAACTTATGTTCTTGAAACCCTAATTGAGCTGACCATGGACGCATCAAATCGACTGTCGTCATTTGCCGATTGCCACCACAAGCTCAATTGTTCTTTAGTCATTGGTTTGCCAAATAAATAGCCTTGCATATAGTCGCAGCGGTATGCCGATAACCATTCATGCATCATATTGTGTTCAATACCTTCTGCTGTAACCGTTTTATTTTGGGCATGGCATAGCTCAATAATAGGTTTGATCACATGTCCGTTGTTGGTGTTCATCAATGTAACGAGGAACTCTCGATCAAATTTGATTTTTTGAACCGGATACTGAACGAGCTGAGTTAACGATGTGTAACCAGAACCAAAGTCATCAATTGCAAGACGGTAGCCACGTTTTGATAGCTCATCAAGTAGGGCCGTGCCTTGTTGTTCTGCGGCAAAGGTTTCGGTTATTTCTATCTCAATACATTCTGGTTTAACACTGTGCAGTGTCGCTTGTTCATGGATGTAGTTTGCCATTTCTATCGAGTTTAGCTCTGCTGATGAAAGATTGACCGAAAGAACAATATCCTTACCGAAAATATTCCTTAATTGATGGTATTCCGCCGTTGCATTGGCGAAAACCCAGCGGTCAATTTTATCAAATAATCCGGCTTGCTCTGCAATTGGAATAAACTCCTTTGGGGGGATAGGGCCGATACCTTCGGCTTCCCAGCGCAACAAGACTTCTAACCCCTCAATTTCGTTGCTTCGATTGTTCATATAGGGTTGAAAAACAAGGTGGAATTCTTCCTCTACATTGCTTTTTCGGAGCGCACGTTCAAGCTGACTTCGTCTTTGAGACTCAATATTGAGAGCGGCTGAATAATAGGCGTATTGATTTTTCCCTGCCCGTTTTGCTTGATACATAGCCGCATCGGCACTGGAGAGTAACTTCGCGATGTCAGTACCGTCTTGAGGATATTGTGCAATACCTACGCTTGCCGTAACGGGAAATGAATTACTCCAAGATGAACTGAGATTACTAATCGGTTTTAGTAACTCTGATGCAAGCAAATCAGGCAAGCGTTTTACCTCTTGATTTGAGCTCAGCAAAATTGCAAATTCGTCACCAGATAACCTGGCGGCAAAGCAGGGGCTGTTGTAATCGTGCGAGAACTTTTGACAAGCATTCTTGATGTGTGATGAGAACACTTTTAATAAGTTATCTCCCAATTCATGCCCGTATTTATCATTCACGTATTTAAAGTTATCAAGATCGACGTAAACAACCCACAGAAACTGCGAAGGGGAGATAAGTTGACGAGTGGCAAGCTCATGAAAACGATGGCGATTGGCGAGTTGCGTCAGGTGATCCGTTTCAGCTAGGCGTTTTGTCTTTTTATAGATGACATTAAGTTCCTCATACATATCAAAAAAGCGTGCAGAGAGGCGTCCTATTTCATCGTTTGTTTCTAGCTTTTCAATATTGTCACGTTGATTAGATTCAAGTTCGTTCAGCTGCTTATCAAGGCGAGAAACAGGGCGCAACACATAGCGGTACAACACCAAAATGATTAATGTGATGGTGAAAAACGCCGCTACGCCAAAGGAGAAAGCAAGTTCTAGCCACACTTTATCGACTTTATTCCACATTAAATATTCGGCAGGAGAAAGCACGGCATAAAAGTGCGGCAGCAGCTCAATGGTTTGAGCGAGAGGAATATCAAGATAAATGGGTTTGTCGGCGAAAGTAATCACGCTGTGCGTGTCAAACTCGATTTCATGCTTAATCTCGTTAAAGGCTTCAAGTGATACGGAAACTACCACAAAAAACACATTTTTCGAGTCAAAGCTCAAAGGGTGAGTCCCCGTTCTTTTGTCGACGACCTCATATTGAAGAAGAATGCTTTGTCCACTGGAGTTATAAATAAAGCCAGTATGACTGAAAGCCTCTCTCTCATTGAAACTTCGTGATATGTACTCTAACACCTTTGGGTCGACCACGCCCGATGATTCGTAATATTTGTTTTCTGTGTAGTAGAGAAGGTTTTGTTTTCCGTCGAGGATCGCCATGCTCGCATCGCCTTTGTAACCATGGCTCAATACTTCAGCGGTCTCGTCTAATCGGTTAAACAAGACTCGTTCACGATAGGGGTTGTTATGATTTACCAAATAGTCTTGTAATACATCACTTTTACTGAGCGTATAGGCATAGCTATTAAGAAAAATATTCGCTTGTCGAAACTGCCCGGCGAGCTTTTCCATCTGCAACTGAATATAGCTGTCTTCCCGCTTGATGAGCGTCACTTTTTGAATGCTATAAATAATATAGCTAGATACTAACGCGCTTAATAAGATCACTGGCGCGACAAGCAAAATGACTCTATTGCTTAACTTCATTATGGTTCTTAGTTTCCGTTTGTGTCCCTACAAACGTCGCGTACCAGGTAAGGTACTGAACGGATGATGTGTTTTGGCAAATTGTAACCAGATTGTAAGGTGAGCGTTCTCCAAAATCAGGCAGCTATCTAAGAATTGTGATGACGTGAAAGGTTTCGAGCTTATTAACTAGAGGTTTTCTCAGTAGTTGGACGTCTCTTTTCTTCCCTCCCTGTATAAAACCTAACTGTAATGACAGGGAAATACTGTCATCGAAACGTTTCGATGATAAAGTGTGACTCAAGTGCACTTTTCCTATTCAATGACAATTGAATTACAGATCATTCTCACACCTTATCGATCTCACACTGGTCAAATTGCGATGACGAATTATTATTTCATCGAAACGTTTCGATGAGTTTTCTGTTAATAACAAAACACTTTAAAACAGGCGCTCATGGTTGTATGAACGTGTAACCGAAAGGTCGATGAGATGAAAAAAAGTACCCTAATTAACTCAGATATTTCTTACTTGGTGGCGACGCTAGGCCACACCGACGAGATCACTATATGTGATGCTGGTCTACCAATCCCAGAGCATGTTCAGCGAATCGATTTGGCGCTAACGCATGGGGTACCAAGTTTTCTTGATACTGTTCGCGTAATTCTATCTGAGTCCCAAATCGAAGGGGTCATCATTGCGGAAGAGTTCTCTGATGCAAGCCCAGTTTTGCATGAAGCGTTGCTCAACGAACTGAGCAAAGAGAGTGAAGAAACGGGCAAATCTATTGAGGTGAGCTACGTGTCACATGAAGCGTTTAAAGCACGCACGGCCCAAAGTCGCGCTATCGTAAGAACGGGCGAATGCTCGCCATATGCGAACGTTATTTTCCAAGCGGGCGTGGTTTTTTAAGCCAGAGATATTGAGGACAGATTATGACTCAAGCCATTCTACAACTAAGCGAAATTGAGAAGGCGTTTCCGGGCGTAAAAGCACTCGACAAAGCAAGCCTGAATGTTTATCCAGGCCGTGTTATGGCGCTGATGGGTGAAAATGGAGCAGGCAAGTCAACGTTAATGAAGGTGTTGACAGGCATTTACCACATGGATGCGGGGAGCATTCAATATCAAGGTCAGCCGGCGGCCTTTAAAGGTCCACGCGATTCACAGGAAGCTGGTATTAGCATTATTCACCAAGAGCTGAACCTGATTCCTGAACTGACGATTGCCGAAAATATTTACTTGGGACGAGAGTTCACTGGATCCTTAGGGCGTATCCAGTGGAGCAAAATGTATGACGAAGCTGACAAGCTTTTAAAACGCCTCAATGTAAAGCATTCATCAAAAACATTGCTTGGCGATTTAAGCCTTGGTGAACAACAAATGGTGGAAATTGCAAAGGCACTTTCGTTTGAGTCGAAAGTCATCATTATGGATGAGCCAACGGACGCATTGACCGATACCGAAACGGAATCACTGTTTAAAGTGATTAATGAGCTCCGCGAGCAAGGATGCGGCATCGTATACATTTCGCATCGTCTTAAAGAAATCTTTGAAATCTGTGACGACATTACCGTGCTTCGTGATGGTAAGTTTATCGGTGAGTGCAAGGTGTCCGACACTGATGAAGATGGCCTAATTGAAATGATGGTTGGCCGAAAATTAGAAGAGCAATATCCACGTATTGATGTCCAACATGGCGAAACTTGTCTTGAAGTCATTGGTTTGACTGGGTCTGGCGTTCAGGATGTGAGCTTTACTCTCAAGCGTGGTGAGATTCTTGGAATTTCTGGCTTGATGGGCGCAGGCCGCACTGAACTCATGAAAGTCATTTACGGCGCATTACCTAGTGAGCATGGTGTTATCAATCTTGATAACAAAACTATTAACCCGGTTAGCCCGCAAGATGGTTTGGCAAATGGTATCGCTTACATCTCTGAAGATCGCAAAGGCGATGGTTTGGTTTTAGGTCTTTCGGTTAAGGAGAACATGTCACTTTGTTCGCTAAACCAGCTGACCAAAGGCTTCCAGATTCAACACAGCGACGAAGTGATTGCTGTGGAAGATTTTATTAAGTTATTCAACATTAAAACCCCAACGCGAGATCAAATCATCGGCAACTTATCTGGTGGTAACCAGCAAAAAGTTGCGATAGCGAAAGGGTTAATGACGAAGCCTAAAGTTCTGATTCTGGATGAGCCGACACGTGGTGTTGATGTCGGAGCAAAAAAAGAGATTTATCAGCTCATCAACAAGTTTAAGGCCGAAGGCATGAGCATCATCTTGGTTTCTTCCGAGATGCCTGAAGTGCTCGGCATGAGCGACCGTATTTTAGTGATGCATGAAGGTCGTATCACTGGCGAATTTGATGCGAAAGACGCCGATCAAGAAAAATTACTCGCCTGTGCCGTAGGCAAAGAGATCAATGAGGAAGCAGCATGAGTACGAATACCATGAGCAAACCAACCGAAACTGGCAACAAGAAGTTGTTCACAAAAGAGTGGCTGATTGAGCAAAAATCACTGATAGCTTTGATCTTTCTGATCGTTGTTGTGTCATTTTTGAACCCGAACTTTTTTACGGTCGACAACATTCTCAACATTCTTCGTCAAACCTCCGTGAATGCCATTATCGCAGTGGGTATGACATTAGTTATTTTAACAGCAGGCATCGACTTAAGTGTTGGTTCGGTATTGGCATTGTGTGGTGCCTTTGCGGCAAGCATGATTGCGCTTGAGGTTCCGGTGCTGGTGGCGGTTCCAACTGCTTTAGTCGCAGGTGCAGCGTTAGGTGCGATCAGCGGTATCATTATTGCGAAGGGTAAGGTGCAGGCATTTATCGCTACGCTGGTTACCATGACGTTACTACGTGGTGTGACCATGGTGTACACCGAAGGTCGACCAATCTCGACAGGCTTTACTGACACCGCGGATGCGTTCGCATGGTTTGGTACTGGCTACGCGCTAGGCATTCCAGTTCCTGTTTGGTTAATGGTGGTTGTGTTCGCTGCGGCTTGGTATTTACTTAACCACACGCGCTTTGGTCGCTATGTTTACGCACTAGGCGGCAATGAGTCTGCGACTCGCCTATCAGGTATCAATGTAGACCGAGTGAAGATTGGTGTCTACGCCATCTGCGGTATGTTAGCAGCGCTTGCAGGTATTATTGTAACGTCTCGTCTTTCTTCGGCGCAGCCAACAGCAGGTATGGGCTACGAGCTAGACGCTATCGCAGCGGTTGTTCTTGGCGGTACCAGCTTGATGGGCGGTAAAGGCCGTATCATGGGTACCTTGATTGGTGCGCTGATCATCGGTTTCTTGAACAATGCACTTAACCTACTTGATGTTTCTTCTTACTACCAAATGATTGCAAAAGCAGTGGTTATCTTGCTTGCGGTATTGGTAGACAACAAAAACAAGTAATTCATAACAATCTGTATATATAACAGTGAATACAAACCGAGTCAGGGGACGTGTACTGGCTCACCCTACACAAAGGACTAGAACGATGAAAAAACTTGCAACTCTTATCTCTGCTGCACTTCTTTCTTCAACCGTATCGGTAGCGGCGCAAGCTCAAGATACCATGGCGATTGTGGTTTCGACGCTAAACAACCCGTTCTTCGTAACGATGAAAGACGGTGCGGAAGCAAAAGCGAAAGAATTGGGGTACGACTTAATTGTACTGGACTCGCAAAATGACCCGAGTAAAGAACTGTCGAACATCGAGGATTTAAGTATTCGCGGCGTAAAAGCAATTCTTATCAACCCAACGGATTCTGATGCAGTGTCTAATGCAATTCGTATGGCGAACCGTTCTAAGATCCCTGTGTTGACATTAGACCGTGGTGCAAGCCGTGGTGAAGTTGTGAGTCACATCGCGTCGGACAACGTAATTGGTGGTGAAATGGCAGGCCACTACATCATGGAAAAAGTCGGCGAAAAAGCAAAAGTCATTCAACTTGAAGGTATTGCGGGCACATCGGCAGCGCGTGAGCGCGGTGAAGGCTTTATGAATGCCGTGAAGGGCAGCGATATGGATCTTCTTGCTAGCCAACCAGCTGACTTTGACCGCACAAAAGGTCTAAACGTAATGGAAAACCTGCTAGCGGCTAACCCGGATGTACAAGCGGTATTTGCACAGAATGATGAAATGGCGCTAGGTGCACTTCGCGCAGTTCAAGCTTCTGGCAAAGATGTCGTTATCGTTGGTTTTGATGGTACGGAAGACGGCATTGCAGCAGTTAACCGTGGCAAACTAGCGGCAACTATTGCTCAGCAACCAGACCTTATCGGTGCTTTAGGTGTTGAAACGGCTGACAAAGTTTTGAAAGGTGAAGAAGTAGAAGAGTACATCCCAGTACCACTAAAAGTAGTCACTAAGTAAGTTTCAAGTTCCAATAAATCATCCTAATTTTTGCTCTCTCCTCCGTTTATATCTGTCGTTTAGGAGGTGAGGGCAAACTTACCCAAAATACTGCAAAGTGTGGGGTATAGATGCCTTTGGTTTTTTATCGAGACTCCTTCGTCAGGAAGAGAAGTTAAAGTCATCTAATGTATTTTCCTAAACAGTTTTTAAAAAGGGTTCATTCAGAACCGAGGATAACCGTATGAATAAGTTAGTGGTGTTAGGTAGTGTAAACGCTGACCATGTTCTTCAAGTGCCTTCTTTCCCTCGCCCAGGCGAGACGCTGCATGGTCGCAACTATCAAGTTATCCCAGGTGGCAAAGGTGCCAACCAAGCCGTCGCGGCGGCGCGATTAAATGCAGACATCGGTTTTATCGCTTGTGTGGGCGACGACTCATTCGGCATTAACATTCGCGAAAACTTCAAAATGGACGGCATCGATATCACTGGTGTGAAGATGCAGCCAAATTGCCCGACAGGTATCGCGATGATTCAAGTGTCGGACAGTGGTGAGAACAGCATTTGCATTTCAGCTGAAGCGAACGCCAAACTGACAGCAGAAGCGATTGAGCCAGATTTAGAGCGCATTCGCCAAGCAGATTACTTGCTAATGCAATTGGAAACGCCGATGTGCGGCATTGAGAAAGCTGCGCGTGTAGCGAAAGATGCCAAAACCAATGTCATTTTGAATCCTGCGCCAGCTCGCGAACTGTCAGATGAATTACTGTCTTGCATTGACGTGATTACACCAAATGAAACGGAAGCTGAAGTTCTGACAGGTATTACTGTAACAGACAACGAAAGCGCGCAAGAAGCGGCGAATGTGCTACATGGTAAAGGTATAGAAATTGTCATGATCACACTCGGTGCAAAAGGCGTTTGGTTAAGCCAAAACGGTCGAGGCGAAATCATCTCGGGTTTCCGCGTTGAAGCGACGGATACTACCGCTGCGGGCGATACATTTAATGGGGCATTCGTCACTGGTCTCCTAGAAGATTTACCTTTAGAATCAGCGATTAAGTTTGCACATGCGGCGGCTGCAATTTCTGTGACCCGCTTTGGCGCGCAAACGTCGATTCCAACCCGCGAAGAGGTGGACGCGTTTCTCGCTGAACAATAAGGCGCACAACGCCTCATTAAAATAGGAGTAGTAACATGGCGACGATGAAAGACATCGCAAAACTGGCAGGGGTTTCCACTTCAACAGTGAGCCATGTTATTAACAAGACGCGTTTTGTGAGCGAAGAGATCTCTGAACGCGTTAACAATGCCGCAAAAGAGCTTAACTACTACGCGCCCTCTGCGTTGGCGCGTAGCCTCAAAGTCAATCGTACCAAAACCATTGGTATGCTCGTGACAACCTCAACCAACCCATTCTTTGGCGAAGTCGTAAAAGGCGTAGAGCGCAGCTGCTACCAAAAAGGCTACAGCCTCATTTTATGTAACACCGAGGGTGATAACGAACGTATGCGTCAATCCATTAATACGCTATTGCAAAAGCGTGTCGATGGTTTGATTTTGATGTGTTCGTCGCTAGAAGGAGAGCGTATCGATGTATTTGAGCGTTACCCAGATATCCCAGTAGTGGTAATGGACTGGGGGCCGATGCTATTTACAAGCGATAAAATCCAAGACAACTCACTTCGTGGCGGTTACTTAGCGGCGAAATACTTAATTGATTGCGGCCATACCGAAATTGGGTGCATCACTGGCCCTTTGATTAAACACCAAGCGCAAATGCGATACGAAGGTTATAAGCGAGCAATGAACGAAGCGGGCTTGGAATTTAATGCCAATTGGATCATTGAATCGGACTTCGAGTGTGAGGGTGGGTATCAAGCGTTCAAAAAAATGGCTCAGCGTGGCGCATTACCTAGCTCGATTTTCGTCTCTAACGATATGATGGCGATGGGGGTGATTAACGCCGCAAATGAGCTCGATATTAAAGTGCCGGACGACCTGTCCATTATTGGTTACGATGACATCCATATCGCGAAATTTATGTCGCCATCGCTAACTACCATTCATCAGCCTAAGTACCGTTTGGGGCAGGCTGCCGTTGAGACTCTTGTACGAAGACTGGACGACAAATCTAACGACGCTCAAGTCGTTCAACTGGAACCAACATTGGTTGTACGCAACAGTGTGACGAATTTCTCTTAATTAAAAACAAACGCATGGTTAACAAATTTAGTGCATATAATTTATAAAAAATGGGCTAAAAAATAAATAAGCATGCAAAACAGATGTTCGAATTTATTAACTCAACATTTGAAAAGTGTGATTTTTTGCGAGTAACTCGAAAGATTTCGTGTCGATAGTGCTTAAAAAGCTTATTATTAATAAAGCCTATAATTAGATTTATAAATTATTGAGATGAATGGAAAATCTTTATGTTAGTTAAGAGATATGCACAGTATTCAGTAAAGAGGCCGTGGTTTCACCGTTTCAATATTTCACTAGTATTAACGGTGTTTGTCGTGAGTGTTTATGAACTACTTGCGAATGAAGAGTATGTATACTTGGCTGGCGTGGTGTTTACATTTGCTTCGACTTTACTGTTCGCGTCAGCATCGACGTTCAAAAAGCGCTACCTAGGACACGAGTCCTAGTTCATTTGGAATGAATAATTGAGATAAATAGGTACTTTCAAGTAAGTAATGAATCTGATTTATGATCGAGTGCATCAAGAGGAGGACAAATGTCCTCCTTTTTGTTGGATATCACGTTCTAATATAGGCGTATTCCAAACAAAATAATAAAGGACATGTTATGGACCTCTTTGCCTTACTCGATATTAATAATACTCTCTTTAACATTCCGATCGGCGACGGCTACGCAATGAGTTGGATCGAAGCTTTCGGTACCGTTTTTGGACTGCTTTGCATTTGGTTTGCCAGCCAAGAAAAAACCATCAACTACTTATTCGGTTTGCTGAATGTCACGCTTTTTGCCGTTATCTTTTTTCAAATTCAGTTATACGGATTATTGCTTCTTCAATTGTTTTTCTTCTGTGCGAACATTTACGGCTGGTATGCGTGGACCCGTCCAAACGCACAAGGTGAAACGCTGGAAGTTCGCTGGTTAAATAAACAGAAACTTATTACTACTGCCTCTATTAGCGTTGCATGTATCGCATTATTAACGATCTATATCGACCCATTTTTCTTTGCGCTAGCAAACATTGCTGTTGATAGCTTGAATCTCTTTGGTGCTGGCTTGGCTGAACCGGTGCTTGAACCTGACGCGTTTCCGTTCTGGGATGCGACCATGACAGTACTTTCTGTTGTTGCACAAATTCTGATGACACGTAAATACGTCGAAAACTGGATTCTATGGGTCGTGATTAATATTATCAGTGTGGGTATCTACGCGACGCAAGGTGTTTACGCAATGTCTGTTCAGTACGCGATTCTTATGTTCATCGCTGCCAATGGCACGCGTGAGTGGGCTCGTAGCGCTAAGCGCAATGGCGATAAAACCTTAGCGCACGCTGCTGCGTAAGGAACGAAAAATGGCCAAACAACCTCATATCGGAGTGGATGAAACACAAATCGCTCCCCTCGTTATTGTATGCGGCGAGCCAGATCGAGCGAATCGTATCGCGGCATTATTTGATGATGCAGAAATGGTGTCGGAAAACCGCGAGTACCGTGTGTTTACCGGCAACTACAAAGGCAAGCCTGTTTCAGTGTGTAGTACAGGTATAGGTGCGCCATCGATGATCATCGCAGTGGAAGAGCTAAAACAGTGCGGTGTGACTCATGTGGTACGTGTTGGATCGGCGGGGGCAATGCAATCAGGCATTCACCTTGGCGAGTTGATCATTGCCGAAGGCGCGGTAAGAGATGAGGGCGGCTCTAAAGCGTATGTCGATTCGTCTTATCCAGCCTACGCAAGCTTTTCACTGTTAAAGGAAGTTGAGCGTTACTTGTCGATGCAAAAAGTGCATTATCATTTTGGTGTGGTGCGTTCTCACGACAGTTTCTATACCGATGACGAAGATGCAATATGCCAACATTGGAACAAGAAAGGCATCTTAGGTGCCGATATGGAAACCTCTGCGCTGTTTACGGTCGGTCGACTACGAGGCCTTCATGTGGCTTCGATATTAAACAACGTGGTGCTGTATCAACAAGATGTGAAAGAAGGTGTTGGTCAGTACGTTGATGAAGCCAAAGTAATGATGCAAGGTGAGAAGAGTGCCGCGATTACGGCATTAGAAGCCTTGGTTGCTCAGCGTTAGCCAGTCTCTATCTCAGTAAGTCACATAAACAGAATAGATGTAAAGCGACAGCTCACTGTCGCTTTTTTATTTGGAGTTACGGGGTACAATCCACCTTAAATAGTTGTCCGTAACTTTTTCTGAGAGAGCAGAAAATGAAAATCAGCCCTTATCCGACTGGTCGCTTCAAAACATACCTTGAAGAAAAGAGTGCCACCTTTCGCGATTTGATTTATCAATGCCAAATAAATTCGCGTTACTTTGATGCTGGGGAAGCAATTCTCCGCCAAGGTGAGCAACTTCAGTACTTGTATGTTGTGCCAGTAGGTCGAGTCTCGATGAACATATTGGCCGCAAATGGACGACGTTTTCAATTAGGGGAAGCTAACTGCGACTATCATATTTATGGTGAAATGGAGTTCTTCACTCAGACTCCTTGTCAATGGAATGTGATAGCAGATGAACATATGCAGGTTGATGTTATCTGTATCCAAAAACTAACCGAAGCACTGCAAAATCATCCCCAAATGATGGTGTTCTTCGCTTCAGCATTGGCTGAGGATTATCAAGACTCCATGGATATCTACACTAATCGTTTGTTGCATCCCATTACTTACAACATTGCCTATGATCTTCTCGTCCGTAATCAGACGGATAAGTTGCTTGGTGGTTTTGATAAAGTGAACCAAGAGGCTGAGCGGTTTGGTACCTCAGGCCGAGTCTATCGACGTGCAGTTAAGGACTTGATTGAAAAGGGATTGATTACAAAAACGGACAACGGTTTGGAGATTATTGATGAGCTGGCACTCAAAGCGTTTATTGAAGCGCATGAATGATACGCCCAGGTATTGGAACTGATGGGTTTTATAAGTCTTTGATATATCTAAGTCTTGAGTAAACGTAACTAATGTAAAGTACCTTAAATTTTGTTGAATGCATTAAAGAGTAGCGTTATATTGCGAACGCGTATGATAATAGATCTCATTAAGGCTTAACAAAATGAAAAAATTCGTTGGTGCGGCTATGCTGTCGTTATTTACTGTTTCTCCTTCTTTCGCTGCTAAAGTTGTGATTGACCACTACATGGGTCAAACAGAGCTAGAACAATCCCCAGAGCGTGTGGTTGTGATTGGCTTTGGCCCGCTAGATGCGTTGGACAACTTTGGTATCGATCCTGTTGCAGTATCTAACTCTTCTAATCTTCCTAGTTACCTTTCAAAATACAGCAAAGATAACTACACCTCTGCGGGTAGTTTGTTTGAACCTGATTTTGAAACCATCTACATGCAAAAACCGGATTTGATTTTGGTTGGTCCGCGAGCGTCTGCGAAATATGAAGAGCTGAGTGAAATTGCCCCTACAGTTGTTTTTGCGGCGAAAGAGAACCAAGGCTATTGGGAAGGCACGCAAGCGCAATGGCGCAATATTGGTAAGATCTTTAATATCGAAGAAAAAGTAGAGCAGAAAATTGAAGCGCTAGATGCTCAATTCAAAGCAATCCGTGACTACAACCAATCGAACAAAAATGATGCATTAACGATTTTGAGCATGGGTGACAACATCAGCGCGTTTGGTGCCCAGTCGCGATTTGGCGTCATTTATAACGACTTTGGCTTCTTGGAAACGGTTGAGCACGTGAAAACGGGCACTCACGGAGATGTCATTTCTTATGAGTTTATTCGTGAAGCTAACCCGAAAAATATTCTCGTGGTTGACCGAAATTCTCTGACAGGTACGCCGGATAACGATATTCGTAAATCCATGGATAACGACTTAGTCAAAGCGACCGCAGCATATAAAAATCATAAAATCACTTATTTAGATGTGGACGCGTGGTACTTATCGATGTCTGGTGTGACAGCAACAGAAAAAATGGTCAGTGAGATAAAGCAAACCGTTGAACTGTAATCCAAGATAGCAGAGGTTAACTTTGAAGAAGTTATTGCTAACCCTTGTGGTTTTAAGCACGGTTTCGTTATTTGTTGGGGTGGCAAACATGACGCCCCAACAACTCTTTTCAGGTGATGAGAAAGCATTAGAACTTTTCTTTACCAGCCGTATACCACGTTTATTTGCCATATTGCTTGCTGGTGCTGGCTTGAGTATTGCAGGTCTTGTCATGCAGCAAATCAGCCAGAACCGATTTGCGGCACCTTCTACAACTGGTACGATCGAATGTGCCATGCTGGGCTATGTACTGAGCGTGGTTTTCTTTGGTAATGATAATCACCTTTGGCTCGTGTTCGGCATCTCGGTATTTGGGACGCTGGCGTTTGTTTTCTTTATTCAGCGCATTCAATTTAAGAGCGTGGTTTTTGTGCCACTTGTCGGGATTATTTTCGGCAATGTCATCCAATCCATGACTACGTTTATCGCTTACAAATATGATGCACTTCAAAGTCTGAATGCTTGGACAGTCGCAAACTTCGCCAACATCTTGCGTGGTGATTTTGAACTGCTGTACATCGCGGTACCAATGGTTATCCTCAGCTATCTTTTTGCCGCAAGGATCTCTGCCGTAGGTATCGGAAAAGATTTCGCGATTAACTTGGGTTTGAATTATCAGCAGGTTGTGACGATTGGCGTGCTATTGGTGTCCATCATGTCAGCAAGTGTCGTGATGATTGTTGGCCAGTTGCCATTCCTAGGGCTGATTGTGCCGAATCTCGTGAGTCACTTTTATGGCGATAACCTCAAAAAGAACATTCCGCTTACGGCCATGTATGGGGCCATTTTAGTGTTGTGTTGCGATTTGGTGAGTCGTTTAATTATTTTCCCTCATGAAATGCCAATCTCTATCGTGATCAGCATATTGGGTGGCGTGGTATTCATCGCTATGTTGTTGCGAGGTAAGCAACATGCGTGATTCAACGAAAATCCTGCTGCTAGGTGGCATTGCGATTCTTTTCGCGTGTCTGTTTATTGGTATTGGGCTAACGGCTGACAACTACCAATATTTTTTGTCTCGTAGAGTTCCTAAAGTATTGGCGATAGTGCTAGCGGGTGTGGCCATTGCTCAGTCTTCACTTGTATTTCAAACCATTACGCACAACCGAATTTTAACGCCAAGTATCATGGGTTTTGATGCGCTGTATGTGTTAACCCAAATTTTGATCGTGTTGATTTTTGGTGGGTTGAGTACCTTAGTTCTTAACTTGTACGTCAATTTCGCGATTGCAGTAATTGTAATGGTGTCGTTTTCGCTACTGCTGTTTGGGTTTTACTTTTCAAAAGGCAGCAAGAACTTGATTACGTTGCTATTGGTCGGCTTGATCTTTGGTCAGCTATTTTCCAATGCGGCGTCATTCTTTTCTTTGCTGATGGACCCAAACACATATGCAATTGTTCAGTCGAAACTGTACGCCAGTTTCAATAATGTCAAAGTGAACTTGGTTTACTTTAGTGCTCCGGCTTTGATGTTTGCATGTTGGTTGTTGTTTAGGATGCATCGCACTTTAGATGTGTTTTGGCTCGACCAAGACAATGCGAAAAGCTTGGGTGTTGATGTACCTAAAGTGACGAGAAATGTGTTTATTATCTCGGCGGTTTTGATTGCTATTTCTACGGCTTTGGTAGGGCCAATCATGTTCTTTGGTTTACTAGTGACCAACTTAAGCCGAGAAATGTTCCGAAGTTACCAACATAAAACGCTATTGGTCGGATGTTCGTTTCTATCCATCAGTTCACTACTTGCTGGGCAATGGATAATCGAAAACGTGTTCAGTTTTGAGACGACGTTGAGTGTCGTAATTAACTTTATCGGCGGTGCGTATTTCTTATACCTGCTGCTGAAAAACAAAGTTGTATAAATATGATAGTAATAGACAAATTAACGAAGGCTTTCGGTTCAAACAAAGTCGTAGACGAGGCCAATACTCAGTTTGAAAAGGGCAAGGTAACATCGATTATCGGTCCAAATGGCGCGGGAAAGAGCACGCTGTTATCTATGGCCTCGCGCTTAACGGAGCGAGATGGCGGTAGTGTTATCATTGATTGCAAGGAAATCGCGGAATGGGACACAAAAGAGCTAGCGAAAAAACTGGCAGTACTTCGCCAAGCTAACTCGATTACAATGCGGTTTACCGTAAAAGAGTTAGTCTCTTTTGGTCGTTTCCCATACTCTAAAGGAAATCTGACTAAAGAAGATCATGAGGTCATAGAACAAGCGATCGACTACTTAGATTTGCAAGATATTCAAGACAAATACTTGGATGAATTAAGTGGTGGTCAGCGACAGCTTGCATTTATTGCTATGGTGATTGCACAAGATACAGACTATGTCTTTCTTGATGAGCCTCTTAATAACTTAGATATCAAACACTCTCTTCAGATCATGAAAGTTGTGCAGCAGTTAGCCCATGACATGAATAAAGCCATGGTGGTCGTGATTCATGATATTAATTTCGCGGCGTGTTACTCAGATGTCATATTGGCGCTTAAGAAAGGTAAAGTTGTGGCGAGTGGTGCGGTTGAAGAGGTTATTCAAGCATCTACGCTAGAGGACATCTATGAAACGCCATTTAACATCATAGAGTTAAACGGTAAGCGCATGTGTACTTATCATTAAGCGAACTAGTTCGTTTTTAACGAGATCAATAGATAGGCGGGCTTACTTGGTGAGCTCGTCTATGATTGGGCATCGGCTCTCTGCATCTCCAGGACAAGAAGAAACCCAACCTTCAAGTTGTGTTTTGATCTCCATGAGGTGTGCAATTTTTTCTTCAACCTCTCTCAGTTTGTCCATGGTTCTTGCTTTTACTTCGCTACTTTTGCGGTTGGGGTTATGAGCAAGTTGTACGAACTCTTTGCATTCTTGCAATGAAAAGCCTGCGCTTTTTGCGCGTGATACCAAGTTAAGCTCTTGAATATGATTATCTGAATATTCGCGATAGCCAGAGTCGCTACGCGCTGGTGGAGATATGATCCCTTTGTCTTCATATAATCGAATCGACTTAGATGAAAGCCCTGTGAGCTTCGCGACAGCACCAATATTCATGTTTAACCTCCATAACGTTTAAGGCGAGTATATACCGATGTTGTGGATAAGACACTCCTAAATAACAGTTAGTTACCTAGAGTCCCCTTACTCTTTAATCACTTCATGTGGTGGCACACCAAATGCCTTTTTAAAGGCATAAGTGAAGTTAGAAGGGTGGTGGTATCCGGCTTCATAGGCGGCTTCTGTTATCGTCACTAAGCCACGTTCTAAATGTTGCCTAGCAATCTCAAGACGTCGAAAACGAATGTAGCCGTTTATGGTCATATTAAGTGATTGTTTAAATCGGCGCTGCAGGTTTGAAACACTCATTGAGAACTGGCTCGCCAACTTTTCTAAGCGTAGTTCTTGATCAAGGTGAGTTTCAATATAGCTGACAATATCCTCAATCCGACCATCAATGTGTCGTTCAATACTGCTGTTTTTAGCACTGAAATTCTTAGGAATTTGCTTGGTGGCTTGATGTAATATTTGATAGATCAAGCTTTCGACCTCTAGCTTCTCTTGGAACTCTTGCGGTGTTTCTCTATTTGTTAACGTTTCAGCCAGTTCGCATAGCGTCTGGTTAAGCTCCAACTGTTGAAACGCCTGATGAGAGTTAAAAAAGGCTCGATGGCTACAATTTTGCTCAAGGCGGGCCTCTAGCCATTGGGGCTTAACCAATATGTTGATCTTATTAATGAGGTTATCTTTGAGCAGTGAACGACGAAAATTTGCAGGTTTGAGTAAGTTCACCACTACACCCTTAGGGCCGTCGCTCGCGTCTAAATCAAATTGCAAACCGTCGTAGCCAAACGAGAGTCTACCTTCTAAAAGAATAGTGACCAGCAGTGAGGCGTGTGCAGTAGAAACAATATTCGAATCAATAAGTTCTAGACAACGCCCACCATGAACAAAAATTTGATCATTGTACTGATATGATAGGAACTTACCTTCGGCCAGTTGAGTTTGACAAGGTTGGCCTTGCGTGACAATCCATTGTTTCTCTGTCGCCTCTAGTCTTTGGGTTAAAGCTATCTTGGCAATTTTAGTTCGTTTTGTTGTGACTTCCTGCATTTGACACTTCCTCATAACACTTGTGCGATTTCGCATAACCAAATCGCCTTTGTATTTATAAAACTCATGCTTATTATACCTGAGAATTATTATCATTAATATTTAGGAATGAAGTTATGGAAAGCCCTGCTTGTTCACCTATCAAGCTTTCAAGCCTTTGCCTTGCAGTGGGAATGGCGCTATCAACCCCTGTTTTAGCTCAAGATACTGAGTCACATTTTGAAGAGGTCGTTGTATGGGGAACGAAAGTTTCCAGCAACACTGAGTCGATGTTTGCGGACGACATGTCACTGAAGCAAGCGGATCATATGTCTGATTTACTGCGCGATATTCCCGGTGTAGATGTTGGTGGAACACACTCTGTGAATCAACGTATTACGATTCGTGGTTTGAGCGAAACCGATTTGGACATTCGTCTTGACGGTGCTTCTCAGCATGCGAGCATGTTCCATCATATTGGTAACTTGACGCTGAACCCTGACATTCTCAAATCTGCGGACATTCAGGTAGGTAATAACTCTGTGACTCAAAACGGGTTAGGCGGTTCGGTTTACTTTGAAACGAAAGACGCTCGTGACTTACTTCGTTACGATGAAAAGTTTGGTGCGCGTGTTTATGGCGGCTATGCATCTAACGACAACCAGCAAGGTTCGTTGACACTGTACGGACTTTTGTCCGAAAACATTGATGCGATGGTCTATGGCCATTACGTTACGCGTGATGATTTTGAAGATGGTGATGGCAATAAAACCTATGGTGCTGCAGGTGATGTTTACAACATTCTGGCTAAGCTGGGGTATGAACTAAATGACATCCATCGTTTTGAGCTCTCTTATGACATGTACCGAGACAGTGGAGATTACAGTCCGCGTCCTGATATGTCTGGTAGTGCAAATAATAGCCTGTCGAGCAAGTTACTTATCCCTACGGATTATGACCGCGATACCGTTACCTTGAGTTACGAGTTGCGAGGCGAACAACACCAAGGAAACGTCACTCTTTATAATACCGAGACAGAAATTAAACGTGACGAAACGGTGATGGCCCCTCGTTGGCCCTCGAACCGTTTATCAAAGAACACCGCCAAAAACCAAAACTTTGGTTTGAATGGCAAATTCCAGTCAGATGTTATGTTAGGTGAGTTTGATAATCGAGTCACTTATGGCTTCGACTACATGGATAAAACGTCTTCGAGTTACTACGGTAGTCGTAAGTTTATGGACGAATCGGCGATTTCAACCGCACTGTTTGTAGAAGATCAGTTCTTCTTCTCTGATGCCTTCTTTATTACCGCAGGTATGCGCTTTGATGATTACAAACGCAAAGCTGAGACAGGAACCAGTAATTATGATGATGTGACTTGGGCTCTAGCAGCAGAGTGGGCGGTGACTCAAGATTGGACGTTGTTTGCGAGTGCACGTTCTCTATTTAAAGGTCCAGAGCTAATGGAAACCTTTATTGCTTACCAAGACGTTGCATTTTTAGAGGATGGGCTAAAGCCAGAAACGGGATTGAACACGCAGGGTGGTGTTCGTTTTGATAAAACCTTTGATAAGCATTTCTTTGGGGCGAAT
Source organism: Vibrio sp. SCSIO 43097 (assembly GCF_023650755.1). Lineage (NCBI taxonomy): Bacteria > Pseudomonadati > Pseudomonadota > Gammaproteobacteria > Vibrionales > Vibrionaceae > Vibrio > Vibrio sp. SCSIO 43097. The sequence continues at coordinate 647,429 of NZ_CP071841.1, read as the reverse complement.
ATTACGGTATTCCAAACGGAAATTGATGATTACATTGCAGACCAGTATCAAAACGCGACTCAAACTTACCTGATTTACAACTTAGGTGATGTTGAGATTAAAGGCTTTGAAGCAAGTGCTTCTTATGGTTACGACAAGTTTAACAGCAAACTTTCTTACTCTAAGTCGGACACCAAAAACAAGAATACTGGTGGTCCTGTTGCTGGGGGCAATGGGCGTAGCATTGATATGGGTGATAGCATTGCTCTAACTTTGGATTACCAGTCAGACGCTTTAGAAACGATCTTCGGGTGGAACTCAATGTTTGTTCTAGAGGAAGACAACGTCTTTGATGGTCAGCCAAAGAAAGCAAGTTATGATGTACATAATCTATACGCTCAATGGGTGCCGTCTGATATTGATGGACTGTCGGTGACCTTTGGTATTGATAATGTATTTGACGAGTTGTACAGCTCTCACGCGTCTCGTTCTGGTACTGCACGTGGCTTCACGCTTGATGACTACGAGCCGGGTCGCAACTTCAAGCTCTCTGCAGCTTATCAATTCTAACAAGGTTCTTCATAGGACGTTTCAAAGTAACGAGTAAGTTCATGATTAAAGAAAGCACCCGAATAGATAGCGAACACGCTGACAAATACTTAGTGACGCTTTGTCGGCATTTTGGACGAAAAGTTCCTGCTACTTGGAATGAAAATAGCGGTTTGGTGACATTTCCGACGGGAAAAGCTGAGTTTAACCTTTGTGTATCTAGCTTAACTATAACCTGTGAGGCGGATTCAGAAGAGAAACTGAATACGGTTAAGGCGATCATTTCATCGCATGTGGACATGTTTTCTCGTCGAGAAACACTAGCACTTAGCTGGGTTCGTTAGCGCTCGTTTAAGGATGCTGTGATAGAAAGGGAATGTTAAAAGCAAAAGCCCGCAATCTTATGATTTGCGGGCTTTTATTGTTTGAATGCTATTGCGCTTTCTCAGGCTCTAGGCTTTTTTTTTCCTGCTGCATTTTTGCTAGGAAGTAGATGTTAACGCAAGCAATAAAACCGTTAGTTAGTACTACAGGCCAAGAATCAATCATTAGTCCGTAAGCGGTAAATAGCGCACAACCAATAAAGTTAAGGATACGAAGCTTAACAATATCTTTCATAGTTAGCGAAATAGCGACCATGATTGACGCTGCATAACCTAAAATCTCAACCATATTCATGTCCATTTTTTGACCCTCTTAAAATCTGCCGAATTTTGTCGGTACCAATTCTTCTCATCTTGAGATTAATGAGGAAGCTCCATGCCTCGAATGGTCTTTTTTTGTTGTATGGACGCACTATATCAATGGAAAAACCGTGATAAAAGCCTCAAATCAAGGTTAAGAGAAGGTTAGCGATTACGCAAACGTTTAGGACTGGAATTGCTGATAATTTTACTTATTGTGTTGATTGATAATAACGATGACATTAATAGCTCAAACACCATTGAAAGTAAGGGAATATTTACATATCATTGAAAATGATAATTATTTTCAAGTGCTGTGTTTATGTATTTTATTATTAGCTTGCTCGTGTTTTTTTTGCTGTATATCAGAACAAAACCGAACTCGTGGTGTGCGGGGATTCATATCGTAAGCCACTTTTTTATCGTTGCATTTTGTCCTGCAATTTATGTTGTTCAATATTTAATCGTTACGTTTTTTTCGTCACCGATATTGATTAAGCTGTCATCACGCTCCGGTGTATACAACATTCTCATTGCTTTTCTTCCATTATTGATCGCAACCGGCAGTCTGGCGTTTAGCTGAATGATTTCATCTCTCTTCTTTTCTTAAAACAACTACACTTAATCAGAATAAGGTATCAATTTCATATAATTATTCGATATCTACGCGTCAGCACATGTGTCACATTTCTGTGACTACGAGTAAGTTTTACTTATGTTGCTTGGTAGTAGGGTATTTATCGATTGTTTAATGATTCAATACTTAGTTTAATCGTATAAAGGTGTGCAGTATGCCGCACTAAATTAATAAGAAATTATCTAAAAAGGTTAATGGGAAACGTAAGCCATTAGCGGAGGTCAGATGAGTACGCACACGGTACCGCAGAGCGCGATTGTAAATGCTGTCAAAGGTGAAGTTTTGGTTTTGGGCCTGGATGGAAACGTTAAGGTCATAAAAGCGGGGGATGAGTTAAGACCTGGCGAGATTATTATCACAGAAAATAATGCTTCTGTCGACGTACAGATAAATAATGAGCTTTATCTGGTCGATGCAAATTGTGTTGCTTGTCTTCCTGTGCCTTCTTCTGAACCGTTAGAACCAGTATTGGTACAATCTCCAGTTAATGGCTTAGTGACTTTTGACCCAACGGCTATTGGAAGTGCTGACTTCGACGCCAACGATATTGCCGCTATCCAGCAAGCTATTTTAGACGGAGCTGACCCTACCGCTATTTTAGAAGCAACAGCTGCTGGCGCAGGTGCTGAAGGCTCGGCTAATGCTGGCTACGTGACGGTTGAATATAATAACCCGGAAGTACTCGCTTCTACTTTTTTTGAAACGTCTGCGACTCGCAGCGGAGAAGATGATCGCGACGAAGATGACGGTTTGAATGTCACGATTTTTGCTGATGGTGGGCAGTCACTGCAATCTAGCGTAACAGAAGGCTCAATTTCTCTATCTAGCTACCCGCAAACCATTTCTTCTAGTGTGCTGGTTGAAGCAGGGGATCTCGCACTTGATACTGCTTCATTTGTACCTGAAACGTCCTCATTAGAGTCTTTGTTAACCGAGTTAAATAGTGACATTACCTCTGGTGGTCAGCCAGTGGCGTTTGTTTACGACGAAGCGCAAAATGCCATTATCGGCACTCAAGGTGGTAACGAAGTGCTTCGTATCGAGATCGAAGCGACATCTTTAGGCCGTGATTTAGAGTTAGAAGTCGTTACCACGATTAGCCAGGGCGTTGACCATGTTGCGTCTGTTGCTGATGGCCAAGTATCGATCGTCGGTGATCAAATCAATATTGCTTTTGATATTACAGGTGCAGATATTGGTGGTAACAGCATTCAAGCGCCTATCGATTTTACGACAACCGTTATTGATGGCGATGATCCTGCGCCGCAAAACGTTACTTTTGAAAACGTTGAATCTTCTTCTACACCAATTACTGGCACCTTTGTTGATATTGGTAGTGATCAATTGGCAACGGTCACGTTTAATCAAGAAGGACTTAGTCAGTTCGATGGCCTACTGAGTGATAATCAGGCGACAGAAGCGGTACTCTCTGAAGACGGCAGTACTATCACCTTGTCCATTGCTGGCTCGAATGAAACCGTCTTAACCATCAGTCTGAATACTGATGGTACCTACCAATTTGAGCAATTTAAGCCGTTAGAACAAACAAACGGTGAAGATACGATTGAGCTCTCTTTACCAACCACAATCGTCGACTATGACCAAGATACGGCAAGCAACACCTTTACGATGACCATCCTCGATGGCGATAACCCAGTGATTGAGAACGTGACGGGCTTGTCTTTAGATGAGGCGGGGGTTGACCAAGGTTCACAGGAAGGCGCGGCAGTAACAAGTGGTACTGGGTCGATCACGACAGCGGTCGGAAGTGACATCATTGATCACTATGAGTTGGAACCTACAGAGTTCAATGTTGGTGGAGAACTCCAATCTCAAGGGCAGGTTGTTCAACTAGAACTAGCGTCCGAGAGTAACGGCGTACGTACTTACGAAGGCTTCATCGAGCTGGATGGTGTGCGTATTACCGTATTTGATGTGGCGATTGATGCACCTGCATTGGGCGAATACCAATTCAACTTGTATGAACAACTTGACCATACGGGTGCTAACGATGACTCGCTCACTTTCTCACTGCCAGTTTACGCGGTAGATGCGGATGGTGACCGCTCCTCTATTACCGAAGGTTCGAACACACCAGAAGCTGCGCAAATTGTCATTCAAGTTCAAGATGACGTTCCTTCGATTGATGGCGTTGATGCGCTAGCCGTCGATGAAGACGATTTATCAAGCATTGGCTCCGATCAAAGCGACTCTGTGTTCGCGCAAGGTAGCTTCACGACTACTCAGGGCTCAGACCGTGTTGTAAGTTATCAATTAGAGAGCGGCACTGATCCACTCAATGGGTTGGAATCGCAGGGGCGATCTATCTCTCTGACGGAAACAACCAATTCAGATGGCAGCTTTACCTATTCTGCAACGGCAGAAGGGGACGCTATCTTCACCTTACAAGTGAACCCTGACGGTTCTTATTCATTTACCCTTGAAGGTCCAATCGATCATGCTGTGGGTAGCGATAGCTTAACTCTAGACTTCACTATTGTCGCAACGGACTTTGACGGTGACACCAGTTCACTTGTTCTACCGGTAACCATTGCCGATGATGTGCCAACCATTAATGACGTTGTTGCTCTTACCGTCGATGAGGATGACTTAAGTTCGGTAGGCTCTGACCAATCACAGCCAACGCTGGTTGAAGGTCAGTTCACGACGACTCAGGGTTCTGATGGCGTCGTACAGTATCAGTTGGATGTAAACGCTGATTCTTTAAATGGCCTGCAATCTCAAGGTCAAACCGTTTCCATTGCCGAAACGCAAAATGCAGATGGCAGTTACACCTACAGCGCAACGGCAAATGGCAGTGCAGTTTTCACATTAATTTTGAATACCGACGGCTCGTACAGTTTTGAGCTGCAAGGTCCAATTGACCATGCGGCAAATAGCGACAGCTTAACCCTTGATTTTAGCGTTATTGCTACAGACTTCGATGGTGACACAAGCCAAATCGTATTGCCTGTTACCATCGTGGACGATAAGCCGGTTATTACTGACGTCGACGCCATTACGGTTGATGAAGATGATCTAGCGTCAATTGGCTCAGACCAAAGCAATCCGATTTCTATTGATGGTAACTTCACCACCACACAAGGTTCAGACCGAGTGGTGAGTTACCAACTTGATGGCGCATCAACACCAGTTGACGGTTTAACGTCGCAAGGCGTGGCCGTCACGCTGACTGAAACCGCAAACGGTGATGGCAGCTTTACCTATCAAGCAACAGCAGGCACCGAGTCGGTCTTTACACTGACAGTGAACACTGATGGCTCTTATAACTTCACGCTTGAAGGGCCAATCGACCACGCGGTAGATAGCGATGAGCTGACACTCAACTTCCCAATCATCGCAACAGATTTTGATGGCGACACCACAAATGCCACTATCCCTGTGACGATCGTGGACGATAAGCCAGTGATTACTGACGTCGACGCAATCACGGTTGATGAAGATGATCTAGCCTCAATTGGCTCAGACCAAAGCAACCCGATTTCTATTGATGGTAACTTCACCACCACACAAGGTTCAGACCGAGTGGTGAGCTACCAACTCGATGCTTCAGCAACACCAGTGGACGGTTTAACCTCGCAAGGCGTGGCTGTCACACTGACAGAAACCGCAAATGGTGATGGTAGTTTCACTTATGAAGCGACTGCGGGTGGTAACCCAGTATTTACTCTGACAGTAGATACTGATGGCTCTTACAACTTCACGCTTGAAGGGCCGATTGATCACGCGGTGGATAGTGATGAGCTGACACTGAACTTCCCAATTATCGCAACCGACTTTGATGGCGACACCGTTACTGAAACCATTCCAGTTACGATTGTTGATGATGTACCGACCATCACAGCGGTGGATGCGTTAAGTGTTGATGAAGACGACCTTAGCGGTGTGGGCTCAGATCCAGGCGGCGATCTGTTCGTAGAAGGGGCGTTTACGACCACTCAAGGCTCTGACCGAGTGGTGAGCTATCAACTGGATTCAACCGCAGATCCTGTTGCGGGGCTGACCTCTCAAGGTGAGGCGATTACCTTGGTGGAAACCGCGAATGGCGACGGCAGCTTTACTTATGTTGCGACCGCTGACGGCAATCCTGTCTTCACGTTGAATGTAGCAACAGATGGTACGTACGACTTTACGCTGCAAGGCCCGATTGACCATGCAGCAAACAGCGACAGCCTGACGATTGATTTCCCTATTATTGCCACCGATTTTGATGGTGATACGACCACGGCAACCATTCCAGTTACAATTACGGATGATGCACCAATCATCGATAATGTTGTGCCTCTGGCTGTGGATGAAGATGATTTATCAGGCATTGGCTCAGACCAAACTGACGCTGTGTTTGTTGAAGGCGCGTTCACTACTACTCAAGGCTCAGACCGAGTGGTGAGTTACCAACTTGATTCAACTTCTGATCCTGTTTCGGGATTAACCTCCCAAGGTGAGCCTGTTACTTTGGTAGAGACTGCGAATGTCGATGGCAGCTTTACTTACGTGGCTACCGCGGATGGCAATCCTGTCTTCACCATGAACGTGAATGCAGACGGCACATACAACTTCCGTCTAGAAGGTCCGGTGGATCATGCGTTAAACAGCGACGAGTTAGTACTGAACTTCCCAATCATTGCAACAGACTTTGATGGCGATACGACGACCGCGACCATTCCAGTCACGATTACTGATGACGTTCCAACCATTAATAACGTTGTTCCACTGACAGTAGACGAAGATGATCTCGCTACAATTGGCTCAGACCAAAACGATGATGCGTTCATGTCGGGTTCTTTCAGCACAACTGAAGGCTCGGACAGCGTTGTTAAATACCAGCTTGATGCAACAGCAGATCCAGTAGCAGGGTTAACCTCTCATGGTGAGCCTGTCGTACTTGCTGAGACAACAAATGGTGATGGCAGCTTTACTTACACTGCCACAGCAGATGGCAATGCCGTATTTGAATTGGTGGTGAAGCCAGATGGCAGCTACACCTTTACTCTGCAGGGCCCACTAGACCATGCGGTGAATAGCGACAGTCTGCAAATCGACTTCCCGATTATCGCAACAGACTTTGATGGCGACACCTCATCGAAGACGTTACCTGTCACCATCGTTGATGATAAACCAACCATCACTGACGTAGACGCAATCCGCGTGGATGAAGATGACTTAGCGACGATTGGCTCCGACGGCTCAGATCCAATTTCGATCGATGGCAACTTCACTACAACGCAAGGCTCTGATGGGGTAGTAAGCTACCAATTGGATGCTGCTGCAACGCCAGTTGATGGTCTAACATCACAAGGTGTGGCCGTCACGCTGACTGAAACCGCAAACGGCGACGGTAGCTACACTTATGAAGCGACAGCAGGAACTGAAGCAGTATTTACGCTGACCGTTAATACGGATGGCTCATACAACTTCACGTTGCAAGGTCCAATCGACCATGCGGTAGACAGTGATGAACTGACACTGAACTTCCCAATCATCGCGACGGATTTTGATGGTGATACCACCACAGAAACGCTCCCAGTCACCATCGTTGACGATAAGCCAACTATTACCAATGTTGATGCGATTACCGTTGATGAGGATGATTTAGGTACGATTGGCTCAGACCAAACTGACCCGATTTCAATCGATGGCAACTTCACCACCACACAAGGCTCGGACCGAGTGGTGAGCTATCAGCTCGATGCTTCTGCAACACCAGTAGCTGGACTCACATCACAAGGCGTGGCAGTCACGCTAACTGAAACCGCAAACGGCGATGGCAGCTTTACTTACGAGGCGACGGCGGGGAGTGAAGCGGTCTTTACGCTGACAGTGAATACTGATGGCTCTTATAACTTCACGCTAGAAGGGCCAATTGATCATGCTGTTGATAGTGATGAGTTAACGCTCAACTTCCCAATCATCGCAACAGACTTTGATGGCGATACCACAAATGCCACTATCCCAGTGACAATTGTGGACGATAAGCCAGTTATTACGGACGTGGATGCCATCACGGTTGATGAAGATGATCTAGCGTCAATCGGTTCAGACCAAAGTGATCCAATTTCTATTGATGGTAACTTCACCACCACGCAAGGTTCAGACCGAGTGGTGAGCTACCAACTCGATGGCACATCAGCACCAGTTGACGGTTTAACCTCGCAAGGTGTGGCGGTCACGCTAACAGAAACTGCAAATGGGGATGGCAGTTTTACCTACGAAGCAACAGCGGGCTCTGAAGCGGTCTTTACGCTGACAGTGAATACTGATGGCTCTTATAACTTCACACTTGAAGGACCAATTGATCACGCGATTGATAGTGATGAGTTGACGCTTAACTTCCCAATTATCGCAACCGACTTCGATGGCGACACCGTTACTGAAACCATTCCAGTCACAATTGTTGATGATGTACCGACCATCACAGCGGTGGATGCGTTAAGTGTCGATGAAGATGACCTTAGCGGTGTGGGTTCCGACCCTGGCGGCGATCTGTTCGTTGAAGGTGCGTTTACCACCACTCAAGGCTCTGACCGAGTGGTGAGCTATCAACTGGATTCAACTGCTGATCCTGTTGCGGGGCTGACCTCTCAAGGTGAGGCGATTATCTTGGTGGAAACCGCCAACGGTGATGGCAGCTTTACTTATGTGGCGACCGCAGACGGCAATCCGGTATTCACGTTAAACGTAGCAACAGATGGCACTTACGATTTTACGCTGCAAGGCCCGATTGATCATGCAGCTAACAGTGACAGCCTGACGATTGATTTCCCAATTATTGCCACCGATTTTGATGGTGATACGACTTCGGCAACCATTCCAGTCACGATTACGGATGATGCACCAATCATTGATAATGTCGTGCCTCTGGCTGTAGACGAAGATGATTTATCAGGCATTGGCTCAGACCAAACTGACGCTGTGTTTGTTGAAGGCGCGTTTACGACTACTCAAGGTTCAGACCGTGTGGTGAGCTACCAACTTGATTCAACGGCTGATCCTGTTTCGGGGCTAACCTCCCAAGGCGAGCCTGTTACTTTGGTAGAGACTGCGAATGCTGATGGCAGCTTTACTTACGTAGCTACCGCGGATGGCAATCCGGTCTTCACCATGAAGGTGAATGCAGACGGCACATATAACTTCCGTCTAGAAGGTCCGGTTGATCATGCGTTAAACAGCGATGAATTAGTTCTGAACTTCCCAATCATTGCAACAGACTTTGATGGCGATACGACGACCGCGACCATTCCAGTCACGATTACTGATGACGTTCCAACCATCGATAACGTTGTTCCACTGACAGTGGATGAAGATGATCTCGCTTCAATTGGCTCAGACCAAAACGATAATGCGTTCATGTCGGGTTCTTTCAGCACAACTGAAGGCTCGGACAGCGTTGTTAAATACCAGCTTGATGCAACAGCAGATCCAGTAGCAGGGTTAACCTCTCACGGTGAGCCTGTCGTACTTGCTGAGACAACAAATGGTGATGGCAGCTTTACTTACACTGCCACAGCAGATGGCAATGCCGTATTTGAATTGGTGGTGAAGCCAGACGGCAGCTACACCTTTACTCTGCAGGGCCCACTAGACCATGCGGTGAATAGCGACAGTCTGCAAATCGACTTCCCGATTATCGCAACAGACTTTGATGGCGACACCTCATCGAAGACGTTACCTGTCACCATCGTTGATGATAAACCAACCATCACTGACGTAGACGCAATCCGCGTGGATGAAGATGACTTAGCGACGATTGGCTCCGACGGCTCAGATCCAATTTCATTCGACGGCAACTTCACTACAACGCAAGGTTCTGATGGGGTAGCAAGCTACCAATTGGATGCTGCTGCAACGCCAGTTGATGGCCTAACATCACAAGGTGTGGCCGTCACGCTGACTGAAACCGCAAACGGCGACGGTAGCTACACTTATGAAGCGACAGCAGGAACTGAAGCAGTATTTACGCTGACCGTTAATACGGATGGTTCATACAACTTCACGCTGCAAGGTCCAATCGACCATGCGGTAGACAGTGATGAACTGACACTGAACTTCCCAATCATCGCAACGGATTTTGATGGTGATACCACCACAGAAACGATCCCAGTCACCATCGTGGACGATAAGCCAACTATTACCGATGTTGATGCGATTACCGTTGATGAGGATGATTTAGGTACGATTGGCTCAGACCAAACTGACCCGATTTCAATCGATGGCAACTTCACCACCACACAAGGCTCGGACCGAGTGGTGAGCTATCAGCTCGATGCTTCTGCAACACCAGTAGCTGGACTCACATCACAAGGCGTGGCAGTCACACTGACGGAAACCGCAAACGGCGATGGTAGCTTTACTTACGAAGCGGCAGCGGGGACTGAAGCGGTCTTTACGCTGACAGTGAATACCGATGGCTCTTATAACTTCACGCTAGAAGGTCCAATCGACCACGCGGTAGATAGTGACGAGCTGACACTGAACTTCCCAATCATCGCAACCGACTTTGATGGCGACACGTCTGCTGAGACAATTCCTGTCAAGATCGTTGATGACAAACCGACACTTGGTGGCATCGAAGCAACAAGTGTGCAAACGGTTGACGAGGACGATATCCCAACAGTCGGATCTGATGGTACGCAGTCGAACAGCATTGCAGGTAACTTCATCGCGACTGATGGTTCTGATGGCATTTTGGAGTACAGCGTTTCTGACCTGACGACGCCAGTACAAGGCCTGACCTCTGGTGGTCAATCTCTGGTTATGGTTGAAGTATCAAACGCAGGTGGCGTTTCAGTTTACGAAGCTCGTATTGATGGCACGACGACACCAGTATTCCGTGTGACCCTTGATGCCTCTGATGACAGCTACACGTTCGATTTGCTTGCTCCTCTCGATCATCCAAATGCTGATGGCCAAAATGAACTGGTCATCAATTTACCGATAAACGCGACTGACTTTGATGGAGACGTGTCGAACAACATCACCTTACCAATTACGGTTGTGGATGATGTTCCGACCATTGATGGTTTGCTAGCAGGCAGCGAACAAACCGTTGATGAAGATGGCCTACCAGCAGGTACGGATGCTGCAAGTGCAGAAGATACTGTTATTTCAGGTACTTTTGATATCACCGGAGGTGCTGACCAAGTTGCTTCTATTCAGCTGAGTGACCTGACCACGCCTGTTGCGTCACTGACTTCAGATGGTGAAGCTATCACCTTAGTTCTGTCTTCTAGCGCAAATGGCGTGAACGTATACCAAGGTGTTGCTGGCAATCCTGCTGAAGTGGTTTTCGAACTGACGCTGGATGCAACGAACAACTCCTATGAGTTCGATTTACAGAAGCCGCTTGATCATCCCGATGGTAATCAGCAAAACGAGATTGTTATTAACCTCCCTGTGACGGCGACAGATAATGATGGTGATACTTCACCAGCCTTCACATTGCCAATTACCGTTGTGGATGATGTTCCAGTTGTTACCAATATTGAAAGTCTACGTGTCGACGAAGATGACTTACCTCTTGGTTCTGATGGAACGAAAGAGCCATTAACGGTATCAGGTGAGTTCGAAGTCACTAGCGCAGATGGTATTGATGCTTTCGAATTGGATCTGAGCTCAAATCCTATCCCGAATCTGAAATCGGGTGGAGAAGAGGTAACACTTTCTCAAGACGTTGGTGCTTCAACTGCTGACGCGCGTGTTTACGTGGGACAAACTCCGGGTGGAGTGACGGTCTTCACGTTGACACTTCATCAAGATGGTAAATACGACTTTGAGTTATCTGGTCAGTTAGATCACGCGGTTAACTCTGATGAGATTTTGTTGAATCTACCTGTGAAGATCACGGATGGCGACAACGATATCATCACTGCGACCTTGCCAGTGACCATCGTAGATGACAAGCCAACCATTGATGCTATTAGCTCTGGTAGTACCTTGTCTGTGGATGAGGATGATATTCCGAGCCAAGGTTCGGACGACACGCCAGAATCCAATATCATTGGTGGCAACTTTGACGTTACTGATGGTGCCGACTCTATCGTTAGCTTCCAGTTGGATAGCTTAACGTCGCCTGTTTCTGGACTTACCTCAGGTGGTCAACCGCTTGAGTTGGTTGAGTTTTCAAATTCAAATGGTGTGATTGAGTACCGAGCTTATGTACAAGGTACGACGGACACCGTCTTTAAACTGACGCTAAATGGTTCAGCAGACAGTTATGAATTTGAACTGTTGGGTGCACTTGATCATCCTGCGGGTAACGATGAAAACTCGTTAGTCATCAACTTCCCAGTCAACGCGACCGATTTTGACGGCGATGTGTCCAATAACATCACCTTGCCGATCACCGTGGTGGACGATGTTCCAGCTATTGTGAAAGTGACAGACTCTAGCCAACAAACCGTTGATGAAGATGATCTTTCCGGTGGCTCTGACACGACAAGTAGTGATTCAACGGTATTGAACGGCGGATTTGAGGTCGTTGCTGGTGCAGACAAGATTGTCAGCTACCAAGTTTCAGACCTCGATGCAGTCGTGTCTGGTTTAACGTCGAACGGCAGCAGCATCGAGTTGAATCTAGTAAGCACGAATGGTGGAGTAACCAGTTACGAAGCGGTTATTACTGGCACATCAACTAAGATCTTCACGCTGTCTCTTGATGCGAATAATGACAGCTACCAATTTGAGCTGTTGGGACCAATCGACCATGACGCTGTTCAAGGTGAAAACAACCTTGTCATTGATATTCCAATTACAGTAACAGACTTTGATGGTGACACGTCATCATCACTGAATCTTCCAATTACCGTAGTTGATGACATTCCCGAAATTAAATCAGCAGATGCTTTGGCTGTTGATGAGGATGACCTTGCCAACGGCTCTCAGGCAACCAACAAAGACAGCCTAGAAGCAACGGGCAATTTCGATACGGTGGAAGGGGCAGATACCGTTGTCTCTTATCAGCTGGATCTTACTTCTAACCCGATACCAGGAGTAACTTCAGGTGGTTTTGCGGTGACGTTAGTTCAAACCGCGGTAAGCAACAACAACTTTACTTATCAAGGTCAAACACCTGATGGTAACTCAGTGTTCACACTAGTTTTGAACGCTGACGGCTCTTACAAGTTTACGCTTGAGGGTGCGCTAGATCACTCAACTCAAGGCGAAGATACACTCATACTTGATCTCCCAGTCTTTGCGACCGATGTCGATGGTGATACGGCAGGTATTAACTTACCAGTGACGATTACCGATGATGTTCCAACCTTGCACGATGCATCTATTTCGCGTGTTGAGGGGCAAGGCAGCCGCACGGTTCGTTTATTCCGAGACCCTGTAGAGGGGGATGATGACCTTGGTGCTGACGACGCACAAGTGACTTCATTCTCGGCTGATGATTCAGGCATTTACTTTAAGCAAAATGGTGTTGATTCTGATTCTGTCGATTTGAACGGCAGCGACCAAGTCGTATTTGTTCACAAGGTTCTTGACGGAGTGGATACTGAAATCGGTCGTTTGGTTGTTCGAACCGATGGCAGTGTGTCATTCCGTCCGAATGACGACCTTGACCATACCGAAACCGACTCGATTGATTTCACCATCAACGTTGTTGCAACCGATGGTGATGGCGATATCGCAGATGCCGATGTGGATATCTCGATAAGAGACCGCAATGCGCAAATTGACACGTCTACCGTTACTGCGTTCGAAGACCAAGGGCGTGATGGTGTCGTTGTGGGCGTTGACTCTGCAAATACTCAGGACAACTTGTCGACGCTGGATGTTAGCCCTGCGAAAGTCGACTTGGTTATCAATTTACACGATATCGACCGTAACGAGAGCTTAGGTGACATCACTATTCGAGATGCTGATACTCACAACGGTACGTTCTACTACAGAGACGGCAGTGGCAACTACATTGAATTAACATCTGTGGGCAATACGGTTGTTCTCGACGCATCAAATGTTGAGCAGTCATTCAATGGTGAGCTTGTCTCGTTAGATAACTTGTACTTCGTACCAGATCGTCATACATCAACCGATGCTTCTGGTATCGATCCTCGTATCCGCGTGGAAATTCTTAACAATGGTACGCCAGATCATACGATTAATGGTCGTTTAGACATTGAAGTTGCTGCCGTCGCAGATATTGCAACGTGGACGGCAAGCAGCGAATTTAACTACTCGGTTGATGAAGATGGAAACAATGTCGCACTTAACATCACGGCTGAAACCCAAGACACTAGTAACCCAGAAGGCATTGTGTACGAGCTTGTCTTTACACAAGGAGAAGGTAACGCAGAGTTAGTCTATTCAGATGGTAGTGCGATACCAAAATCCGGTGGTGTTTATCTGGTGGATGCAAGCCGAATTGATGAAGTTCAAGTTGATCCGATAGATAACTTCTCGGGCGAAATCAGAATTGATGTCACCGCTATTACGACGGAAAACAACAATCCACTGCTTGGGAAAGATACCGCTCGCTCAGAAACCGAAACCATCATTATTGATGTAAACCCAGTTGCGGATAAAGGTAGTTTTACTGTAAACCGAATTAATGTGTTTGAGGATAATGCTCGAACTCAAAATACGGTAGACCCTGTCACTGATCACGATCCACTCCAATTAAGTGAAGTGATCACCATGAAACCATCAGCGGACTTAGATGGTTCTGAAGCGTTATTTGTGCGCATTTCTAACTTCTCAATTGATGGGGTTACTTTGGTGTGGCTGGACTCAGCAAACCCAAGTCAGATAGTAGAAGTGACCGATTCAGGCGGCAATGTACTTTATTACGAAGTGCCAGAGTCTGAATTAGCGAACGTCGAAGTTCTTCCTCCGTTGCACAGCAATGATGACTTTACTTTCAATGTCGAAGGCATTGTGAAAGACACAGCATCATTGTCTACCGGTACGACAGAAGATGTGTTGTCACTGGGCAGTAAGACCGTCATCGTTGGTGTAAAAGGTGTTGCTGACATACCAGACACGGTATTAATTGACGCGGGGAACGTTTGGAACCGATTCGTAGACGGAGATGTGGCCGGGATAGAGACGACTATCGAAGAGAATGGTGTTGTAAACCTTAACTTCTCGGTTGTATCTGGTGAAGTTGCCGATAGACCACAGGATGATTCAGAAGCCATTACTGTTATCCTGTCCAACATCCCCGACGGTGTTCGTGTCGTAGATTCAGACGGTTCAAGCGTTGACCTCACCTTTGTTGGCTATGATGGTAACGGTCAACCGATTTACGAAGCAAACATCACTGGGCTGAATTTTAATTCCGGTATTCAAATTATTCCGGAAGCCTCTTCAACTGAAAACATTGCGATTACAGGGACGATCATTGTTACCGAGAATGATGGTCATAGTCGTGTGATTGAAAGAGAGGTAAGGATCAAGGTCGAACCCGTTATTGACGCTCAAGATAACTACGTTGTTCGATCGGAGGGAGATGAAGATACGCGCTTTGACATCGATTGGAAACCGACGCTCGTACAAAGCCCTGATACCGATGAATTCTTTAGTGATGTAACCATCTCTGGATTTCCTCCAGGCAGCACGGTCTATGTAGATGGTGTGGCACAAACGCTTGTTTCTGGAACACTAACGCTTTCACCGCAAGCCGGTGAATCAGAGCAAGATTTTTCCGCTAAAATCTCTCAAAGTGGCTATGTTCAAGTTCAGTTGGAGCAGGATTCAAGTACTGACTTTGACTTGACCACAACCGTCACTGTGAAAGAGATTGACCATGAATATGTTGACGCTTCGAATCCCGGTGAAGGTATCGCTGAGAAAACCATCAATGGTACGGTGAATGTCCAAGTTAATCCAATCGTTGAGCCAGAGGATAATACGGGGGCAATAGATGACCAAACCCGTCTGCTTGTCACTGAAAGTGGTGGTGGTGCTACCGATATCGTGAAGTCAGACGATCAAGGTAACATTGACTTTACGATCAACACTTCTATGGGGGGCGAATCTGGTGCTCATATCATTAAATACCAAGAGTTTGATGCGTCTTCAGATGAAGTGGTGACTCAACTTGTTGTTCAATTTCACAATGTGGACCCTGAGATCCTCAACCAATTGGTTATCGTCGGTGCACTAAATGAAGGTGGAGGTCGCTGGACAGTAACCGATGAAGACAACTTCTCAATTAAAGCGCCGTCTGGCCTTGATTTAACACCAAGCGATGACAGCGACGATGGCGATAACGGTGGTCTCTCTCAAATTGGCTTAACCATTTACGCAGAAGTGAATGATTTGGGCGAAGATTTGGGCAACGAAAAAGATGCGACTGTCGTGCGTCAAACGGATGTGACACTAGAGTTTCCAACCGTCCTCACACCGAAAATGAGTGTAGCGGCAGAGATTCAGGTGGCTGATGATGTCCAAATTCAAGCGTTGGAAGACAATTCTATTAACCTTGGTGCTCAGTTGACGTCGAAAGTCGATGCGATTAATGCAGATGGTGTGGAAGATGTCTTAACTATTATCGTCGACCCGACAGCTCCTGGCATTCCTCCTGGTTTGGTGATCACGGGGACGGATGTTGATTTTGTCAATGGTAAATACGTGTTCCAAGCCCATATCGATGCGAGTGGAAATATTACTGGCCTTGATGGTTTGACGATGCACTTGGCAGAAGATTACGCAGGTGATTTCGAATTGCCAATTCGGTTTGTCACTAAAGACACTGAGTCCGGTGATGAAAAAGAAAATAATGTCCAGTTTCCAGTTCAGGTTTTACCGGTTGCAGACGTTCCGAGTTCAGCCGGGGATCAGCCGTTGGATAGCGATGTCACACCAAATGTAAGAGTAGATATCGTCGGTACTTTCGGCTTGGATGCAAACAAACAACCTGTGACTGATCTAAATAACGACGTTCCCACGGCGGATGGTGTTGGTTACGAAGATGGCTTAATCCAACTTAACTTGAGTGTTGATTTTGCCGATCAATTTAACAACACTCAAGGTGGTCGAGAAACACTAACGAACATCAAGTTAGAGCTTGATGACACAACATTAGGTGAGTTTGTTGATGCCAATGGTAACAGCTTAGGAACCAGTATTGAGTTTAATGAAGCTGAGATTTTAGCTGGTGCGCTTGACAATGTTCTGTTTAAGCCAAAAGAAAATTACCCCGTAGGTGGTGGCCAAAATACCGTCAAGATTAATATCGAGGGAGAAATTACTGATGAAGCTGTGTTTGATCAGTCTATCTTGAATAACTCTGGCGATAATATAGATGTGAGAACCTTCACTGACGATGTCACATTTGAAGTTACGCCAGTCGTTGATGACATTACCATTACAGGTGCCGATCCGACGCAGCCAATCACGGTGATTGGTGACGAAGATACTTTAATTTCGCTGAATCAATCGGGCTCTGGTGTTTCGATCAGCCTGAACGATAATGACGGTTCTGAGAGTTTCGTTTCACTCAAGTTAACGGGGCTTCCTGATGACTTTATCGTTAAATCCAATTCCTCTGATTATGTTGTTAAGAACAACGGTGGGGGCGAATGGAGTATTCAACTAAAAGATCTCACTCAGACGTCCATTGACCTGAGTGACATCCAAATTAAACCGCCAAAACACTTTAGTGGCGAGGCTGAGATAGGTATTACGGTCTTCATTCAAGAGGAGTTGCTACAAGTTCCAACGGAACGAAACAACAACTTTACGCTTATTGTCAATCCTATTGGTGATGATGTTGATGTGAATCCCGATACTTCGGCTGCAGGTAATGAGGGCGAAGACATTGTTATTAATGTAAATGCGTTAGTGGTTGATAACAAAGAGTCCATCGGAGATGGTGCAAACTACCAGGAAAATGATCCAGAGACGCTGAGAGTTGAGGTCTCCAATGTCCCTGATGGGGCGAGTGTTTCATTACCTGATGGGACAGTGTTTACTGACCAAGGCGGCGGCATTTTTGTCTTAGAAATCAATGCTCAAGACTTGGATCAAGTGGTGTTTAATTCTGGGGATCGCAACGATAACTCATGGGATGGTTCGCTGCATTTCAAAGTGCAAGCCGTTGATACTGGGCTCGATGGCAGTCAAAGCTTGGGCTCCGCAGAGGAGTTTGATGTCACTGTTGATGTTGAAGCAGTGAACGATCGTCCAGAGTTCGTCAATACCGTGGATGTGGAAACACCAGAAGATACGCCAATGCTGCTTGATGGTTTCAGCATTACCGATATTGATGCCGTACTCGATGATCCGAATGCTGAATATGTACTCAATGTGAACGTCGACAGCGGTATCTTGGAGCTTAATCCAACGCTCATCGCTACTTACAACCTAACCGTGAGCGGTGATGGTACGGACTCCGTTGAACTGAAAGGTACAGTGGCCGATCTAAACAATGCCATTGCAGACGGTCTGATTGAGTTTAATCCAGACCTGAACTTCTTTGGTGACGTTCAGGTGGACGTGACAGTCGATGACCAAGGTAATGAAGGTATCGTAATTGGTGGGGTAGATGACACCCTAAATACCAACAGCAGCAGCTTCAATATTGAAGTGACAGCGGTGAATGATACCCCAGAAACTACGCCAGTGACGCTACCGGATATTGAAGAAGATAGTGGTGTGTTCTCCATCTCTGAAGCGGATCTTATTGCGAATGCGACAGACGTAGAGAACGATAACCTCACGGTCAGCAATGTTCAGTTAACGGATCCGAATTCGGGTAGCATTACTTTCAACAGTGGTACGGGAGAGTGGGAATTTACCCCAGCACCAGATTACAACGGTCCAGTTGAAATCACGTACACCATTACAGATGATGGCACGACAAGTGGTGCATCCGATCCTAAATCGGTTAACGGCAGCGCATCGTTCAACGTAACGGAAGTCAATGATGCTCCAACGACGTCTGAAGTGACACTTTCTGATATCGCAGAAGACAGTACGGCGGTTGATATTACCCAAGCTGATTTGTTGGCGAATGCGTCTGATATTGAAAACGACACCTTGATGGTGAGCAATGTCCAGTTGGTTGATCCAAGCAGCGGCACATTGGATTTCGACAACGTAACAGGTACATGGTCATTTACTCCTGCGCCTGGCTACAACGGCAAGGTCGATCTGACCTACGACATTACCGACAACGGTACAACGAACGGTGTTTCTGATCCTCAAACGGTGTCAGGAACGGCGACCTTCGAAGTCACTGAGGTGAACGATGCACCGGTAACATCAGAGGTAACGTTGAGTAGTACGGAAGAAGATGGTGGTTCGGTAACTATTACGGCTACTGAGTTGCTGAGCAACGCAAGTGATCCTGAGTCAGACAACTTGACCGTCGATAATGTTGTGTTAGTGGATCCAGCTTCCGGCACGCTGACTCAAGTGAGTGCGACAGAGTGGACGTTTGAACCCGCAGCAGATTTCTTTGGTGACGTTAATTTCACTTATGAAATCACAGATGACGGAACCACTAACGGCGCTCCAGACCCAATTACAATCGCGGGCACAGCAGTGTTGAATGTTGAAGCTACCAATGACGCACCTGAAATCACTGCAACGTCGGTAACGGATACGATCAATGAAGCTGATGGCCAGAAAGTAACGGGTATTAGTGTGAGTGACGTCGACTTTGCGGGCGCACAAGCAAATGAAAGCATGACCGTGACTCTTACAGTTACCGAGGGCGACCTTCGTGTCGAGCCGCCAGCAGGTAGTGGTGTGACTGTTGGGGCGGGGATGGCTGGTGAAATCACCCTAATGGGCACACCAGATAATATTAACTCCGTTCTTGGAGCAACAGACGCTTCTGAGGGTGTATTTGTGGATGCAGGAGATGTCAACGCAGCTTCAATCACTTTATCGGTGAAAGTCGAAGACAACGGCGTGTACTTCGAAAATGCATCGGGTACCGCATTGGAAGCGAATCAAGACTTCACTATCAATGTGACACCTGTAGCTGATGCACCTACATTGAGTATCAATCCTCAGTTTAATTACATTCGTCAAATTGCGGCTAGCCAAACCGCGAGCAGTCAAGGTTTAGCGATTGTCGGAATCATGGCGGCGCTTACTGATATTGACGAGGTGCTGTCTTTGGAGCTAACGGGCGTACCAGCTAGTGCTGAGGTAACAAGTGGCGTTTCTCCATCAGGCATTAGCTTCGATGGTACCACTTGGACAGTACCAAGCGATGAAATTGATACGCTAGAAATTGTCGCAACAGATACTAACAGTGGTATTGATGTCGGTTCTTACGATATTTCGCTTACGGCGATATCAACGGAATCTAATGGCGATGAAGCGCAGTCTTCACCTGTCCAAATTAGTTTGGATGTGAGTAGTGATAGCGACGATATTGACCAGTCAACCGCAGTGGACGACAGCTATTTAGTCAGCGGAGACACAGGTACCAACTTGATTGGTGGAGACGGTGACGACGTTATTCTGGGTGGTGATGGTGATGACGTGCTTATCGGTGGCTTAGGCTCAGATATCTTAACGGGTGGAGACGGCAGCGATATCTTCAAGTGGACGGTAGATTCCGTTGATGAAGGGGCAGTGGATACCATTACTGACTTCACTGTTAACGAAGACAGTATCGATTTACGTGAAGTTATCTCTGATCTCAATAACTCAATGATCGACATGGATGATCTGCTTGGTCACATTTCGGCAGACTACGATGCATCGACGGAAAGTGTTTCTCTGAACATTACGACGGATGCAAATGTTCAACAGACTATTGTCGTGGAAAACTTAGGTACTTCAATCGACTTCAACGGTCTTAGCTCCAACGAGATTGTAGAGTCATTGCTCAACAACGGTGTTATTGATAACGGATAAACCTGTATACAACACAAAAATGGGCGGCTCTGATAAGCCGCCCATTTTTTTCGGGAAAGCTTGATTTTAAACAGGAGTATTTGAATCGAAATAGAAATAAAGTGCGAAGCAAAGGGGTTATCTTGTTACGACGTTATAGTGATAGTTGGAAATTAAAATAGCGATAATTTGACGTTAAATCGCCTAAACGTGGATGTCTAGCAAGCTGCCAATGATTTCATTGTTTTTCTCTATGACAGACGCGCCAACTCGGCTATAACCAGCGGCTTGTGCGAGGTTGATGAGAGATTCAACTTTTTGAGAGGGAAGGCTAGGTGTTGAGGCTGTTATTGCGACATCCGCAACCGCAGCTAAATCGATGTTGTGATCAGAAAGCTCTTCTTTTACCTTACTTACATTATTGCTAATGCCATGTGCAGCTTTCTCGGCCATTTGTTGTGACATCTGAACGATGTGGTATCCAGATTGAATTCCCGATACAGGCATATCACTACTCCCAACATTATGATAGTGAGAGCATAGGTGGAGTTTATAAAACGTTCAAGTGTTTTATATCAATGACTTGATTAGGCAAACAGTTTGGCAAGCATTTCTCTTTCTTCACCAGATAGAACCGGTTTTTGCGCTTTATTTAGTTTCACGCTGATCTCACCTTGTAATGACTTTAACTGACTTGCCGTTAAATCACTGAGCTTTTGTTTAAGTTCATTAAATTGTTGTGCGTTCATCTCAATACCTTCGTCGTGATTCGGTTTATCCGTCGTTGCCCGAAATTCTTCATCCTTTGGATACAACATATTTATTCAACCAAAATAGATTAGAATTTGATCGATTGCTTTTTGTCCGAATATTGTCAAGGTGTGTTAAGTGATACGTCAGATTTTTCCTAAGAAGGTACATAATTACCCACTTTGGGGTAGATGGAAGCGTAAAAAGAAAAAGGGAAGCGATATAGCGCTTCCCTCTTACATATGGTTTGAATGTTACTAACTTACCCTGACGGCAAACTTACTAGCAAGTGAATGAAGCTCTGGGAGCATGCGATAGATAAGATGAAGTTGCTGCAATACCATGCGGGCAGAGCTGTCGTCTTCATCGCGCCATTCGTTTAAGCGTTGCTCGAGTCCAGCATCATCAATATTAGATAGGTCACACTCCTCACAATGCTGGTGAAGCTGTTTATGAAGTACATCCAGATGCTGATGAATACAACGGTGAGCATCTAAAACGAGTTTATGAATTGACTCATCTTCGATGCGAGTTCTGTGCGCGCCTAATGCAGAAATATAGTTCAACATTGCGTGATTTAACGTTAGGAAGCGAAAACTTTCATCAACAGCTGCGCGATATTTGCCAGGCTCCGCCAGCATCGTACTAATCGCAGAAGAGAGTGAGGCATCATTATTGTGGGCCTGGCGGCGAGCGATACGGTAACTCAAATTGTCTTTCTTGCCGATTCTATACTGACCAATGATCTGATCGAGATACTGCTTGTTCGCCTCTATCGCATCCGACATAACTTTGTGAAGCCTTCTCGACTGCCAGTCGGGCAAAATAACTAATACAGCTCCTACTGCAAGCACACACCCGATGAGGGTATCTGCTAGTCGAGGAAGGACAACTGCGTAACCTTCACCTAGTTGATTAAATAAGAAGAGGACGAGCAGTGTAATAAAACCAGTCGCGTACCCATAGTTGTTCATCCGGAAGGCGAAAAACATCACACCAGAGATAACGATAAATACTAACTGGCTTTCTTGAGAAGGGAAAAAAGTCAGCAATGGTACACCAATCAACAAACCAGCTAATGTACCTATTACTCGCGCCGTCAATTTTTGGCGAGTGGCACTGTAGTTCGGTTGGCATACGAATAAAGTGGTTAAGAGTATCCAGTAACCTCGGTCGATGTTGAATATTTGAATGATTCCATAGCCAATCGTTAAGGCAATTGACATACGTAATGCATGCCGAAACAGCATCGAATCTTTGTGTAAATTTGCTGATATACGCTGCCACATCGCTTTTAGCGTGTGTGGGTTGGTATCGGCGAGGGTATCTTCTTCGAGGCCTTCAACATCTGGGTTGTTAATGTTATTAAGTTGTTTTTCTACCGTCGCTAAGTTATTGAATAAATATGTTAACTGCATCAGCAGACGTTTCCAGTGCCCTTGCTTTTGTTCTTCTAGATAAGCAAGAGAGTTTTGTACTTCAGCTAATGCCAGAATAGATTGATCGGTATGGGAGTATTCATTTCCTAGCTGAATGGCTAGTGCAATATCACGACACGCTTGGGCTTGAGACTCCAAAAGATATTTAAAACGAAACAGCACATCAGAACGTTCAAATTCGGTCGCTAAATCCTGATAGCGATAATGGCTAGAACTGACGCGTTCGTGAATGTCTTGAGCGATGAAATAAATATTTAAAAATCGGTCACTAGGCCCATCAATGTGACCCCGTTTCGATCGGTTAAGTAATGTGGTTTTACAAGCGTTTAGTGCCGTAACCGTGGCAGCATTGCATTTTGCAGCTTCAATCCGCAGCGGTTGTGGCGTCAAGTTGGTCACAGGGTGAAAAAGCTTGGCTTTCGCATCAAGATAATTCGCCATTTGGAAGAACACATTGGCTAAGCTTTGTTGCACCGGTTGAAGAGGCCAAAATATCTGCCAAATCATGGACATGAAGTAATACCAGGCGGCACCAGTCAAAAGCAGTAGTGGCTGAAACCAAATGTTGGTGCTTTCATGTGCGCCAAGCATAGTATAAATAGCGATCAGCAACGAACCAAAAGCAATACTCGCGTACTTAGGACCTATCGCCCCAAGAATGATGAAGCCGAAGGTTGAGATAAATAATCCCAACGCAAACGCCCATGGGGTATCGAACAAGATTTCAATTGAAAAAGCAGCAAGCGCAAAACAGAGAAAGGTGAGAATCAGAGCCTTGATGCGTCCAGTGAAACTGTCATCACTTTCAGCCAAAGCAGCAGCAATAACGCCTAATATTAATGGCGTTATCAGCGTGTTTTGCTCGAAGTACCAAGTTGGGATAACCACACCCAGTAAGGTAATGAGGATAAGAACGCTGTAATTTATCGTCTTGTTTGCCCAATATAGCCGAAATTTAGAAGTTGCTTGCACAATGCGCCTTATGTTTCCGATGAAGAACAGGGGGAATACTACCAGACCCACTATAGCGCGTTTATGATTTACTTTAAGAAAAATTCGTGGTTGCTGATAAAATCAGCAGGGATGTCATTGACTTATATTAAAGCTGCCAGGTCATGTATTGAGGATTGTAAAGCCAGCTTCAAATAACCTCAGCTTTAGGTTATTAAATCGACAGTAATGTGAATTTTATTAAAGAATAGAAGAAGAAGCTTACTTAGGAGCTCGCCGTTGCTACAATTTAGCGCCTTAAAATGATATAAATCGACAACTTCTAAACTAAAAGGCGCACGTTTCATGCAGCTTACTGCCACTAGCAAAGCACAGTTTTTTATTCAAAATGAGTACCATCACGTCGAAATAAAAGAGAACAGTGTTTTATTAAGCTCGATAGGCAGTGAAGAACATATTCCTTTTACGATCTGGAATGGCAAAGTTAGCGTAAAGCGTGGGTTATTATGGAGCTCTTTACAGTTTTTTGCTCATGAACACGAAGGCAAACAACAAAGCTGGCTAGTCCAAGGTTTACCGTGGCCACAATGCCGAAAGTTCGCGCTTGAGGCCGTTCGTCAATATCAAGAGTGGCACAACACTCAGTGCCGAAAACTGGCTGAGTATCTACCTAAGTGGGAAGAAGAGCTTTACAAACTAAAGCACTTGCCTGCTTACTTATCGCATTCTCAAGTGGTCTCCTGGGTTGAAAGTCTTAACCAAGAGTTAAGCGAGATGAAAACCACCCTAGAAGAAGCCAAAATGCGAATGCCGAATCGTATGTCGCAAATAGAGCCTTGGCTCATTGATACCTCTGAGGCGCTTGGTGAGCGTAATCGCGATTGGCTAGAAGCAGAACGTCCAAATTGGGAAGTGCTGTTTAATCAAATTGAATCCTCTCCTTTGAATTTATCCCAGCAATATGCGGTATTACTCAACGACGACCACAACTTAGTTCTTGCTGGTGCCGGCTCGGGCAAAACCAGCGTTTTAACCGCACGAGTTGCCTATTTGTTGCAAAGCCATCAGGCTCAAGCAGAAGAGCTTCTCATGTTAGCGTTCGGTCGTGATGCGGCGACTGAAATGAAAGAACGCTTAGTAGATAAAGTGGGCATGGCGGCAGACGGTGTGCGCGTCAACACATTCCATCAGTTGGGCTTGTATATTCTTAAACAAGTCGAACAGCAACCTGTCGAAATTAGCCCTTTAGCGTTGGACGAAAATCAACGAACGGCATGGTGTGTAGACTGGTTGAAAAAACATTGGATGACACCCACCAACTTTAAACGTTGGCAAAAACATTTAGACAAATGGCCGATTGCGTACCTAAAAGGGGATGATGAGTTAGGAAGCCATTCAGAAAATCCAAAACTGATCGCTTGGCTAGATTCGCAGCTGTCTCATTTAGCGGCGGTAGGGTTGACCAAAAAGCAAGTACAAGAAAAGCTCGTAAACCACCAAGACTATACGCGTTTAAATAGTGAACTCGCCTTATGCTGGCCATGTTTTACAGCGTGGCAGAAAATGCTTAAAGAAAGCAACCAAGTGGATTTCCCAACCATGATCAGTCGTGCGACAGATTATGTGAATAAAGGGAAGTTTGTCTCGCCATGGCGCTTTATTATGGTCGATGAGTATCAAGATATCTCTCCAGATCGTCTGGCATTGATTGAAGCACTGTGTGAATCCACTCAGAAACAAGCAGGTGCCACGTTATTTGCTGTTGGCGACGATTGGCAAGCGATCTATCAGTTTGCAGGAGCGGATGTAGATCTTATCACTGGCTTTAAAGAACGCTTTGCTCACTCTACCGTTCATCACTTAGATACAACTTATCGTTTCAACAATCAGATTGGTGATGTAGCGAATACATTCGTGCAGCAAAACCCATCGCAGTTGCCGAAAACACTAAACAGCCACAAACAACGCAAGCAGAAGAGCGTACATACCGCGCCGAGCAATCAAGTGGAAAAGATCTTGGATCACTTGAATCAACAAGCCAAGCAAACCAAGTCAGTTTTATTGCTAGGACGTAACCATTATCATAAGCCCGATTTGTTCGACGATTGGTTGCGACGTTTCCCTAATCTCGATATTCGCTTTATGACTTGCCATGCGAGTAAAGGACGCGAAGCTGACTTTGTGATTATTCTTTCTGTGGATGAGGGGCAATTCCCCGCTAAGAAGAAGCAAATTCACATTGATGGTGCGTTGACGGAGTCCAAAGACAAATTCCCTTACGCAGAAGAGCGCAGGCTATTTTACGTGGCGATTACACGTGCGAAAGAGAAGGTTTGGATCACGCATACTGGTGCGGGATCTGCATTCGTTCAAGAGCTCGTTAATGGTGACTATCCCATAGTGACTTCCCGTTAAATGCAACGTTTAGAATGTTAAAAACAGCAAGGGCGATACTTGGTATCGCCCTTGCTTTATTTGGTTGGCATCAAAGCTTACATGCGCTCAGCAAGATAGGCTTCGTAATCCGGTACTTCGATGTCTACTTCTTGCTCAAGAAGAGGGGAGTTAAACAGGAACTTAGCGGTGGCTCGGTTCGTTGCTACAGGAATATTCCAAACACTAGCAATACGAAGAAGCGCTTTAACATCTGGGTCGTGAGGTACGGCATTCAGTGGATCCCAAAAGAAAACGAGAACGTCGATTTTGCCTTCTGAAATGAGAGCGCCTAGTTGTTGATCACCGCCCATCGGACCACTGATCATGCTCTTGATCGCAAGTCCAGTTTCTTTACTCAGCATGTGTCCTGTCGTGCCAGTTGCGTAAAGGAAGTGACTCTGTAGCTTTTCTTTGTTTTCTTTTACCCAGCGAAGTAGCTCAGGTTTGCAGTTGTCGTGAGCAACCAAAGCCACATGTTTATGGGTTGGCATGGTACGAATGGTTTTTTGCATCAAGATGTTTCCGTTTGTATGATTTTAAAATTGTTGTGACTCAATAGAACACGTTTTTGGTCTTTCAATCAACAGCCTTAACACGGAATGTCGGCCTATATTCTGACGGAGATAACGATTCTTCGATCGTGTCGTCATGAAGCGTCTTCGGAGTCAGTGGTTTGATGGTTGGTGAGGCATGTTTGTCATAAGCTTCACCTCTTAAGTAATGCGTTGCTTGCATCACGGAAAGCCGACCTTGCTGCACCATTTTATCTGTTGGTGCGAAGAGTACTTTGTTACGTAACAGGCCTCGATATACACCATGACTTAAGTACACAGAAACTAAACCGATCTCCTCGGCTTTGCCGGCACTGCGCAGCTCACTGATGGCCGCTTCAATCGCCACTGCACTGCCAACAATGTAATCTATATTTCCCATATCGATCACACGTTGAACTAGGTTACGTTGTAACTCCTTGTCGTTGTCTGCCCAAAATGAGTCAACAATGTTGATATCACTTCCTTGTATCGCTTCATAAAATCCGGCAGTAACGGGTTTCGTACCACCACGAGTTCGCGGCCCCAAAAGTAAGGCAATGTTGGTTTTTCCTGACCCCTTTGGATGGCGAGCTGCCAAATATTGACCCGCTTCGTATCCCATCCAATGCCAGTCAACACCGACAGTCCCTTTTAGCAACTCACTTTGTTCTTCATCCAAGTCGAGTTGGTTCACAGTAGCAAAAACGGGAGTATTCCCCACCCAATTTTTAAGTGAATGCTCGTAAGCCTGTGGGTCCACGGTCCCAAGGATAACCGCATCTGCTCCCCATTGGTTACACAGTGCGAGTTGTTGTTCTTGACGGGTTTTGTTTGGGTAGCCGCCCGCTTCAAGGACTCGTAGCTCGACACCTTCTCTTTTCGCTTCGGACACCATTCCATAGTTTACTGACAACCAGTATGAATCCTTTAGGTGAGGGTATATTGCACATATTTTCTCTGCGGCAACCGCTGGCAAAGAAGCAACGAGGGTTAAAGTGGCTGCAGAATGTTTGAAAAATGTGCGAAATGCGTGTTGATTTTTAACCATGAAATGAAGTTCGTTGGCATAGATTAAGTAAACACTGCAAAATATAACGTAATATGTCGCTGAACACGAACATTAAGGTCATGAAAATATGCTGCTAGCAACTGCAAGCATCGGTCGTAAACTTTTGTTGTCTTTCATTGCGATGGCAATACTGGTCATGTTATCGGCACTTATTGGTGTGTCTGGATTTTCTTTGGTTGCCAAAACCGAAAGAAATGTCGTGGATTCTGCGATTCCCGCCATGATTGAGGCGAGACAAGTCTCTGAGTTGAGTACTCGTATTATTTCGTCTGTACAAATGTTGTCGAACGCAAGAAACGAGCAGGAAAGAAAGGAGTCAGGGCGAGTGCTGTTCGAACAGCTCGAGTCTTTACTCACTCACATCAAGGAGCTCGGGAGTGAGTCGTTCGATTCTCAATTGTTAGAAGCTTTAGAGAATAACGTCCAGAACGTTATCGACAATTTGGCAGAACTCGGTGTTTCGGTTGAAAAAAAGCTGTGGCTTGCAAAAGAGATAGATACTCGTGTTGAAGAAATGCGTCTGCTCAGTGAAGAGCTAGAACAACTAACTCGTACGCAAGTTCAGAATACAAGCACCATTGCTGTTGCTAACGTCACGCATATTTATGACTTATTAGAATCGAATAAAAAATCGCAAGTTTATCAGGCGCTAGATGCACTGGTGGAGGTCGATCTTGATCTGACCGAGCGATTGCATGAACTGCACTTGTTGGCCTTTAAAATGTTGAATCAGATTGAAGAGGCTCGGACATTAACGAATATTGAGCGAATTCAACAGGTTCAAAGTGATTTCGATAGCAACCTCAAAATCATGCAACGCCGTGTACTCGCTGTGGAAGATCCTACGCGCTCTAAGCAAATGAGCCAACTGCTCATAGAGCTTGGTAAGCGTCAGGTCGTATTTTCTATACTGATGCAGCAATACGAGAATAACGAACAGTCACAACAACTGATGCAAAAGACATTAGAGTTGTTCTCAGAGCTTAATGGCACGGTCAACAAATTGGTTGATGATTCAAACAAAACCACTACCGTTGCTGTAGACCAATTGACCAGCACACTGAAATTCGCTCAGTGGTCTTTAACCGTTATTTCAATTGTTGGTTTGATTGTATTGGTGCTGATTTTATGGCGTGTGGTGTACCTTTCTGTTGTGAAGCGGTTAGCTGAATATTCCGCTGCGTTGCTGTCTGTGGCGCAGGGTAACTTAGCGGTTGAGTTGGAAGTGAAAGGCAAAGATGAGTTGGCGCATATGGGGCAGGCCATCATCACGGCTCGTAATACCGCGCAAGCACTAAAAGTGGTAGCAGAGGGTGAAGCTCAAGCCAAGCGAGAGCTTGAGGAGCATAAAGAGCATTTAGAAGAGCTCGTTGAGCAGCGCACTTCGCAGTTAAAACAAGCAAACCGCCGTTTGAATGAAGAGGTTTTGAATCACGCTAAAGCTCGCAAGCAAGCAGAGCAAGCGAGCCGAGCAAAATCGGCATTCTTGGCGACGATGAGCCATGAGATAAGAACGCCAATGAACGGAGTGTTGGGGACAGCACGCTTGTTGATTGACTCAGGCCTCAACCCAATTCAAAAGCGTTATGCGGAAATCATTAATCGTAGTGGTAAAACGTTGCTCGCGATCCTTAATGATGTACTGGATTACTCCAAGATTGAAGCGGGGCATTTAGAAATTCGTCACATGGGCTTTGATTTACACCAAATGGTGGAGGACACTTTCCAGTTAATGAACAGTCGAGCACAAGAGAAGAAGCTGCTGTTCTCCTACCATATTGAAAGTGATGTTAGTCGCTACTGGAAAGGGGATGTCACCAGAATCAGTCAGGTGCTGAACAATCTCGTTGGTAACGCGATTAAGTTCACTGACGAAGGAGAAATTGATATCTACGTTAGCCTGAACCCAGAGGACGAGTCGCAAGTCCTGTTTGAAGTATCAGACACTGGAATAGGAATTGCCAAAAAATACCAGAGAACGTTGTTTGATGCCTTCACGCAAGCTGAAGGTGGGATGAGCCAAACTGGAGGCACGGGGCTTGGACTTGCCATCAGTAAGCGAATCATTGAAGCGATGGGCGGTGTTTTAGAAGTCGATTCCGAAGAGGGAAATGGTAGCCGATTCTGGTTCTCTATTCCGTTAGAGGAAAGCGAACCTATTGAAACAGGAACCGTGGCAACCGCACGTTGCAAAGTGAAAGCAAAGGTCTTGCTAGTAGAAGATAATGAAGTCAACCGAGTGGTCGCGGAAGGCTTTCTAGAAAGCATGGGGCACCAAGTCGTGATGGCAGAAAACGGCTCACAAGCAGAGCAACTGATCAGCACACAAGATTTTGATATCGCTTTGGTCGACATCAACCTCCCTGATTGTGATGGAACTGAGTTGATCCAACGCTTAAAGCGGATTGAGTGTGATAAGCCGGCCAATAAAGCGCTTGCCGTCACGCCAATGATTGCAGTGTCTGCGCACGTTTTTGCGGAAGAAGTTGAGCGCTATCTAGCCGCTGGTTTTGACGGATACTTGCCTAAGCCATTGGCAAAAGAGGCACTCGCGGCATTGATTCAGGATGCGCTAGACGGAAAGCCGTTGTTGTTGCCACAAAATGCCGACTGTACCCCGTTTGATCAAATTTCGCCTCAAGAACAAGAGCTACAATCAAAGGTCGTTCAAGCACCTAAAACAAAGGAACCCGATGTGGTTATCATTAATCCGAGCGTGATTGAGTCCGATATGAAAATCTTGGGCAGAGATAAGATGTTGCACATTATTAATCTGTTTAGAGCCACCAGCACTGATGTATTAAGCAAGCTGCAAGCGTCTGCTGAGGACAATGATAGTAAAGAAGTAAAGAACCTTGCCCATAAATTAAAGGGCAGTGCAGGAAGTTTAGGACTAACTGCGCTAATGAACGCTTGCCAAGCAATTGAAGCCGCGCCTCAACCTCTAGATACCTATAATGCGACTAAAGATGATTTAGTTTCTCAAGTGTCTGCATCAATTCAAGCTCTGGATGAGTTAATGGCGAAGTAATCCATCGAGCATTGAAAATAAAAAAACCTCCGGCTTTCCGGAGGTTTTTTCTATTCGGTCATGTCATCTTCCCACTCGAATCGAGTGTCTAGGGCATAAGGGTCATCATCAAAAGGATGTTCCACTTTGCCACGCAAGTATTCGAGTTGATGCTCAAGCATATTGACCGTTTCGTAGTCTCCCTCAGAACAAGCAACGTAAATCTGTTGTTCAAGAGCGGCAATGTTATCTCGGATACCCATGAGAACCCCCTTTAAATCATCATCGATTCTCAAAACGATTATAGTCAAGTAATCCAAATTCGATCGGTTGTTTTGTACGGTACCAATTATGTAAACGATCGCTAAATGACCAGAATTTTTCTGAGCTTCTACGAATCGCAAAATTATCCAATAACTTAACGTAATCGGACTCGTTTTGGATGGCACTAAATTGATCGACAAAATCTTTTACTTGGTTTTCGTTGATCGAGAAAAATGCCGCAGGGTAGCTTCCCACAACGCCGCGTACAATGGTCATATCATCGTTAGCAAAGTCACGGTTACTTTCTTCATCAAACAAGCTAGAGATGTTTGTGTGTGCATTGTTGTGAAGTAAGGTGAACAGTTCATCTTCCCCTGATTGACTTCTCACCATAAGCATAGTGATTTGCGGAACGGTTTTTAGGCCTTCACCACGAACGTGGTCAATACGTTTTAGTTGCTTTTCACTACTCGCAGAAAGAGCCGTGTCTTGAATTTCGTAGCGAGGCAGAAGCACATCTGAGACATGTTCGCTCAACAACTCCACCAACTCCGTTTTTGGATCGTCACTCTTATACTGAACGCTGGTTGGTTGGTTAAACGGCTTCACATTTCGTTGTAAAAAGTCACTCAACTGCGGGCTTTGATCTTTATACCAGCTAGATTGCAGTTCATGGCGCATATCGGCGGGTAACAACGAGATAAAGTTACTTTCGCCTTCTAGACGCAAGAAGTCCATAAACATTCGTGTCATGAGCTGATGGCCGAAGTTACCGTAAACGTCAAACCCAGCAACAAGCAAATAGTGGATACGCTCTAGTAACGCGTAGTCAAGAATCCACACTGTTTTAGGCTGCTCACCAACTAACCCTTGAACAACAGAAGCACTATCAAAATGGCGGAATATCGTTAATGCCGCATTATGGTTGGTGCCATTACCGTCCCAAATTACATCGGTGGATAGGTTTTCACCTTCTTTAAACCAGTTATTAGTGAACTCAGATTTAGCCTCTAGGTAGCGAGCTTGCTGGCGCGCGTACTTGACCCAGTTGGTAACAGGTAGCGTGTTACTTTCTTGTTCTGCCGGTAGTTTTAGGTTATCAGCCTGAGATCGGTAAAACTCATTTACTTCTGGGATGTCTGCTTTATCTGGATCAAGGAAAAACACCCAAAAGCGATCATTGATAACATTCAATGCCAGTTGGCCACGACAAACTGGGCCTTTGATGTATGCCATTATTGTATTTTGTGCATTATCTAGCATGAACTTAAAGCGCGATTTCACTGGAAGGTCGATGAATGATGTCATCGGGTTTGCAGCAACTTCTGGTGCATAACTCGGTAGCTGGCTAACCGTGTAATCAGCATCAATAAACCAAGTTTTCCAGTTCTCTATGCGTTGCTTGTTTACCGCGAATGGCATGTGAGTTTTATCTACTATGGTCCCTTGCTCTGGAATAATTCGATAAAACACACGTTCAACCCCTGGATCATCGTACGGGCGACGCGTTGAAATACGTTTGACGGGCTGTCCTGGTGGTGTAGCAGAGCGGACGAGCGTGAAGAATCGGGGATCTTCATCGAGTTCCGAAAAGTAGAGATGAGATAAAAACAAATGCTCATATATATACCTAGCCATCAGCTGATTTTTCAAATCAGAGTGGTTAAGTAATGCTTCGTACTTATCTATTTGCGCTTGCTCTTTCTCACTAACAGGTCGGTGAACGTTCATTATTGCGCCGTTTTCCAACCAAGTCATGAGTGTGTGGTATTCACTGTTTGATAGGTTTGGCATACCAAAAGGCATTCCCCAGGTCGGGTTATCCTTTTCGTATTGCTCGTATTCTTCAATCGTTGGACAGGTTTGCTCTCGGTCTATCGAAAAGTCAAAGCCTTCTAACTGGACTTGGTCAGGCAATGGGTGGCGCTCTTTTTGTTGTAGCAAACGTGCGATAAGGCCTGCATCAATGTTGGCTGCCATGCTTTGATCACGTTCGTTGAGAACCGGATGAAAACCCGCATCGCGCCACTCTTGGGTTGTTTCTGCATCTTCGAATAAGCGTGTTGGTGCTGCGGCTGTGAGTCTTGTTCCTTCATATACCAGTGCTTTACTCGCACCACGGTCAATGCCCTCAACAGAAGAGAGCTTAAGTTGACATGGTGCATCGTAGCACGCGTGGCAGACGACACAGCGGTTATCCATAATGGGTTTAACTTCGCTTTGGAAGAAGTTTGCTTGAGGGGTTTCCACGTCAACTGTGCGTTCACGCACGAGCTGTGGACCAAACAGTTGGTCATAGTTAAGACCAGCATAGGTTGCACAGCCGGCAAACAAAGTAGCAATGCAAAGTGTAAAAATTAAGCGCAAATTCATTGAGTTATTTTACGTGATTCGAATTTGCATTAATTAAAGCAAAATAAGCGGTCAATTACCAAAAGTTGGGCCAATTAGCGTTAATTTTTCTGTTGATTGTCTGAGCGCTTGAAAATGTAACCCTGGCGGTGGACTGTCTGAATTCTGTCTGTTGGAACGCCTTCGTGAACTAGACGCTTTCTCATTCTGCTCATGTGCATATCGAGTGCTCGATCATGTTCAGTAAATTCACGTTTTAGTACTGTTTCGTAAAGAAAATGCTTACTAAGTACTTGATCTTGATGGTGAGTGAGAGTTTGCAGCAGCTTAAATTGAATGCTTGTTAACTGAACAGATTTCTTGTTTGGCAAGTAATTGAGTACCACAGAGTGAGTGCGCTTATCTAGTAATAGCTCCTCATCATTATGGTGAACGCCGTTGTGTTGGCATTGGTAAGTTTTTCCATTTGAAACCTTGGAGTCAAGCACGCGGGCACCTTAATTATTAATGGTAGTAAAACGTATTATCATTAATATTTATATAAAAGCAATCAGGTACTTTATGGGCACTGTGATATGCGTAGACAATCTTAATATTTGAGATTAACAGTAGTGATGAATGGTGCGATGGCGCTCTGAACTAAAGTGCTATTGGAGTGCGTATTAGCTACAAATAACGGTGTAATGTTAGGCGAAGATAGAAAGAATTCTCATTTAGTAAATTCGCTTATCCGCTATTTGTGAACTATACATTCTGTTGCAGGAAGCACTTTTCTAATACACACAGAGGTTTATATGACAGCGAAATATGGCGTTAAACGCCGATTAGCGATTCTTGCCGCCGCTTTAATCGGTGCGACAAGTAGCAGTATCGCAGCAGAGAAACCAAATATTCTCGTCATTTGGGGTGATGATATTGGCCAGTCCAATCTCAGTGCTTACACGTTTGGCTTGATGGGGTACAAAACACCAAATATAGACAGTATCGCCAAAGAAGGCATGATGTTCACTGACTATTACGGTGAGCAATCTTGTACAGCGGGCCGTTCTACTTTCATTACGGGCCAAACCGTTCTTAGAACAGGTTTGAGTAAAGTGGGGCTTCCAGGTGCTGATCTTGGCTTGAAGGAAGAGGACGCAACCATTGCCGAAATGCTGAAGCCGATGGGCTATATGACAGGGCAATTTGGTAAAAACCACTTAGGTGATAAAGATGAGCACCTTCCTACTAATCACGGCTTCAATGAATTTTTTGGCAACCTTTATCACTTGAACGCCGAGGAGGAGCCAGAAAACGTCGATTATCCTAAAGATCCTGAGTTTCGTAAAAAGTTCGGTCCGCGCGGTGTTATCCGTTCGTACGCTGATGGCAAAATTGAAGATACAGGACCTCTAACTCGCAAGCGCATGGAAACCGTGGATGAAGAGACGTTAGATGCGGCACTCGACTTTATGGATCGTGCAGTCAAGGCTGAAAAACCTTTCTTTGTCTGGTGGAACGCAACTCGTATGCACTTCCGTACTCATGTGAAAGAAGAGAACTCTGGAAAAACAGGCATCAGCGAGTATGCAGATGGTATGGTCGAGCATGATAATCATGTAGGTCAGCTGCTGAAAAAAGTGGATGATTTGGGTATTAAAGACAACACAATCGTCTTTTACTCCACCGATAATGGCCCACACATGAACTCGTGGCCAGATGCAGGCACAACGCCATTCCGTGGAGAGAAAAATACCAACTGGGAAGGTGCGTACCGAGTTCCTGCGATGGTACGTTGGCCGGGTAAAATTAAAGCTGGCTCTGTTTCGAATGATATCATGCATCACATGGACTGGATGCCAACGTTCGTTGCTGCCGCGGGTGATGACAATATCAAAGAGAAATTGCTCAAAGGTTATAGTGCGAATGGTAAGAAATTCAAAGTTCACCTAGACGGCTATAACTTCCTACCATATTTGACTGGTAAAGAGGATAAGGCCCCACGTGAAGAAATTTTTTACTTCTCAGATGATGGAGACTTAACTGCACTTCGTTATAACAAATGGAAGCTGGTCTTTATGGAGCAACGAGCAAAAGGCACGTTGCGTATTTGGGCTGAACCATTCACCACACTTCGTGTTCCTAAGATCTTCAACTTGCGTATGGATCCTTACGAAGTGGCTGATATCACTTCTAACACTTACTATGATTGGATGCTAGACCGTGCTTACATGCTTGTTCCTGCGCAAGCTTACGTTGGCAGATTCCTTGAAACGTTTAAAGAGTTCCCACCAAGGCAAAAAGCAGCAAGCTTCTCGCTCGATCAAGTGATGGAGAAACTAAAAGAGAACCCAAATAAGTAAGAAAAGCTAAGTGAAGTTCCACATCTAGAAAGAGGCTCATTAACGTGAGCCTCTTTTTTTATCTGTAAAATTCTATCTATTCAGGTTTGTAGAAAGCTTGATGACGAAAACGCCTAACGCTTCAATTGACAAGATTTATAAACAAATTGGTTCGTAGTGGGCTGCCGTTAAGTTGGCTTTGATTTTTTCACGTAGAGCGATGTGGGCTGGGTTGTTTACCTCTCGCTTATGGTAAACGAACTTGTAAGGGATAGAGCGTATCGAAATGGGGCAGGGCAAAATTTGAAGTTTGAGCGCTTTGCTCCACTTGTTTGCAAAAGATTGAGACACGATCCCTAAACTGTCTCTTTGGGCGACATACAGCGCCATGCCCGCTAGCGAAGAGGTGATCAAGTCGACTTTTCTTTCTTGAATTGTTTCCTTTGCTAGTTGCTCGAACCCCGACATGTTGTTCCATTTTCCTGAAAATAAACAGTGAGTTTCCTCATAAAATTGCTCTTTTGTGAGCGTGCCGTGTACACGGGGATGGTTCTCACGACAGATAACCACGGCTTCTTCCTCATAGGCATCTTCAATAATAAACGCTGCATCTTTCGTGATCACCGTATCGATTACTAGATCGACTTTTTGTTGTCTTAACAGCTCAAATAATAGGAACTTTTCGGGTGGTGATTCATAAAAAATAGTGTTCTTTATTGGGTCCATAATGTGCAACAAAATTTCCGAACAACACACTTCAAAATGATTTTTATCAGATATCGCATTGTCAATAATATTAACCGCTTGCTGGAATTGCGGCAGTAATTGATAAGCGGTGGAGGTTAGTGCGATCCCTCGTCCTTTTTTAACGAATAATTGCTTATCTACGACTTGCTCTAAACGCTTTATTGCAGCGCTCACAGCAGGTTGTGTAAGCCCTAATTGTTCCGCGGCTTTTGTATAAGATTGAAACTCCGCAACAACAAGAAAAGTTTGGATCAAATTCAAGTCCATAACGTCACTCATAAATTTAATTTATAGGTTAACTAATTTTGACTGCATTTATCGCCTGAAATTAGTGCTTTATCTTATATCAACAATGGTATTGAAAAGCGAATACCATTTTTACGCACTAGCGAACTCTTGGAGATAATATGAAAAATGCGACCAAAACGAGCAGTAAAAAACTCGTACTTAACGCATGTACGTTAGCTTTGGGCGCTGCATCTGCAGTTGCACATGCAGCGGACAAACCCAACATTCTTGTCATCTTTGGTGATGATGTTGGTTACTGGAACCTTAGTACCTATAACCAAGGCATGATGGCGTACAACACGCCAAACATCGATAGCATTGCTAAAGAAGGTGCGAAGTTCACTAACTTCTACGCACAGCAAAGCTCGACAGCAGGCCGTTCTGCATTCATCACTGGTCAAATGCCAAAACGTACAGGTCTATCAAAAGTGGGCTTACCAGGCGTTCCGGAAGGTATCTCGGAAAAAGATCCGACGATTGCAACCGTGCTTAAACAAATGGGTTACGCAACCGGACAATTTGGTAAGAACCATTTAGGTGACCGAGACGAGCATCTTCCTACCAACCACGGTTTTGATGAATTCTTCGGCAACCTATACCACTTGAACGCAGAAGAAGAGCCAGAGAACGTGGATTACCCTAAAGATCCGGAGTTCAAGAAGAAATTTGGCCCTCGTGGCGTTATCCATTCTTACGCTGATGGCAAAATCGAAGATACCGGTCCACTAACGCGTAAGCGTATGGAAAATGTTGATGGTGAGTTTCTTGATGCCGCTGAGAGCTTCATAGAAAAACAAGTAAAAGCGGACAAGCCGTTCTTTACTTGGTTTAACACCACTCGCATGCACAACTTCACGCATGTTCCTGAAGAATACCAAGGTAAAACAGGTGCCGGTTTCTACGCGGATGGTGTTAAGCAGCACGATGACCAAATCGGTCAGCTACTTAACAAGATCAAAGAGTTAGGTGTGGATGACAATACAATCATTGTTTACACCACTGACAACGGCCCTATGGTGGATTTGTGGCCGGATGCAGGGATGACACCGTTCCGCTCAGAGAAAAACACTGGCTGGGAAGGGAGTTTCCGTGTGCCAATGTTGATTAAATGGCCTGGAAAAATTGAGGCAGGTAAAACATTCAACGGCATGATGTCATTAGAGGACTTTTTCCCGACACTAGTTGCTGCGGCAGGTGATACCAAAGTTAAAGACGAACTGCTAAAAGGCAAAAAAGTTGGCGATATGGACTACAAAGTTCACCTAGACGGTTACAACCAACTGCCATATTTAACGGGTAAGTCAGACAAATCCGCACGAAATGAGTTCGTTTACTGGAGCGACGACGGCGATCTTGTGGCATTGCGCCAAGGAAAGTACAAGTTCCACTTTATGATTCAAGAGAATGAAACGGGTATGGATGTATGGCGTAAGCCGTTCACTAAACTTCGTGTGCCACTGATCTTTGACTTGAGCATTGATCCATTTGAACGAGGCGATCAAGGCATGGGTTATTCTCGTTGGATGTACGAGCGTTCATTCTTAATGATGCCAGCAATGGATACAGTGAAAGAGGTGATGGGTACATTCAAAGAATTCCCGCCTCGTATGGAAGCAGGTTCGTTCGTACCTAAGTCTTCTAAGTAAATTAAGATTATATAGCGCTTTTTGGAGCGCTATATACCCAAATAGCTTCACTTTTGCTGTACAGCGCTCACGAGGTTATTTGGGTATATGTAATAGTGAGAAACGTATGAGTAAGATTTCCCCTCGCCATTCTACTACTATGCCTATTGTTCCTCTTAAAACGGCGTCTAAAGCGCCGGTTCTGGGCGCGTATGACCGTCGATTCCATGTGATGGCAAAGCCAGGCGGAGCAAAGTGCAACATCGATTGTCAGTACTGCTTTTATCTGCATAAAGAAAATCTACTGCACCAAGAAAAGCAGCCAAAAATGGACGACGCAACACTGGAAGCGTTCGTGAAAAGCTATATCGAAAGTCAGGATGGCGAAGAAATTGTATTCTCATGGCAGGGCGGGGAGCCGACGCTGCTTGGGTTGGACTATTTCCGCAATGTCGTAGCTTTGCAAAAGAAATATCAGCCGAAAGGCGTTCGCATTGAAAACGACCTTCAGACCAACGGCATTTTGCTAAACGATGAGTGGTGTGCGTTTTTAAAAGAGCACAACTTCCTAGTTGGCTTGTCGATTGATGGACCACGAGAGCTGCACGACAAATATCGCAAAACCCGCAGCGGTAAGCCAACGTTTGATCTCGTGATGAAAGCGGTAGATAAGCTCAAAGCGCATGGCGTGAAATTCAACGCGTTGGTCACGGTGAATCGTCACAATGCGAAATACCCGCTCGAAGTATATCGATTTTTAACCCAAGAATTGGGTGTGACTTATATTCAGTTTGCGCCGGTGGTAGAAGCCAACAACTTCCAAACAACCGCGCCGCAGTTTTGGAACGAACAGATGATCCCAACCAAAGGTAGTGATCTGGCTAAACCG
The DNA here is from genome assembly GCF_023650755.1 of Vibrio sp. SCSIO 43097. Taxonomy (NCBI): domain Bacteria; kingdom Pseudomonadati; phylum Pseudomonadota; class Gammaproteobacteria; order Vibrionales; family Vibrionaceae; genus Vibrio; species Vibrio sp. SCSIO 43097. The sequence goes on along the minus strand of NZ_CP071841.1, from coordinate 608,082 downwards.
GGGCATCCAATGTCGATTGTAACGGATTGGTCAGTCGATCCTGAAGACTGGGGACGCTTTTTAATGGCGACCTTTGAAGAGTGGGTGAATAACGATCTTGGCCGTGTGCTGGTTAATCTGTTTGAAACCGCGGTGGCGCAAGTAATGGGGAAACCGTCTCAGCTTTGCGTGACGGCGGAGTTTTGTGGCAAAGGGTTGGCGATTGAGCACAATGGCGACGTGTTCAGTTGCGACCACTATGTGTATCCAGAATACAAACTCGCCAACATTCATGAACACTCACTGAATGAAATGGCCTTCTCTACAAGACAATATACTTTTGGCATGGCAAAACGCGATTCATTGCCGACGTATTGTAAGCAATGCCCTTACTTGCCTTATTGTTGGGGTGAGTGCCCAAAAAACCGTTTGATCAAAACGCCGAATGGTGAGAGTGGTCTAAACTATTTGTGTTCGGGAATCAAAATGTTCTTTGATTATGCGTTACCGATGTTGGTTGGTCTTGCACAACTTCTCCAATCTCAAGAACCGCAAAGATAACATAGTGAATATAACCTTAAGTTATTTCATTTGTTCTTATACTTAACTATCGAAAAGACGGCTTAAACCATTGAAAAGGTATCCTATGAACCACGCACAACAAGCGATAAAAGAACTCATCGAACAAACAGAAAAAAGCGTCATTGGACAAAGCCACGTGGTTCGAGCTTTAGTCATCGGGTTATTAACAAATGGGCATATTCTGCTAGAAGGTTTACCGGGAACGGCAAAAACACGTTCCGTAAAATCGTTGGCGAACTTGTTAAACACCAGTTTTGGTCGAATCCAGTTTACGCCGGATCTTTTACCATCTGACGTGACGGGTACTGAGGTTTATCAAGAGCTGGATGGTAAGCCGCAACTCCACTTTCAACCTGGGCCCATTTTTAACAGCATTGTACTTGCTGATGAGGTCAACCGTGCACCTGCCAAAGTACAAGCGGCACTGCTTGAAGCCATGGCCGAAGGCACAATCACAGTAGGCGATAAAACTCACGTATTGCCAGACTTATTTATGGTGCTTGCAACGCAAAACCCAGTAGAGCAAGAGGGCACGTACCCACTGCCAGAAGCGCAAATGGACCGCTTTATCATGAAGGTTACCGTCGATTATCCAGAAGATGACGCAGAACGTGACATCATTCGTTTGGTGCGCAGTGAAGAATTGGGTGCGGAAACCAGCAGCGAAATTATTACGCCAAAACACATCGAGCCAGACGTGCTGCTAGAAGCGCGCCGTCAGTTACCAAACATCGTGGTATCAGACCTAGTGGAAAACTACATCGTTGCGTTAGTGATGGCGACTCGTAAGCCAGAGCGTTATGCTGATTCAAACTTAGCAAAATGGATTGAGATTGGCTCTAGTCCTCGTGCTTCTATCGCACTCGACAAATGCGCTCGTGCGTATGCGTGGATGCAAGGACGTGACCACGTTACTCCTGACGATGTGCGTGCCATGGTTCCGTCTGTATTGGGCCACCGTTTTTCTTTGACCTACGATGCACTGGCAGATGGGGTCGATCATCAACGAGTCGTACAAGAGCTGCTAGATTGTGTAGAAATTGGGTAAGTGGGAGGCATTATGGCTAAGCCAACTCTTGCGCCAAAATCACAGGGGATGGATCCCCGTTTGTACTGCGATTATGCTCGTTTAGTACGTCTGCAAGCACAAGCAGAATCATTCAGTTTACTTCCTCATCTAAAAGCGGGTAGCGTACTCTCTGGCCGACACAATTCGTTGTTTCGCGGTCGTGGATTGAACTTCGAAGAGCTGCGCCATTACCAATTGGGTGACGATATTCGTAACCTTGATTGGAAAGTTACGATGCGTACAGGTAAGCCGCACGTGCGCAGCTATACAGAAGAAAAAGATCGCAACGTAATCGTGTGTGTCGACCAGAGAAGCACAATGTTTTTTGCTTCGACGCAAGTAATGAAATCAGTTGTCGCGGCAGAGATCGCAGCGATGTGTGGGTGGCGAGTATTAAAAGATGGCGACCGAGTCGGTTTTGTCATCGCATCCCCGCAGGCATTGTTTCACAGCAAGGCACAGCGTTCGCAAAACGATCTTCTGGCGCAACTTAAACGTCTCGCTAAAGCCAATCAATCGCTCAATGTGGACTCCTGCAATTCCGAAAAAGTAACGTTCAGTCAATGGATTGAGCTTATTAAACGCATGAAGCTCAAGCAATCCACTTTGATTTTTATCAGCGACTGGAGCGACTGCGAGGAGCACCACCTTGATCACCTTAAACAGCTACAACAGCACAACGATGTTCTTGCAGTGATGGTCAGTGACCCATTAGAACAAGCGCTACCAGACGATTTGGCAAAATCGAAATGGGTGGTTGGTGATGGGCAGTATCAACTCAATTTAGACAGCAAAGCAAAGGTAGAAGCTGCGAGCGCAAAGCTTGAGGCTCGAACTAGCTTACAGCGTCAATCACTCTCTCAACTTATGGCGATGAAACACCTTCCGCACATCGAACTCGATACGACAGGTGAGCACATTAAACAATTCCAAAAACTGGTAGGAGGGCGTTAAATGAGTGATCTTCCTACGCCTCCGAGTACCTACATACTCAGAGAGCTGCATGATGTGGCTGTACCACCCAGCGTGAGTTGGTACCCGCAAACTATTGGCTGGAAAATTTTAGCGGCGGTTGTGCTCATTGCATTGGTGTATGTCGTATATCGATTGGCTCGGCAATGGTGGCATAATCGTTACCGAAAAGAAGCTCTACTGGCGATTTCGCAAATCAAATCGAGCGACAAAGACATGCCAAAAGTATTGTTCTCTGTGCTTAAAGTAGTGCTGATTCATATTGATAGCCGCAACGCGAAATTGTTTGATACCGCCTTTCTGCGCAAGCTCGATGCGCTGTATCCGCAAACCGAAGATTCTCAAGCAAACTCGCAAATGGTTTTTAACGATGAGCTTTCAAAGTGCTGGCTACAAAGTATTGTTGACCCAAGCGTTACGCTAACCAACGAAGAGCGAGTAACGCTTATTGCTCGTGCGAAAAACTGGGTGAGTGAGCACCGTTGTGATGCTCAAAAAAGCGCGGCAAATAAATCACCACGATTGAAACGCAAAGCACATCAGGGAGGTCAACATGAATGATCTTCTTGCATCGATAACTGGTTTGTCTGGTTTTGAATTTGCTCACCCAATGTGGTTTCTGGTTTTGCCCTTGCCGTTGGTGGTGTACTACTTGGTGCCCGCATATCGCACTAAGCAAATGGCGATCAAAGTGCCGTTTTTTAGTCAGCTGGTGGAAGCGATTGGCGAGACGCCATCAGAAGGTGCAAGCCAGTTGACCCCGAGTTGGTGGCAGCGAGCAACGTTAATTCTTTCATGGCTTTTGGTGGTGTGTGCGATGGCAAAACCCACCGTGTTAGGCGAGCCTCAAGTTCGCGCGAGTTTAGGCCGCGATGTGATGGTGGTGGTGGATCTTTCGGGCTCCATGGCCGAGCCAGATTTCACCTCACGTACAGGCGAAAAAATTTCTCGTCTTGATGCGGCAAAAGAAGTGCTGTCGGAGTTTGTTCAGTCTCGTAAAGGTGACCGATTAGGCTTGGTGCTTTTTGGTGATGCTGCTTTCGTGCAAACGCCATTTACCGCAGACCAAAAAGTGTGGCTCGAACTGCTTAACCAAACCGATGTGGCAATGGCAGGGCAGAGTACCCATCTTGGTGATGCGATTGGCTTAGCGATTAAAGTTTTTGAGCAAAGCGATAAGTCGCGTGGTGCTTTAGAACAAGATCAAAACCGTGAAAAAGTCGCGATTGTATTAACCGATGGTAACGACACGGGCAGTTTTGTTGAACCGATTGATGCGGCGAAAGTTGCGAAAGCCAAAGGCGTGAGAGTACACGTCATTGCGATGGGCGATCCGGAAACGATAGGTGAAACCGCGTTGGATATGGACACGATTCATCGCATTGCGAAAGAATCCGGCGGTGAAGCGTTTGAAGCACTCAACCGTGATGAACTATCGGCTGCCTACGACGAAATTGGCAAACTGGAACCTCAACTTTACGAAAGCACCACATACCGCCCAAAACAAAGCCTTCATCATTACTTGATGGCGTTAGTGGTCATCATGCATTTGCTCGCGTTCAGCGTCGCAACACTCAAAAGAAGGGCTGCAACACGATCATCATTAGGAGAGAGCGATGTTTGATTCTCTTAGTTGGACGCAATTCTTTACGCAGTTTCATTTTATTCGACCACTGTGGTTACTGGCTTTGGTCCCCATGTTTTTCTTGGTGTGGTTACGCTGGCGAGAAGAAAGCAAGCCAAGCTGGAAGGATATTCTGCCCGAACATTTACGCAATGCTTTGACGATAGGTGAGCGAGGCTGGCGTAAGCAACTGCCGCTTAAGCTCTTGATGCTGATTGTGTTCATCGCCATTGTGATTTGTGCAGGCCCAACGTGGCAACGAGAATCTTCTCCCTTTGGCGAAGATAAAGCCTCTATGCTTGTGGTGCTTGATAACAGCGACTCGATGCTGCAAAAAGATCTCCCACCAAGCCGCCTTGAGCGTTCCAAACAGAAAATACGCGATTTGCTAGTCGCGCGAAAAGGCGGAAAAACGGGTTTAGTCGTGTTCGCGGGCAGTGCTCATGTCGCGATGCCTATAACTCAAGACAGCAAAGTATTTGACCCGTTTTTGGCGGCCATTACGCCAGAAATTATGCCCGTGCAAGGTAAGCTTGCCGAAAAAGCATTGCCGTTAATTGACCAACAATTGCAAGGTCAACCAGGCTCCACTGTTCTGTTGGTGAGTGATGGCGTTAATCCAGCCACGATTGAGCAATACCAAGCGTATTTCTCGGGCAAACCTTATCAACTGTTAATTCTTGCGGCAGGGAATGCTGACATTGTGAGTAACAACCCAATGGATTTGGATTCTCTACAAAAACTGGCTAGTCAGACTAACGGTCGATTGGTGGAAGTGACCGTCGATAATAGTGATATCGAGCAACTGAACCGATACGTTGAGCGCAATATGCAGCTTAATGGCGAATCTTCAATGCCTTGGAAAGACATGGGATATCAGCTTCTGTTCCCAATCGCGCTGATCATGATGCTGTGGTTTAGAAAAGGGTGGTTAGTGCAGTGGTGCGTGATTGTAATGGTGAGCGGCACGTTATTGATGCCAACCAGTGCGTTGGCGGAGAACATTTCTGTTAAAGCCGAGCAGCCACAAGTTGTGCAAAAAGTGACGGCTTTCGACAAGGTAGCGCAATGGTGGTGGGATTTGTGGCTAACGCCAGACCAACAAGGACAGCGTTTGTTTAACAAACAAGCGTATTTAGAAGCCGCGAAACACTTTGTCAATCCATTACGCAAAGGCACGGCGTACTACTACGCTAGCGAGTTTGAACTCGCCCACAGTGCGTTTTTGGAAATGCAAAACGACCCGTCCGAAGAGGTTCGAGATTACGGTCTTTATAATGCGGCGAGTGCATTGGCGCGTCAGCGTGAATATTTGGCTGCACGTGACTTGTTAAAATCCCTAGCCAACAAGCCAACGTTGAGCGAGAGGTTAAGACCGGATGTTGAGCATAACTTGAAAGTGATTGGTGGTATTGTAGAGGACATCAACCGGATGAGTGAGAGTCAGGCAGGAACAGAGCAAGAAGCATCAACCGAGCTAGGCGATAACCCTCAAACCGCAGAAGGGGCGGATGAAAAAACGTCAGCGGAGTTGATGATTAAAGAGACGTTAAATGCAGACGACATCATAGGTAGCCAAGAATTAGCCGACAAATGGTTAAAGCGAGTCGAAGCGGATCCGAAGTATTTCTTACGCGCTAAATTCCAAATTCAATTACGCTCGCCAACAACGGGTAGATCAACTACGACAACGGAACACAATACAGAGGAGGCTGCCCAATGATGATGAATGTCCATCGCGTTACCTCTTTTGCACTTCCTGTACGGATAGTGGCATGGTTAGTGGTTTGTTTGAGTCTGTTCGTAAGTCGTCACGTTTTCGCTCAGGACATTTACGATCTTCAACGCAATCATGGTGTTGAGTTGCAAGCGTGGGTTGGTCAACAACCAACGGCTGGAGAAAAGCGTAAAACGCCAAGTTTTAGTGTCAACGAGCAAGTCATTTTAACCATCGAAGTGGCAACGCCGCGCTGGTTTACGGGTGGGACGCGAATTGGCAGTATTGAAATGCCCAATGTTATCGCCAAACAGCGTAATCAGTTAGCCACTAACTTCACGGAGCACAAGGGCGGACAAACTTGGTCGCGTCAACGCTGGGAAGTGACTTTGTATCCACAAGCATCTGGTGATTTTGTGGTTCCACCTGTCGCAGTGGGCGTTCAGGTGTCTGCGCCGGACGGCGAGAAGGTATCAGGCACACTTTACACGCAGCCGATTAAGTTCAAAACCGTCTTGCCATCGGGCCTGCTGAGTGGTGAGACACCTTGGTTTGCTGCAACAGATGTAGAGGTAAAGCAAGAGTGGGATACCTCCACTGAGTCACTCAAAGTTGGGGATGCAATCACGCGTAAAATCACCATTTCGGCTCAAGATTCACTATCTGTGTTGCTACCAGACTTGTTGAAAGGAGAATCAACAACCCGTTACCAAGCGTACCCTCAACCACATCGTCTTACAGATACGCAAACACGTGGTGATTACCAGTCAACACGCACAGAACAGAGCGTGTACGTGATTCAACAAGGTGGTGAATTAACCCTGCCGGATTATGAGTTCCGTTGGTGGAACAGTAAGACTCAGCAAGTGGAAACGGTGATGTTAGAGGGCAAAACTTTTGCCGCGAAGCACACGTTGAAGTCCTTCATCAGAACGTACTTTGAATGGATTGTTTCCACGCTTGTGTTGCTGGGTTTTGTGATTATTTCATTGGTAGCCATTAAACGTTACTACCGCAACAGACCGACACCAGCATGGCTGACGTTCCACCGTTTGTTAAAGGCTAAACGTTGGTCTCAAGCAAGGACCATATTGTACAAACAATTGCGTTTAAATACGGCCGAGCTAGAAATGACCAAAGCCGATACGAGTGAATCGTGGCAAAAAAGTGCGTCGCGAATGCAAAATGGTGAAAATAGCGCTCATTTACTGAAGTCGATGTGGCGCAAAATCCAGACCAAACAAAAACGCTTTAAATTCCGTATTCCGCGAGCGTTACCAGAACTGGACAAAGTCATTGGAAGAGATGGCAATGAATAAAACGGGGCGCTAATATAGCGCCTCGTTTTTATTAGAGAATAGAGTTCAAATGAGCCAAGAGTTTATGCGCCGCGCATTGGAAGTGTCCAAAAATGCGCTTCCTGAATGTCAACCCAACCCGCCGGTTGGCTGCGTGTTAGTGAGAGACAATCAAATCGTTTCTGAAGGTCATACTCAAGCGATTGGTGGCAATCACGCGGAAGTGGAAGCGCTGAATGCGTATCAAGGCTCGTTAGAATCGGTGACGGCATACGTTACGCTAGAACCGTGTTCGTTTGTTGGTCGCACGCCAGCTTGCGCGGTGACATTAGTCAAATCCGGCATAAGCAAAGTCGTCGTAGCCATATTGGACCCCGACCCACGCAACAGTGGTCGAGGTATCGAGATTCTAAAACAAGCAGGTATAGAGGTAGAAACTGGTTTATGCGGCGAGGAAGTCAGCGAGTTTCTTACCCCTTACCTAGGCAAAGCCTAAGTCAAGCTTTACGTTGCACTACGGTGCCAGTTTATGTAGTGAATGAAGTGCGTCAAAATTGAGTTAAAACTCATTAAAACAAGCGATACCGCTCATTTATTGCACTTGGCTACGTGAAGGATCATGCTGTTAGATTAAAATAGAGAAAGTGACTTTTGAAAAATTTAATAGCATGAAACCGACCGACCTTAATCTTATCCCCATTTTCACTGCCATCTATGAAGAGCGTAACTTGTCTCGGGCGGCGGCGCGCTTAAACATCACCCAGCCTGCGGTGAGTAAAGCGCTAGCAAGGCTACGTGATATCTACGATGATCCATTGTTTCATCGTTGCGTTAAAGGTGTCGAGCCTACCTCGTTTGCGATGGATATTTATCCTGCTCTTCTAGCTTCAGTACAAAATTTCACTTCGACATTATCGGCCTCTAATGAGTTTGACCCTAAAGTGTCGAATAGAGTGTTTTCTATTGCCTGTGTGTCCGTTGCGAGCTTTGAGTTGCTACCTCAAGTCATGAAACAAATCCGTGTGTCGACGCCAAATGTTGCATTAGAAGTACATCCGCTTTTTACGGAAGATTTTGAAAGTGATCTGCGGTTACAACGATACGATTTGATCATTGATATCACACCAAGAGCAAGAACGGTGCTAAAACTGGAAACTGTACTTACAGAGCGTTTGGTGGTGGTATGTAGCGAAACGCATCCACGCCTGAATGACGAGATTACGGCTGAACAATTTTTTGAAGAAGAACACGTAGTGGTTTCGCAGTGGCAGAGTCGTAAGAGCTTGTTAAACGCCGATGACATTGCCGACTTGGATAAGAGAAAGATTAAGTATCGAGCCTCAGGCGTACTAGAAATGCTCCCAATTATTTGTGGTAGTGAATACATTGGTTTAATGCCAGAGTCGATGATCAACTTGTTCAATAACACCTATCATGTTAAATCTTTATCAATGCCATTTGATGAACAAATGTATGAGCTTTGCACAATCTGGCATCCTAGTCGCACAAACGACAGCGCCCATCAATGGTTGCGTTCACAGATTAAGCAAGCAGGAAAAGTCATCAACCAATAGGAAGTGCAATGAAAAAGACAATACGTGCCATCCTTAACGGAAAAAAAGCTGGGAATCCAGAGTTAAGAGATGCAATCATGAAAATGAGAGAAAAAGGCATCGACGTACAGGTGCGTGTGACGTGGGAATCTCAAGACATGCCGCGGCTAGTGAAAGAAGCGGTTGATGAAGGCATTGAACGTATTGTTGTCGCTGGTGGCGATGGGACCGTCAATGAGGCGGCTTCTGCGATTATTCAAATTGACGAAGAAAAACGCCCTGAGTTAGCCATTATTCCCCTTGGTACCGCCAATGACTTTGCTACCGCTATTCAAGTACCTAATTCCATTAAGGCGTCTTTATCTCTTGCTGTTGAGGGGCAGTCCGCTTTGGTCGATTGCGTCAAAGCGAACGATCGCTGCTTTATTAACGTGGCAACAGCAGGGTTTGGCGCAGAAGTTACAGCAGAAACGCCTGTTGAACTCAAAAACTTTCTTGGCGGCGGAGCTTACACGCTAACTGGTGTTGTAAAAGCACTTGGCTTTAAACCATATGACGGAACAATAACGATTGAAGGTGGTGCGTATCAGGGAGAAATGTTGCTCGGCGCGTTTTGTAATGGGCGCCTTGCTGGAGGTGGGCAAGAGTTAGCTCCAAAAGCGATGATTAATGATGGGCTGATGGATCTAACATTGGTGTGCCCATTTTTACCTCATGAGCTGCCTAAAGTAATCGACGAGATCAATAACCCGAGTGAGAAAGGAGAGTTTGTGAAGTACACAAGAGCAAGCTGGTTGGAGATAGACTTCCCGAATCCATTGCCTCTTAATTTAGATGGAGAACCTTATCATTCGAGAACCATTAGATTTGATGTTCAGCCTAAGAGTATACGATTAGTCGTACCGCAAGATTGTCCTTGCTTGACTAGCTAAACGAGCGTTTTCCATGATTATTGCTTAACACAGCCACTAAAATGTGGCTGTGTTGTTTTTGTTGAGGTATTAGTCAACTTCTTAACGTTTTTGAATGGTCTCAACGTCTATCTGCGTAGCTGTCCAATCTGAATCAACCTCTCCTCGAATCATTACGGTATCTTTTGGTGTCACTTCTTGACCCATCCAATCTTCGTTGTCGATCTCTACTTCGATCTCACCAGTGTTGTCTTTGAACAAGTAAGTCTCGTTACCAAATGATTGAACAATATGCCCGGTTAGCACTACAGCGCTGTCGTCGGTTGCGTTGCGCGCCTCTTTCACCGTATTGATTGCACTGACTTCTGGACCATTAAACGCGGCGAAAGCCGAGCTTGAAAGTAGAGCAAGCATGGATGTTAACAATACTCTTTTCATTATCATCTCCTTATATTAGAAGTAATAAGTTGTGCCTACGTTAAAGGATGCAGTGTTTGCGTAGCTGTCTAGTTGGTATTTAGCGTTTGCGCCAATCGTGAGCTTTGGCAACACTTGGTATTCCGCGCCCACAGAGAACATTGCGCCTAACTCGTTGCTTTTCTCCGAGCTATGGAAAAGCGTGTTGCTTATTTCCACATCGTTATTCGCGACAAGCTCATATTCTTGATGTTGAGCAACCTTGGCGTCGTATTGTGTGTAAGTTAAACCCGCTTTGAATTTTGTTGTCCATTTATCACTTAATGCATAGCTAAACACTGGTGCTAGCGAGACTTGTTTGGCTGTGATAGAGGAATCCCAATCCATTTCATGATTGTAATCTTTGCCATCAATTGTCTTGATACCAAGGTCCTTAGAACGGCCGTCATCAAGGTCAAACTGGCTGTAACCTAGCTCAATTGCCCAATTGTCATTAAACGAGTAACCGATAAATCCTGAGAAAATACCATCCTCAAGTTCTGGGTTAAGTGTTACATTTTCAGCTGAAAAGTGAGGTTCCAAGTCATGGTCAGTGGTGCCTAGTCCATATTCCAGACCTACATAAGGAGCCGCAGATACCGAAACTGAGCAGGTAACGAGTAACGCAAGAATGGTTTTGTTCATTTTATTTTGCCTCTTCAAATCAACTTAATGAGTAGAAGCGCATTGTGTGTGATGAAGCGTGAAGTGATCGTGAAGAAACGAAAATATTTCAGAAAAAGAGCAAGGTGCGGTAAAGAAGAAATTGTTTTAATGAACATGCGCCAAGCTCTTTATATAAAGTGTGTTAACTTGCGGCGACGTAACACACCGCAAATGGCACATTAAGGCGGGTAAACTCTTTAATCCAACGCCATTGGTTGTCTTGGAGTTTATCGCCTGGCCCTTTTACTTCAATCCATTCGAACTCGTTTCCTTTAAAAGCAATCAGATCAGGCATCCCATTGCGGTAAAGCTTTAGGTCACTCAATTGTATTTTAAATAGCGCCATCAACATGTTAGTTGGGATTGTATCGAGTGCTGTTTCGAGTAGTTCTTTACTTATTAAGCTCCAATGCACAAATGGATTGCTGATACCAAACTTCTCATCGTAATTTGTCAATAACGTATGAGTGTTACCCGTTTCCAATTCGTCAAACGCCGCATCTATCAAAGCTTGGCGCTTGGTAACAAAATCCGAGTGATATAAATCTAAAGGACGGTGTTGATAAGCGTTAATGAATGCCCCTTCAATAGGAGCAAAAATCGCATCCCAAAAAGTGAGACCAAGTAATGCATTAAGCAGTGCATTTTCGGCGTAAAATACAGTCCAGCCTAAGGACTCAAAATACGCTTTGCTGGCGAGTTCGACTCTCTGTTGAGATAAATCCAGTTCAAGGCGGTATTCCGTACAGGTTGGCTTCGTCACTCTTGGCACTTTCTCGCCTTGTTTTCGTTTTAACCGTTGCTCAAGTTTTTGTGCAACTTCGAGCTCAGACACATCGATCGGTGAGTTAAGCATATCTGTGACAATGTCACCAAATAAATCATCATGGTTTAATTTGTCATAGATACGTGCGCGTCGTTCTCGGCTCGGTGTGAGTTGAGTTTGGCCAAATAGAGACAGGGCGGTCTCTAGATCATTAAGCCGTTCGTAATCACGTGCTATGTCATTCAACATGTGCTCGCGTTTACGATCTACGCAACGGTGTTTAACGGGCTGAGGCATTGCCTCAATTAATAAGTCGAGATTGGCTTTGTCTTTTCGGTCAAATTGCCAGTACAGGTTGGCCAACTGGCTCAGTTCAATTAAACGGTCTATTTGCTCACGTGAATCAAAGAAACGGCGCACTTTACTCAATTGATATTGCTCGAACTGATGCAAACCTAAGTCATCAAGCACAAACTGACTTAAGTCTTGATGGGTGTTGGCAAAAAACAGAGTGAGCAACACGTCGATCATATGAGCTGAATTGAGTTTGACGATCGTAAACTCAAGCTTCTCTATACGATCAAATTCCGCATTACTCAAACGTTCGACAAGGGCGTCTTTCTTGAGTGATTTCGGCAGTTCGGGATAAAGCGCAGAGATTTCTGGTTTGGTCAGTAAATTGGCCGCTAACTCTTGATGAGAAAGGTGTGGGGAAAGGGCTACAAACTCATGCTGACTCAATTCTACCAGTGCTTCATTGATAGAAGGTATTTCTTGATAACTCAGCTTATCGCTTCGAAACCAACACCCCTTTCGGCTGTATAAACGCACCAAAAGGCACTGGGCGTGTTTGCTCAAAGAATCAAACGAGCAAAGCCATGCGTGTTCTTCCTTGGTCAGTAAATCGCTGTACCAAGTTACTGCGTGATGAGTCAGCTTGAAGAAGTTCTCTAGATAGTAGTCTGGTGCAAGTTCGATAGGGCTTTCCATAAACGACCGATAACAAAAAAGGCTTAACCCATAGGTTAAGCCTTTTTGCTATCAAATCAATTCGCAATTATGCGTTTTTTAGCTGTGCTACTTTCGCTTCAGACAATGGCTTAGTGATGAACGCAAGTACGATACATACTGCCATCATTGCAGAAGAAATTGTGTAAGCCAAGGTGTAGCCGTCGCCATTTGTCATCGAGAAACCAACAACCGCTGCGCCGATTGCACCACCAATACCCCATGCAGTGTAAAGTACGCCGTAGTTAGTTCCGTAGTTTTTCAGACCGTAGAACTCAGCCGTTAGAGTAGGGAATACCGCTAGAAGTGTACCGTAACCTACCGCTGCGATTGCTGTACCGATGATCAGTGTAAACTCAGAGTCGAACGTCGCGAACAGCACCATGTTTACGCCTTGTAGAACGAACGCGAGTAGAAGCGTACGAACACCGCCGATTTTATCTGCAAGCATACCCGCGGCAACACGACCGCCAGAGTTGAATACAGCAAGAATAGACGCTAGGTAAACCGCGTTTGGCAAGTTTGCTTGAACGCTTGCGATTGTCGTGATGTTACCAATGATCATTAGACCAACAGAAGCTGCAAACGCGTACATGATCCATAGAGAGTAGAACTGTGGCGTTTTCAACATTGCTTTCCAAGTTAAGTCATCTGACTTTTTCACCGCTTTAGGTGCTTGGCCTTCTTTTACTTTAGGCTCAGCAGGTGTGTAGTCTGCTGGTGGGTTGTTGATGGTTGCTGCAAGAGGAACTGCAATCGCTAGGATACCAACACCAAGAACCATAAAGCTAGTTTGAATGCCCATGCTGTCTATTAGCGCAGAAGTTACTGGCGCAAGGTAAATAGCCGCTAGACCGAAACCTGCCGCAATAATGCCGTTAACCATACCTTTCTTCGAAGCGTGGAACCACTTCATCGCAGAAGGTGATAGGCATGCGTAACCAAAACCGATACCTGCACCTGTGATCACACCGAATGTAATGTTCAACATTAGTGGAGAGTTCACAAAGCCAGACGCGATCATGCCCAGACCTGTAAGAACAGTACCTAGGATAAGGATCATTCGAGGGCCCATGCGGTCTTGAAGAATGCCTGCAATAAGAAGACAGATAGAGAAAGTGATGGTTGCAGTTGCGTAAGGTGCAGAAGCTTCTGCAGCACTCCAGCCTGATTCAGTTACCAGTGCCTTGTTGAATACACTCCAAGCATACAGGATGCCAAGACAAAGGTTGATACAGAACCCTGCTAACAGGATGCGCATAGCTTTATCAATCTTGCTCATTTTTATTCTCAGTTTTTCCTCTTATTGGCAATGCCGCAAAGAAGGTTGGTTTAAAGATGTTTTTTCTCAAAATTAGTTTGCGTTTTTCAACGTTTAACGCAATGAGCGCGGATTATAACCAATAAATATGTGATTGGAATCTCTTTTTACGGTTACTGATAAAATAATTTGCAACATTAAAAGTGGATGTGAATTCATGGTTTTGTATGTAGTAAGAACGTTGTAAAAAAGTGATATTTTTTGTTCGCTAATAACGAATGATGAGTCAAGACAGAGAGGTTTTACGCTGTTGAGTGCACAGTTCACATTTCAAATAAAAAATTTCAAAATGTTTCCATGTTAACCATCTGTAACAAAAATGGCGAATTTATCATCTAACTGTCGTAAGTATCAGATGCAAAGGGTTTCTTAATTTTTAATTGTTAACCTTTTGTAATAATTGAAGCTGATTAGCTTTTATGTTCATTAAGTGAGCAAAAAAGTAACTTGTAATTGCTGATTTTAGGCGCAGAATATAGTGAAAAATGAGTTTTCATTTATGAAGGGATGCTTTTTAGATTTGTTGTGAGGTGACTTATGAAACTGTTCCTATTACTCATGGCTTCGGTATCCGCTGGTATCGCATCAGCAGACCACATCCATTCATTTATGTTGGGCTTATCTATTGCTTCTTTAGCGGTAGGTAGCTGTTATTTCTTCGCATTTCGCAGCTCGCGCTTTCCACAGCTTGCTTTATTCCTACTCATTTGCGGTATGCTTTCTAAGTTGACGATAACCGTAGTCGGTGTGATGTGGGGAATGTCCGCGGAATTAATCACGTCTCCAATCGTATTCGCACTTTCATATTTATTCTTTTCGCTTGCCGTTACCTACTTATGGTTTAGCTACAGAGAGAGCATCACTAAGATTCCTGACCGATTTAAGTCAGCGTAAATCAACACATTAGAATAAAAAAAACGCCAGCACATTTGCTGGCGTTTTTAATTAAACGTAATTTTGTTCGGATATTGCTTTTAGTTTGATCGTGGCAATACCGTTAGGCACTCATTGGAACAAGCACCATAGTACCAATAATCACCGTGATAAGGCCTGCTAGAACTGGAACGGATGTGCGTTTTACAACCTCAAACGGGCTGATGTTTGCCATACCTGATGTCGCAACGATTACGCCAGATACTGGTGAGATAGTACGGCCTAGGTTTGATGCTTGAAGCATCGGGATAATTAGGAAAGCAGGGTTTAATCCCATTTTCGCAGCCAAAGATGGTGCTAACTCCACGAACGCATAAAAAGGCGCGTTACCCGAACCCGTTGCAATTGCTGCTGCAACTGTCAATGCAGTTAGAATAAGCATTAAAGCAACGCCGCCTGCACCAGCATTATCTGCTAGATGAAGTAGGTTATCGATAGCTCCGATAGACATCAGACCTTGTGCAAAAACCCCTGCGGCAACCAAAAGCATCACAACGCCTTTGAACGCGTCAGCCATGCCTGCGTAACAAGAATCTAAATCTTCTAGTGATTTCTTACCATCGAACTTATTTACAACATAATGGATCAGAGCTCCAAGGAAAATCGAACCAACCACAATAGTGTAGATGTCTAGACTAAGTCCTGGAATGGTACGACCGTTGAATAGGAAAACGCCGATGATAGGTAGAAAAGGAAGAGCTGCATAAAACGCTGGTGCGTCAGCTTTGATCTCTGATACATCAATTTTTTCCATTGGTGTATTTTCTTTCTTATCTAAGTATTTGTTCCAGAAGAACGCTGCCGCTGCCATGACGATGATTGCGCAAATAGAAACAGGCAACACAGTTTGTACCGCAAACACATCAAGCTCTAAACCAGACTTTTCTGCTGCGATAACAACATCACCAGAAGTAGGAGAAAGGATGATTGCCGCTGGAGAGGCACACACTGCAACGGCTGCTGGACGAGAAATGCCCATCGCGACCATCATTGGGAATAATGTCGCCATTAATAGTACGCCAAGGCCTGTTGCAGAACTTACCGCAAGAGACATTAAACACGCCACAATGTAAGCCGCTACCAAAAGGACGTAAGGAGACTTGATGACAGAAAGCGGTTTAGAGAACTGTTTCACTACCACGTTGTTCGCGCCGATATGAGTCATGTATGACGCAAAACCACAAAGCAGCATGATTTGCATACCAAGACCGCCACCGCGGTATTGAAGCATGTATTTCACGTATTCAAGCGCATCTGTCACCATGTTACCAGTTGAGGTGATTTTTGACGGCAGCACGTCGTGCCCCAAAACGCCAGTCATAAGAAGTAAAGCAATACCAGCTGTCAGTAACACGCCCGCAGCTTTATAGCCTTTGACAATAAAGTAACCCACCGCAATGGTAACCACTAAGCCAATTAAGAGCTCTAACATAGGGATCTCCGAATGTTATGTAAAAAAGAAAGAAACTGTTTCAGTTTATGACAAGGAATTTACAGAATTCTTAGCTGTGGCACGAGACAAATATGGGGCTTGCATGATCTGAGACAAATAATAATTTAATAAATAATTTCGTTAGATTGTATTGTTGGAATTTGGTTTTCTAAGTGTTATGTGCTGGTTTGAAGCTATTTATAGGAAGGAAAATATGACTAGGAAAGTGAATGAATAATGAGTGAATTGATTCACAATAGGAAAAAGACTTTACTCAATAAGCAATTGTTGGAAAACACTCTTCACAACAAAAAAGCTTCGCCGAAGCGAAGCTAAGTAATCGTAAGAATGAGGATAAACTATGCGTATCGACGAACCATAAGGTTCCAACTACGTTGCTGCCGTTCGAACTCTGCTTTAATTTGCTGGTATTTCATTTTCGTTACAGAACATTCGTATTTTTTTACCACACTGGCAGTTTTAGCACCGAGTACTTCTTTGCGCATCTCGTAGTATTCCTGCATGTGATGAACTAGAGTATCAAACTCGTGCTGTAGCTGATCGAGGATTGTTTGCGTGTTCGGTTTCGATTCTAGCTTTTCTCTTGCTTTCTTCAAAAGTTGACTCGCACGGGCTTTTTCAATTCTAAATGTAGGCGTTGTGCGCAACTTAGATGTAAGTCCTAGCCAAGAACATGACTTTATCAACCACTTCGTTGGGTCGTAATGCCACCAATACACGCCATTGCGATAGTCATTCTCGAAAATATGATGGAAATTATGGTAACCCTCTCCAAATGTGAAAAAGGCGAGTACACCATTATCGCGAGCAGTGTTTTTGTCTGTGAAAGTTTGCTTACCCCAAATATGTGCGAGGGAGTTAATGAAAAAAGTTGTATGGTGACTCATAAATAGTCGAGCCGCACCAACGACCAATAACATCCCCCAGATATCACCGTAGATCAGTCCTAGTATGACTGGGAAACCAATATTAGTCAGTAGGGCAAGTGGAACATAATACTTATGCTGCCACATGACGATTTTATCGCGCTTTAGGTCACGGCAGTTTGTATATTCGTTTTCCTTTGATTTATTGTAATCACGTAACATCCACCCAATGTGAGAATACCAAAAACCCCGCTTGGCTGAGTACGGATCTTTATCGTTATTGTCGACATGTTTGTGATGCACACGATGATCAGAAGACCAATGTAATGCACTATTTTGCAAAGAAAATGCTCCTCCAATCGCAAAAATGGCGCGCAAAATAGGATGAGCTTCGTATGTTTTGTGGCTCCAGAGACGATGATAGCCTGCTGTAATAGAAAGGTTAGTGAAACTAAATGCAATCACTCCCCAAATTAGATGTTCCCAACCTAGTCCAAAATGATATGCATACCAAGGCATTACAATAAAAGTCAGAACAAAACTGGCAGAAAATATTAATGTATTCAACCAGATAACAGGTGGTTTGTTTTGAGTCACAGGTGTATCCCTAACTTTGAGCTAACAACTGTTCGCCAGAATATCAGCGTACACATGTAAGTCAAATTAAAGTTAGACAAATGTGACTATTCCTTTGGGTGTAGATTAAGGAACTTGATGGGATATTTTGCTTTTAATTGAATAATGAGTAGTATTAAAAAATGAGCTCTGGCTTAAGGTGTATAAAATCTGCCAAGAAACAAGTGTTATAAAGGTGGAATATACCGAGACTCTATAAAGAAGCAAAAATGTAAGAAAATAGGAATACGTAATGGATTTACGATTAGCGGAATATAAGGACTACGAGCGCATTGCGCATCTTCATGCGGATAGCTGGAAGCGTCATTACCGTGGCATTCTTAGTGATAACTATCTTGAGAAAGAAGCGATTGACGACAAACTACTGATTTGGCAAACCCGTTTGACCAACCCACCATTCAATCAGCACATTGTCTTGGCGGAGGAGGGAGGTTTGCTACTTGGCTTTGTTTGTGTGTTCGGCAACCATGATTTCGAGCGTGGAACCTTTATTGACGCATTGCATGTTGATGACAGTTACCGTGGTCGTGGGATTGGTAAGCAGCTATTACTTGCTGTCGCAGAATGGCAACAGCAGTACTTTAAAGACACAGGTCTTTATTTAGAAGTTGTGTCGCAAAACATTTCTGCGATTGAATTCTATCGCCACATTGGTGGTCAAGAGGATCAAGAGCGAACTTGGCGCGCACCTGATGGCAAAGAGGTGTTAGAAAAAGTATTCCGTTGGAAGAACGCCCAGTCATTAGTTAGTGGGATTGAGGAAAACGTGATTTACTCCTAACCTAGCGTTCTAAAACATTAGATAAGAGCAGTCTCAACACTGCTCTTTTTTGTTTATGCACCCTAACGTTATGTTTTATTGAAAGCTTTCTAGAAGTTAACCCCCATGGCTTTTAGTTCGAGCTCACATTGCTGAGCATTTTCAAACTGAATAGCAGCCATGCCAACTGCTCGGGCACCTTCAACATTGTAAGGCATGTCATCAAGAAATACTGTCTCTTCGGGGTTAAGCTGATACTTTGAAAGTAGAGTTTGGTAGATCTCCGCTTGTGGTTTTAGTAATTGAACTTCAGAAGAGATGATTGCTCCATCAAACAGTGGCCAAAACTCATAGGTAGTACGAAGATGTTCCACAATTTCGTTGATGTTGTCTGTGAGCGCATATACGCCATATCCGGCTCTTTTTACTCGTTTTAACAGCTCTATACTGCCGTAAAGTAATATTTGAGTGTGTTTTACATAATAAAAGAAGCGGTCCATTTCTTCCGTCGTTACTTGGTGTTCACGTTGATAACGCTGTTTTGCTTCCCTTTCGGAGATCGTCCCTTTATTTAAATCTTTCCAGATTTGTGATGAAAATAGCATCTGAGCCATTTTCTCTGATTCTACGGAACCACCAAATGTTAAGCGAACGATTTCTACTGGAGACCAGCGTACCAACACATTACCTACATCAAAAATGACATTTTTTATCTGGACAGAATTCATAACACACCCCAAGCCAATTGTTCTTCACCACGCTATATGCGGTGAGTGCTGTTTTTGAATCGTTGGAAAGTCGTGCCAAAGGCGCGACTTAAGTTTCTTACACAAAATGAGATTAACATCCAATTGGATACAGAGCGATTATCGCAAAATTGCACTAAACTATATGCAACTTTGTTTATTTGGTTGTAAATCAAGTGTAGCTGTCTTAAAAGATTGAAACTAAAGATAAGTATTGCGAGCTGTTTACGTCATTTCGCGCTGCTTATAAATGATGATTAATATATAATTAGTTAATAATAAAACGATAAAAGTGAATCAAAATCACACTATTGTGCGTCAGGCGGAGTAAGCAAAACAGATTATATGGACTCGATACGTAAGGTTTATCAATATGCAGAACCAAACCTAACTCTCGTTGGCTGGATGGGGTTTCTTGGCTTTCCGCTGTACTACTTTGTCTGGGAGTTTGCCTTTCCACAGGCTTATGAAAATTTACCCCTTAGATTGTTTTGTTCGTTATTGTTTTTCGGAATCATTTTTAGAAACCGCTTATCATCGACTTGGAGAGATTATGTTCCTATTTATTACCAAGTGACGATAACGCTGTGTTTACCGTTTTTCTTTTTTTATATGTTACTGATGAATGACTGGTCCAATGTATGGGTTATGTCGTTTATGTCTGCAATTTTCTTACACATTTTACTGGTTCATGTTACTAGGGTCATGTTTGCTCAAACCTTTGCTGGGATAGGCTTGGCCACATTCTTCGCTTGGGTTGCAAAAGGGTTCCATCTGGACCTGACCATGGATTGGACTCATGTGCCAATCTTTCTGTTTATTTATGTCTTCGGTAATTTGTTCTATTTTCGTAACCAAGTTGAACATGAAGCAAAAGTCTCGCTGGCAAAATCATTCGGGGCAGGGATTGCACATGAAATGCGTAACCCGTTGAGTGGGCTTTGCACTTCAATAGATGTTATCCAGTCGATCTTGCCCAACATGAAAGAGGCAGGAAAAGAGCAGTACGTCATGAGTGTAGAAGATGTCACCTTATTACGTGAAGTGAGTCAGGATGCAATGAACATTATCCAATCGGGTAATGAAACCATCGATTTATTGCTGACTTCGATTGATGAAAATCGAGTTTCTCGTTCTAGCTTCAAAAAATATTCAGCTCACTCGGTCGTTGAACAGGCAATTGAAAGCTTCAGTTATAAACGTGCCACTGATCGATTTGCCATATCGTTGGATGCGAGAAGTGAGTTTGAGTTTCTAGGTAGTGATACGCTGCTTAAATACGTTATGTATAATCTTTTCAAGAATGCCTTCCATCACCGTAAATCTGAAGATTTTCACATACATGTATCCATGATAAGTTCAGAACGCTTTAATCAAATTGTTGTAACCGATAATGGTGCTGGTATTGCTCCTGATGTTCTACGCAATATCTTTCAAGACTTTTACACCACCGGCAAATCAGGAAGTTATGGTTTGGGCCTACCGTTTTGTAAAAAAGTCATGCGTTCATTTGGGGGGAACATTGAGTGTCAATCTCAGTTAGGAGAGTGGTCTCAATTTACGTTAACTTTCCCACTAACGACATCTGATACCGTTACTGAAATCAAAAACGATCTGACTAAACTCAAAACCATTCTAACGGTGACTAGCCAAGATATCTTGGTGTCTAAAGTAACAGATATTAGCCGTTTTATGGGCTTTGACTCGACGATTTTAGATGCCAACCAAGTACTCAAAAAGAAAGAGTACGAGTTCGAATTCGATCTGATTTTTATCGATCTTGAGAGCTTAGATCCAAGAGCAAACCAATTGGATAGATTAGAATCTCTCTTGTCTTTCACTGAAGCACGCATAGTTTATCTTTTTGAGCATCATCCGACTCAGAGAGCACGTAAGGCTGCATATGAACCTATTTGGATCGAAACGCAAGCCTGGTTATTGAATACTAAACCAACTATTGAGCGTCTCTTATATGATTCAAGCTATGTATCGACACCAACGGCCTCGGTGACGTTAGATAATTCAAATAAGCGCACAATTATGGTCGTGGATGATAATGAATCTTTGCGTAAATTCACGGCAATGTTACTTGAAAAGCAAGGCTTTGAAGTGATTCAGAAAGAAGACGGGCAGCAGGCTCTGGATACACTAGAGCAAGAAGATGTTGATCTCATTCTGATGGATATCGAAATGCCAATTATGGATGGTGTAGAAGCGTCTAGGCGAATTCGAAGCTCGGATAAAAACTATGCGTCGGTACCTATTATTGCGCATACAGGGGATAGTTCACCTGTCACGTTGGACAAAATTGGGTCTTCGGGTATGTCTGACTTCATCGTAAAACCGGCGGATAAAAATCGTTTGTTCGATAAAATCGCAAACTGGATCTAATCATTCGCGACTTGTTTTCTTGAGGCGAGTTGCTCACAACGAATAACACGAATAAAGAGCTCAGCAAAACTGTTGAGCTCTTTAGTTTTATCTACACACTAACTTACACAAACTCTAAGTCAGGGTGTGCAAATGCTTGTTGGCAGACAGTGAGTACATGATCAACTTCAGCAGCTGTCATGTCTGCATTGACTGAAAAACGGATGATGTTTTTGTTCCTTCCAGTTGCAGGGCGGCAAAACACTGCGCCGTAAACATTTCGCTCTTCGAGAAAGTCGCGGACTCGCTCAGTGTTTCTCTCGTTACCACATTCTAATGCGATAATTTGTGATTCACTGCGAATAGTAAATCCAATGCGTTTTAAACCAACGGCTAAAGACTTGGCTCTTTCAAACAGAATATCTCGCTTATCATCTGATTTTCTTATGACGTCCAGTGTTTTCTCTAGCCGAATGATCTCTTGCGGTAATACGGTAGAACTAAATATTGCAGGGTACGCCACAAATGGAAGCGTCTTCGCCAGTTTTTCTGGGCCTAAAATCGCGCCAGCACGATAAGCAAATGTCTTGGCAAGACTAACGGTAATAAAATCTACCTTATGAGTTAAGCCAAGACCCTGCAGTATCCCCGCACCTTGTGGACCGTGTGTACCTAAAGAGTGTGATTCATCTACAACCAGGCCGCAGTCAAACTCCTGTGCTATTTCGTAGATATCACGTAGAGGAGCGATGGTCCCGATAGTGCTGTAAACCGAATCCACAACAATGATCCCTGAACCGTGACGTGAAATCTGTTTTCTTAGGTGACTGGTGTTGTTATGCATGAACGGATGAATTTGTGCTCCGGCAATACGTGCGCCTTCCCACAAAGACATATGTGCAAAGAAATCAATGTACACAGGTATGTTCGGTGCACAAATAGTCTGCAATAAACCGACATTCGCAGCCCAACCAGATTGAGAAAGTAGACAACTAGGCATACCAACGAAACTGGCTAGTTGCGTTTCAAATACAGGTTTCGATTCATCGTCTTGTAAGAAAATCGCGGACATCACGACGTTGTCATCGTGCTGGGAAATCGCATCACGATGCGCGTTTTGAATCTCCTTATTATGAGACAGTGCAAGGTAATCATTGCTTTGCAGGACAACGGCATTACACGGTGGGCGTTTACCAAGAACAAGGTGTTTTTTGTTCTCATTCGGTTCGATTAGATCTTGAATATAAAAATCTAGGCGTTCCTCGATAAAGGAGGGAAGTGGTTTGCTTTGTATAGTTTCACTCATAATAAATCTCTTCTTCATATGGAAAAACGCCAGCGCTGACACTTATTCATATTGCGGATTTTGGGGAGAGTGTCACTAACCAGGTTGCATAAGTTTGCAGACCCTTGCAAACTCGACATTTGAGGGTTGGATGGTGGCTGTAACTCTATAGGGGCCCGGGGTCTAAACTAGTTTGTGCTTAAAGTTTATACGGCGATTTTGCGGTGTTTTTTCGTGCTTCATATCTGGGATTTTGGATGAGGAATATAAAGTTTGAAAAGTGAAAAAATGGGCGCATTAGATAACAAAAAAGGCGCGAAAATCGC
This sequence comes from Vibrio sp. SCSIO 43097, assembly GCF_023650755.1. Taxonomy (NCBI): domain Bacteria; kingdom Pseudomonadati; phylum Pseudomonadota; class Gammaproteobacteria; order Vibrionales; family Vibrionaceae; genus Vibrio; species Vibrio sp. SCSIO 43097. The sequence goes on along the minus strand of NZ_CP071841.1, from coordinate 584,785 downwards.
GCCTTGAAACATGAGTAGATAAGAGACAAGCTTATCGCTTATTACGTAAATAGCGCTTACGACGCTCTTCTTTACGCTTCGCTTTCTCTTCTTCTTTACGGGCGGTTTCAATCTCGACTTCAATCAGCTCTTGAGTGATCATTTCTGGGCGTTCTAATGTAATTTGGCCCAAAGTGCCTTGACGAAGTTCGTGCAATAAGATCTCTGATACTTTGTGCAAGTCAACACGTCCACCTGCACGTAGTGCACCGCGGCGACGACCAATTTCTTCCATGATCTCGATATCTGATTCTGGAAGCTCTTCAATTTGATAACGCTCTTTAAGCTTGTCTGCATAATGAGCTGCTAGGTATTCAATGGTATAGAATGCGACTTCGTCATATTCCATCGCTGTATCTTTTACCGCGCCAGTAGCCGCAAGGCGGAAGCCACTGTGTGGATTTTCCACTTTTGGCCATAAAATCCCTGGAGTATCAGATAATACGATGCCATTTTGCAGGTTGATACGTTGTTGACGACGTGTAACCGCGGGTTGGTTACCTGTTACAGCGATTGTTCGGCCTGCGAGGGTGTTAATGATCGTCGACTTTCCAACGTTTGGGATACCCATGATCATGGTGCGAATGTTTTTACCAATTTCTTCTCGGTGTGGGGCAAGTTTGCGGCAAAGCTCCATGATTCGATGTACTTCTTGTGGTTCAGAAGTCGTGATCGCCATTGCTTTTACATGTTGCTCTTGCTCCAAGTGCTCAATCCACAGTTGAGTTAACTCTGGATCGGCCAAATCACGTTTGTTCAAAACTTTAACGACAGGTTTGTCACCACGGATTTGAGAAATCAAAGGGTTTTCACTACTGAAAGGAATACGAGCATCCAGTACTTCGATGATCACATCCACTTGAGGGATTGCTTCTTCGATCTCTTTACGTGCTTTGTGCATGTGGCCAGGAAACCACTGGATTGAGTTATTAACCATTTGAATTTAATACCTTAATTTTTCTAATGCTCCAGCGGTTGTAAAAGTAGCAATGTGAATCTTGAGTGACACAATACTAGAACGCATTTTCTAAAACTGTGTTTACTTCAAGCTGCTCGAAACCGCGGAGTTGAGCTTTCTTTCATGTTAATGCGTCAGTTTATCATGGAATGATGATGAATCATTCAAGATGAAAGTAAAAAGCTATGGCGTGCAAACCTAAAAGCACACATCCCTTATGTATACCGACTCGCAGTGAATATCCGTCTGGGTGAGAGACCGAACGCAAACGCTGTGTAGTCAAAGGTGGATTGTGTTGTCAGATTGTTCTGACGAATTTTGGTTTTCTGCTTTTATATCAAAATTTTATTTTTATTTCGCTATTGAGCGAAGTTTGACTTTTATCTGACAAAAACTAGTCTGAGCTTCCATTCAGAGGAAGCAGTCATGCTCAGTATTCTTAGAAGTATTACGGTATCGTCCGTCGCCTTAATTTTTTTAGCGAGTTCTTTTTGCTCAACTGCCAAACCGAGTCCTAAACCGAAGGTCATCGTTGGTGTTATTGCGCAAGACGAAGCTAAAGACTCGTTTGACGGTAGCGTTGGTCCTTCGTACGGAATTAGTCTTGAGTATTTGTCTAACATTACTAAAGCTCTGGATTATGAGTTAGAACTTCGGACTTACAAGCATATTCCGTCTTTACTTGCGGATGTCGAAAGCAAGAGGATTGATGGTGCGGTTGGATTTAGTAAAACAGCAGCAAGAGAAAAGCGTTTCTTGTTTTCGATGCCTTTTTTTTCGAGCACTATCGCTGTTTGGTATCGGAATGCCACTTACCGAGATAGTGATGCGCGTGATCTTAAATGGGTGTGTGTTGAGGGCAGTGTGTATTGTGACAACCTCACTGAACGCGGTATCGATAAGATACATTACGTTAAAACACGTTTAGAGGCGTTTAATGAAGTTAAGCGAGGTAAAGCGAACGCGCTGATTTACACTTATGTTGGTATTACCCAATATTTGGATTTGAATGACATTGTAAAAGGGGTTGTCGATATTCCCAGTTGGTTGAAAAACGAAGAGGTGAGTTTTATCGCTTCGTTGGACAAACAGAGTCTGATCGATGACATCAACAAAATCCTTCAGTGGGAGCAAAATGGAAAAAACATTCGCTCCGTCGCCTCGAAAAATCCTTACCATATCAGTGATAAGTTATTGGTAGATTACCGACGTAATCATCAAAACAAACTAGTGATAACTTACAGCAGCAGTGACGAAGCTTATCCGTTTCTCTACCGAGATTCGCAAACGGGTGAGTTAGACGGTTTCTTTCCAGACTTCATCGACTTATTGCAGTCTCGTACTGGCTTGAGCTTTAAGTATGTGAAACCGACGTCGAGCCTTTCCAATGGATTAACGGCATTTGATGCCGATATAGTCCCCATCTCTTATGTGGGTGAGCTACCTAAGTCAGATTGGTTGTTCACTAAACCATTCATGCACAGTAATTACGTGGCTATCCAAGCGGAGCAGAGCAAGCGCGATAAATCTGCACTGAAAGAAGCGGGTATTCTGCTCACTTTGAAAAAGCAAGGGTTAGTTCATTTGGGCACTTGGCAGCAAGGCCAAGTTGATCATTATGATGATTTGAAGAAGCTGCTTACCGATTTGAAATCGGGCGTTTTGGATGTGGCTTACATTCCTGACGACATCGTTCACAACATGATTGCACAAGATCAAGTCAATGGCTTGGTGATCAATGCGGAGGACGTTTTGACGTTCTCTAATGCATTTGCGGTTGCAAACCACAATACACAACTGCAACACATGTTGAACAGCATCATCGAAACCATTGATTCTAACGAGATCGAAAAACTGCTGCGTTCTCACCGAAGCTTCAAACTGACTTATGGCTATGACGCGGAGCAGATCGCTACATTTGTTGTTGCTGGTTCATTCATATTCTGTCTCATGTTAATTGCGGCGTATTTCATCTTATCTCACATGCGACTTAAAGTGAGGTTAGCCGAATTTAATGCTGACAATGAGGAAGCGGAAAAGCAATGGCTGATGGACATCATCAAAGAGATCAATAGCTTGGTTTTTATCCATAGTGAAAATAACCATATGGAGATGAGCAATTGTGCCAACTACAACAGTAAACAGTGCCAACAATGTAAGTTGAAAAGTGATTCTGCGCACGCTCCTCTGGTGAATAATTTTGATGAACTAACCACTGTTATCGCTGGAAAGCGTATTTCAGAAGAGGTTGCCTCGTCGGGCTGTGAACTTGATATTAAACATGTATATCGAGAACGCAAAGTCATCGCTTCTCCTAGCGGTAAGAACAAGTTTGTACTGACTGTTATTCAAGATATTACCCAGCAAAAAGAACGTGAGCAGGCGTTAATCGATGCGCAAAAAGAAGCGCAAACCGCGGTACGTGCGCGCGAAAACTTTTTGGCAACCATGAGTCACGAATTAAGAACGCCATTGTCGGCAGCACACGGCATCCTCGATTTGCTAAATCGCCAAGTGACGGCAGATTCAAATCGCGAGTTAATTGCCCAAGCCATACGCTCGCTCAATCATTTGAATACGCTAGTAGACGAAGTACTGGATTATTCAAAGTTAGAGGCAGGGCACTTAACCGTCGCCCCAGTTAAGACCGACTTGCTTAAAACCTTGTGCGATGTGTTTCGAAGCTTTGAACCACGAGCGCTTGCGAAAGGTTTGGATTACAAAGTGACAATCAAACCATTTTCGAATGCTTTCATTGAAATCGACGCGCTGCGATTGGTGCAAATTACCACCAATCTACTCTCCAATGCGGTGAAATTCACTGCCGAAGGAGAGGTTGGAATCAGTGTCATTCTTCATGAAAAGCAGCTTATTTTGAAAGTGGCGGATTCAGGTATCGGCATGACGGATGACCAACTCGAAGGCATTCTCAATCCTTTTGTTCAAGCGGATGACACTATTACGCGTAAATATGGCGGTACTGGATTGGGGCTAAGCATTGTTGACCGATTGATCGACTGCATGGGCGGCGTGCTCTACATCGATTCACAATTTGGCTTGGGCACGACGATTACTGTCAGACTGCCAATTGAGCATTGCGACTCTGAGCCAGACGTTTGTTTGAACTGGACGTATAGCGAGAGCTTACCACTTAATATTCGCCAGTGGTGTGACGCGTGGAAAATGCGTCCAGCGACGTTAAAAACAATGGTGGCGAACCTTCACCCTATACACGACAGCGATGCCAGTTTTAATGGCCTAATGCTGCGTGACGAACAAAGGGTACTTGGCAGTCTTACGCTAAGAGAGATTCAATATCCAGATACATTGTTCAATTTGCTCAGCCAAACGCAGCAAGAAACCAAGCTTAGTGACGTAAATCAAGAAGTGGTTTCTTGGGTTCTCGGCACGGTACTGGTCGCAGAAGATAATCCCATTAACCAAAGTGTGATAGCAATGCAGCTTCATGAACTTGGAATCGAACCTGTCATTGTGAATAACGGCCGCGAAGCATGGGAATACATCAACCAAGATGAAAACGTTGTGTTGCTGCTGACCGATTTTCATATGCCAGAAATGGATGGCTATGAGCTTGTTAGGCACGTGAAAAACTCCGAATTTAAAGCAATTCCAATCATCGGTGTGACAGCAGAAGATGCTCGTCTTGCCATTGAGCGCACACAGGATATCGGCATTGATGATGTGCTCTACAAGCCCTATGACCTTAATCAATTAAAAACCGTTTTGATTCCATTTATTGGCGAAAAAGAGAGGGGTAGGCTGCCCGGCTGGATTAAACGGTTCAAAGCACAGGACGCAAAAGAGATTGCGCGCGTGTTTAGTCAATCAATGTCTACAGATATAAAAAACTTAAACGCCGCATCGACTGAGCGAGACAAAAAACGGGTCATTCATGGCATCAAAGGAGCGGTTGGGGCGATAGGGGTAAGCATGCTGACTGAGCTTTGCATTGAGGCAGAACGAGTTACTGCTGCGGAGTTTGACAGGCGAACAGCGGAGCTAATTTTACGAATCGAGCAGGAGATCGAAAACATAAACTATTGGGTAGAGACAAATGAATACACAATTTAATGTGATGGTGATTGATGACCATCCGCTACAAACCACAATACTTACGCAAATATTGGATCGCTATTGCGCGCAAGTCATCCCTTTTAACTGTGTGGATGCCGCTATTCAGAGTGTGCAGGAACAACATTTTGACGTAATTTTTTGTGATATCCAAATGCCCGGAAAAGACGGCATCGATATGATGGAAATGCTCGATAAAGTCCAGTACCAGGGGCAAGTTGTACTGGTCAGTGCAATGGAATTGACCATTATTTCTGCGGTAAGAGCCATGTGCGAGGGATTTAGCTTTGAAGTATTAGGGAAGCTGCCTAAGCCATACGATGAAAATGAAGTCGTTGATTTGTTGGGTAAAATAAAAGATGAAAAAGCGAAACAAGTCAGCTTTGCTCAACCTATTGAAGTGGAAGATCAAGAATTCCTGTTTGCTCTGGCTGAAGGGCGAGTGAAAAATTATTACCAGCCTTTAGTCGATGTGCAAAGTGGGGAAGTGCTTGGGTATGAAGCGCTCGCGCGTTGGAATCATCCTATTTATGGTGTGTTACCCCCTCATTATTTTTTGCCAATTGTAGAGCGTTGCCGCCTTTCTGGAGAGTTGTTTCAAGCTGTATTGAGTAATGTTATCTATGACATGAAACACCGCGGATTGACGCAAAACGTATCCATCAATGTAGACCATGAAAACATAGAAGATACGGCGTTCTCTCATTACTTTTTACAGCAATGTTTAGAGAGCGAGATTGACCCATCACAAATCACCATTGAAATTACAGAGCGAGATACATTTCAGACTAGCGCGTCCCTGTACAAGAATTTACTCAAGTTGAGGATGAACGGTGTCACTGTCTCAATAGATGATTTTGGCACGGGGTCATCGACGTTTGAAAAACTGGCTCAACTGCCATTCAACGAGTTAAAAATCGATCGTTCGTTTGTACAAGGTGTCGAATGCGACATCAAAAAACGCAACATCGTTGTTGCTATTTGCGCGTTAGCGAAAAGTTTGAATATACGACTGGTCGCGGAAGGTATTGAAGACGAAGTCACACTGCAAGCGATACGTGAGTATGGGATTGATCTTTGCCAAGGCTTCTACATTGATAAACCCATGCCACTAGAAGCCATAACCATACTAAATGAAAGATATGAATAAATTGAATTACTTGATCTTTGACGATCATCCTCTCGTTTGTGTTGCAATCAAGTCATTGTTGGAAGAGTTAGGGAAAACAAATGGGGTATTTACTGCAACATCAGCGAAGATGGCATTACAAATATTGAAAAAGGAAGAAATTCAACTGTTGATCTTAGATGTGAACTTGGCAGATTGCGATGGGTTTGATTTCTACAAACGTATCAAATCCCATGGTTATGAAGGCAAAGTCATTTTCTTCTCCGCTGAAACTAGCCAAATGTACAGCCAAATGGCTTTTCGTTCTGGCGCTGATGGCTATGTGTGTAAATCGGAAAATCACGACATTCTTAAAGACGCGATAGAAGCGGTAGAGAAGGGGTATACCTTCTTCAAATTTAAGCAAGTTGTTAACAGCGTTCGAGAAATGCCACAACTTTCAAGCAGAGAAAGTGCAGTAATGAAGTATTTATTACAAGGAAAGTCCAATAGAGAAATCGCTTCAGTGCTATCAATAAGTGATAAAACAGTCAGCACATACAAACGCCGTCTATTGGATAAATTTAACGTAAAGAACATTGTTGAGCTAACAAGAGTGGCGGGGGCGTAAGACCGCATCATGACACTTAAAAGTATCGCGTTGTCTCTTTTCATCGCAACATTACTATTCGTCACTTCTGTCACAATGATTGGTGCGGTGTTAATTTCTTATGAAGTAAAGCAGTTCAACACTTACGCGAATAATTTAGCCAAAATAAAACAAAAAGTAATTCTCATGGGGCTATTGACGGAAGCGCAGCTCGAGCAATACAAAGGCATGAGCGTGAGTGAAGTAGAAGCGCAAACAGAGCTGAGCTTTCAAGATGCGATTTACTCCCTGTCACGTTATGAAAAACTTAATTACGTTGAAGCTGTTGCACGGAAATCGCTTCATCAGGCTGAAGCGTATTTATCAAATGCGTTCAATCGACAAAATGCCGTTATGTATTTTCGTTCTTATACTGGAAACAAACTCATCTTAGAGAGACCGATTGAAGCGCTAGAGGGAGTGAAAGCCACATTTGATGTTGATTGGTGTAAAAGTAACTATTCTTGTGTGTTAGCCGCGTGGAAAGAGCAACTAACGGACCGGGTATTGTTTTCCCTACCATTTAAAACGACATACTCCGATGACATGGCGATAAGCATCATGAGTCCGGTTTACTTTCAAGGTGAGTTAGTGGGAGAGTTCTCGGAACAATTATACCTCTCGCCGCTTTATAATGATGGGAAAGCGGTGGATGTTCAAATAGCGAATGGGAACAAACAAATGGTGATTTATTTCGCTGGCTACCCCTTTCCATCATTCGCGTACACCCAATCATATGTCGCAGACAACAACAATCTTATCGTTTACATGTACCCATTCAGCAAAATTGTATTGGATTACGTGTTCTTGTTTATCATCTTCTTTTTCGTAACCTTAGCGTATTACAACAAAGCTTATGAATCTAAAGAGAGCCAACTTCGCCTCGCGAAAGCACTGACGAACGTGACGAAAGATGATTTAACGGGATTGTTTAACCGCAGAGTCTTTCAAGATAGCGAATTCAAACGTCGTTTGGAAACCGCGCCATATTCCGTCATTGCAATAGATGGCGATAGGATCAAGCGAATCAATGACCATTACGGTCACCATGTAGGGGACGAAGTTATTGGGATTATTGCTGATGCTATGTCTAAAGTGTTTCGAAATAGTGATTATCTAGTTCGAACTGGTGGTGATGAGTTTGTTGCGATTCTGCCGGGTTGCAGTATCAGCCAATCTTCAATATTGGCGAAGAAGCTTCGTAGTGTCGTTAAAGATAACCGACTAAAAACCTTGGATATCGAAGTTAGTGTGAGTACTGGTATCGCGGCGAATGAATTACACGAAACGCTTCAGGACGTTATTGTACGTGCAGATGAAGATCTCTATGAGATGAAAAAACACAGACAAAAGTCCCATTAAGCAGGTCTAGTATTGACTAAATGTTAAGTTACGGAACATAACCATGACATAACTGTTTGATTAATTTGACCAAACAGAATGAGTGGTCTTTTATATTAGAGCAGTCAACAAATAGTGATTGCTCTATTTATTCTCGACCTTACATCTGGTGTCGCACGTGAACAAAGATCTCGACTTAAACTTACTTAAAATACTTGTCTTACTGGATAAGCACCGTCAGCTCAAGCCCGTTGCGAAAGCGATGGGGAAGAGTGAAGCGTCAATTAGCAAATACCTTGCCCGATTGCGACTCCAGCTAAACGATGAATTGTTTATTCGGCATCCTCATCACATGGAACCGACGGACTATTTAAAACGTCAATTACCTAAAATTTCCGATGCACTCGAGAAGCTTGAAACTTGTCTAATTAGAGATGAGTTTGAACCGGAAAATTACGAAAAAGACATCACCATTTGTTTACCGCAAACCGCTCAATACTCATTTGGGCATTTACTTGCAATGGATTTAATGGTGCTGTTTCCCAAGGCGCACATTTCGATAGCAACGATTACAGAGTATACGATAGAAGAGATAATCCTAGGCAAAGTGGATGCGCAGTTACATTACTTCAACGAGGATGTTCCGAAATCTGTTTATCAGAAGTTCATCGGCTATGCGCCTGCTGTGGTAGTTGTCCCTGAAGAGCTGGGAATTACCACCCTGGAAGAAGCGGCCAAACTTCCCTTTATCATGTTAGAGATTATCGGTTGGAAAGAGAAAGAGCAGCTCGTTAAGCGTGCAATGGAAAGCCACGGTATGGTCATCAACCGTATTGCGGCTCTAGACAACGTAAGCAGCGTATTGAAGCTAATTAAGCAAAAAAGCGCCGCAACCGTGTTACTTGAATATCAGGCGCCAATTGATGGATATAAATTTATAAGAGTGCCAGAGCATTTTTACCCAGATGGCTGGCCAAAAGTGGTTGTACAGGTGAAGCAAAGCTTAAGACATGATGCAATGCACCAGTTGTTAATCGGTGCTATTGCAAAATACATGAGCGCTTAGCGGCAAAACTCAATGTTTTCTGACTGAGGAATAGTATGCAGAAGTTCAATCAACGTGTCCGCATGGTACTTTTTCAGAATACGCGTTTTGTAGGTGCTGATTGTTTTAGCGCTGAGTGAAAGTTGTTCAGAAATCTTCTTATTTGAGTAGCCTTGTACAAGATAATGGAACACCATGGCTTCGCGATTTGAAAGTGTTACGTTACCCGACGATGGTGTGTGAGTCGACTTAAACATTGAGTAACCGCGTGAAACACTCACAATTGCGTCAATAATGGTCTCTCTTGTTTCATGTTTGCTTAAGAAGCCATTTGCGCCCATTTCGTACGCTGCTTTAGAAAGACTCGAGTAGTCACGTGAAGAAACAAATAACAGTCGGCCACGATATCCTGTCGCTAAAATGTTTTTGGCTAAACGCATACCATCGCGGTCGCCAAGCACTACGTCTAAAATAATCAAATCAATCTTTTGGCCTCGGACAAGATCCATCACTTCCGCACTGTCAGTGGTTTGAATCACTTCAGCTGCGTTGATTATAGATTCAACTAGAGAAGCAAGTGCTTCGCTATACAATGGTTGAGCGTCGATAATAAGAACATTATTCAAAGTTAACCTCACCTAATACATCAACTAGTGTGCTGTCAGGCGACAGCGCAATTGGATGAATAGGATTGTAGGAAAAACCTTGCTAAGAGGAAGGAAAATGACTCTTTCCAAAAGTGAAAATCAGTGTCTTGATTATGGGAATAACGATGTCAGGTATTGAAATACCTAGTGATAGGATGATTGCTTAAAACTTACGCTGACAGAAAACTAACAAACTGAAAGTGTTCTTTCAGTGTTCTATGTCTTCAGATTTTCTTGCGATGCCTCTAGCGCTTCGATTTAAACTCGTGTGTTCACAAGCGCAGTTTTATACCATGCCACTTGAAGAGAGCTTGTTCTACACCAGGCATGAGCACAGTAGCCAACTTTGCACTGATATCTGTTGGATAGGTTTGGCTATTGACGCTGAACATCACTTCAAATTATTTCTAAACTTTTCATTGACTCGGTCGCTAAAAGTGGAGGTGTTAATTCGCACTTTGGCCACTCATAATGTCGTGTTCAAAAATGAGACAATTTTACATGGTTTGGTATGGAAATGTGCGTTAGCCGTCCTTTTGATGGTTTACAAATTTTGTTGTAACGACTAAAAAGGACTTTTGGATTTTTAGCCAGAGAATGGCTTCTCATGGCGTTTGCATCAAACTTTTTCTGATGCGTATTTTTGGTTGGATAATTGGCTTTATGAGTAACGTAACCAGCACCATTTTGACAGAAAGTGGTACCAATGAGCTTGAAATCATCGAGTTTCATTTAGAAAAAACATTGCCAGATGGCAGCACAAAAACTTGTTATTACGGCATTAACGTTGCGAAAGTACGAGAAGTGATTCGCGTGCCAGAAACAACCGATTATCCAAACGCACAACCTCATATGATTGGTGTGTTCTCATCCAGAGATGTACTGACGCCTTTAGTGGATTTAGCTGGTTGGTTAGGTGTGCCAACACGACAAGATCTGGAGCGCAAGTTTGTAATCGTTACGGATTTCAACAAAATGACCAATGGCTTCTTAATTGACAGCATTTCGCGTATTCATCGCATCTCTTGGAATGATGTGGAATCACCAAGTCAGTTTTTGGAAGCGGGCGAACAAGATTGTGTAGTAGCCGTTGTCCGTAAAGAAGGCAACCTGATCATGATTCTCGACTTTGAAAAAATCATCGCAGACATCAACCCAGAATTGAGTATGGAAAAATACGATGTGAAAGGGGACAAGTCGGTGGATCTCAACCAGAGAATGGTCGGTAAGCGTAATGCTAAAACGATCATGGTGGTGGATGACTCAGCATTTATTCGCTCTTTGATCCAAGATACATTAGCTTCTTCAGGCTACAATGTGATCACATGTAAAGACGGTGGTGAGGCGCATGAGAAGTTGATGAGTTTGATCGAGGTTGCGAAAGAAGAAAACTTGCCAGTTAAAGAGCTATTAGATGCGGTGGTTACGGACGTAGAAATGCCTCGAATGGATGGTATGCACTTAGTGAAGAGACTACGCGATACCGAAGCGTTTCATGAAATGCCGATCATTATGTTCTCGTCATTGATGAGTGAGGATAACCGAGCGAAAGCACTATCTCTTGGCGCAAATGATACGATTACCAAGCCAGAGATTGGCCGCATGGTGAATATGATGGATAAATACGTGTTTAACTTTGCGTAAAAAACCGATCAGATGAAACAAATAAGGCTGCCGATTGGCAGCCTTATTTTTATTGAGGGCAGGGAAGAATATCTAAGGTGTAACTCTCGTTTGGAGTCTGCGGTGGCCCATATAAAATTCCGCATTGTGTAAGGCTAGCTCTTTTTTCGTCGGCTGCAGCAATGACCATTTCGCGAGTTGTTGAACCAGCCGGGTGATGAAATGTTTTCCAATCCGAGTCTTCTTCGTTCAGTCCTTGCACGAGTAACTTCATCGATTCGCTATCAGAATCAGGATATCCATATAAAAAAACACAGCGCTTTGAACCACCAATATTACAGCCGTCAAATGGTAAATCTGCCATTAAAGCACTGTCTACGAAGTTTGAAACGTAAGGCTTGCTTTCCAATCCCGCAATCGCCATTTTCCCATAACCCACGCCTAATGCTGACGCAATAGCGCCTTTCATTCCTTCCAAACGTGCTTCACGTGCATCGCTTTGAAGGTTTAAAAAGCGTGGCGCGGCAGTGACAGCAAGAATACCGAGCACGACAATAACTACGACTAACTCTATTAGAGTAAATCCCGTTTGTTTTTTCATATTATTTTCACAGCAAGTTAAAGGTAGAAAAACACTGACCGTACACTTGTTTATTGTGTAAATAAGTACGGTAATGATAAATCGATCAGTAGTATAAAGAGGTGAGTTGTAAAGTGCTATACCGACGCCGCACTAATTGACTGAATCCATTAAATGCAATGGAGAATTCACGGGTCTAATTCTGCTAGATTTTAAGAGGTCATTAATTCCGCTGAAGAAATGCTGCGTGAACAGGCGAGCATGAATCCTCTTCGATGTAAGCAAACATGTACATCAGCGGAATGAAATACAAAATGCAAATGAGGGCGAACCGCACAAATGGATTGTCTTTTTATTCACTTTGATGAATGCTACGCGGAATTCATATCGCAGTATGCCTGAGGTATTCATCATGCGAATGTGCTTTGGTCTTGTGTTTATTTTTCAAATATAAGAATAATCTAAATGGAATTCGATTCGATAAACTTCCTTGCAATAGGTTTGATATTTCTTGGCTCTTATGTCCAGACCGCAATCGGTTTTGGCTTGGCTATTGTTGCCGCACCTTTACTGATTCTTTGGGCGCCAGAATATGTTCCTGCGCCAATCTGTTTAGTCGCGTTATTTATTTCGTTGATGAATGCGATGAAGCACCGCAGTAGTGTTGAAATCGGCGGCTTAAAGATGGCGTTGATTGGGCGAGTGCCGGGATCAATTGCTGGTGGCTTGCTACTCTTTTTTGTATCTACACAAACTCTCACGCTTTGGATTGGTTTGTTGGTGCTGTTTGCAGTCGTGGTGAGTGTTTTACCGTTTCGGGTTGAGCCTACGCCTTCGCGTATGACATGTGCTGGTTTCTTTTCTGGGTTGTTTGGTACCAGTTCTGCGATTGGAGGCCCTCCGATGGCGTTATTGTTGCAGCATCAAGAAGCAAATCAGTTACGCGGCAACTTATCGGCTTTTTTTGTTTTCAGTTCGATTATTTCACTAATAGTACAAATCCCAGTGGGCTTCTTCACATTGCATCATTTGGTCATTACTATTCCTCTATTACCTGCTGCGGCGCTTGGTTACTGGCTAGCAATGAAAACTACCCAGTCGTTACCAAAAGAAAAGATTCGGTTTGGGGCACTTATGTTGTGTTTTGTGAGTGGCTTTACCGCCGTCGTACAAGCGTTGAGCCAATAATGCCATCTGCATCATAAAGTCACTGCGGGATTGCATTCCTTTTTATGTATGGCGGACTTGTTTACTTACGCCAAATTGGTCGTTTAGATGGGCGATAGTTTTATGAATAACACTCGTTATGGCACTTTTATGGCAGCATTCTCCTTTGTGATCTGGGGATTGCTACCAATTTATTATCGTTATTTACCAAATGCTTCTATGGATGAGTTGCTAGCATGGCGAATCATTGGGTCTGTACCTGTCGGGTTTCTAATTGTACTTGGGATAACCCGTCGAGGGCTGAATTGGAAAGAAATCTGGCTTGATAAAAAATCCTTGTGGTACACGTTTGTGGCGAGCAGTTTGATGTGTATTTCTTGGAGTGCGTTCACTTGGGCTTTGACCCATCATCGGGTCATCGATGCCAGCTTAGGCTTCTTTATTGGACCATTAGTATCTGTTGCGCTGGGCGTATTTATTCTTGGGGATAGGCTCTCAAAAGGCAAACTTATTGCAATAGTGTTGGCAACAATTGGTGTTATGTATCAAGTGATTCACTATGGTCAGCTGCCCGTTATCGCACTAACGATGGGGTTGTTCTTTGCTTTGTATGGGCTTTACAAGAAGAAGATAAATTATGACTGGAGTACAACCTTGTTTGTTGAGGCGTTGTTACTGACTCCAGTTGCACTCGCATATTTGCTCTATAAACAATGGGCAACTGGTGAACTGGCTTCGGGCACAGATACCAAAACATTGCTTTTGTATTTTGGCAGTGCACCTATCACACTTTTACCACTTGTATTTTATTCTATCGCAATACGTATAACTAATTTATCAACCGTCGGTCTAATGCAATACATCGAGCCAAGCTTGCAGTTTGTGTTGGCAGTTATGTTTTTTGGCGAGTTGTTTGACGAAGTGAAAGCGGTGACCTTTGCATTTATTTGGGTAGGGCTGTTGTTCACCATTTTTGAAAGTATTATCAAAGGGCATCGGCGCAAAAAGCTGGTCAAACACCCCTTATAGTGGTTTCAATATTCTCACATATTAGCTTCTTTATTCTTATGCCCTCCATTCGAGGGCATTTTTAATGTCATGAAGCATTGGCTTTCGTTTTTTGCCTGAATAGAAATCATAACTTGAGATTATTTTACGCATTATCATAATGATACCGCTATAGTTATAGCCAAGTGACACGCTTATATAAGTGAAAACCAGATCAAGAAGGACGACATATGATCACTGCTCTGTATGCCAACATTCTCGCAATACTCATTATTTGGTTGGCTGTTCAAGTAATTAAGCAACGTCGCTTAAATCAAATTGCTTATGCCGATGGTGGGGTAGAGGCTCTACAAATTGCTCGTAGTGCCCAGAGTAATGCGACAGAATATATCCCCATCACCCTGATTTTAATGGCACTTTTAGAATTCAATAGTGCTTACCCAACATGGATACATCTCATCGGTGTTATTTTTGTAATTGGTCGAGTTATTCATGCTAAAGGCATATTGAAAAAAGACTTGAAAAAGCGCATTAGAGGGATGCAGGTGACATTTCTGGTGATACTTTCATTGGTTGTGTTAAATATGATTTACCTGCCATACGATAAGTTATGGTAAGTCTGCGACGTTATATTCCATCGCCTTGGGTACTCGTTCTGATTGGATTAGTACTGAATATTGGCGCGATCATCGTTACTAGCTTAGTCCTTGATAAGTTGGGTAAACAGCACTCGCAGCTCGCAGAGCAAACAGCAGAAAACTTGTATTCCATCCAACTCGCATGGAACAGTGTGGAAACCCTAGAAAGAAAAAGAGAAGCTTTACTGCTGCATGTGCACATAAGTCAGAGCGTAGCGATACCTTTAGAGCTAGAAGAGGTATTAGCAGGGCATTTATCTTCCTGGGTTCTCAACGAGTCGGATGAAATAAAAATTGATCAACTTCCTCAACTGATGTCAAAGATAAATCAGGCACAAGCTTCGTATAGAGACCGCATCGATAATTACTACATTGAGAATGTAGAGCTCAATGAGGTAATGGCAAAGCAGGATGAAAAGATCGCTTGGTACAAGAATATCGGACTCTTCTTGCAAGTATTCGGACTTGCGTTAATCCTTGCACGCGACTTAGCTAGGAAGCAATAAAAGCAAGAGCTAAAGATCAGGTTTATTGCGAAATGCCAATGGTAGTTTGCAAATTGCAATTTATTCTGTGAGCAAACAGTAGCTATTGGTTAAGTTTTAATGAAAGTGATTAAATAACAACCTGTTTTTGTGCACTGAAAAGTTGGCACGCCTCATGCTTTAGTATGAGTGACCCTTTCTAAGCCGAGGGTCACCTAGCCAACTGACGTTGTTAGTGAACCATCTTGTTCACAAATATATACAGCCAATCACGACTCCTTGTGGTTGGCTTTTTTTTATGCAGTCTAGAACTGTGCTTTAATCCAGATCATGCGATGGTCGGAAGATACATCCTTACCATCACCATACTTACCGATACGTGCATCGTTAAATAGTTTACGGCCTTCTTCATAAGACGCTGACCAGTACACACCAGAGTCTATTACATTCAAATTTGCTGAAGGCAAGGCATAGTCTACCCCTAAGCCAAACGTTGAAGTGATGCGATTCGGATATGGGTGAGTTGAACTGCGGTCAACAGCGTGTTCAGCTGCACCAAAGCTTGTTGGGTAACGCTCACCATTCATCACGGTTTGATTAACCAATGGATCGTTGTGCAGCTCTTGCATTACAGAGCTAATACCGTCACCAGCCACTGGATCAAGGTTTTGATCACCCATCATTACGAATTTAGTGCCGTTCGTTAAGCCACCTGTTTTACCCGCATCGTCGTAAAAATAGTCTTTGCCTTGAATGTAATGATGCCAAAACTCCACTTCTGCTGCGTTTTGCGCTTTGTTTTTACCGGTGTCGAATACTGGTGGAGTAGGATGAGACATCAACAAGTGTACAACTTCTTCGCCATTGCGAGTTGGAATGATGATTGGCGCGTCGACGTGATTTTTCGAAGATAGACGCACTTGATCCCATTCTTCCGCTGAGTACCATTCATCACCACACTTCATGCCGTCTGGAATCTTTTGCGAACCGTCACAGATAGTAATGGTTGGAATTTTCGCACCTTCCATATCTTTCCATTTAAATGCTTGGAATGTACGTGTGTTTGCCGTGTCAATTTTATACTTAGACATAAGGGCAAATGCATATTGACCATGGTACATGCCAAAGCCCCATGCATCACCTGGCATTTGACCTGCGGTTCCGTTGTTGTCGAGATCAAACTCACTCAATAACCCTGTATTGGTTGAATAAGACTCAGCATAAGGGTATTCAATA
Source organism: Vibrio sp. SCSIO 43097 (assembly GCF_023650755.1). NCBI lineage: Bacteria > Pseudomonadati > Pseudomonadota > Gammaproteobacteria > Vibrionales > Vibrionaceae > Vibrio > Vibrio sp. SCSIO 43097. Next base: position 568,169 of record NZ_CP071841.1, on the reverse strand, counting down.
GGCTCAAGGTTTGCTTCACCGCCCGCGCCATCGATACTTTGCGCGACAGACAAGTAGTTCTTCTGGAATCCTTCAATGGCTGCTTTGCTTTCACCTGTTCCATCGTTGTTGTATTCCGCCATCATGAGAACATCAGGACGATTCTTTTGAATGATTGCTGCAACGTTACGAATTTGAATGACTTTTTCCGCAGTGGTTTTGTCTTCGGCTGCGATTGAACCGTCTAAATAAGAGGTGACCAACGCAGCTTGCTGCGTTGGTTCAATTTGCATTTCATCTACCAAAGTTTCGAAGGTAGCGCGGTCAAAAGAGAGGTTGTAAGTCGCTATTTTTACTTCTTTAGGCTGGACATTGACGTATTCAGTATCGTCATTACATCCAGATAGTAGAGCGGCGCCAACAAGGACAGCGATAGAGGTTTTGATTGCTTTCATGGGTACGTCATACCTTATAATTAATTCGGCTGAATATTAAAGTCATCAGTCATTGTTTTAAGCGATATTAGTCACACAAACGTTTTCATATTTACATGTTCAATTAGTTTTTGTGTGATTTGTGCAATAAATGCAACACTTTCAACACCAGAAGGTTATATGTAAATTGTTAAAAAACGGTGTCGTTATTGATGCGAAATAGAGAGTCCGCCACCGTTAAAAAGAAAAGCGTAGAATTTAAGCGTGCATGAGATGTTTGAGTTGTATGCTTATCGACGTGTTTTATTTTTTATGTTTAGATTTCCGTATATAATAAGCAGTCAATCAGAAGTGAGGACGACCTCACCGCTCTATCTTTTCTCGGGGACGACCCCATCTCGTTGGGAAATGTGACATGGCTTGGGGAATTCTCTTCATTGCGGGCTTGTGTGAAATCGCATGGGCTGTCGGTCTTAAATATTCACAAGGGTTTACCAAATTCGGTGCTTCGGCATTCACTATTGTCTTTATGTTATTGAGCTTTTGGTTGCTTGGCATTGCGTTAAGAACCTTGCCTTTAGGCATTGCTTATGGAGTATGGGTAGGGATTGGCGCAATAGGCACGGCAGTCGTGAGTATTTATCTGTTCAATGAGCCAGCAACACTTATCAAAGCCTTAAGCTTGCTAATGATTGTCGCTGGTATCGCAGGGTTAAAAATATCAGCTTAACGTTAGGCTAAACACAAAACAGCCAGAGTCACTCTGGCTGTTTTTCTAAATGTCGTGTTTACGGTTCTGGCGAGGTATATCAAGCGTTGCGCTTAATAAAAGGTAACCGTAAGTGATGACCAAACGCATTAATTAATGCGCCTGTAACAATCAGACCGCCACCGACGTACGTCCAAATGATCGGAACCTCGCCAAAGAAAATGATGCCCAACAACACAGAAAATACGATCTGGATATACGAATAAGCGGAGGCTTTACCCGCTTGTTGAGTTTGCATCGCTTTGGTTAACCCCAATTGTCCAATTTGGGTAAAGACACCAACTAGAACCAACATGAAAGTCAGATATAAATCGGGCATTACAAAATCGTCGCCAATCAGTAAGAGTGAAGCGGGGAGAGCAACCAACGGGAAATAGAAAATGATCACTGAGCTGTCTTCTGTCTGACTCAGTTTTCTGACAATGACGTAGGCAATTGAGCTACCAAATGCGCCTAAGATCGCAATCATGACGCTAAACATTGGTAAAGCGCTATCTGAGCCTTGCCCAGTTTCTGGGCTTACCATGATATAGATGCCGAGTAAGCACAACGCAATACAAAGGAAAGTTGACGGCTGGATGCGCTCTTTCAAGAAAAATACGGCGAGTAGTGCAGTAAATACCGGATGAATATATTGGAATATCGTCGCTTCTGCCAAAGGTAAGGTGGTCACTGAATAATATACACACATCAGAGCCATCGTACCCACAGCACCGCGTGCAAATAGTAATGGCTTATTATTGCCCCATACAGAAATTCGTTTTCGCTTTACATCGAAATAACTAATGATAAGTGAAACGAGCGCTCTTGCTGCAACGATTTCAAAAACGGGGATACCGTAGTTGCCGACGTGCTTTACTGTAGCCGACATCAGAGCAAAGCCGAACGCGGAAAGCACCATAAAGCGCACACCGATGGGAATCATAGTGTTGAATGAATTGGACATTTTACTGCTCATTTGTTGCGACAGATCTCACTTTAGCATACTTAGTTAGCGATTAAATCCTCTAAACTCAAACACTTCTGTCGGCAAGATGAATAAACAGTAGAATACGTAGCAATTAATCTGCCTCTCTCAGCGTAACAATAAAAACTCGATATTTAAGGAGCTTACATGATCCCGATAAAAGCAACGCATGTTTCAGGCGTTGTCATTTCAAAAATTGATGGCATAGAAAAAATGTTGTTACTCAAACGCGTAAAAGGTGGCTATTGGTGCCATGTTGCAGGTGGTATCGAAGCGGGTGAAGCCGGGTGGCAAACCATTTTAAGAGAGTTAAAAGAAGAGACACTAATTGACCAAGTTGAGTTACATACAGCAGACTTTCTAGAGCAGTTCTACGAAGCAAAAAATAACCGTATCATGGTTATCCCATGTTTTGTGCTACTTTGTCCGCCTAACCAATCAGTTGTTCTTAACGAAGAGCATACAGAGTATCGCTGGTGTACGCTTGAAGAAGCTAAGCAGCTGGCTCCGTTTGCCAATCAGCATCACCTATATGAACATGTATGGAAACATTATGTAGATGTGGCATCACTAACGCCATTTACGCTGATCGATCAAAAGGGCTAAATGAACGGCAACGGCTTTGATTAGTTTTTATAGAGAGGTTTGTTCTCATAAAATGAAGCGTTAGGATTTGCGCTGAGCGTTCACAATAAAAAGGAATAACATCTATGGATGAAGTCACATGCCAAGAGACGTATCAAGGAAATCACTTACAGAAGCGTTTTTCCGTCTCGCAAAGGGTCTCAATTGAGCCCCTCAACACGAAACACGCGTCCGCTTTACTAGAGGTTGTGAACACTCACCGAGAGAGCCTTGAGGGCTATCTACCTTGGACGGATTCTGTCACGAATCATAGAGAGGCCGTTAACTACATTTCCCAGCGAGTGAACAGTAACGCGCTGGATTCCCACTGGTGTGCAATTTATTTTGATGAGCAGCTTACGGGTGTTATTGGCATTAAAGGTGTGGATTCACATACGCGTGTTACTGAAATTGGCTACTGGCTTGCCAACAATGGGCGAGGCCATCGTGTGATTGATCAAGTGCTCGCAGTATTGATCCCTTTTTTGAAGCAGAAAGGGCACGCACAATTCATTCAGTTCCATTGTATGGAAGATAACATCGCTAGCATCAATATTGCTGAGCGTGCAGGCGCCACATTAAAAGAATACGTTGATCATGAGTTCGATATGCTTGACCGCTCTCAACGACTAGGCATTTATGAACTACGTTTGATGTAGTATCCACCCCAGAAATATTTTAATCAGAGTTCGAACTCTAACTTCACGAGCGCTACAATAGTAACATTGTTGCGCTCGTGTTAACTTGGGGCGTCATTGGCAGAAACTAGGCTAGGAGAAGCATCATGAACGCAATCACAGAGGTTGAAGTAGATAACTTGTTACAGCAAAGCCTCGGACGCTTAAAAGCGGCATATGCAGCCGAGCCTTATCCTAGTTTGGATGAACGTAAACAGCGCCTCGTTTTGTTAAAAAAATCTCTGCTTGAGAACAAACAAGCGCTGGTTGAAGCGTTAAGTGACGATTTTGGCTATCGCTCAGAATTTGATACCGCAATGACCGACGTTTTGCCAACGGTCTCGCATATTAATTATACCCTCAAGCGACTAAAAAAATGGTGCAAACCCAGCAAGCGCGAATCCGGCTTATTGCTCGCACCTTCTAAAGTAACCGTTCAGTATCAACCGTTAGGTGTCGTCGGGATCATTTCACCGTGGAACTTTCCTGTGATTTTGAGTCTTGCGCCTTTAGTGACAGCATTGGCTGCTGGCAACCGCGTGATGATGAAGCTCAGCGAATTTACGCCAAAAACCAATAAAGTCATCGTCGATATTTGCCGTGGGTTGTCTGAGTATGTCGAAGTTTTTGAGGGTGAAGCAGACGTCGCACAAGCATTCAGCCAACTGCCATTCGATCACCTTTTGTTCACGGGTTCTACGAGTGTTGGCCGCGCAGTGGCAAAAGCGGCAGCGGAAAACCTTACCCCGGTGACGTTAGAGTTGGGTGGAAAGTCCCCGGTGATCATTGCAAAAGATGCAGACATGAAGAAAGCCGTTGATGCTATCTTGTTTGGTAAATGCATTAATGCAGGCCAGATTTGTGTCGCGCCTGACTACGCGTTTGTACCGCAAGAACGTGTCGAAGAGTTCATTTCGCTATTCTTAAAACGTTTTGAAAAGCTCTATTTAAAATCCAACAAGAATCAAAAGCTGACCCATATTGTCAACCAACGACAATATGATCGTTTGACTGCGCTACTTGAGGATGCAAAAGCGCAAGGTGCAAACATTCATACTGTTGAAGCGTCGCCCCAAGAGGAACGACTTCTGTATCCTCATTTGGTCACGGACGTGTCGCCGAAAATGCGAATCATGCAAGAGGAGATCTTCGGGCCATTTCTACCAGTCAAGCCCTACAATGCGGTTGATGAAGCGATTGATTACATTAATCAGCGCCAAAGACCACTTGCGCTGTATGTTATGTCGGACGACAAATCGACCATCAAATATATTGTACGCCACACGCACAGTGGTGGCGTCGGCGTTAATGATACGGTTTTACATGTTGGCGCTGAAGATGCGCCTTTTGGTGGCGTTGGTGAATCGGGTATTGGGCATTATCACGGAGAGGAAGGATTCAGAACTTTTAGCCATGCGAAAACCATTCTTCACACACCGAAATGGTTGCCAAGAGCGAGCGTATTAATGCGCCGTAGGGCTATGGCGATAAAAGCGATCCAAAAGATCTTTGTTCGATAATAATTATGATTTGATTGATAAAAAACCGCCCGAATAGGCGGTTTTTTGTTTCTATGTGCTCTGAAACGCTGAGCGCCAAAGTCCGAGAAACTTCCATCGCGTGCTACCAACAAAACAAAGAAAGGCTCTTGTTGAAAGAGCCTTGTTCAGGAAATGTCGAGAGATCTTGGCAAGTTTAATGCAGAACTTCACTGCTGAATCTTAGATATCTACAGTCGTTCATCAGTTCTTTAAACGCCTTTCGGTCCAGCTTAATCAGAGTTTCATGATCGCCAGCTTCAAGGTAGACATGTTCCAAGTTTGCTAGTCTTTCATCGCAAACTGTCGACATGTGGTAAGGACTACCAATCGGTGGAATAGCGCCGTGTTCACAATCGGTGAAGAGTCGGTAAACCATACGCTCTTTCACCAAGTGGAAGGTGGCATTAAATTCGTCGTTTAATCTCGACAAACTGATTTTGTTGTTGGCAGGTAAGACCGCCATCATATGACGCCCTTCATGATCCTCTAGAATCACACCTTTTGCGATATTCATTAAAGGCACACCTGCTGCAACACCACTTTGTAGCGAGCTATGACTGTGGCTGTGATTCACGGTTTGAAAGTGAATGTTATGCTCAGTCAAATATTCATCTAATCGGGTTGCAATCGTCATATAGCCTCCACGTGTATGAGACCCATAAAAAGTATAGGTTAGTCGGGCGACAATCGCGCATTTTACTCGGCGACACTGACGCTCTTTACGCTCCTGTTCTACGCTTATTGCAAGCCAGCGAGAAAGCATGGTTAACAATAATAAATAGGGGGCAACATGAGCAAGCCAATCATCGCTGATAACAAGCCGATCAAAGTAGAGTTGAAAGCTGGGCAAGAATATTACTTCTGCCGATGTGGGCGCTCTAAAAATCAACCTTACTGCGATGGGTCTCATTCAGGAACCGGCTTAAAGCCAATGAGCTTTAGTGCGGAAAAAGACGAAGATGCCTATCTCTGCCAATGTAAGCATACCGCCAATGCTCCTTTTTGTGATGGTACACACAAGCGATTTACCGCAGAGCAAGTCGGTAAAGAGGGACCGGAACAAAAGCGAGAGAAAAGAGACAAACCAACAGCGTCTGCTACACAAGAAGAACCAACCCTCGAGTTTATCCACCAATTAGCGAGAGAAGGACTCTCTAAACTCGGTCATCATGGTCCGATGGCTGCAATGGGGGTTCCTAGGCATTTGCTACCACATTGGGATGCTATACAAATCATGGTGGCGCAAATGGCGACACAACCGTTGTTGGAAGACGTTCCTGTGTCTACCGAGTTGATTGTGGGACCAAACGCGCGTAAGCCGCTCAGACTCGCCATTCCTTTGTTGGTGTCGGACATGAGTTTTGGCGCACTTTCTGAAGAGGCGAAAATTGCACTAGCAAAAGGTGCAGAGTTGGCAGGGACTGGGATTTGCTCTGGTGAGGGTGGCATGTTACCGGAAGAGCAAGCCGCCAATTCACGGTATTTCTATGAGCTTGCTAGTGCTCAATTTGGCTACGACGAATCTAAGCTTCTTAATGTTCAGGCGTTTCACTTCAAAGGCGGGCAAGGAGCAAAAACGGGCACGGGTGGTCATCTGCCTGCAAATAAAAATGTAGGTAAGATCTCTCGGGTGAGAGGCATCCCCGAGGGACAACCAGCGATATCACCACCAACGTTCAAAGATCTTCACACTACTCACGATTTCAGAAAGTTTGCTGACAGAGTTCGTGGCATCACAGGCGGTATTCCAATTGGATTTAAACTCAGTGCCAACCATATTGAGCAAGACATTCAGTTTGCGCTTGATGCTGGGGCTGATTACATCATCTTAGACGGTCGCGGTGGTGGCACGGGTGCGGCGCCAACTATGTTCCGTGATCATATTAGTGTGCCCACCATCCCTGCATTAGCTCGTGCACGTAAGTACTTAGATGAAAAAGGTGTAAGTGACAGCGTCACATTAATCATCACTGGTGGGTTGCGAGTTCCTACGGATTTTGTCAAAGCGTTGGCACTTGGAGCAGACGGAGTAGCGATAGCAAACAGTGCGATGCAATCGATCGGTTGTGTCGCGGCTCGCATCTGCAACACCAATAATTGCCCTGCAGGTATTGCGACACAAAATGCCGATTTGAGGCAGCGTCTCGACGTTGAAAAGTCATCCCAGCAACTGAAAAATTTCTTCGAATCCTCGGTCGAGCTCATGAAAGTCATGGCGAGGGCTTGTGGTCATCACGCTCTGAGTGAATTTAGTCATCATGATTTAGCGACCTGGGATCACAACATGGCGAGGCTGTCTGGGATTAAGTATTCAGGTATGGACTTAAACTGATCTCTATCCATATTTTCTGCATATAGGTACATGTTTGATAACAATTATTTATTCGCTGAAATGTTTGAAATTTTGACTTGGCGTTAACTAAAAAAACAGTGTATGAACTACGCTGTTTGAGGTGGATATTCGATTTATTGAATAACAAAGAGTGGTTACCACAACCACGACACGAAGGAGCATTATATGAGCAAAGCAAACGGCGGTTCGGTAGGTAAATGTCCAGTTATGCATGGTGGGCAAACATCTACAGATAAGTCGGTGATGGATTGGTGGCCGAATGCCTTGAACTTAGACATCCTGCATCAACACGACTCCAAAACCAACCCATTTGGTCAGGACTTTAATTACAAAGAAGAACTGAAAAAGCTAGATGTCGAAGCACTTAAAAAAGATTTAAAAGATTTAATGACTGATAGCCAAGAATGGTGGCCTGCCGACTGGGGACACTACGGTGGTTTAATGATCCGAATGGCATGGCATGCAGCGGGCAGTTATCGTATTGCGGATGGCCGTGGCGGTGCTGCTACAGGCAACCAACGCTTTGCTCCTCTCAACTCTTGGCCAGATAACGCCAACCTGGATAAGGCTCGACGCCTTTTATGGCCAATCAAGAAAAAATATGGCAACAAACTAAGTTGGGCAGACCTGATTGTCCTTGCCGGTAACATGGCGTACGAATCCATGGGTTTTAAGACCTTTGGCTTTGCGTTTGGACGAGAGGACATTTGGCACCCAGAAAAAGACACTTACTGGGGCTCTGAGCAAGAATGGTTAGCCACAAGTGACGCTGATAACAGCCGCTACTCTGGTGAGCGAGATTTAGAAAACCCGCTTGCTGCGGTAATGATGGGTCTTATCTATGTGAACCCTGAAGGGGTAGACGGTAACCCAGATCCTCTCAAAACAGCACATGACATGCGAGTGACCTTTGCGCGAATGGCAATGAACGATGAAGAAACCGTCGCGCTCACAGCTGGTGGTCACACGGTGGGTAAGTGTCATGGTAATGGTGATGCCGCAAACCTTGGCCCAGAGCCCGAAGCAGCAGACGTTCATGAGCAAGGTCTTGGCTGGATTAATCACAAAACACGTGGTATTGGTCGTGACACGGTAACGAGTGGCATTGAAGGTGCTTGGACAACACACCCTACACAATGGGACTACGGATACTTCCACCTACTATTTAAGTATGACTGGGAACTGAAAAAGAGCCCAGCAGGTGCATGGCAATGGGAGCCAATCGACATTGAAGAACAAGACAAGCCTGTCGATGTTGAAGACGGTTCTAAGCGCTACAATCCAATCATGACCGACGCCGATATGGCGCTCAAAATGGACCCTGAATATCGTAAGATTGCAGAAAAGTTCCAAAATGACCCTGCGTACTTTGATGACGTTTTTGCTCGTGCCTGGTTTAAGTTGACACACCGCGATCTAGGACCAAAATCATGTTATTTCGGCCCTGATGTGCCAAGCGAAGATCTTATTTGGCAAGACCCAACGCCTGCAGGTAAGACAGACTACGATGTCGATTTAGTGAAAACAAAAATCGAAGCAAGTGGCCTATCCATTAGTGAGCTAGTAAGCACGGCTTGGGATAGTGCGCGTACTTACCGTGGCTCTGACCGCCGAGGCGGCGCAAATGGTGCGAGAATTCGCTTGGCTCCGCAAAAAGATTGGCAAGGGAACGAACCTGAACGTCTAAGACGTATTCTTGCGGTGCTAGAAAAAATAGCAGCAGAAGAGGGCTGTAGTGTTGCAGACGCTATCGTGCTTGCTGGGAACGTAGGTATTGAACTGGCTGCGCGTGCCGCAGGTCATGATGTTTCCGTACCATTCGCGCCAGGCCGAGGTGATGCCACCCAAGAGATGACGGATGTGGAATCGTTCGAAGTACTTGAGCCTGTTGCTGACGGTTTCCGAAATTGGTTGAAGAAAGACTACGCGGTTAAGCCAGAAGAGCTTTTATTAGATCGTGCTCAGCTTATGGGGCTTACGGCGCCAGAAATGACGGTACTTATCGGTGGTATGCGCGTTCTAGGCAGTAACTACGGCGGTGGAAAAGAGGGCGTATTTACTGACCGAGTCGGCACTTTGTCGAATGATTTCTTCGTGAACCTTACTGACATGGCATATACGTGGAAACCAGTGAGTGCTAATCAATATGAAATCCGTGATCGTAAAACCGACGCTGTGAAGTGGACGGCTACTCGAGTGGATCTTGTCTTTGGTTCAAACTCGATCCTGCGTTCGTATGCGGAAGTGTATGCGCAAGATGATAATCAGGAAAAATTCATCCATGACTTCATCGCCGCATGGACGAAAGTCATGAACGCGGATCGTTTTGACTTGCAATAAGTGAAACGATGCCCGTCGGTAGATGGGTTGATGAATAAGTAAGAGAGGCGGGCGAAAAGCCCGCCTTTTTCTTTACCTATCTTTTTACTTTGATTGTTACTTTGATTGAAAGTTAAGCTCATTTGAACCATAATAACTGGACCATATGAACCATAGGAGCTTGATATGGCAACTGCAGCATTAAAAAGCTTCAAACCGAAACAACCTCATAAAGCCAATTTCTGGTTTATGTTGGGTATTGAAGACGCTGAAACAGGTCGCACTGATGCGGTTCACAAAGGCTTTGAGCCAAAGGTGTATCGCAATATTGTTGAGCGTGTGAAGCTTTCTCAGAGTGAGTTTCAAAACGTCACATTGATACCTGTTAGCACGATCAAGCGTCGTCTAAAAAACGATGAGCGCTTCAATACGCAAGAAAGTGATGCAATCTATCGATTAGCGATGTTATTGAAACTCGCGACAGAACTGTTTGACGACGAAGAGCGCGCGTTAAAATGGATGAGAGAGAATGTGTATGGCTTAGGTGGAAAACGTCCACTTGATATGGTCTCGACCACGGTGGATTTTGAAATCGTAAAAGATTTGATCGGCCGTTTAGAGCACGGGGTATTCTCGTAATATGAAGCTCTATCGTCTCACACAAAAGAAATTTTCTGACACGCCATTCAGCCCCGTTGGCGCAAAGTTATTTGGAGGGCGATGGAATTCAAAAGGAACCGAAGCCCTCTACTTCTCTGAATCGGAATCCCTTTGCTCGTTGGAAGTATTTGTTCACGTAAACAACGATCCTGCTATCACCAAACTTTACGATTTATATCGTATTGAAATGCCAGAATACCTCATCGCCACCTTAGATGAAGAAGATCTCCCTGTGACGTGGCGAGCAATACCGGCGAGCGAGTCTACGCAGTACATTGGTGATCAGTTTCTCAATGATCCTCATCCAGAGTTTGCCGCGCTGCAAGTGCCTTCAACGATTTCACCTCGTGATAAAAACTACGTGGTGAATCCAAATCATCCCAAAATGAAAGAGATCATCAAGAAAGCCGAAAAGCTCGATTTCGCGTTTGATCCGCGCATTTTCAAATAGACGCCTAGCTTTGTCTTGTTTTAAAGCATTCAGCGCTTACCTTAGATAAGCACTGAAGCATAAAAGTTTATTCCCTTGGTTAATGTCGGTCGTAAGTGAACTGTTGCGCTTCATTTGTAGTGTTGTGGTAATGCCCAAGCACCAACTCAGCACCTTTGTAAGATAAATGGCTGTCATCCGTATACATCGCATTGTTTGCTCCAACTCTCATTCGACATACGCCATTTCTGCAAATGGCATCGGTCAAGTCGACAAACTCAACGTGCTCAAATTGCTCAAAGTAGTTCACTAACTTCGCCACGTTTTGAGGGTGATGTTGTTTGGGAGAAAAGTCGCAGGCAGACTCTTCTGTCTCGCCAAACAAACGCGCTTTCCAAAGGCATTCTCCTACCGCAAACGGTGCAGAAGGGGTTGGACCGAAAACGACCACTTCCTTTCCTTTCAGTTCATTCAATAATTTGGTTAATGATGCTTCATAATCGGCTTGTGAAAGCTCTTTATTGAAATTAGAAGAGATAACAACGCGACGAATGGAAGGGGTACTTAGAATGGTATCGACAGCCTCATTGAAGAACTGTCGGCAAGAAATTGAGCCAGCAGCTTCTAGGATGTCGACATAACCGACCGCACAGGAATCTTGAGTAAGTTGCACCACGCCAGTTGGTGTTACTTCGGATAGACGCTTCACGTAAACCATGCTGTGACTATTGCCTAACACAGCGATGGCGGGCTGCGGCGCAGACGAGCACACATCGTTAACGTTGGTGTTGCCGTTGCAATCTAAACCATAACCGTTGTTAACGCGCATGGCCTCGAAAAATGCGCTTCTTTCTGGAAAACCACCGTTTTGATGACCGATAACGCCGAGCGTTAGCAAGGGCAACGTCAACAACACAATAACCGCGGACACAGTGCGCATGCTCATGGCTTTTCGGCTACGGAACGGCTTTTCAATAAAGCGCCAAGTGAAGTAAGAAAGTACAAAAAGAGCGATAACGTAAAGCGGGATATTGACGTCTTGTGTTGTGTCCAACACGTAGCGGTAAAAGACAAATAATGGAATGTGCCACAAGTATAAGCTGTAGCTGATTAATCCGACGAACACGACCCATTTTAGGCTCAGTAATCTACCGCAGACATTGTCTTTAGAGGCAAACAAAATCACCAACGCGCTACCGATGACCGGCACCAGCAGCGTAATGCCCGCGCCATCTTGCGATTTTTCAAACAAAAGCGCGGAAGCCAATATCAAAACGATGCCAATGGTTGCTAGAGTATCGTTAGATTGAACTTGGACTTTTCTCATCACTAATGCGAGTAATGAACCGGTTGCCAGCTCCCAAGCGCGAGAGAAGATCATGTAAAAAGCGAAATCAGGATCGTTGCTCGCGTAGACAATAGTCATCAAACTCAGCACAAATACCGTGATAAAAAAAGTCAGGTAAAACGCGTTTTTGCCACGAGCGAGTAGCATGAGTAGCAAAGGAATGACAATGTAGTATTGTTCTTCAACGCCCAAGCTCCATGTGTGGAACAGCGGGTTGGCTTGATCTTCTAAACCGAAGTAATTGTGGCCTTTCAAATACAGAAGAATGTTGGATGAAGAGAGAATGGAAGACACTGCAAATTGACCAACGTCTTTGTGTGCTTGCGGCAAAAATAGCCACCAAGACATCAAATAGCTGACGGCGATCACCACCAGTAAGAGGGGGAGTATGCGACGAATGCGTCGCTCATAAAAATCACCAAGGCTGAACTTCTGGTTTTCTAAGTCGTTAATCACGATGGTGGTGATCAAATAGCCGCTGATCACAAAAAACACGTCGACGCCAATAAAGCCACCAGCGAATTGCTCAACTCCTGCATGAAACAAAATCACCAACGTGACAGCAATCGCCCTTAATCCGTCTACTTCTGCTCTGTAAGTCATATCGTGTTGCTCCAACATTCCGTTTAATGAAGTAGAGCAAAATATGAACCAGAAATAATGTTTATTTAAATCAGTACCTTAAAGTGATTGTCAAAATGAAAATGCTAGGTGGGTTAACGAATTCCCAAATTGAATTTCAATATGGAAACCCCATAAAGAATGATCTTAAGAAGAGCTAAATCAAAGAACGTAAAGCGCGAGGCACTTAGACTTCATTGAAAATGATTACGCTAAAGAAACGATGACAGAGAATACGATTCAGGAAAAAATTGCCAGCTTTACTTGTATCGAAGAGGCTTTGGATTACTTCGACATCGAGTTTGATAGCCGATTTATCGAAAACAACCGAACCGAGTTGGTTAAGAGGTTTAACGGCTACTTAATCCTCACTAAACCGGATGATTGGTTTTTAGGTCGTCGTGCTTTAAAGAATGCTTACTGTAAAGTACAACGCCGTTTGCTCAGTAAAACGACGCGCTCTGCGTGCCGAGGTTGTACATCTTGTCAAAGACGTTAATTCTGGTGGCTTGCCTAAAAAGAACCCTGCATCTTGGCGTCACAGGGGGAAGAGCAAGGTTCTTTTGGGTTAGCTATTGGTTTGTCGCGAGTTGCGAATCAGCTTTACGTAGATGAATTAACCCGCGTGATACGCAGGGTAGTCCACTAAGCCTTTTTCACCGCCGCCGAACAATGTGGCAGGGTCATGTTCTGCCAGTGGATAGCCATGCTTGATGCGGCTTGGTAAGTCTGGGTTTGCAACAAACGGACGGCCAAAGCCAATCATGTCAGCTAAACCACTTTCGATCGCGTGTTGCGCCTTTTCAGCGTTGTAACGACCGGCATAAATCAGTGTACCTTTGTACGCCTCACGAACTGCGGTTTTAAAGTTGTGCGGAGTGTCTGGCGCGTCGTCCCAATCTACTTCTGCAATGTGAATGTAAACCACATTGAGTTTATCAAGCAGCGCTGCAGCGGCGGTGTAGGTTTCGACTGGCGTACTATCAACGGTGCCATTTAACGAAGTGAATGGTGCAAGACGAACACCAACACGCTCAGCGCCAATAGCTTGCGTCATCGCTTCTATCACTTCACCAAGAAAACGCAGACGGTTTTCAATAGAGCCACCGTATTCATCGGTGCGGTTATTCGCTTCAGAATCGATAAACTGGTTAACCAAGTAGCCATTCGCTGCATGAAGCTCGATACCATCGAATCCGGCTTCTATCGCGTTTAGGGCGGCTTGGCGGTACTCTTCAATAACGTTCTTGATGTCTTGTTTGGTCATTTCACGTGGCTCAACCACGTCGACAAAACCCGGTTCGTCTGTGCCGTTATCGACAAATACTTTCACGTTTTCTGCTTTTAGCGCAGAAGAAGAAATAGGTTGCTCACCGCCAATGTTATCAGGGTGAGTCACGCGACCAACGTGCCACAATTGCGCGAAGATAGTGCCGCCATTCTCGTGCACCTCATTAGTTACCCTTTTCCAGCCAGCAATTTGCTCTGGGCTGTAAATGCCTGGTGTCCATGCATAGCCTTGACCCATTGGCGAAATTTGTGTGCCTTCAGCAACGATTAGGCCCGCTTGAGCACGTTGAGCATAGTAGGTCGCCATCATATCGTTAGCGATATTACCTGGTTGAGAAGCACGAGAGCGCGTCATCGGAGGCATAACGATACGGTTTTTTAATGAGAGAGAGCCAAGTTGAATGGGTTGAAATAATGCGTCTGTCATAGGAAACCTCGTTATTTTTGAGTTTGGATGAGTTCGATTTGGTAACCATCGGGATCTTTAATGAACGCGATGTGAGTTTCTCCGCCTTTCATTGGACCTGGCTCGCGAGTAACGTTGCCACCAAGCGTTTTAATTTTTTCGCAAGCGGCGTAAATATCTTCAGACCCCAGTGCCATGTGTCCGAATGCGTTACCCAAGTCGTAACTGTCGGTATCCCAGTTATAAGTTAGCTCGATGGTCGCGCCATCTGGTTGATCAGGGTTACCAACAAACACCAGTGAGTAACGGTATTCTTGGTTTTCAAAACGATCCAAAACACTCATTCCCAGAACTTTTGTATAAAATTCGATAGATTTGTCTAGGTCAGCTACACGGATCATCGTGTGGAGAAGCTTCATAAGTCGCCTTTTCATAACGTTGCGTAATCACTATGCAAACCATATCGCCACTCTAAATAAACTGGAAATTATCGTTAATTATTAAAATGATTATTTAGTGTTATGAAAAGCGAGGTTGCTGGCCCTGCAACATGCAAACAAAGATTACTCGCCGTTTCTTTTTAATTGTTGGCATATGCTAATTACTCTTTTGAGAAACCGAGTAACTATCATGTCCACAAACAGCTACTGTCATTACACTCACGAGTCTCATCATCAATGTGCGGTTTGTTCTTCAATTAATGTGAATCCGAACTCTTTGGCCGTGAACTACCAATACCTAGCCGATGGTTCTGTTGTCGGAGAGTTTCACGTTTTACCGCGTCATCAAGGTTACACAGACCTGTTGCATGGTGGTATTGCCAGTTCGCTTCTCGATGGTGCAATGACGCATTGTTTGTTATCTAGAGACATTCAAGCCCTTACGGCGCAGTTGGATGTGCGCTACCATGCACCTATTCAGTTAGATGATCGAGTCACGATTACTGCACACTGTGAAGGTGAACGACGCGGTATATATCAACTGGTGGCTCAATTGCGGGTCAATAGCGAAGTTAGAGTGACGGCTAAAGGGAAGTTTATTCGTCCTAAAAAGGCATAAATAAAAACGTGTTCTACGGAGAGGCAATGAAGAAATTTGATGAGCTGTATGCAATTGCGACGAGAAAATCTCAATATGACCAAACCAACACTTGGTTTAAAGGCGTAGAGACTTATCTGGAGGCCATTGGCAAAGAAGTTGATGAAGTCCGCGAAGAGATTCGTGAGGATCGCCTTTGTCATTTGGAAGACGAGTTAGGCGATGTGTTGTGGAACTATCTTAACGTATTAAAAGCGCTGGAAAGAGAAAAGGGCATAGATCCTGAGAAAGTACTCGAAAGAGCCTGCAACAAATACGATCAGCGTGTATCTGCGATTGAGTCGGGACGCAGTTGGGATGAGATAAAACAGCAGCAGAAACAAGCCTTGAACGCAGAGTATGAAGCCGCGCAGTTAGAAGATGTAAAGAGCCAATAACTGCGCTTGGTATTGAAAGGGTTGGTTAATAGGGAATACCTAGTCAGCCCTTGGAACTGTTGACCAACAGTAGGTCACAAGGTGGTTGATCAAGTAACGTGTCTACAGTGCTGCCAGACCAAAATTGAGATGACATGCTTCGTTTACATGCCCCCATAATCAAAATCGCCGCTTGTGATTGCTTAACTGCTTTTGGTAACGCCGTTTCAGGGTTTCCTTCCGGTAATAGTAATGGAACTCGCGTTAACTTTTGCGCACTAATAAAATCTGTAATGCCTGCTTTTTGATTGCTTAATATCTCTGCACGATAGCGAGAGAGGTATGGTGCGACGTATCGGCAGTAAACGAGCGTCATTTTCCCGCTTAAGGTTTGTTCTAATTTTGAGCCTCGCGAGACGATGGCTTTATCTACTATCGACTTTTCATCCCCTCGATGAAGTGGGTCGATTGCACAAAGCATGTTGGCGTGAGAAGGCCATGACCGCTCACTCAGTAGCAACAAGTCGCAATCTTGTTGTGCTAGTTCTGTGAGCATCGTTTGAATCTCGTGTTTGTTAAAGTGTCCCACGAGCAGTAAGTCAGTGTGGTCAACAAGTCGTTTCGCAACTTGCTCAACCCAATGGCTCCCTTTGAAATGCTCGTAAGAGAGCGTTGGTATTTCAAGCTCTTCTTCTTCACAAAATTCGAAAATTAATGCGTTGAACTTTAAGGTCCAAGCTTCAAACTCAGCTTGTCTTTTTTCTATATGGTCAGAGTTGAAACTGAGAAAATGAGCGAATGCGTGATCTTCACTTCGGCGATGGTCTTCCACTAAAACTACAATAGGCTGGGCCAGCGCTGTCGAAAATTGAATCACTTTACGAAGCACCTTACGACTTGGTAAGGCGGCCTGCTGAGTCAGAAAAAATACAGGTGCCATTGATTACTCCATTATCAAACAAGGCGAATGAGCCTGACACACATTCAAGTCTATACCATGAACTGATGCAGAGGCGTTTTGTTTCTGCGAGCGAAATATAAATTCCGCAATTAAGTCAACTATCGCCTAGAATTTTAACATCAAGAATTCATGCCTTCGGATAGCACATATCGTCAATGCGGCGAATGTGGTAGTGAAAGCTATAGGTAAAAGTAATGATAGATTCCAACCAATTGCAAATTAACCGCAAAGTGCCACATTTGCTTGCTGAGATCATTAAAGCGATAGAATCGACCGAAGACTTGAGCTTTTTGAAAGACTATCAAGAAGCACAGATTGCGAACATTTTGGAGTCGGTCAACATTGCTTACCGTAAACGTGTCATAGAAGCAGTGCCGCCTGAGAAGTATTGGACGGTATTAAATTTGCTCCGATACGACACCGCCAAGCACATTCATCAATCACTCAATAAAGACTTACAACATGAACGCTTGACGTACATAAAGGATTCAGAACTGATCATCTTTGCGGACTTTCTACCGACCGAGTTTGTAGATGAATACCTTATTGATCAAAGTGAAGAGTCTGTCGCGCATATCCAACAAGCATTGTCGTATGAAGACAACAAAGTTGGACGTTATGCCGAGCCTCACTTTCTGGTCGCAAACCCTAAAAACAGCGTAGGAGGCATCAAAACCGAGCTGCTAAAACGCGGGCAAAGTCCAGTGCGGTTGATTATTGTGCGTGATGCAAGTGGTGTGATTGGTACGATAGAGCCGCAAACCCTGTTGCTGCACGAGAATCATATCAAACTTACCGACTTGACCGTAGTTACGCCAATTCTAGAAGATATTCAAACGATTCAAAGCGTCAGCAAACAAGTCTCGATTGATGGTGGAGCACATTGGTTTCCTATCATGGCTGGTGGCAAAATTATGGGCGTCTTGTCGATGGCGACCATTGCGATTACGTTGCGCGAACTCAGCCTACAAGCCGTAGTGGCAGAAAACGTACGAAGCGAAGAAGATTTGTTCACACCATTAAGCGTGGCGACAAGGCTAAGAGCACTTTGGTTGGTGATTAACTTGCTGACCGCTTTCGTAGCCTCCGCCATCATTGGGCTTTTTGATAATGTGGTCGAGCAGGTCGTTGCGCTTGCGATCTTAATGCCTGTCGTGGCGAGCATGGGCGGCATCGCGGGTAGCCAAACCTTAGCGGTGGCCATTCGAGGTATCGCACTAAACCACTTGCACCAAAGTAACTTGAAGCTATTGGTGAATAAGGAATTAAAAATCGCCACCATTAATGGTTTAATTATGGGATTGGTGATCGCGGGTGTCGTTTATATGGTGTTTGATTCTTGGCCATTGGCACTTATTATTTGCTGTGCCATTTTCCTCAATAGTTTGGCGGCCGCGGCATCGGGTACGTTGATACCATTCACGTTGAAGAAGTTTAACATTGACCCCGCCGTGGCTGGCTCGGTAGTATTGACGACCGTTACCGATGTCGTCGGTTTCTTTGCGTTCTTAGGCTTAGGTGCCATTTTCTTGATATAGATATCCAATTGACGTGTTAACCAGCAGAACCAATCGCACCATTTCCTAACCCAATATTTTGGGTACGTTTGGTTCGCTCAAAATTCCTCCGTTTTCCATAACCGATGAACACGTCGTTTCGGTTCTTACTTTGTATATCTCTTCACTGCCCAGTTCTATTCCCCCAAATTTCCCACTACCGATCTCGCTTAACGCTGGCGTGCCAAATGCCAATTTCAAACGCCAGATGATGCCCATTTTCTTGGCTGTATACGCATTACTTCACTCAAACAAAAAATAAGGAAACAATTTTGAATAAACTCATCGTATTCACTGGTGGTCCCGGTGCAGGGAAAACTTCGGTAATCGAACAGCTAAAAACACAAGGCTTTATCTGCGCGCCAGAAACCGGTCGTCACGTGATACAAACGCAGGTTGCCAATCACGGTTCAGCATTACCTTGGAATGACAAACAAGCTTTTCGAGACGAAATGATGAAGGCAGAAGTGAGCAATTACCGAGCTTTCAATGTCCACCAAGGGAATGTGTTTTTTGATCGCAGTATTGCGGACGTATATGGCTACAGTAAGTTGGAACAACTGCCAATCTCGCATGAGCTCATCACGCATTGCCAGACGCTTCGTTATCATTCTCAAGTGTTCATTTTTCCACCTTGGGCATCGATATTCAGCAACGACGAAGAGCGAAAGCAAGATTTTTCTGAAGCGGTGGCTACGTATCAACAGATGGTCAACGCTTATCACAAATTTGGTTATCAATTGATCGAAGTGCCCAAAATGTCAGTCGAAGACAGAGTAGCGTTTATTCGCGGCTCAGTCATCGAACGAGGCTGAAAGATGATTGACGCAAACAAATGCGTAAGGCGATTGTGAGCACGACAACAATATGCGTAAAGGGAGTTATTTATACTGGATAAAATTCAATAACTTAATTGAGCATTATGTCTTTTAAATATCTTACCTTATTGCTCGCAACGATGAGTATGAACAGCTTTGCTGATGTAGGCCTGCCTTCGGGGGATGATTGGTTAAACCATGTGACGAATGGCCTAGCCCCATATTGGATGATGGAAAGCGCGCATGGGCAACCTGCGGGGAATTTTCCGACTTTTCGTTGTGATAACGGTGTCATTCTCGACCCACAAAAGCCGTGTGAAGAATTAAACAAAGGGTGGATTAGCCCGCACTTCGATCGCGAGTACACCCGCATGAAATCGCGCCAAACTTACGCTTATGGCGTACTTTTTCATCTTACGGGTGACAAGCAAGCATTAGAGCTGGCAAAGAAAGGGGCTTATTACCTGATTGATCATCAACAAGATGAGAAAAACGGCGGGTTTGTGAGCTTTACGCGTAGTGGGAAACCGGGGATGGAGTGGCAACAACGAACTTCTCAAGACCAAGCTTACGCCTTAGTGGGTTTGGCGATGTACTACTACTTGACTCAAGATCCAAAGGTCGAACAAGCGCTTATCGACCAGCAAGCGTTTATATTTAAACAATACCGACGAAGCGATGATCGCGGTCTGGCTTGGGTTTTGAAAGACGGTGATGGGGAAAGTGCGAAGCAGCAAGAGCTAGTCGCTCAACTTGACCAAATTAATGGCTACCTGTTGTTAACGGCGCCATTTTTACCAGAACCAGCGCAAGCCAAGTGGAAACAAGATCTGGAGTGGCTGACGCAAGTGATGCTGGATAACTACCACTCCGACAAAGAGCAGCGCTTTTATGGCGCGATACACCACAAAGCGGTAATGATGCCAGATGCGAAACACAATGATTTTGGACACACCATCAAAGCGTATTGGATGACGTATCTCACTGGTCAGTTGTTGGAGAATTCCAATTGGACAGAGTTTGGCTTCAAAGGAATGAAACACACACTTAAACAAGCGCAATACCAGCAAAACTTTGAGCAAGTCAAAGCGCGCTTCTCACCAGAAAGGCAGAGCTATGCTTCTCTTTGATATTATCCGACAAAACGTTAGAGTACTAGCTAATCGAGTACACAATGCAAATCTAGAATCATCTGGCTGCATTTTGATTGTTAATGTGAAGTATTTGAAAGTCGAAAGGGAATATGGGAAAGCTCCTCAAATATCTAGAGTTTCATTAGCAAGTATAATTTCTCAAGAAGACAAGTATAACTTTGATTCGAGTGCTTATGTTCGTGGTCAAATTGCCAATATGTGTGAAGCTAGTGCTAAAGCTCCGATCAATACAAAGTTTCAAATTGTAAGCGGTCAGTATGACGATTCATACTCGACAGCAGTCTTGTTTATCAAATGTACATGGGAATAACATGAGAATTGTTAACGTTTTATTCGTAGTGCTCCTTGTTACGGCATGTAACGATACTACGTCAAAGTTTGAGGCAACTAAAACGACAGAAAGCCTCCTAACTAAGAACCGAGAAGCTCCAGAGCAGTTGTACAGCGAAGCAAATAAATTTTATGAACAAGGTGATGTGCAAGGAGCAAAGTCTTTATTGATCAAAGCTATCGAAGTGGATGATGTTCATAGTAAAGAGCTTTTAGGGGTAATCCTTCTGAAAGAGCCAAAAGTCATGGATGTTAAGCGGGGCTTTTCTTTAATCTCAGAGGCTGCTGATGATGGGTTGGCTAGTGCACAATTTTATTTAGGATCATGTTTGTATGATGATGGCTGTGGTTTACCTGAAAATAAGGTGCTTTCAGCCTATTACTTGACGCAAGCGTTAAATAATGGTGAAGGTGGTGCACAAATGCTACTTGGATTTCTAGATGAAGAAATAGGTGACACTGCGATTGATCAAAAAACATATGCGGTAGAGCTGAATCGCTATATAGAACAACTCAATTAATATTGCGGCTTAATGTTTTATAGGGTTTTAATCGAACCTCAAACAGAGAGTGCTGGACTTCTACAAAGCAGTAGAAGCCACAGCGAATCTGCAACAATAATCGAGTGTGTAATAGAAAATAAAAAGCCGTCAGAACCAACTGGTTTTGACGGCTTTTTATTCTATGACAGGTAGAGGATTCAATTTTCAGCGCGATAGGTCCATGAAAACTTAAGTGAGATTCCAATCACGTCGCATAATCTCACTAGTGTCATTGGAAATAAATGAATTGTTTCTGATACATAGAACGTATTAACATGGTTGCACTAGGCCCATATGAGTAAACTTATTGAATATACAATTTGAGAGAGAGGGTTTAGTTTTAAAAAATAACAGTTAGTTGGAATCTAGGTTAAATGAAAATAAAACTATTTAAAAAGCTACAAGTTGTATTTCTTGTGGTGTTGTTTCTCTAGGTTGTCCAAGCGGAAGCATGATCTAAAACGCTTATTTTATTCAAATAAATGGAAAGAAATGAAAGTGGAATTAAAAAATAACTATTCAGAATCAGAAATAAACCAGCCACCATCGGTACTTCTTGTTACGTCTCTGTTGTGTCTGGCGTCCGTTTGTTGGGCTGCATTGCTGTTGGCCATTGAATATATTGTTGGGATAGAAATGAGTGGTACAGGCTTTCTTAGCACGTTAATCCCAGCCATGAGTGTTGGTTATTACTTCGGCTACAAGACTGGAGATGTAATGCCATCAAAAACAAGATGGTATGCTGTTTTACTGTGGACTTTAGCAAGTTTGGTAGTGTTCTCTCTTATCTTAATGTCGTTAGATATTTCTCCGTTTTATTTATTATCTGAGCTCGGTGGGGTAAGTATTTTTATTGCTATCATAATGCTAATAACGATTGGCATCGCCTACTTAATTTTAAAAAGTGGTGAGAAAATGGCGATTAGAGTATTACTCAAAGCCAAGGAAAGTCAGTAGATAAAATACAACAAACGATTCAATTAGGATCATGACAAGACGCCAGCCATAATGTGCTGGCGTTTTAGTTTCCTGTTTGTAGGATTTTTTGTCTAAAAGGCAACCCCATTTATTGTGTTGTCGTTTGAGTTAATGGTTTATGCCTTGTACGCAAGATAGCTTAGCAGGTTTATGTATCGAGAAACGTGTGTATAATTCGCCACGAATTACGATTTATAGATATGAAAGGTAAGTATGGCAGTCCTCGAAATTCTCTCCATTCCAGACCCAAGGCTTAAAGTAAAAGCAGAAAAAGTCACTGATGTATCGACAGTACAAACGCTGATAGACGATATGCTAGAAACACTTTACGCAACGGGCAATGGTATCGGTTTAGCTTCAACCCAAGTAGGCAGAAAAGAGGCGGTTGTTGTCATCGATATCTCTGACGAACGCAATGATCCTTTAATCTTGGTTAACCCAGAAGTGGTGAGCGGAGAAAACAAAGCACTTGGTCAAGAGGGATGCCTCTCTGTTCCTGAGTACTACGCAGATGTAGAGCGTTACACGTCAGTTGTTGTTTCTGCACTAGACCGTGATGGCAACCCGATTACAATCGAGAGCGATGAGTTCTTGGCGATTGTGATGCAGCACGAAATTGATCACCTATCTGGTAACTTGTTCATTGATTACCTTTCACCGCTGAAGCAAAAAATGGCGATGAAAAAAGTGAAGAAGTACGTAAAAGCGAAAGCTAAGTAATATGAAAGGAAGTAACTCACAACCGCGAGTTACTTCCTTTTAAATCAAGAATAGGAAGGTAGTGAGAGCGGTTTATCTCTGTTTTTGGGGGACATAACGCTTTACGACCTTCATAAGCTTCTGAAATGAAGAACAGTCCATATGTGACTCATGAGGGCAGGTGGCAACATGGTTTAGGCTGTCTCGCACCGCTTTCAAACGTTTTATTTGCTCATCAATCTCAAGTGCCTTTTTCGTTAGTAAGTCACGATCGATATATGGCTTTGAAACTTCTGATTGATTCAACATTTCTGCCATTTCGTTAAGCGATATTCCAGCGATACGCCCCAAACTAATTAAATTGAGTGTATTGAGTACCTCTGATGAATATTGGCGTCTCAATCCATTCCTTCCTATCGAGCGAATTAACCCCAGCTGTTCGTAATACCTGAGCGTTGAAGTCGGCAATCCTGATTTTCTAACCACTTCTGCAATATCCATATTATTCCCCATTGACTTCAAGTTGGCTTTAAGTTGTAACATGCAACTAAGACCTTAACAAATCAAAAACTTGAGGAGAGAAAAATGCTGCTTTTAATGGGATTGCAAGCTGTGCTAATAGGGATTGGTGCCACTTTGATAATGGATTTATGGGCATGGTTACAAAGGAGAGTGTTTGGTATTCCTTCATTAAACTATGCGTTGGTTGCGCGCTGGGTTTTGTACATGCCCCAAGGAAAGTTTATGCATGCGCCAATTATGGCGTCAGAGGCGATGCCGGGAGAAAAGTCACTTGGCTGGTTTTTGCATTATGCCATCGGCGTTACTTTCGCTTTGGCTCACGTTACTGTTTTTGGTCATCATTGGTTGGTAGAGCCCAGTCTAATGCCCAGCTTAATTACAGGCGTGGTAACGTTGATCTTCCCATTTTTGGTCATTCAACCTTGTCTAGGATTTGGTTTTGCTGCGAGTAAAACCCCAACACCTTGGAAAGCCCGTTTTCTTAGCACATTGGCGCATTTGGGTTATGGTTTGGGTTTATTCATAGCCGGGTTTGCAATCAAAGTTACGAGCCAGTATTTTGCATAGAGAACATGAGCATCATGCAAACGAGTGGTTTTTATCTATGATGCTCAACTCTTGGTTGTTTTTTGCGCTTTGATCATAGTTGACCGATATGTCTAAAGTCTGTTGCATTTATCCAAGACGTAAAGTCGGCGGACATTTAACATTGCCTTAACGTCAGAATGGCAAGCGGTTTACCAAGAAAAACTAAAATTATCTGGTTTGACATAAAGAATATTAAGGGTTTCAGATGGCTTCAAAAGTGGCAGGGATATCAATACTGAGTTTATTGGCAGCGCCAGTTGCGATGGGAGAAACAGCCAGTGCTTATGATTTATGTTTGCTAGACAAAATAAAGCAAAGCAAAGGTGAGGAAACCATAAAGAGCATTCGCGTGCAGTGTGAGCTTGACACAGTAACCAGCACAGTGCCCGCAGATCCAGAAATTGAAGAGCCTGAAGAACTTCAGGAAAGCTTGGTCGACAAGCGTTTGGAATCAGAACGAGAAAACGCGTTCGAACCGTTTAGCCTAGTCGCGCATCGCGTTAACTATATTCTTCCGTTTACGTACAGTGATCGAGTAAATAAACGCGCGTATGCCGACACCAAATACGGCGATGAACTGCGTAAGGAAGAGGCGGAGTTCCAAATCAGTTTTAAAGTACCAATGAACTATGATGACTTGTTGTTTGATGGCGATGGTCTGTTTTTTGGAATGACTCTTAAATCATTTTGGCAGGTATACACGGGTGCAGCATCTCGTCCATTCCGTGAAACCAATTATCGTCCAGAGCTTTTTTACTACACCCCAACTGACTGGATACCACTTGATGGTTCGACTTGGTTAGGTTTTGGTATTGAACATGAGTCTAACGGTCAGAGACAGGAGCTATCGCGCAGTTGGAACCGTGTCTATGCCAACGTAACCTTTGCAAAAGACAATTTTGCGGTTTCTATCCAGCCTTGGTGGCGTATACCTGAAGATGAAAAGACATCGCCTAATGATCCCAAAGGTGATGATAACCCGGATATCGAAGACTATATGGGACACTTTGAGCTATCGAGTGCTTACAAGTGGAATGGTTACGAGTTTACCTTTTTAGGTCGCCAGAACTTTCAAACACATAAGGGTTTTGCAGAACTGGGTGTGTCATTTCCGATTTGGGGCAAAGTTCAGGGGTACGCACAATACTCAGCGGGTTATGGTAAGAGCTTGATCGACTATGATCATAATCAGCAGCGGATTGGTGTTGGTATTGCAATCAACGGTGTTTTGTAGTTTTTCGTAGATGGATAGAAATTAACACTGGCAATTGAAATTTCAATATTTAGAATGCGAGGCTGAAATTGATTTCTAACCTAGAGTGATTTTATGCTTCGTGATTACACCTTCGATTGTCTTGTAACTATGCCTCGCCATGAGCTGGAAGAGTTTAGTGCTCGTATGATCAGTAAAATGGTGCCAGAAGACGTGATGAATGAGCTGTTCACTTTTGATCAAGAAGAAGTGGATAGTGAAGACCGCATGTTGTCTGCACGTCTTGATGCAATGCTACGCATGACAGCAATCGCACTGAGTGAAATTCAACAAGCGTTTGATGACTCAGACAACGCAAAGCAAAATAGCGAGCGAATGACGCGATTGGTGCTTTGGCATTTCTACGCGATCTCATTCCGTTTGGAAGAGGCCATCACGCTAGAAACACACTGTGCTCTAGTGGAAAAACTAATCGAAAATGCACCTTCGGATGTTTTTGCGTGGGTAAAAACATTGACGGAGCTGCTGCACACTTACGCTGAAATCAACGCGAAAGAGAATCCTCAAGACTAAACACCTGTCGTTTATCGTTCAGTAAATTAGAAACAAGGCGAGCCATTTGGTTCGCCTTGTTTTTTCGCGTCAGATAAACCTTCGGGTTTGAAATACCAAACAAGCCTAGACTCAGATTTGTTCGTTCACTAGCGAACGGCGTGATTCCTTCTTACACTGAATCAAGGTGTTTGTTGCTAAACAAGCAAATGCATGACTAAGTCGTGTATTGTTTTCCACTTAAATGCGGATAATTTATGTCGAAGAACCTTCTGGTTTTTAAATTGGAACCGACTATTGAGCGTTCACGCTTTCCAGCTGAGCTTCATCTATCTAAAGGAAGTGAACGATGGATCCGTTAACGCAAGGTTTATTGGGTGCAGCTTTGCCACTGGCCGTGAGCAACAAGCGAAACCTTGCAGTTGTTGGCGTGTTGGGCGTGTGGTCTCTGGGATGGCTCCGGATTTAGATGTGCTCATCCGTTCTTCAACTGATCCTTTGCTGTATTTGGAATACCATCGCCAATTTACTCACTCGCTCTTGTTTATCCCGTTTGGTAGTTTCATTTGTGCTTTGGTGTTGTATCCATTGTTCGCAAAAAAGCGAGGACTAAGCTTCCGGCAGAGTTGGTTTTACTGCGCGCTTGGTTATAGTACCCATGCGTTATTAGACGCATGCACCAGTTATGGAACACAGCTTCTATGGCCGATAAGCAACACGCGTTATGCTTGGAACACTATTTCGGTAATCGACCCCGCGTTCACACTCCCTATTTTAATATTGCTTTTGTTTGTTGCACTGAAGCGAAGCCCAAACTATGCCCGCATTGCATTTTTATGGTGCCTGGCTTACCTAAGTCTTGGAATGATCCAGCGAGATAGAGCAGAAGTAGCTGGTTGGGAAATCGTCAAAGAGCGACAACACAACGCTGTACAATTAAAAGCCAAACCAAGTTTCAGCAATCTTTTGGTTTGGAAACTAATTTATGAAACGGAAGAGAGCTACTATGTAGATGCCGTAAGGGTGGGGCGTTCAATAAAAATTTACCCTGGCGAATCAACTCCAAAGTTAAATATAAAAGAGCAATTTCCGTGGCTAAACCCGCAATCGCAACAAGCAAGAGACATCGAACGTTTCCGTTGGTTTTCAAACGGTTTTGTAGCGACGGATCCGAATAATGAAATGCGAATTGTTGATATGCGTTATTCCATCGTACCAAACCAAATTAATGCGTTATGGGGCATCAATCTATCCCCAAAAGCCAGCGCAGACGCGCACGTTGAATACACTGCTCATCGAGGAAGTACTGCAGAAGATCGCCAAGTTTTCTTCAACATGCTTACGGATTTTGAGTGATGGCTTTACTTTGGATACCGATGCGGTGTCGTAGTAACCATTACGTAGACTGAAAGTCCTTTACTAGGGTCGGCTTGCTAGCGAAGAAAATCTTGCCAAACAGGGACTTGTACTTCCAGCCAAGAGACAAAAGCCGTTTAGCTAAGTTCTTGTTTTCAATGATTGCAACCTCAACACCTTGGTAGTGGTAAGGATTGCTTTTGATATAGTCGATAAATGCAGTAAGCACGCCTTGCCCGCGAACGGAGGGTGCAAAGTTGACTGCTACAATAGAAAAGCGTTGGCTACCTGCTGGGCAACGGACTAAACAGTGCCCAAGAGGATGAGTAATAGTCTCAGAAAATTCAGGAAAAGGGCGAGACTCAAGCTCTTGAGAAAGCGCATCGTATCGCTGACATAGATAAGAAAATAGTTGTTTCGCTTCGCTGTTCATATCGGTGCCGCTTTTGTGTTGCTTGGTTTGAAGGCATTGATGTCTCAAACATTGTAACCATAGATAGCAACACAAAACGCGGTAAACTTTTTCAGTAATGATTTCCTATTTTTGAAACCTGAATTGTTACAAATGAAGTTGATTGGGTTTTATATGGTAGTTGTGAACGAGTATTTCTAGTTGAAGGGAGAATACGCTGGTTACTGGATTCTTACTGGAATTCCTTTGTTAAAAGGCGAGCTGCTTGGTTTAATGCCGCTCGTTTAACTGCGAGTGGCATCTGTTGTATTTCGTCACCTTGTACAGCGACGATGGGACATGATGTGGGATCTTCTATCCTAGCTCTTCATGGTCTAAATTATCTCATTAACCACTCAGAGCTAGATTCTTAGTCTCGCCAAGGCTCGCTGGACTGACACAAAAACATCGTTAAACTCCTGTTATTAAATTATTTGGTCCGCCTTTGCTTACTTTTGAACGCTTAACTAGGCGTTACTCCAAGTGCTTAAATTGCAATGCCACAAGTCGCTGATACAACTCACAGCTTTGCATTAATGATTGGTGGTTACCGACATCGACTAACTCGCCATTGTCGAGCACCGCAATTTTATCCGCATGTTGGATAGTCGAAAGACGATGAGCAATAATCAGCGTTGTGCGTCCTTTCATTAGAGCTTCAAGTGCTTGTTGAACGTGATGTTCACTTTCACTATCAAGGGCGCTGGTAGCTTCGTCTAGCAGTAAGATTTTTGGATCTTTTAGAATCGCGCGAGCAATCGCAATACGCTGCTTTTGTCCGCCCGATAGCCTAACGCCGCGCTCCCCTAAAAAGCTGTGATAGCCCTCGGGAAGCTTCTCAATAAACTCATGGGCATGGGCTTTTTTCGCGGCTTCGATAACTTGTTCATCCGTGGCTTCTGGATTGCCGTAACGAATATTGTGAAACACATCATGGCTAAACAGCGCTGGTTGTTGAGGTACGAGTGCCATTTGGCGTCGAAGCTCGTTTGGATCGAACTGTCGAATGTCTTCGCCACCAAACAACACTTGCCCCTGTTGTGGGTCATAAAAGCGTTGCAGCAGTTCGAATAGCGTTGTTTTACCTGCACCAGAAGGGCCGACCAACGCCAACACTTTTCCTTGTTCAGCAGTTAGATTTAACTCTTTGATAGCTGGTTGATTTGGGCGAGAAGGGTAGTTGAAACTCACCGAATTAAAGTTAACCTCAGCAGGCATGTCGGCACGGACAGGCAAATGGTTGCTTGGCGCTTTAATATCACTGGCTACTTGAAGGATCTCAATCAGCCGTTCGGTAGCACCTGCGGCTCTTTGCAATTCACCCATGACTTCGGAAATGGTTGCAGTCGATGAGGCAACCATAATGGCATAAAACACAAATGCGGCTAGGTCACCCGCAGACATTTTTCCGTGAATCACATCGCTGCCGCCTACCCAAAGCATGCCTGCAATCGCGCTGAACACAATCACAATAACGCCTGATATCAGGATCGCTCGCTGCTTTACTCTCTGTCTACCTATTTCATAAGCTTTTTCCACCTCGACAGCGAAAGCCGCTCGTTCATGCGACTCTGAGCTAAAACTTTGCACGGTTTTAATATGTTCTATCGCTTCTCCAGCGTAGCTTCCGACATCGGCCATTGAATCCTGACTTTTGCGAGAGAGCGCACGCACGCGTCGTCCATAAAACAAAATTGGTACCAAAACCAAAGGCACAGAAGCAAGCACAATCAGCGTGAGCTTAACGTTGGTAGCGAATAACATAATGATGGCACCAAAACACATCAAAGCGCTACGCATCGCCATCGAGAACGATGAACCAATAATGCTTTGCAGCAATGTGGTATCGGTAGTCAGGCGCGACATTATGTCGCCACTACTGTTAGTCTCAAAATAGCTCGGATGCAGCGTAATCACATGGTTAAACACTGCAAGGCGAATATCCGCACTAACGCGCTCACCTACGGCAGAGACAAGGTAAAAGCGAAAGAAAGTCCCAATGGCAATACACAATGTGACACCGACAATAAACTGAATCGCATTGGTGAGCTCTTGCAATGATTGCTGAGCAAAGCCTTGGTCGATAAGAATGCGCACTCCATAGCCAACGGATAACGTCAAACTTGCTGTCGCGACAAGGGCAACCAAGGCTGCCGCAACCCGCCATTTATAAGGTGCAATAAAGGTGCTGAGTTTAAGAAGAATGCTGAGGTTTTTGTTATTTTTTCTGCTCATGAGTGACTCACAAAGCGTTTTAGGTACCTGGCATAGTAAGCCAGTTTGGTTGGTGAGACCAGCGATCTACCGCGTTCGGATTAGGAAGTTGAGGAGTTTGATAGAGTAAACATTACTCTATCTGTTTACTTTTAAGTAATCACTTAAGTCACATTGACTACTTACGGAATCCCCATAGGATTGAAATTCAAACTTTCTGATGGGGTTGGTGGCTTCGCAGTTTAAATTAGACATATTTACTCTTTCCTTCATACCGATGACATGATGCCTGAAAATTCCTTTCCAAATAACAACCTTTTGATTGGCAACGGTTGTGGTCACTTCTACACTGCATATTGTTTGAAATAGGCCATCGAAAATACTTAGAACTTTGTTCCTTTTTCTGAAAACAGGATCAAACTTGAATTCCCCATTTGTATTCGTGGTGAAGCTACGTTCGAAAGAACGATTTGCTGACCGAATGTTAAGTACTACATTTGCATTCTTTATGGGAGTATCGTTCTTCGTAATACGTCCTTTTATGCTTGGTGTAAACTCTTGAGCTTCCTTACCAAAAAATAAAAAGCCAACAGCAAAAACAGAAATCAGTACGAGTATGAGTAAAGCTGCAAACTGTTCTAAGAACAGAAAAACATTGTTGATCATCGCTTACAAATCAGTAGTCAGTGAATACACCTCGAATTGTTGCGTATTGTCTCGAATGACTATAGCGAGTATCTAAATCGGTGAGACATAATTCACGATTTTTTTAGAAGTTTTGGAGGATAGAGTGACCCAGGCGATCTTTGTTTTGAAAAAGAAGCACTGCGATAGTGACAGATATAGCCAATATCGCATGTATATCGAAAATCACTTAAACGTCTAAGAGACTAGAATCAGCTTTCAGTTCGGAGGGGGTTACGCACGGCTTTTGGCGAGTAGCAGGTCGACTTTTCCTTTGGCTGTTTTACTGACCGTTTGCATCAACTGAAAACTTGGTTTTTCGACGCCTGAGTTTTCTATCCCTTCGACCATTAAGAGCCAAAGCTTGGCTGTCATTTGCGCATCGGCTAGTGCACGGTGGAAAACACCGTCGTTGTCGATATTTTTATAGCGAACAAGTTCACCTAGCTTATGTGATGGGGCTTCTTGAATGAGCCGTCTTGCTACCAGTAAGGAGCAAGCAAACTCACCCGAATAACCACAGTTGATTCGTTCAAGCTCTGCATCTAAAAATCGTTTATCGAAGGACGCGTTGTGAGCGACAAGGTTCTCGCCAGCAATGAACTCACTAAATGACGCCATTACCTCTTCGCAGCTTGGTGCCGATCGCAACATATTGTTGGTAATGCCGGTGTAGTTCTCAATGAAAGAACTCACTCTGAAACCGGGATTCATGAGTTGCTGAAAGCTATCGACAACCTCGCCATTGACTAACTTTACTGCACCAATTTCTATTGCGCGATCACCTAAAGTAGGAGAGAGACCTGTGGTTTCAAAGTCGAGTACGACCACAGAGTTTGCTTGAGGCATAAAATTTTCCAGCTGAGTAATATTGCGCAAGAGTATTATTGAAAGCGACAGAAAAAGAAAGGCGAACACAATGGTGAATATCTGTCTATCTTTACTCCACAAAGTCAGTGTTCGTCGTCCACTGTTTATGGACAGGCACGTTCTGGCTTACCCATCGCGGCTTGTGCGGTAGCCTTATATTTCAAATGTTTTTCGGCTTTTCGATTCATTTCAATTAAGCATTAACTTTCGATATAAAATACTGATTATAAATTGATTTTATAAATCCACTTCGGCATCATTCACGGCTTGATTTTAAAGATGAATGTCATCACGGCAAAAAATTAGAACAACTTATAATGCGAGGCTAGGGAACGATGGAACAAATGAAAAATCACTATTTAGAGATACCTGAAGAAAGAAAATTGCGTATTTTTCGTGAAGAAGACGAACGTTTCTACAGCTTTTGGGAAAAAATGCTTGATGAAAAGCAGTCCTTTTATCAACAACCTCTCAAAAGAATGAAAGGCGACGCTTGGTATTCGCTTGATGCATTCTTCACTGCTTCAAAATACGGACAACATCAGGCCTCACCAGCTTATATAAAAAGAGCGCTTGAGTTACTGAATAACGTGTACTTGCTGGCCAATCATTCAGACAAAGTGGTTGAATTCTCCGTTGGGCAACGACATTTTTCGGAAGTAGGTAACCGTTCTATTGCAGGGGGAACGATGGATGCTTGGTTGGATGAAATCTGTTTAGCGATGGCCGCGAGAGATTGGCGCTGCGTAGAGCTGATGACCATCATGGATGAGTCGTTAGTGCGTTTAAAAGATCCATTCGATGTTGCGCTAGTCGAGTTCGTTAACGGTGTATTTAGCAATTCATCAGCGTTACCAGAGTTATTGCAAACTGTGATGGAGAAATCCTCCCCGCAATACTTAGAATCAACCAGAGTGCCATATGTACACTCTTTGTTTATTCCATTTGTGAATGTGTTTGTTGCCATTATCGATGGCGATGAGGCACATTATCAAGAGGCACTGAGGGATGCGTTAGAGGCGCATTACCAGTTCTACATGAATGAAGATGTTCGCTATTCGCCAAAAGGAAATGTTTCTCTGAAACTGACTGGTCTTGCTGCATTAGCATACGATAAGTATGGCTGGACGATTCCAGAAGCCGCATATTTACCGAAATGGCTTGTTTACGGTGAGCATGATCTTCGTTCTGCGTAAATCACTCTTAAGTTAAATCTATGTCCAATCGGAGGTTCAGCATGGAAGCATAAGCAGAAAATGCATCGCGAAAATGCAGTTTACGCCTCCGTTTTAACAAGTTACATTGTTGAAACTTTGATTCAAAGGACAGAACAATGAGTGCCCACCTAAAACAGCTTTGTCATACCCATCTCTCCGGTAATAAAGAAGATTCTCCAGCCGAACACTTTGCGAAAATGGCGAAGTGGTGCGAAGAAAACAACGTTAATCACGATGTCTACGGTGAGGGAGAAACGATTCAAGCGTTCGAGCAAAAGGTTGCCGATCTGCTGGGTTACGAGGCAGGGCTTTTTGTTGTAACAGGAACGATGACGCAACCAACGGTGCTTGAAATTGTCACAAGACAAAAGCGTAATCCTATTGTCGCCATGCACGCATCTAGCCATATTCCGGTGCATGAAAAACAAGGTTATCAGCTTCAACATCGCTTTAGTATTTTGCCAGTAGGGAACCCTTATCAAACATGGAAGCTTGAGGATCTCACTGCGTGGCCGGATGAAATCGCAGCCGTTCTTTATGAACTCCCAATGCGAGAAATTGGCGGTCAGCTACCTTCATGGCAAGAACTAGAAGAAATTAAAACGTACTGCGCCGAAAATGACATTCATCTCCACATGGATGGCGCAAGACTATGGGAAACCGCAGCTTACTATCAGAAAAAATACCGCGAGATCGCCGCTAGTTTTGATACGACCTATGTTTCACTTTACAAAGGCATCAACGGCATGGGCGGCTCTATGCTGCTTGGCTCAAAGGCGTTCATTGAACTGGCCTCAATGTGGATGAAGCGCCAAGGTGGCAACCTGTATCACAGAACACCTTATGTGGTGTCTGCGGCGATGCAGTTTGATGAAAGGTTGGCACAAATGCCAGCTCTGTTTGAGCGAACAAAGCAGATCTACAAGATCATTAAAGAGTTCCCAACTTTGGCGGTAAGACCAACCCAGCCTCAAGCAAACATGTTGCACCTTATCCTGCCATTTAGCTGCGAAGAGTTGAAAGAACTCCAATACACGTTTGCCACGGAAAAGGGCATTTGGTTTGGTAACCCGCAAGTCACGGCACATCCAAATCAATCGATTATTGAATGGTATGTTGGTGACTACCTGCTCAATCTTGGTGATGACGAATTAAGGTCGTTTTTCAATCAGTTACTCGGTAATAAGGCATAAACTTATCAATATGCGAGCTTACTAACACGCCATACGTGGCACTTCATGTATTCTTAATTGAAGCGAAGAAGAGGATTTATCAATGTCAAAAAGCTCCAAACTTCACAATGAAGACAAACTGGTTAAGAAGGCACTAGAGATTGGTGGGAAGATGGCGAAGCTACAAGGCTTTGACCTTCCTCAGTCACCACAACCTCTAAGAGTAAAAGCGATTTACCTATTCTTGGTTGATGCCAAACAGATCACCCCATTACCGGAAAGCAAGCTAGACGGCGCAAGCATCAAACACCGACTGGCAGTCTGGATACACAGTGCATTGCCAGACAACGACCCTCTAAAGTAGAAAACCTCATAAGTCATATAGGTCATTAATTAACTAGGCGAGCCAAATGGTTCGCCTTGTTTGATCTTGGCGAGTGCACCGAGGTCTTTTGGCGTGGCGGTATCATTGATTTACAAAACAAAATCAAAAGGACTAAAGATAAATCTCGAGAAGCGCTACAATGCAGGTGTTGCGAGAGTGCAACCAAGATTACTCATTTACAGAAGCCTTGAAGTAACCATACATGTCTAAAGATTTCGAATTCACTACAGAATACATACTCGACAAACCTTTCTTTGCTGAGTGTTATGATCAAACTAGCCAGCCAACGAAGTTCCCACAAGCGTACCTAAAAGGGATGCTGTTTCTTATCTTTGGTGTGGTTTTATTGGAGTTTGAACTGCTACCTAACGGTTATGTCGGTTGGTTCTTTATCGTATTGAGTGTGATTGAAGCGTGCAGCGTTTACTTCAAAAGAACTTGGTGGCTGTGGCGTCAAACCATCAGCTCAAGTCGCGGCAGTAAAGTGGTGTTTGAAGTGAATGCAGATGGCGTACGCTACAAAAGCGGTAAAGTTGACCGCAGCCTCGCTTGGAATGATATCGACCAACTCGAACAAACTGATTTGGGCTTTATCCTTCACCTTGGTAAACAACGCCAATACATCAGCAAATCTTGCTTAAACGAAGAAGTGATCGCGTTTATGGTAGAGCGGCACGCGGCATCAAAAGCGAGCTAACAAAAAAAGCGAGTCCGTGGGTTTGCTTTTTTGATCTTAGGGTTTGATGCTTATGGGGTAGCTCTGATTCAGACTCAAAATCTGAACCACTACACTCGGTGTTTCTGGTTGCGTCTTTCCAGTATATGGACTCCTTAAGTGTGCTGCGGAGTTAGTGTGTAAACTGAACCAAAAAAGTGGCAATGAGATAGTTTATTGTGAGCCTAAAGTGATGACGCCAACTTCTAGAGCATTTTTGCTCGATTACTATGTTCGGCAAAGGTTTTACATTCGTTAGTTTGTTGGATTTTCCCTAATAAAGTTCATGTGGCCAGTGTTGGACTTATGCGTCTAAAGGTAACTTCTATGCGGAAGAAACTTATTCGATTTGAGGGGGCTATCCATGGAATTGCGATTCGAGCCCCATGGGAGGCGTTCGAAGTTTTAGGGAAAGTAGCCTATGAGAATGGAGTGTGCAGCGAGAATCGAACCTACATCATCATCAGCTTGGAAGGGGGCGCAGTTC
Organism: Vibrio sp. SCSIO 43097; assembly: GCF_023650755.1. Lineage (NCBI taxonomy): Bacteria > Pseudomonadati > Pseudomonadota > Gammaproteobacteria > Vibrionales > Vibrionaceae > Vibrio > Vibrio sp. SCSIO 43097. Next base: position 532,833 of record NZ_CP071841.1, on the reverse strand, counting down.
GGGTTTTGTAAGAGCTATTTCCCATTAAATCTATTTAATCTCAATTGTTTAAGTTACTTTTCCAACAGATATCCAAAAACAGTTGAAATTGTAAACCTACATTTTGGCTCCTAATCACGAATTTGAAAATAGTGAAAAATTCATTATTTTCAAATTCGTTTTGATAAATCGCGACCCGATTTGGTTAGAAAGTTTCATCTAAAAAGTGCTTAATAAGAATCCCATTTAGCGGCGTTATGTCAATGTCACCAGTTAACTTATGAGGTGATGAGTTCACCTCTAACTAAGCAATCACGTTACTATGCCATTGCAATGGTTAGGTTAACTTAGCAACGATATCGCTTGTTTAGATACTCTGACTAGTCGTCCAATGGTTCTTTCGAAAACCCATCTAATGAATCGGGCGGATAGATCCTCAATGATGGTCCCATAGTGGCCGGCAAAAACAAGCATATGGCCTAATAAGCCTTTTAGTTGCTCTTTATTGCGCTTAGATGATTTAGCAACGGCTTCTAGCTTTCTTGAAAGCCAATCATAAAAGGTCAAGCCAGCAATCACGCCTGCTTGAATCGTTACCGTTGACAAAAGAGCCACATCTTTCAAATAGGTGATAAGTGCGCCCTGTATTCTATCGGCCCAATACTCCGAAAAAGAAGCTTGATTTCGTTGCTCATACTTTAGACGGATAGGGGTAAATAAGTGGTCATTCGATTTCCTCTTCAACGCTCCCCAAGAATCCGAGGAAGCAGTGTTTAAGTAACCCGGATTTTTGTTTCTTGCCATCAAATGGGCTGATATGCTTAACCCAGTGCCAGAGTCCAAGCGGTACTCGCCTGTTGAGATTGGAGCATGAATAAATGGCCAAAGCGGTATTTTTGGTACAGGATCAGCACCATGCGTACATCGATAAACACCATCGTTTAGCTTTTCCGATGAGCGTGCGTATGCTTCCAGACCAACTCTAGGAGCGCCAAAGGTGTATAAGGTGGTTCTGACCTTCATCTCATTACGCACCCAATCAGCGCAAAGTGATGCGAGTGCTCCACCTAAGCTGTGCCCAACGCAATGTATACGTTTTGGTTTAGGATTCATCTGCATAATATACTGCTTCAACTTGGGGCTAAGACTTTGAAAACAATTGTTGAAACCAGCATGAGCGGGCGAACCGTTTGGTGATCCTTTCACCCCTATATTCGCATTTGTGATCCAGTCATTAGCATTTTGTGTTCCTCGAATTGAAATGACAATTTCATTCTCAAATGTAGAACCTTTACCAGTGCCAACCACTGCAAACGCCTCTGAAGTTCTCATCAAGCCAGGGATAACTTTACGCAATACCGGTACATTGGATAAACCCGCTACACCGCCTGTAAAACCATCAAATACATCATCTTCAGAAAAAGAAAAGTGATTTGAAAAACTGTTTTTGCCCGGCATGATAAAACGGCCATTATTTTCATAGGCTTTGTAAGGAATATCCGCTATTTCTGAAGCCATTTTTGGTGTTAACTTTGCCATTACGTGTCCTTATTTAGTAATATTTTTTCAGAAAATCCTTTCAAATCACACCTACTAATAATTTCAAGATCGAGGCCATTCTCAACAAATTTATTTTTAAAAAAGTAACGATATTCGTCCGAATTAATCTCACAACTTAAATCAAGAAGATTATCTGAAATAAATTCATAGGGTTTCACGTCAGAAAAGCGAGCCTCTAGTAAGTAGTATTTTTTTCCATCTACAAAAATGTAAATACCAATGTAGCTAGAGGATTCATGAAGGGCAGGTTCTTTAAACGTCTGATAGTGGTATGTAGGTTCGAAATGAAAATAACCATTTTCTGACGTAATTGTCTCGGTGATATAACGGTTTTTAGAAAAAGCCGTGTGTAGATAAACTACCTCGCTAGTAAACGCTTTCCCGTCTAAGTATAAGCGACCAGTAATCTCTGAGCTAAGTATGTATTGAAACTTTTTTGATTTGAAGAAATTAAACATATCTGCGTTACAACCTGTTGAGAGCAATAATATTGTGGCACTCATAAGGGAAACCAGTATTTTAGTCATTTGTTTGCCAATATTGTACATAGGTCAACCCATATCCACGCGTGAGACGATACTATGTCCTAATGCTCTCAAGTGCTAGCCTAGAACCGCCCCAATTCTCAAAAATAAGTCATGTCAAAGCTTATATCTAGGCATACTTTAAAAAATAATGTAAATGACATGTCTATTACTTTCATGGGTTAAACATAAGTAGACTCCCTCTGGCAAAAAATACCGAGCTATTCGTTAAAGTACTTATCCACGTCCATTTCGTAAGCTTGCATACTCATTGTCTCGTTCTGAATTCTTATCATGAAGATCAGTTAACAATAGCCACCGCGAAAATGGTTTTTTTTTATAACCGATAAAACATGGCGCCATCTCAACTTTTTTCAGCACCATTGCTATATCACAGCGAAAATACCTCGAGTTCACTATAAAGCTCATCTATGTGCTTGGGCAGGTTGGAGTGGTGTCAAAGATGAGCTTCCGAAAGCGAATGTTACTCTCGACTGGTTCCATGTAGTGTATTTATTTACACGAGCTGTTGATGACGCTCGAAAAACAATGATATGCAAAAAGCTCTTCGTTGGGCGGTGTTAAAGGATGCTGAGAGTCCGATGACAGATAGGCAAGTACAAGCTCTAGTTGACTAGAGCAAGTAAGAAAAGTCCTAACAACCTTAGAAAAGCACCCAGAGAGAATACTTCAACGTTGGAGCTCGACCTATGCTAATACCGAGAATTTTGACTGACCGAGGCACTGAATACTGTGGCCGTGTTGAACAGCATGATTACCAACTCTACCTAGCTATCAATGATATCGACCAACTCGAACAAACTGATTTGGGCTTTATCCTTCACCTTGGTAAACAACGCCAATACATCAGCAAATCTTGCTTAAGCGAAGAAGTGATCGCGTTTATGGTAGAGCGGCACGCGGCATCAAAAGCGAGCTAACCAACTCACATCAAGCTGGAATGAGCGATCGAAAAAGTAGGTGATATATGATCGAACATTGTAACAAGTATATGGTCGATTCTGAATCAATGGGGTTTGATGTAGAAAGCTAATAAGGTTTAGAGGTTTCTCTTTCGGACATACTGCTTCGGTGTCATGCGCGCAATCTGCTTACACTCTCTAGTCATGTGTGCTTGATCGGAAAAACCTTGCTCCAGCGCCAACTCCGATAAAGTAAGATCGGGTTGCGCTCGGAGTTGCTCTAAAGTGTGCTTCACTCGTTTAATGCGTTGGTAATGTTTAGGAGTAATCCCCAACCATTTCTGAAAATTGCGCTCTCTCTGGCGCTGACTGATGGTCCCTGTAGGTTGGTCAATAATGTGGCCGACATACTGCGGTTCATATTCCTCAATCAGTGTTTGAACCCAGCGATATAACGTAGAAATCCTTGCATATGGCGAACGAGCTATTTGCAGAGACTCAAATGTTGCTAGTGCAGAAGAAGCCAAAGGGTGGTCGTCTTGAATCCGCAATAGCTGTTCTAGACGTTTACCAAATAGTTGATAACCAACAGCAGGATGAAAGCGTACGCCAGTCATCACCGCGCCTGGCGGTAGGCAGACCTGATGTGCCAGAATGCTTATAGGCAGTAGGACAACCCCCGGCGTCTGCCACTCACCATCCATTTGTACTTCATTCTGTAAAATGAATACCACACCTGTACCAGCATCACTGAGTAATTGTTTACGTACGGTTTGCGTCGTATCAGGTTTGACGGATGCTGACCAAATGGCTTGAACATAGCCAGCTAAAGCCTTTTGAGGTTTTAAAATATCAAATTCTAAGTTCAAATGAATCATCCTATTTAACCTCAACTTAAATGAGAAAGTGATACACATGTACTTTTCTTCCTATTAAGTTGAGGTATAAGCATTGGCTTACAAGTAAGAACCGTCAAATAGAATTATCGAGGTTTATAGACTCCAACCTTTGGCTTAAATGCCTTAACTATTCGGTTCCAACTATTGATCGCGTTGATCGCAATTGTTAGGTTGACCATAGCTTCTTCTCCAAAGGTATTCAAGGTCAGCTGATAGGTATCATCATCTACTGGTAGGCCAGCAGTTAGTAATTCAGCCCAGCCAAGCGCAACGTGTTCTGCATCGCTGTAGAATGGCATATCTTTCCATGCACTAAGCCCCCATATGCGTTCCGGCTTTTCACCTAACTTAAGCGCATCTTTACTATGCATGTCGATACAAAATGCACATTGATTGATTTGCGATATGCGTAACTTAACCAGTTCCCATATGATCATGTTCATAGTTTCTGATTGGCTAAATTGTTCATGGAAGTAAGCTTCCTGAGCGTATAGGATTTCTATTGCTTTTGGCGCTACTTCAATATAGTTGAGTCGTTTTTTCATGGTCATTCTCCTCTGTTTTTTACATAGTAAAAAACGCTCTTAGCAAAAGATTGAAGATTTTCGACATGCACTCAATAAAGTTAGATAAAAGAGTGAACGACGAAAGCGAAAAGTGTACCTATTGGAAACCAAGAAAACTTATGCCAATTAACAAAGTATTGCTCTAAATAATGGACTTAAGGTTGGCGTCTATTTTTACTCCACCACCTTCCGTAAACGAGCAAAAGGTGCTGAGTTACCTATATACACACCAGCCGCAACGATAAAGACGCCTAAAACATTTTCCCATTGAGCCTGCTCACCAGAAATGAACGAAATCAGTAGAGTGAATACCGGCATAATATTAAATAATGGAGACATTTTATCTGGACCAAGAACGATAGCACCTTTCATCCAAAAATAATAAGCGATCAAAGTGCCAAACAGGCTCATGTACGCTATTAGTGATAAGTCTTTAAATGTTATGGCATTTAAGCTACGGCTAAAGTCGCCGTGGTACATCGCTATAGCGACCATTTGAATGGCACCAATACTTAACACCCAACGTAACTGCTGAGTTAATGGGATATGAGATGTTAAACGCTTCGCTAGAATTGTGTATAAACACCCACTAATTAAAGCAAATAACATGTATAGATCACCAATATTACTATTGCTGCTAATAGAATGAATATTTCCCCCTGTAATGACGATTACCACTCCACAAAAACTGATTAGTGCACCTAAAATAGTTTTAACCGAAATGGAAGTCTTGAGAATAACGCCCGACAACAAGATAGTGACAAGTGGTAGGTTTGCCTGAACAACCGCTGCGTTAACTGGGGTAGTAAATCTCATTGCAGAGAAAATAGAGAAGTTTTGGATAGTTACACCCACGGTTGCTATAACAAACAACGACAACATACTTTTTCGTGTGAGTTTGGCTCCATATGGAGAGCGTTTAGTACCTCTTATCAGTAAGAGTATTAAAGCTGCAACGGAAAATCGTAACGTCGCTGAATCCAAAGGAGAGACATCGCTATTAATAGCCTTTATTACGTTAAAGTTACTAGACCAAAAAAAGATAGCGACAACAACACCGCACCAAATTGATAAATGCTTAGACATAGATCTTCCTGATAAAAATTAACTTGACGCGATAATGCTATATATTTCATATTTGATTTTTAATAGCCAAATTTAAGAGGGTTAATCCCAAATATGGAACGTCACTCTTTGGATGACCTTTTGTTATTCGTTTCTGTTGCTCGCTATCAAAGCCTAACACAAGGATCTGAGCGTCTTAATGTCCCGTTAGCCACGCTAAGCCGGAAGTTAAAAAGGCTGGAAACAAACTTAAATTGCAGACTATTTAACCGCAGTGCACACCACTTTGCGTTAACAACTGATGGCGAAAAATATTATCAACTCTGTGAGCCGTTACTTCTTAGCTTAAATAATGTGACATCGAGAATTGCGACTGAGCGTCAGTCTTTAAGCGGAACGATCAAAATATCAGCGCCAATTAACATGACACAGATGTGGTTAAAGCGGTGCGTTTATGAATTTGCAGAGCAACATCCGAAGATATGTATCGATTTAGATGTACAGAATGAAAAAATCAATCTTGTATCTAACCGTGTCGATGTTAGTTTTCGTCTTGGTGATCTTATTGAACAAGACTGGATTGCTCAGAAATTATGGTCGATTCCATTTGCGCTTTGTGCATCACGAAGCTATTTAGAACAACACCAACCGATTACCCATCCAGAACAACTTGTTCATCATCGCCTAATTACGGTAAACAACGACAGCCAATGGAAATTAGTTAATCAAATCACCAATGAAACATTTGATCGTCCGCTAAAGTTTCAATTCACTTCAAATGATGTACTACTAGTTAGAGACGCCGTCATCCATGGTTTAGGAATTGCTTGGATTCCAACCTATTACTTTCATGAGCTAAATCATGATCAACATAACCTGCTGCCTTTGTTGCCAGAATGGCAATGCTCGGGTAAAGAAGTATTCATTATGTATCGAGACCGCGATAAAAGGCCTGCAAGAGTTGATGCATTTATTGAACATGTCTTAAATTGGAAAAATCGCATTCAAATGTTTGCTTGAAAGAGGTTTATCACATTGTGCTGTGCCGCTAACCTCAAGTGAAGCTTCATGACTCTGCTTCAATTGAGTTCATTTATTTAACCTCTAAAAGAATCATGAATACATAGGCAGTTAATAGGATTCGAGTTTACAAGTGATTCGGTCAGCTAAAACTCAAGCTAAGTAGAAAGTATTTGCAGTTGTATTTGCCTCTGAAAATCGTTTAGAGCTTTCTCATCCGCGAGGTTCTATAAGAAATTATTAAGGATATATTTGTGTGTGATTTCGTGAAAAAAATTATTGTAGGTTTACTTTTCAGTGCTTCGTCTTTTGCTTCCTTAAGTCAATATGTTCCAGCAATGAATGATAAGAACGGTTATGTAGAACCATTTCAAATGTTTGATAATGTCTATTATGTAGGAGACAAGTGGGTCTCATCATATGCCATTGCTACAGACGACGGACTCGTTATCATTGATACGCTTGACTTCCCTTACTCTGAGTGGATACCTATCAACCTAGAGAAGCTAGGGCTAAAAGATAAGCCAATAACGCACATATTGGTAACTCATGGGCATTCTGACCACGTTGGAGGCGCCCAGTTACTTCAAGAGAAGTATGGTTCCAAAGTCGTGATGACCAAAAGCGCTCATGAACTAGCTATACAGCAATCAAACAAAAGCGAAGGTGAGAACAAGTTCCTTCCTCCAAATTTAGACATAGAGATAAAAAGCGATAGCTCTATGGCTATTGGTGGACATGAGTTTAAGTTCTATCTCACACCTGGCCACACGGAAGGTGATTATTCCTTAGACTTCACTGTTGAAGATAATGGCGAACAATATCGTGCTTTTATCGTTGGTGGGCATAGCGTAAGTAGCAATGATCCAGAAGTTATTGGCCAGTTCCTGACTAGCATGGAGAAAATTAGAAAAATTTCACTACAGGCACCTATTGTGAACGTTAACCTTTCGAACCATCCACATAAAAATTTCCTTTTTGAAAATAGGAAGAAGCTCGGCACAAGCGGTAACCCGTTTATCAGTGAGGCAAACTTCTTCATGTTCCTTAAGCAACAAGAAGATTTAGCTAAGGGAAAACTAGAAGAACTATAATACCGTGGTATACGAGCAGCCTTCTTTATTAGGTTAGAGATTTGCTCTTGAGTTATAGCTAAGGCTTTAATAAGTTGCTCAATCAAGATTCGACACTGGTGGCAGCTATATTGTTTGTCGGTTCTAGTGACAAAGGCGCCGTGCGTAAGCATTCGTATTGTGTGCCTTACACATTTGCAAGGCGTTATGTGCTTTCTAGAAAAGTCTCAAAATAGAGTACAATTAGCGTTTTGACACAGCGGAAATCATCATGGCCAAAACTGTTCAGCAGCAAATCGGAAACATTGCTCTAGTCGTTGAAAATTACGACGATGCTATCGAATTCTATACTCAAAAACTTCAATTCACTCTGGTTGAAGATACCAACCTAGGTGGTGGTAAACGCTGGGTTCAAGTTTCTCCTCCAAACTCCAATGGTACAAACCTACTTTTAGCTCAAGCGAGTACACCGGAGCAAACGCATGCAGTAGGAAATCAAACAGGTGGTCGTGTTTTCCTGTTTCTGCAAACTAATGATTTTTGGCGTGACTACGAGTTGATGAAGAAAAATGGTGTTGTATTTAATGAAGAGCCTCGTGTGGAAGAATACGGGACAGTGGTGGTGTTCCAAGATCTCTATGGTAATAAGTGGGACTTACTGCAACTGAACTGAGAAACTACACAGCACCTGCATAACATAGTGTTCATGAGGAGTTTCCAACAAGCTTTTAAGGCTCTGAGATATTAGTGCTAATTCAAAGGTTCTCAGAAGTCACTGTATTTCTAAATCACTTTTGTGCAAACAATAACTAGCCATCATTCCTTCTCGATGTATCAACAAATGTTACGGCGGCACACCAAAAACAAAGGCGAACCAATCGGTTCGCCTTTGTTTATTTAGATTCTACAAAAATTAATCTTCGTAGTTATCGATGCTTGGGCATGAACAGATTAGGTTACGGTCGCCGTATACGTTATCTACGCGGTTTACCGTTGGCCAGTACTTCCAAGATTTGGTCGCTTTAGACGGGAAGCAGCCAATCTCGCGAGAGTAAGGGCGGTCCCAATCTTCAGCTGAAAGATCAACTTGTGTGTGTGGCGCGTTAACAAGTGGGTTGTTATCCAGTGGCCATTCACCGTTTTTCACTTTCTCCATTTCTTCGCGGATAGCGATCATCGCATCACAGAAGCGGTCCAGCTCTTCTAGATCTTCCGATTCCGTTGGCTCAACCATTAGCGTGCCCGCTACAGGGAACGACATAGTTGGTGCGTGGAAACCGTAGTCCATTAGACGTTTCGCGATGTCTTCTTCGCTGATACCTGTTTCTTCTTTCAGCGGACGAATGTCGATAATACATTCGTGCGCTACGCGGCCATTTTTGCCACGGTAAAGAACAGGGTAGTGTTGGCGAAGTGTTTCCATCACGTAGTTTGCGTTCAGAATTGCTACTTTTGTTGCATCTGTTAGGCCAGCTTCGCCCATCATTGCGATGTAAGCCCAAGAGATAGGTAGGATAGAAGCGCTACCCATATCCGCTGCGGATACTGCGAAATCTGCGCCTTCTACACCGTCTTCAATATGCCCTGGTAGGAAAGGAGCTAGGTGAGATTTCACACCGATAGGACCCATACCCGGACCGCCACCACCGTGCGGGATGCAGAAGGTTTTGTGTAGGTTTAGGTGAGAAACGTCTGAACCGATGAAGCCTGGTGATGTTAGACCAACCTGCGCGTTCATGTTAGCGCCGTCTAGGTAAACCTGACCACCGGCGGCATGAACCATTTCACACACTTCTTTCACTTTCTCTTCGTAAACGCCGTGCGTAGAAGGGTAAGTGATCATAATGCTTGATAGGTTGTCTTTGTGTTTCTCGATTTTCGCTGCTAGGTCGTCGATGTCGATGTTGCCTTCTTCATCACACTTAACCACAACCACTTTCATTGACACCATAGATGCTGTCGCAGGGTTAGTACCGTGCGCAGAGCTTGGGATCAAACATACGTTGCGGTGACCTTCGCCACGGCTTTCGTGGTAGCGTTGAATCGCGATAAGACCTGCGTACTCACCCGATGCACCAGAGTTTGGTTGTAGTGAGAATGCGTCATAGCCAGTGATTTCACATAGCTTTTCTTTAAGGTCTTTTGCGAGTGCTGCGTAACCAGCTGCTTGTTCTGTTGGTGCGAACGGGTGGATCGAACCAAACTCAGGCCAAGTAACTGGGATCATCTCTGCTGCTGCGTTCAGCTTCATCGTACAGCTGCCCAGTGGGATCATGCCGTGCGTGAGTGAGAAGTCTTTGTTCTCTAGCTGTTTTAGGTAACGCATCATCTGTGTTTCGCTGTGGTGCGTGTTAAACACAGGGTGTGTTAGATATTCTGTTGTGCGGCGCAATGCTTCTGGAATGGCTGCAAACTCGTTGCCCGCGATTTCAGTTGATAGTGCTGCCACTTCTTCTTTCACACCGAATACTGCGAATAGGGCTTCTACATCTGCCACGGTTGTGGTTTCGTCGAAGCTCACACCTAGCTGAGTACCCAACTTACGTAGGTTGATGTCTGCGGCTAGTGCTTTCGCGTATAGGTCTTCAGTTTGTGCACCTGTGTTGATAGTGATAGTGTCGAAGAAGCTGTTGTGAGCAAGCTCGAAGCCGCCTTTAGTTAGGCCAGCGGCTAAGATGGCTGTCATATGGTGCGTACGACGAGCAATCGTGCGTAGACCTTCTGCGCCGTGGTAAACCGCGTAGAAAGACGCCATGTTCGCTAGCAGTGCTTGAGCAGTACAGATGTTTGATGTCGCTTTTTCACGACGGATGTGCTGTTCACGCGTTTGCATTGCCATACGCAGTGCTTGGTTACCGTTGGTATCGATAGAAACACCGATAACACGACCAGGCATTGTACGCTTGTGCTTATCACGCGTTGCCATGAAAGCAGCGTGTGGACCGCCGTAACCCATCGGCACGCCAAAACGTTGTGCTGAACCGATTGCTACGTCTGCGCCCATTTCACCTGCAGGTTTAAGCAGGGTAGAAGCAAGAAGGTCCGTTGCTACAGTCACTAGTGTTTTGTTTGCTTGCGCTTTAGCGATGATGTCCGTTAGGTCACGAACTTCACCTGTTGTACTTGGGTATTGAACTAGTGCGCCGAACACGTCTTGCTCTGGTAGTGATTCTAAAGAACCAACCAAGACTTCAAAGCCGATGAATTTCGCACGAGTTTTTACCACTTCGATGGTTTGTGGGTGAACGTCGTCAGCAACGAAGAATACGTTGCTCTTGCTTTTACCCGCACGCTTACAAAGCGTCATCGCTTCTGCTGCTGCCGTTGCTTCATCAAGCAATGACGCGTTCGCGATTTCCATACCAGTAAGATCCATCACCATTTGTTGGTAGTTTAGAAGTGCTTCTAAACGACCTTGTGAGATCTCTGGTTGGTAAGGGGTGTAAGCAGTGTACCAGCCCGGGTTTTCCATCACGTTGCGTAGAATCACGTTCGGCGTGAAGGTGTTGTAGTAACCCTGACCAATAAATGTACGTTTAACTTGGTTCTGATCGGCGAACTTACGCATTGCTGCCAGCATGTCTGCTTCGCTTTTCGCTTCTGCCAAGCTCATTGGTTGCTCTAGGCGAATTTGTGCTGGTACGGTTTCGTCGATAAGCGAATCTAGGCTAACTGCGTTGATCGCTTCCAACATTTTCTGTTGGTCAGATTTGTTTGGTCCATTGTGGCGAGCAACGAACTCGTTTTGTGTGCTGAGGCTTTGAAGTAATTCAGTCATTGTCCTTTACCTACTCCTTGGTTCGGGTAACGGATTTGCGTTACTGATAAATTAAATTATACGTCCGAACCTAGAAAAAAAGCTGTTCTCTAAACAGGCTAGGGAACAGCTTTCGTCACATCCTAATTACTCTTCTTCGATAGAGTTTAGGTATTCGTCTGCGTCTTTCAGGTTATCTAGTTCAGATACATCAGACATCTTCACTTTTACGATCCAGCCACCTTCGTACGGCTCTTCGTTAATTAGCTCTGGGCTGTCTTCTAGTTCTTCATTGATTTCTACGATTTCACCAGTGATTGGTGCGTAGATGTCTGACGCTGCTTTTACAGATTCAACGAGAGAGAAGCTTTCACCTGCTTCAACTTCGTCTTCTACGTCTGGTAGGTCAACGAATACCACGTCACCTAGCATTTCTTGTGCATGCTCAGAAATACCAATTGTTACTGTGCCGTCACCGTTGTCACGTACCCACTCGTGGCTATCTGCAAACTTCAGTGTTTTGTCCATTGCTTAATCTCCGAATAACTTGTCAGGAATTATTATGATTTCAAAAAAATCGTTTACTGGTATAGAGGAAAGCGACTGCAAAGTTCTTTTACTTCTTTGCGAACGCGTTTTTCAACTTCTGCGTCACCTTCAGGGTTGTTCACTAAACCGTCCAGTACGTCACCAATCCAATTACCGATGAGTTTGAATTCTTCAGCGCCAAAGCCGCGGCTTGTACCCGCAGGCGTTCCTAAACGGATGCCCGATGTAATCATAGGCTTCTCTGTATCGAATGGGATGCCATTTTTGTTACATGTGATCCCAGCACGCTCTAGAGCTTCTTCTGCTTTATTGCCTTTCAACCCTTTCGGACGAAGGTCAACCAGCATTAGGTGCGTGTCTGTGCCACCAGTTACGATGTCGCAACCGCGAGTTTGCAATACTTCCGCTAGGACTTTTGCGTTATTGATCACCGAATCAATATAAGTTTTAAATTCAGGGCCAAGCGCTTCACCAAATGCGACCGCTTTGGCTGCGATAACGTGCATCAGTGGGCCACCTTGTAGGCCAGGGAATACGGCTGAGTTGATTTTCTTAATGATGTCTTCGTGGTTAGTAAGAATCATACCGCCGCGAGGGCCACGCAATGTTTTGTGTGTTGTAGTCGTAACAACGTGTGCGTGTGGCAGTGGGCTAGGGTGTGCGCCTGTTGCAATAAGACCAGCGATGTGCGCCATGTCGACCATAAGAATTGCATTTACTTCGTCTGCGATTTCACGGAATTTTGCAAAGTCGATAGTACGTGGAATAGCGCTACCACCTGCGATGATCATTTTAGGTTGGTGCTCAAGTGCAAGCTCACGAACATCTTCGTAGTTAATTTCTAGTGTTTCGCGATCAACACCGTATTGAACTGCATTAAACCATTTACCAGAAAGTGCAGGGCGTGCGCCGTGCGTCAGGTGACCACCTGCGTCTAAAGACATACCAAGAATGGTGTCACCAGGTTGAAGCAGTGCCAGCTTTACTGCGCCGTTTGCTTGTGCGCCTGAGTGTGGTTGAACGTTTGCGTATTCACAATTGAAAAGTTTTTTTGCGCGTTCGATAGCAATGGCTTCCACTGTATCTACGTGCTCACAACCACCATAGTAACGGCGACCTGGGTAACCTTCAGCGTATTTGTTTGTTAGGCATGTGCCTTGAGCTTGCATTACCGCTTTAGAAACAATGTTCTCTGAAGCGATAAGTTCGATTTGTTCGTTTTGGCGAGCGGATTCCGCTTGAATTCCAGCAAAGACAGCATCATCTGTCGCAGAGAGGTTGGTAGAGAAAAAGTTTTCCAAGCTGTGGTTAGGGTAACTCTTATTCATGGTAGTTGACCTTCCAAATCTGAAAATGAACCCGCAATAGATGAGTTATGATTTGCGGTTGTGGTTCATTTGTCCTCAAAAACAGCTGAACTGCGTAGCAGAACAGAGTGAACATCCGGCCCTAAATTTGGGCAAAAACTCCGTTGGATTGCGTGTTTCCTTTACCAATCTCTTACGGAAATATGCATCTCTACATCTAACAAGTTGGTAACATAGCGCCTGTGACGGGAACAATCAACCAAAAATTTCCTATAGGAAACAAGATTTCAAAATTTGTTAACAAGAGCACGCTTTAATTCACTTGGTGGACTTCTATCCACTATGTGCTTCATGCACAATGCGAGTAAGACAAAAAATATGGATATCTATAGAGGGATTTATGGCAGAAAGTATTTACGATGAATACCCATCGATGACGTTGGCAAAAGAGCAACATGACCAAAATATCGAGCCGTTAAAACTGGGCCAGCGTATTAAGGATATCCGCTCGAAACTCGGTATCACATTAGAAGAAGCGAGTCAGCGAACAGGGCTTGCTCGATCTACACTGAGCAAAATAGAAAATGAGCAGATCTCCCCGACGTTTCAAGCGATGCAAAAATTGGCACTAGGCTTACAAATTGACATGCCACAACTCTTTGAGCCACCTAGAAAAAAGGTAGCGACAGGGCGCAGGGATGTTACCAAGAAGAATGAAGGTAAACCACACCCAACACAAACCTATGAACATGAACTGCTCGCGACACAACTTTCCAATAAGAAAATGATGCCGTTTAAGAGCCAAATTCGAGCTCGTAGTTTTGATGAATATAAAGACTGGGTTCGTCATGACGGCGAAGAATTTTTACTTATCTTATCTGGCGAGGTTATGTTCTATTCTGAGTTTTACGAACCTGTTGTTTTAAGCGAGGGAGACAGCGTTTATTACGATGCAAATATGGGACATATGTTGACCAGTGTTAGCGAGGAAGATGCGCTCATTTTGTGGGTGACAGCCAAATAGTGATAAATACTTGTAAATTTCCTATAGTGAAAGCAAACGATTGCTGTTGGTGGTCGTTATGATGAAAAAGCGCTTTTTTGATGAGAACTTGCTCATTAAAGCGCTTTTTTTGTACGATTTGTTGTGATTAAAATGTTAAGAGTCACACTTTTGCAAGTCGATCTACGTCTTGTTCGTGCAAAATAGAATGAGCCATGTTTATTATTGGAAACACATCGAATGCCGATAGCATTCTCGGGTCTATCTAAATGGAGACGAAAATGACTCAAGAACTACTGAAAACACCACTACACGCACTTCACGTTGAAGTTGGTGCCAAAATGGTCCCGTTCGCGGGTTACGATATGCCTGTTCAGTATCCTCTAGGCGTAAAGAAGGAACACTTACATACTCGTGATGCGGCAGGTCTGTTTGATGTTTCTCACATGGGACAGCTTCGCCTAATTGGTGACGGTGCAGCTGCGTTCCTAGAAACATTAGTCCCAGTGGATATTGTGGATCTTGAGTCTGGTAAACAGCGTTACGCTTTTTTCACTAATGAAGAGGGCGGCATCATGGACGACTTGATGGTGGCTAACCTAGGTGATCATCTGTTTGTGGTTGTGAACGCAGCATGTAAAGCGCAAGATATCGCACACCTACAAGCGCATTTACCATCTGGTGTTGAGCTAGAAATTATCGAAGACCGAGCTCTACTTGCAATCCAAGGCCCTAAAGCGGCGGCTGTATTGGCGCGTTTTGCACCAGAAGTTTCTGAAATGCTGTTCATGGATATTCGTAAAGTCGATATTTTAGGCGCCGAGTGCATTGTTTCTCGTAGTGGTTATACAGGCGAAGACGGTTACGAAATCTCGGTTCCTGCTGACAAAGCGGAAGAGCTAGCACGTAAACTGACTGCGGAAGATGAAGTTGAATGGATTGGCCTTGGTGCTCGTGATTCACTTCGTCTTGAGTGTGGCCTTTGTCTATACGGTCATGACCTAGACACAACAACAACACCTGTTGAAGCGAGCTTGCTATGGGGTATCCAAAAAGTTCGTCGTATTGGTGGTGAACGTGAAGGTGGTTTCCCTGGCGCAGACATTATTCTTAAGCAGATTGAGACTAAAGATGTGGCGCGTAAGCGTGTGGGTCTAGTAGGTCAAACCAAAGCGCCAGTGCGTGAAGGTGTTGAACTGTTTGATGCCGACGGCGTTAAAATTGGCGTTGTAACCAGCGGTACGGCGGGTCCGAACGCAGGTAAGCCAGTCTCAATGGGTTATGTTCGTGCGGATTTGGCGGCGATTGGTACTGAAGTGTTCGCTGAAGTGCGTGGTAAAATGCTACCAATGACAGTTGAAAAAATGCCGTTCGTACCACAACGTTACTACCGTGGTTAAAACGAATTGAAACAAAAATGCCGAGCTTTGTAGCTCGGCATTTTTTATGTCTTCTTTTCGCTTGTTTACTTTTAGTTTACTGCTTCATCAATAGTACAGCACATATCAATAACGATATCTTCAAGCTTTTCCGGATGAATCATCTCTTCTTTTGGGATCCCAAATTGAGAGGCCATAATGGTATTAAACAATTCCCAATGCTTGATCAGCAGTTTTTCGCGATTATCTGCAATATCCGGCCATGTTTCTTGCATCATTGGCGCGAGACTGACAGCACCATGTGCGAAGATCAACATTTGCCACTTTGATTCCCACTGATCAAATTGTGCATTAGGGTTTTCGCTGTTGTACTGCTCGAAAATTCCGGTAAATATTGCAGCGAACTCATCTTTTGATTTTAAGAAATACTGCAGCAGAGCACCGTCATCGCCTTGTCGAATGGCATCGGCGATCATCTGTACTGGGTGAGGATTGACGAGAGCAAATGCTAGCATGCGAACCATAAACAGATAAATTTTTCTATTCGAAGGTGTGTTCTCCGGCATTTCATTGATGAGTTCAGCCATATAGCACTGCATGAACTCGTCCATTGCATCGCTAACCGCTTGCCAGATTTTCTCTTTGCTACCGAAGTGGTGACGGATCAAACTATGTGAAACACCAGCCTTTTCACTGATATTGCGCAGCGAGACACGCTCGTAACCAAGTTCACAAAACATATCTGCTGCCACTTTAAGGATCAGACACTTAGTTTGTTCTGCTGCTTCAGCACTTCTACGCCCCTGCTTTCTTTCATTCATAGTTCGAATTTTCCCGAATATTAATCACGCGCTTACTTTTACCAGAAACCGAACGCTTTGACTAATTAATTTGCTATCCATCTGGAAAATATGTTGATCAATTTCAAATTCTGCTTATACTGCACGGCTGTGTAATATATAAAACCTACGGAGAAAGCGGGTGCGAAAACAATATTTAAAGCGCACTTTAGTTGGCGCAGTGGTGACATTAAGTCTTTCTGGGATGCTAACTGGGTGTAATAAAGCCATTTCTGAGCCGTCTGAACCTTTAATCAAACCTGTAAAATTACTGGCGGTGAAAGACCTAGAACTTGAAGACTCGCACGCCTTTTTAGCGCGTATTGATGCAACACATCGCGCGCAGCTTTCTTTTCAGGTTGGTGGAGAGGTTGATGAATTACGTGTACGCATGGGTCAAAAAGTCCAAAAAGGTGAAGTGCTCGCAACGTTAGACCCTAAAGATCTTCAGCTTGCGTTAGATGCCGCTCAAGCGCAGTACGCGTTAGCGAAAACACAATGGGACCGCGCGAAAAACCTTTACGGAAAAAAACTCATTAGTACTGATGAGTACGATCAGAAAGAAACTCAATATAAAGCGGCATTGGCGAACTACGAACAAGCTAAAACCGATTTGAGCTATACCAAAATTCACGCACCGTTTGATGGCATTGTGTCATATACCTATGTCAACCCGTTTCAAGTAGTCGCAGAGAAGCAGGAGATCTTGAATCTCATTGATAACACGACGTTGGATGTATCTTTCACCTTGCCAGTAAGTTATGCGGAATCTGTATCACTTGAGTCACTGCAAAACTCCGATATGTGGGTGACGATGGATAGCGAGCCAAGAAAACGTATTCCTGGGCAATTTAAAGAAATTTCGACGCAGCCAAACATCGATACCAATAGTTATGAGGCGATCGTGACCATCACTCGACCAGAAGATCGCAATTTGCTGACAGGTATGACTGGGCAGGTACACATTGCTAAACAACATGTATCGGACGCGATGACGTTACCTCAGTCTGCTTGGGTCAACAAAAATGGGACGCAAGGTGAAGTTTGGGTAATGGACAGAAGCACGCAGCAGGTCAATAAAGTCACTGTGTCACTTGACGCAGCAGGTGGTGTGAAAGCCGGGCTTGATAACAATGATTACGTTGTTATTGCTGGTGTTGAGAGACTGGTTGAAGGACAAGTGGTGAAAGCTTGGGTTCGTGAGGGAGGCATTTAATGAAACGTTCTCTACTTACGATCTCTGCGATTGCACTTGCAGTTTTAACAGGGTGCAAAAATGAAAACCAAGCTATCGTCGAGCAGCCACTTTTTGTGTCGACTATCTCGGTGGATGCACCAGTACAAAGTCAACATCGCGCGTTCAAAGGCATAGTAGTGCCTGCAGAGCAAACGCCAATGGCATTTCGCCGCGCTGGGGAAGTTCAGCACGTATTGGTTAAAGCGGGTGACGTTGTGAAGCAGGGGCAAATGATCGCAAAGCTAGATGATAGCAAAGAGAAGCAAGCCGTGAATGACGCAGAAGCACAATACACACTCGCAATTCGTCAGCTTAAACGCGGTGAAGACTTGCATGCACGTCAAATGATTTCAAAAGCGGAACTTGATGAGCTAACCGCCAATAAAGAGCTAGCTGAGGCTACTTTCTATAACGCGACCAATCAATTGAATTACACCCGTTTATTCGCCCCGTTCGCCGGTAAAGTATCCGATGTTTTCAAAGAACGTTTTGAGCGTGTGGCAATTGGTGAACCCGTGTTAAACCTATACCAAAACGATTTGGTTTACGTGCGTATTGAGCTTTCCGACAATGTTTTAGCGATGGTAGACCCAAACTCAGACAGCATGAGCTACAAGCCTAGAGCAACCTTCTCCGGCATCGATGGCAGATTTGCTTTGGACTATTTAGAGCACACAAGTGAACCCAACGCTGAAACTCAAACCTACGAAATGTACTTGACGATGCCACAGCCAAAAACAGAGATATTGCCGGGAACCAGCGTAAGCGTTTTGGTCGATATGGTGAAGGCGGGCATTACCTCTATTGATGGTTACAGTGTTCCTGTCACGGCGCTTCAAGCAGGCAGTGAAGGGAATGAGTTCTTTGTGTGGAAAAAAGAAGGTGACATTGTCACACGAGTGCCTGTCATGATTTCTCAAGTGAATGGCAATGGAGCCATTGTGTCGTCAGGTGTTAGCCAGGGCGATATTCTGATTAATTCAAATCTGCGTAAATTACGCGAAGGTAAACATGTGGATGTTGTGGAGAATAACCAATAATGAACATTGCTGAGTATTCAATAAAAAACAAAGTCATCAGCTGGTTGTTCATTATTATCCTTGCTGTTGGTGGTTTAACGTCATTTTTGGAGCTTGGACGATTAGAAGACCCGGCATTTACGATCAAAGATGCCATGATCATCTCAACATACCCTGGCGCGACGTCAAAAGAAGTTGAAGAAGAGCTGACGTATCCTCTAGAAAAAGAGATTCGAAAACTCCCTTATATCGACAAAATTACCTCTACGTCTTCTAATGGTATGTCTCAAATAACGGTGAGCATGGAAATGGACTATGGTCCTGATGAACTGCCGCAAATTTGGGATGAAATGCGCCGTAAAATTAATGATTTACGACCATCATTGCCTCAAGGTGTTCAGTCTTTACAGATCATTGATGATTTCGGTGACGTTTATGGCGTGATGTTAATGCTCACTGGTGACGATTACGACTATGTAGAGCTGAAACGTTATGCGGATTACCTGACCCGTGAAATCGAGCTTGTTGATGGTGTTGGTAAGGTAGACATCACGGGCGATCAGCAAGAAATGCTATTCGTTGAGATCTCACTTGATCGCCTTGCTGCACTGAACTTAGACATGAATGTGGTTTCGAGCTTGTTGAACCAGCAAAACAATGTGGTTTCAGCAGGTGAAGTGATGGTCAATGGCGAAAGCCTTGTTATTCGCCCAAGCGGCACCTTAAACACTGTAGAAGCACTAGAAAATCTGATCATTCATGGCCGTGACACAGGAAATCTAATTCGTCTAAAAGACGTAGCAACGATTTCTCGCGGTATTCAAGAGAAGCCAAGCAACGTCGTACTCTTTAACGGTCAAAAAGCGATTAATATCGGTATCTCGTTTGCATCGGGTGTGAACGTGGTTGAGGTTGGTGAACGTTTGGATGCGGAGCTCGCGAGCCTAGAGTCTATCAAGCCTGCTGGCATCGATATGAACTACTTTTACAACCAAGCCAATGAGGTGGATGAATCTGTTAAAGCGTTTGTAATTAGTCTAGCGGAGGCAGTGGCGATCGTAATCATTGTGTTGCTGTTTACTATGGGTTTACGCAGTGGTGTCATCATTGGAGTTGTGTTGTTATTGACGGTATTTGGTACCTTCATTTTGATGAATTACAACAACATCGAACTGCATCGTATTTCTCTTGGCGCGTTAATTATTGCCTTGGGTATGCTGGTTGATAACGCGATTGTTGTCGTGGAAGGCATATTGGTTGGCCTAAAGAAAGGGCGTACCAAAGTTCAAGCGGCTGTCGATATTGTAAAGCAAACACAATGGCCTTTGCTGGGCGCAACTGTTATTGCAATTACGGCTTTTGCACCTATCGGTTTGTCGCAAGATGCGACAGGTGAGTTCATGGGCTCTCTATTCTGGGTGCTGTGTTTCTCATTATTTTTAAGCTGGATTACCGCTATTACACTGACGCCTTTCCTTGCCGATCTTTTGTTGAAAGAGGAAAGCAAAGAGCAGGGTACTAGCGAAGATGATCCTTATAAAGGCTGGTTGTTTGTCGTATTTGGGGCATCGCTGAAATTTGCATTGCGATTCCGCTGGCTTACCGTTGCTGGCATGGTGGCGCTATTAGTGGGTGCTGTCGTGGCATTTGGTAATGTAAAACAGCAGTTCTTCCCACCATCGAATACGCCGATGTTCTACGTGGATATGTGGATGCCAGAGGGTACTGACATCCGTGAAACGATTAAAAAAGCTGAAGAGGTCGAAAGCTACATTCGTCAGCAAGATGATATTGACTTTGTTTCTGCTTCGATTGGGCAGGGCCTACAGCGTTTTGCTTTAACCTATCAACCAGAAAAAAGTTACGAAGCGTACGCGCAGTTCCAAGTTCGCGCGACTGATCGTGAGAAAATGTTTGGTTTACTGCATAAGTTAGATGCGAATCTGGCGAAAACATTTGATGCGCCTACGTTCCAGTTTAAATTGATGGAATTTGGTCCATCACCAGCGTCTAAGATCGAAGCGCGTATTACTGGCCCTGAACCACAAGTTTTACGTGACTTGGCGGTGCAAGTTGAAGACATCCTTCATACCGACCCTGGTGCTCGAAACATTCGTCACGATTGGCGAGAGCGCACCAAGGAACTTGTACCCGTTTTCAATGAGTCTAAAGCTCGTCGCTTAGGTATTTCGAAAGAAGATCTTTCAAGCACACTGCAAATGGCGTTTGGTGGTAGCACCTTAGGTTACTTGCGTGATGGTACACATACGTTGCCAATTATGACACGCCTTCCTGAAGAAGAACGCGTAGATTTTGAATCACTACAAAACGTGACCATTTGGAGTCCTTCGTTGCAAACGTATATTCCGGTTGATCAAGTGATTGATGGCGTTCAACTGGATTGGAGTGAGCCGCTAATTCAGCGCCGTGACCGTAAGCGTACGTTAACCGTTCTCGCGGACCATGATGTGTTGAGTGACGACACGGCAGCAAGCTTATTTGCTCGTGTACAGCCTAAAGTGATGGCATTGCATGTTCCAGAAGGATACGAAATCACATGGGGTGGTGAGTACGAATCATCCAAAGATGCACAAGAAGGCCTATTCGGTTCATTGCCGATGGGTTACTTGTTGATGTTCATCATTACTATTTTACTGTTTAACTCAATCAAAAAGCCGTTGGTCATTTGGTTCACCGTTCCGTTAGCGATCATTGGCGTTGCTTTTGGTTTGCTTACCACGAACATGCCGTTCAGTTTTACAGCATTCCTTGGTTTGTTAAGCCTAAGTGGCATGATTTTGAAAAACGGTATTGTGTTGCTTGACCAAATAAACCTTGAGTTGGAGTCAGGTAAAGATCCTTACCTCGCGATTGTCGATAGTGCGATAAGCCGCGTTCGTCCGGTAAGTATGGCTGCGCTAACAACTATCTTGGGGATGATTCCACTGGTCTTCGACGCCTTCTTTGGCTCGATGGCAATAACGATTATGGCAGGTCTTGGTTTTGCTACTGTACTGACACTGATAGTGGTGCCAGTGATGTTTGCAATTCTGTTTAGGGTAAAACCGACCACTGCATAGGGACTCCTGGCTATTTGCCAGCTTCCTGCCTAGCCCTGAAGGTTTTCTTCGGGGCTTTTTTGATCTTACTAATATATACCAAACCATTCATTTGCTTGATTTTAATGATTTTCTTAAGATTACAATGCAAATCATGCGTATACTGATGTAACGACACATCAAAGATTGAGATTACATGAATAAGCGCATATTAAACGGACTCTTCTTCGTTGGTTCTTTCACCTTGGTTGGCTGCACCGCGACGGATAGCATGCCGACAGAAACCAAACAACCTGCCCCTAAAGTCAACAGTGTTAGTGCTGAAGTCATTTCCAGTTGGATTGATAGTAAGGTTTTAGCCTCTGAAGGGCTGTCGCTCGAGCAAGACAATCTACGTTATCTATCGGGTAGCGCCGACCTAAACAGCGACGGCAAGGCAGAATACATAGTGTTGCTTCAAGATCGCTATTTCTGTGGTAGTGGTGGCTGTGCTGCATATATGTTTGATAATGAGGGAAAAGTTATCAATCGAATGTCGGTAACTCGCACGCCTATTGTACTAGCCGACAGTTACAGTAATGGTTGGCAGGACTTTATCGTTTGGAGTAATGGCTCCTATCGACTCATGAGTTACAACGGTGAATCTTATCCAAGTAATCCGTCATTAGAGCCAAAGGTTGATCGAGACGCTAACCAGCAGGCGGCAATCGCAAATGTAATGGCGACAGAGCTTTATCAGCAAGACGGCTATGACATTCTGCCCGCAGAGTCAAAAACCTTGTGGACGCCAGCTAACGTTTACCACTTTACCTTCAAGCACTACGGTGACCCGCATAGCGCTTATCAAGCAACGGTGGATATGAGCAGTGGGGAAGTAGACATTGTAGCCGTTCCGGCTGCGGAATAAAAAACACCTCCCTTAACCGGAATTAAAGGGAGGTGCTAAATGCCAAATTCGAGGGTGGCATTGTTAACCGGAGTCGCTCTAATTAAGCTGTGACTTCTTGTTTCGCTTCTGCTTTGCTTTTTAAGAATGCGTAAGTAAAGCCAGTTACCGCTGTACCTGCTGCAATAGCCACTAAATACATTAATACTGGTGAAATTGCGTTAGGAATTAGCAGCACGAATAGACCGCCGTGTGGTGCCATTAATTTCGCACCGAATAGCATCGATAGGGCACCAGTAAGTGCGCCACCTGCCATACAAGATGGAATCACGCGCATTGGATCTTTCGCAGCAAATGGAATTGCGCCTTCAGAGATGAAACAAAGGCCCAAGACAAATGATGCTTTACCTGCCTCACGTTCATTTTGTTCAAATTTGTTCTTCGCAATGAAGGTCGCTAAACCCATACCTAGCGCAGGAACCATACCTGCGGCCATGATTGCCGCCATTGGCGCGTAAGTTTGTGAAGCCAAAAGGCCAACACCAAATGCGTAAGCGGCTTTGTTTACCGGGCCTCCTAGGTCGAAACACATCATTGCGCCAAGGATAATACCCAGTAGTACTGCACTGTCAGATCCCATGTTGTTTAGGAAGTCAGTCAGGCCGTTCATGATGCCTGAAACTGGGCCGCCTACGATGTAGATCATCACAAGACCAGTGAACAATGTTGCTACAAATGGAATGATCAGAATCGGTTTAAGCGCCTCCATCGATTGTGGCAGTTTCACCTTATCTGCGAGGAGTTTCGCTGCGTAACCGGCAATGAAGCCAGCTGCGATACCACCTAGGAAACCAGCACCCGTTGAACTTGCTAGCATACCACCAACAAGACCAGGAGCCAGACCAGGACGGTCAGCGATTGAAAACGCAATATAGCCAGCAAGTACAGGAATCATCAATGCGAATGCAGAGCCACCACCAATGTTCATCAAGGCTGCTGCTAGTGTGCCTTCTTCTTTAAATGCTTCAATACCAAACACGAACGATAGGGCGATGATCAAACCACCAGCGACAACCACAGGCAGCATGTGCGATACCCCTGTCATCAAGTGTTTGTAAGCGCCTTTCTTCTCGTCTGCTGCCGAAGCAGAATTTGCAGAACCTGAATGTTGGTAAATCGTGGCTTGCTCGAATGCTTTGTCCATCTCTTCGGCTGTTTTTTTCAGAGCTGGGCCTGTTTTCGTGCGGTACATCTTTTTGCCGTTAAAGCGATCAAGTGGCACTTCAATATCCGCAGCAATGATCACCAGATCGGCATCTGCAATTTCTTGCTCAGTCAGTTGGTTTTTAGCGCCAACTGAACCACGAGTTTCCACCTTGATTTGATGGCCACGACGCTTGCCTTCTTCTTCTAAAGCTTCTGCCGCCATAAAGGTATGCGCAACGCCAGTAGGGCATGCCGTGATTGCAACAATCTTCTTTGATGCTGATGTTGTATCTGTAGTGATAGGGGCTGCAAGTGTGGTTGCTTTTTCAAGTAAAGTGGCGTTTTCAACCGCTTGCTGGAGAAACGCAGTTGCGTCTTTTGCTACTTCGCTAATTTCCGCTTGGTAAACCTTTTTTCCTACAAAACGAGAAGTGTCGACGCTAGTATTTGCCGCAATGACAATGACTTCTGCTTGTTCAACGTCAGCTTCCGTCAATAGTGTTGGTTCAACCACACTTGATTGACATTCTATTTTGGCATTCCAGTTTAATTTTGCGGCGGCTTGTTCTAGTAATCCTGTCGCAAGGATGCTATTTGCTACACCGCTCGGACAGGCAGTAATAATGGCAATATTCATACGATAACCTTCTGTTCCTTAGTTTTGTTCTAAGTTTGTAATAGGGTAAAGCGCGCTAACTTCAGTTTGTCGCTTGATATTTTCCAGTTCTTCCTGACTGGTTAGCCCTACGCCAACTTGACTAACTGCCAAAGCAGAAAGTGCCGTAGCGAAGCGCAATAAATCGTTTTTAGGCATCAGTTGCATGTGGCCCCAACACAAGCCAGCGACCAGCGTATCGCCTGCGCCAACGGTGCTCACGACATGCATTCGAGGCGGTTTTGCACTAAGCCATTCGCCTTGGTTGAGCCACATAACACCGTCAGGTCCCATAGAAACCACGATGTTTTCTATGCCTTTGTCGCTCAGTGTTTGCGCTGCAGCTTGGCACTGTTCAGGTGTTGCTAGATGTTCGCCAACAAAATCACCAAGTTCTTCATCGTTAGGTTTAATCAACCATGGGTGAGCATCAATACCTGACTTCAATGCGGCTTTGCTACTGTCGAACAACACCTTTTTGCCTTGTTGATGCAGTGCTTCTATCCATGCAGCGCATTGCTCTGCAGTAACACCGCCCGGTAGGCTGCCTGCCAATACAAAGTAATCGTGTGTTTCAGCAAGGCGGAATAGGGTTTCTTCAAAGCGCGCGATTTCTTCTGCCGTAACTTGAACACCAGGGAAGTTGATATCACTGACGTTGCCATTAGCCTCAACGAGCTTGACGTTGATACGAGTTGCACCTTGTACTTCTACAAACTCATTCTTAACGCCGATGTCATTGAAAAGCTGATGGAATAGCTCAGGGTTATCTTTACCAAGAAAGCCGGTAACCGTGACATCTGCGCCTAAATCGCTCAACACTTTTGCTACGTTGACACCTTTACCTGCAGCGTGGAGATTGCTTTGCTGTACTAAGCTCACGGAACCAACGTTTAGTTCATTTACTGAACCTGTTAAATCCAATGCCGGGTTGAGCGTAATAGTGACAACCTTATTTGTTTTGTTTGTCATATCGGATCCTTAACCTTCACCAAGGCCAGAAGCGATTGCATTTCCGATAGACTCCAAGGCTTGCGGGGCATCAGGACCTTCTGCTGTAAATTGAAGTTGGTGACCGTGCTTAACGCCCAGCGCGATAACTTTCATTAGGCTCTTCGCGTTTACTGCTTTTCCATCTCCGTCTAGGTTGGCAACACGTATA
This sequence comes from Vibrio sp. SCSIO 43097, assembly GCF_023650755.1. Taxonomy (NCBI): domain Bacteria; kingdom Pseudomonadati; phylum Pseudomonadota; class Gammaproteobacteria; order Vibrionales; family Vibrionaceae; genus Vibrio; species Vibrio sp. SCSIO 43097. The sequence continues at coordinate 507,166 of NZ_CP071841.1, read as the reverse complement.
GTGGATTCAAACTTTTTCGCTTCTGCGACTAACATTGCCCCCGGACGAGCATGTAGGCCGTGAGAGTTTTTGATTTTAAATACAGCGGTATTGCCTTCTTCTGAAGATGCAGCTGTGACTTCTTCACCTTTGAACAAAGCAAGAATCTGTTCTACTGATGCATCTAAAAGCTTGCCGTGTTCATTGTTAAACACAATATTAGAAAGCGTTTTTAGGATAGATTGGTGAGCATTGTTACATGCTGCGAACGCGACAAGTGCACGCACTTTTTGACCTTCATATTCGCAGTCGTTTGCCGTCGAGACAAATGACACGCCTGTGCGAGTGACATGTTTGTCACTGCCAATTAACCACAGGCCATTACCTAAGTGAGTTGGTTGTTTGGTAACGAGATCAGCAACGAATTCGTTATCAGCACATCCCGTATTTTTTAACAGACCACCAGCAACAGCACTCATCTGTAGCATGTCGCTCGCAGGGAACATGAGTTGAATTAAAGAAGCGTCAAAGTCTGCTTCAAGCTGAACATCACCGTGCAGTAGGGCGATGATCTCGTCTTCGTTTTTTGCATTACGCAGACGCTCTTCTACGCCATCTGCGCCTAACACTTTGGTGAGCTGTTTAAGAATGCCAAGGTGCTCATCAGATTTAGCTGCGATACCGATAGCGACGAACACAGTATTGCCATCACCCCAGTCGACACCTTGTGGGAAGTGATGCACAGCAACACCCGTTGTTTTCACCATTGAGCGAGTGTCAGTCGTGCCATGTGGGATAGCAATACCGTTCCCCAAAAACGTAGAGTTTTGGTTTTCACGGTTTAGCATGCCTTCAACGTAACCGTGTTCAACTAGGCCTTTATCAGTCAGGCTATGAGCAATACTCTTTATTGCTTCAAACTTATCTGTCGCTGATTGCGAGAGGGTAATGTCGTTCTTATTTAGCTTAAGCATGGTGCTTCTCCAGCCTTAAGGTATCAATTTAAAAATGTATTCTGTGTGAGAAGTTGAACGCCGCTTCTTCTGAGCGCTTATCACTCCTCAAACCTTTTATATTTCAAGCTAAATCGATTCAGCTTGTTGGTAAATTTTTTAAAAGACTCAGAAAAACTGTTTTAAAAACTGACGTTAACAAACGAGCCTTTGCCGCTGTCCTATAGCCTAGCTCACAAATTGGTTTGTTGCGTGTTCGGGTGATTTACGTCAATTTTTAAGTTTTGCTGAATCCTTTCAGCTTTTATACTGAATCGGTTCAGCTTATAATTCAACTTATCGAAAGATCGTTGATGTATTAATATGATCGCGCGCACAGAATAAGGTTTAGAATATGACACTGGATGAAATAGCCAAATTAGCGGGTGTTTCTAAGACAACTGCAAGCTATGTGATTAACGGAAAAGCGCAGAAATACCGCATCAGCGAGAAGACTCAGAAAAAGGTGATGGCCGTTGTAGAAGAGTACAATTATAAGCCAGATCATGCGGCGTCTTCCTTGCGGGCAGGTAATTCACGCTCATTTGGGCTTATCATCCCAGACTTAGAGAACACCAGTTATGCGCGTCTTGCAAAGCTGATAGAGCAGAACTCTCGGAAGGCGGGGTACCAAATTTTGATTGGCTGCTCTGATGATGATCCTGATACAGAGCAAAAGGTGGCGGAAGCATTAGTCAGTCGTCGTATTGATGCGTTGTTTGTGGCAAGTGGTATGCCCACTGCAAACGAGTATTATCTTAAGTTGCAAAATTCTGGTACGCCAGTTATCGCGCTAGACCGTCCAATGGATGATGAGCACTTTTGTTGTGTCATCAGCGAAGATTTTGATGCCGCACTTGAACTCACTCAGTCAGTACTGTCAGAGGATATTAAGTCCATTGGCTTAATCGGTGCATTGCAAGATCTTCAAGTCTCAAAAGAGCGTGAGCTTGGTTTTCTATCTGCTTCTCAACAAGGTGGTAAAACGGCAACAGTGGGTTATGGACAACACTTCTCCCGGGAAGAAGGCAAGAAAGTCTTAGAGAGATGGTTAACAGAGAACGCATTGCCAGATGCCATTGTTACAACGTCATACACACTGTTAGAAGGTGTGTTGGATGTAATGCTAGAAAAACCAGAACTGATGGGAAAGGTGCGTTTAGCGACATTTGGTGATAATCGACTGCTGGACTTTTTGCCTGTGAAAATCAACTCTTTGCCTCAACAGTTTGAGTTGATCGCGGACAGCGCAATGGAGTTAGCACTCAATGCTTCCGCCAAGCGTTACAAGCCTGGCGTAGAACTTATCCCGCGTAAAATTGTGAAACGTCACTAAGTAACTAAATAGGTTGCTCAAAGCTTTACTTCAGCCGTCAGTGCCACAAATGCGTGGTCGCTGGCGTTTTTATCTCTGTCATAAATCGGGTTGATCAGATGTTGGTTAGACACCTGATAGTCAACAACCTCGGCAACCGATATATCTGATAAGGTGTCAAACTCTTGTGAGAGCAAGATATAGTCGAGTACATTCCCAGTGGAAAAATGATAGTGCGTGGCTGGGCGTTCATCCTTCAGGGTGTCACTTTGCAATAACCAACCATCTTTGAGTTGTAATTCAGTGACGCTGTCACCAGTATTGGATACCAATGCGCTGTTAACGCTGATAGGAGTGATAGGCTGATTCATATCGCCCATTAACACTGTCGGCATTGGTTCTTTTCGATACCTCTTTTGCATCGCGTCTCTTAACATCGCTGCTTCCCAGCCTCTTTGCTGGGTGGATAACCAGCGCCCAATAATCGTGCTAGACGTTTCTGGTTGTTCTGAGTCGGCCGGGCGTTGAGATTTCAGGTGCGTTACGTAAACGGCGATATGACCAAGTACAGGATGTATTACTTGGGCATAGATGGGTTTGCGACTGAACTCTGGAGCAACACTTACTCCAAAAGGTTTAAGCGTTGCTAAGTCAAACTCTACCGCTTGTACTTTTTCTATTGGAAACCGAGATGCGATTGCCACAACAGGGCTTGAGTAAATGTACTCATCCTCAACATGTGGAGTGTCAACGGTCGCAAAGTAGGGGTAGCCGATGGTTGAAAAGAATGCCTGGGTCTTCTCGATACTGAATACTTCTTGTAAGCCAATCACGTCGCCTTCCAGTTTTTCAACTTGACGTTGCGTCCACGAAAGTTTGTCTCGCCATTGCTCTAACGAGTATATGTTCTCGAAATCATAGTAGGCGTTAGGCGGTGCGACAAAATTAAACAAGTTCGCAGTGACAAAGGTAATTCTACTTGGTTGAGACAAAGTATTCGCTCTTTTCAACAATAACTTAGAGAGTATATACCTTCAGGTTGCGTAATTGCATCTTCGTTTGAGCTACGCATCGGTATACAAGCTAACAAGCGACAAGTTAAATGGGTTAAGAGGTGCTCAAACGCCAAGGCGAATCGGTGATTGAACATCGGCAGAGGTTTCTATTTTTAAGCATTGCGTTTAAACTTCAGGGCATCAAATAGTAAGAGTAAGTAACATGACCCAAGATTACGACCACGAAGAGTATTTAGAAGGCGAAGAGATTGAGATCGAAGCGATTGGCATCGATGTTGATGCGCATCCAATCGAACTGTACAAGCTTTTTAAAATCGCAAACTTGGTCAGCGGTGGCGGCGAAGCAAAACATATCATCGAGGAAGGCTACGTTGCGGTGAATGGTGAACTAGAAACACGTAAGCGCCGCAAGATGTATGATGGTGACTTTTTTGAGTTTAACCAGGAATATTATGTTGTGGTTTGCGATGCGCCAGTAACCGAACCTGAAACGGCAGAGCAAAAAGCAGAAAAGAAAGCGAAAAAAGAAGCGCAGTCTTCTCGTAAAGATAAGTCTCGTCAAAGTAAGTCACCTAAAGCCTCTGGGCCTAAATCAACAGGCCGTAAAGCGGCACATAAAGAGCGTAAAGCGCAGAAAGAAGCGTTGTCTCAGTCTGCTAAGAAAGGCAAAAAAGAAGACAAACCGCAAGCCACTCGTGATCCGAAGAGTGGACGTAATTCTATTGATTTTTTCTAGGGAAATGAACGCTTAACTAAATAAGTGACATCTGAGTAAAACTAAAAAGCGCCGAGCATATTATATCGGCGCTTTTTTGGTTTCACTGTGCTGTAAGTGGGTAGTGTTAATGCACTGTCGTCTCGATGTTTAGGCTATCTGTCCAGTGATGAATGGCGCAAGGCTTTCCTAAGTAAAAGCCTTGGTAATAATCCAAATTAAGTTGATACATAGCTTGTAGCTGCACGTCTTCTTCAACCCCTTCTATAATGACTTTTGCTCCCATATGATCCGCTAGATCAACGGCGCTATGTATGGAAAAGGTTTCTCCGGCGCAGTAGTCTAGTAAATAGGAACGATCGATTTTGATGATGTCAGGGCAGAGCTGCTGAACACGTGCGATATCAGAATGTTGGGCGCCAAAATCATCGATAGCAAAGATAAAACCATTTGCTTTCATTAACTGTACGGCTTTGATTAATAAATCCGTATCTCCGCATGACTCTTCGACTACTTCAAAAACTACGTCTGATGGGCTCATACCAAGTTCGGAAAGGCGTTTGTAAAGCAGGCCGTTATCTTTAAAGCCCATGTCTTTGGTTAGTGTGAGTAGCGTTTGAGGCATGACGTTAAGAAACAGTTTGATCGGCGTCCCTGCGAAATAGCGTGCGAAATTTCGAATGTGCATTGCTCTAGATAAAAACTCTACACATAAGCGAAAGTAGGGATCAAGACCATTATTGGCCAGAAACACGTCAGGACGAATTAGGGAACCATCAATGCCACGAATACGCAGTAAGGCTTCCATACCAATAATACGTTGGCGTCTATCAAAAATTGGCTGATAAACACTGTGAAAAGTGAATTGATTGAGAACTACGTAATATTCACCAAGATTATCTTGTTTTATGTATCGCTCGTAGTCGGATTGATTCTTTAACTCCATGAAAAACGCCGAAAATTTAGCATCTTGCCAATGTAACAGGGTGCAATTCTGATTTGAAGAATCAAATGTGCCTAATTACATATGCGGTTGAGTTAATTTGAAATGGCTTCCGATTTTGCTTCAATATGGCGGAAAATAAGTGACAGACCAAAACAGATTAAGAAGTAAGCAAGGCCGACAATCAACCAAATTTCAAATATATACCCTGATGAATTTGCCATCTCTGTCCCAACAAACGTCATTTCTTGTATCGAAATCAGTGAAACAATAGAGGTGTCTTTCACCAAAGAGATGGTTTGACCGGCAAGTGCAGGTGTTATTGATTTAAGCACCTGTGGCGCGATAACAAATCGGTATTTCACCCATCGAGACAAGCCCAATGAGTCAGCCGCTTCCCACTGACCTTGGTCGATACTTTGTAAACCACCGCGCACAACTTCTGCAATGTAGGCAGAAGAGAGTAAGCCGACGCATAACACGCCAGAGGCAAGGTTTTCCCAAAGGTTAGAAGGCCCAAACAGAAAGCGCTGTAGCGCATTTGGTTCGCCGTTGTAGTTTCGTAGAAGATCTTCCAAACCGAGTAACGGGATCAATTGGTTAGAAATGAAAAAGTAGAAAATAAAAACAAACACCAACGGAGGGATGTTTCTCACTAACTGGATAAACGCATTGGCAGGTGTGCGCAACCAAACGGAACGAGAGAAGCGTGCTAAGCCTAACAAAGTGCCAAACACTAATGCGAAGCTGATGCCCCAAATACTGAGCCTTAACGTCGAAATCAAACCTTGGAAGAAGTAGGGCAAACCACCATCTGCTCTAGGCGTGAAAAGTAATTCAAGCGCCTCTTTCCACTGCCACAAATAATGCACACCAACAGCGGACCGATGGTACAGCCAAACACCACCGATACCGCACATAACAAGTAGTATCCAGTCTAGTGTGTTTAATTGCGGTAAAAGGTAGCCTGTGCTGGATTTCGCGGGTGCTGTGCGAGTGGTAGTGTGTTCGCCCAAAAATTTGACTCCGATAAGTTATGGAAAAGTAAAATGGATGATTGGAGAGTATAGGCTCGCGGCGTCCACGAGCCATTTAGATTACTGGCCTTGCGCGACTTGATCTTGCCAATCTAATGTCGAGAACCAGTATTCATAACGTTGTTTTAACCATCCATCTTGGGTTCTTGCTTCAATCCATTTATTGAAAAAGGCCTTTTTATCTTCTTCCCCCAAGCGAACTGCAAAGGCTTCGTTACCTTGTGATAGTCGCTCAGAGAATGGAAGGAATAGTTTGTCGCTGTGTTTCACTGTCTCATGTTCTGGTTTTGGGCTAGAAGCAATGACCGCGTGGGCGTTACCATTCAGCACCTCTTGGAACGCTTGCGCGTCGTCATCAAATTGCAGGATCTTCGCTTTCGGGAAGGTTTCTCTGGCTACTTGAACGGTGAATGCGCCGCGACGAGCCGCAATTTTTACGCGTCGTGAGTCAAAATCCGAAAATTCGCTAAAACCAGAGGCGAGTTCTTTGTTTGCTGCTACTTGAACGCCTGAGTGCGAGTAGGGCTCAGTAAACAAGACGCTTTTGGAACGCTCAGGCGTAACCGACATGCCACCGATGATCACGTCGAACTTTTTCGCCAGTAGTGCGGGAATAATGCCATCCCACGCAGTCGGTACGAATTCCACTTTCAAACCTGAATCTTGTGCTAAGCGTTTGGCAACATCGATTTCAAAACCGATTAACTCACCTTGCTTGTTACGCATTGCCCAAGGTACAAATGTTGACATACCAACGCGCAAAGTGCCTCGTTCTTTGATTTGATCTACATTGGGTGTGGCGACATCTTCTTTCGCGATTGTAGGCATAGCGATGGCTAGCCCTAATAATGCAGTAATGGTCGCTTTGAATAACTTCATGTTATCTCCTTATAATTTGCGCCAACTGGCTCCGAGTTTGTGTTCTAGCCTTGCAGACAAGCCAGAAAGTGACAGAGTGAGAGCAAGATAAATTGCTGCCACGGTAAACCAAATTTCGAACGGCATCGCCGTCTCTGAGACGATGTTGCGTGCCTGTGTTGTTAGATCAAAAATCGCCATCACGCTTACAATGGAAGAGTTTTTGATCAAAGAAACCACTTCATTGGTTAATGGCGGTAATGTGCGCTGTAAAACCTGAGGAAAAATTACGTCTTTGTAGGTGTAAAACGGTGATAGCCCGAGAGTTTGTGCTGCTTCGAATTGCCCTTTAGGAATACTGTTTAAACCTGCACGGAATATTTCCGCGGTGTAGGCACCTTGGAAAAGGGACAATGCCAAAACGGCGGTGCTGAATCGGTCCAAACCAATCACCGGGCCAAACACGAAGTAGAGTAAATAGATTTGCACCAACAACGGCGTGTTACGTATTACTTCGACATAAGTGGTACCAATAACATTGCCGACTTTCGAATCGCTAAGCCTTAGTAACGCGGTAACCAACCCTAATACTAAGGTAAAAAATAGACTAATAGCCGAGATGTTAAGCGTTACCAATAGCCCATCAATAAGTTCTGCCGGCCACCATTCGCCATCTTCATAAAAAGCGATGTAATCAGGTACGCGCTCCCATTGCCATTGATAGCCCATAGCGTCGGCACCAGAGTCCAACACCCACACAATCGCGATGAAGAGGAGCGTCATTTGCAGTATAGCTTGAAGGACAGGTTTGATTAAGCGAACTATCATCAGTAACTTAAAATTTGGTTCAAAAATGCTTGGGTTCGTGGATGCTGTGGTGTCTCAAATAAGGCGACTGGAGAGTTCATTTCCACGATTTGGCCTTCATCCATAAATACCACGCGGTTCGCTACTTTTTTGGCAAATCCCATTTCATGCGTGACGCAAATCATCGTCATTCCGCTTTGAGCCAGCTCAACCATGACATCCAACACTTCGTTGATCATTTCCGGATCAAGCGCTGAAGTTGGCTCGTCAAACAGGAGTAAATCCGGTTCCATACACAAGGAGCGGGCAATCGCGACGCGTTGCTGCTGACCGCCAGAAAGCTGGATAGGATACTTACTCGCTTGCTCTTCAATATTGACTCGCTTTAGGTAATGTCTTGCGCGTTTTTCAGCTTCTTGTTTTGATAATTTGAGTGTGCGAATCGGCGCTAAAGTGAGGTTTTCCAGTACAGTCAAATGAGGAAAAAGGTGAAAGTGTTGGAACACCATGCCGATTTTACCGGGCTTGAGAGATTTTGCGTGAGAAGGCTGGTCGAACACATGAAGCTGGCCTTCTTGAATCGATTCAAGATGGTTGATGCAACGAATGAGCGTTGATTTTCCGGAACCAGAAGGGCCACACACCACGACGATCTCGCCAGAATGCACGGAGAAGTTGATGTCTTTTAGAGCGTGGTAATCGCCATACCACTTATTTACGTCGCTAAACTCAACGACGGGAGTATTCTCTTTCAAAGGGGCACGCTATAACGGAAAAATATCCTTTTACAATAGCAAGTTGTGCGCGTAATTTCATTAAGAATAAGCTAATGTTTAGGCGATGATTTTAAGACTCTATTCAGATCGCTTACAAGATACATCCATGTTTCTTTAATGTTGGTGCAGTCTAGAGTATGACTAACTCAGTTCAACGAGATACGGATAACGAACAACAATCGCAACAACAGACATAACCATTAGTGTCTGTGCAGAATAGTAGGTCACCATGACAACTTGTCGTGAAAATATTGACCGTCCACCAAAGCGTTCGAAAGCCAATACGATGCCAGAGATAATAAAGATAAAGCTTCCGAGCACTGCAAAAGAGGAGGATTGTGTTTTCCCACTCAAATAATACTCGATCGAAGCCCAGCACATAGTCATCAGTACCAATATATAACTGGCAACTGGCCGTTTTTCTTTACCGAGATCCGGTCGGAACAACCAGTAGACGCATATACCCAGTCCGAACAAGGCAATTGGGAGCCAAGGTGTAAAATGCCACGCTGACATGATGGCAAAACCATAACTATAGGAGAGATGGGCAGAGCAAAAGAGCACTAAGCCTGTAATGAACTTGTCTCTAGGGAGCATTAATAACACGTCACCAAGCAACGAGAGCGATAAGCCAATCAAAATCCAATGCGCATATGGCATTGGGTAAGCCGGGGACTGAATTAAAATACCAAGCATACAGAGCACTGGTAATGGTTTAGAAACGTAAAAGAGCCATTTAGAGCCTTTACGGATACTGATGATATGTATGAATGCTAATACGACAACAACTAGCCACATAAAGTGTTTTCTCGAACAGACAAAATTATGTAGTACATCACTACAACAAATCAAAACTTAATTAACGAGTTAACTCGTTCTTTGATCTCAATTATTTTTATTTGTGTAAAGCTGGACAGTTGTCTCTTTACTAACCAACACGGCCGATTTTTTGTCTGGAGGGAATCGTTGTTTTTAGAAGCCTCCTCGTTTTGAACGTGATGTGGCTTACAAAATAGCATAAAAAAACGGTATTGTGACTGTTAAGTCACAATACCGTTAAACCCTAGGAAGGGCAGTGAAGAATTGTTGCAGTTATGAGACAGCTAACTCTAAGATTTCTCGGCTACGTTCAAGTGTGATCGCCTGGTTTTCACCTAAAACAGTCATGCCGTGTTTGTTTAGTTGATCAATGATGGCATCGATAGCTTGTTCACGGCTCTCACCATAGTTTTCGAGCTTAGTTGCGACATCAAGTTGATGATAAAACGCTTCGATAGATTCGATTGTGCGCTCTGCTAAATCCTCACCTGCTTCAAGACCAAATACGCTGCGACCCATTTGTTCTAACTTAGGGCGCTTAAACTGCATTTGGTTACGAAGTAACGACGGTTGGACAATTGCAAGAGAACGCGCATGATCAACGCCCCATAGAGCCGTTAATTCATGGCCGATCATATGTGTTGCCCAGTCTTGTGGAACGCCACTACCAATTAACCCATTCAATGCTTGGTTAGCAGACCACATTAAGTTTGCGCGCCACATATCGTCGTCTCGTTCCGCAAACTGTTCTCCGAGTGTTTTTAAAGTTTTCAGCAGTGTTTCTGCGTAACCATCTTGAACCATTGCACCGGTAGGAAGCGTCAAGTATTGCTCACATACGTGCACCCATGCGTCAACAATGCCGTTGATAAGCTGGCGTTCTGGCAGTGTTTTCATTACATCTGGGTCTAACACGGCAAATTTTGGCTGCACTGCTGGAGACATGAACGGAAGTTTGTCTTGAGTTTCTTTTTTAGTGATAACTGCGCCCATGTTTGACTCTGAGCCTGTTGCTGGCAATGTCAAAATTGCAGCTAGAGGCGTCGCTTCAGTGACTTGGTGCTTACCAATCATGATATCCCAACCATCACCATCATACTTTGATGCCGCTGCTACGTATTTGGAGCCATCGATGACTGAACCACCACCTACCGCTAAAATAAAGTCAACGCCATGCTCTTTTACCATTGCGACTGCTTTATCGAGTGTTTCTTTGGTTGGGTTTGGTTCAACACCTGAAAACTCTAGCCATTCATGTCCCTCAAGAGCTTCTGCTACTTGGTCGTACACGCCATTTTTTTTGATGGAGCCACCACCGTATACCACTAAAACTTTTTGGTCGGATGGGATAGCTTCTTTGATTGCTGCGATTTGTTTTTGACCAAAGAAAATCTTGGTTGGGTTTACATAAGAAAAGTTCATTATTAGCCCTCTTGCTTCCAGTGAAGGAGATTGAATACATGCATATTAGTCCCGATTAACGATGGTTAACAGGTCGATTTCTGCAAATAATTTGCCTATTTCTACAAAATTGATGCTCTTGAGCTAGAAAGTTAAAGTCGAGAGGAAGTATAGTGCTCGAAACGATAATAGAGACCAAACTCGTTGGTCATTGATGGAGCGCTCTAATGCACACTCTCGCAGATATCATGCAGCAATATGTTGAAAAGCAGGGGCTGCATGACCTAGAAGGTATGAAGAAAACAGCGATAGATGGCGTATGGTTTTATCGCAGTAGCAAAGGGAATCATCGCCAGCCGTTTGTCTATCAGTCCGGCATCATCGTCTTGGGTCAAGGGCATAAGAACATTCATATTGGTGATACACCAGTGCAATATGGGCCCGATGATTACCTTGTTGTCGGGGTTCCCATGCCACTAGAGTGCGAAGCGTTTGCGACAAACAATGAGCCTTTACTTGGCATTTCGATAGATATTTCGCCAACGCTTCTTCATAAACTCGTTAAAAAATTAGAGGCTGAGAAATTCAGTAATAAGTGTCTGGATGCTACCCGTTGCGGCCTTAAGTCGGTACGTATGAATGAAGGTATGTTGGATGCGTGCAAGCGGTTAATGAAAGCAATGTGTGACGAGCTTGATGTTATCATGCTTGGCGAGCTGCTTCTTGAGGAAATTGTGTATCGTACTTTGGTGAGCAAAGAGGGGTATGTTTTATTTGACCTAGCACATCAAGAAGGTTCTTACGCGAGGGTCGCTAAAGCACTAAATCGCGTGCATCAAGCGTATCACGAACAGTTGAACGTACAAGCATTGGCTGAAGAAGCCAACATGAGTGTGTCTGCTTTCCATCAAGCATTTCGCAATGTCACGCTTGAATCTCCGCTGCAATATATTAAGAAAGTTCGACTTAACAAAGCGCGCGAATTGATCCAGTTAGAGGGGCGACGTGTTAATGATGCAGCGAGAATGGTCGGGTACACGAGCCCATCACAGTTTAGTCGCGAGTACAAGCGGCATTTTAATGAAACGCCAAGGTCAACAAAGGCTTAGTGATCTTTATTTCAAAATGGCGACTTTTTTTACCTTTTTTATTAATTTGCGAGTGACATATTTATTTGAGTTATAAAATTAGTTACTGGTGCCAAATAATAGGTACGTTGTTGCAATCATTTAGTGGATTGTTGCGAGGCGGTGTGGAAAACTCGTAAATAGATAGTGTGAAATCACCAACTTGTACTTAAGTTATTTTACGTCGAAATAAAAGTATAGATGCGCTTCGTTTAGCGCATTTAGTATTGTTTTAACAATAACTTAAGGAAGAGCGATTATGCACCTTAAAAACGGCAACGCAGTGAAAAACGTGTTCACACTAAGCACACTCACCGCTTCTTGTCTTATGGCCTTCAATAGCTACGCAGCAGTTGACTGTGCCCCTCTAGAAACTTGGCAATCATCAAAAGTTTATAACGGTGGCGACCAAGTTCAGCATGAAGGTAATGCTTATAAAGCGCGTTACTGGACGCAAAACAACAATCCAGCGCAATCTGGTGAGTGGGGCGAGTGGGAAACACTTGGCGCTTGTGATGGCACTGGACCGGTTGATCCACCTCAGAATGAAGTCCCGACGGTTACTCTGACATCGCCTTCTGCGTCGGCTTCTGTGACTGCGGGTGATGTTGTTAGCCTAGCTGCAGATGCGGCAGATACTGATGGGACTGTTAGCAAAGTAGAGTTCTTTGTTGATGGTGTATTAGTTGGTCAGGCAACGTCTGCGCCGTATGCTGCATCGTGGACAGCAACTGAAGGACAGCACGAGTTCTCTACCAAGGCCTATGACGATGCAGGTGCCGTTAGTACGGCAAGTGTTGTGACGTTAACTGTGGCATCAGCGCAACCTGGTAACGAAGCGCCGACAGTGGATGTCGCGCTTTCTGCGAGCTCTATTGACCTGGGTGGTTCCGTAACACTGACTGCAAATGCTACGGATGCGGATGGTACCGTTGCTAAAGTTGATTTTTATGTTGCAGGTGTGCTTGCTGGCACTGCTACAACAGCGCCATACACGCTGGATGTAACCCCTTCACAAGCTGGCTCATTAAGTGTTTATGCGAGAGCAACCGATGATGCTGGAGCAACAGCAGATTCTGCAATTGCGACGTTAACAGTAAACGGCGGCGCAGTGACATCTAATTGTCGTCCTGATGGTCTTTATCAAACAACGGGTGTAGATGTTCCTTACTGTTCTATTTATGATGAAGAAGGTCGTGAGAAAATGGGGGCTGATCACCCACGTCGTGTAATCGGCTACTTCACCAGTTGGCGATCAGGTGACGACCCACAAGCGACTTACCTTGTTAAAGACATTCCTTGGGAACAACTTACTCACATTAACTACGCGTTTGTGAGCATTGGTTCTGACGGCAAAGTAAACGTTGGCGACGTTAATGATCCTAACAACCCTGCTACAGGTAAAACTTGGCCAGGCGTTGAGGTAGATCCTGCTCTTGGTTTTAAAGGTCATTTTGGTGCACTAGCAACTTACAAGCAAAAACATGATGTTAAAACGCTAATCTCGATTGGTGGTTGGGCTGAAACGGGCGGTCACTTCGATACGAACGGCGATCGTGTAGCTGATGGTGGCTTCTACACCATGACGACGAATGCGGACGGTTCTATTAATCATGCTGGTATTGAGAAGTTCGCAACTTCTGCCGTTGAAATGATGCGTCAGTACAAGTTCGATGGCCTGGATATTGACTATGAATACCCGACGTCAATGGCTGGTGCTGGTAACCCTTACGACAAAGACTTCATGGAACCACGTCGTCAGTATTTATGGGCGTCTTACCAAGAGCTGATGAAAGTATTGCGTGAGAAACTTGATGCGGCATCCGCGCAAGATGGTATTCATTATATGCTGACTATCGCAGCACCATCTTCAGGTTACTTGCTACGTGGGATGGAAACCTTCGATGTAACTAAGTACCTAGACTACGTAAACATCATGTCTTACGACTTGCATGGGGCTTGGAATGATCACGTTGGTCATAACGCGGCTTTATTCGATACAGGTAAAGACTCTGAGTTAGCGCAGTGGAACGTATACGGCACTGCTGCATACGGTGGTATCGGTTACTTGAACACAGACTGGGCTTACCATTACTTCCGTGGTTCTATGCCAGCAGGTCGTATCAACATTGGTGTTCCTTACTACACCCGTGGTTGGCAAGGTGTTACTGGTGGCGAAAATGGCCTATGGGGCCGAGCGGCACTACCAAACCAAGCAGAGTGCCAACCGGGCACAGGTGAAGGTGAGAAGAACAACTGTGGTCACGGCGCTATTGGTATCGACAACATGTGGCATGATACCGACCCTAAAGGAAACGAAATGGGCGCTGGTTCTAACCCAATGTGGCATGCTAAGAACCTAGAAAACGGTATTTGGGGCTCTTACGCAGCTGCTTACGGTCTCGACCCTGTCAACGATCCTTCAGATAAGTTTGTTGGTACTTATACCCGTCATTACGATAGCGTTGCTGTGGCACCTTGGTTGTGGAACGCAGAGAAGAGCGTATTCCTATCTACGGAAGATAAAGCTTCTATCGAGGTGAAAGCCGATTACGTTATCGATAAAGAGATCGGCGGTATCATGTTCTGGGAACTAGCCGGTGATTACAACTGTTACGTACTGGATGCAAATGGTAATCGTACGGCAGTAGATGCCACTGAACAAGCTTGTGCGGCGGGTAATGGTGAATACCACATGGGTAACACTATGACCAAAGCTATCTACGACAAGTTTAAGTCTGCGACGCCTTACGGCAACAAAGTAGCGACTGGCCCAACACCAACTGAAGCAGTAGACATTACTGTTAGTGTTGGCGGCTTCAAAGTTGGCGACCAAAACTACCCAATTAACCCGAAAATCACGTTTACGAACAACACTGGTCAAGCGATCCCTGGCGGTACTGAATTCCAATTCGATATCCCAGTATCTGCGCCGGACAACGCGAAAGACCAATCAGGTGGTGGTTTGAAAGTCATTGCTTCTGGACATACTCGTGCAAACAACATTGGTGGCTTAGATGGCGTAATGCACCGTGTGTCGTTCTCTCTACCAGCATGGAAAGACTTGCCAGCGGGCGGCACTTACGAGCTTGATATGGTTTACTACCTACCAATCTCTGGTCCGGCTAACTACTCAGTGATTTCTGGTGGTAAAGAGTTTGCGTTTAAGTTTGAACAGCCAGATCTACCAATTGGTGATCTCAATGCGGGCACGGGTGGTGGTACCACTGAACCAGGTACGTGTGATACGACAGGTTTAGTGACATACCCAGCTCTGCCACAAACGGATTGGGCAGGTAATCCAAGCCACGCTAACCAAGGCGATAAGATCATCCACAACGGTGTGGTTTACCAAGCGAACTGGTGGACAGCGGCTGAACCGGGTACAGATGGTAGCTGGTCAACGGTATGTAACATCTAATTATTATGGATTATTTGTTATAGCCTAATGTTTACAGGCACTTAAACAAAAGCGCACGATGATTATCGTGCGCTTTTTTGTTGTGATAGTTTGTCGTTTAATCGAATTGGTAACTTTCAGGTATGACGACAATACCTTTGTCTGAGATTTTAAATCGCTTCGCATCTTCAAGTTTGTTGATGCCAATTTGAGTATGTGGCGGAATACGAACATGTTTATCAACTATGCAGTTGACCAACTGACTTCCTTCACCGACTTCTACGTCATCAAAAATGATGGAATCGACTACCGTTGCACTATCTTGAATGCGTACATTAGAGGAAATAATGGAGTGCTGTACCGAGCCTCCGGAATTGATGACACCGGTAGCAATGATGGAGTTAATAAAAATGCCTTCATTACCCGTAGCCGACGATACAGTACGAGCTGGTGGAAACTGCGGCTCGTAAGTACGAATCGCCCAATTAGACTGATAAAGGTTCATTGGCGGCACAGGTTCTAGTAGATCCATATTCGCTTCATAGAAGGAATCAATGGTACCCACGTCGCGCCAATAGCAATCTTTATCGACGCGCCCTTTACTGCCACAGAATTGATAAGCGTAAACGGATTCGGTATCAATTAGCTTAGGTATGATGTCTTTTCCGAAGTCATGGCTTGATGAATCGAGTTTTGAGTCTTCTTCAAGCGCTTCTTTCAAAACATCCATATCAAAGATATATATTCCCATAGAAACAAGGCTTCTGGTCGCGCTTCCAGGAAGAGTAGGTGGGGTTTCAGGTTTCTCTATAAACGAAGTAACGAGCCCGTTTTCTGTGGTGCCCATTACACCGAATGCTGAAGCATCCTCTACGGGAACATCCATACAGGCAACGGTGAGCTTAGCACCTTTCTCTTTATGCTCTTCAAGCATTGCGGCGTAGTCCATTCGATAGATATGATCGCCGGATAACACAACCACATACTTTGCATCATTTCGCGATAGCAACCACATGTTGTGATAAATCGCATCGGCGGTTCCTTCATACCATGCACCACCTTTGCGCATTTGTGGTGGAACAGCAGTAATGTACTCGCCTAGCTCTGGATTGAATATCGACCAGCCGTCTCGTAAGTGTTTTTGAAGTGAATGAGATTTATATTGGGTTAAAACAAGGATCTTGCGTAAACCCGAATGTAAACAATTGGTTAGTGTGAAATCTATAATTCTATATTTTCCGCCAAAAGGTACGGCTGGCTTGGTTCTGTCATCGGTGAGTGGGCTGAGTCTAGACCCCATCCCTCCTGCTAAAATTACGGCGAGTGCGTCTTCCATAATATTCCCTTTCCCTTTTCTGACATGCATCAAAACGGTGCTAACCTGAAGGAGGTGGTATGCAACGCAGAGGTTTTGAAAAGCATGTGCTAATGTGCTTATTAGTGAAAAGTCTACTACAAGAATCGAGCCATAGAATATCTCCTTAAAAATCAAGGAGGTTAAAATTTCACTGTAAGACAACTGCACCATATTAGTGAAGCGCTAAATAGCCCGTGCATCAAATTGGCGCAAAATTGTAGAAAGGAGAAGTCAACAAGTATGGATTTACAATGTAAAGTGGCGACAAAACAAGAAGATAAATAGGGTTTTCTAGCTTAATAACTATGGCCAAACAAGGCTTAGGGTTAGCGTCTTAACTCTAAAGGTCTAAAACAGGCGCGTTGATGTAAGGCAGGAGAGCTTTGTATCAACGATTCAAGAGTAGAAGGCCTGAGACAACTCTTTTCACAGTTGTTGAGAGTGAGTGGATAGGTAAGTAGACCACTCACTCAATGAATATGCTCACTTCACTGATAGCGATACGTTATCACTGCACTAAGAGAGACCGACGATATTTCCTTCATCATCAAGATCTAAGTTCATAAATGCGGGTTTATCAGGTAAGCCTGGCATCGTCATCACGGTACCAGATAATGCATAAACGAATCCTGCACCCGCACACAAGCGCAGCTCGCGGATTGGGACGGTAAAACCAGTTGGTGCGCCTTTGACTGCGGAGTCTGTGGTTATCGATAGTGGTGTCTTCGCGATGCAAACCGCTAAGTTGTTAAAGCCTAATTGCTCAAAATGTTTGAGCTGTTCAGTCGCGATAGGAGTCATTTCTATATTGGTTGCTCCATAGCCCGCTTCACATACTGCCATGAGCTTTTCGAGTAATGATTGCTCTTTGTTGTATAACGGACAAAACTCTACAGGCGTGGTACACGCATCAATAACATGTTGAGCTAGTTCCGTTGCGCCTTGTCCGCCTTGCGAAAAAGCGGTGCTGATGGCTACTTTAACTTCGGGATTAAATTGGTGAATCAGATCTTCAAGAGCTTTAAGCTCTTTCACACAATCTTGTGGAAACTGGTTAATGGCAACGACAGCAGGTAAACCGTATTTATGAACGTTATTTATGTGCCATTTTAAATTTTCAAACCCAGCCTCCAATGATGCTTGGTCCGGATTAAAAATGGAATCTGAAATAGCCATACCTGGTCGTAAATCGTAGTGTCCGGAATTCGCTTTGAGGCCGCGTAATGTTGCTACGATCACTACACAGTCCGGGGCTTTGTTGGCGGCAGCAGCTTTAATGTTACACGCTTTCTCAAATCCCATATCCGAACCAAAACCGGCTTCAGTTACCGTGTAACCTGACAGTTTTAGCGCAATATCGTCCGCGATAATGGATGAATTTCCATGGGCGATGTTTGCAAATGGACCTGCATGGATCAACGTAGGAACACCTTCTAGAGTTTGCATCAGTGTTGGTGCAATCGCCTCTTTTAGTGTTACTGCCATTGCTCCTGCAACTTGTAGATCTTCCGTAGTGACGGGGTTTCCGTTCAAATCGTACGCTACGACAATTTTCCCAATACGTTGACGTAAATCTTTTAAATCTTTGGCTAGTGCAATGATAGCCATTAACTCAGAAGCGGCTGAAATATCGAACCCTTCGTCACGCTCGAAACCATTGATGGTTTTTCCTGCATCATTGAGGCCAATTTTGACTTTACGTAGTGCACGATCATTATGGTCCATCACTCGTTTCCAAGTAATACTTGCCGTGTCGATTTTAAGTGCTCTTAACCCGGTGCGAGATTCAAAGGCATCATAACCCTCGCGTTGCTCATGGAACAAGCGAGCGTCAAGAGCGGCTGAAGCAAGGTTGTGCGCCGCTGTCACTGCGTGAATGTCACCAGTAAGGTGTAAGTTTAACTCTTCCATTGGAGCTACTTGAGAATAACCGCCGCCCGCTGCGCCACCTTTAATACCGAAGACGGGTCCCATCGAAGGTTGCCTTATACATGCAATAACAGATTGATTAAGCTTTGCTAAACCTTGCGCCAGTCCTATCGTCGTAACGGTTTTTCCTTCGCCAAGAGGAGTCGGCGTGATCGCAGTGACGAGTACAAGTTTACCGTCATCATTTGCTTTGAGTCGTTCCAAACATTTTGGGTGGACTTTGGCTTTGTGCTTCCCGTGAGTGTCATACTCTTCGGGCAATAGTCCTACTTTTTCCGCGATAACATCAATAGAAGAAAGTGGTGTGTTTCGGCAAATTTCGATATCTGACTGCATGGAGAATCCCCAAAGTGGCACACAGGTAGCGTTGAAAAACTACCTGAGTTATAACGAGTATTATTGTGAGGCAAAGGTCTGCTTGGTGATGGTACTGTTTCGGTTAGGCTTGTAAAGAGTTTACTGCTTCGTATTGTGCGACATACTAACAAAATCTACTCGTTACAGTGCTAGATAAAAACAAAAAGGCCACCAAATGGTGACCTTGATATATTTTCAGCTTTAAAGCTGTCGTTTTAACGATCCCAATAAGTCTCTTCTAAGCTATCTTCTCGTTCAGGAAGCGCTCGCGATAGGCGAGGAGAGTGCTGCGTCAACACTTCATAGCTTACTCGGTTTGCGTATTTACAGATCTGAGAAAGCGAGGAGTAGGTTAAGCATCGTACTTCGTGCTTTTCTGAGTTAGGCACTTCTTTTTGGTGGAAAGAGTTTGCTGCCATGTCATGCAGTAAGGCTGAAAGGGCTGCATCACCTGCACCGTTAGTGTTCTTAATCTCTAGTGGTCCACCAAGGTAAGGGCCGATGTGAGAGTAGACCTTCATTGGGTTTTGACAGTCTTCTTTACGCATCGCACGACTAAACTCGTACTGGTTAAAGGCTTCGAGGGAGCTTTCAAGGATGTCGTGTGTGGTTTCTCGTTTTACTTTCTCATCGGTGTAACCAGCCATGTACAGACCATTTGGTCCTGCTGTACAAAGTACGAGATCAACCCACTCAAGCGCTTTATCTGCAGCTGCTAGCGGCTCTGTTTCACCTGTTAGCGCCGCACCTTCTTCTTCATTCATAGCGACAACAGAAATGTTTTCGCGAATGTATTCTTGCCACCACTGTGCGTTACCTTCGATAACGTACTTTGTCCCTAACGTAAGTACAACAGGGACATCGTGCTTCTTAGCAAAGTCGATCGCTCTTTGTACCGCTTTAGGCATTGGATCTTCTTCTTTACCACGCATTAGGTAAGAAGAAACAACCAGGGCTGATGCTTTCTCAAAGATCTCTTCAGGAATGCTCTCCGGAAGTAGTTGATTCATATGACCTTCGTTGATAGCAAATGTACGCTCACCGTCTTGAGAAATTAGGGTGTAGCAGCGACCAATAGGGCCATCTACCGTTTGTAAATGGTTAAGGTTCATGCGTGAAGACGTACGGCAAAGGTAGCGGTAAGCAAAAGAACCGACTTGAATGTTCTTAGACATCACACCGAGCAAAACGGATTTGCTATCGGCTAAAACTGAGTAGTTGTGAAGAGTATTGCCAATCGTGTCACCTGGGTATTGGTGTGTGATCAGGCCTTGCTCAACCAGTTCTTCGTAAAGTGCATCTGCTTTGCTTTCTTCAAGAACGAGCGAATGTCCTTTACTCAGGTTGTATTTCTCTAAAAACGCGTCATCTACACGTGCTTCGATATCTACAATGGTTTGACCGACACCAACAATAGTTGGGCGATATAGCTTAGGTGCCTGTCGGATTTGGTTTACTAATGGATCTCGAGCGTGAGTTGGGAAGTAGTGTTTAGATTTACGCTGACCAGGAAACTTCATGCTTGTTCTTGAGTGAGAAAAAAAGAGGCGGGATTGTATCACAAAAAAATGAAAATCGTGGCGATTTATTACAAAGAAGTCTGCTCGCTGAAAAAATCAGCGAGCTGAGTAAATAGCAACCAAAGCAGCTGCAATTTATGGCGCTTGTCGTATTGCAATGGGTTGTTTTTTAAACTTGTTGCTCAGCAGCGCCCGGAAAGAGCCTGCTCCGCGCTAACTAAATTTACCTGCGTTACTTTTTCACTTCAGTTGGCTCAACGTAAGCCTTGGTACCCCAAAGTGGGACTGTCGAAAGGCTATGCTTAAAACTACCATCGGTCTCTTTTGTTGTATAAGACAAGTAGAGTAAGGTTTGGTTATCGGCATCATAAATACGGCGAACCTTCATTGTTTTGAAGAAAATGCTTTTTGACTTCTTAAATACAATTTCACCGGACTTACTCTTATCTATTTTTGCAATCATTTCCGGTGTGATTTCGCCAGTCTGACGACATGATATTGAGCTATCACTTGGATCCGCTAAGCTGAAATCCGCTTCGATAGAGGCGATGTGACATGTGACACCTGTTACCACCTCGTCTTTCAACTCACCGACTTTGATGTCTTTCAAAGTAAACCAACCGAGCCCCACGTCAGCAACATCGTTATCTGAACAACCAACTAGAGTAGTAGCAAGCAATGCACTTAACAGCATCTTTTTCATTATTTTTGTCCTTAACTAGGAAAGATATTGATGAAATCTATCAGAGGTTTGCACCTAAAACAAAATTTAGCCACGGAAAGGTCTATGTGCGCTAGGTTTGTTGCGGGCTTCATGCTAATGTACTGCTCTAAACGAAGGTATCAAGATGAATGAACAACAGTTAGCCAGTATCGAGCGTAAAAATACATGGCTGTATGATCTGGTCGAAGTTGAATTTCCGACACCAGAGAGTTTGAAAGGGCGCGATGTCTATTTCAAAACGCTAGAAAAAGCAACGTATCAAGTAGTCGACAAAGACACACTACTGGAAAGTGACTCTGAATTTAACCCCGACGATATTTTTCTGGTCGATTTTCATCGACTCACCATTATGTTCTCTATCTTGCAATCTCAGCGCTGGGAACAGCAGTATGATAAAGATATGATCATTGAATATCTGACACAGATTATCCTCACGCCAGATTTTGAATTATATGTTGGTTTTAAATCTGGAGTCCCAATTGGTGCTGCTATTGTTAGCCATCTCGAAGGAAATACACTCATCTCTGATGTTGCTGTTTCTGAATCAAAGTACAAAAGCTCGTTTGTGGCTGATCTGGCTAAAAGACTAAGCACCGAGCAAAAACTGTTAGACTCAGTGGTTATCGAAGGCTAACTTACACATCAATGTGCATAAAAAGTAAAGCAAGATGACGTTGGGTGATCTTGCTTAGAAAAACTGTAATTGCTCCCTTCTATTTCCATGAAATGCCAAGCTCGTCGTTTCAACAATCCCAAACTCAAATAAGATTAATCCAAACATTCTTAAAATCAGCTTGGGCTTGAGCCTTTAAGACGTCTGGAGATGGCTATGGCAATTACCAATATTAAGTGCGTGATATTTGACTGTGATGGTACGTTGGTCGACAGCGAAAGACTGTGTTGCCAAGCGCTCGTCAATGTATTTAACCAGCATGGGGCTGAGTTAACGATGGAAGAGTGCGTTTCTCACTTTAAAGGAGGAAAGCTCGCTGACATCCTTTTAGATACTAAAGAATTGAAAGATATCAAAGTCCCAATTGATGTTTTAGAACCGCAATACCGAGAAGAAGTCCAGTCTCTTTTTGTGCGTCACTTACAGCCGATGGATGGCGCAAAACGATTAATTCAGTTTTTGGATTCGCATAATATCGAATATTGTGTGGCGTCTAATGGACCTAAAGATAAAATTGAATACGCTTTGGAGTTAACCGGTTTACTCGATGCTTTCCGAGGGAAAGTGTTCTCGGCATTCGATGCGAATAGTTGGAAGCCTGAGCCCGATTTAATCATGTACAGTGCTATGAGCATGGGCTTTTTACCAAGTGACTGTCTTTATATTGATGACACGCCTAAAGGAGTCGAGGCGGGACTAAACGCCGGTATCAAAACGGTGCAGTTATTTAATGGTGAAGCTATCAATCGTGTTGATGACGAGCGTGTAATTCGCATCCATCATTTAGATGAATTAAAAGAGCAGCTGTGTGGCTGCTCTGTTTGACCTATTAATGGCAAACCGGACTTAAGCTGTGGATGTGCTTAAGTTTAGACTGTAGGTAAGGCGTTTGATGTAGACATTGGATAGATGAGAAGTTTTTTGTATGAAATCCGCAAGCAGCGCATGTGAATTTCTCGCCATCCGATGAAATGAGATATTCATCTCCTTGGCAGAGTGGGCAATTCAGGTTCTCTATGTCTTTTGTGTCTTTGTAATTATTCATATTGTTTTCCAGCAGCAAATTGGAATTGGCAAGATCAAGCATAGCGGAACGCTCTGTTTAAGAACATTATTTCATCGGGTACAGCGAGAACTTGAGATTCACTTCAAATATCCACTTGGATGTCGTAGAAAATATCGAAGGTAATAGTTGAACACGGTTTAAAGAAAAGGGCTCCCTAAGGAGCCCTTGTTGATCATAAGTTCCACAACGTTATGCGGTGCGGTAGCGTTGTAATATCTCACCAAGAGAAACGGAGGCTTGCGTGAGATTAGCGACGCCAGCGGTAGATTGCTCCGCCACTTCTCTGATTGTGCTTGATTGACTACGAATTTCTGAAAGTTCCGATGCAATATCGTTAGCAACTGCGCTTTGTTCTTCAGCAGATGTGGAAATCTGAATGCTCATGTCCATTAATGAGCGTGCTGACTCGGCAATAGAGGTAACATCATGGCCGATTTCATCAATAAGCTGGCTGCTGGTTTGAGCTTGCTGAACGGTTCGGTTGGTGATTGAAGCAATGTTCTGACTCTCTATTTGAAGCTTCTCAATCATGGCTTGGATCTCTACTGTTGCCTGTTGAGTTCTGCTTGCTAATGTACGTACTTCATCGGCAACCACTGCAAATCCACGACCTTGTTCACCAGCACGGGCTGCTTCGATTGCTGCGTTTAGTGCCAACAGGTTAGTTTGTTCTGAAATGGCGTTAATCGTTGTGATCACGTCATTAATCTGCGTCGTATTCTCGTTTAAATTGGTTACTGACGTAGAGGCTTGTTCAATATAGCTAGATAACGTCTCTATCTCGCCAATCACGTTTTGTACACGGCTTCTGCTTAGTTCGATCTTCTGGGCATCTTGGTCTGACTGCGTCGTTGCTTGTTGAGAAATACTTGATACCTCCTTTGCAGAGGCTGTCATTTCTTCCATTGCCGTCGCGACTGAATCAAGCGTTTGATATTGATGAGATATCTGGGTTTCACTCAACTGCATATCTTTTTCGAATGCAGAAGATGTCTCGCTCAACATCGTTGCATTATTTTTAACACTATTAACCAGTTCACTTAAGGTATCCATAGACTTGTCTAGCGCACAGCCGATGGTACCGAATTCATCTCGACCTGGATGGAAACCAAGGCGAGAGGTTAAGTCACCGTCACCAATTTTTTCGGTTGTTGTATATAAAACCCACAGAGCTCCTCCGATAAACGTTGCCACCCAGTAAGAGAATAGGGCAAAAGGAATACCCCATAAGAAGCTGAGTAATAGTGACGATAGAGCTGATGATTTTAACGATTCGTATTGTGTGGACACATTTTGAGTCAGCTTAATCACTTCTCCAGAATGCAACTTGGCATAAGCGGTCACAGACCCATCGACAAAAGAACTCTCGCTTACGCGGTTCGATTTCGATACGCCGTCAATTTCTGTAGCGCGGTTTGATTGAGCATCAACGATACCAGAAAGCTTCGCTTCGCTCGCCGAGATGGCTTGCTGCTCAAATTGTTGTATTTCATTGAAGTAGCGGCTTCCAGCCACTGAAGTGAGGGCTACTAAAAACAGTAGGAATATCACCCACATTTTGTCGTTGATAGACATCTTGATAAACAGCCTGTCTATCGTTCTAAACTCAACTTCTCTCATTTAAAGCTCCATTAGAGATAAAAGATATTGACCAAATCTATTGCTATATCGAAACAAAATATGCGAAGTTAATCAGCAAAATATGTAACGAATACTAAATTTAGTTTAAGAAATGAGATCTAAGGACGCCTATAACAGTATGTTATATCTTTAAATTGACATGAATGTTGATAAAAGAGTCATTTCTCTAAAGTGTTAAGCGGATATGAAACTTAATTGCAATCGTTTACTTTTGATTATGCTCATAGGTTTTTAAATCTTTACTTCTCGCTGTCATGAATGTGTCATATAAAGACTATAAAAAGGAGTTGCTGATGTGGATATGGCAAGAGTCAGGCCGTCAGCAAGTAAAAGCAAGAGAGCTTAAAATAAAGGAGGTCACAATGAGCGACCAATACCAAAACGATGAGAGCCTAGAGCTGCTAGATGCGCTTGAAATTGGCATTATCTTGTCGGAATACGTTGGCTCAGACAACGAAGCCGAATAGCGGAACACTCTCATCTCGTCGTAATTGACGTTATACTAGGTTCATGTCACACCAAGCCCTAGAGGCCAAAACTGGCGTCGAATGAACTTTCTAGCCCACCTGCATATCGCAGAACACAGTAACAGCCATTTATTGGGAAACTTGCTTGGAGACTTCGTAAAAGGAGATCCAAGCAAGCTGTATGATCGCGATATCTCAAATGGCATCAGATTACATAGATTTGTTGACCGTATTACTGACCATCATCCAATCGTCAACGAATGTAAGCCTCATTTCACTGGTGTTGCGAGACGTTTTGCACCTATCGCTTTAGATATGTTTTGGGATCATTGCCTCGCAAAACACTGGAACGACTTTCATTCCGTGTCTCTCGAACACTTTGTAAAAACGGCATACGAGAGAGTAAACCGAGAGGTTCATGAACATTTGCCGCCACGTTTTTTGGTGCTCCACAGCAGAATGTGGCATGGCCGATGGCTTCAATCCTATCAAGATCTAGACAATATAGAATTTGCACTACATCGGATGTCGCAAAGAAGTCCTAGAATGGCAGACTTAACCACAACATTTAAAGTGATTGAAAGTGATTACACCGAATTAGAAGAGAAGTTCTCGTCACTTTATCGAGATGTTTTGCGCCAGTCGTATGATTTTCAGCAACAGCTTAATGACTCAACTCAATGAGATAGAAAAGTAGTATGGCTTTAGGGGCTCTGGTAAACTCTGCGCTCCAAAAATAATGAGGTTACACATGTCTGTTAATTTTGCTGATTTAGGCATCGAACAAAAGCTAATCGAGACGCTAGGCAATCTAAATATCGTGACGCCAACACCAGTGCAAGAAAAGTCAATTCCACACGTCCTTGCAGGAAAAAACTTACTTGCTGCTGCACAAACTGGTACGGGAAAAACGGCTGCGTTTGGTTTACCTATCATACAAACCGTTCAGCAAAAGAAACTTAATGGCACACCTCGAGCATTGATTTTGGTTCCAACACGCGAGCTTGCACAGCAGGTATTTGATAATTTGAATCAGTACTCGGCAGAAACAGAACTTCGCATCGTGTGTGTTTATGGTGGTACAAGCATTGGCGTACAAAAGAGAAAGTTAGAAGAGGGTGCTGATATTTTGATTGCCACGCCAGGCCGCCTTTTGGATCACCTGTTTAATGGTAACGTAAACATCTCTAAAACCGGTATGCTCGTGTTAGACGAAGCCGACCGTATGTTAGATATGGGATTTTGGCCTGACTTGCAGCGCATCTTCCGACGTTTGCCTGCTGAGAAACAGATCCTATTGTTCTCTGCGACATTTGAGAAGCGAATCAAAACTATTGCGTATAAACTCATGGAATCGCCAGTTGAAGTCGAAGTTTCACCAGCAAATACGACTGCTGAAACGGTAACACAAATGGTTTATCCAGTGGATAAAAAACGGAAACGTGAATTGCTAGCGTACTTAATTGGCTCGCGGAATTGGCAGCAAGTGCTTGTATTTACAAAAACGAAGCAAGGCAGTGATGAGTTAGCGAAAGAGCTCAAGTTAGATGGCATCAAAGCGGTTTCTATCAACGGTGATAAATCACAGGGTGCCCGCCAAAGAGCTTTGGATGAATTTAAACAAGGTAAGGTACGTGCTTTGATTGCAACCGATGTGGCAGCACGAGGGTTAGATATTCAAGAGCTAGAACAAGTCGTGAACTTTGATATGCCATTCAAAGCAGAAGATTATGTCCATCGAATTGGCCGCACTGGAAGAGCTGGAAAGTCAGGTTTGGCGGTTTCTCTGATGAGTAGAGATGAGGAGTACTTGTTGCAAGCTATCGAGAATCTGCTTGATCAACGCTTACCCCAAGAATGGCTGGCAGGTTTCGAACCAAGTCTTGTAGAAGAAGTTGAGCCTGAACAAAATGGGCGTCGTCGTAGTCGTTCATCTGAGAAGCGTAAGCTAAAAGCAAAATTGGCGATTCATAAGAATCGTGGTAAATCACGTAGCTCTCGCTAAACCGCGCAAACTTTTGTTCTTACATAGTCAGGCTGTTTTTGCCTCTTCATAGACGTCTAACGTTTGGGGGATAGCAAGTAGGTACCCTTGATACATATCGAAACCGAGCTTTTTCATTAAGCGAAGTTGATGCTCGGTTTCAATTCCTTCGATAACGGTTTTAGAGCATAACGCTTTTGCGAGTGATAATGCATCGTTAAGCGCTTTAAAATCACCGTTTTCATACCTTAGCAATAAAGAGCGATCCATCTTGATTATATCTGGGCAAACGCTTCTCACTCGCTCAGTTGTCGATGCATTGACGCCATAATCGTCAATCGCTAATTTAAATCCTTCAAGACTTAACTCCCGAGCAGCTTGAGACAAAGAGAGTTCATCCTCCACCTTCAATTCAAGTAACTCCATGACGATTTGTTCATTCATCAAATGCGATTCATAAATGGTTTGTTTTAGCAGTCGGTTATAAGTGATGTCTTTGACTAGTATCTCTGCCGCTACCGGTAATACATTGAGAAACAATTGTTTTGTGTGAAAGCGAGACTGAGAGAAATTTTTGATATGGATTAGGCGACTTAAGCGTTCAACATTGAGCAAATCTTGAGTGGGAGTCGCTTTGGATTGGAAAAACTGATCTGGCCTAACCATGGTGCCATTGGCATTGCTAATTCTTACCAGTGCTTCAAGGCCAACGATGGAAATATCGTTCTTATATATGGGTTGAAAGACACTGCGGAGAGTGAAGTTCGCGTATTTCGCAATATACTGCCCGTCGGCTTCTTTCCGGATGCAACTAAGTAGTTGCGAGATGCTCATCATTGTTACCACAACCTAAATCAATGTCTCAACATCAGCGTTATCGCGCTAATTTTTCTATTTCATTGGCAATGAATCTAAGTGTGCTCATTAACTCAAGCAAGAACGATGGTAATGGATGGGTAGTTTTGTCGAGTGATATCAAACAAATTGATGAAATAATTGATAATCTCAGCACTTCAATTTGATGCTACCATTGCAGTACGGCATACAACTGCAAATATTTTCTGACTAACTGCTGTTTGTTCGAACGCCGTAAAGGATGCCCAAACTTAATGTAACAAGGGCTAATACCGAATCGAGTGTCCAACGATTGCGTGAGTTGCGACTCGCTGGTGTACAGTGTGATTCCTTGTTCTGTGTATTCGTTGATCTGATCGGGTAGTTCCCCCATCCACCAATGAAGCAATTCTCGGCTCGTTTTGCTGCGACTTATCCAATGATCACAAACTAAAAAGAGTAGGTCATTAGGCTGTAAGGCATAGCCATATTCACTCTGCCATTCCGTAATTGATGAGAGTAAGTTTTCCCGGCAAGATTTTCCGGCACTGACCATATGGTGACTCAGAACCCAGACAGTGCCGATGTCGGATGAAATTCGATAGTGATGGGGAAGGTCTGGAGAATCCAACACTTCGATTGGCTTTATCACGCAGTTGTATCCAAAGTGACGAAAAGTATGTTCCATCCTTCTTGAAAACGCGAGACCAAGATGATGCTCACTCATGCCTTGGTTATGCACCGCAGGGTAATGCTTTTCACACAGCTTAAGACAGTCGTCTTGAAAATCATTAACACTTTGAATAACTAGGTCGAGTAGCAAAGAATATCCCTTAATAATTACAAAACGAACTGCAAAAGGTTAGCATAGTCTTTTGAGAATAGACTAATTTACTTCGGCAACTTCTTGATCTAAACACCAAATTTCTCACAAATGACCGTGTTTAATCTTTAATAGAGCAACACGAAAGAAGCAGAAGTTGAACAAAAATTTGAAAGGGAAAAAATGATAAAGCTAGAACGCGCACAAAAAGAGGCGTTGGCCACCGCCATTCAAGATTACATGCAAGACGAGCTAGATGTTGAAATTGGCCAGTTCGATAGTGAGTTTCTAATTGATTTTATTACAGAAAAACTAGGACCAATTTATTATAACAAGGGTGTTGAAGATGCTAAGTTACTGGTTGAACGCAGAATGTTAGAAGTTTCCGAAGAGCTGTATGAGATAGAACAAGAAATTAAGCTGTAAGTTTCAGTTTTACAAACGATTTAAAGTTCCTTCAAAAAATTCGAACAACTTGATAGATACGGTACCATTGGCTGGATGTAAATGATGGTAAATAATCTGTTTCATATGACGTAAATAGGTTAATGTAGTGTTTCTTGCTCAGCATTAACTTAGGAATATATCTAGGAACTTGAGATGGATACACTGGTAAAGAATTACAACCTTACTGCACGCGTGATGCATTGGTTATCAGCGCTGTGCATTATTGGTCTATTTGCAGTGGGTTTGTGGATGGTCGACCTTAGCTATTACAGCGAATGGTATCGAACTGCGCCGCATTACCATCGCTCTGTCGGTATTTTACTCGCTATTTTAACTTTGGTACGCATAGTATGGAAACATGTGACGGCGTCACCAAAGGTAGAAGGCAAACGTTACGAAGTGCTTGCTGCTAAAGCAGCGCATGGTGTCATGTACCTACTATTGGTCACCATCTTTGTTTCAGGTTACCTCATTTCAACGTCTGATGGACGCGGCATCGAAGTGTTTAATTGGTTCACCGTGCCAGGAGCGGGAGAGTTATTCCCAGGCCAATCAGATATTGCAGGTGAGATTCACTTCTATGCAGCTTGGGCAGTCATCCTGATTGCAGGCTTACATGCTATTGCTGCACTAAAACACCACTTTATCGATAAAGACAACACATTAAGAAAAATGTTAGGAGCTTCAAAATGAAAAAGTCACTTTTCGCTACAGGATTAGCTATCGCTATGGCACTGCCATTTGGTGCGCAAGCTGCAGATTATGTCATCGATACCAAAGGTGCTCACGCTTCAATCAACTTTAAAGTTAGCCACTTGGGTTACAGTTTCATCAAAGGTCGTTTCAATACATTTTCTGGTGACTTTTCTTTTGATGAAAACAACATTGCTGACTCAAAAGTAAATGTTGTTGTTGATACAACCAGCCTAGATTCAAACCATGCTGAACGTGACAAACACATTCGTAGTGGTGACTTCATCGATGCTGGCAAATACAGTGAAGCAACCTTTACTAGCACAAAAGTGGTTGATAAAGGCAATGGCAAACTAGATGTAACTGGTGATCTAACGCTACACGGTGTTACTAAGCCTATTACTATTGAGGCTGAATTCGTTGGTGCTGGTAGTGACCCATGGGGCGGCGAGCGCGCTGGCTTTGTTGGCAACACTCGCCTAGAGCTTGCTGACTTTGACATCCCAGTAATGGGTGCTTCAAGCTACGTCGATATGGAACTTCATATCGAAGGTATTAAGAAGTAATTAGTTCCTTTTAGATACACTAAAAGCGCTCCTTCACTTGAGAGCGCTTTTTTATTATCTTAATCACATCACTAACATCGATAAACCCGTCAGTGATAGCGATTGAAAGCCAATAGACGTTGTAAATGTTTAGCGAATTACGCTGTTTCTAACTCGCTTTTTTCCACTAGGTTTAAACGCTCACCAAAAATCGGGCGTAGTGCTTTTAATACTTCAGTACGAGTAACCACCCCGACCATCTGCCCCTTTTCAAGCACAGGAAGCACTTGTGGCTTACTTACTTTGATACTTTTAGCGCGTTCTTCGAGAGACAAAGACGTCAAGCGAGTGGCAATACCCATACTGCTCGCTGGGTACAACTGCTCTTTATCGATACATAGGAATTCCACAACATCAACGAGGCGATCACCAGCGTCAATTGCGACCACATCTCGGCTCATGATGTCGACGACTTTTTGGTCTTTCACCGGAATGTAGTCCTCACACCATAGTTCTACCATCACATCGTGAGCAGAGAAGAAGCCAACTAATCGATTTTGTACGTCTACAACAGGTGCGCTAGTTACGTTGTTATCAAGTAACACATCCAGCGCGGCTGCAATTGGCGTTTCTGCACGAATGGTGACTGGCTTTGGGTTCATAATGTCTTTAACAAAAGAGGCATTTTTCATGGTGAAATCCTTAACTGACGACAGTGTTGTAGTTGTAGTGATAGAAGAAATATTCGCTGCTTTTAGTTCTGGTCGGCGAAAAATACACCAGTTTGAAAGGCCAACTAATACCGCTCCGCCGACGATGTTGCCAAGCGTGACAGGAATTAAGTTAGCGGTAATAAAGTGGCTAATGTTTAGGTCTGTGTATTGTGACGCGGGCACACCGACAGATGCCCAAAAAGATTCAGGTGCAAAATTCGCGATAACAATACCAAGTGGAACCATAAACATGTTCGCAACACAGTGCTCAAAACCGCTGCTGACAAACATTGCCACAGGCAAAATTGTCATTGCTGCTTTTGTCATTGCATTTGCAGAACTAAATGTCAGCCAAATCGCTAGGCAGACCAACAGGTTACAGAGAATACCGAGTGCAAACGCTTGAATGAGAGTGTGGTGAAGTTTGTGTTGTGCGATGTTAAGCGCATTTAATCCCCATTGACCGCCATCCATCTGATAAAGACCAGCAGCAGTAACCAACGCAAGTAGGAACATCGCACCAATAAAGTTACCAACGTAAACTTTGCCCCAGATCGAAAGCATCTTACCGAACGAGATTTGCTTATTGGCCCAAGAAATACTGGATAGGACGGAGCTGGTAAATAATTCACCACCGCAGATCACTATGAGGATCAATCCCATGCTAAATGCGAGTCCACCAGCTAGGCGGCTCAAGCCCCAACCAGCGCCCGTACTGCCGGTGGTCACCGTGATGTAAAACAAGAATGCTAACCCGATGAACGCGCCGGCCATAATGGCGAGGCTTAATGTCATACTGCTGGTTTTGTTTGCCTTACTTAACGCAAATTTTTCCGCTTCAACCATCATCTCTTTTGGAGAAAAATACTGGTGATTTTGAGAACTGGTCACCGCCATATTGACTCCTTAATTTGTAATCGCATAAAAAATCCTTGGTTATTAACTCAAAAATGAAATTGTTGTTTTTATTAAGAGCCTCAATGACTTCGGTTTCAAAACCATTGAGGCTTGCGGTGTTCCCGAACCGCGTACTCAGAATAGGGAGAACGGTTAGTAAGGTAAAATTGATAATATTTAGAAACCTCATCAAATTAATTGATAACTTTACGGGGCTAGGTAAAATGAACTCTATTGCTTATTGGGGCATGCTTTAACAATTGTGGGGATTGGGAAATACCCACTAATAATGGAGGACACTTTGCGCTACTCACTTAAGCAATTAGCGGTTTTCGACGCAGTTGCAGATACCGGCAGTGTAAGCCAAGCCGCAGAAAAATTGGCTTTAACACAATCAGCGACGAGTATGTCGCTTGCGCAATTAGAGAAGATGCTTGGCAGGCCGTTGTTTGAGAGGCAAGGCAAGCAAATGGCGTTAACCCATTGGGGGATGTGGTTACGACCAAAAGCAAAACGCTTGCTACAAGATGCATTGCAGATTGAAATGGGCTTCTATGAGCAACATTTATTGAGTGGTGAGATTCGTATGGGAGCGAGTCAAACCCCAGCAGAGCACTTAGTTCCCGACCTTATCAGTATCATTGATAATGACTTTCCAGAAATGCGTATTTCCCTCGGTGTACAAAGTACAAAAGGGGTGATTGATGGGGTATTAGATTACAAGTATGACTTAGGGATTATTGAAGGGCGCTGTGATGATAACCGTTTACACCAAGAAGTATGGTGTCGTGATCATCTTACTGTTGTCGCAGCTTCTCATCATCCTTTTGCGCGTAATCAGTCTGTTAGCCTTGCGCAGTTAGAGCAAGCGAAGTGGGTACTAAGAGAGCATGGCTCTGGCACACGAAAAACATTTGATAGTTCCATTCACCACCTTATTGAAGATTTGGATGTGTGGCGCGAGTATGAACACGTTCCGGTGTTACGTAGTTTAGTTGCTAATGGTCAGTACCTTACTTGCTTACCGTATTTAGATGTAGAGCGATATATAGAAGCAGGTCATCTTGTGGCATTAAATGTACCTGAGTTAAAAATGGAAAGGACGCTTTCATTTATATGGCGCTCAGATATGGCAGAAAACCCATTAGTCGACTGCATTAAAAGAGAGGGGCTGCGAATGATGAAAGGGAAGCCTTCAGTTCTTTAAAGGTTGATTAAACATGCCTACGAGATGAGTTGGGTTTATTCCCCAAATCTGTTGATTTATCGGTTGCGTCAAACTTTTAATGTAAATTGTGAAAATAATAATATCTTATTGTGATCAGTATCACCGATAAGCTGAGCTGATGTATCTAACATGTGTCCTTGATTTCAATGTATGAAGGCAGTTATTGAACCATATAGGTACGATAATAGCCGAGTAGGTATGACTACCATGACGACACTTTTAGCTATTTCTATCACTACTGGAATTTTATCTGGCGTATGGGGTTGGATCGCCATCTCTTTAGGTTTGCTTTCTTGGGCTGGTTTTTTAGGTTGCACGAGCTACTTTGCAGCGCCAACGAGCGGATTGAAAGGACTAGGCATCAGCTTAATCACCAATATGACAGGCGTATTCTGGGCAATGGTAATTATTCACGGTTCCACTTACGTGGGGTTGGAAATTATTGGCTATGTGATTACCGCTATTGTGGCATTCTTCATGTGTATTCAAGCTAAACAGGCTTGGCTCGCGTACATCCCTGGTACTTTTATTGGTTCATGCGCAACATTTGCGGCTGACGGAAACTGGCAACTTGTCATTCCATCGTTGTTGCTAGGTGGTGTGTTTGGCTATCTAATGAAAGCGACAGGGCTATGGTTGCATACGAAATCAACCGCTACTTCTTCTTCGCTTGCTGAGCAAGCACAGTAGTGAACCCCCGATCTTATTGGTATCCACTGTGTATTGAGTTTTATCCCTCTCAATACCCTTAATCAAAATTAATGATGTTTGATACAAGCACACCAAATTGGTGTGCTTTTTTTGTATTACAAGACAATACGCTGAGTGTAAAATACGTCTAACTCATGTATTGCCGTTGGCCATGGTAACAACGCGTTTAAGTGTCCAGCGCAGAAGAACAGGAATACACTCCATGCCTTTCTCTTCACAATGAGAAACAATAGCCAAAGCTAAGTCCGGTTTTGCATGTTTTTTCAAAACACGATTTACGACTTTTTTAGCAGGGATAGGGTGGTCATGAGGAACTTTGATGATGTCCTTAAAGAAAAGTTCAAAACCATTGTTGTACAGAAAGTGCTCGATGTCTCGGTCGGGTAACTCCGTAAGTCGATGCCTTTCCTGATCATGGTCGAGCTGTGCTCGCACTGCATGCGCGTACTTTTTCCCTGCTGGGTCGCCATCGGTAACGACATGCCAATCAATACCAAACTCTTTTGCTACTTTGATGAGTGATTTTAGACCTGATTGAGCAAACTCAACGATTTGAACCCCTTCGGCAGCCAAGTCATACCCGCATTGACGAGCCAGTTCATGAAAAAGCCAAACTTCGGTTTCGCCTTCAACAAGTAACCAGCACCGCGCAAATAATGCTCCTGAACGATGAAAACGAATATGGAAACCAATTCGGCGCAACTCGTCTCGACCAAACTTTGTTGAGTTTAAACTCTTAGCGATGGTTCTGTCTGATAGCCGAATTAAACGTCGAATTGAATACAGTGGAACAGAACCGAGTAACGTGCCACTGTTGGTGGTTAATATCTTTTGCATTGGCAACAATTGCAATAAGGACCACGCTCTCGCTAGATGAGTTGGATGCAGTCGACCTTCTGGATCTTCAATGATCAGTATTGGTCTCGCACAGCGCCTTAAATCGGTGGGGCCTTTAGCTTGAAGATAGGCATTGAGTAACCCCATTAAGAGCAAGCGGCTTTGTTTGTCATTGGTTTCTTTCAAGAACTGACTCAAACCTTTATCAGAGGAAGGGCTTGTATAGAAAAGACCATCACGAGGTTTGCGTGGGTTACCTTTACTGACACTTCTGAATGCAAAATAGTGTTCAACAAGCGTTTGCATTGAGTCGAGGCTACTACGAATCTCACCTTTATTCACATGGCCAGGCATAGCCAATAAGCGTCGACAGGTGTTGTTGATTCGTTTTTCAATCCGAGCATTTTTACCATCGCCGTTGACATGGTTTAAATCTGGGAAGCGTCGGGAGTCGCGTAGTCGGATTACAGGATGAAGTGTCATTAACTCAATAGCGAGTTTCTCTGAGTGGTGAAGTTTTTTGGGTTTGCCGTTATGCTCCAAAAACGCGTACTCTGTATTAATGCCGTGCTCATCGCGAGACGCACTAATACGATAGTAAATGACTTGCTCACCATCTTCGTTGGTGCACCATGTAGGCTTTATGCGTCTGTAGCGTCCCGCTTTTACTTCGTTTTTATCCTGTGCTTTAAAACAAACAATGATCTGTAAGTGTTGTGTTTGTGGATGAGAAATTGAGTAGTCAACGTGAAAATCTTTCAGTTTGAATTGATACAATGAGCCATTGGCAGGTAATGCGATGGAAAGGGCATCGAGTAATGATGATTTGCCCCACGTGTTTTCACCGATAAGCGTGGTGAGTTCGTCAAAAGAGAGTGAAAGGCGTTTGATGCCTCTAAACCCGGAGATTTCGATGCGTTCTAGTCTCATCTCAATCCTCCTTGCAATTATTTGAATTATCGAGAGTTATTTTGCTACTCCTAAGCATATATGAATTCGAAATTTTTGAGTTAAGCTCAGTTCACAAAATTACGAGAGCCTCTTACTGAATAGAGACCGTTACAAGCGAGGCTTGCTTTCAAAGCCGGGGCACAGCATCGTGATCACTTAAACATGAAATCCTAAATCGCAGTTTCATAAAATTCATGATTCTGTCATGATTCACTTCTTATTATTATAAGGAATGAAAAAAGAGAAGATGAAGATGAATAACAATCATAAGCCAGTGAGAATCAAACTGGCACACATCAATGACACACATTCCTACTTTGAACCAACGTCATTACAGTTAAAGCTTAAGATAAACAATGAACTCACGCTAGAGCCCTATGTCAGTGCTGGCGGCTTTTCTCGTATCGCAACCCGAGTCGAGCAGTTAAGAGATGATGCTCAGCGCCAAGGTCATGGGATGTTGTTCCTCCATGCCGGAGATTGCTTCCAAGGTACGCTGTATTTCTCATTATTTAAAGGCAAAGCCAATGCCGACTTATTGAACGCATTAAAGATTGATGCAATGGCGTTAGGTAACCATGAATTAGATATGGGGAATGAGCCAGTTGCATTGTTTTGCCAACGTACTCAGTTCCCATTGCTTGCTGGCAACTGGGATTTATCCAATGAATCACTTAAAAAACCTCACCGTATCAGTGATTGCAAGGATGTATATAGTTACCAACCGGATACACAGAGCGCTCAATACATTGTTAAAGAATTCCATGGTGAGCGGGTCGCGATTTTCGGATTATCCATAGATAAAATGAGCGACATCGCAAACCCTGATGCAGACACGCCTTTTCACTCAGCAATTGAAACCGCCAAGGCGACCGTAAAACAAATCCATTCATCAGGTATAAAAAATATTATTCTTCTGAGCCACTTAGGTTATGAAGGTGATTTAGAGTTAGCTGAGCAAGTCTCAGGTATTGGTATAATTGTTGGTGGACACAGCCACCGGTTGCAAGGTGATTTTTCATCAATAGGGTTAGGACAAGACGATCCCTACGGTATCAAAATTAATGATACCTATGTGGTGCAAGCGGGTTTCCATGCTTTGACAATGGGGCACTGCGTCATTGAGTTTGATGAACACGGTAAAGCAACGATGTTGAGTGGACAAAATGAACTGTTGCTTGGCCGACGTATTTTTTGGGACTCGACGCTAAACCAACAGCTCGACCAAGGTGTATTCGAAACCGCGTGCGACTTCATCCATGGTCAACCGAATGTCGTGGTTTGTAAGAAACACCCGGAAACTCAAGCGATCCTGAGCGATAAATATATTCCTCAGGTCAGGCAGTTACAGTCACAAGTCATTGCTAGTGTTGACACCAAAAAGCGTCATGTGAGAATTCCCGATGAATTTGGTGAGAGTGAGTTAGCTTCCTCCGTTGCCCGATCATTTCTGCACTGTTTAAACAAACGTGGATATGACGTTCAATTTGCAATTCATAATGCGGGTGGCGTGCGAACCTCTTTGAACCCTGGCAACATCACAGTGGCAGACATTGCCGGACGGCTGTTGCCTTTTGCCGTTCCTATCGGCTTTTACGATGTAAAAGGCAGCGCTATTCGCCGTGCACTTGAAGGCGCGATAAATAATGCACTCAACAATGGCGTAGAAGGCACTGGATCTGGCAGTTATCCGTACACTTACAATTTAAACTTCGAGTACCACGCAGATGCCCCAAAAGGTGAAAGAGTTCAATCATTAGTGATTTTTGATGGCAAACAATGGGTTGGTGTTCAAGATGATGTTTGGTATCGAGGGACTTCTTCTGCCTATACGATGAAAGGGAAAGAGGGGTACGACGCATTGCAGGAGATGAAAGGAGAAGGGCGTGTGACCAGTTTGTCCATGGCTGATTGTTTTATTGAACTCCTGACCGATGAGCCAAACTGTTTGAATCAAAGTCACAAACTTTACACAAAGCGACGTCGATAATAGATACTGGTATTGATTTTGCTGCTCTCCACTTACTACATGGGTTGATGAGGATGGCAGTATGTGGAATAAAGATTGGGCAGATACGGCAGTCGTGGTTGCCTGGATCGCAATTTGGTCAACACTGGTCTACTTTGTGCCTCTAAGCGGCTTTTGAATTGCTAAGAATGTGGATGTTACAAAAGGGAGCAGTAATGCTCCTTTTTTGTATCTATCTTCCCCGTTAGGGCCCTAACTAATGAAGAGTTTGTCTTGAGCCATTTGCTGCTTTTTGTCTGTTTACTATAGTTCAGGTGGTTGAATCCATTTCTTTCTTTTTATAGTGCTTCCTGATTTTTGATAAGAATTTTATTTCGATAAGACAAGGTTTTTTTGTTGGAAAGCCTGACGCTCGGCGTTATTATGTCGGCGTTTGGGGAGTAGTTAGCGCAAGTTTACTTATCGTCATCTCGTTAAGCATCAGCTTATCCGGTAAGTAAAGGTGTTACGTGGTTCATTCACGTCAACACTTCAACGAGACCAACGCATTCATTGACTAGCAGCACATAATCGTTATGTGGCTGTTGGTTGTTATTGTCTGCGGAAGGTCACCCAACGAAGTCCTTCCGCCATGGGAGGAAATATGTCTCTTATCGAAAATACCACCCAATTGAGCCAATCGGTGCCTCTTCAAGAATCATTAGCGATGTATGGTGCTTTTGGTTTATTTACCCTTGTTCTTGTTACGCTTGATATCTATCAAACACGTGGTGGCGCTATCACGATGAAAAAAGCCATCGTTTGGAGTGTTTTTTGGTTCTTGCTTGCCTTTGTTTTTGCAGGTTCTATTTATTTATTCTGGGACTTTTACGCGCCACATAGCGCTTATACGAACGACAAAGCAACGATTTCATTCTTAACTGGTTACTTACTAGAGAAGTCGCTAAGCGTGGATAACTTGTTTGTGTTTGCCATCATCTTTGCACAATACAGTGTGCCGGAGCATTTGCGTCCGAGAGCATTGCTTTGGGGGGTGATAGGTGCGCTAGTTTTACGCGCTGTCATGATTGCGGTTGGTGCTCAGTTACTTTCACAGTATCACTGGGTATTGTACTTATTTGCTGCTTTCCTTATTTGGACGGGTGTTAAGCTAGCTCGCGACAAAGGCGAAGCAGAAGAGGTTAATCCATATCCGGAGCAGTTGATTCGAAAGGTATTGCCAGTTACAGATGACTACCAAGGAAATCACTTAATCTTAAAGCAAGCTGGTAAGTGGGTGGCAACACCGATGCTGATCGTTGTTGGTGTCATTGCAGTAATGGACGTTATGTTTGCGTTGGATTCTATACCAGCTATATTCGCGGTAACACGAGAGCCATTTTTAGTCTTAGCCGCGAACGTATTTGCATTACTGGGTTTGCGATCGCTGTACTTTGTTCTTCAAGCAATGTTAGACAAGTTTGTATACTTAAAACCAGCATTATCAGTAATCATGATGTTTATCGGGGTAAAAATGCTATTGGTTGGAACAGAATATGAGATTCCTACAACATGGTCTCTCACATTTTTAGTTGTTGTGATGACATCGGCAGTGGTGGCATCACTTCTAAAAAATAAAGCGAAGCGTCAAACTAGCGTTAATATTACTAATCAAAAAATATAAAGTAAGCACTAAAATCAAAAGAAATAACGAAAAATATTGTTAAATATATGTTGTTTCTTAAGGGGCAATTATGCAGGTAATGTTCAGTTATTCAATGTAATTACAGCAATTGTGATTATTTATGCCGTTATTATTCATTTGTATTTTTGAGTTTTGTAATGAGTTTGTTTTATTAGAAATTCTAATTTGAATGGGTAAAATTTGTCATTTCTTAAACAATAAGAAACTGACTAATATACAACCAACTAAACAGACTACTGCTTTTAAAGAGAGGCAATCATGGCACAAGCAATGCAAATGACAAATGTAGCTTTACCAACCTCTATGGATAAGAAAACCTACGCGGTTAACTTCAAAGGACTGATTGCTCACTTACTGGACATTCTATTTGTAGATAACACTGCGCCACGCAGTTACTACGCAGAAGACTTGTCAGCACATATTCAAAAAGACATCGGTATGTACCGTTGATATTGAAATAGTGTAAGAAATACCGGCCTATGAGCCGGTATTTTTTTTATTTGTAAAACATGCCTACTCAACCTACGCCCTAGAAAAGAAACACTCTAGAGGAGGTAGACATGATAGTAGATTAAGTGTTGTATAGAAAAACGGGGCACCATTGGTGCCCCGTTTTGACATGACTGAAGTGCGATATTACTTCTTGCGGCAGTATTCTGCGATCACGTACATCGACTGACCACCATTTGCCTTACCCGAAACTAGCTTTGGATCATCGCCAAGGCTAATACCACGAATCACGGTACCTTGTTTGATTACTTGGTTAGTGCCTTTTACTGGTAGGTCTTTAATTACTGTTACATCGTCACCTTTCTTAAGTTCAGTGCCGTTACAGTCAACCGTTTTATCGTCAGCAGACATCCCTTTCATTGCCCAGTTCATTTGCTCTTCTTCCATGTACATCATGTCAAGAGCATCTTGAGCCCAGCTTTCTGTGTTTAGGCGAGTGAGTTGGCGCCATGCAGTCACTTGTACAGCAGGAACCTGGCTCCACATACTTTCGTTTAGACAACGCCAGTGGTTAATGTCTTTTGGCTCATCGATCTCACCCAGACACTTATCACAAACCATGATGGCAGTATCAACCGTCACATTACCGTGAGGTGGGACAGCGTATGCAGTTAGTTGAGATTCAGAAGAACACAGTTCACATTTTGACTCGCAGCGCGCAAGCAGAGTAGCTTCAATAGACATAAGGACTCACCTTAGTAATGTTATTTTGTGGCGGTATTATCCACTTTATCCTGAGAAATAAAAGGGTGTTAGCGAATTAAAGATTAGATTTTACAATACTCCAACCTGATTAAGGTGAAGATGTAAAATATTCGCTAAATAAATAATACGGAAGTATAAAAGACACTATTAATTGTTTTGGCTTATGAATTAGTTGTGTCAATTTCTACAACGATTACAAGCCTAAAAGAGGTAAATGTAGAGAGAGGGTGGCTAGAACATAGCCCTCTAATTTACAGAGGGCCTGTCGTTAACGTTCGACAATCTGGACAATTTGCTCTTTTGAAATACTCATTTCTTTACCATCCATGTCTTCATACTCGTACATACCCGTTTCCTCGTTCAGGTCTGGTTTACCGTAAGAGGTAATAATTTTCCCTTCATTTGTCGACATCAGATATTGGCTACTTCCGCATGCAGCAAGAAGTAATACAGTGGCAATAACAGTCAATACGCGCATAGAGTTTTCCTTTTAAACAAGTGAGTTAGGCAAAGACATCGTTTTAACTATAGCAGAGGAAATATGAGTGGGTTTGAATACAATTGAAATGAAAAAGCCCAGTAGAAACTGGGCTTTGGTAGGAAGGGCGTTACGATTACTTCAAAACAGAAGTGTTAGTGACACCTGTTAGTGTTTCATCCATCAAGAAGTCAGTGTTTTCCATCTGCATCTCTACATGATGATCAATATCAGACAGAGTGCCATTTGGCGAAGCAAAAGTACTGTGCGATGCAGTAGCATTAAACTGTACAAAGCTCGCAGTTGCATTCACAGTAGTGTCCGTACTGTTCACAGTCTTCAACCCTAGCTTATTAGCGAGCGGTTCAGTACCCGCGAATGGTGCATTTGGAACGCTGTTTGGTACTGTGCTATCGCCATCCACTTCTGTCATAAAGAATGGTGTCGTTAGCGAACCAGATGCCACTAAATCTGAAGCGTTTGTGAACGGATCGACAGTGTCTAGTGTAGTCTGTGCTGCATAGATAAATTGTGAAAAACCTGCTTCTAGCGCTGCTACTTGAGCTTCCGTTGCCGCAGCCTCAAAAGCTTCGTAACATGTTTTATCTTCTAGATCCGCACATGATGCATCAGCGTAATTCGCATAGTCTTTTGATGCTGCATAAGCGAGGTTATGTTTGATCTGAGGGCCGTAATTGTCTGAACCCAGTAACAAATTACCAATTTGTCCACCAGAGTTCTGTACTGATGCAGAACTAAAGGTGTACAGCGCATCCGCAGAAGGGCTGCCCAGTGTATTGTTTGCTGCTGCGACGGCAGATGTAGCTACAATACCGCCAAGTGAATGACCTAGCATTTTGACTTTTGAACCCGTCATTGGGTTGAAGCCTTGCAGAGGACCTCCAGCTAAAAGACCGCCTTGAGCAGATACTACTAAGCTAGCGCGCAAACCTAACACATCCAGAACACTCTGACGTAGGTTGTCACGCGCAACGGCTAAGTTGGAAAGATTTAGATAAGCCAGTACATTCGCATTTGCGGAACGTTGTTCATCTAAGCTGCGCGTACCATGAATAGGTAAGTCAATAGCGATAACTGCCACACCTGCTTTTACCATATTGAACGCGAACGCGTACGCATTCTCTTTCGCTGAGGTGATGCCGTGTTGATAAATCACAACGTCTGTCGCGACGCCAGATTTAGGTGTGAAGACCAGTACTTCGACATCTTCAACCGATTTCACTACGGGAACAGGCGAGTAGCGAGTAATAATACGCTCACTATCAAGCTGGGTACCATCGGTAAGAGTAAGCTTAGCTCCAACAAGTTTTAGCTGCTCTGTAGGATCTGTAGCAAGCTTTGTCACATCAACAGGATCATTTGCAAAAACGCCTGTTGATAGCTGCTGAACCATGTTTGCTTGCTCGTTCGGATCCGCTAATGCTGCGCTTAGCTTCGCTAGGCTTGGCATCGCAGATACCATTGGTTGCATGTTCCAGCTTGCGCCTTTTTCCAAGTAATGAGGCAGTCTTACCACACCTTGTGTCACGCTTACATCGGCACCTGATTGCATGTAAAGGCCTTTAATTGCCGTTTTAGCTGCGTCTAGATCGCTAATGTATTTACTAAAGTCATCGTCAGAGTCTAGCGCAGTGCTAAAGTCTTGGGTTTCACCGAGCGTTATTGTGTAGGCCGTTGATAAGTCAACTGAACCTTCGTTTGAGTCATTTTTGTAAACGGTATTTAGTGTGTTTGCGCCAGTAGAAAAACCAGTAGCGGTTACTCCTTTGACTGCCGCTAACGTATCACCTACTGACTGGGTGCTGAACCATGAAGAATAAACGATGTCTGCAGGGTTTACTTTGGCAATACCAAAAATTCCTTCAACCGCCTGAGTGACTGCTTGAACAGAAGCAAGGTCGCCAGTTTCATAAACGATCTCTTTCGATTTACCAGTTGCATAGCTTGCAGATGTACCAATTGGCTCACCATTTACGTCAGTAACATCTTGTGTGACCGCAAAAATGTACTCGCTTGACTCATCAAGTGCAGCCAAGAACTGGATGTATAGAGAGTTACCTTTTGCTTGAACTACGTAGTCTTGGTTCTGAACAAGCTCTTCTTCGATTGGGTTAGATTTGCGGTCCCACTCGGTTAAGCGTTGATTAATCTTGATGACTTTAACACCAGACGACAGCATGCCCGTTGCAAAACCGTCTCCGTTGAAGTTAAGAACGATTGGCATAGACGTTGACCATCCATCCATCGTGTTCATTGAGGCTCTAGGGTTGGTTAAAGCATCATCGCCATCAGTTGGCAGACCAAGCGTACCATCGCTTGTGTCCATTAATAAGTAAGACGGTGCCGGTACATCTGCGTTCGCTCCTTGAAGCGTAAAACTGATGGATGTTTCGCGATCAAGCAATGCTTGGACTTCATCTTCAAATTGAACTTTGTCGGAAGTACCAGAACTGGAGGTATCATCACCACAACCAGCAAGAAGGATTGCAGAACAAAGCATTGATAATTTAAACGTGTGTTTCATTGGTTTACTCCGTAATCCCATTATTTGAAGGTGTAGTTCATCTGTACCGCGCTGATGTAAGCAGTACCTTCTGAGTCAAACTTAATCTCTTCACCCAGAGCATTTGTCTCAGTGAAAGAGCCTGATTTACTCTTAACAAGTGCAAAGCCTGCATCGAAAGTTAAATTCTCACTCATTGCGTAAGTTAGGCCCGCGCTGTACCAAAAACGGTCACTGTCAGGGATACTCAATGTCGCTTCACCTGCTTGTTCGTCGTACGCAAAGCCTGCACGGAATGTCCAGTCTGTATTAAGTATGTAAGTTGCACCAATGGAGTAGCGATTGTTGTCTTCATATTTCTCAGGTTTAAAGAAACATACTCCGTCATTACATTCGTTACTGGTCGCTTTTAGTTCTTTAAATGTGCTCCAGTCGGTTTGTTGCCAGCCGTAATGTACAGCCCATTGTTCATTCAGTTGATGGAAAGCCGATAATTCGATAATTGAAGGGAGAGAGATTTTTAAACGGCCATCAACTTTTGGTGATGAAGCTCGACCAGAGTCGTAACTACTAAACTCACCGTCATCAAAATCTAGATCAACCTTAGAGCGGTAGCCAAAGCCAAAACGGTTGTTTTCATTTAGCTCAAATAAAGCGCCGACATTCCAACCCCAAGCGAAAGTTTCACCTTCCATGCCGACAAGGTTATCGGACTTATTACCACCTAAAATACCGGCGAGTGCGCCTTTGTGGCGAGTCAG
This sequence comes from Vibrio sp. SCSIO 43097, assembly GCF_023650755.1. Taxonomy (NCBI): domain Bacteria; kingdom Pseudomonadati; phylum Pseudomonadota; class Gammaproteobacteria; order Vibrionales; family Vibrionaceae; genus Vibrio; species Vibrio sp. SCSIO 43097. The sequence goes on along the minus strand of NZ_CP071841.1, from coordinate 462,953 downwards.
CTCTGCTTCAGCGTATACTAGGTTGATACCACCACCGACACTGAAAGACTCGTTGATACGGTAAGCGACATTAGGGTTGATGTTTACTGAAAGTAGGGAAGTGTCACCCGCCATATCACCTGCGGAAATATCATTTGGATAGTCAGTGGCAACACCGTATGTTGTGAACATACCGATGCCCCAAGCCCAGTTATCATTGATAGGGCTGATGTAATAACCTGCTGGCACGAGCTGTAAAGGGGCGACATCTTTCGCGTGTTCATTGTTTACAGTGTCGTACACATCGACTTCAGGGTCGATGATAGATAACGCGCCCGAAAATTGAGCTTCTTTGAAAAGTGTCATTGCTGCAGGGTTACGAGCAAGGACGCTGGCATTATCTGCGACAGCCCCTTCACCTGAAAATGCTCGACCAAGACCAGATGCCGAATGTTCAGCTACCTGGAAGCCCGCTGAGTGGGCATTACACGCAAACAATATTGAAATTGTAAGCAGAGAGCAGTGCTTCTTGTTCATCCTTGACCCTCCTAGGGTGTCATAATGCTGGACCGAAGTCCTTGTAATTGTTGTGTGGTACTTACACCAATTGTTAATACGCGAAATACAACGGTGATGTAAATGTAATGTTAATTGTATGTTTAATAACTTGTCAAAGTTTGAGCGTATTTTGCGTTTTAAATATGATGCATAGGTCAAACGATGGCTTGTAAGGGCATGTATTATCGTTATATTTTTGAAGAGAATGGTACGACCAGAATTGTTTTGCGAGCTTTATAGTTAAATAACGATCAAATCAAGAGATAGCTCGCTTTGCTGTTTCTTCACTTCACAGGCATAATTCGCGCTCGCTTTGCTGTTTCTTCACTTCACAGGCATAATTCGCGCTCGCTATGTAGTTATTCAATAGACGCAATAGGAACCGCATTGGAATTACTGAATGTTGAATTTTTAGGTCGTTCGCTAAGGCTCGAAGGATCGATGGCTGGGTGGCAGCAGTTATATTGGGATAATACGTTGGTGTCTCAAATCGATGCCTGTGACAATACCGCAGAGACTTGTCTACACCAGTTTAAGCTCTCTGCGGGTGAGGAAATCCTGAACTGTCATTTAGAGTGTTCTTTAACATGGCAACCGTTTGAATTGAGTTACAAGGTCACAATTAACGGTGAGCTCATCAATGAAGGTTGTCGAAATGAAAAAGACATCGAGCGCCAAGTGCCAGAAGTTACGCCACCATCCGAAAAGCGTTTAAGTGTAATAGGCCTCGTATCTCTTGGGATGAAAGCACTTAAAAGTGCGAAAGTTATTAAAGTGGCGTTAGCGTCTGCAAGTCTCGCTGCATATTCTTGGCTATTTTCCATCGAGTTCGCGCTAGCGTTGATCGCTTGTTTGGTTTTTCATGAATATGGTCACATTAGAGCGATGAAGTATTTTGGAATGAAGACCAAAGGAATCTATTTGATTCCATTCCTAGGTGGTTTGGCGTTAAGTGACGAAAAGATAAACACGCGCTGGCAGGATGTGGTTATCTCAATCATGGGACCATTTTTCGGTTTAGTACTTAGTATTGTTTTTACTTTGCTTTATTGGATGACTGGTGAGGTGATCTTCGCTGGGCTTGCCGTGTTTAACGCCTTGCTAAACCTATTTAATCTGCTGCCTATTTTACCATTAGATGGTGGCCATGTGCTCAAAAGTATTACCTTCTCAATGAATACTTGGGTCGGGTTAGTTGGCAGTATTGCGACCGCTTTATTAGGCATTTTTATCAGTTACTATTTCGGTCTGACGTTGCTAGGGTTTTTATTGTTAATGGGAATGTTGGAAGTGGTGATGGAATGGAGAGCTCGACATCAAAGCCATTTATTGCCATTAACCCGTTATGGGCAGCTATTCTCACTGGCTTGGTACTTGGTCTCTGTCGGAGGTTTTGTTTCTATCATCTGGTATTTTGCCACTCTCGGAGATAGTTTGTTAAGTTTGCCGCTACAGATATTGGGCACTTGATTAGAATCATTAAAAGCTCCCTAGGGAGCTTTTTTATTTGGCAAGCTTAAGTAGTAGACGATAGTAGCAATGAATTAGCCACATCTTGGTGCTTTCGCGTTATACGCAGGCAGCTTATTTATGGTTGCTTGTAAATCTTTAATGCGCGTACTGTGCGATGGGTGGGTTGAGAAGAATTCAGGTGGTTGAGAACCACCTGATGCAGCACTCATATTTTTCCATAAATCGACACTTTGACGTGGGTCGAAACCTGCTTTTGCCATGAATTCCAGCCCGACAATATCAGCCTCAGATTCCTGAGTACGACCGTATGGCAAAATAACACCGTATTGGACACCGACACCAAGTGCCGCCATCGTCATTTGTTGATACTGTTTGTACTCGGAAGCTCCAATGGCAACGTTTGCTAGAGACAACCCGGCATTTGCTAACTGACTTTGTGAAAGACGTTCATTACTGTGGTCAGCGAGGACGTGAGCGACTTCGTGACCAATAACTGTTGCCAACTGATCTTGGTTTTTCGCGACATCTAAAAGCCCGGTATACACGCCGATCTTCCCACCTGGTAGAGCAAACGCATTGACTTGTTCACTATCAAAAACAACGACTTCCCAGTCTTTAAATCCAGATTGAGCGGGAATGGTGTCAGTGATGTGTTTGGCAACGCATTGAACGTAGGCATTCGTTTTGCGATCTTTGCTGATTGGGATATCTTTCTTCATTTGTTCGAAAGATTTAGCGCCAAGCGATGACATTTCCTGATCTGAAAACATCAGGATCTGGTTGCGACCCGTCGGTGATGCGCTACACGCTGTTAAACCCGCGATAGTTAAAAGAGCAGAGGCTTTCATCCATACCTTCATAACAGGCTCCATTTAATTTTTTGTTTTGAAGCAATAGTATATACCCAAATAGTAACATGATGCATGGATCAAGTTATTCATCTGATTAATAAAGAGGGTGAGATGTTACGTCTTGAAGTTATGCCCAAGTAGCGTCTATGCTAGCTTCCTAGCACATCGTTACAACCTAACAAACCAGTTTGTGAAACTAAGAGTAAAACAATGAGTATATGGAAAAAGCCCGTAAGCATAGAGATTCTGAATGCCACGTCAAAAAATACCCTGATCGAGCACCTACAAATTAAATATACAGATTTCACTGACGACTCCCTTACAGCAACCATGCCCGTATGCAGCTTTACTCATCAACCTTTAGGAATGCTTCACGGTGGTGCATCAGTCGTGCTCGCAGAAACATTAGGCTCATTGGCTGCAAACTTCTCTGTCGATGAAGGCAGCTACTGCGTCGGTTTAGATATTAACGCGAACCATGTGCGAGCCATGCGAAGTGGTCATGTGATTGGTACGGCAAAACCGCTTCATCTGGGTATTTCAACGCAAGTGTGGCAAATCGATATCACTGATGAGCGAGGCCGTTTAGTGTGTACCAGTCGCTTGACCATCGCTGTGAAACAACACAAAACAAAGTCGGTATAAACTAAGATGGTGATTGAGTTTTCATTAGGAAAAATCATTGCAACCCAGCGTGAAATAGTGATTAAGCTCTCCGGTAGTGCAATGGTAACCTTGCAAGCGCAAACCGATGCAATTCAGTTGCTGGGTAGAGGAGCGAACGTTGTTTTATCTCATGGAGCAGAGTGCAAATGGTCTATCAAGCTGGACAACGAGGAACAACTGGCTGAACTTTCGCGAGAAATTGGTATCGATATTCAATAATCTATAGTGTGATGTTTGCACTTTTTGGTAAAAATGAGGAAACTTAGCTTATCGACAACAAGATAAGAATTTCCTCTTTATGAGTAGCCCTCGTTTACGTGTTCAGTTCGAAACACTGTTTGAAAAATTTTCCGGTCACGATACGGACGTTCAGCTCGAAGACATCACCGAAGCGTTGTTTTGTACACGTCGTAATGCTCGTATTGTTCTAAATAAACTTGAAGAAGAGGGCTGGATTGAGTGGCATCCGGCAGCGGGTCGAGGAAAGCTTTCGAAACTCGTTTTTAAACGTAATCGAAGCGACGTCAGCGAAAACCTCGCCAGGCGTTATCTCGATGAAGGGAAAATCGGTCAGGCTCTAGATGCGCTTGATAACGATGCGGCACGATTGACGCAGGTTATCCAAGGTTATCTAGGGCTTCAACATCGACAGGGCGAGCAGGTCGTGCGTTTGCCTTATTATCGACCATTGTCGATGTTAAACCCGCAGAAACCGATGCGGCGTTCTGAACAGCACATCGCCAGACAAATTTTTAGCGGACTCACTCGCCTTGATGAAAATGAACAACTTCAACCAGATTTAGCCCACACGTGGGAAGCAATTTCTGATACACATTGGCGTTTTTATCTTCGTCGTGGAGTACGCTTTCATAACGGTGAACCGTTAACAACTAGTTGTGTTCTTGAAAGTGTGCTTGCGTTAAATAGCTTGAACTTGTTTTCTCACATAAAGCGGGTGTCTTCACCACAAGAGTGGACCGTTGATATTGAGCTCGTCCGTCCTGATCGCTACCTTCCTCTGGCTCTGAGTGAGTCGCAAGCAAAAATTTTGCTACCGAGTGCTTTGCGTTCTGAAAGCTTCGATAGACAACCGATAGGGACAGGGCCGTTCCAAGTTAAAATGAATGATGATAAGCGTCTTATTTTGACTGCTTTTGATGGCTACTTTGGTTTTCGCCCTTTACTTGACCAAGTGGAGGTGTGGGTAATCGATGAAGCCTATTCTTCAATGGTTTATCCAAGCCTGTCAAAGCCGAAGATGGATAAACAAGGTTCATCCGATGAAGTCGAGCTGGACCCTGGCTGTACATTCCTATTACTAAACAAAAACACCGGAATTGCAAAAGATCCACGTTGGGCAGAGTTCCTCTCGCAAACCCTCAACAGTCACCAGATTTACGCGCATGTTCCACAAGATAAAGTGATGGAACTGGGAGTATTGCAAGCCTTTGGCCTTAAGCCCGGTTGGATTGATCTCAGGCCAGCGGAAGCGGGCAGCGTACCACAGGCTAATAAGGTAATTTCCGTAGCGTATCAGAAAAAGCATCCGATGTTTCCAGTAGTTGCCAAGGCCATCAAGACACTCTTAAAACCGCACGGTATAGAGGTTGAGTTTATTCGTTATGATTCTCAACCGCCCGCGCCTGGGGAAGTGGATATCTGGGTGAAAGCTATGGGCATTGCAACGAACCGAAATGACGCGTTGGCGGGCTGGCTCCTGGATTACAGTGATATTGAGAAGTTCAGTTCAGGTTACGATTTTAGTGAATGGGCTAAACTTGTCGATCAATGGCGTGCCGGCATGCACACAGACTTTCCTGCGCGTGAGCTAGGACGACAGTTAGTAAAAAGCTGTCAGGTGATTCCTATGTTTCACTGCTGGCTAGGCGTGAATAAAGACCACAGCGGTGCGTTACAAAATGCAAAGTGTAATGCCTTAGGTTGGTTTGATTTTAATAATGTATGGGTCAAACCGGATATAGAAAGTAACCATGGCGAAACCGAATAAAAAACAACCGACGAAAACCGTCGATATCTTTTGCTCTAAATGTAAAACTCAACTATTTAAGTACCGTAAAGGCGGGAAAGGCGCACTGGTTAAATGCTTCAAAGAGCGCATTGTTGACGATTTCACACAAACCCCATGTATTTGCCCCGCTTGCGGACAAGAGTTTGCAAGAGATACTTTAGTAAGAGGAACCCCCGCTTACAAAATGATTGGCGGCAAAGTGACGATGAAATAATAAAGGGCTAGAAAATGAGTATGAAACATGACTATTGCATGGTTTTAAGTACAACCAGTAATGAAAAAAATCGAGATCAGATCATTAAAGGTTTGCTAGATGCTCAATTAGCCGCGTGTATTCAAACGATGCCTATTGAAAGTCACTATGTGTGGAAAGGGGAGATTTGTACTGACAACGAATGGTTGCTGGTGATCAAAACTCGTCGAGAACTTTATGAATTGGTGGAAGAGAAAATAGAAAACCTGCACGAATACGAGGTCGCTCAAATCGTACAGGTTCCAATTGTTGATGGGTTTAACCCTTATTTAGAATGGTTGAGAGAATCGACGTTGAGCCGACATTAAGAATAACGACAACACTGCACCAACGGTATCGCACAACATATCTTTCTGGGCGTCCCATATGTCACCTTGCGAGCCCAGAAAGGCAATTCCCTCATCGCCACCAGCCAACTCCGCATACCACCATTCGATAATCTCATAGCCAGCAGCAAGTGACATGATAGCAAACAAAGCAAACCAGCAAGAGAACGCTTTGTTGAACCGTTTTTTGTTTATCAAGTATTCAGCGATCGGATATGCGTAAAGGCCAATTGAAAAGTGCGCAACGCGATCAAAATTATTTCGCTCTGAACCAATCATGTCGTTAAACCAGTCAAACGGCACTTCGGAGAACGTATATTTCGCACCGATAGTGTGCAAACAGAGCCAGATGAACATTAAAAAGTAAGCCGTATTACTGAACTGATAGCGAATCGAAATCGCCCAAATAGCAACAAGAATACCAATCGCCGGGATAATCTCCGCAAACCAAACTGCGCGTGAGTTAGGTTCCAACGCAGAAAATAAAAACACGATGGCATAAAAAATCGTTAATCCTAAGAGTGTCGAGGTGCTTTTCATAGAGTTATTTGATCCTTCAATTTATCTTACAGTGGGACTCCATAGATTGTGTTAATGATTGCACTTAATTGAACGGTGTGCAATTGATATTTTAATGGGTTTTTTGATCACTGAAAATGTTGATTTATTGGCAAACTGCTCAACATTAAAACGTTTGCGCGTGCACTTTTCATTAAAGTTTGATTTACAACATGCCCATCCATAGAATCCATGATTCAGTCTAATAAAAAAGAAGTAAAGCCATGAAACTGGAAACTGTCGATTATCTTGCTGACGATGCTGCTCAACAGTTCGTTACCTCTCTACGCGAAACGGGGTTCGGTGTGTTGAAAAACCACCCGATTCCACAAGAGCTTGTAGAGTCAATTTACAAAAACTGGCATGAGTTTTTCTGTTCAGAACAAAAGAATGATTTTCACTTTAACGTAGACACCCAAGATGGCTACTTCCCACCTTCTGTGTCTGAAGTGGCGAAAGGGCACAAAGTGAAAGACATCAAAGAGTACTTTCATGTTTACCCTTGGGGTCAGATCCCAGAGCAGCTTAAAGCTGAAATCTTAGAGTACTACGAGCGTGCCAATGCGTTTGCTCAAGAGCTATTAGGCTGGGTTGAAGCGTACGCACCTAAGGACGTTCAAGAGAAGTTCTCTATCGCGTTGTCAGAAATGATCAATAACAGTGACAAAACATTACTACGCGTGCTTCACTACCCACCGATGACAGGCGAAGAAGAGCCAGGCGCTATTCGTGCTGCTGCGCATGAAGACATTAACCTGTTAACGGTTTTGCCTGCTGCTAATGAACCTGGACTGCAAGTAAAGAGTAAAGAGGGTGATTGGATCGATGTACCATGTGACTTCGGGAACTTAATCATCAACATTGGTGATATGCTTCAAGAAGCGTCAGGTGGTTATTTCCCTTCAACGACTCACCGTGTAATCAACCCTACGGGTGGCCGTCAAGAAAAGTCACGTATCTCATTACCGTTGTTCCTGCATCCAAAGCCGGAAGTGGTGTTATCTGAGCGCTACACTGCACATAGCTACCTTATGGAACGTTTACGTGAGCTAGGGGTTATTTAACCTTTACGTGATCTCCTTACAAAGGCCGATGGTGAATGACTATCGGCCTTTTTGCATTTATGCTACAAAGTGGAAACTATGTTTTTTGTGCCGTGAATGGGGCCCTAAACTCGTGTCAGAGAGGATGAATGGAAGGACAACGTACTGTCAATAGTATTGAGCCTCATGCAATAGAAAATCCGCTGCTTTGGCCAATGTTAGAAATTCTGAGAAAACAGCCCTCTAATTGGAAAGTGCACACCTTGGCAAGCTCGTTGGGTGAACAAGGTTATATTTCAAAGCTGGACGACTCTCCCGATAAGGATTTATTCAAAAGAAACTTCCTGATCATGAATGCATTATATCAACTGCAAGACACTCTGTATCCGGATAGCTGGCTTCAAGTCGAAGCCATGGATATTCAGCTCATGTCTTCGATGGAAGCTTTGAGGCATAAGATCGATATTCATGATCCTTTGCGTGAGTATTACTTAGATTGGCGCAATTACGAAGCGGACGAAGATGAAGTGCGTCGACTGTTGAATGAATTTTGGACAACTTATCAAAAGTTCATCGGTGGTTCGTCAGTAGCCAGCGTAGATAAGACAAAGGCACTGTCACTATTTGAACTTAACACTGACGCTACGCCTGCGGAAATTAGAAAACAATGGCGAAAACTCGCGCTTCGTTGGCATCCTGATCGAGAAAATGGCGATGCAGAAAGATTTAGAGTTCTTTGTGAAGCGTGGAATGTACTGAGAAACGAATGATTCGCTAAGAATAAAGATAAAGGAAGGCAGCTAACTATAGCTGCCTTTTGATTGAACTGTCTCTGTCAGCGTATCAAAACTAGCATGATGACTTAAACTGAGATTTTCGCATGCGGTTGAGGGCAGCCATAACGTCTAGTGTGCGTGGTTTGGCTAAGTCGCCTTGTTTAGGAAGAGCGGCATGCCACTCACCAGACAGCATTTCTTCAATCTCCTTCGCCGGATGATTACACCAACCTGGAAGTTGAGCAATTTGGAACCATAACCAGCCAATTGTGTTGACTTCATCGGCTGACTCTATCTGTTCCAAAGCGCTAAGATCAGTAAACTCTTTACCAAATCGAAGTGACTCTTTGCCTTTCGCATTCACACGGAACTTGCCGTCAGTCAGAATATTCATCAACGCAACGCGGTTCAGTGCTCGAGGTGGGAAGGTCTGTAAACGTTCTTCTGACTCGTTATGGCGTTGAGTAGGGTGCTGAGCGATAACTTCTTTCGCTTTTTCAGTCACATCAACGGCTTGGTAGTCGTGCATTTGAATGACGGTATCGGCAACGTCTAAGTAGTCGCCCGACCCACCCATAACGATAATGGTAGAGATATCAAGATCATCTCGTAATTGACCAATGCGGTCGACGAGAGGAGTAATTGGCTCATCACCTTTTGCCACCAATGCCTGCATACGCTCATCTCTAATCATGAAGTTGGTAGCAGAAGTATCTTCATCAATCAATAATGTGCTTGCACCCGCTTCAATAGACTCTTGAAGCCAAGCGGCTTGCGACGTTGAGCCTGATGCGTCTTGAGTAGAAAAGTCCGCCGTATCTTTACCCATCGGTAAATGGTTGATGTAGTTTGACAGGTTCAAGTGGTGTACGCATCGGCCATCTTCGGCACGAATCTTCATAGCCTTGTTATCGGCAACAATGTATTCGCGACCATCTCCTGGAATATGATCGTAAATTGAACGCTCTATTGCATTTAATAAGGTAGATTTACCGTGGAAGCCACCACCTACAATCAGTGTGATACCTTTTGGAATTCCTAATCCTGTGACATGGCCCTTGTTTGGCGCATGTAAAGTGACTTGTAGAGATTCAGGGGCTTTAAACTCAACGGCTTCTTTCATTGGAAGGTCGCAATTACCTGCAATTCGAGGAAGAATACTGCCGTTTGCGACAAACGCGACTAAGTTATTGGCCTCTAACTGTTCTCGTAGGGCATCTTGGTCTTCAACAACTTGGCAGTGCTTAATTAAAGCGGCTTTGTCGAGTTCACGCTCTAAAGTTGCTCGACGGATAAACTTAGGCAGGTGGAAAGTCAGTATATTGTTGGCTTTTTTCCCCAATACTGAACGACCTTCGGCTGGTAAGTTAACTCGAAAACGCAGTTCAATACCTTCTTCAGTAAACAACACCGCGGTGCTATCCAGTACAGTTTGGCCTGTCAGTGAAATTGATACTGAGTTTTCTTGTTTAGCAAACTGTTCAAAACTACGCGCAATAAAATCACGTGCAGCTCTTTGAAATGCAGGAGACTCGTCTCTTAGCCACTCAAGACCAGTCAAAGACCATGCGCGAGTCGCACGAAAACGTGACGCCGATGCATAAGGGTCACCCTGTACATGATCGATAAACAAAGTGAAATCAGTGAAGTCGTATTGACCTTTGATTTGCTGATAAGCTCGGTAGTTCTGCTTTTCAATTTTCTTAAGCGTGGCAGTCAACTGATCCATGAAGATATTGGCCTTTTAATAGAAGCGGGCGGCGATTATAGAAACCACCGCCCTCATAGTAAAGAGAATGCTTAGGAAGAGTAGGCGTATTGCCCGCCAGAAAGGCGCTGATTAAACAAACTTTGCTCAAATTCATTACAAGGCATAGGTTTACCATAAAGAAAACCTTGTCCGATATCACAACCCTCACCAATAAGAAACTGCTCTTGTTGGTGGGATTCAATGCCCTCGATCACTACTTGGAGTTCCAGTTTTTTTGCAATGTGTATGATTGAACAAATGATCTCGCGATCATCATCTGACTTTTCCATTTGCTGGACGAAGCTTTTATCAATTTTGATGGCATCAAACGGATATTTCTTTAAATAGCTGAATGAGGCATATCCTGTACCAAAATCATCAAGTGACAATGTCACACCTAGTTTGTGCAACTTATTTAACGTTGTGCGTGCTACTATTTCATCAGCAATTAGAGCGCTCTCGGTTACTTCGAGTTCGAGAAAGTGTGCTGGCAAATGGAAAGTGTCGAGTAGGTGTTGCACTTGTTCTGCAAAATTTACGTTTTGTAATTGAATGGGAGAAACGTTGACGGCAATTTTGAAGTTATCGATTAACTCAGACCATTGTTTCGCTTTGTCTATCGCGGTACGCAGAACAAAAGAGCCAACTTCAAAGATAAGCCCGTTTTGTTCGGCCATATGTATCAATGCTTCGTTGGAAACGTCGCCAAGTATTGGATGTCTCCAGCGAAGCAAGGCTTCTGCGCCAATCCATTTACGTGTTTTGGAGTCTACTTGAGGTTGAAAGTACAACACTAAATCGTCGTTACGCACCGCTTGTAAAAGGTAACTTTCCAGTTCATTGTGACTATTGAGATCCGCCGAATGATTTTCTCTAAAATAACTAAAAGGTTCGCCGGATTCTTTACATAGAAGCATCGCGTAACATGCATGTTGAAGGATACGCTTAGCATTGCTGCAATCTTTGTAAGCTTGAACTATACCGATATACGTGTGCAAATGTATTTCTGTTTTGTTGAAGACAAATCCATCTACGCTAATTTTAGTGATATCATCTAATAGTTGATTTAACCGAGCTTCAATATCCTCTCCCCAAATCAATAAAACCATGTCATTCGAACTTGGTCTACCAGTGATAAATCCGCTAGCACCGTGTCTGGTTAATCTGGAGTGAAATTCTTTTAAAATGTTGTCAAAGACCTCGAACCCGTGCCTGGTCTGAATACTGCGAGCGTTACTAAAACCAATGTTGATGACCACAAGCGATTGCTGATCACTATCAAGGGACTGTAAGGTGTATTGGACAATGTTCTCAAGTGCAGAACGATTTAGAAATCCAGTTCCCTGATCATGTGTTTTTTGGTAGCTCACTTGTTTTTCCGCGGCTTTACGGCGATCAATCTCTTGTGTTAAGGAGTAACTTAACTGGGCTAAATCCGTGGTACGATTTTCAATTCGACTCTTTAGCTCGGTGTTAAGTCGCTGAAGTTTATGTTGTTGGTACACAACTGAAAGCTGTGCTTCGATTGAATCTTTGAAAGTTTCAAGCAACTGACGGTAACTATCGTTGTACTCGTTTCTCTCAGAGTCAAGCATACAGATTGTTCCAAATGTCTCCCCATTTGGCCAGAATAGCGGTAAGCCGCAATAAGAAATCATGCCTAGTTTGATGTCTGGGTTATTTTGCCATTCTTCATCTTCAAGCGCATTGGGGATTACAAGCTCGCCTTTCTGTTCTATAACTTGCTCGCAATACAAACCGTTACCAAGCTGCTCTGCATCGCCAGTACGATAAGGATTACCTAGAGTTTCGCTAGATGTATTTACTTCTATGCGATCCGGATGGATACGCATAATTAATGTGGTGGGTACGTGTGTTATTTGAGCCAGTAAGTTGACGATTTCTTGCCAACTTCTTCGCATAGACTCAGGGATTTCGTAGTCTAATGTTTGCAATCTCCCCATATAGGTCATCCTTTACGTGGTTTCACTTCCTGTGAATTAAAAATGCAGACTGCTCTATTTTGTTCTCGCTTTTTAATTAAGTATAGGGTGGCTAGGGCTCGAAACAAAAAAAAGTCCTGAAAAGTGTTCAGGACTAGGAATAGTTGTCACATATCTCATCCTTGAAACAGATAACAAGCATCAAGGCTTAAGCGACATTAACGATTCAATAGAAATGTCTTGCGAATAGTCGACATCCTCAAAGTTAAAGCCATTGAGCTTCATAAACTCATCTTTAAAACCTTGGTAATCACCAATCTCTTTAAAGTTATCAGCATTCATTTGTTCTAAAAGAGCGTGGACTTCTTGTTGAACTTGCGGTTCAAGTTCCAAGTCATCTATTCGAATCAAGCGTTCACCGTCAACTGGCACTTTCTCTTGATCGTATAACTTCGTAGTAAACAGCCGCTGCATTTGTTCAATACAGCGTTCGTGAGTACCTTTTTCCTTCATCACTCGATAAAGCGCTAACAGGTAGGGACTTAGCGCAGGGATGAATACACTGGCTTTCGTCACCAACGCCTTACACACGGTTGCGTAAGCACCGCCGTCAAAGTTGGCGAGTTTGAGGTTTAATGAATGACTGGTTTGGTGTAAATCGATTTTCGCTCGACCTAACGTACCATCGAGATAAATTGGGTGCGTAATGTCAGGGCCCATGTAAGAAAAGGCGATGGTTTTGCAGCCGTTTGCAATAGAGTCGTTATTGATGAGTGTGTCAATCCAGCTTTCCCAGTCTTCGCCGCCCATTACTTTAATGGTGGCGTTGGCTTCTTCTTCTGTTGCTGGCGTTAAGGTGGTTTCTATCCACTTATCGTTCTCCAGCATGATAGAAGCGCCAGTGACAGGCTCACCAATCGGTTTAATGACACTGCGCCAAAACTCATCAGATTTAGGTTTAGGTCGAACACCGGTTGCCAAGCTATAGATGACTAAGTCAACTTCACCCTCAAAGTACGTTTCAATGGCTTCAATCACTTGATTGCGCACCGAACCAGAGAATGCATCACCAACAATATTTATTGCGGTATGCCTGGCTTGATTTGCTTCTTGCTTAAAAAAGACGTTGTTATACCAACCCGCACTCCCAACCCCTTTCTCTGAAGGGCCACGCTCAAATGAGACGCCAATGGTATCGGCGTTAGCGCCACCGAACGTTAGGGCGATTCGGGCCGCTAGGCCGAAACCAGAGGAGGCACCAATAATCAAAACCCGTTTTGGGCCTTTTTTGATCTGTGGGGCGCGTTTTACGTATTCAATTTGCTCTTTAATAGATGCATGACACCCTTTGGGGTGCGCAGAGCGAGCAACAACACCTTGAATTAACGGTTCTATTCGCATGTTGTTATCTATCCTCGATGAGTGGAATTGAAAATAGATTAACGTAAAGTTACGTAAAACTTATTGAGCTAGACCATTAAAATTAGAGATGTTTAATTAATTCTTGAGCAACGAAACCTGCGATCCAAGGTTGTGCATCTGGTTTTGGGTGAAGGCCATCATCCATCATCCATTCTGGTTTGGTGACAACATGCTCTAAGAAGAATGGCATCAAGGCAACTTGTTGATGCTGTGCAAGCTTAGGGTAGATATCGTAAAACATATCGCTATAGCGCTTACCATAATTAGGTGGAACCCGAATTTGCATCATGACAACGTCCGCACCAGAATCTTTTATCATGGTAATCATTTTTGAAAGATTCGACATAATAAGTTTAGGAGGGAAACCTCTTAGGCCATCGTTGGCACCTAACTCAATAAGTACCATGTCAGGGCTATGCTGAGTTAGCAACTGAGGTAACCGTGCTAAGCCATTGCCAGTGGTATCGCCAGAAATACTGGCATTAATAACTGTTACATCTTGACCATGTTCTGACAACGCATCAGGGAGTAAGCTAGGCCAACTCTCTTCGATCGGCATCTGATAGCCTGCACTCAAGCTATCACCCAAGACAAGTAGCTTTTCGCTCGCATGTGCAGTAGCGGAAAAACAAAAAAATAGAACTAAGGAAAGTATACGAATCATGCAAACACCTGTACTTAATGCACCTATTGTTCAAGCCAATTTGGTTTCTAAACAAGTCTCTACTAATCAAGAACAATTAACAATCCTCAAAGACGTAAATGTTGACATCCGAAAAGGAGAAAAAATCGCCATCGTCGGAACTTCCGGTGCAGGTAAGTCAACATTGATGACGTTGCTAGCTGGTCTTGATACTCCGACATCAGGCGAAATTACTTTATTAGGTCATGAATTATCAAAACTGGATGATGAAGCACGTGCGAAAGTTCGGGCTGACTCTTTAGGTTTCGTTTTCCAAAGTTTCTTGTTAATCCCGAGTTTGAGTGCATTACGTAATGTCACGCTTCCTTGTCTTTTACGTGGTGAAGCCGAAGATGAAGCAAGAGCAGCGGAATTATTAGCTTCTGTTGGATTGGAAAAACGTGTCGACCATCTACCAAGCCAGTTATCTGGTGGTGAACAACAGCGAGTTGCACTAGCGCGCGCATTTATGACACAACCTGAACTGTTGTTCGCAGACGAACCTACCGGTAATCTTGACCATCAAACCGCAGACAAAGTGATTGAGCTGCTATTCGATCTTAATGAACAGCACGGGACAACTCTGATTTTAGTAACACACGATGGTCATCTAGCAAGCCGATGTGACCGTATTTATCGTATGGAGGCGGGTGAGCTTAAGGAGGAGATGTAATGTCTGCAGTATCATCAAGTGAAGCAACATCCACAGAGCAAAACAGTACAACACAGCACTCGTCGAATAAAAGCTTGATACGCTGGAGTTTCGGCGAAATAAGGCAGGGGAATCTTTGGCCTATTAGCGTTGCTCTTATTCTCGTGATTGCGAGTATCTTTGCGCTTTCTGCATTAGCAGAACGAATGGAGCAGGTGATCGTCAAGCAGGGGAAGGACGCATTAACGGCAGATGCGGTGTTTGTGTCTGCTAATCCCATTCCGGACACGTTGTTAGCCTCGACTGAAAGCCTTGAACGTTCGACGATGACACGCTTTGCCACTATGGCATTTAGCGATAATGGTATGCAGCTTATTTCTGTAAGGGCGGTGGATGATAATTACCCTTTAATGGGAGAGCTCGTTCTTGAAAATAATCCAGCCGGTCGCGTTAAAGAGAACCAACTCTGGCTTGATGAGCGGATTATGACTCAACTAAGCGTAAAGCCAGGTGACAGTGTCACGATAGGCGATGCCGAGTTTACTGTATCAGGCGCAGTATTGATGGAACCAGGCTTGAGCTTTAATCCATTTCAGCAAATGCCTTCTGCATACATTCATCAAAGTGACGTAGATAAAACAGGAGCAATTCAAGTTGGGAGTCGAGTTCAATACCGTCTATTTTTACAAGCCGATGATAAAACACTAAAGAGCTTACAAGATGATACGCAGCTTTCTCCGAGCGATCGCTGGCGCACGCAAGATACTGCCAGTCGTAGTAATGAGGTTTTTGAACGCACGACGCAGTATCTGTCGTTGACAGTAGCAATTGTCATCATTATGGCGGCGACAACATTGGTTCTTACTTGTCAAAATTACGTGAACAGCCGGACACAAACTATCGCGATGTTGAAAAGTCTTGGTGCGAGCCGCCGATGGATTGAAAAGTGGTTATTTATTCAAGTCACAATCCTTCTCATTAGTGCCAGTGTCGTCGGTCTATTGTTAGGGAGCGGGCTAGAATATTTATTACGCATTCCACTCAAAGACTTATTACCCGAGCCACTCCCTAGTTACGGCGTCACACCATTTTTGGTGGCATTTATCTCAGCAGTCTTGATTACGGTGCCTGCTCTCGGTATACCATTGTTAGGCTTGATTAAAACTCCCGCGTTAGAAGTGCTACAGCAGGGTAAAGCGCAACGTTCTTGGAAGCGAATGTTACTTGTTCTAGTTCCCGTTGTTCCACTGCTTTTACTGTATGCAGATAACACCTTAGTTTGGATCGTGCTCACTGGTATAGCGGTACAGTTTGTGGTACTCGCAGCAGTTAGCGTCACACTCACAAAGCTGTTTGCACGTGTGTCAACCCATCCTGCAATGAAGCTTGCGTTGAGTCGTATCAACCGGACGCCAGTAACCAGCGGCCTACAGTTTGGTGCTTTGGCATTATCTTTGATGTTGCTGTCTATCATTTGGCTTGTGCGCAGCGATATTCTCGCGGATTGGGAGAGAACCTTACCTGCAGACGCGCCAAATGTGTTCGCTTTGAACATTGGTGATTATGAGCTCGATAACTACCTAGAAACCCTAGATAAAAATGGAGTTACGCGGTCACAAGCTTATCCAATAATTCGTGGACGACTAACAGAGATTAACGGTCAAAACGTCAAAGAGATTGATTACGAAGGAGAAGGTTCTGACGCGATACGTCGAGAGCTAAACCTGACATGGGGAGATACCCTACCAGAATATAATGATGTGCTTTCGGGTGAATGGACAAACAAAGGGAGTGTATCTGTAGAAGCGGATGTAGCAAATGACTTAGGCATAAAACTCGGTGATACGCTGCGCTTTGTAATAAACAGCCAGAATTACGATGCAGTAGTAGATACCATCCGTTATGTCGAATGGCGTGACATGAAGCCTAACTTTTATTTTATTTTCTCATCTGACGTGATGGCTAATTTACCTGGTTCTTACCTCATCAGTTATAGGATTGAAGAAGGAAATGAAGCGTTGTTGACGTCAATGTCACGTGCTCACCCAACGGTCTCTGTTTTAGATATCCGAACTATGGGCGAGAAAATTCAGGCTTTGATTCAGCAAATCGTATCAGCAATCACCATCCTTGCTCTTTTAGGCGTTGTTGCTGGTCTGCTGCTCATCTTTACGCTACTGAGGTTAAGCTTGTCCCAACGCCAACAAGAGATTCGTTTGTATCGCACATTAGGTTCAAGTAAGAAACGGATCAACACAACCCTGTGGGCCGAATACGGAATTATGGCGTTGATTGCTAGTGGTGTTGCGGTATTTGCTGCGGAAGTTTGTGTGGCCGCAGTCATGACATATGGATTCGATCTCAATGCACAAATTCACCCCGAATTGTGGATAGCTTTACCGCTTGTAACATTTGTTACGTTGGCACTTGTAGTGATGAGTTTGTTGAAAAGATTGTTAACGCCAGTAAACACTTAATCGCAGAGAGTGTTATCAAGTTTGGAACACTCCATGACACTTTTATTTTAGTTATCCACAAAAACAGTGGATAACTTTTGGGATAACTAAATGGGGTAAAAAGTGGGGTGTTTCTGCAGGCTTTGCGCCATGGGTCTTACAGTGAAATTCTTATTCACATAGACACAAAAAAGTGTCTTCTTAACCATGTCGTCAAGTACTTTTTCGCAAATTTTTTCTACTTTAATGCACTTTACAGGCGCTGTTGGATATTTCGCAAACCCATGAACTTTTTGTGATTTTAATCAAGTTCAAACACGAGTAGAATCCACCGTTAGTAAAGAATTTTCCTTATAAAATTTTTAGTGAAGCAATGAAGTCTGAGTTTCCAAGTTATAAAGATAAGCATATCGCTGTTGTTGGTGGCGGTGTAGCAGGTGCAACAGCAGCAATTCATTTTGCGGAGCTGGGTTTTAAAGTTTCCGTAATAGAGAAGGGCGTATCACTAGTAAATGGTCCACCCATTTGTCATTTGCATGCTGGTGGTAATTTATATCGAGAGATTTCCGAGCAACAATGCTTAGACTTGTTAGCACAATCTATTGATACTGTTCGCCTGTATCCGCTTTCACTGAATATTCGTCCGACAATCATCGCGGTTCCTCATTCCGATGGTGGAGACCCATCCACACTAATTCCGCGATTAGAGGTTGTGAAAAGTGCTTATCAGACGCTCGTTGATAAAGATGAGAGTAATAAAGTGCTCGGCGAACCAAGCGAATACTACAAACTGTATTCAAAAGCGGAGCTAGAAGCTCTCGCGCAACGTACTCAACCAAGTCATCCTACAAACTTCGATGAGTGGTGTATTCCTTTTGCTCAACATGCTGATCTTGAAGCGCTAAAGTATCCTGTTGTCGCAGTTCAAGAATATGGTTGGAGTGTTTTTCGCCTCGCCGCAATTGCCAACTTAACACTAGATACGCTTCCTAATGCTTCAGTCTTCACACAAGCAACGTTCAAGCAAGCCGATTGGATGGGGGAACACTGGCAACTTGGCTATGAACGTGAAGGTATCGATTACCTTATGACATGCGACTACTTGGTTAACGCGTGTGGCTTTGAAACAGGTTCAATTGACAACACAGTTGGTGCCAAGCGTGACAGGTTGGTGGAGTTTAAAGCCGCTTACGTTACGAGGTGGGCAGACTGTCAACAACAATGGCCAGAAGTTATTTTTCATGGCCCGCGTGGAACCGATAAAGGAATGGCTCAATTGACGCCTTATGGCGATGGTTACTTTCAACTTCATGGTATGACAAAAGGAATCACGCTGTTTGAAGATGGTTTAGTGGAGAGCACGAACTCATCTGCTCAACCTGAACTGCCTATGCCTTTACTCTCGAAGATCCGTAACGGCTGGAGAGAAGAAGTGTTAGAAGAGCGAACGAACAACGCCATCAAACACATGGCGCAGTTTATTCCCGACTATCACTCTGCTGTAAAAGGAGGAAAAGCATTATTTGGCGCTCAGCAAATTCCCGGAACAGATCCAGTACTCAGAGCGGCAGATGTGACTTTTGAAGATAACCACTACGCGAGAATAGAGGTGGTAAAAGCGTCATCGACACTACTCGCAGCGCAAAAAATGCTTCAATTCTGGTTTGACATCGATCCTAACCAAAATGTGGAAACACAGCATCCGGTCGCTGTAAAGTGGTCTGAACAAGAGGTCGAGCAGTACGCGATTAAACTCACTCAAGAGCGAGGCTATCCACAAGCTTTAGCAGTGCGTTATGGTATGCCTGCATAATCGGCTGTGTTTGGGCTCAGTGGTTGTATTAATACCCAAAAAACTGAGCCCATTGGCACCATACTTCTTGCAAGCCTAGTCTATCTCCTTTCACAAAATTGACTTTTTGTCCGGGTTTCGCCTGTGCCAGTCTAGGTAAGTCAATACGAGCTACGCAGCCAAATTTAGGATACCCGCCAATAGTCTGGTGATCGTTGAGCAGCACAATAGGGTTACCATCGCTAGGTACTTGAATTGAACCTAATGCAATTCCCTCTGATAGGACGCCTTCGTAAGGTGGACGAATGTTATTGCCCTCAAGACGGTAGCCCATGCGATTCGAATTGGGGGAGATGATGAATGCTTTGTTGTAAAATGCTTGGCGAGCGTCTTCATCAAAGTCCTCGTTCTGATAGCCTTCAATCACTCTCAACTTAATGGGTAAGTTGTAATCTGGCTTAAAGCGAAACGTCATTTGCCTTGGTTTACGTTTCGGTAAGTTATGAGGGACAAAGGGAAGAATATCGCCAGCTTTCAAAGCGCCACCATTTGAATCATAACCACCTAGAGATTCTCGCAAGACGGTCGATGCGCTTCCTAAGTGCTGAGCAACATTGAACCCACCTTTAACCGCTAGGTAGGAGCGAAGTCCATTCCTTGCGACTCCGAACTGAAGCTTCTGTCCTTTTTTCAACGTAAAGTCAGACCAATTTGAAATAGGTTCACCATCTATTTTTGCATTTAAATCACCGCCACATATAGCAAGGTGGCAGTTATGCAATGCAATAAAACAAGCGTTACCCAGAGTAATTTCAATCGCAACGCAATTGACTACGTTACCAAGCAAATGGTTGGCCCAACTGTAAGCATAGTCGTCGACCGGGCCACCTTGAGTCACACCGACATGCGCTAAGCCAAAACGACCAAAGTCTTGAACTAAAGAGAGCGGTCCTGGCTTTTCCACCAGTAATCCACCGTAACTCATAGTACGCCTCCTAAATCGATAAACTCTTGTTTTGAAATAGCATTAAAGGTGACCTTGTCACCCACTTCAAACGGTATAAAAGGAGGAGAGTCGGAGAAGAGCGCAAGCGGGCTTTTACCAATAATGTTCCATCCGCCAGGACTATCTGATGGATAGACGGCCGTTTTAGAGTCTGCGATTCCTACACTTCCGGCCGGCACTTGAGTTCTTGGTGTGGCAAGCCTTGCCATGTGCAATTGAGTATCAACGTCAGAGAGAAATGCAAAGCCTGGAGCAAAGCCAATTGCAGAAACCGCGTACTCGGTTTTCGTATGCAGGGTAATAAGATCGTCTAATGACAGACCTCGCTTTTTAAAACGAGATAGATCTAACGCGGTTTCTTCAGAGTAATATACAGGGATAGTAATGTGATTCGGCTGGGAAAGCTTAAGTGATTGAGTATCAAACTGGCTCACGATTTGTTGCAGCTCATTGGCTAAGTTCTTTTCGTTGATTCGAAAAGGTAAGTAATCAATGAGAATAGTTTGATAGGAGGGGACAACGTTCATAACAATTGAAGCGAAAGTTTCTCTTATGCTGCGAGCAAGCTCTCCGACTGCATTTTCAGAAATACTCTCATCAAACTTAATGAAAATACTGCACTCGGAGATCAAAGAGATATTAAATTTCTCTTTATGCATTAATTTCCTCCAGCGTATAGGCTTTGGCGGATCTTTTGGATCAGCGCGATCGACTCTTCATTGTCACCATGAACACAAATTGTGTCGGCTTCCAATAATATGTAACCGCCTGAAGCGGTTTTGACACGCCCAGAGTCAGCTAAGGTCCGGACTTGCTCAAGTATCGCGTGCTCGCTTTTTAACACGGCATTGGGCTGTGTTCTAGGAGTCAGTAAGCCGTCATCTTGGTACAAACGATCTGCAAATGCTTCAAATAGCAAGGGAACATCATAATCGTCTGCGATTTCTAAGTATTTTTCGTTTTCCTGTGAAGCTAGGATCATTAACGGTACTTTGAACAGTGCTGCCGCCTTTACTACCGCTCTAAATATCGCATCACTTTTCATCATGTCGTTGTATAGAGCGCCATGAGGCTTTATGTAACTGATGTCTGTGTATTGCGCCCGGCATAATGCTTGTAAAGCACCAACCTGATATATAACCATGTTCGTAATTTCATCACCCGTCATGCTTATGCTTCGTCTGCCAAAGCCTTGTAGGTCGGCGTAACCTGGGTGTGCGCCAATATCAACATCGTTGTCATTCGCTAGGGTGATGGTGTCGTGCATGACATTAGGGTCGGAGGCATGAAAACCACACGCGATGTTCGCCATATCAACATGGGGCATCACGTCTTCATCTGCGCCCATATTCCAAGAGCCAAAGCTCTCGCCCATATCACAGTTCAATGTAAGTTGCTGTTTATTCAATGCCATACGTTTTATTTCTACACAAGCAATGGGTTTACGATGCAGGAAAATGCATCTAGGTTCAGTGACTCACTTCATTCTTCTATCATGAAAACGAAGCTTTTTGAGCAGATAGCTGACGAAAAAGATCACGTTAGTCCATAAAGATGTTGCCGTTATTTGAGTTGATCCGAATTTTAAGGTATTTCGTTTCTTTTCCATCCAATTTTTGAGAATTTAAGGTTATTTTGCATTAGCATCGTGTTAATCTTGTCGCCCTTCATGGGTGATAGATTGCATAATGGTTCTTCTGTCATTTTTGTGGTTGTCTGCGACAGGAATATATATGTCATTACGAGCGAAGCTTATTTGGCCTCTTCTGGTCTTTTTAACGGCTATCTTTGTTATCTCAAAAGGTTACACCTCGTATACTGTATACCAATCGTCTAAGCATGAACTGGTCGAGCAGACAAGAAAGTTGATTAACAACGTTTCTTTCTCAATTAAAGATGCGCTGACGACAAAGGACAAGCAAAAAGCTCAAACTATTCTCGCCAACTTTTTAAACCAGCCAAATGTAACTCGGGTCAAACTTTATGACCAAGATGACCAACCATTCGCTGTTATGGAGATAAGTGGGGCACTGGCACCCGTTCCAAGTCAAACCGAAAGAAGTAGGTTGCACGCTCTAGGCTATGCCTTATCAACCAAATTTCTTTATGTTCTAGAGCCGATTATCCATGATGGCTATGTCATTGGTAGCATTAGAGTTACGCTTTCTCATCGCCCAATTGTAGAAGCCATACAATCTTTACTTCAAGATGGCGCTTTACTTCTTCTGTTTCTGATCGCTGGTGGCACTGTTTTTTACATAAGTATCGAGAGGCTTGTTCTCAGGCCCGTGATGGAACTCAACCGCGTAATAGAGAATGTGACACACGGACGAAACACGGAAAATCAAGCTCGCTATTACGCCAAGGATGAAATTGGAGACCTCGCGCGCTCTTTCAATCAAATGATGAATAGGTTAACAGTACGTGAGAAGCAGCGGCAACATTCGCTAGACACACTAGAACAAAAGCGCGCATTTTCAGAAGAGGTTATCGAATCTGTTCAGCATGCATTAGTTATTACCGACAATTCCGGACGTGTTATTCATTGTAATACGGCGACCCAGCAAATATTTCAAAAAAAATTAGATGAACTTAAATATGCCAATATTCGTGATCTAATTAAAACCAAAACACCGAATGAGCTGAGTCAGATCCTGAGTCGAGGCCTAGAGTGCGATGATATTCACCTCAAAAATGCAGATAACGAACAGCAGTTGAGCCTAACCAGTCGTCGCCTCTCGACACATGAATACTTACTGTTTTCGATTCAAGATATCACCGAAATTGAAGAAGCCATAAACCGGCAACGTGTTGCGGGACGCGTTTTTGAAAGCAGCCAAGATGGTCTCATTGTTCTTAATCATCGCGGTGTCATTACGATGGCAAACCCTGCCGTCACTAAATTAGTCGGCTTAGAGGTGGATCAGCTTATTGGGAAGTCATTCATCCAAACGCTAAAGTGGCGCAAGTTACAGGAAATGATGCCTAGTATCATCGAGTCGATAGAAAATTATGGCGTTTGGCAAGGTGAAGTTATCGAGAAGAACCATATTGGTCAGTTTGTACCGATGTTTGCTCGAGTCAATCGTATCGTTAAGTGTGAAGACTATGGTTTCTATGATCTGGTTATTGTTCTTACCGACCTTTCCGGCGCAAAAGAGATGGAACGATTGGAGCATTTAGCTCATCACGATGCTTTAACGGGGTTAGCCAATCGATCTAAGTTCCATTTAGAGTTGGAACAACTAGTACAACGCTCTGGATACTTGCGTGACGAATTTGCAGTTTTGTACCTCGATCTGGATGGATTTAAAGAAGTTAACGATACCTACGGTCATGATGCAGGTGATGAAGTTTTGAAAAAAGTTTCCGAGCGTCTAACATCTGCGACGAGACATAGTGATTTAATCGCAAGACTTTCTGGTGATGAATTTGTCATGTTGGTAAATCCCGCCAATCAAAAAGTGGTCACCCGAATAGCAGAACAGTTGCTCGAGAGCATATGTGCTCCAATTGAGTACAAAGGTCACTTACTCAAAGTTGGCGTTAGTATCGGCGTAAAATTAGTCGGCGTAAATGAGCGCGATGCTACTCGAGTTTTAAAAAGTGCGGATACGGCAATGTATCAAGCAAAGAAAGCCGGAAAAGGCCAAGCAATATTAATGGGATGCGAATTACAAGAGACAGTTTAAATCGTAACGTCAAAGCTTTAAACTAACCCAATTCGCGTCAGAAGGAATAATAAAATGAAAGTACTCGTTACGGGTGGTATGGGCTATATCGGTAGTCATACGTGTATTCAAATGATCGAAGCTGGCATGACGCCAGTGATTCTAGACAACCTGTACAACAGTAAATCTACGGTATTAGATCGAATTGAAAAGGTATGTGGTGTAAAGCCAACCTTCATTCAAGCCGATATCAGAGACAAATTGGCGATGGTAGAAGCACTAAAGTCGCACAATATTGAAGCTGTTATCCATTTTGCAGGTTTAAAGGCCGTCGGTGAGTCTGTAGCAAAACCTCTAGAGTATTACGACAACAACGTTAATGGCACGTTAGTATTGGTTGATGCAATGCGTGAAGCCGGAGTTAAATCGTTGGTATTTAGTTCATCAGCGACTGTATACGGTGATCCTGCATCTGTACCCATCACTGAGGACTTTCCAACTAGCGCAACTAACCCATATGGGCGCAGCAAATTAATGGTAGAAGAGTGTTTAACCGACTTCCAAAATGCGAACCCTGACTGGAGCATTACACTTCTTCGTTACTTTAACCCGGTAGGTTCACATCCAACAGGCGAGCTAGGTGAAGATCCTCAAGGTATTCCCAACAACTTAATGCCGTTTGTTTCTCAAGTTGCGGTAGGGCGCAGAGAGTTCCTTTCTGTGTTTGGTAGTGATTATCCGACCAAAGATGGCACAGGCGTACGTGATTATATTCATGTAATGGACTTATCCGATGGTCACGTTGCTGCATTAGAAAAAGTAGGTAGCAAAGCTGGCCTTCATATCTATAACCTCGGTACTGGTAACGGCTACAGTGTACTGGACATGGTGAAAGCATTTGAAGCCGCAAGTGGTAAAGATGTCCCATACCAACTTGTTGAGCGTCGTCCAGGTGATATTGCAGAGTGTTGGGCGGATCCATCAAAAGCGATGAATGAGTTAGGTTGGAAAGCAACTCGTACTCTAGAAGAAATGACTGGCGATACATGGCGCTGGCAGTCTACTAACCCTCAAGGTTATCCAGATGCCTAATCTTTAATTTACATAATAGTAACAAAAAGGCGCATAATTGCGTCTTTTTTGATCCAAATCGGAAAAAATCGTAAATTACTGGTTAAAAGGTAGCAAGTATATATAGAGCTGTTAAACTATGCCCGACTCTTAATTTGGGTTATAAATTTTCTCGTAGCTATTGGGGTAGTTCATGGAACTCGGTCTGATCATCACTTTCATCATTGCAGCAGCAGTAATGGTGAAAAAAGAGATGGCAAAACAGTAAACTTTCATTTTTCATACTTTTCTTTACATTTTTGAAATGAAAGCCATAAAAAAGCCAGCATTACGCTGGCTTTTGTGTTTTTAAGGTTTAGAACTCGTATTTAACACTAATGTTGTAATTACGCTCAGCTTGCGTTTTGTCTCGACTTAACTCAGTCTTACCGCGAACATCGTTCCAAAGATGGTATTCTTCATTCGTTAGATTCATAACACCAGCACGAATGGTTATATCTTTCATTGGTTTGTAGTACGCCGTTAAGTCAACGACTGTCGCAGACGGCAAAGCAACTTGGTCTTTGATTCCGCCTTTATCACCATCAGAGTTGATATCACTGTTCGATTTCTTAGCCGTGTAGTTTACTTTTAGGCTTGTCCCCCAAAGTGCATTTGGTGAATCGTAATTTACAGCAGCTACGGCATTCCATGGGTTTACACTGTTCAAAGGATTACCATCACCATCTTCACCTTCTGTGTATGCTGCAACAAAGCGAGTTGTCACGCCTGATGGAAGACCAGCAATGGCATGCCAATCAAGACGGTTAGAGAGCTCAACCCCTTTAATGTTTGCTTCACTAATATTGATATTTGTGAATTCAGTTAAACCACCATTGTTTGATGACGTTTGCTCAATAAAGTCACTGTAATCACTGTAGTAGAACGCTACTTCAGTTGCAGACGCTGCAGTGTTATGACGGTAACCAAGTTCATAAGACAAACTCTTTTCAGATCCCAAATTTGGGTTAGGGCGGTTGGTATAGCCATGAGCCGGATTATCGTAGGTGTAGTAAAGCTCGTCGAACGATGGCGCTCGGAACCCTTGGCTCACTTGCGCGAAGATCGTGCCAGGTTGCGATACAGAGTAAGTTGCTCCTAAACGACCAGTTAATGCAGAGTCGCTAAACTTCTCGAATGACTCTTCAGAAGTATTTGAAGGATTAGTAGAGAAGTAATCGTAACGCACACCTGGAGTCAGAATTAGCTTGTCATTAAGAAGCGAAATTTCATCTTGCAAGAATAAACCAAAGCTTTCTTCTTTTGCATCCGGTGTGTAAACGTAAACAGTATCTGGCGTGCCAGGATCGGAATTAAACTCGCGATTGGTATTACTGATGTCACTATGTTTGTACGATATTCCGTAAACAATATAGTGATTTTGAATCTCTTTATCTAACTGAGTTTCGAATTCAAATTTGTCTTCAGTATATTCGTAATCTTTTTTCTGTTGGTTGTCACCACTAGGCGGTACGTAAGGTGGGTAACCTGGGCTGGCTTCGATAAAGCGATTAGACACGCCGTTTTCTTCTTTACCAATCCATGTAAGCTTGGACGTGATCGTATCCGAGATAGCTGCATCTGCAAACCAAATGTGCTTGAGCCCAATGCGATTTTGCTTGGTTGTGTCTTCAGCGTTGAAGTTTTTGTAACTTTTATGTGCGATCTCTGAGTCAGTCTCGTTGTAAATAACTTCTCCCAAGAACTCCAAGCGATGAGCGTCATTCAATTGAGATTGAAGTTTTACCAATAGATCGTTTTTGTAATAATCTTGGTTGTCCACAGAATAGTTATCGTAAGGCGCCTTAGA
This sequence comes from Vibrio sp. SCSIO 43097, assembly GCF_023650755.1. Lineage (NCBI taxonomy): Bacteria > Pseudomonadati > Pseudomonadota > Gammaproteobacteria > Vibrionales > Vibrionaceae > Vibrio > Vibrio sp. SCSIO 43097. The sequence goes on along the minus strand of NZ_CP071841.1, from coordinate 436,147 downwards.
GAAATTTTGTAGCTCTGCACCATCACGGCGTGTAAAGGCTATAAGTGCTTCTGTATTACCGAAACGCTTTGCTAAAGCTACATGCTCACTAAAAGAGTTATCTTCCGATGAATAAGAGAGTTTAGCTTGACCACCAAAGTCTTTACCATCTTTGAGGAAATCCTTCGGATCTTTTGTTTCGAATGCGACAACACCGCCAATTGCATCACTACCATGTAGGCTAGAAGCTGCTCCTTTAACAATTTCGACACTCTTTAGCATATCGGGGTCGACAGTAACGGCACTAGAATTGATAAACGAATATGGTCCACCGCTGAATACACCTGGTTGAGATGCACCGTCTACTAAGATTTTAACTCGTTTACCTTCCATCCCGCGAATGTTAATACTTTGGACGCCTTGGCGTTGAGTGCCATTAACAGTAACCCCTGGCGTATACTCGAATAGATCATTCAAGTCCTTTACCATGTTTTCTTCGATGTCTTTCTCTGATACAACAGCAACAGAAGCAGCAACAGTGTTTATGGTTTGGTTGGTACGGGTGGCCGACACAACGACTTCTTCAAACTTAGAAGCTTCTTCCGCATAAGCAGTATGGGAAAGGGCAACTAAAATGGAGGCTGACAAAATTGATTTTTTATACATTGGCTTCAATACCTTAGATCCATAATAGGTAACAACACGCGGATATTAATGGATCTAAATGGTAATTACTATCATTACCATTGTCATTTATTGATTTGTATTGAATCTTCTTCTTAGGCTATGAGCATTCCTAGTCTTTAGTTATCAATATGTTATATTATTTGTCGTTAGTTCTTGATAAGTTCATCCAAATACAACGAATGTGATGAATGTCACATTAAGAGAGGCCATGTGCAGAGTCCAATTACGTTAGAAGCACTCCATATTCTAGATGCTATTGATCGAAGAGGGAGTTTTGCTGCTGCTGCGAATGAGTTAGACAGAGCCCCGTCATCGCTGAGCTATCAAATCCAGAAACTCGAGCAAGACTTAGACATTATTATCTTCGATCGCTCTGGTCACAAAGCCCATTTTACTGAAGCAGGTAAGCTTATTCTTGAAAGAGGAAGAGCCATTTTACAAGCCAGTGAAAAGTTAGTGAACGATGCAACGTTATTGGCGAATGGCTGGGAACTGGATATTACCATTGCCTTCGATGGCATTATTCCTATATCCAACTTTTTCCCGATGGTTGATGCGCTGGCCGAGGTCAGCTCAACTCGAGTCAGGCTGCAAGAGGAGATTCTGGCTGGTAGCTGGGAGTCGTTGAATACGGGGAGAGCTGATTTACTGATTTGCCCATCACTGGATACGCTTCCTCAAGAAGTTAAGTCAGAAAAAATTGGTAAAATGAGTATGTATTGGGTAGCTTCCGCTGATCACTATGTTCACAAGCGTAGTGGTAAGTTTGATGAAGCAGCGCGAGAAAAGTATCGGATTATTGCTATTGCAGATACCGCACGTGAGCAACCAGCGCTCTCAATTAATATCATTCAAAAACAGCCTCGCTTGACCGTCACCAACTTTACGGCAAAAGTAGAAGCGCTAACTGCAGGTTTAGGCATTGGTACATTACCAAGCCAAATTGCACAACCTCTTATTGATAGTGGTGTATTGAAACGAATCGAAGGCACTGAAGAACAGCCGATGGATATTATTTTGGCATGGCGCCGGAACACTATGGGTGAGGCAAAATCCTGGTGTATTCAGTACTTAAAAAAGAATTGGAAACTAAAGTAACAACGTAACTTTTACTTCTTAGATTCCCATTGATTATCGAATGTAAGAAGTAAAAGTCATCGCTAATGCTGCGCTTTTCAATTTAAAGGGAGCACCATATCTGCCGTACCGTCTGCAAATTGGACATCGATCTCAAACCCCAAGTTCTGAGCCAACATCAACATTCCTCTGTTTGTTGGCATGGTCATTCCAGACATTTGCTTTGTGCCTTTAATTTTGCAATAGCTGATTATTTTCTGCATCAGCACTTTGCCTAAACCTTTTCCTTTCAAATCTGAACGAACCAAAATAGCAAACTCAGCGTCACTATTGTCTGGTGTAATCAATGCGCGGGCTACCCCTATGATAGACGGTCCGTCAGTATTAAACGCTACCGCAACAAACGCCATTTCGCGGTCGTAGTCTATTTGAGTAAAGTTTGCCAAAGCCTCATGGTTGAACTCTCCAACTTCAGAAAAGAAACGCTTATAGAGATCTTCTTTCGATACGCTATTAATGAATTGAGCATGCAGCGGCTCATCCTCAGGCAAGATAGGGCGAAGCAGGATAGGTTGGCCATCTCGAAGCGTCACCGTTTCGACAAACTCTGCCGGGAAAGGGCGAATCGCTAGCCGTTTTTGGGCGTCTCCTTCGTACTTACACAGTGTGACATCTGCATCAAGGATAGTTAAATCGCTTCCGGACACTAGCACTGGATGGATATCCAGTTTTTGTATTTCTGGTAACTCAACTGCCATTTGGGAGATACGAACCAAGAACTTCGACAACTCAGTAATATCGAGCGCATCTTTGTGTTTCTGCAGGCGAATCTTTCCAGACTTTAGGGCAACAACGACAAGGTAGCGCGCAAGCGTCATGTTCAAAGGAGGAAGTGCAGCGACGGCATCTTGGGCGATATTCCACTCAGAGCCGCCTTGACCAAGCAAGATCACTGGTCCAAAGACTTTATCTACTGCAATACTAATCCGTAGCTCTTCAGCGCTGCCGAGCTTTGCCATCCCTTGTACCAACAGCCCATGTACATTGGCGGAAGGGTAGCTGAGCTTTACGGTATCTAAAATGGATAGCGCTGCGTTGGAAACTTCTCGACTGTTTCTTAAATTTAGAGCGACACCGTGAACATCAGATTTATGAGGAATGTCTGGAGAACGCAATTTAACCGCAACAGGATATCCAATATTTTCTGCCATATGAACGGCTTCAATGTCGTCAGATGCAATCCACGTCGGCAAAACGTTAAACCCGAACAGCTTAAATAATGGGCTAGTTTGATGCGTATCTAAGGGGACTGTGTTTTTATCCAGTAGTCGTTCGTTTACCCATTCTTTTGCTGAACTCACACTTCCTGAATGTAATGGCTCTGCCGTCGTTGGCGTTTCCATTAGTTGTTTCTGGTTTCGTCTGTATTCGACCAAGTGCATGTATGCTACAACCGCACTTTCAGGTGTTCTATAGGTTGGAATGCCTGCTTGAGTAAAGGCCAGTCGCGCTTCTCTCGACGTTTGTTCTCCTGACCAGTTGGTCAAGATATTAAAATGCTTATGCCGAGGGTGAGATTTGATTGCATTAATAACGGCTTGAGCAGTTTCAAGAGGATCAGAAACAGCAGAAGGACTATGCATAATCAATATCGCATCTGCACAGTCGTTATTCATCAGTGCGTTAATGGTATCAATATAGCGTTTTTGGGTTGCGTCACCAGACAGATCAATTGGATTTCGAGCACGCCAGTTGGATGGAAGTACTGCTTGTAATTGCTCAATGGAAGCGTCATCAAGCGTTGCGAGTTGGCCACCACGTTCAATCAAAGTATCAACGGACATAACAGCAGGGCCGCCGCCATTGGTGATGATCGCTAAACGCTCTCCACGAAGTGGCACAGAATGCGTGAGTGTTTCAACCGCGGCAAAAAGCTCATGCGTATTGCTGACTCGTAACATACCAGTTCTGCGAATAGCAGAATCGTAAATTACGTCAAGTGTATCTCCGTCTTGCTGCTTAAAAGTATTCATCTCTTTAGAGCGGCCCGCTTTTAGCACCAATATACGTCGGTTACGTGAAGCGGCTCGCGCAGCAGACATAAATCGGCGAGCGTCTTGGATATTATCAACATAAAGCAGAATAGCTTCTGTGTTTCCATCCATACTCAAATAGTCGAGCAAATCTGCAAAATCGATATCCTGTCCACGCCCAATTGAAATGAACGAAGAAAAACCAATGTTCTTATCATTTGCCCAGTCTAAAACCGTGGTACAAACCGCCGCGGATTGTGAGATGAAAGCAATTTTTCCGGGTTTAGCTGCGACAGGGGAAAACGTGCAGTTAAAATTGTGCCAAGGAAGAATGATACCTAAGCTGTTTGGGCCTAAAACTCGAATGTTCAATGATGAGATATCTAAAGGCTTAGGGTCATCAGAGATAACAATCGCAAACGGTGTGCCTCTCTCATCTAGCTCTTTAAGCAATTGCTCGTTACGTGAAACGTTCGTACACAAAATTGCAATATCTGGCGTATAGGGCAGGGAAGCTACATCAGGGTAAGCGATCACGCCAGATACGGCTTTATATCGCGGCGTTACTGGCATAATCGCGCCACCAAATCCACTTTGTAGAAGGTTGCGCATCACAACATGTCCTGCTCGCAATGCTTTTTGAGATGCCCCAATAACGGCCACAGAGTTGGGTTTAAAGAGTTTATTTAGTTTATTCATGCTGACTCCTAGCCGTTTGTAAGTCACGTTGGCTTCTCGGTTTCATATCAATCATAAACGAATAATTTACTGATAAAACATCTTCAGACCAGACATTGCAGAAAATGTGTACGATGCTTATGGAGTTTGTGTTATTCATCACATCAAAATCACAGATTATTGTATTTGATGCTTGATAAACGGCCCTGCTATCGGCATGATTTATCGTAATATTTATCCAGAGCATTTGTTACTTCATGAAAAAAATCGCAATCATCGGCTTGTCAGTTCTGCTTTCTGCTTGTGCATCTGAAACTTACATCACGGATGTGACCTCAGAAAGTTACCGAGAGGACTACAAATCAGATCGTATCTCTAAACCAATTATGGCGTCTGAAAACGCTGTAGTAGAAAAAGACGTACAACCAACTGTTGTGAAAATGACGGCAAAGCCTGAAGAAAAGAAAGTAGTCAAGCTAACGCCAAAAGAGCAGGCGAAGCCAGTTAAGATCGTACCACCAAGTAAAAAGCAAGCTGGCATTCAACGATTCGGCTATACCATTCAAGTCGCAGCTGTGGGTAGCCAAGCTAAAGTCGATCAGTTTGCAAATAAGCTGCCACAGAACGGTCAGCCAATTTGGGAAAACTACAAAGTTGTAAACGGTACTAAGTGGTTCTCAGTTTTATACGGAGACTACGCAACAAGCGCAGAAGCCAAGCAAGCGATTTCGACTTTGCCAGCTCAATTTCAGCAGTTAAGGCCATTTGTTAAAAGCATTGATGCAATCAAAAACTCAGCTTACCCAACGCTTAACAAATTAAATTAACACATAAAATAAGGGAGCGAATAGCTCCCTTATTTATTTGCTCAAATCCTATTCGAACAACATTCCTCACATTAAAATTACTGTACGTCACACTTCAAAGGTTTATCATAATAAATAGTATCTTTTGTAGGTCACGGAAAGATGGATTCATGATTAAAAATATTCTTTTACTATGCGGCGGTGGCTCTTCTGAGCACGAGATTTCATTATTGTCTGCAAACTTTGTCGAACAACAACTAAATCTTATTGAAGACGTTCACGTTACACGCGTAGAAATAAAAAACGAAGGTTGGATGACCAACCAAGGTGAGTTGGTTTACCTGGATCTCAATACCAAGCAGTTGTGCTCAAGTGAATCTAATCAAACCATTGATTTCATCGTGCCTTGTATACATGGTTTTCCTGGCGAAACAGGCGACATTCAATCTCTGTTTGAAATCGCAGGTATTCCTTATCTTGGCTGCGGGCCAGAAGCGAGTAGCAATAGTTTCAATAAAATCACATCTAAGCTTTGGTACGACGCTATCGGCATACCCAATACGCCATACTTATTCTTAACGCGAAACGATGAAGAAGCTCACGTTCAAGCTCATAAAGCCTTTGAAAAGTGGGGAAAAGTTTTTGTTAAAGCCGCTCGCCAAGGCTCTTCCGTTGGCTGTTACAGTGTCACAGAAAAAGACAAGCTTTCTAATGCAGTAAATGATGCTTTTGGGTTTTCTGACCAAGTGTTGGTTGAGAAAGCAGTAAAACCTCGAGAACTTGAAGTTGCTGCATATGAGATGAATGGCCAACTACATATCACTAAGCCAGGCGAGGTCATCGCGCCTGATGGTGCTTTTTACTCGTACGATGAAAAGTACAGCAGTTCAAGTCACTCGCTCACAGAAGTTGAGGCGAAGAATCTAACTCAAGTACAATTAGATTCCATCCAACACGCGTCAGAGACGGTATTTAAACAAATGAATCTTCGTCATTTATCTCGTATCGACTTTTTCCTAACGGAAGATGATGAGATTTACTTAAACGAAGTAAACACATTTCCAGGAATGACTCCGATCTCAATGTTCCCTAAAATGCTTCAAAACAACGGGCACAAATTTCATGAGTTCTTGGAAGATTGTATAAACAGTGCAAAGTGATTAACGTTATCGAGACGCGTTTTATGATACAAGTTGTTTTCTAGAGCAAGGATTATTCAAGCCGTATTTGAATATTGCTCAGTAGCAATTATGATTATATCAACGCATTAAACAGATGACTCAGTGGTATGGCGATTTCAAATTATAGAGGTTTTAACCTGCAGTCAGTCGGATCAGATGGCAGTGTTTGGAAGGTTAAAATCAAGAACCACGTTTTACAGGGCAGTTTGACGGCGGTAAAGAAAAGCATTGATTGGTGGTGTGACACCGCATCGATTATTGATCCCAAAGAGTTTGCTTCACTCGGGCAAAGAGTGCAGCAAACTGGTGTTGCAAAATCAGAGGTCTTTAACGGCTATACTATTCAAAACGATACAGGCCAACCTAACTCTTGGTACTGTATGTTTAATGGTAAACTGATTAAGGGCAGTAAAGCCGCTATTCAACGCCATATCGAAGCTTATTTGGTTGCAAAGCAAAAAGCGATGCAAGCTCAACAACAAAAGAAACAATAGAATGACTCTGGTATATTCAACAGAGACCGGTCGAATTAAACCGGAAGAAGAAAAAGTATCTCGCCCTAAAGGCGATGGTGTTGTTCGGATTCAGCGCCAAACGAAAGGCCGTAAAGGTAAAGGCGTATGCATTGTTACAGGTTTAGACTTGGATGATGCACCTTTAAAGTTATTAGCGGCAGAACTCAAAAAAGTCTGTGGCTGTGGTGGCTCTGTAAAAGATGGCAATATCGAGATTCAAGGTGATGCTAGAGACAAGATCAAGGCACATCTTGAAAAGAAAGGCATGACAGTCAAATTAGCCGGTGGCTAATTTAATATTTCCAGTAAACAAAAATGGCGTCTAAAGAAATAGACGCCATTTTTTATAAGTTGCTAATTGAAGGGCAAGCAATCGTAGATTGATAGATCGATATTAGCTATTTTATGGTAAATAACGATTATGTTTAATGCTCACAGTAAGGCCCTTAAATTTAAAATCTGCAGGGGAATAGGAGCATACTCAGACAGCATTTAGCGTACGACGACATACAATTTAACATAACACATATAATGCGCACTAAGGGGTGTTTTGTTAACAAAGTCTAACTCTTTGATTAAGCCTTTCATAAGTGTCTGATAACCAAGCCGTAAATTTTAATTTTGTGAGTTTTAAACGTTTAAGTCGTTTGTACTATTACTGACGATTGTTTCCCGCAATCTACAAAACTCGCCCAAAACCCGTACCGCCACATTATGAGGCGTTCGGTTAAGGCGAAAAAACAAGAAAAAAATAATTTTAGTCTGTTCATCAAATTGCGAGCGTTGTCATGTTTCACGAATCATTCTGCACTTTATTCTGGCGCGAATTTAAAACCCTTAAGCAAGGCGCCGAGTTTTTTCACGTTACCAAGCCGACGGTTGTTCGTTGGTTAGATGGCACCGTTCCGGTGAATCCGATGGCGGAAAAGCTTCTACTCATCAAGTCACTTGGCTATTTGCCTAATGACATCCGTTGGTCAGGTTTTCGAGTTTGTGAGCAACGAGCTGTGTTAATCACACCATCCGGTCGTGAGTTCAGCCCTAAAGAATTGGAAAGTTTTGTGTTTTGGCGTGACGAACATCGTCAGTTTGTAGAAATGTACGGACACTTTGAATACCCCAAGGTTTATCCTGCGAAAGAAAATTTGCTGCCGTTTCGTGGCGGCCGTCGAATGAAATCGGCTGCTTGGCTGCCCTCGCGACAAAAATAACCACTCATACATATGCTAATCATTTACATGCCTATAGTGTTATATGCTATCATGACGCTATTTTTTAACGCTATTTATAAGTTAATGTATGAAAATAGAATCACTAATAATTCATGGTTTGCATGGTACTGACAGAGTATTAAATATCAAATTTTTCGATGATGTTAACATCATCACTGGTTCAAATGGTGTTGGCAAGACAACCGTACTTAAGTCTGTTTGGTACATAATAAGTGGCAACATTGAGCGCTTACTTCAAGAAGTTAGGTTTGAAAGTTTAAAGTTAGTAACAAACAAATATACATTTTTAATCGATACTATAATTGCGAAGAATAATAAGTTTGTGTTTGCTTTGTCTATCAAGGGAGTGGATGGTGAAACAATTTATACAAAACAAGTAACTGAAGATAGGTTAGAACTTGCAAACGAAGCGAATAAGAAGGTAATCACGCTATCAGAACGTTCGATATACTTCCCTACTTTTAGGCGAATCGAGGGTGGGTATACAATTACTAGCAATGCAGGAAACACTAATTACAGCAAATATTTGAGAAATCGCTTTCCAATAGAAAGTGTTCTTGATGATATTTCAAAAGAAATCTCCGTTGATGGTCATAAGTTCGTCTCATCTGTATCAACTAAAGACATAAAATCGTTAATCTCTCAATTGTTTTCTGAGGCGAACGACCAGTCTGGTAAGCTAACAAAAGAAATGATAGATAAAATTCTTACCCTTACCGAGAACCGTGATGTAATGGCAAAGAAAGATTCCATTAGTGATTTTCTGTCTGCTAATGAAAGCCTTGAGTATATAAGCGAGAGTGTGAGAATTTTTAAGCAGCGGCGTGAAGAAGCGTTTGGGGCAATTAATTATCTGTCGGATTTGGTAAGTACGATATTCAAGCATTCAGGTATTAATTTTAATGAAAACTTTACCTTGGGTTGCTCGGTTGATGCTATTGATTCAGATGCGCTCTCTTCAGGCGAGAAGCAGATGCTCAGTTTCCTCTGCTACAATATGGTATATACTAATTGTCCATTCTTTATTGATGAACCAGAGCTAAGTCTTCACATAGATTGGCAGAGATTGTTATTGAGTCTAATGCTTCGTCAGAAGAGTAACAACCAGTTTATCATTGCTACTCACTCCCCATTCATTTATACATTATTTGAAGACAAAGAAGTTATTATAGGTGGCAACTAAATGGCCAGAGCCCAATTAACAAAAGATGAAATTGTTGCTTCATTGAAAAGAACAAATGTTCCAACTATTCTAGTTGAAGGTAAAGATGATATTCATGTATATAGAAACTTGATTAATGCTATTGATGAACCTTTGTTGTCTATAATTGCTTGTGGCGATAGAGATGTATTATTTAAAGTCTTTAGGGAAATTAAAGAGCTAAATTTGTCAGAAAAAAAGATTGTTTTTATTGCTGACAAGGATAATTACCTATACATGGGAGTTCCAGATGAGTATGAAGATATTATATTTACGAACGGGTATTGTATGGAGAATGACTTGTATGACAGGAGTGACATAAAAGAAAAACTGATGTCAGAAGGTGAAGTTGACGAGTATAGGCATTTGATTGACTTAATTTCTATTTGGTATTCTTTTGAAATTGAGCAGCTAAAGAAAGGATTAGAGGCAAAAACGGGAACTCATATAAACAATGTGGTTCCTATTAATACGACCTCTTTGTGTTCCGACTTTTTATCATCTATAAACTATTCCCCAGCAGATCCTGATTTAGTGGAAGAAATTAAAAAGGAATACTCTAAGAAACTTCGTGGAAAGCAAATATTTCAATGCTTGGCTAGAGTTTTAACAAAGCCGGGGCGATTTGCCAAATATAACGAGAATATTTTAATTGATTTGGCTCTAAACTTCGGTAATGAGAATTTAGAAAGCTTGAAGAATCAAATCTCTCAAAAGATTGTCTAAATAAAAAAAGCCGAACCCCATCGCTAAGGGTTCGGCTTTTTTAGGCTTCTGCTTTGGTGGCGTCATTTGAAGCCTGTCGAGGTCAATCGACCCGCCAAAAGTATCGGCTCCCTACTCGCTGTGTAAATCGTCATTAGTAACGCTTCGAACCAGTTCGCAAGGTTTAAGCCTTAGCTTTCATTGTTGCGCGTGGCCGTTAGAACCAAAACACTTTCTCGTACCTCTTGCAGCCCTTGGGTTAACTGCTTATTGATAGCAATCTGGTATTTCAAGTTCATACCCATCAAAGCAAACAGGACGAGCGATTCAGACGAAAAGCCCAGACCAGATAAGGCGTTAACTAGGGCGCTCTCCATCCAAGCCCCCTACTTTTTTGCTTGGTTTCCACTTGTCCGGTAACGCTTCATAAGCACCAATCACGGCAGGAATCGCTAAGCCAACCGCACCGCCAAAATTGACACCCGTATCGGTCAATTCCACGCTGAATAAATGGCCGTAGCCCGTCGCCGCAGCAATGACCGAACCCAATAACGCAAAGCCTTTTAATGTTGAACGTTCAAACATACTTTTTCCTTAATATAGTTAAACGTCATATGACGCTATCAATGACGTTTTCAACGACGCTTTAAGCTAACTCGACACCTTTCAGCACCGTGTGTTTGCTGTAATGGCGACCCACTTCTATGATGCTCATGGCGTGAAGCACTTCGACCAGCAACGGCTTGTTGTTCACCAAATCAATGCGCTCATCCATACCGACGCCAACGCGACCCGCGACAAAGCGTGCATAGTTGGCGGTGTGGTTTTCGTTTGGTGGCGCAAAGCGGTGAATGATTTCGGTCAGCGTGTGCAGTTCGTGGCGTAGCTGATAGTTACGCAGCAAAATGGCTCCGGCACGAAAGCCCCATTCGGGCGCTTTAAAGGTTTCAAAGGCTTTATCGCGTGACGGCGTCACCTTGCCTTTCCATGCATTAGAGGCAATGCGAATGTTTAGCGGGTTATGAATGCGAATCCCGCGAACGCTTGATGTGGTTGAGGTTGTCATAGTAAAGGCTCCCATCCCTAAGAGTATGATGACAAAGATAAATAGCGGCATAGCTACACCGCTTGATAGTTGGCTGAGCTGAAGTAATTCAAGTGCACAGGCGATTCCGAGTAGTACGCCATGATGACAGTGGTTGCATCAGCAACCGCTCCGCGCACACTGACTTGGTCATAACGGGTTTTCACCACTTCGGCGGGCAAGTTCTGCACGGTGTAATATCCTGGCGTGCCTTTTAAGCTCGCAAAGATAAGGTGCTTTTCCATGCCAAACGGCATCAAAAACTTACTCACGTTGAGGTGGACGCCCGCTTCAACATCTGCTTTGCTGAATTCGCCAAACGACTCCGTTAATCGAAAACGGCGTGTGGCGGTGTCGCTTGGCGTCAAGTCTGGAATGATGTCCAGTTCATCAGGGTTTAAAAATACGCCCGCACTGACTGGGCTTGAGGTGAACTCGCCCAAACTGGTATCTGACTCCACAAAGTAAGCGTACAAACCGCCCGCTTGGAGCTTAATGCCGTGCAACCATGCTTGTGAAAACTGGTTAAACCCTGCTTCGGCAGGAATCTGCGCTTGTGCCACATACCCGACGAAATCGCCGTTTGCATCAAGTTCAAGCAAACCAAAACGCACGGCGGTGTTCTTTTCACCACGGAAAAACAAGCTATACGATTGATTTTCCGGCACCCACGCGGTGCCCTCATCGTTGAGTGCTCGTAGCTCTCGGTCAAAAGGCGCACTGAACACACTGAAATGTAATACTCGGCTGTTTGAGCCTGTCGCCAGTAGATAGGACGCTTTGGCCGTGTAGTCGAACTTCTCAATATCACCGCCAAGGCTTGAGTACGCCACGCTGTGATAATCGCTCACGCCATCAATCGGCACGACTTCGACGCCCCAACCTACGGGAGCCGGACGGCCAAAGCTGCGCCCAAGGTGCATTTGGTTCGCGGCTTGGTCTTTGTAGGTGTAGGCATTGGTGAGCCAACGCAATTGATGCGGTGAACCCATCGCCAAATCAACACCGGAATGCGATAACTCAGGGTTTACCAATAGGTTTTGCGGTGCGTCGCTTGCGCTCTCTGCACTCGCGGCCTTGGCGTCGTCGATGCAATCGGCCAAGTATTCAATTTTGTTGCGTGGGTCACCGTTGGGTAGGTTTTCTCGTACTTGTCCCATGCGTTAAATCTCCATAGTCGTGACGGCGTCACCCGCCGTGCCTGTTAAGGTCATGTCGGCCGTGCTTTCAATGGTGATACGCTCGCCCGCTTCCAGTTCAAACGCATCAATAAACACCGAGGCGCTATTGGCTTTTGCGGCCTTAATCGTGATGGCTTTGCGTGTGGCGTTTTGCGCAATGTTGTGCGGGAACACGCTCACCGCTTCGGTGATGAGGTTTCCACTGACTTGCTCGTTAACTTTGACCACTTGCGCAGCTTCGAGCGTGACCGCGGGCAGTGCGGATACTTCCACCGATGGCAATGATTGAACATTCACGGGTTGCGGCGCTTTGAACTCAACAGGCGGTAAGGCTGTCACCCCCAACTGTTGATTGGCGGCCAACTCAACCGCGGGAAGCTGATTCACTGCCAGTTGTTGATTGGGCGCAATTTCTACCGCGGGTTGCTGTTCAATCACCACGTTCGGCAGTGCTTGAACCACGACGCTTTGACCCTCAACAGGCGGCGTAAACGTTCCAAAACCAAATTGAATTTCAATCTGGTTGTCGGTGCGACTTGAGATAAGCAAACGCCCAAGGTGCTTACCCTCGCCCACGTTAAACACCGACGACTTGCCAAGCGTGACGCGCTCACCGGACGATTCACGATAGATTTCAATCTCAGCTTGCGCCGCTTTCAGATACAGCCAATTACCATCAGGTGTTAGCGGGATGGCTTGACCCGCGATTAGTTGCGTGTTCATCGTTTCTTCACCATTACGTAGCCAAGCACCAACACAAGCACGATTGCCAGAACGACCATCATCTTGCTTGTTTCGACTTGCCCGCCGTCTTGTTTGAATTTCGCCAAGTCCATCATGGCTTGTAGATTCTTCGAGTTTTGTGCCGCTTGGTTGCCCGCCAGTCCCGCCAACATATCGAGGTTTTCGCTGTTGGTTGAGGCATAGGTCGCCAAGGAATCGCCCGCAAAGTCGGCCACTTCATCAATGGCGGTTTCGGCAATGTCGTGCGTGGTGTCCATCGCTTCAAGCGAAATGCGCTCATTGCTGTTGAGCATCTCGCCACCAAACTCAAAGGCCTGTTCGCCAAGCTCCATGGCGGCATTGACTGCGCCGTGGTCGGTCATAGTGGTGTTGATGGTCGAGTTATTAACCCCCGAAATCGCTACACCGAGGTTATCGCCACTAATGGCATTCTGACCGCTGACGTTAGTGGTGTTACTGGTATTACTCGATTTTGATTTAGAACTACCCATTTACTGCACTCCCAAATCCAAACGAATAAAGTCGCCGTCTTGCTTGGCGGTCACGCCAATTGAACGCACTAAACGCGCCACACCTTGAAACGCCGTATCCGCAGATAGCGATTGCATCCCCGCCGCTTTAACGACATTAACCAGTTGTTTGATGCCCGAACGCAGACCACGACCCGCGACGCCCCACAAAAAGTAGTTATCCCCATCACGCTCACCCGCAATGATGAGATCATTTTCATTGCTGATTAGGCGATACAAACTCACGCGGCCATCCTTGACCGCTTTGCACAATTCAACATACGCATCAGGGCAAGCGCGAAACGCGGGCTTGAGTTCCCCAAGCGCACGTTTCGATTGCGTCACGACTTCAATTACTTCTTTTTCCATAGCAACACCGCCGCAATCACAATCACTACAAGAATCATCAACGTGGTGGAATTGCCCCCGCCCATATTGATATTGCCTACCGATAGGCTGCCACTTGATTCGCCATCGGCACCGCTGACCGCGGGACCACCGTTGGCGCTAATTGGCATCGAGCCGGAATTGCCTAAAAGCCCACCAATCATAATTTGAATCCTTTCTTGTACAGGACATAACACACCAGAAGCAGACCGAGCACCCATCCGATGCGGTCAAAACCGCCCGAAACTTTGATGCCCGCCCATACGCCCACCGCACCTGCAATCAGGTATGGAATAAACGGCATTACTTCTTCCCCTTAGCGACGTAGAACATCGCCAATAACAACAGTACGAACAGCATTCCCATCATTAGGTGCGTGGTGGTCACCCCCGCAAACGCGGAGGTGTACACAGGCTCACCCGTGGGTTGTTGGTAGTCGTTATTGTGCTTTCGCTGTTCATCTGGATTGCTGGATTCGACGCGTTGAGCTTCGTTCTCAATCTTCACGCCGAGCCAGTCTTTGCCCAAGTCGGTGACGTCGGTCATCAGCTCGCCGCCCGTTTCTAGGACGCCGTCCCAAATGGAACCCCACATGCTTTGCTCTTGCGCCATAACGCCCCCTTACTGCGCGGTAGGCACCGCCACTTGTTCAATGGCTTCAATCAGTACCGGAATGCTGCCCGGTGCTGTTTTTTCCACTTCAAACGCCAGTTGTTTCATGGCCGCCGTTGGTAAACGTGCTTCGCTACCAAAACCGCAACGCGTGAAGTCCATCGAGAAGAAGCCCGCATTCTGCTCACGACCTGCCGCGGCTAAGTCGTAGGCGTTATCGGCCTTGTTCACGTTGAGTTCTTCACGCTCATCACGCAGGACGCGAACGCGTTCAATGGTGTTGTCTTTGAGGTGCAAACGCTTGATAGACAGCGCCGCGCTACGCTCGGCAAAGTCAAACGGTGTGCGACCACTCGATGAGGCGTACCACGTTTGGGAATAGATGCGCGGCATGTAGATACGTTGGCTTTGTGCCGCCGTGGTATGAGCACGAGCACGAATCATTGGTGCCGCGGCACCCGTTTTAGCTTTTAGCTGGATGTACATGAACCAGATTTCGCCTTGCAGCGTGACTAGCTCACCTGTACGGATACCCAGTTTGGTACGCATCGACAAATCCGAGAAGTTCAGCACGTAGCGACCCGCTTGCACGTATTCTTTCTTGTGCTCTTGTAAGTCGATAAGGTCTTGACCCGTCACGTTGACGATTTCACGGCCGTTCACTTTTACCGTGATGCGCTCGATGTCTGCCGCGTCGAGAATGTCCGTCACCAGTTCAATGTTTTGGTACGTTGGACCCGATACCAAACGCAAGGTGGCTTGGTTGCCCCAGTTCACACCCTCAACAGGGTCAAGCTCACGTGGACGCGGGTTAAAAGGTTGTTTTAGTGCTTCCATTAGAACCACCCATTTTCGCCGTTAAGAGTTTCACGCACTGGGTTTAGCACGCTGATGTTGTTGATAGCGGCAATCACGATTAACGTGATAATCAGCGCCATCAGTAGGTTTTTGTGTTGCTGTTTCATGTTGTCCCTTTCGGTTGTACACGGTTAAAAAGTGATTTCATGAAACAGGGAAACGGACAGGCTTGGAAGTGAGAGCAACCTATAGGTTAAGTGGTTAACCTATAGGTTGGATTTAGCGTTGAAGTGCTCCGGTTAGACAGTTGAATGCGCCTTTTTCGACGTTGCCGATACCGTCACGAACGAGCATATATTCGGCAATGGGTTTGCCAATTGCGGCTTTGTTGTTCTTGGCTGACTTCAAGCCCGCCAAGGTATCGACGCACAAGCCTTTTTTATCCGCGAGCCATCGTGCATCGGCCATCGAGTTAACCGCGCCAATCCACCATACAGGCGATTGCTCGGTCACGGTTTTGGGGACTTCCTGCCCGCGTTGGAAAATCGAATGCAGCACAAGCCCATATTGACGCCCACCGCGCCACAATTCGCCCGCCTTGCCTTTGAGTTTGCCGGACGTTTCCACGCAGCTTGCAAGCTCTTCGATGATCACATGCAGTTGTTTGGCGTCGCCATTACCGACAGCCCACACCGCTGCACTAAAAAATTCAAGTTCCTCACTACACGCGCCATCTTTAGGAATGTACGCCAGTTTGAACGACTTGCCGCGTTTACGTGCCATCACCAAAGCTTTGACGAACGCCACGCGAGAACTGGTTTCAAAGCATTGTTGGCCGCGGAATTTCGCCCCCGCGTAGTTGCGGTAAGGGTCAAAAAAAACCGCTTGCGCGGCTTTTGGCACCAAACCTAAGTGCTTAACGGCGGAGGTTTTACCCCCGCCCGTGCCCGCCACGTAGATGACATGTTCGGCATCGTGTGACGGGTTGGAGTTGACCGGATTGGGGAATTTAAGCGGCGTCTTTTTCTTTTTGCTCACGCTGTTTTTCCTCCTCGATGGCTAATAGCTCTTTTTGATATGCCATGGTTTTCTTGGCACTGTAGACCAGCGACAACACCGCCAAACCGAGCACAGCCTCTTGCATGTAATCACCAAACAGCGACGACACGCTATCACTGTGTTTTTCCAACACAGGCAACGCGGCATCAATCACCGCCGCTTTGCCTTTTTCATCAAACTCAAAATCGACACCGGAAATAATCGACGTCGCTTGTTCAGCAATGGTGAACAGTACCGACAATGCGCCCTCGAACATTTCACCCGCGGGTTGGTTGTTGTCATCGTTGGCCGCTTCGGTTGGTAAGTCGGTTAGTTCGCTGACTTCGGTTTGTTCCAGTCCACTGATAACCGCGGAAAAGTCGCCCCAATCATCTAGCTCTGGTTGGTTTTCCATTTCATCCTGCATTGATTGGCTCTCCCTGTTCGGTTGGTTGTTTGGTTGGCATCAGTTGACGAATCGCCCAAATCAACAAGGCGACAAAGGCTATCCCCGCTAAGACTTTTTTAACCGGAAACGGCGGCTTTTTAACGGGCGTTGGTGCGGGTTCCGGTTCGGTTACTTGCTCGGTTTCAACGCTTGGCGCTTCCACTTGTTCAATTACTTCAACGCTAGGCGTATCAGTGCTTGCAACGGTTTCGGGTACTGGTTCAACCGTTGGCGATTCAGTCTCAATTGTGACGGCGTCACCCACCTCTAACTGTTCAACCGAGTCAACCATGTTGGTTTCTACAAAAGCGTTAATGCTCTTGCTCATTGGGCTGTTGCCACAGCTTGGACACTTGTAATACAGCAGTCCTAAGTTGCGCCCGTTTTTGGTTGGCTCGCCCTCAGCAATCAGCTTGCCCTCACCGACACGATGCACGGTTGAGGGACTTTGGCAAACGGGACACGATACGTGCCCGCGAATTGGGTTTGGGTGTTTACTCATCGGCGGCCGCCTCGACTGTTTCCAATTGCTGCATGTTGCCTTTTACACAACCACGATACTTTTCACGCACCTTGTTGTTGAGCTTGGTAAGCTGCTCGATTTGGTCGAACAGCGTCGGATTTAACCCGAACGCTTCAAGCGAAAAGTTACCCGTCATGAGCATCTTGCTTGCGCGCTTGATAATCGCGTTGGTGTCCATGTTTTTAAATTGGCTCAACTCCTTTTCCACACTGGCGTTGAGTTTGTCGGCCGCATCGAGCGCGGCCATTGCTTGCTGACATTCTTTAAGAGATAGCATTTCCATTGTTTAAGCCTCGGCTAGTTCTTCATCGGTGTTCGGTTTGTTCTGAATCTGTTTGTTGACTTCCTTCATCCAGACCAACATGAGACGCCAAAACACGCCGCCTTTGCTGCGCTTCACTTCGGCTTCCATTTCTTGGGTGATTTTGTCGATGTTGCTCATTGGGTTGTCCTTACCTAGTTGCTGAAATCGTTGTCGCAAGCAATATCCCAAACGGGTTAAATCAGTCGTAATGTGTTGTTTTGTAATTTGATTGAACAATATTGGTCGATGGAAACCGTCGCCCCATTCGCCAACGGCTCTAATAGACATTTCACTCCCTCAAAGCTCCATCCGGTGAGCTTCTTCAACTCTGTAATGAGTGGGGAGTTACAGTTATTTTCAGTGCTCCAAGACGTCGCTCCGCGACTTTTTAAAAGACGCTTTACGTCTTTCGTTTGAACGAGCGAATAGCACTCGCTAGCGGTTTCGATGACTTGACCGCACCACTCAAAACCAATGATTTTTTTGATTGGTTCGCCGTAGTCGTTTTTGTTTTCTTTGTAAGCCAACTTAGCGCCCTTAGCTAACTGACAAAACAGCGCCCATTTGGATGAGTCTGCCGCTTGTCTCAGTTCTTCTAGTTGATCATCTTTTTGGGTTTGTTCGGCTGTCGCTCGGCGCAAACTGCGCCACAAAGAAACAGGCTCACCACCAAATTGCTGAAACTGGCGAATGCGATGCACGGACGCCCAAGCGCGCACTTTAAATGCGCTTTCTTCGGCTTCAGTGTCTGGCATGTGTTTACCGTTGATGTTCTTCGAGACGTACTTGGCAATGTACGCCGTTGCGCCGCCCTTGCTTGGGTCGGCTTCTTTAACGTCGAAGCGTGGCGTGATGTCGTCGCCCAGTTCCTCACGGTCTGGCGCAATCGCCTCACCGCGGAGAATACGAATGATGTTGGCTTTGTCTTTGTGAGAGCAAAACAAGAAATAGTGCGCATGACTGGTTGCGTCTTTGTGTGGCTCGGCTACACGAAAGCCAAAGTATTCAATCTCCAACTTGGCCAACTTAGCGCGAGCAAGTGACCATTGGCGCATTAACTCAGCGTGTCCGTCTTTGACGCTTGAACCGTCCCACTTTGGAGAATTGCGGTGATAACGGCTTGGCAGTGTCCACGTAATGAACAGCGCGGTGTATTCCAGTTCGTCGGCCAGTTCTTCAAAGCCACGAGAGCGAACCATCATTTCAATGCGGCGGTTCTCAGGGTTAGCAATGGTGCGCTTTGCCACTTCCTCTAATGGAAAGTGCTCGCCTGTTTCCTCGTTGTACACGCTCATCGACTTCATGTATTTCTCGGAATCGCGTTGCTTGCGCTTCCAGTTACTAAAGGAAATCTCTGACACGTATTTACTTTGATGGCCTTTGTCACCCACACGGCTCATGGTGATTTGGGCGTACTCGATGTAGTCACCACGCAGACGCAGCAAACGACGTTCGACCCACTTTTCCGACTGCATTTTGAGTACCGCGGCTGTTAGCATTTGCTCTAACACTTCAACGTCTTTCACTTTGAAATTCACGTATGGCGGCTTGATGTGAATGGTCTTAAGTAGCGATTTTTGCTCAGAATAAACCGCGGCCAACGCCTCAACAAAAGAGGCGTAACCCTCGGCATTTAGGCTTGATAAAATCTCGACGCATTGGTCGGCGTACTTCTCCGCGAACTTGGTCAGCGCGTCGTCACGCATCAAGATGTTGTGCGTCAATGGCTCGCTATGCGCGCCCTTTCGACTGTCAACAAACGAGTAACGATTCTCGATATGGTGTGCGCACTTCAGGCCAAATTTCACCGCATCCTTGGCGGTTTTAATCACGTTTTCACGTGTGGCGTTTTGGCGTTGTGTGCGCGCCTCTACTTTACGGCGCACATCGTTGCGAACTATCGCGGGTAAGCGTGGGAAGAATCGGCGTGAAAAGGCACTTTGATGAATGGCATCATTGGCGAACGTCTTGCCCGCCATCTTGATTTCTATGGCTTTGGTGTCGAAGTCCATGCATCCCCCCGATTAAAGGGAAGAATCCGCGCCCACTTGGGGCGCTTCATCTTGCTTGCGGATTTTAAATTCGATTAATTTGCTAGCCAGTTTTTCCGAGCGCAATGCCATCATGGATTTTTCATCAAACGTCAGAAGCCCACTTCTGTGATGAATCCAGCGCCCAATCAATATATCTACCGCATCCTCACGCTCACGATTGTCACTTGCCAATCTCATTGCAAAATTGACCAACCCAACATAGCTGCCTTGCTTCATCAGATTTTCCACATAAAGCATGGCGTCTCTAAAATCTCGGTTACTTGAAATCTTCATGATTACGCCCCCTCAACTTGAGCCAGTGACTCACCGTTATTTTGCGCGCCAAGCGTCGCCATACGTTGAGCCGTGGTGGTAATGTCAGTTAAGGTGTTGTTTTGTGCTTTGATACAAGCGACAAGCGTCATCCCTTGGTAAAGCCAAAGCGAGGCTTCAACGGTTTCAAGTTCGAAACTGTCGAAGTAGATATGAGTTCCATTGTCTTGTGATGCAACAAGTTGGCGCTGATTGCGGCGCGATTTCCAGATACTAAGATTCATGCTACAACCCCCTGACGAAAACGTGTAGGAATGTACGTCTGTTTCTTCTTAGGGAATTGCTCGGCGAACTTCTCGCGTAATTCTGCGATTTTACGCAGTGATTTAGCCGTTTTAATTGGGTCTGGATTTGCACACCCTGCCATATCAGGGCAAGGTAAGTGAATTGGGTTTGAGATTATACGTTCCATGTTCATAGCCTCCGCAAGCTGTCTCTTTTTTGAACATGGCAACCGTAAACGAATTATTTTAAACGTACAAACGAGTTAAACTACTGAAATAGCACGTAAGATGCTCTACAATTTAACAATCTTGTTTCTTTTTTAAACAGTTACTAAATGAACTACACAAACATACTTTTAGACAGAGTAAAAGCTAAGTACGAACTGGGCTCAGACTACAAACTAGCTCAGAAACTTGGCGTTGGTCGTAGTCGCGTAGCCCATTGGCGCGCAGGTAGCTGTTCTATGGATTGGGAAATAGCCTTTAAAATCGCTGACTTACTGGAACTAGATGATCAAAATTTGGTGTTCGGTTTGATAGATGACAAGTACAATAACCCCCGTTTAATCAATGCCTTACAAGCAGGCGCCCCTGTCTAACCTATATTAACCCTTTCACATATAATGCGAACTTAAGGGTTAGAAGATTAGCATTGGTGAAGTCAGTTTAGTTACACCGTATTTGGCTTTTGCTTCCTTGCAAGCTTCATCAGCTGTCTTGTATGGGCCATGAACTTCGATTCCACCACAGCGACCACTTGAACTGTATCTTTGGTTACGTCCGACACCATGCACGTTGGTTTTGCATCTTGCTCATTCAATATGAGTCAACATGGATACGCGTTTGCTTAACCCTAACGTGTAAGTACTAGATTATCTTTATAGGAACAAGGAATCTAACAGATGTAAACTCTCTACTTTTCAATCTATACCTAGATCTTTCTTCATATGTTCACTCAACTCGTTAGTGGTTCTTACATTAATCTTATGTTTGCAATGATGGATTCTCAACTCTTCACCAAATAATTTTACTAGTGATTTGGTATACAAAGTACTAATATTATTTATTATTCTATACAATGTATCTTTCTGATAAACAGATCTTTTCGAATTTTGTACTGCAGTCTTCATATTTAAATATCCTCACACTTTTAACTTTATAATTTAAAGAATCAATTTCAACTTTTATTATTACTTTTTCCGATATGGAATGAGTCATTATCAATGATGCACAATCAACATTAAATCACCCGAATCCAACTTAGTAAGTTCACGAGACAAATTTTTTATTTTTAAATCTTTATTTTCTATATTTAATCCGGTTGAGTTAATTCCTTCAGGATATCGGTTTAACTTAATATCCAATATGGTTTTATTAAGATAGTAGTCTGCCATTATTTCATGACGGCTTTTAAATATCATTGTCCCCCTCCGATGATGCAAGTTATACTTTCCCACCAGTTAAAAGACAACGTGACTCAGAGTTGCAAAAAGGTAACAATCATGGAATTGATGAACAATGAGCTGATCTGCTTTGCAGCCATTTGTAAACGCCTCTCTCTTACAGATGCATCAAAAGAACTTGGAAAGTCTAAAGCTCAAGTCAGCAGGCAGCTAGCAGCATTAGAAAAACAACTTGGCGTAACACTCGTCCACAGAACAACAAGGAAACTCGTTTTAACTGATCATGGCGAAAGCATTAGAGAGCTTGCTATCAAGACGTTAGAGAGTTTGCACGAGTTAAATTACAGAGCTAGCTCGTTGAGTGAATGCATTGATGGAAAGTTTAAAATCACAATGCCCAACTCTATAGCCTCTTCTATTTTTGGTTCTGTTCTTAAAGACTTAAAAGAACGATATCCAAAAGTTGATTTTGAAATATCGTCAAGTAACAATGTAGAAAATTTATTAGAAAGCAATGTAGATTTAGCGATTAGGCTTAATAATGTTATTGATGACACTCTTATTGCACATAAACTTGGTGATTATAGTGATGTTTTGATATCTAGGGTAAGTAATGCCAACCACAAAACACTATTAATCTACAAACATCATTCGAATAAGGAATCAATTAAAAGTCAATATACTGATGTTATCGAAGTTGATAACACCTCTATTTTAATAAACTTTGTTTCTGAGGGAGTTGGGGTTGGTGTCATTCCAAACTATCTTGTTAAAAGTAACTATATAGACAAAAACATCCGAATATCGCAAACTTTTGATATAGAACGTTCCATGTATATGGCCTACCCTTATCAAAACCCTTTGCCAAGAAAGCTAGCCGAGATATCTACTTTTATTAGGTCTGAGTTATCACAAGTATTGAAGAGTGAGTCATTTTAGGGCGGTTGTTCAGATTTAGAATTTTGCGTTGTCTACTCAACTAGGCCTAACGCTAATCTTTGTAACATATTGTTTCGGCGGTATTTATTAACACCCCCATCTTTATGCTTGCTATCACAATGTGAGGTGCTCTGCCGTCTTGTTATCAAGGTTTTGCGTGGAATAAATCACGTGGGGTAAACGATAGATTGACTTACATTAAAATTTTCATCAAAAGCAACTTTATATAAAATTGATTTCATACCAATCTATGTGTATCTTCTACCCATATCCCCACAATAACCAAGGAGAATGCCATGGATAAGCTACTCGCGTCTGCATTAGAAATTAAGCAGCGAACTATGGTGACTGGCTTTTTTGCTAGAAATGGATTCAAAATCGCTATGACCGATTTTGATGATGTCACTTTTGAGCGAGAAGGCGTGCAAGTTAACGTACATTTTGATCTGCAGTCAAACGCGGAGTCTGCATCTGTTTTATCTCATGAGGCATCAATCATTCCTGGCTAAAAACTTTTATTATCACCGATACACCAAGCCGAACATAAAAGTTCGGCTTTTTAGTGACAAAAAATGATGAGTGCGAACAAGAGTTGTCGATCACTCGTCTAAATAGACGATTAATAAATCAGCTTCAACTTCGTTCACAACCTTTGGTATCGATGAAAAAAAGCGACTCAATAAGTTGTGATGATGACCACAGACAACTAAATCTATCCCCTCTTTTTTGACGATTCCCGATAGTTTTATATGAAGATCGCCGATTACTACCATGGTCTCGTTTACTGGGCATAAGCATTTATCAGCGAGCTCTTGCAGCCTTCTTTCCAATTCTTGCTCTTCCTTCGCTTCCATGACTATACGATCAACATCTACGTAAACAAATGAGAGTTTGCTGCTTGAGTTATCCGCTTGCATTATTGCTTTTTCGATAACGGCTTGGCTAGATTTAGATAAGTCGACAGCAACCAAAACGTGCTTGTAACCCATCATTCCTCCCTTGGTTAGTTTTTGTTCTCATATTAAGTCTAGTCCACATAGAGCGAACACAACATCAAAACTACTGCTACATGATAGTTAAAGGAGTTTAGTGTAAAACAGGCAAATAGTTTTCATTACAACCTTGTTGCTTCCTCTCATCCAAAGATCAACGATGTTTTTCCAATTTCTTCTCTAATTATCGGACTATTTAACAGGAAGGACGTCAGGAAACGTTACGTTGTAATAGGCGTTACTGCTCTTGATTTCTACTACTCTTGAGGTTTCATATTACCCACTTCAACGTCGCCTAGTTTAGTAAAACTACTTTAGGTTAAGCGTGTTCAATATGTAACGCTCCGCTCAAATCCAGGAGACGTATTTCGGCTAAAAAAGCAGCTCAATAAGATGAATTTCGATTCATCTATTACATATGTCTGCGAGTGCTTACTGTTCTTATATCGCTTATTTAATAACTCTAGTTTAATTATCGTTATAAGTTACGGTGTCTCTTTTTTCTTTTTTTAGCATAATCTTCTGTCTGAGAGCGAAGCTCTCTTGGGCTTTGTAATTAAATTACAAGATCAATCGCGACCAATATGGTTGGCAGATTAAAAGACCGAGGTAAACAATTGATATTATTGAGTTTAATTTGTTAGTTCTTTAAAAATGCCTAATTACCTGTGCTACGAAAACTAAGGTTAACACGATTAGGTAAAATTTTACTAACTCGCTATTTAGTCTTAAAGGCAATTGAACAAGATTAAAATCATATAGGTATAATAAATTTTAGTTACAGCGTAACCAGGGTGGTGTTTGGGAGTGTAAAGGAATAGAAAATAGAAAGGCAAAAAAACAGGGCGTATGCCCTGTCCATGAATTGATTAGTTTTGTTGCTGTTGTTTTTCTGCGTACTCAGAACGAATCCGTTCGGCAACAATTTTGATAGCTTCTGCAGTGCTTGTGCCCTTCGCCATCAATTCTTGAATTCTCTCTACAGCTTGTTGTTGCTCTTGGTGAGATAGAGGGGGTAAATCGTCAAACATAAAAAGCTCCTCATTTTGAGGAGCTGACTATAACGATTCGATTAATAGGTAGCAAGGAAATTAATGGATGCACCCATAGCGTTCTCGTTTGTGTACTGAGCTGCGATATCCAATTCGAACAACTTAAGTGGAGACAACCCGATACCAGCAGTAATGGTTCCTTCGTCATTACTTCGAGCTAAGTTCTTCATATACCCTGCTCGTAATGCCATTTGACGCAAAATATCAAATTCAATACCGGCTCGAATCATTTGCGTATTATCATCAAAGGATGAAAAACGTTTTTCTTCGTTAAGATCGTAGTCAACACTCATCGTAAAGTAATCGGCAACAATCCCTGCCCCAACGGTGTATACAGGACGCATGCTATATTCGTATGATTTTATCGTATCGCTGCCATATTGGAATGATTTTGTTTTAACGTCTCTTCCGATCAAATTTTTCGCTGAAATACCGAGACGATATGGGCCAAAGAACCAAAGTGCGCCGGCGTCTAAGTTAAACATCGTTTCCGCGGTCTCATTTTCACGTAAGTCTTTAGTATCAAAATTCTGAAAACTCGTGGCGTATGAGTATGTGTATATACGCTGAAGTTTAGGAGTAACACCAAAAGAAAGGTGTTGGTTCATGAAATTAGTGTATTTAGCAAGTGAAATACCTGCTTCAGCCACGCCAATAGAAACACCTTGTACATAGCTATCATCTAATGGATTAGTACCTGAGGTATCAACATTTGGTTGTACGAATGATTCAGTGTATAGCTTACCGTATGCAGTTGCAGATAAGAATTTGTTGGGAATACCAATGGCAACGACACCACCAAGATCAAAGTCTGTCTTTTTCCCATCGATAGCATCCATCGATTTTTTGATTTCATCGACGTCTGTCAATTTGCTGATGCGTTCGATCTCATCAACTAGATCATATTGATCATCGTAGCTGCCACCAAAACTTGGCACGATCATGCCTGCATCGTCATTTCGACGATAAATCGCAGTAAGAGCGGGGTTGAAAAAAGGCGCAGTTAGATAAGTTGCTGATACGGTACCAACGCCACCCATTGCATCACTACGAGCCTCTATCGCATAAGTAGCAGCAGAGGCAGCATTAGCGAAAAGAATAGTAGCAATAGAAGTGGCAAGAATTTTATATTTGTTTTTCATACTACACTTGTGATTTTAGTTCGTCCTGAACCTTTATCGGCACAAGTAGTATTTCTTTAACTATTCTTCCTGGGAAAGATCATAGGTTCGGCTAATAGTTTGAGCCTGCTCAACAATTATATCGCCCTGCCAACGGCGACTATTGATACTTACCGCCAATACGTATCTATCGTTTGGGACACCCGCTAGCTCCAATGAATTTGGATAGTTAGACTCATAAGTCTTTTTCCACATTTGCTCGTACTGACCATCAATGTAGTCATACAAACCAACTTCAAGTTGCGGTAATGGACAATGGGGATTACGAAGTGCGCTCTTTTCTACTTTCCAATTCTCTTTAGATGTCCAACGAACATATTGAGAAGAGTTTGAATCTCCAAGTATTACCCAAGTTCGATACTCTTGTTTATCAGTAGAAACAACGGTTAAGTGATATAAACCAGCTTCAAGCTTGCCTGTTAAGTTATAGCGTTTCGAGTAACTACGCTCGTTGGCAAGTTCTGTCCCGTTCGGCTGTTGTTCATAGCTGAATGAACTGTCCGCGGATATAGAATCATCCACCCATCGATTAAATGAAATATTTTCGATGTCAGTTGTAGCTCTTAGCTTGATCACCAATCTAAATGTATCTCGCCCAGGGCTTTGAATAGTCTGACGAATAACGTTCACACCACTTATCCAATCAGGCAGCGTTACACCAGTGAGAGCCTTGCCACAGTTTTTAGATAGTGACTGACCAAGAAGATCATTAAGGTGAGGAGTCAAATCTTTACTTGGTTCCGTTTGCCAGAGTTCAACAAGAGAGTTGAACATACCCGTAAGATCATCTTCAAGTAAGTGTTGATGTGCCTGTGTTAAAGGCGTGTTAGTTTGAAACCAGTCCATCGCATGGACTGGTTTCACTAACGCTAATGAGACAACTACAGGGAGTAGTATTTTCATTACGACTTATGCTTTCATCTTGTAGCCAACACCACGAAGTGTTTCAATTTCCAGTCCTGGCAGTTTTTGACGAAGCTGTAATACATGTGTATCAACCGTACGTGTTGTCGGGAAGTGATTGTAACCCCAAACGTGGTCAAGTAGCTCATCACGAGTAAACACGCGACCTAAGTTTGACGCCAAAAATAGCAGCAAATCAAACTCTGTTCGAGTAAGCGTAATTAGCTCGTCTTTATAAGTCACTTCACGAGTCGAGCGGTCAATCTCTAAGTCTTTTGTAATCACTTTATCAGCGTTGCTTTGTTCTGCTGAATCCGGTGCTCGTAGCTGTGCACGGATTCTCGCAAAAAGCTCCGCTTCAGCAAAAGGCTTTGTTAAGTAGTCGTTCGCGCCGGAATCAAGGCCTGCAACTTTATCTTTTACGGTAACAAGTGCCGTTAACAAGATAACTGGTACGTCTTTAATCTGTTTCCATTCTGGGAGACATTGTACAGAGTCACCATCTGGGAGTTGGCGATCGAGAATTACCAAGTCAGCTTTTTTCCATTGTGGCTCTACGTCTGCAATACGCTCCACATGTAAACACTCATATCCTGCTTGTTCCAGGCTTACTAACAGGCCGTCAGCCAAGTTTTTATCGTCCTCAACGAGAAGCAGTGTCTGTTTCACAAGGTATCTCCAATATAAAAGTTGTAGGTGGTCCCATTAAGGACATTTTTCCGCCCATGCGGCCTACCATAGATTCAACGATTGTTAATCCAAGTCCTAACCCGCTCTTACTTACGAACGGTTTCTTCAAATTTGCCCAATCTTTAGCCGTTAGGCCTCCTGCATCTCGGACTTGGAATACTATTTTTTCTTCACTAGTTGAGACATCCAATTCAACCGGTGCGACACCGTACTTAAGCGCATTACGAAGCAAGTTATCGATACAAGTTCCTAACCAGTACACATTAACTTTAGCAGCCACATCTTCATTGATGTTAAAAAGCACGGCACTATCAAATTCTTCTTCGATCTTAAATTCTAACCAATCTGCAACGGATGGTACCCAGTCTGTTGCAAGCATTTGGTTATCAGATTGCAAATAATCTTTACTCGCTTCTGCCAATTGACGCAGGCGGCGTGTATCTTCACACAATCTGCGGAATTCGTCATACACACTTTCAGGCAAATGCTCGAACTCTCGACGAAAGCCCTCAACCGTTAGTGATAGAGATGCAATCGGTGTTCTGAGCTCATGCGTTAAAATTTGCAACACGAGCATTCTACTACGTAGTTCTTCTCGCTTGCTATTCCAACGGTACACCGCCCAACCAATCACCAAAAGAATATTGGCGATTACCAGTATGATCATACTGATCCGCAAAACTTGCGAGTGATCTTCTACATCCCAACAAATATTGCCTCGTTTAACAAAGCAACTTTTGCTTTGAGAGGCTAGAGCGTATGACAGACCCGCATTCGCTACGTTCTCTTGCCAGATATCTTTCTCGAAAACAAAGTAACGGTCACCACGTCTTAGCCAAAGTTCGTTACCTTCAATAAACATGCTCGCGCCTGCAATCAAAGCATTAATGGCGTCGTCATCCATGTTTTTCAAGCTTTCTAGCAACTCATCCCCTTCCTCGTTATCACGCTCTTTTATATGCATGTACTGAGATAGTTTGGGTTTGAGTTCTGGATACTTATCCACATAACGTGCCGCGTACGTCCCACCACCAGGGTGAATGAGACCACTACGCGAGAACCAACGAGGTGTCAGCTGCGTCCCTTTGCAAATCGCTCTTGTAAATACCAAAGGCTCAGTAATTAAAGGACTTAATGGTAATTTGCCACGACAAGTATTCGCCAAGCTGTAAAGCTGTTGGATATCTTTTAACGGATAGTCAGACGTTTGCGGCAGAAGCGAATCTGGCGCAAGTAACTTGGTAGGATAATTTGATTGCAGAATACGAATATCGTACGACTTAAGAGCTACTTCATAGTTAAATAGCTCTGTAAACGTATCTATTCTTTCTGGTAGTGAATCGGAAAATGCAGGTGCCGAAAAAAGCGGCAATACAGTTGCAAAACCGAGCAAAAACTTTTTAATCAAACTGTTACCGTCACTTGTTACATTAGCCAAAACTATACATCAATCTACAAGCAATTGACATCTGCTAACAGAAGGATTTGCATTACTATAACATTGAAACGGAACAAAAAAGGGCCAGCGATTGCTGACCCTGTATAGTTTTAAATCAAGAATGGTTAAAGTGCTTTAAAAATAGACTCAACACTTTCTTTCGCATCACCAAATAGCATTGATGTATTTTCTTTGAAGAACAGTGGGTTCTGTACTCCTGCGTAACCAGTATTCATTGAGCGCTTGAATACCACTACGTTTTTCGCGTTCCATACCTCCAATACGGGCATACCAGCGATTGGGCTGTTCGGATCTTCCAGTGCGGCTGGGTTGACCGTATCGTTAGCACCGATAACCAATACGGTATCGGTTTCTGCAAAGTCATCATTGATTTCATCCATTTCAAGAACGATATCATACGGTACTTTTGCTTCAGCGAGTAACACATTCATATGCCCCGGTAGACGACCCGCTACTGGGTGAATCCCAAAGCGAACTTCAATACCTTGTGAACGAAGTACATCAGTAATTTCATGAACAGGGTATTGTGCCTGAGCTACTGCCATGCCATATCCTGGAGTGATGATTACTGATTTTGAGTTCTTCAACATCTCTGCAACTTCTTCAGCCGTTGTTTCACGATATTCGCCCTGCTCTTCGTCACCTGAAATCACTATCTCTTGACCAAAACCACCGGCAATAACACTAATAAACGAACGGTTCATTGCTTTACACATGATGTAAGAAAGAATCGCACCTGATGAACCTACCAAAGCACCTGTTACAATCAATAGATCATTTGCGAGCATGAAACCTGCTGCCGCTGCTGCCCAACCTGAGTATGAGTTCAACATAGAGACAACAACTGGCATATCAGCACCACCGATTGAAGCGACTAAATGGTAGCCGAATGCGAACGCGATCAAAGTCATCACAATAAGAGCGAACATGCTGCCATCTGCTTTTACGAAGTAGATCATAAGAAGCGTAGAAATAACAACCGCTGCGAGGTTCATTTTGTGCTTATGAGGCAGGTTAAGTGGCGACGAAGAAATCACACCACGCAGCTTACCAAATGCGACAATTGAACCGGTGAAAGTTACGGCACCGATGAACACACCCAAGAATACTTCTACAAGGTGGATAACATGCTCAGCATGTGTTGCTGCTTCTGGCGCATCTAGGTAACTGTTGTAGCCAACTAAAACCGCAGCTAAACCTACAAAGCTGTGTAGAATCGCAACCAGTTCTGGCATCTCGGTCATTTCTACTTTCTTCGCATAGAAAATACCGATCGCACCACCTATCGCCATCGCGATAATGATCCAACCAAAACCTTGCGCATCTGGACTAAAGATCGTCGCTATTAGCGCGATCGTCATACCAGCGATACCGTAGTAGTTACCATTACGAGCAGACTCTTGCTTTGAAAGCCCCGCCAAACTCATGATGAAAAATAATGCAGCAACAATGTAAGCTGCTTGTACTAATCCTGCAGACATTGTGACTCCTATTTATCTTTTCGGAACATTTCAAGCATACGCTTGGTAACGGTGAAACCACCGAAGATATTGATACTCGCGATCAATACGGCAATAAAAGATAGGAATGAAACGACGCCATTACCTTGTCCAATTTGCAGTAATGCACCAACGACAATAATGCCAGAGATAGCATTCGTTACTGACATTAGTGGAGTATGAAGTGCATGGGTAACATTCCATACTACGTAGTATCCGACAACACACGCTAGAACAAATACAGTAAAGTGAGAAAGAAACGCTGCCGGAGCAACCGATGCAACCCATGCAAAGGCTCCAACAGCCGCTGCCACACCAATAATTTTCTTCGTTGGAGACGTAGGTTCTTCTATTTTAGGCTCTGGCTTTACAGGCTGTTCTTGTTTCACTTGCGGCTGAGCTGAAACCTGAATTGGTGGAGCTGGCCAAGTAACTTCACCTGCTTTCACCACGGTAACGCCTCGGATAACAACATCTTCAAAATCAATATTGATGTTGCCATCTTTCTCTTTACACAGCAGTTTTAGAAGGTTAACAAGGTTTGTCGCGTAAAGCTGAGAAGATTGTGTAGGCAAACGACCAACCATGTCAGTGTAACCAACAATTTTTACCCCGTTATCCGTCATGATAACTTGGTCTTTCACTGTATATTCACAGTTACCGCCATTAGCGGCTGCCAAGTCAACAATTACACTGCCCGCTTTCATGCTGTCGACCATTTCTTTGGTGATCAACTTCGGCGCAGGTTTACCAGGGATGAGCGCGGTCGTAATAATGATATCAACATCTTTAGCTTGCTCTGCGTATAACTCTGCCGCTTTTTTGTTGAAGTCATCAGACATTTCTTTTGCGTAGCCATCCCCAGAGCCTGACTCTTCTTGAAAGTCAACGGTCAGGAACTCAGCGCCCATCGATTCAACTTGCTCTTTTACTTCTGGGCGGACGTCAAACGCACGGACAATGGCACCTAAGCTACCTGCAGCACCGATAGCCGCCAAGCCAGCGACGCCAGCACCCGCAACCAATACTTTCGCTGGAGGTACTTTACCGGCAGCCGTAATTTGACCTGTAAAGAAACGACCAAACTCATGAGCTGCCTCAACCACTGCACGATAACCAGCGATATTAGCCATCGAAGATAGCGCGTCTAAGGCTTGTGCACGTGAGATACGAGGAACGGAATCCATGGCAAGAACGTTAATGTTCTTACTTGAAAGTTGTTCCATCAACTCAGCATTTTGAGCCGGCCAAATAAAGCTAACCAGTGTTGCTCCATCTTGCAGTAACGCAATTTCGTCAATGCCTTGCTCATCATCCACAATTGGCGCATTAACTTTTAAAATAAGGCCAGATGCCCAAACTTCTTCACTAGAAACGATTTTCGCACCAGCTGCTTCATAAGCGGCATCATCGAAACTCGCTAGCACCCCCGCTTGGGATTCAATCGCGACATCGAATCCCAATTTTATTAACTGCTCAACCGACTTCGGCGATGCAGCCACTCGCGATTCACCCGCGAGTATCTCTTTAGGTACACCGATTTGCAAAACGCATACTCCTTGTATACATATCAATAAATTAGTCCCAAAACAGAGCGTCGCTCTACTCTAATTCTTTTTTATTTCTATCTGTTTACCACGCAAGACAATTGCAAACGAAAGATGATGTTTGGGGACACCCATTTGCACAATAACACCTTGACTAACAGCCCTGTTATTATTCTGTTTGTATCGAACGCGTCTCATTACTTCAAGTGTTTTGTAATTTAAATACTAAATTTCATTACATATAACGCTAAGTAATGAATGATTGTCGCTCTGTGCTCGAAAAATAACAACGCAACACCGTACTAGACTGAGGTCTAACCAGGTAACGATTAAATACTGACTTAACAGAGATTTAAGCGTTAAAAAGAAAGAGCCACTAGCATATACACTAATGGCTCTTTTTAAGATGACTGGAATCAAATTGCAGTAAATTGCTAGTCGAAGATTTTATCGCCCATTTGATCAATAAACATTTGAGATTTCTTCAACATAAGGTCATTGGCATCTTGCTCTGAGCCAAGTAAATCGGAGCGAATAAACCGATGTGTTTTCACTTCATCATTGTCATGCTTTTCTATTCGACCAGCGATGCGATATTGTCCGCCCTCTGAAAGGCTCTCTGGGTAAATAAAGAAACCTTTATACTCAACTGGTTCGATAGTTTTAGCTTCAACCGTTTTCTCACTACCACCAAACAAACGCGAAAAAAATCCCACGATTCCTCCTTGGGTCAACTCACTAGTCAACTGAGCGACTCTTACTTGATATTAACGTTAAGGATCGGTTTTTCATACCAATCCAACTCTTTGTCATCATCATAACTAGTATGGGAAAAAATTACAGGCACATCATACTCTCGGTTCTTGCGCCTGTCTTCTTTCACCATTTCTGCGGCGTTTTTCACCGCTATATCCGCGCTTTGCTTAAACTGGCTTAATTTTTGTTCAGGAAGTGAAGACAAAAAATCAATATCATGACGGATATAGACAGGCTTGAGCTGGATAAGCGCAAGGCAAGCAATATCGGCTAACTGTTCGTTGTCATACTGTTCTAAAAATTCGGGCAAACTGAGAACCTGGCCTACTAATGTTTCCATGTAATTGTGCACATCTGAGCTTATCTGCATCTGTAAATCTCCTTTTTCCTATGAAATGAGTATAGCAACGACTTGTTTATAACAACTTATTGATTGCTCTTAATTTAATCAATCTCTCTCTTTTTGCCATAATGTCTTCCAAAATACTTGGGAAAAGGAACAAATAGACGTATTCTTGCTAGTTCTCAAAGTTCGAAATTCAATAACGGATAAATATCCATATTGATAAAACGATTTACCTAACCAATTATATAGTCAACTATTTTCAGGCAGTTTGTAATAGATGTCCTCATCGTCAATGACTTCATCAGGCTTCAGATTCTTATTCCCTTTTTTGCTACTGGGCATAGTGAGTTCGGGCATGGACAGCATTATTCAGATGACTCAGGCAAACTGGGGCATTGCCGCAAACTTGCCGTACATACTATTAGGTTGTGCGCTACTCCTTTGTTATTCATTTAAGCAAGGCAGAGAGTCCATGGTGTGCTTGGCAATGTTGCTAGCCTACTTCGTGATACAGCACCGCCTACAAGTCCCGCTTCAAAGTGGTACCGCTTTACTTGAGCTAACCATTTTAGCCACGTTACTTCCTGTCTCGTTTCTTACGGTATTTTTGTTTAGTAAAGAAGGTTTTGACTCTAGAGCCATGTTGACTTACATCTTGATGTTAGCAATGTTCGTTCTTTGGTCTTATCTAACGCTAGCATATTACGTTGAAGGAGGGTTTGAACAATGGACAAGCGGTATTTTATTTATTGTACCGACCGTCTCTAAACTGCCTTTAATTCTTGTTTTATATTGCGTGGGTATTGTCTGTTTTCTTGGAATCCTTGTTTTAAAGAAGAATGAAATTATCCATGCGATGACCTACTCTGCCATGGTATTGGCGTCTGCGACGTTCATTTTCTTTGATGTGCAGTACATATCAAGCACCATGTTTACGCTAACAGGGCTGCTTATCATTATTTATGCCGCTTCCGCTAGCCATCAACTGGCTTTCACCGATAGCCTAACGCTGATTCCAAGCAGACGTGCACTTGATCTCGATCTAAAACACATGGGTAAGAAGTTCACGATTGCAATGCTTGATGTTGACCATTTTAAAAAGTTTAACGACACCTACGGTCACGATACTGGTGATGACGTTCTAAAAATGGTCGCTTCGCGCCTCACTAAAACCCCAGGCGGCGCAAAAGTTTATCGATTTGGCGGAGAAGAATTTACCATCGTTTTTAAAGGCAAATACGCTGACGAATGTAAGAACTTTTTGGAAGAAGCTCGCAAATCGATTGCAGAATACGAGATGATATTACGCGATGAAGAATCTCGCCCTGAGAACCATAAACAAGGACAAAAACGTCGTGGTAGCAACAGTTCGAAAAGAAAGTCGGTTTTTGTTACCGCAAGTTTCGGAGTTGCTGATAGCCGGAATGGGCAAGCTCCTCTGGACGTTATTAAATCAGCGGACGAAGCACTTTACAAAGCGAAAAAGGCCGGACGTAACTGCATAAAGCTTCGTTAGACCCTCACCAATCGTGAAAGTTAACAAGCTTGTCTGGGTTTAAAACAAAACCGAACTTCCCCATCAGCATAATAACTGCACTGATCGTTGCCACTATCCCGATGTTATCTATCTAATCAAAGGTATAAGGTATACGCCCGATTGTGACATTCATAAAATTTTGTTTTTAAAGAGAATTAACTAAAGTATGTGTGTTTCTTCCCAAAGACTTCGAGGTATATAGCGCTTTATCAACGGTTGCATACAAGTCTGATTGCACTTCTTTCCCTGTCGGTTGAAAAACAAAAACACCCTGTGACACTGTCACTCTATTTGACACACTAGAATACTCATGTGGGTAATCGAGAAAATACATAGCCTCTTGTATACGCTCGGCTTCTCTTTCTGCTGTTTGAGTGTCGGTACACCCTAGCAACACGACAAACTCTTCTCCACCATATCGACCTACATATTCCCCAGAGCGACAAAAAGTAGCCTTGAGTTGATTCGCAATCGCTTGCAAGCAACGATCGCCTTCAATATGACCGTAATTATCATTAAACGGTTTAAAAAAATCGACGTCCAATAGAATCAAAGCCATTGGCATATTGTGACGACCATGCCATGCAACCATCGATTCCAACTTATGGTCGATATAACGGCGGTTATAGAGTTTGGTTAGGCCATCTTCATTCGCTTGCTGAGTCAAAAGTTGATTAACCTGCTCCAATTGAGCTGTCGCTTGCTTAAGCTCTCGTCTCATATGAGCAATACGCTGCATTGCGATAAGTTTAGAGTTCAGTACCAGTTTATCTACCGGCTTAATTAAATAGTCATCACCGCCCGCATCTATGGCTTTAGCAATCATTTCTGGCTCTTCGTGACTACTCAAGAAAATAATTGGGATCCAATCCGGAAACGTTTCTCTTATATGAAGAGAGACTTCAAAACCGTTCATATCTGGCATTGATATATCGAGTAACACCAGCTCCGGATCAAAACTCTCGTAGGTATTTAACGCCTCTAGTCCACTACCTACGGCTTTTACAATATGTCCAAGTTGCTTTAGACGAATAGCCAACTGCATCCTGTCTAGCTGAACATCGTCAACCAGAAGGATTCGCATCGATGTCCCTGTCGGTTGCATAACGCGTTCCATTTTTAATTATGTCTTTATTAAACATATACCATACTCATAGAGTTGTTGCATTTGACTCATAATTAAGTGCTATATTTTTGTTTGAATATCACGGAATCCATTGCATAAAGCAGTTAGACTGAACGTTACCCTATCTAATCATGGCCTGTGAGCAGAAGCTCAACAAACTCATTCACTTTGGTCATCTTGCGGACTAATGGGTATAGCTATTTGATGCATTTGGTATTAATATTCCCGCCTTTTTGTAATGAGAGACACACCATGTCAGAAGCAACTAACAGCGAAAGCAAAAAAATCGATCTAGCCAGCATTTCTCCAGAGCTACGTAAAGTTATCGAATTTGACGAAGTTCCAGAGCAAATGTTCGAAATGGTTACCTCTATCCATGAAGTGTCTGAAGAAGCGGTACGTGAATCATGGGACGAAATGCCAGCAAGTGCACAGAACATTCTAGACAACTTTGAACAGTTTCATGCTCTAGTTTCTGTAGGCCAAGCATTCGCTGGTATTAATGTGATGGAAGAGTTCCCTACTCTTAATCTGCCAGAAAACATGACAGATGAAGATAAAGAAGAATACCGTGCTCAACTACTTGATAATGTGCTTCACAACTGCGTGAAAGACATGGTTAAGCAACTGAAGAAAGCACGTCGTGACCCACTTCTTAAGCGTGAATTCAAAGAAGTATTCGCGAAGTAATTCCGGCATTCTTCTAGTAAAAAAGGCCGCACTTTGCGGCCTTTTTTGATCATGAAGCGTAAATCAGTCTAAACGGTTAATGAGGCGCTAGTGCCATATCTTTTTGTGTCACACTGACACCTTTAATTTGTGCAAAAACACGGCTACCAACTTTTAGGTTGAGATCGTCAAGGGCCCACGGTGTGATCGTTGCCCACAAATAACATTTCTCGTCTAGCTTGAGTGATACATTAATACTCTGTTTGTCATCGGCTGCGTTAAACACTTCGA
Organism: Vibrio sp. SCSIO 43097; assembly: GCF_023650755.1. Classification (NCBI taxonomy): domain Bacteria; kingdom Pseudomonadati; phylum Pseudomonadota; class Gammaproteobacteria; order Vibrionales; family Vibrionaceae; genus Vibrio; species Vibrio sp. SCSIO 43097. The sequence continues at coordinate 399,445 of NZ_CP071841.1, read as the reverse complement.
TGGAATCGACAATAGCAGGCAGAATATTTCGAATCGACGTCGCCTTGGGCTGCTCGAGCGTGATAGAAACGTCATTGGCACGCACTTGCAAGCGTATTGGCGTGTCTGGTGTTCCGTCAATCTTTTGCACCCACAGGAATACATTAGGTGCAAGGTTGATACAAGTCAGTGCATAACGTTCATGATGTTCAGCAATCCGGCCTTCAAATAAGCTGCTTTGGTCTGAGAAAGATTGCCATGGACGCATAGCATGAGAAGCCCACACTTCCTCAAGCTTACCTGAACTCGAAATTTTACCTTGGTCAATAATTGCAAGGTGCTGAGCAAGCCTTAAAATTTCCTGGAGACTGTGTGTGACATAGATAATAGGGATATTTACCTTCTCCGACAACTCCTCGAGAAAAGGCATTACCTCACGCTTTCTTGGCATATCGAGTGAGGCAAGTGGCTCATCCATCAAAAGCAAATTGGGCTTAGATAGCAATGCGCGCGCAATCGCAACACGTTGCTTTTCACCACCAGAAAGTGATACCGGAAAGCGCTTTAGTAACGGTTTGATAGACAAGAGTTCGGTGACTGCATCAAAATACTCGTCATCTTTTTCTTTAACGCCATACAACAAATTGCCTTGAACCGAATAGTGAGGAAACAAACGTGAATCCTGAAACACATAACCAATGCCACGCTTGTGCGTTGGTAGGTTTATTCCCTGTTCACTGTCAAACAAAACATGCTCACCAACCGCAACATACCCTTGCCTTGGAGTGACCAATCCGCTGATGATGTTAATCAACGTCGTTTTACCTGCACCAGATCGTCCAAACAAGGCACTAATTCCATTACAGGGTAACTTAAGTTTGATGTCGAAGTCAGTCTCACCAAGCATTTGTTTAAATTGGACTTTAATCGTCATTGCTTCGCACCCAATCTGCTTGCCGCTTTACGATTTAGCCATTCAGAGATCATTAATGTAGACAAGGCTAACGCGATAGAAATGATACACAGACGAGCCGCCTGCATTTCTGCACCTGGCGTTTCAATAAAGTTGTACATTGCCAGCGGAATCGTTTGGGTCTCACCCGGAATGTTAGAGACGAAACTGATCGTCGCCCCGAATTCGCCAAGACTACGAGCAAATGACAGCATCGTGCCCGTAATAATTCCGGGAATGGTCAGTGGTAACGTGATGGTGAGAAACACTTTTAAAGGAGAAGCGCCTAACGTAGAGGCTGCGTGCTCCAATTTAGGGTCGACGCTATCTAAGCTTAAGCGTACTGAACGAACCATCAAAGGCAAAGCCACGACAATACAAGCGACTACTGCCCCTTTCCAATTAAAGCTAAATACTACCCCTAAGTTTTCATAGAGCCACTTTCCAAGGACCCCTTGTCGTCCTAAAGAAATCAACAATAAATAGCCGATTACCACTGGCGGCAATACCAGTGGTAAATGAATTAAGCTATCGAGAATCGATTTACCAAAGAACGTTTTTCGAGAAAGTAGCCAAGCAAGAAAAACGCCGAGAGGAATCAGCCAAAGTACTGCGTACGCGCCTACTTTGAGGCTTAACATTAAGGCTTGGTATTCCAGTTCTGTCACGCTTCGTTCCTATAATTGAAGGCCGGTTTATTGCTGAAAGCCATATTGAGCAAAAACGCGTGCGGCTTCGTCCGATTTTAGGTATTGGAAGAACTGCTCCGACTCAGTAGAATCATTCACAATTGCAGCCGGGTACACAATAGCCGCATGCGTATCAGTCGCAAATTCGCCGACAATTTTGACTTTATCAGTTAACTGAGCATCGGTTTTGTAGACCACACCTAAAGGCGCTTCTCCACGTTCAACCAACGCCAAAGCTAAGCGCACATTCTTTGCTGGTGCGACGTGAGTTTGAACCGCTTTCCATACACCCAGTGTAGTCAATGACTCTTTCGCGTACATACCAGCAGGTACTGACGTCGGATTGCCTAAAGCAAGACGATTTCCATGCAATGCCTTCTCCCATGCCTTTGCATCAGAAAAGTTAAATGAGGTTAATTCTGAAGACTGGGGAGCAATCAACACTAAGCTATTGCGCACTAGATTTGTGACATTGTCACGAAAAATGACGTCTTTATCGACCAAATAATCCATCCATTTCGTGTTCGCAGAAATGAATACATCCGCTGGTGCGCCATTGATAATTTGTCGAGCGATAGAAGAAGAACCACCATAAACGGGAGTGATAGAAACGTCATACTTTTCTTCAAAGTTTTGCGCGATCTCGTTAATCGCATTCGTCATAGAAGAGGCTGCATACACTTTTAGGTTCGTTGCTGCGTTTGCTGAAAATGAAATGCTTAATACTGCCGCAAGGCAAGCATGCTGTTTCCATGCTTTCATAGAGATACTCCAATACAAGGCAAGCGAAAGAACAGGTTATTTGAATATAAAGTTCAATCAGTTAATGTGCTATTTAAACAAAAAATCAAGGCGCATATGTTGTTCTATCGCATCTGCGATGCGATTAATGCCTTGCTCCTTTAACTCTTCAAAGTCTTGTTGTTTGATTTGGGTGCCGTTTACCCATTCTGATACCAGGCTTAAGACATCTGCCTCGTCAAAGAACCCGTGAAGGTAGGTTCCCATGATTTGGCCACACTCGCTGATCGCCCCCTCCGCTTCACCGGAACTGAATGTAAGAGGTTGCAGGCCCCGTACTTCACTTCGCCCTACGTGGATTTCATAACCCTTTACATTGGCTGTTTTGCCGTTAAGAGAAAGCTGTGCTTGTGTGTTTGTAAGCTGTTTGCTGTTAGTTAGCGTCGTAGTGATATCAAGCAACCCAAGTCCTTCGCTTTGACCTGGTTGGCCTTCGACGCCGTTTGGATCATCAATCAAGTTTCCAAGCATCTGGTAGCCGCCACAGATACCAATCACTTTTCCACCAAGACGAATATGACGCAAGATATCGTTATCCCACCCTTGGCTTCTTAGATACTCCAGATCGTCTCTCACTGATTTGGTCCCAGGCAAAATAACCAGGTCGGCTTTATCTATTTTTTCGCCTTTACCTACATAACGTAGATTGATGTCTGGATTCAATCGCAGCACATCAAAATCAGTATGATTACTAATCCGGGTTAAAACAGGCACAACAACATTCAGTTTTACCTCAGAGTGCAACTCTTGCTGCGCAGTGATCGCGTCTTCTGCTTCTAAATTCAAACCATGGAGAAAAGGAAGTACACCAAGTACAGGTTTACCTGTTTTTTCTTCTAGCCAATCGAGGCCCGATTGCAATAAACGAATATCACCTCGAAAACGGTTGATAACAAATCCTTTTACTCGCGCTTGTTCAGATTCAGAAAGTAGCGCAAGTGTTCCGTACAAATGTGCAAACACTCCACCACGATCAATATCAGCAACAATGATCACTGGTACATCAGCGGCCTCAGCAAAACCCATGTTTGCAATATCGCCTTCTCGTAAATTGATTTCAGCAGGACTCCCCGCGCCCTCGATAATGATCGAATCAAATTCTTGAGTCAGACGAGAGAAGGAATCTAACACCGTGTCCATCGCCACTTTCTTGTAATCATGAAAGCCAGCCGCATCCATATTGGAAATCACCTTACCCTGCAAAATGATCTGAGCACCTGTATCACTGTTAGGTTTAATTAAAACCGGATTCATATGTACGGTTGGCTCAATATTACACGCCTGTGCCTGAACGGCCTGTGCTCGACCTATTTCACCGCCATCTTTGGTTACCGCACTATTTAGTGCCATGTTTTGTGGCTTAAATGGGGCAACATTTATCCCTTTTCGTGCTAATACACGGCATAAACCTGCCACAAGGACACTTTTTCCGGCATCCGAAGTGGTGCCTTGAACCATTAAAGATGGGATCGCTGATTTCATGAACATTTGTAAGGAATAGAGGAAGATGAACAATCATAACGTCATCGTCCCCACTTACTCAAGCAAATGAATAGAATATGAATGTTGAAATCATCATTGGTTCAAACAAGCCCTGCTTTAATGACCCCATCAAAACAAACCGATGAGGATGTAACATGAAAAAGAATACAATTATCGCAACAATCGCCGCCTTAGCTATTGCTCCTTCTATCGCGTTCGCGAAAGATAACGCTCAAAACCAATCAAACTTGCAGTTTAACGGTCCTGTCACTGTGGAAAAATTGGATGCCTTGCTAAACGACTCCAATATGTTTACTGAAAAAGATGTGGTCGTTGAAGGTAACTTATTGCGTCAAGTTCGCGCGGATAAGTTTGTCTTTAGCGATGGTTCCGGTGAAGTGATGGTCGAACTCGATGACGATATTCAGCTAAATACTCCGATTGATCACACGACTAAAGTCCGTCTGTTTGGCGAATTTGAAGGCGGGAACAAACCAGAGATTGAAGTCGAACAACTCGTGGTCATGTAAAACAAACCCCGATTGCTGTGCATATCAACATGATGTAGTGACGATTACAGCTAAATAGTGACGGCAAGCACTTAAAATGATAGCTTTATCAATCTTGGTCTGCTTTTTGCAGACCATTTTTTTGTTCATTTTAATCATCTTGCCCGGAGACACCATGCTAGGTAAAGCTCTAAAGGTTGCAGCCTTTGGTTTGTGTGCTATTTTGCCACTTTCCGCACACGCAAATAATTTCAACTACAACACGATGGAATTTCGCATGGGCACTAGCCCTGGTACATTTGGTGGCGAGTTCAATACCTACTTTACAGAGAATACCCATTTCATTGCTCGCGCAGACAGTGAATTCAGCGGAGACTGGGACATTGCTGGTGGTATAGGCTTTAATGGGCCAGCAGGCCAATTTGCAGATATTTATGGCCAAATGTTGGTACACAACATTAAAGAGAACGGCAGTGATAAAGTGGGCGACGAGTGGCGCACGGAAGTGAATATTGGCACTCGTATTTGGTTTATGCAAAATGTTGAGCTACATGGCCGTATCGGCCAAATCATAGATAATGACGATTCGAACACCATTTACAATCTGGGCGCACGATTCCACTCAACTCAGCAACTATCGCTTGGTGCAGATTTCAAAAATAATGGTGTCTATGGCCAGCAAATTGTAATGTCTGCTCGTTTTGCATTTTAGTGGACATGACTATGACTACCAGGGCATCACAAGCAAGCATATGATTCAATAAAAATGGCCTCCAATTTTGGAGGCCATTTTTTGTTAATCACGAATCATTAGCTTGTAGCAGAAACTAGCTGTAATACATCAGTTTTTAGCGGTTTTTTTAGGTTTATCTTGCACATATTTTTTCGATACATCTACAACGGCGATATCTCTAAAAAAGCTTCGACCAAGCAAAATTGGAAACGTCATATGTCCGCGATCCGCTAACGTAAACTCTGTCTTTTCTTTGTGATCCCCAACGGTAATGTAGGCTTTTACCACCGCTCGTTTATCCACCTCTTCTGACGAAGACTGCTTAACTTTAGCCCAGCGCTCAACGGGTACTTTAAATTCTTTGGTGTCTTTGTCACCTAAATCTATCTTAAATTTAACCCAGTCTTTACCATCACGCTCAAACGGAACAATGTCAGTCGCACTAATTGATGATGTTGTCGCACCTGTATCGACTCTAGCCTTGAAAGTCTGGTCAATTTCAGGAACATAAACCCATTCTTCAGAACCAAGAATTAACATGCCATCGGGTGTTTTTGTGACCTTGACTGGCTTCTTAGGCTTTGGTTCCGGCTTTTTCTCAGGTTTCGCTTCTGGTTTGGGCTCCACCTCTGGCTTTGGATCTACATCAGGTTTCACTTCTGGCTCGACTTTAACGGGCTCTTCGACCTTTGGCGACTCTGGCTCAACAGGTTCCTGCGTCGTTTGAGTTGACGTACAAGCAATTAAACTGCCGCTCATCATAAGCGGCAGAATCAGTTTCCAGTTTTTCATCCACACTCCAATTAAGCTTGAGATACTTTCTTAATTGCGTCCGCTACGTATGGAATATGAGTTTCGGTAAGTCCGGCAATGTTAATTCGACCATCGCCAACACCATAAATGCCATAATCTTCACGCAGTTGCGCCATTTGGTTTCCACTAAAGCCTAGCACAGTAAACATGCCTTTGTGACCCTCAATGAAATCAAATTGATCTGTATTATGGTTGTTTCTCAACTCGTTACACAAACTTTGACGAAGGCTAACCAAACGATGTTGCATTTCACTCAATTCTTGCTTCCAAACGGAAGTGAGATTGTCATCTTGCAGAATGGTCTTAACTAAAGCTGCACCATGGTCGGGTGGCATCGTGTAAGTCGAGCGAGCTAGAGTGAGGAGTTTACCTTTTGCATTGGTTACATCATGCATGTTCTTACCAACCACAATCGCTGCACCAGTTCGTTCACGGTACAGACCAAAGTTCTTCGAACATGAAGTAGTAATCAACATCTCTTCAACGTTATCTGCCATAAAACGAAGGCCTTTTGCGTCTTCTTCTAGGCCATCACCGAAGCCTTGGTAAGCAATGTCCACAAATGGGATGAAACCGTTCTTCTGCGACAATTCTGTAATGGCTTGCCAAGCAGAGAAGTCAATATCCGCACCAGTTGGGTTGTGGCAACAACCATGAAGAAGTACCACATCTGAAGGCCCAGCTTTCGCAAGATCATCCATCATTTTTTCGGTGTCTACTTGTTTCGTTTCCGAAGAGAAATAGTGGTAGAACTTAACTTTAAGGCCTGCTGCTTCCATCACTGGCTTGTGGTTTACGTAGCTTGGGTTGGAAATCCAAACCGTCGTATCTGGCTGTGCGATCTTCATTAGATCACCGAGCATACGCAGCGCACCACTTGCACCTGGCGTTTGAATAGCTGCAACACGATCCATTGCAGACGTTCCCGTCAGTAGCAAATTGATCATGCTTTTATTAAATTCTTCGCAACCTGCAAGACCAACATAAGACTTGGTTTTTTGAGTTTCAACAACGACATCCTGCGCCATTTGAATGGCTTTCATAATCGGCGTTTCGCCTGCGCTGTTTTTGTATACGCCAATGCCAAGGTCAACCTTGTTTGGACGTTCATCGTTACGGTATGCAACGGATAGAGATAAAATAGGATCTAATACGGGAGTTGGGAGATTAGAAAACATGAAAGTCATAACCCTTTGAAATTCAAGTACCGAACCTCACGTTAACACCATCGCAAAAAATGACGAAATGATTTTTCACTTATTTCATCAATTAGAGAACAAAATTCTGGATTGCGGTGAGTTTTGTGCGCTCTATCGTTCAGAAAAAGAACGATTCACTCCTCGTTGTACCAATCCACTCTACCGTTTTTTCTAAACTCTCTTGGTGTCATGGTCGACCACGCTTTAAAACGTGTACTAAAGTTAGCGCTGGTCGGATATCCGACTATTTCTCCAATATGCTGAATTGGCCATTCTGTTGAACGAAGTAACCTAGCAGCATATTCCATGCGCATACGCGTTAAATGTGCCATTGGGCTTCGACCAAACTGCTTTTGAGTCAGTCGATGCAAATGAGGCTCCGAACATGGATATAGAGCCGCCACCTGCTCAACGCTCCAATCCTTATGGAGCTGACGTTGGACAAGGTCAAATACACGCCGAAGCCTCAATTGGCTGCGTGATATCGACTCTGAGGGCGGCATGTTTAACATCAGCTCTAACTGAGCCACACTATGCTCACCTACCGCACCACCATAATCGATTGGAAGGTTAATGCTGCGTAGTAACGTTTGGATACATGCATACATCACTTCAGGTGTAGATGAAAGCTGGTAGCGAACATCGCATTCTAATATCGGCCACTCTCTATCAGGAGCAAGAAAAAGCCACGCGATCTGCCAAGGTTCTTCTTCTATACCAAAACCGTTTTCAACACCTGCGGGTACTGTAATCAACGAGCCCGGTTCCAAATCGTATCGATAAGTCCCACTCTCTAGCCACCCTTTACCACGCACCGTATAGAGCAGCATGTGTTTCTTTTGGTTTTTACGATAAACAGAGAAGAAGTCACGACAAGTGGCAATGCCGCACTGCACAATGCCTCTCTCCTCAAGTGCTAATACTCGACTGTGATCAATAAACTCTTGATAAGTTTTTTCTGAAATCGCGTAGCGTTCTTGTTTATCTTCCATGATTTATTGGCTCACATGTGCGTTAGTAGAGAGTTTTACAAAGGTTTTGGATTCCTTTGAAAAATACACCGCCAAATCATGAGGATAAACTACTCGCATTAATCTTTAAGGAGAAATGCGATGCTCTTAACACGCGAATACATCGATAAAGCATTTTGGCAAAAGCTGATTACGATTGGCCTACCTGTTTCACTTCAGTCCATGCTTTTTGCTTTGCTCGGCGTCGTGGATATTTTCATGGTAAGCCTACTCGGAGAATCTGCAACGGCAGCAGTTGGAGTTGGAAATCGTATCTTTTTCTTCAACCTAGCGGTTGTCTTTGGCCTGTGCGGTGCAGTTACCGTACTTGCTTCTCAATACTACGGCTCAGGAAACCTAGCCGGAATTCGCAGTACGTTGGCGCAATCTTGGTTTATTTCCATTTTGGTGACGCTGCCGTTTATCGTTCTTTATGCGATTTTTGATGAAGAGATCGTCTCTTTTATGTCAGACGATCCTGAATACGTCACTTATGCACGTGATTATCTTGTGGTTACGGGCTTTAGCCTCATTGCTACGGCGATAGTAGTACCGATTGAAGCGGTATTGCGCTCCGTGGGCCAAACCAAACTGGCAACCAACGTTAGTATCTCCGCCATTGTCGTTAACGTCGCGCTTAATTATGTTTTGATTTTTGGTTTATTTGGTTTCCCTCAATGGGGCGTATTTGGTGCAGCCGTAGGTAGTTTTGTTTCTCGATTTTTCCAAACCGCCGTCTTGATTTATTTTTTCTACAAACGATATGCTTACCTAATTCCGACTAAGTTCGATTGGGTACAAGGCCGCTTAAAACAGTATCGAAAAAAGTACTTTAAGGTTTCTTTACCCATGTTGGTCCACGATGCGCTTTGGACTGGTGGATTGATCGTTTACAGCATCATCTATGGTCAATTGGGCGTTTCAGAACTGGCGATCATCTCATTCTTATCACCGATTGAAGGGGTACTGATTTCAACCTTTATGGGATTTGCGGTCGCTGCATCCGTTCTTCTTGGGAATGATATTGGTGCAAAACATTATGACCGAGTCGAGAAAACGGCGTGGTGGTATGTGTTAACCAGCGCAATCTTAGCCACCTTGCTGTTTTTCCTAGTGTGGTTGAGCTCGCCCATGATTCATCACCTATTGGTACTGAGCCCGTTAACCGATGCAGACATGGCACTTAACGTATGTTTAGTCATGGCGCTAGGTATGATTTTGAGGGTGTTTAACATGGTTGGGATTGGCGGCGTACTAAATAGTGGCGCTGATATTCGCTATAGCATTTTCATCGACACGTTCGGTCAGTGGGCTATTGGCATCCCCCTTACTTATTACACAGGCATGGTGTTAGGGCTGCCTTTGCATTTTGTCTTGATGTCTCTGCTCGCGGAAGAGTTAGTGAAAGGCGTACTGACGACTTACCGTATTCAATCTAAACGTTGGATAAATAATATGGTTGAAGATGATCAATCGGTGACAGCGTAACCAAAAAGACATTAACGAACTCACACCAAAAGGGCTCACCCGTTATGCACGCGAGAGCCCTTTTTATGTGCGGAGAATGCTTGATTAGATGTCCGTAAAGCGATGAATGATTTGGTTTGAACTGCCACGCCATTCGAGATTGAGGTCTTTCTTGTCTTGTTCAAACTTACCATCAATCAAAACATCGATGTATTGCACCACTTCCCTTTGCGCGTTATTCAGTTCCGTCAGCGTGTAGCCAGTCCAAACCCAAATGTCTTTACCTGGGCACTCCTCTCTCACCCTTTTCACTATCTTCAAAATATGAGGCACATTAGCAGGGTGAAGCGGATCTCCACCCGACAACGACAAGCCACGGCGTTTGATACGCGTGTCGTTTAAGTCAGCGATGATTTTGTCTTCCGCTTCTTGCGTGAAAAGTACACCAGAATCCAAACGTTGCGTCGACTGGTTATAACACCCACGGCACTGATGCACACAACCCGACACAAACAGCGTGCAGCGCGTACCCGGTCCGTTAACAACGTCAATTGGATAGTATTGGTGGTAATTCATAATGCGTCTCTGTGTTATCGCGAAAGAGAAAATCAACCTGTTTAAAGTTGATTTTCAAAGTGTTAAAACGAGTGGTAGTAAACCTTACAGGTGTTTAACTCGGCGCTTCACTTCTTCTTGCTTACCGAAGTTAAACGGGCGTGCATCTGGGCTGCCTAGGTAGCCACAAACTCGACGTGTTACTGATACTTTAGTTGAGTCATGGTTACCACAGCTTGGGCAAGTGAAGCCTTTACTTGTACAGTCAAACTCGCCGTTGTAGCCACACTCGTAGCACTCATCAATTGGCGTGTTTGTACCGTAGTAAGGCACTCGGGTGTAACTGTAGTCCCATACGTTTTCTAGTGCTTCAACGTTGCGTTGCATGTTCGGGAACTCGCCGTAACAGATAAAGCCGCCACTTGAGATTTCTGGGTAAGGCATCTCAAAGTCGATCTTGTCGTACGGGTTCACCTTCTTCTCAACATCTAGGTGGAAGCTGTTGGTGTAGTAACCTTTGTCTGTTACGCCTTCAATTACACCGAACTCTTTCGCATCGATTCGGCAGAAACGGCTACATAGGTTTTCACTTGGCGTTGCATATAAGCTGAAGCCATAACCTGTTTCGTCAGCCCATTGATTCACAGCATCTTTTAGATGCTTGATGATCGCGACCGCTTTTTCACGCAAAACAGCGTCATCATAAACGTGCGCTTCTGTACCGAATAGCGCGTTAATTGTCTCGTGTACACCGATGTAACCAAGAGAAATAGACGCACGACCGTTCTTGAAGATATCTGCGATTGAGTCGTCTGCTTTCAAGCGAACACCACATGCGCCTTCCATGTATAGGATTGGGGCCACACGTGCTTTCACGTTTTCAAGGCGAGAGATACGTGTCTCTAGTGCTTTACGAGCAAGACGTAGGCGGTCATTTAGAAGCTCGTAGAATTTATCTTCGCTTCCGTTTGCACGGATAGCGATACGAGGAAGGTTCAAGCTCACGACGCCAAGGTTGTTACGACCTTCGTGAATCAGCTCACCGTTTTCTTCGTAAGTACCAAGGAAGCTACGGCAACCCATTGGCGTTTTGAATGAACCGGTTACTTCCACTACTTTGTCGTAGTTAAGAATGTCTGGGTACATACGCTTAGACGCACACTCAAGCGCAAGTTGCTTGATGTCGTAGTTTGGATCTTCTGATTTGTGGTTCAAACCATCTTTGATGCCGAATACAAGTTTAGGGAATACCGCTGTTTTACGGTTCTTGCCTAGACCTGCAATACGATTCTTCAGAATCGATTTCTGGATCAGGCGTGATGCCCAGCTTGTACCAAGACCAAAACCGAACGTAACGAATGGGGTTTGACCGTTCGCTGTATGCAGCGTGTTTACTTCGTATTCTAGAGATTGGAATGCGTCGTAACACTCTTTCTCAGTGCGCGCTTTTGCGAACTCTTCTGGCTCAGCAATGTTCCACTCTTTTGCGATCTCTCGGTGTTTCTCGTAGCTTGTGATTACGTACGGTTCTAGAACCTCATCAATACGGTTGATGGTTGTACCACCGTAAATGTGGCTCGCGACTTGAGCAATGATTTGCGCTGTTACCGCTGTTGCAGTCGAAATTGATTTTGGCGTATCAATCTCAGCGTTACCCATTTTAAAACCATGCGTCAGCATACCTTTAAGATCGATAAGCATACAGTTAAACATTGGGAAGAACGGTGCGTAGTCTAAATCGTGGTAGTGAATGTCACCCACTTCGTGCGCTTGAACCACATCGCGAGGAAGAATGTGCGTCTTCGCGTAGTGTTTCGCTACGATACCAGCCAACAAGTCACGTTGAGTCGGAATTACTTTGCCGTCTTTGTTCGCGTTCTCGTTGATTAGATCCAGATTACTTTCTTCAATCAAACCTTCGATTTCGCGAGTTAGTGCACTTTGCTTCTCACGAGCGATGTCGCGATCGTGGCGATATTCAATGTAAGAACGCGCTAGGGCTTTGTAAGGACCTTGCATGAGTTCATTTTCGACTAAGTCTTGAATCTCATGGATGTGAACTTCATCGTGTTCTCTTAACTGTAACTCGACAGCAAGAGCCACATTAAGAGCATAAATAGCGACATCTTTATCTTTGTTTTCCGCTGCTGCTTCAACTGCTGCTTGGATACGATCCCTGTTGAACGGAGCTCTTGATCCGTCGCGTTTGATTACGATTGGTTTCACCTTGTTCTCCTTACCCGAGCATACTCACAGAGTTATCCACAAATACACTATATGGGGTTATTTTTTATTCTAGCAACACAATATATTGTGGCGTATTTAACGAAAAGCACCACTCGAAAACATTGATTTTGATCAATAAAGATTGGCTAGCGAACAAGAAGAAATCGATCTTATTGGCGTTGATCTCAGTTGCGAAGAAAACCATGAAAATTGCAAAATTGGTACTAAATCTACTTGCTATTTTTGGAGGTCTTGTAGGATAAAGGATGGAAAGGAATACGCTAAAAGATAGGAGTGCAACAGGCCAAAATGCGATCACTTTTTGTTACGTTAATATTACTTTTTAGTTCTCTTTCATTTGCTCAAAACTCCATCAATCTAACCAGTTGGAACATAGAATGGTTATCTATAGATGGTGGAAAAGTGTCGAGAACACCGCAAGATTTTGAAAAACTGACCCACTATGTGGATAAAACACAAGCCGACATTCTTGCTTTTCAAGAAGTCGAAAGTGCTGCTGCCATCCAAAAAGCCGTTGGCAATGACTTCACTATTTATCTTTCCGATCGTTCAAACGCCTCCAACCGACACCTTCAGTTTAACGACACCAACCAATACACAGGCTTTGCCGTGCGCAATGGCGTAAGCGTATTAGACAAGCCAGACTTCTCTATCACACGAGGCAACAGCAAGCTGCGCTTCGCGAGCTACCTTGTTTTAAATCCAAACCAAGAAAACGAGACTCACTTACTCTCTGTACATCTGAAAGCGGGTTGCAGTGGCGCGTATCGTAATAACCGCGATTGTAAGATAGTGAAACAACAAGGACAGGCACTAGCTAAGTGGATAAAGGCGCGCGAGGACAACAAACAACATTATGTCGTGCTTGGCGACTTTAACCACAACTTGGGTTATCAAGGAGATTGGTTGTGGGACGTGATATCGGACAATACTAGTGCAAAGCTAGTGACTAAAGACACTAAAGCGGAATGTAAAGTGCGCTCTAATCGTAATCCGAATAAAACCCACCAATTCCGCTCGGTGATAGACCACATCATTGCGAGTGGTGATTTAAAGGCGTCGTCTGGTGTTCAAACCGTTTTCAAAACACAAGATGTACTCGACTATAAACTGAGTGACCATTGCCCGGTTTCTACGACACTCACTTTTTAGCGTTTAAGTACTATTTTTAACGTTGAAGTACTTTCTTTATTGACGAACCACTCTTTTAGCGGTGAATGACCCAGCCGCCATTGCCACTATAAAGAGCAGAACTTGTGTGTTGCCAGTGAAAAGGCTGGCAACCGCAGGACCAGGACACACACCCAGTAACCCCCAACCAATACCAAACAGTACAGCACCACCGACTAACTTTTTGTCTATCGCTTTAGAAGTTGGGCATACAATCTCATCACCAAACACAGATTCGCTTCTTGGCTTTATTAATAAAAGATAAGCTGGAACGAACACCGCAAGTGCTCCGCCCATTACAAAGGCTAAGCTTGGATCCCATGCTCCAGTAATATCGAGAAAGCCAATCACTTTTGCCGGTTCAGCCATACCAGAGACCACCATACCAATACCAAAGAGCACACCAGAAAATGCAACAACGGACATTTGCTTAATACTTTTCATTACATGAGTTTTCATAACGGCACTATTCCTCACGATACTAGCAAGACGGTTAACATGGCTGTGGCCATAAAAGTACACGTCGCGACCACAGAACGGATTGAGAAACGCCCTATCCCACAAATGCCATGACCACTAGTACAACCATTGCCGATACGCGTACCGACACCGACTACCAAGCCAGCAACGATAACTAAAACAACAGAACCGCTGTACTGTTCTGGTACATGCCCGCCAAGAACATAAACAGCAAACACGCCACCTAATACCATCGCAATTAAAAAAACAATGCGCCAAACGCGATCTGCGTTCTCAACGGCACCGTTTAAGATCCCACTGATCCCAGCAGTCTTGCCAGTAAATAGCATCAGTGTTATCGCTGATACGCCAACTATTATGCCGCCCAACAGCGACATCCAAGGAACTTCAAACATAGCAACCGCCAAACTAATTACTTACAGAAAACTTGCTTAAAGGCCTCAACCAGCGGACCAACTCTTTCATCAGAAATTGAATAAAATACCTGCTGAGAAACTTTTCTAGCTTTAATAATGTCGTGCTTTCTCAATACGGTGAGATGTTGTGAAAAAGCAGATTGGCTTAATGATGAACCTTCAAACAGTTCACCGACCCCTTTCTCGCCTTCAATCAGCTTACACATCACGATTAGGCGCTCTGGATGAGCCATAATTTTAAGCAGCTCACTCGCTTCGGTCGCACTTTGTAGCATACTGTCGCCCATTCTTATGCCTCTTCATTACTACATTACTACATTACATTTTATTAGATATTACTAATTAATATTATTAAGTCAATGCTAATGTAGATTATATAACATTAGACTTAGCTAATTTATTTAAGTAAGGTGTAGGCGTTTTCGATCATTCAGCAGGAGAAATCCATGAGCAAAATCGTGATTATTGGTGGGGTTGCTGGCGGTGCATCTGCAGCAGCTCGCGCTCGTCGTCTTAGTGAAGACGCAGAAATCATTATGTTTGAACGCGGTCCATTTGTGTCATTTGCAAACTGTGGCTTACCCTATCACATTGGTGGCGATATCCAAGAGCGCAGCAAACTGCTTCTTCAAACGCCTGAGAGCTTTCTAGCGCGTTTCAATGTTGATGTCCGTGTGATGAACGAAGTGGTTTCTATTAACCGTCAAGACAAAACGGTTACGGTTAACAATTTGCTTGATGGCTCGGAATACCAAGAGAGCTACGACTTTCTTCTACTTAGCCCTGGCGCAGGTCCAGTTGTGCCGCCTATTCCGGGTATTGATAACCCGTTAACACACTCGCTGCGCAATATTCCAGATATGGATCGCATCATTAAAACGATCGAAACCAACAAAGTTGAACACGCTACGGTCGTTGGTGGTGGTTTTATCGGTTTGGAAATGATGGAAGCCTTCCACCAGCTAGGCATAAAAACCACATTAGTTGAAATGGCGGATCAAGTGATGACGCCCGTTGACCGTGAAATGGCTGGCTTCGCACATGCTGAAATTCGTGAGAAAGGCATCGACCTTAAACTTGGCGTCGCACTTGAGTCGGTGAAATTCGTACCTAACGAGCACGTGGCAAGTTTCGACTCTGGTGAAAGCGAAAAACACCAACATCTAGAAGGTGAATTGGAATTAACACTAAACAATGGTGAAAGACTCACCACCGATATTCTGATTATGGCAATTGGTGTTCGCCCCGAGACCAAATTAGCAAAAGAAGCTGGCTTAGAAATCGGCGCTCTTGGTGGTATTTATACCAATGAATACATGCAAACCAGCGATCCTTCGATCTACGCTGTCGGCGACGCGGTAGAAGAGAAAGACTTCGTGACTGGCGAGCAAACTCTAGTGCCACTTGCGGGCCCGGCAAACCGTCAAGGCCGAATGGCAGCAGACAACATGCTTGGCCGCCAAGAAACTTACCAAGGTACGCAAGGCACGGCGATCTGTAAGATCTTTGATTTAGCCGTCGCTTCTACTGGTAAAAACGAGAAACAGCTGAAACGTGAAAACATCGCTTATGAAAAAGTGTATGTGCATACAGCAAGTCACGCGAGTTACTACCCAGGTGCAGAAACTGTGTCGTTCAAAATGTTGTTTGATCCAGTAACAGGTAAAATACTAGGTGCGCAAGCAGTAGGTAAAGACGGTGTTGATAAACGTATCGACGTAATGGCAGTTGCTCAGCGTGCTGGTATGACGGTAGAGCAACTGCAACACCTCGAGCTAACTTACGCGCCACCTTATGGCTCTGCTAAAGATGTAATTAACCAAGCGGCGTTTGTGGCAAATAACATCATCAAAGGCGATGCGACCGCGATTCATTATGATGAAATGGATTCACTGACAGAAGACCAACTGTTACTTGATGTTCGTAATCCTGGTGAATTGGAGTCCGTTGGTTATCTTGAAGGTGCAATTAATATTCCTGTCGATCAACTACGTCGTCGCATGCACGAACTTCCTAAAGACAAAGAGATCGTGATTTACTGTCAAGTTGGGTTACGCGGTAACGTAGCATACCGTCAGCTGGTCAACAATGGTTACAAAGCCCGCAACTTGATTGGTGGATACAGAACACTCAAATTTGCTCGCTTATAACTTGATAATAAAAAAGAGAAAACCTTGTGCTTGGTTTTCTCTTTTTTTGCAGGAAAGAAAGCGTAGATCATTCACCTTCAATTGCCAAACGGACTGCTGCTTGAGCATGGATAGAAGTGGTATCGAGTAGTGTAACATCGGTGTGACTTTGGTTTACAAGTAAGGCAATTTCAGTGCACCCGAGAATCACAGCTTCAGCTCCGTGCTCTTTTAGTTTTTCAATAATTTGCAAGTATATCGTACTTGACTCCTCTTTGATTTCACCTTGGCATAACTCTTTATAAATAATGTTATGTACTTTAGAGCGGTCGTCTTGATCGGGAATGACGACATCAAGCCCATAACGGTCGGAAAGCCTTCCTTTATAAAAGTCTTGCTCCATTGTGAATTGAGTACCAAGGAGTCCGACCTTTTGAACCCCTTTCTCACGAAGTAACTCAGCAGTCGCGTCTGCGATATGTAGTATGGGGATATTAATACTGGCTTCAATTTGAGGCGCAACTTTGTGCATTGTGTTAGTACAAATAAGAATGAAGTCAGCGCCCCCTTTTTCTATTGAAGATGCAGCATCAGATAGAATGCTTGCCGTTTCTTCCCATTTACCTTGATGTTGAAGTTTCTCTATCTCCGAAAAATTCACGCTATACATACAAATTTTTGCGGAATTTAAGCCGCCTAACGTCTCTTTGACTCCTTCGTTGATCAATTTGTAATAACTAAGCGTCGACTCCCAGCTCATACCACCTAGAAGACCGATAGTTTTCATATAACTCTCCAATCGTTATACACCACCGTGCCAGGGGTGTTTTTACAAAAAAAATCAGCCACTTAAATAAGCAGCATTCAAGCGTCTTCACTATTGAGCATTGGGTAACACGAAAATAAAATCATTCCCACAAGGACCGCTACGCGATTCTCATATATCCTCGCAATATCGTTACTGCATTTCCAGAAAGCTTAACGTGCTCAGTGCTTAACAACTCTGTATGGACGACCCCACTTCTCTCGGAGGCTTGGAAGCCTTTCAGTTGCTTTTTGTTGAGCTCTTTAGCCCAGTAAACACATAAAGCGCAATGTGCAGAGCCTGTAACTGGATCCTCATTAACACCTACCCAAGGCGCGAAGTATCGAGAGACAAAATCGGCGTCAGTACTTGATTGAGCAGTGATGACGACGCCACGGCCCTTTTGTTTAAGCAGCGCACCAAAATCAGGGTCGAGCTGTTCAAGCACAAATTCATCATTAATGACGATCAACTGCTTATTATCAAACTGACCGTAGGCGACTACATTGGCGGCATCTAGCCCCAAGCCATGAAGTAAGTCTTTGTTAATACTCGCTCTCATATCTAAAGTTGGCGCAGGAAACACCAAATGAATTTCTTCATGATCGAGTTGTGCAGTTAAAACCCCAGATAGCGTAACGAACTCAATCGTATCTCCAGTATTATATAACCCCTGCTCTTTCAGAACGTGCGCCGTTGCAAGTGTGCCGTGTCCACACAAAGCAACTTCCGTCCTCGGTGTAAACCAACGAAGTTGCATTGTATTGAGTGACAGAAATGCCGTTTCAGATAACGACATCTCGGCCGCGATGGCCAACATCGTTTCCTCATCAAGGCTTGACTCTGTGATACAAACACCCGCGGGATTACCTTTGAAAACCTCTGATGTAAACGAGTCAACCTGAAAAATTTTAACTTCCACGAAATATCCTTAAGTTCTATCAAACACGTAATTCTGTATCACGTGATTTTTAATATCTGTTGTTTGAGCGAAAAAAACCTATGAAATTTTCTACCAACCTTATAGGTCTTGTTGGAAGCGCTAACAAACAGGAGAATGTAGTTAATTATGCAAAACGTAAAAAGCCATCATCAATGTGACTCAATTGGATATCTTATCGGAGTTTTCGGCGTTTCTTTAGTTCTAATATGGATTGGTATTTATAAATTCACACCTACAGAGGCCAAGCTTATACAACCGCTCGTTGAAAATCATTTTCTGATGAGTTGGTTGTATGATGTGATGTCAGTTCAAGCCGTATCAAACATCATTGGCGCAACAGAAATCATTGTCGCTATTGGATTAATCGTTGGCCTTAAAAACACACGAGTCGCTTATTTTTCTGGCATAGCCGCCGCAATTATTTTTCTTGCGACACTCAGCTTTCTAATTACGACACCGAATACATGGAAAGTGTCTGATGGGGTTTTGGTGACAAACTTCTTTTTAGTAAAAGATATTCTATTTTTAGCCATTGCGATTAGCGTCATCGAACGAAACAAGCCAAACAGAGAATAACTCTAAATAGTTCGAAATCTTGTTTTTCCAGAAAGTAGCCTGAAAGGTGCAAACGACTTACAAGTCGAAACAAGTCGAATGGTTCTGTCAATAACTCTAAACAAAGGCTCTTAAATTTAGAATGTTTAAGAGTCTTTGCCTCTTAATTATGCGAAACAACATCTTAGCGTAAAGTGAAAAGAAAAGCCTTTTACTCTACTGCTAAGGTTTATTGATACTTTGCCGAAGTAATGAACTCACCGAATGTCTCGCACCATACAACAACCGTATTGTATTCAGAAATTGAAGTGCTTTGAGGAACCTCAACAACGAAGTTATCGAACGTTTTTACATCACCAATTAAGCTCATTTCAGATTTAAGGTCATTAAACTCTTGTTCCGTTTCGACAAACTTAGGAGATAGATAGAGTTTATAGTCTGGTCCGGGAGCGAGTTTTCCTACCAACGTAATGACTTCAGAACTCAAATGAATCTCTCCCTCTCCCCAATGAAAAGCATCGCTACCTTTGAGTTCCCTCTTAAACACTGCGCTGTATTCTGCACCTTGCTTGCTCTTAGCAACTTGTTCATCGGTCGGCGCAGGTGGTGCAATAAGGATCGGTAAAGTATAGATACCTATCGCAATGCCAATAGAAACTGCCACTAAGTGACTGATTGTTAATTTAATTATATTTTTCAAGGTCATAAGCATCTTCTTATTAGTTTTACTACTTGAAATTAGATTCAAATCGGCCTTATCTGTCTATTATCGAGCAGCATAATGTCATTAACATTATACACAAGCTATGCGCACTAAATGCAGACTGAGCGCAATTAAAAACGGCTGATAATTAATATCAGCCGTTTGCTTATCGGAAATGTCGTTGTGCCGGTTTGGTCACTATTCCGCTTCCACCAAAGCGATCTTATCGGATGTCGATTTTTCCAATTTTATCGCAATAAACTTAGAGGTTGGCGTAAACGTTCTATCCCCATAACTGTCCAAAGGAACTAATGGGTTTGTTTCTGGATAGTAAGCCGCCGCCTGACCTGCTGGTACATCATAGGCAACAAGCGTAAATCCGCTCACACGGCGCTCAACGCCATCTTCCCACAATGACACCATGTCCACTTTGTCGCCCGGTTCAAAACCGAGTTTACGAATATCCGCTTCATTGATAAACAGCACTTCGCGCATACCAAATACTCCACGATAACGGTCATTCAAGCCGTAAAGTGTCGTATTGTATTGGTCGTGTGAGCGCATGGTTTGCAAGATCAAATCTGGCTTTTGGCCTTTTTCGAGTATCGCTTCGCTGATCAACTGTTTCGGCAACTCACTAGAGCTGAACTGTGCTTTGCCGCTTGGTGTATTCCATCGACGCTCAGCAGCTGGGTTTACCAAGTGGAATCCACCCGGGTGTTTGAGCTTATGGTTAAAGTCGGTAAAGCCCGGAATCGTGTCGGCAATCAAATCGCGAATACGGTCGTAATCTTCAATCACCCACAACCAATCAATTGGTTTTGCCCCGAGTGTAGCATTGGCAATACCTGCAATAATCGCTGGTTCTGAACGCAAATGCTCCGAACGCGGTTTTAGCTGACCAAATGAAATATGTACCATGCTGAAGGTATCTTCAACCGTCACGCCTTGTGGGCCAGTCGCTTGCTGATCAATCTCAGTACGGCCTAAGCATGGAAGAATAAGCGCATCTTTACCTGTGACAAGGTGAGAACGATTTAACTTCGTCGAAATGTGTACGGTTAAATTACAGTTTCGCATCGCGTTGTGCGTACGTTCTGTGTCTGGCGTTGCTTGTGCAAAGTTACCGCCCAAACCGATAAATACTTTCGCTTGCCCTTCTTCCATCGCTTTAATGGCTTGCACAGTGTTGTGGCCTTCACCGCGCGGGACGGCAAAGTTAAATCGACTTTCAATGCGATCCAACAACAGATCTGAAGGTTTTTCATCAATGCCCATCGTACGGTCGCCCTGAACGTTACTGTGACCACGTACTGGTGAAAGACCCACGCCCGGCTTACCAACGTTACCTCGTAACATTTGCACGTTTGCGACTTCTTTAATGGTTGGTACAGAGTGACGATGCTGAGTCAACCCCATCGCCCAACACATGATCACACGTTCTGCACGTCGATACATGCTCGCCACCATCTCGATTTCACTTAAATCAAGACCCGATTGTTCCGTGATGTGTTCCCAAGCGGTTGCGTCCACTTCAGCCAAATAGTCATCTATACCTATCGTGTGCTGCTTGATGAATTCACGGTCAAATACCGCTTTGCCACCGTTTTGCAATGCCTCGCGTTCCCATTGCAACAAGAATTTCGCGATGCCACGAAATACTGCCATGTCTCCGCCCAAAGCAGGACGCAGGTACGCCGTGTTTGTAGGCTCTGAGCCGTTACTCAACATCTCAATCGGCATTTGTGGGTTTTGGAAACGCTCTAATCCGCGCTCTTTCAGCGGGTTTAGACAGATAACCTGAGCACCACGTTTTACCGCTTCGCGCAGAGGTTCAAGCATTCGTGGGTGATTCGTGCCCGGGTTTTGACCAATCACAAAAATCGCGTCGGCTTCTTCAAAATCATCAAAGATCACTGTGCCTTTACCAACGCCAATGGTGTCTTTCATCCCGATTGCACTGGCTTCGTGACACATGTTGGAACAATCTGGGAAGTTGTTGGTACCGAATGCGCGCACAAATAGCTGATATAAAAACGCCGCTTCGTTGCTTGCACGGCCAGAGGTATAAAACTCAGCTTGGTGTGGTGAATCCAATTGATTGAGATGTTTCGCGACAAGTGCAAAAGCCTCATCCCAAGAGACTGGCACGTAGTGATCGGATTCAGCATCGTATCGCATTGGGTGCGTGATACGGCCTTGGTATTCCAACCAGTAATCGGTTTGAGTTGAGAGAGAAGAAGCGCTGTGATTGGCAAAAAACTCAGGATCAACCAGACGATTGGTCGCCTCCCAGTTTACCGCTTTCGCGCCATTCTCACAGAAATTGACTTTACCACTATCTGGCGACTCACCCCATGCACATCCCGGGCAGTCGAAACCGCCATTTTGGTTGGTTTTGAGCATAGTGCGAATGTTTTTAACTGCATTTTCACTGCCCCACCAACTTCTGGTTACGGCTTTCAGTGCACCCCAACCACCAGCTGGACCTTTGTATGCTTTTATTTGTTCTTTTTGGCTCACGACTTTACTCCTCGCAGATATACCAGCAAGCAGGGTGCCCGTGAAAACAAGCGCGTTATTTATTGAGATAATGCGGAAGTATTGAAGGGCTTAGTTTCTAATCCATGTATTTTTTAATCCAAATAAGTAACCACTCAACATGCTCTCAACTGTCCGAGCGTTTACTTATCTAGATTCTTGATATCGGATACCCGCCTACTGTTTCTATGACTGGTAGATTCAATTCGCATTGTTGCGTCTTGATCTAAATCAAAGATTAAGTCGTTATTCAATATGCGTCCAATTGATAATCCTGACCGAGTGATAAACAAAATCTATGACGAATTTTTCCACTGACGGTCATCACATTTTTAATCAATACAATTTATGAGGTTAATCGTTTTCCCATTCGATTCCACCTAGTTCGCTTAACGAGCTCAATAAAATCGGTACTCTTGATAATAGATAATATCTATCACACTATAGATACTTTAAATTTGACCCTAATTAATATCAGGAATAGCCTTGATTCAGATCAACTTTGAGTGTGGTTTTATTCTTGACTTGGTTTTGGTTTTTCATTCCCCAGTTAAAACGCTCCAGCGCTTAAAAAGTACGGTAGTGCTGTGCCCTTTTTAGGGAGTTCCCCCGTACATGTGACTCACAACGCAAGGTTAACAAGCCATTATGGATATCAAACAACTTAAATATCTCATCGCACTTGAACAGACCAAACACTTTGGTCAAGCCGCCGCATTGTGCCACATTACGCAGCCTACTTTGTCCATGAGAATCCGAAGCTTAGAGGAAGAGCTCGATCTCGAATTAATCCAAAGAAGTCAAAGATTTGAAGGATTTACTGAAGCCGGAGAACGCATTTTAGCTTGGGCAAAAACCGTCTTAGCAGCTCATGATGGATTGCAAGCCGAAGCCGCCAACTGCCGTGGTCAGTTGGTAGGCTCTCTTCGGCTTGGAATGGTGCCACTCGCCAGCCAAAACCCTATGCAATTGCTCAAACCATTAGCTCAACAGTTCCCTGAGTTACGCTTTCAAATACTCTCCATGACGACCGAACAGATCATAGACCAACTCAATCGCAATCAACTTGATTTGGGGATGTGTTATGTCGATCAAGTCAACACCGCTTACTTCGATGTTATCGAACTAGATTCAACCAAACTTGGCGTTTTATTCGATGAGCGTCATTTTGATTTTGCCGAATCTGAAGTGTTGTGGGAGTCACTCAATAACATTCCGCTAGGGCTGCTTTCGAAGGGCATGCACTATCGCCACTCCATTGATCTTAGCTTTGTGAGTAAAGGGCTGGTTCCGCAAACCGTCATTGAAAGTAACTCCACCTTTCACTTGATCCAAGCAGTAGCCAGTGGCCTTTGTTGCGCCATTATGCCGCTGAATTGTGGATTGGAAGAGTTGAACGATACGCTTCGCATTATCCCTATCGAAGAAGCCGCCGTTCACGCCCCTCTAGGTTTGTTAAAGCGAAAACAAGAACCCTTCTCCGCGCTAACCGATCAGTGCTTCGCAGAAGCAAAAAACATATTCAATCGATAACAAGAATCCACACGTCAATTTTTGGCATACATAACGGCTTATGAGGTGATTTCATGAGATGTACTACTCAATCTTATTTAGAACTGTCCGATTTCAATCAAGCACCACCTCAACCAAGTGCGTTCAATTACCGAGAATTGATTGATGGCCGCCCAGTGCAACAAATGTCGCTGGCGAGTGAATCCGCCTTAGCTATCAGCTATAACGGCATTAGCCAAGCGGTCATGATGGTGACGCCAGGCCATCTGGAAGACTTCGTGAAAGGATTTAGCCTAAGCACAGGCATCGTCCACGATTTCAAAGAGATTAAAGACATTGAAATTGGTGGCGATCACGAATCTCACTATGCGGAAGTGGAAATCAGCAACCGCGCTTTCTGGGCGTTAAAAACACAGCGCCGAAATCTTGCCGGCACAACCGGATGCGGCATTTGTGGTGTAGAGGCTCTGGAACAAGCTTTGCCTGATTTGGCACCGCTAACACCGTCTCTTCCTCCGCGCTCCGATGTATTCGAAGGGCTGCGAGACAAAGTCGCACTGCATCAAGAAGCCGCACGTGAATCTGGCGCGTTACACGCCGCTTTATTTGCAGATTTACAAGGCAACATCAAGTTGTGCCGAGAGGACATCGGCCGTCACAACGCGCTAGATAAGTTGATTGGCGCATTGACCAACAATCACATCGAGCCTCAAAGTGGCTTCGCAATCATGACAAGCCGTTGCAGCTTGGAGTTGATCCACAAAGCCGTTCGCGCGCGTATCCCCACTCTGGTTTGCTTATCTGCGCCTACAGCGTTAACTGTCGAATGGGCAAGAAGAAACCATTTGAACCTAATTCACTTGCCAAAACACGGCTCGCCGCGTCTATACAGCCCCGCGCCTTAACACGTCAACCTAATCGAATTCATAATATTTCTAACGGAGACCTCTGGGTCTCTGTTGTTTGCTTCTCGTTCCCAATTGATACTTAGCGACAAGACACTATTCTCTCCAACCAAACGTGCTCACCCCTTGTCAGCACTAAGCTTGCGTATATTAACCTGCTTGCATTTGAACGCTTTCCAACCCGATAAGAACCCTGTCAAAAACCCATAAATTAGTAAGGATTTTGTGTGACTCTTTTCACGCTTTTCCGCCTTCCTAGGCATTTCTAGGAATTTTTCCTAGCCGATCTAGGCAACCATCTCATGTGCCTTACAAAACCACTCTCTAGAATTCCGCTCAGTCAAAGGTAACAAGAGCGCATAACGGCCGCCGTTGTGTTTCTAAAACAATTACAAGAGAGTTCATCATGTTAAAATTCCTCGAACAGGTGCGGAAGCCGACCCTCGATCTTCCTGTCGAAGTTAGAAGAAAGATGTGGTTTAAACCGTTCATCCAATCTTACTTGGTCGTATTCATCGGCTACCTAACCATGTACTTGATTCGTAAGAACTTCAATGTCGCGCAAAACGACATGATCTCAACTTACGGTTTGAGCATGACAGACCTAGGTCTTATTGGCCTTGGCTTCTCCATCACATACGGCATCGGTAAAACCGTTGTGTCTTACTACGCTGACGGTAAGAACACCAAGCAATTCCTCCCTTTTATGCTGATCCTTTCTGGTCTTGCAATGCTTGGTTTCAGCTTCAGCATGGGCGGCGGTAGTGCAAGCCTGTTCTTGATGGTGGCTTTCTACGCTCTAAGTGGTTTCTTCCAAAGTACTGGTGGCCCTTCTAGTTACTCAACCATTACAAAATGGACACCTCGTAACAAGCGCGGCTCTTACCTAGGCTTGTGGAACATGTCACACAACGTTGGTGGTGCGGGCGCAGCGGGTGTTGCTCTTTTCGGTGCCAACTACCTATTCGACGGCCACGTAATCGGCATGTTCGTGTTCCCTTCTATCATCGCGATCATCGTTGGCTTTATCGGTATGCGCTTTGGTAGCGACTCACCAGAAGCTTACGGTCTAGGTAAAGTAGAAGAACTTTTCGATGAAGCAGTGAGTGAAGAAGACACCGCCGCTGAAGAAAACCAGATGACCAAAAAAGAAATCTTTGTTGAATACGTTCTTAAAAACAAAGTTATCTGGCTACTTTGCTTTGCCAACATCTTCCTTTACATCGTGCGTATTGGTATCGACCAATGGTCAACGGTATACGCGTACCAAGAACTTGGTCTGTCAAAAGAAACGGCAATCTCTGGCTTTACTCTATTCGAAGTCGGTGCGCTTGTGGGTACTTTGATGTGGGGTTACTTATCTGACTTAGCAAACGGTCGCCGCGCATTGGTTGCTTGTGTGTCTCTTGGTTTGATCATCGTATCGCTTGAGTTCTACCAACACGCCACTAGCGAGTTCATGTACTTAGCCTCTCTATTTGTATTGGGCTTCTTGGTGTTTGGTCCGCAACTTCTTATCGGTGTTGCCGCGGTTGGTTTTGTCCCTAAAAAAGCAATCAGTGTAGCTGACGGAGTAAAAGGTACATTCGCTTACCTAATCGGTGACAGCTTCGCGAAACTTGGTCTCGGTATGATTGCAGACGGTACACCTATCTTCGGCTTAACAGGTTGGAAAGGTACCTTCGCAGCCCTAGATACCTCCGCCATGATTTGTATTGTTTTGCTTGCTTTCGTCGCTATCGCGGAAGAGAAGAAGATTCGACACGCGAAGAAGCTTCAACTTGCACAAAACCAAGCCTAACTTCTCTGCGCGCTTTACTTCGGTAAAGCGCGCAAGATCATTAAAAAGCATGGCTCAATTCAGTATCATTAAAGATTTTTCTATTGGCTCCTGTTGGAGCTTATTGTTGTTAGTCGTCTGCTCTATTTGGTTGTAATAATGATTCATGTTGCTCTAGTTGATGATCACGTCATCGTGCGTTCGGGTTTCGCACAATTATTAAATTTAGAAAGTGATATTACCGTTGTTGGTGAATTCGGCTCTGTCGCCGAAGCGCGAAAAGGGTTGCCTGCGGTACACCCACATGTCGTCATCCTAGATATCTCCATGCCAGATGAAAGCGGCTTAAACTTTCTCAGCGAAATACCAACTGGCATTGCCTGCGTGATGCTTAGCGTGCATGACTCCCCTGCGATGGTGGAAAAATCACTAAAGCTAGGTGCAAAAGGCTATCTTAGTAAACGCTGTAGCCCAGACGAACTTATTCAAGCCGTAAGAACCAGTGCTTCTGGCGGCTGTTACCTCACATCAGATATTGCACTTAAACTTGCAACGCCTAGCGACAACACCACCTCTCTATGCCAACTGACAAAACGTGAAAACGAGGTATGTCAGCTACTTGCCAATGGGTTGGATGTGAAGTCTGTCGCGGCAGAGCTTGGCTTGAGCCACAAGACCGTGCATGTTCATCGTGCGAATGCCATCGACAAACTCGGCGTGAAAAACAACGTTGAGCTCGCCAAACTATTTTCTCAAGAGTCCTTTTAATGCGAGCTTATGCTGTTACCACCATTTGCGGACTTTTTGTTATGGCTTGCGCCTGGTTCTGCTTATGGGTGATTGCCTATTACTTTGTCAATGATCCCGAGCTGGCGATCTTATTGTTTCCTTTCGCTTTACGATTAGGTGTCGCCCTTCACACTCGCACCGCTTATTGGCCGACGATTTACCTTTCGGAGTGGGGACTTTCCATCGCACTTGCGATGTTACTGGGTCAACCGCAGTGGCTTACCGTGCTGATTGCGAGCATTGCCAGTATCCCGGTCACACTGATTGCGAAAAAATACTACTACGGTGACCAAAACCGCCACTTAGCCGTCATGGGCATTGTGATCATCATTACCGCCTTCATCAACGTAATGGCGGTCGGATTTCACGTGCCTTCTGTTTACATGGTATGGCTGGCTAGCATTTCTGGAGGCTTGCTCGTGGTGCCTATGTGCTACCTGTTGTGGAGCTACTTGTTCCAAAGTCGTTGGTCTCCGCTTAGCTCTCTCCTACTTAGTAATGCCGTTGTATTTCAGGTGCGTCATATCGTGCTTTATGCGCTGCTTTTGATCGGCAGTATTTTGGTGCAAACCAGTTTGCCTGAAGAGCTAAAACGATTTGCGCCGTTTTGTATGGCGATTCCAATCATCGTGCTTGCTCTGCGTTACGGTTGGCAAGGTGCTCTGCTCGCCACCATGCTCAACAGCATAGCGCTGATTGCGGCTCGTAGCGGCGTATCGAATCTAGAAATCACCGATTTGTTATTATCTCTCTCGGCGCAAACCATTACTGGCATTATGCTCGGTTTAGGGGTTCAGAAACAAAAAGACCTCAATCACAAACTGCGCGGTGAACTTGCGCGCAATCAGAATTTGTCTCGCCAGCTTATCAAAGCTGAAGAGTCCGTAAGACGCGATATTGCGCGCGAGCTACATGACGAAATTGGACAGAACATCACGGCAATCCGCACACAAGCCAACATCATTAAACGAGTGAACAACGCAGAAACACGCGTTGGTTGCGCGGACATGATCGAAGGGCTTTCGCTCAACGTGTACGACACCACTAAGCGACTGTTGAGCAAACTAAGACCCAAAATGCTGGATGATTTGGACTTAAAAGAATCCGTCGAGCAACTGACGCGAGAGATGGAATTCGCCAATCACGGAACAACTGTTCAACTGAACTGGCAAGGCGATTACACCAGCCTGAGTGACACACTCAAAGTAACCCTATTCCGTTTATGCCAAGAGTCATTAAATAACGCAGCCAAGTACGCAGAAGCGCAGTTGATCAATATTGAACTGACAATTGGAGAAGCTGCGGTGTCACTGATGATTCACGATGATGGTATCGGTTTCAAAGTTCAGGACAGCATGAAAGGCATGGGCGTTCGCGGCATGCAAGAACGTGTGCACGCGTTAGGTGGAAAAATGGTTATCTACTCCACCAGCGATCAAGTGATCGGCACACAAATCAGCATTACTTTACCTAAGGTGTAACTCAAGATGTTTGGATTTTTACGTTCACCTAAATTTACTCAACCGAGTCTGAGCAACGAGCAAATCGACCAGCGTTACCGCCATTGGCGTTTGCACATTATGTTGGGGATGTACATCGGCTACGCAGGTTTCTATTTTACCCGTAAGACCTTTAACTACGCAGCACCAGCGATGATCACCGACCTTGGCTTAGATAAAGGCGATTTGGGTCTTATCGGTACATTTTTCTACATCACCTACGGCTGCTCGAAGTTTATTTCTGGCACGATTTCGGATCGCTCTAACCCTCGTTATTTCATGGGATTAGGATTGATTGCGACAGGTCTGGTCAATATCGCGTTCGGTTTTTCTAGCTCACTCGCGGCTTTCATTACTCTGTGGATCTTAAACGCCTGGTTCCAAGGCTGGGGCTGGCCTTCATGCTCCAAGCTGTTAACCACTTGGTATTCACGCTCCGAGCGTGGCTTCTTATGGGCGATTTGGAACACCGCACACAACGTTGGTGGCGCGCTGATCCCTATTTTGGTGGGCTATATAACGTTGCACTACAGCTGGCGTGAAGGTTTTATTCTACCCGGCATCATCGGGGTATTGCTCGGACTATTCGTTTGTTGGCGATTGCGCGACAAACCCACAACAATGGGTTTACCAAGTGTCGGCCAATGGCGCAACGACGCATTAGAACTTGCGCAAGAAAATTACGGACGTGGCCTCACCTACCGCGAAATTCTGAAATCGTACGTATTTAACAACAAATACATCTGGCTGCTCGCGTTCAGTTATGTGTTGGTTTACATCGTCCGAACCGCAATCAATGACTGGGGAAACCTGTACTTGACCGAGCAGCATCACTATAGCCTGATTAATGCCAACGCTGCTCTGTCGATGTTTGAAATCGGCGGTTTTGTTGGTTCATTGGTTGCGGGTTGGGGCTCAGACAAACTCTTTGGCGGTAACCGTGGGCCAATGAACTTGCTGTTCGCTATTGGGATTTTCTTATCTGTCTCCGCGCTTTGGCTGATGCCTCTGACCAACTTTGCATTCCAAGCGGCGGGATTGTTCTCCATCGGCTTCTTTGTCTTTGGGCCACAAATGCTGATCGGTATGGCGGCGGCTGAGTGCTCTCACAAAGATTCTGCCGGCGCGGCAACAGGATTCGTGGGCTTGTTCGCCTACATGGGCGCAGCATTGTCTGGCTATCCACTGGCATTAATTCTTGAAGAATATCATTGGACGGGTTTCTTCATCACCATTTCAGTTTGTGCAGCCGTCATTGGCCTTTTGTTGCTGCCATTTTTGCAAGCGCAACCATCACGAAAACCACTCGAACCAAAACCTCGGTTGTAAATCGACTTATCGCCCTCGGGCAAATTGGCGAGTGACCTAACCGCGCTCGCCCTCCTTATTTAACGTATCTCTGCTCAATTTTTCTTCCGATTCAGTTCGGAGGGTTAACTATGGGAAAAATTCATGAATTTGAACACTATTTCATCGCATAGCTTCTTTCAAATGAACAACAAAATCCAAAACTACGCTTGGGGAAGCACCTCTTCTATTCACGATTTGTTTGGCTTTTCTAACGAAACGAATGAGCCTCAAGCAGAAGTATGGATGGGTACTCACCCAAACGGCTGCTCTGAAGTTCAGGTTGAGCAAAACACGCTGCCTTTGTCTGAACTGATCAAACAAAACCAACCCGCTTACTTATCAGCAGAAACCGCAGCAAAATTTGGCGACCTACCCTTTCTGTTTAAAATCTTAGCGGCCGAACACGCACTGTCGATTCAAGTTCACCCAAGCAAGCAAGATGCCGAAATAGGCTTCGAAAAAGAGCAAAGTGCCGGGATCCCACTAAACGCAAGCCATCGTAACTACAAGGATCCAAACCACAAACCTGAGTTGGTGTACGCGCTGACAAGTTACCAAGCCATGAACGGTTTTCGCTCGTATGCCGAGATTATTGAGGCATTTAGCCTTTGCGATATCGATGAGCTACGCGCGCCTCTTGACACATTCAAACGCGAAATCAACTCACAAGGTTTACGCGATTTCTTTGTGCACATTCTTACCATGGAAGGAGAAACAAAAGAGCGAGCACTGAAACAGCTTCTTGCCCACGCTTCACGTCAATCGGAGCAAGGCACTGACAGCGACGTTTTCCAGCTCATCTTGGATCTATCCACTCAATACCCCGGCGATGTCGGCTTGTTTGCGCCATTACTGTTGAATGTCATCACGCTGCAACCTGGCGAAGCGATGTTCCTGAGCGCAAGAACGCCACACGCTTACATTAAAGGAACGGGATTAGAGATCATGGCGAACTCAGATAACGTTTTGCGTGCAGGACTCACGCCGAAACATATGGATGTTGAAGAACTGGTTAAATGCACAGACTTTGTGCCTAAGCCGTTTAACGGCCTTGTTCTAGAACCCAATGCCAATGGTTGCCAAAGCCTTTACCCCGTTCCAGTGGCAGACTTTAGTTTCAGCATTCTTAACGAACCGAACAATGAAGTGATTGAGGCTAACAGCGCAGAGATTTTGATGGCGATTGATGCCGACCTGACACTCATCAGTGATAACGGTGAGACGTTAACCGCCGCGAAAGGACAATCGGTATTTGTTCCTGCTTACGTTGGCCATTACCGTATTCAAAGTGCGGGACGTGTGGCTCGCGCCTTTAACTAACTTCTGGATAACGGATTCAAGCTAGCGTCTGACCCAAGGGACTGGGTTAGACAGCTTATTCCTCTCATAGATTGAGCCTGTCCGGTTTTAAGACACTCATTCTTACACCTTATCGACTCAAAGCCGCTGCGGTCTAAACCATCTAAGTTCTCTAAGAACCATAGATTCCTCTATTCACTGCAACATTCATTGTCAAAACCCATTTATTTCCAGTAAATTCGCCGCTCCAATATCAAATCACTTGGATAATAAAGGCGCTTGCACAGTGGTATTTGTTGCAAAACGTATAATCAACGTTGTAATCAAAGCCTCAATCACTACAATCTCTGGTTCGATTTTTCAGTTAACGTTTGTATGCCGAAGTTAAACCAAGATAACCCTGTTCAAAGCTCCGCCCTTTCCGATATCGAAACCAGCAGTAAGATTCAATCGGCATTAGAACCGAAGTTTCACAAGCCAGAGAAACGTCTCTGCTTAAGCCCTGGCCTATCGGATAAGCATTTGGCGCGCCGTTGGCAAGTATTGGAACAAGTGACCAATAAAGATCATCTTCTTGATCCTTTCACACAGTCACATTGCGACGCTTACTCCAACAACATCGAGCACTTCATTGGTACTGTCAATGTGCCGGTCGGCATCGCAGGCCCTTTGCGCGTCAACGGTTTGTATGCGAACGATGACTTTTTGGTTCCGCTCGCAACGACAGAAGCCGCGTTAGTCGCTTCCTACAACCGTGGCGCAAATCTTATCACCGCCGCTGGTGGCGCGAGCGCATTGTTACTAAGTGAAGGGGTGAGCCGAACACCAGTATTCGCCTTTAATCACCTTGCTGACGCCGGCCAGTTCGTCAGTTGGGTTGTGACCCAGTTTGACGTATTTCGTCAAATTGCGGAATCCACCACCTCACATGGCAAACTCAAAGACATCAATGTAAATATCGAAGGAAACCACGCTTATTTGGTCTTTGAATACGTGACTGGTGACGCTTCCGGACAAAACATGGTGACCATCGCAACAAACGAAGTGTTCCATCATATTTTGGCGACCAGCCCAATCAAACCAACTCAAGCATTCTTGGATGGCAACTTATCAGGCGACAAAAAACCAAACGCGCACACACTGCGCTCGGTACGCGGTAAGAAAGTATCCGCCGAAGTGACCATTCCTGCTGAGTTGGTGGAAAAATATCTGCATACGACGCCGGAGTCTATGGTTCAATTTGGCAAAATGACCACAGTGGGCGGTTTACTCAGCGGGACAATTGGCGTCAACGCGCATTACGCAAACGCGCTTGCCGCGCTGTACATTGCTTGTGGTCAAGATGCCGCTTGCGTTGCAGAGTCTGCCATTGGAATCACTCGTATGGATGTGGACGCTCAAGGCAACTTGTACGCGTGCGTGACCTTGCCAAACATCATGGTGGGGACGGTTGGTGGTGGTACTGGCCTTCCAACGCAAAAAGCATGTTTGGATATTTTGGGTTTGCACGGCAACGGCAATGCGAAAGCGTTAGCCGAAGTCGCAGCTGCGCTTTGTCTGGCTGGCGAACTCTCGATCGTGGGCGCATTTTGTGCCGATCACTTTTCTCGTGCTCACCATAAGCTTGCCCGAAAATAACCTTTGTTGCTTTGTACAAGAGAACATCCGTGTGGTTTTCTCTTGTGCAAACCAATGGACTTTATTTATTGGCTCAATAATTTCTTGAAACTAACTTAAGCCTTAACAAACATACCAATCTCTTGTTAACAGTACTTTAGCTGTCCCCCTTCTATATCCATTGCGATATCTCTGCTTGTTACTCTTCATTGGCCATATTTAATATCAGTATCTTAGAAAAAATAGCATCAAAAACTTCTAGCACTATAGTACCAAATTCATCGTTTGAGTTTTTTGTTCACCACTTATAGCTACTATACTCGCCTATGCAGCTGCTTGATTTTCATAAATTTACTAAACAGCTCAAAAGAGCTTAATAACTCCCGTTAAATGGACTTAAATCGTTACTTCGGGTAAGCGAGTTAACTATGAGACGTCAGAAGCTAAATAAAATCTCTGCTTGGGTACTAGGATTGGCTATCTTATTGCTGAGCCATGTGCCTAATGTATCAGCACAAATACAGCAATCCCCATCCGATCAAACCGTTGCGCGTTTTCTCTATCAAACCTCTTTTGGACCAACTCCTGCGTTAATTAATGAGGTTAGGGAAAATGGGTTAGGGGACTGGATACAGAAACAAATCAACCTGCCAGCAACCTACCATCAACCACTTTATCAAACGCCTTTTTCTAAAGGCCTACAGTCAAACCGAGAAAATGCTTGGTATCAGATTGTTGTTACTGCTGAAGATCAGCTCAGACAGCGAACGGCTTATGCATTGAGTCAGATCGTAGTCGTTTCTCGTTATGGCGGCGTTCTTTCCAGCAAACCTACAGGGTTAGTGAATTACTACGATCTGTTGGTTGAGCATGCGTTTGGCAACTACCGAGACCTGTTGTATGACGTTTCCATCCATCCAGTCATGGGGAGCTATTTGTCTATGCTCGGTAGTGCAAAAGAAAATAGTGCGACAGGAACGCTTCCCGATGAGAACTTTGCTCGAGAGTTAATGCAGTTATTCACTATCGGTTTGTATGAACTCAATTTAGATGGCAGTAAAAAGCTAAACCACGCAACAGGCAAACCTATCCCCACGTACAATCAAACTGATATTCAAGAGCTCGCGCGAGCATTAACTGGATGGAAAAATTCCGACATCGCATTCGTGAAACCGATGCGAGTTATCAGTCAAAGACACGACACCGGCGAGAAGCGATTTCTAGGGAACGTGATCCCATCGGGTCTAACCGCACAAGAAGAGCTTTCAAAAGTGATTGATATGTTGATGTCTCACCCAAATGTTGCTCCATTTGTTTCAAAGTTACTTATCCAACGTTTGGTCAGTTCAAATCCAAGCCCAGAGTACGTCGCGCGTGTTGCTACGATATTTAACAACAATGGGGAAGGAGAAAAAGGCGATCTAACCGCCGTTGTTCGAGCCATATTGCTCGACCCTGAAGCATTAGGGATGACGGATACCCCGCCTATAAAAGTGAAAGAACCGATACTGGTCCTGACTAATTTTCATCGAGCATCAGGTTTTACGGTTAAAGGATCACGTTACGAAGACGCAACAACGATGATGAACATCGCTAATCAAGGGCCGCTTCGTTCTCCTTCCGTGTTTAATTTTTACTCTCCAGACTATCAGCCGTCTAACGAGTTTACGGAGTCTGGTATTAACTCTCCAGAGTATGAACTTCTCAATTGGTCTGTTTATACCGATTTGGTCAACTATATGTTAACCAGCACTCGTAGAGGAGGTGGTGATTCCTACCACTTCGATCTTAACGAGCTTTATCTTCTTCTAGACGATCACCATGCCTTAGTCGAATTGGTTAACGAGCGTTTCTTTGCTGGAACGGCTTCTGCTGAATTGAAAGAGCTCATGCTCACCGCGCTGAATGATTATCGTGAGGACTATGTGCCAACAACAAAACTCGCTCTAGTGATATTTACCGCCATTTCTGGCGACGAATTTTATATTCAGGATTAGGAGTGAATTATGGATATTTCACGACGACATTTTATACAAAGCACGCTATCGATGGGCGCACTAGCCTCTCTTAGTCTGCCAGGTTACTCTCTCGCAGCGCCATCCAATGACTTTCGAGCATTAATATGTGTGTATTTAGCAGGCGGAAACGATGCATTCAACACCATACTGCCATTATCGGAGGCGCACTATCGTCAATATTCCAAAGTCAGAGGGCCACTCTCTGTCGCCAAAGAAGACATACTCCCTATCAATTTAAGTGCTGTCGATAGCTCAAATCACCCAGTGAAGCTCGGCTTACACCCAAAGTTAAATGCGTTAACTTCCGTTTTCGAACAAGGCGATGCCAGCATCGTGCTCAATAGTGGCATTCTCAACCATCCCGTCACCAAACAAGCTATTGAGCAAGGTGAAGCATCACTTCCCGAGCAACTGTTTTCTCATAATTCTCAAACAGACGCTTGGTTACTTGGTGGAATGAGCGAGTCTAAAAATCTTGGTTGGGCTGGCAGAATGTTGGATGTATTAAACTCTGAATCAGAAATAACACCGCTATACAGTGTGCATGGCAACTCGCTTTGGTTACGGGCAATGGAACACCGCCAAACCGTCCTGAAAAAAGATCGCGCAGTTCAGCTTACCGCGATTGATAACCCGCTATACAAGGGGATCTATGATCGCCTTCTCTCTCATCAAACTGACAATCCATTTAATGGTCATTTTAATTTGATGGTTGATGAGTCGATGGTAATGAGTAGTGTACTGAGCGAGCAACTCAACCACATTGCTGACGAGCCGCTGTTTACGTCATCGACGCTCGGCAAGCAGATGCAAACCGTGTACAAATTGATAGCAAGCCAAGATGTCCTGAAGCAGCAACGACAAGTCTTTTTCGTTAAACACTCTGGGTATGACCTGCACGATTCGCAATTGGCACGTCATCCAGTGTTACTTGAGGATCTCGCGACAAACCTTTTAGCAATGTATCGTGCGGTCGAACGGTTAGGGCTAAACAAGCAAGTCACCTCTTTCACTATGTCTGACTTCGGTCGACGGATGATGAGCAACGGAAATGGTACCGATCATGGCTGGGGTGGCCATCAACTATTAATTGGAGGCGCGGTAAATGGGAAACAACCTATCGGTACATGGCCGGAACTAATACTGGGCGGAAACGATGATTACTCTCAAGGCCGACTCATACCCAAAATTGCCGCTGATCAAGTTGGTTCAACACTAGCACAGTGGATGGGCGTGAGTGATAACGCTGCACTGGAATACGTGTTCCCGAACATCCGTAATTTTACTCATTCAAACCTGGGTTTTATGTCGTAAGATATTTTACAGGTTAGCTGTAGAACGCATCATTAAATAAGGGAGCCTCGCGCTCCCTTACTCATCTTATGTTTGCAAAGTGTCCATTACACCTCGTCGCGACGGCGTTCGTTACACAGCTTAATGGCACGCTCAAGTAATTCTAGCGCGGATTGCTCACATTCAGGCAGAACCGCATCACTTTCACCAATTGGCGTTACGCGGTCACCCCATTTCAATACTGCCGCACCCCATGTCAAACCAGCACCAAACGCAGCGAGAAGCATGTTATCACCTGGGTTAACTCGACCTTGCTCTACCGCTTCACACAATGCAATTGGCACCGTCGCAGCTGAAGTATTGCCATAGTTTTGAATGTTAACAAACGCTTTGTCGTGTGGAATTCCAGACAGGTCACACAAGGTTTGAATAATACGAATATTCGCTTGATGCGGAATCACAACATCGATTTGTTCCGTCGTTAACTGTGATGCTTTCAGTACGGTTGTCGCAGCTAGCCCCATGCCTTTTACTGCACGTTTGAAAATTTCTTGTCCTACAAAGTTGAAATCCCAGTAACCGTTGTCTTCCGCAAAGCGATCCATACAAGTACCAAACTTTGGTACGGACAGAATATCGCGGCCTTTTGCGTCACAACCGATTTGAGACTGTAGTAAACCCGTTTCTTTTTCCGTTCTTGATAACACAACGGCGCCCGCACCATCACCAAATAGAACAGCGGTATCTCGCATTGCCCAATCGATGTAGAAAGACAATCTTTCCGCACCAATAATGATCGCGTTACGATAGTTACCTGATTGAATCAAACGTGTGCCCGTTTCTAGGCCATAGACAAATCCCGTACATGCGGCATTTAAGTCAAAGGCAGCGGCTGCACGAATACCTAGGTTCTGCTGTACCTTAGACGCGATATTTGGAATCAATGAATCTGGTGAACAAGTCGCCACAATGATTAAATCCACGTCTGCTGCATCGACACCTGCTCGAGCTAATGCATGTTTAGCAGCAACGGTCGCCATGTCTGACGTGTTTACATGACTAATACGGCGGTTTTCGATACCAGTGCGGGTACGAATCCACTCATCGGAAGTATCGAGGAAAGTGCTAAGATCATCGTTAGAGAGCACGGCTGGCGGAACACATTTCCCCCAACCTGTAATTTCAGCGTAGTAATTTGTCATCGCAGACCTATTTATTGTTGTATTTTAATAAAATTTCTTAGAACCTTAGGCTCAAATACAAACCTGCGCTGCGTTATTTCGGCAGGTTAAAAAATAAGTATACAAATAATGAGGCTGACTGGTAAGTCATGTTTTCATCAATACGTAATAAAGGAAGAAGTCATGTCATCGTTTAAAACTCGCTGCCCTTCGTGCGGCGGTCTAAATCGTGTCCCTAATGAGCGCGTTGCCGAATCTGCAACTTGCGGTAAATGTAAAAGTGCACTTTTAGACGGCTCGCCTATCGAAGGTACACAAGATAACTTTTCTGCTCTATTACAAAGTGATATGCCTGTTGTAGTAGATTTTTGGGCCCCATGGTGCAACCCGTGCGTTGGTTTTGCTCCTGTTTTCTCTGATGTTGCTCATGAGCAAGCCGGAACGGCTCGTTTTGTTAAGATTGATACCGAAGCTCAACAACAACTTGCGACGCAATTTGGTATTCGCAGTATTCCTACCATTATGGTTTTCAAGAATGGTCAACGCGTTGATATGATCAATGGTGCGTTACCTAAAACTCAATTCGATCAATGGTTAAATCAAGCACTTACTAAATAATCTTCCACGCCAACCTTGTTTGTAGGTTGGCGTTTTTATGCAACTTATCAACCTATCTAGTTAACAAATATTATTTATCGAAACGACTTAAATTTATCATTTTACTTGCCTAACTATTAGCCTCATATTCGCGCCGAATAACCCTTAGATTTCATTTAACTTATAGGCGCAAAACAGTGGAAAACACAGTCGTTCCTGCAGCATCACCACGAGTTACAGTTCCAGTCGTCGCACTGTCTCTTTATGCGGTGGCTTCGGGCTATTTAATGAGCTTGATCCCTCTCATGCTCGGTGAATACAACATCTCAGCAGATTACGCGAGTTGGTTGGCGAGTGTGTTTTATGGCGGCTTATTAACCGGTGCTATTTTTATTGAACGTATCGTACGTCAAGTTGGTCACCGTAACGCGTTTATTGGTTGCTTGGCCGTATTTTCGCTAACTATCGTCACACTGCCCGTGTTTGCTAACGGATTGATGTGGCTTGCCGCTCGCTTTATTGCGGGTATCGCGGTTGCTGGTGTTTTTGTCATTGTTGAGTCTTGGCTAATGTCTGGAGACGAAGCATCGCGTGCGAAACGTTTGAGCTTGTACATGCTATCGCTTTATGGTGGTTCAGCATTAGGCCAGTTTGGTATTGGCGTGCTTGGCGTAAGTGGCGGCGTTCCGTTTATTGCGATCACGACGTTGATCCTAATGGCGATGCTGGTGCTAATGTTCATTGAGTGTGAGCAGCCAAACAGCCATGAATCAACCGCTTTATCATTTAAGCAAATTGCCAAACTAAACCATGCAGCAATTATTGGTTGTGTTGTTTCAGGTTTGACCTTAGGCGCGATCTACGGATTAATGCCAGTTGAGTTAACTAACCGTAAAATTAGCCATCAAGACATTGGTACATTGATGGCGCTAGTGATTCTAGGTGGCATGCTAGTTCAACCAATGGTGACCGCGTTAAACAAATACATGAGCCGCACAGTGCTAATGGCGTTTTTCTGTATTTTGGGTATTTTTTCGATCGGTATGACCTTTATTTCCTCGTCAGCCGTGGTATTGGCTGCTGCATTATTCTTTTTAGGTGCAGCTACTTTTGCTTTGTACCCGATTGCAATCAACTTAGGTTGCGAAGGTCTTGATGAACGCTTTATTGTCTCTGCGACACAAGTCATGCTGTTTAGCTACAGCATCGGCTCTGTTGCTGGTCCTGTTGTCGCTGATAAATTCATGGGCCAAGAACACGGCTTGCTAGGCTACTTGTTTGCCGCTTTGGTTGCGACTGGCGTATACATGCTACTTGCTGCGAGCAAAACCAAGCAGCGTATGGCCGCTGGCCTCTAACCACGCCGCTTCTACTCAACGAAAACGAGGGCATGTCGCCCTCGTTTTTTTATTCTTCGCATTTTTGTTTAGATAAACGCTTGTGACGGTTTGACGCGTTCGCTGCAGGGTTTTCCGGTACCATGCGCTTTTCATGAAGCAAATGACGAACCGCCAAGATGGGATGTTTCAGTAACATTCTGGGGCCAGAGTAACGCATGACCAAACGCATTTGTTCTTTCGGCTCTGGTTTGTAGCAGTGAATCGGACATTTGTTACACGTCGGTTTATTCTCTCCATAAGGACAGCGGTCGAGGCGCACTTCTGCGTATTCAAGCAGCTCACGACATTCTGAGCATAAGTCACGTTTTGTTCCATGATGGTCATGACAGTAAACCTCTACCATGGCTTTTACTGTCTTAAATTCAGTGGCGAGTTTGCCAAGTAAAATATCGCTCATGCGCTATCCAAAAATCACAACATCATTGTGTAAAGTTCTAACGTGCGGCCATTATCATATTGCTGCTCAACTCGTTCAAACTCAAAGCCCAGTTTTTTGAGCAAACTTATACTACGAATATTGTCATTATTGGTGATGGCAACCAAATTATCGAGTTTCATTTCCTCTCTAGCGTATTCCAGCACTGCGGTTGCAGACTCCGTTCCGTAGCCGAAGCCATAAGCGGAAGGTAAAAATCCATATCCGAGATCATAGTGTTGTAATGTGTCACGTTTAACCAACCCACAAATCCCGATGGGTTGCCCATCTTCTTTCTTCTCTACAACGAGTAAACTCACGCCTTTAATTTGTTGCATGCGTAGCATGTTTTCTTTTATGTAACGCGCCGCTTCATATTCGGTACGAATTTGTTTGTCTCCGACAAAACGGTAGAAGTCTGGGTGGTTATAAAGTTCTAGTATAAATGGTGCATCATCTACACTCACAAGACGCAGTATCAAACGTTCGGTGTACAGTGTTTTCATTTGGGCTCCATTAAAACGCGATAGATGATTGGACATAGGAACGTACTTGAATTTTGCGACCGATACCGGCGCTTATTTAGTTGTAACTTGATAAAAAAGTAACTATCCTGCCTCGCTAAATTAAAGGACCACCACCATGAACCGCAAGAAGAAAATCAATCAGATCTTGAAAGCGAAGCAGAAGAAGCATAACGCTAAGCTACATAAGAGCAATAAGCCGCGTTATATCTCCAAAGCTGAACGCGCGAAAATGGAAGCTGAAGAACAAAACCAAGCTTCAGAACACACGGAAAACGTTGTAGACACAGCGCAGACAGATCAAGCCTAAAAGAAAAGCCGCTTCAAGCGGCTTTTTTGATATTTGGAGCGAGTTAGCTTTAGTATTCAACACTGTAGTTCAGTGTGAATGTGCGACCTCTTCCTTTGTAGTCGTACGCTGCTGCATCGTAGTGTGCTGCATAAAGAATCTGCGCACGTTGTCCCCAAGCGGTTGTGTAGTCTTCGTCAAATAGGTTTTGAATACCAAAACCTAACTGCCCGATAGGTAGTGTTACGTTACCAAGAAGATCAAACGTAGTGTATCCATCTAGTTTGTTGTTTGCGTCATCTTCGTAATCAAACATCGTCTGGCTTTGTAGACGTAGTGAATAGCCATCCTGATAGTAAGCCGCCCACGCGTTCGCTTTTGATGTACTTGCTTTACCCGCACTTAGATCTTCCCACTTACCGTTGGTTTTCAGCTCAGAAACCACATAGTGACCTGATGCACCTAACAAAATATCACGGTTTACCCAGTAGTTAATGTTTGCTTCGGCACCGTATACACGTTGCTCGTCATCAACAT
This sequence comes from Vibrio sp. SCSIO 43097, assembly GCF_023650755.1. Classification (NCBI taxonomy): domain Bacteria; kingdom Pseudomonadati; phylum Pseudomonadota; class Gammaproteobacteria; order Vibrionales; family Vibrionaceae; genus Vibrio; species Vibrio sp. SCSIO 43097. Next base: position 358,262 of record NZ_CP071841.1, on the reverse strand, counting down.
TGGTGATTAGGAGCGTCTTCTTGTCATACTTGATTGAGTTATCCGACACCGAGTAGTAACCCGCCGCTTGCAGTGCGACAGTATCCGTATCTAATCGGTAACCAATTTCATAGCTGTCCGTTTTGATGCCCGACATTTTTGAGTCAGATACGTTAATGCTATTGTTCAACGCGTAGTGACCATTTGCATCCGCGGCATCGTAGCTACCTTGGCCGTAGTACTTTGCAGGATCAGCGAGTTCGAAACCTTGAGAGAAGTTCGCCCAAAGCTGAGATTCATCGTTAAGCTGATAAATGGTGCCCAAATTAAATAAGCTCACAGAGTAGTCAGTGCTGCCACCTGGTACCGCATCCGCTGATACACCATTACCCGATGCGATCTTCTTTTGTATACTATAGGCAACAAAATCATCAATCTTATTGTCCATGTATTGGTAGCGGTAGCCTGCTTGTACTGACCAATCTTGATTGATTTGGTAATCCCCTTGGACAAACATTGCGTAAGACGCCACATCAACATCTGGGTAACGCCCCACTTCGGCATAGGTTCGATTAATTAAGTTCCCAGAGCTGTTCGCAATGGTTGGATCGAACAGAGCCTGGTTACTTTCAAAACGGTCTAAGTACGCATCGACACCATAAACAAGTTTGAATGACTCCCAGCTTTTAGCTAACGCTAAGCGCCCAGCAAAAACTTCTGTTTTTTGTTGAGAGGCACTTTGGTAATAAGGAGTAAAGGTTTGGTCTTCACTACGGTAAGATAACTCGCCTATCAGTTGATGACCGAATACGCTGTCGTGAGCGTAGTTCGCACTTAAGAGAACTCGCTCTGTACCATGTTCACGGTCGGAATCGAACCCCTCTCGTACATCAACAAATTTATTGTTAACAATGTACAAACCGTATGGCGAATCTTGCTGGCTGTCATAGTATTGTGCGACAAGGTTTAACTTGCTGGCATCGGAGATTTGAATCTCGGTCGATCCCATAACATCGAGCGTTGAATTATACTGCAAAGAGCCCTGTGAAATGTCTGGGGTGACAATGTCGCCATTTGCGTCAAATGCACCTTGTGTCTCGGTGTACACAACCGAACCTCTAGCGGTAATTCGCTCATTACCACCCGAGATAGACTGAGCGAGTTTGTAATCAAAGTCATCGCTGCTATTAAAGCCTGTAGTGCCACTCACGTAGGATTCAAACGACAAGTCATCCGAGTACGCTTTCTTGGTGATAATGTTAATAACACCACCAGTAGCGCCTGCACCATAAATGGAGGTTGCACCAGATAGTACTTCAATTCGCTCGATGTTGAATGGGTCTATTGCATCTAACTGACGACTAATCGGGCGAGAAGACTGTAACGAGACACCATCAATCATTACCAACATTGCTCTACCGCGAAGGTTCTGACCATAGTTAGTTCGACCACCGGTGCCGACGTCTAAAGAAGGGATGGTTGCAGAAAGAATATCACCCAGTGTCTTGCCCGCACGATATTGCTGAGCAATCTCTTCTTGGCCAACAAACCAAACCGTTCCTGGAATATCGGAGATCGATTTCGGCATCACACTGCCTACAACAACCAATTGCTCATCGCTCGGAGTCGATGTTTGTTGAAGATCTTCTGCTGCTATTGAGCTAACTGCGTATCCACTGCTCATCGCAAGTACGATGAGATTGAAAGAAAACGTCCTTTTCATCATTGTATTTATCTTTTTGTTGTCAACAAGAGCATGCAATGATACTTATTCTCACTCTCAAATCGAGCACTGTTACACAAGTTAAATAAATGTTAATTAAGAACCTTCTTGCTCATAAGCTGTCGATTTTCCTCTAAACGAGGACAATCTGCACAAAGCTTTCTGCCTTCACACTTATAGACTAAACAACAACTTTTTCTTACTAACTTTAGCGGCTGATCAGATTCCGTCTCATGAAGTGAGCGGCTATTATCAACATCCAAACCCATTGCGCTTAGCCACAAGACCGCATGCTCCTGAAGTGTCGAGTTAGTCATTTGCGGAAAGCGCTGTTGGAGACGAATTAAACAAGCCATGATTCCGTCCGACATCAATTGATGGGTGAAGCCAGGACGAATGCGTGTCCATTGACTCATCTCTTGTTGATAGAAGTCGAACAGTTCTCGGATTTGACGCCCCGCCTCTTTTATCAACGCTTCTGGCTCGCCATGTATATGCGCTTCGTCGGCGAATCGGTACCCAGAAACAAAACAAGGTTTGAGGTGCTGCGCTATCTCGCGAATGTTTGGCAACGTGTGGTAACCGTAAATAGAGATGAATGCGACATAAACTGGCTGCCAACAAAGTAAATCCCACGTTCTTGTCAACCAATATGCTTTTCCCGCTTCCGGATGAGCCTCCGAGATTTGCTGGTAAAGGCCTTGGATGATCGGGTTGATATCATTCTCGATATGGATAGCTTCTTGCCCTATCTCGCCGATATCACCGTGTAGATAAGGTGTAATCTCACTCGAAGTTTGAAACAGTTGCGGGAAAAATTGCTCAGACATGATGGCTTATTGTTGGTGTAGTCATTCTGACACCTTTATACCCAAGCACCAATCGCAATGCAAACTATTATCCTTTGCGTTTTCATAACAAAGAAGCACCTTTAGGGTTAGTTATGACTGTATTTCCGCGTTCTGTGAAACTGTAAGGTCTGGTTACGTATGCGATGAATAGCAACAAACTCTTAAACCTCTTCGCATTTAACGCTCACATGATCGCAAAAATACACAGCATAAAAACACCCTGATAAAACTGTGTTAACAGTTCCCCTGTGTAGCGTGAGTTATTGCCAATAATTGAATATTGCTGTTTCTTATCCAGCGGATTGTGAACAACATGAAGTATTTTCTTTCTGAATATCGAGACAATACAAAGAGGTAATTTGGCTATGTAGCCCTCTGTTTTGAATAAGGAAATCCACATGTTGTATCTTGAGTTTCTATTTTTGCTCGTGATGCTGTATATCGGCTCACGTTATGGTGGTATAGGCCTTGGGGTCGTATCCGGAATTGGCTTGGTGATTGAAGTCTTCATCTTTAAGATGCCGCCAACCTCTCCTCCTGTCACCGTCATGTTGATCATTTTAGCGGTGGTAACATGTGCTTCCATTCTTGAAGCCGCTGGCGGTTTGAAATACATGCTGCAAGTTGCCGAGCGTGTGCTTCGTAAGAACCCAAAACGCGTCACCCTTATTGCTCCGTTCGTGACTTACTTTATGACCTTCCTACTTGGTACAGGTCACGCGGTTTACTCTATCATGCCAATCATTGGCGACGTTGCACTTAAAAACGGCATTCGTCCTGAGCGTCCTATGGCTGCCGCTTCTGTCGCCTCTCAAATCGCAATCACGGCATCACCAATTTCAGCGGCCGTAGTTTACTACTTGGCGCAACTCTCTGATATTCAACACGAGATCACTCTGCTCTCAATTCTGCTCGTTACTGTACCTGCAACGCTATTCGGTACGTTGTTGATGTCACTTTACAGCCTAAAGCGTGGTAAAGAGCTAGACGACGATGAAGAATACCAAGAGCGTTTGAAAGATCCTGTGTGGAGAGAAAAAATCCTCAACACAACTGCAACGTCTCTTGATGAAGTACTACCAACAAGTGCTCGTAACTCTGTATTGCTGTTCATTGCTTCTATCTTGGTTATCGTCGTTATCGCGATGTGGCCAGACATTCGTACCATCGTAGATGGCTCGAAGCCAATCAGCATGGCAGTTGTGATTCAAATGATGATGCTCTGCTTCGGCGGTATCATTTTGCTTGCGACCAAAACTGACCCGCGTGACGTACCAAATGGGGTGGTATTTAAATCTGGTATGGTGGCGGCGATTGCTATCTTCGGTATTGCATGGATGTCAGATACCTACTTCCAGTACGCTATGCCTCAATTTAAATCTGGCATCGTTGAGATGATAACCAACTATCCTTGGACATTCGCGCTTGCGTTATTCATTGTGTCGGTTGTGGTGAACTCTCAAGCTGCAACGGCTCGCATGATGCTGCCTGTTGGTCTCGGCTTAGGTTTGGAACCTGCGCTGCTTATCGGCTTGATGCCAGCGGTATACGGCTACTTCTTTATTCCAAACTACCCTTCAGATATCGCGACTGTGAACTTCGATACCTCGGGCACAACTAAGATTGGTAAGTGGTACTTCAACCACTCATTCATGTCTGTGGGCTTAATCGGCGTGATTGGTGCGTGTTGCTTGGGTTACTTGCTAGGGCAAATGATCATTCCTTCGTAACTAGCCAAATCAACGATAAATTAGAGGCGAGTCATTGTACGTTTCGTACAGCCTGAGTGACTCGCCTTTCTTTATTGCACTATTACTACAGCAAGAAATCGTCATCAATCGCGACAAAATTGTCGGCACAATCAATCAGAGTTTGGGATGTTAGCTTAGGTACACCATAAACGGTCACCGTGTTATTGAAGCGCTGCTGAATTCTCTCTACTAGCAGACTAAAGTCTCCATCTCCCGAAACTAGAATCACTTCCTCAACTTCGGGAGCAATTTCAATTGCATCGAGAGTAATACCCACATCCCAATCGCCTTTCGAGCTACCATCACGACGCTGGATGTAGGGTTTAAGCATCACCTCAAAGCCAACACCCCGAAGAATATGGTGGAACTGACGTTGCTTGGGATCATTGCTCGCAATAGCATAAGCACGAGCACTTACCACCTCTTTCCCTTGTGTGGCAACATACCAAAACTGGTTGTAATCAAAATTGCTTCGATACGCTTCGCGACAGGTGTAATACACATTCTGTACATCAACCAAAATGGCGATTTTTTGTTTGCTTTCCGAACTCATCTATTTCTACGCTCAATTTATTTGCTGCCTACCCTATGCCAGTTTTGGAAAAAGCACAATGAGCCAATTCCACTAAACTTAACGTATAAAAAGTTATTTGGGTTTCTAGGGGAACTGTCATGGGCGGAAAGTTACTAGTGATACTGCTTTCTTGTATCTTGTCATCGACAGCATTTGGTTATCCAGCGCACTCCAAATACTGGCCACATAGAAGTGTGCTCTACTTTGCGCCAGAAAATGATGAATACGTCAAACAATTCTTGCTAGAAACACTTATGAATGAGTGTGAGTTGGAAGACAGAGATGTCGTCACGCTGGTCATTACAGAACAAGGTTATACTTTTCCTGCTTGGCTTAAAGAAGAGTTCGACCTAAAAATGCTAGCTCGTCTTTATGAGGTCGAAAAAGGTTCTCATACCGCTATTTTGCTTGGTAAAGATGGTCTAGAAAAGCACCGTTGGGGCGCAGAAACAGACTGGCCGTTTATCAACAACCTCATTGATCAAATGCCTATGCGTAAGCAAGAAATGCAGAGGCAACAAAGCCCCTGTAAAATATAGTCACTTCTGAGCAGTATTACTTTGCGAACCAATCCAACTTGTTGTGAAGTTGAGTCACGCTGCCAACCACAATCAATGCTGGGCTCACGGCTTGCTCTGCCATGATCGATAGCTCGTTCAACTTTCCTTGGAACACGCGCTGCTCTGGGCGCGTACCGTTTTCAATAATGGCGCATGATATCTCAGGATCTAACCCGTGAGTGACCAGCTTATCCATAATATGGCCGCTTTGCTTCAAACCCATATAGAACACAAGTGTGTTGTTGGATTGCGCTAGTGAATGCCATTCAATCTCACGACCATCTTTTTGTACATGACCAGTGATAAATTGAACGCTTTGTGCATGGTCGCGGTGTGTTAATGGAATACCAGCATAAGCCGTCGCGCCCGCCGCCGCCGTAATACCCGGAACCACTTCGTATTTGATGCCAAATTCGGCTAGCTCTTCTAGCTCTTCACCACCACGGCCAAATATAAATGAGTCACCGCCCTTCAGACGTACAACACGCTTACCTTCTTGCGCTTTCTGCACCAAGATTTGATTGATTTGATCTTGAGGCACGCAGTGAAAGTCCAATTTTTTGCCAACGTAAATCATCTCTGCTGATGCATGAGCCAATTCAAGAATATCTTTCGACACCAATCGGTCGTACACCAGAACTTCAGCCGCTTGAATGGCTTTTAAGCCTTTTACTGTGAGTAAATCAGGATCACCAGGACCTGCACCAACAAGAGAAACAAAGCCGCTGTTTAAAGATGAGTTAACAGTTGTCATATCAACGCCTATCGAAAATTTGGACATAAAAAGTAACACTCAAGTCATTAACTCAAGGTTAAAATCACCCCAAGGAGTTATTACTTTTTATAGCTAAATCAATACAATACTTATCGAAAGTTAAATGAGTTGAACAGCCCTACCTACCATAGGTAGGGCCAGATAAAAGCGGTTTATTTTGCGATTGCAGGCTCTGCTTTTACTTCTTCTTCAACTACGTTGATAGAAGGCGCTGTTTTCGCGTGAGTTAGGTACAGTGGAATACAAGTCATTACGAGACCACCAACAATATTACCTAGAATGGTTGGAATAAGGTTGAAGTTCAACCAAGTCGCGATACCAAAATCCGCACCTAGTATCATACCTAGTGGGAATAGGAACATGTTTACTACAGTGTGTTCAAATACTAGCGCAAAGAAGATGAAGATTGGGAACCACATCATTGCTACGCGACCAGACACCGAACGTGCCGTCATGTTGCCGATAACGCCTAGACACACCATTAGGTTACAGAAGATGCCGCGTACGAAACATGTGATCCATCCGTCCATACCCATGTTTTCAAAACCAAGGCTACGCGCGGTAGAAACAGCGACAAATTTCTTCGCTACTGCGTTCAGTTCTAGAGAGAAGTTACCTGTTAGAGAGATAGCCACTAGGTAAGCAACGATCAGAGAACCGATAAGGTTACCCAAGCCCACAAGACCCCAACAACGGAAGATACGACCCCAAGTGATGCCCGGACGGTTCGCAAACTTAGCCAGAGGCGCTAGACCAAAAACACCGGTTACTAGGTCATAACCCATCACACTTAGAATTACGAAACCAACGGGGAAAACAAGTGCTCCTACAAGGCCGATACCCGTTTGTACAATCGCGGTAATAGCAACCACCACCGCAAGCGAAAGAATAACGCCAGCCATCGTACCGCGAAGCAGAAGATCTCGCGTGCTTGTATTGGTTTTCGCTTCACCAACATTGATCATGGTTTGCACGAATTCTGCAGGCTTAAAATCAGTAGACATGAATGTGTCCTTATCCAAAATTGAAAGTTAAAAAGTTAAAGATTGAATAGAGAAAGGCTTCCCGTTGACACCTGAACGCTGTCTACAACACCTCGCTTCCCTGTTCCCCTGAGTTGATGCTTGGAAAGCCTTTGTCTATTAAATCTAGGTTTCAGTTCATTCCCTCCCCTAAGAGGAGGGAATGAAAACCAAGCTTACGCAGAGATTTCTACTTCGCCGCTTGTTACGCGGGTTTTGTACGCTTTCACGCTAAAACGCTCGTCTTCCATGCACGCACCTGTTGTCAGGTTAAAGCGTTGCTTCTTAAGTGGGCTAGCCACCCAAAGCTCGCCTTGGTGCTCACAGATCAAACCGCGAGAAAGCACGTTTGATTGGAAGAACGGGTCTGTGTTGCTGATCGCCAGCACTTCTTCTGCTTTTGTTGGGCGGAATACCGCAACTTGCTGACCATCAACCAAAGCACAAACACCCGTGCCCGGTACGATATCGCTGATTTGGCAAATCTTTTCAAATGACATAATCAACCTTCCCTTATGCTTCAGTGATCGCTACGTGTAGGATGTCGCCTTTCGCTTCAGGGTGCTTTTCCGTGAAGGTTGCTGGGCGGTGCTGTTCGCGCTCTTGTACAAACACGACGTTTTCATCGCGCTTGTCAGAGTTGATGAAGTGCGCGAAACGAGTCAGTTGTGATTCGTCGTTGATGGTCGCAGTCCACTCACACTCATACTCGTCTACAAGCTTCGCTACGTCTGCTTCTAGTTGAGCGTTGATGCCAAGTTTGTCTTCAACAATCACTTCGCGTAGGTAGTCAACGCCACCTTCCATGTTTTCCATCCAAACTGATGTGCGTTGTAGTGGCGCAGCAGTACGGATGTAGAACATCATGAAGCGGTCGATGTACTTAATCAGCGTTTCTTTATCTAGGTCACTTGCAAGTAGGTCTGCGTGACGAGGCTTCATACCACCGTTACCACATACGTACATGTTCCAACCTGCATCAGTCGCGATAATGCCAAGGTCTTTACCTTGTGCTTCCGCACACTCACGAGTACAGCCAGAAACACCGAACTTCATCTTATGAGGTGTACGAATGCCTTTGTAACGGTTCTCGATGTAAGAACCTAGACCAACAGAGTCTTGAACACCGTAACGACACCAAGTAGAGCCCACACAGGTCTTCGCCATACGAAGTGCTTTTGCGTACGCTTGACCTGTTTCGAAACCAGCGTCGATAAGCTTGCGCCAGATCTCTGGAAGATCGTCTTTTTGAGCACCAAACAGACCAATACGTTGAGCACCGGTTACTTTGGTGTATAGGTTGTATTCTGCTGCAACGTTCGCTAGTGCACTCAGTGCTTGAGGTGTTACTTCACCACCCGCCATACGTGGGATAACAGAGTAAGTACCGTCTTTTTGGATGTTACCTAGGAAGTTATCGTTCGTGTCGTGCAGCTTAACCAGTTGTGGCTTAAGGATGTGCTCACCCCAGCAAGAAGCCAAGATAGAACCAGCCAGTGGTTTACAAACTTCACAGCCGTAACCTTTACCGTATTTCTCTAGAAGCTCATCAAACGTTTTGATCTCTTCAATACGGATTAGGTGGAACAGCTCTTGGCGTGAGTATGCAAAGTGCTCACACACGTCGTTCTTCACTTCGATACCAGATTTAGCAAGCTCAGCATTTAGAACAGACGTCACTAGAGGAATACAACCACCACAGCCTGTACCCGCGCCCGTCACGGCTTTGATGTCGCCCAATGTGTGGTGACCATCAGCAACCGCTTGTGTGATCTTGCCTTTGGTTACGTCGAAACAAGAGCAGATCACTGCACTTTCTGGTAGAGCATCTGCACCTAGTGCTGGTTTCTCAGCGCCTGCGTGTGCAGGAAGGATCAACGCATCTGGGTGTTCTGGTAGGTCGATTTCGTTCAACATAAGTTGAAGCAGGTCGCCGTAGTCAGACGTATCGCCAACCATAACCGCGCCAAGCAGTTTCTTGTTGTCTTTAGAAACGATAAGACGTTTGTAGACTTCTTGTTCTTCGTTCTGGTAAACGTAACTCTTACAACCTTCAGTACGACCGTTCGCGTCACCGATTGAACCTACTTTTACACCTAGAAGTTTCAGCTTCGCAGACATGTCAGCGCCTTCGAATTTGCTTTCTGTGTTACCTAGTAGGTGATCAACGGCAACTGTCGCCATCTTGTAGCCAGGAGCAACAAGGCCGTAGAACATTTCGTTCCAAGACGCACACTCACCAATCGCGTAGATGTTCTCATCAGAAGTCTGACAATGATCGTTGATAGCAACACCGCCACGAGGTGCCACTTCTAGCTCCATTTGGCGTGCTAGTTTGTCTTGTGGACGAATACCTGCAGAGAATACGATGAAGTCTGTTTCTAGTTCTGAACCGTCAGCAAAACGCATAACGTTGCGTGCGTTTGTGCCTTCTGGCGCAATCTCAAGCGTATTTTTGCTGGTGTGAACGTTCACGCCCATACGCTCGATCTTTTGACGAAGCTGGTTACCACCAGCCAGGTCAAGTTGCTCAGCCATTAGTTTTGGCGCGAACTCAACAACGTGCGTTTCTACACCTAGTGCTTTCAGTGCGCCTGCTGCTTCAAGGCCTAGCAGACCACCACCGACAACAACGCCTGATTTGCTCTTCTTCGCACACGCTTCGATCGCTTTAAGATCTTCGATAGTACGGTAAACAAAACAGTCTTTGCTTTCGTGACCTTTGATAGGTGGAACAAATGGGAATGAGCCAGTAGCAAGAATCAGCTTGTCGTATTGAACTTCACGGCCAGTGCTTGAGTAAACAATGCGGTTTTCACGGTTGATGTTAATCGCGCGTTCGCCGATCAGCATGTTAATACCGTGTTTCTCGTAGAAGCCTTCTTTTACTAAAGAAAGTTCATCTGCAGTATGGTGAGAAAAGTAAGAGGAAAGGTGCACACGGTCGTATGCGACACGAGGTTCTTCACAGAAAACCGTAATGTCTATATTAGACATATCAGCTTTCTCGACTAAGTCTTCAATATAACGGTGCCCTACCATACCGTTACCGATGACTACTAGCTTCAACTTGCTCATTATAATTCCTAAGGGTTAGGTTCTTATCACTGAGCTCATTGTTAATTGTGAAAGAAAATTAATACATGATGTAAATCAATTACAATTTCAAACTACCCTAAAGGGGTAGATGAACGTATTTATCTGACTATTGCGAAATAAAAAGTAATTTATTAACGGATATTGGTAGTTTTAACAAACTGAGATAACCGAAGCCATGCTAGCAACGGACTATACCGTTTTGCTTTATGAAGTAAGACTGACCATCGAAACCGAGCACACCTACGATAAATCCTGTTTTGCTTCTAAACGACGCACTCACTTGACTTCACCGTTTCAAGGTGATCAGAGAACAATATCTGAAGTGATTGAAAGTTTTAGAAAAATCAAGCTTCACAATAAAAATTTTTTACTAGCTAAGTCGCATTATAAAGACTAAAATCAGGTTTAGTTCATATGGAATAGCGTCCATATGATTGATACCGTAATTGACATATAGAGTGCCGTCCCATTTTTGTGAGGCGGCCTTTTATTTGGGAGTCATAAAATGTCAGAAAACAATTCTATCTACATCTCAAGCTTAGATATGAACCGAATCACGGCCTTGTTGGATAAAATGCCAAACATCGCAGCGGAGCTTGTGGAATTAGAAGCAGAGCTCGACCGAGCAACAGTTCTTGAGCCAGAACAAATGCCAGATAACGTGGTCACGATGAACTCGACTGTAGAGTTTAAATTTTCAGGTGAAGATAGAACCATGACAAAGACACTGGTTTACCCTTCTGAACTGAAAAGCAGTGATGATATCTCTATTTTTGCACCCGTAGGCAGCGCACTGATCGGTTTGTCTGTCGGCCAAAAACTTGACTGGCCAATGCCAAATAATCAAGTGAAGACAATTGAAATTGTCGATATCACATACCAACCTGAGCGTTGTGGTGCACTAAACCGCTAACCCTCAGTAGTCCCGGTGCAAAGGCCTCCATTTAAGACTTTGCACCAGGAGAGCCCCTCGCTTACCCCCTATTTCCTTCTTTGTTTTCCAAGCATTTACTTTACTGCTCTTAAGTAACATCACCGATTCTTTATTATTTACCGCATATTCAATATTTATATCTCCAAGCTCAATCATAGAAATTGCAAAGTATTTTTCGTATATTGTCGCTCCGAAAACGACGTAAATTATGCGCAAAATGGAAGAATATCTAACTCGAATTGCCTGCTTAGAAAAAGAAAATGAAGAGCTGAAGCGGAAGAATGCGCGACTACAAGAAAAGTTGAATGCTGCACTCGACAGTAATGGACTGTGTTTGTGGGAGCAGCATATTCCTTCAGGTACTTTGACGATATTCAATATGCAGTGGGGAAAAATGCTAGGTTATCAGCCCCATGAGTTAACCGCGACGGTTGAAACGTGGAAAAACAATCTCCACCCTGAAGATTATGATCTTGCAGTGGGTGCATTTGAAGATCACCTAGCAGGCAAGACCGACCTTTATGAGGTAGTACATCGCATGATTCATAAAGACGGCAGTGATAGCTGGGTCTACGATCGAGGGCGCATCGTCGAGTATGGTTCTGATGGCGAACCACTACGGATGATGGGTACTCATATCGATATTACAAAAGAAAAGCGTTATGAGCAGCAACTGGCCAAGTTGGCTTCGAGTGATCCATTGACTGGATTGTTAAATAGAAAAGCAATTGAGGAAAACTTTAATCATCAACCTCAAACCGAACCGTCTCAGCAGTCTGCTTTAGTGTTTGTTGATATAGATAATTTTAAAGCAGTTAACGACCAGCTAGGCCATCATACTGGCGACACCCTCCTCATCAATATCGCCAATAGCTTAACAGAGCTTGCGTCAAGCAAGTCTCAAGTTGGACGCATAGGAGGCGATGAATTTGTTATCTTAAACTGGCATTCAAGTCGAGAGGAAATATCCCAACTTTGCAATCAACTCTTAGATTCAATCATTCCAGCGATAAATCAAGACTTACATAAAGTAACGATAGGAATGAGTATCGGTGTTTGTCTCTTTAACAAAGGAAAGCAACCGTTTAATGAAGTGTATCAAAAAGCCGATCACGCAATGTATGAGATAAAGAAAAATGGCAAAAATGGAGTACAATTTTTCAACTTAAAAAGTTGATATCTCTCCATAAATCATCATGTTATGAAATCAGTTATTTGCTACAACTTGAACTAACTCAAGATAAATTCTTTATATCTAAGCCAGTTACCGAAATTACCCCTAGGTACTCATAAATTTGGCACGATACAAATAAATCCTCTCCTCTCCTAGCATCAACCCAATAAGCAACTACACTCATTTAACTGATAGATTAATTACTACTATTATGAAGGGAGTTGTTTTTGATGGATACAAAACAGATTTCTACAGTTATCATAATTTTAGTTCTTTCTGCATTAGTAGTTGCTTATTTAAAATTAACAACGGTATCAAATGCTATCCACAAACCTACAACAATCGGTATATCTAAGACGCCTCTGTCAGCCCCTTTTATCATTGCAGAGCACATAGGTGCGTTTGAAGAAAACGATTTAAACGTCGAACTTATCATGTGCTTTGGAGGGGTCGAATGTTCAAACCTACTTCTAGAAAACCATGTTAATTACGCCACTTTTTCTGAAAGCGTACTGATGTTTAAAAGCTTTGAATACAAAGATTTAGCATTAATCACTTCTTTTGCATCTTCTACGAATGATATTAAGCTGCTAACTAAAAAGCGGTCTGGCATAGAAAGTATAGATAAATTACCAGGAAAAAAGGTTGGTGTAATAAAAAAGAGCGCTAGCGAATATTACTTAGACTTGTTGCTACAGGTAAATGACATTGATTTAGAAAAAGTAGAAAAAATATCATCAACAACGCAGGTTATTATAAATCATTTAATGCAAGGAAACGTCGATGCAATATCTACTTGGGAGCCATACGGATTTATGGCCAAGAATAGAATAAATGAAGAAGTAAAGAACATAGGAATTATTGGCGTGTATAAACTTTACTTTTTGCTTGTATCAAAAGAAATACACATTGAAAAATCAGATCAAGAAGTAATGAAAATAATAAAGTCACTTCATCACTCAATTAACTGGATGGATAAAAACCCTCATTTAACAATGAAAATACTATCACAAAAACTTAACACAACAGTTGAAGAAATATCTTGGAGTTGGGATGATTATAACTTTCGATTAAATTTAACGAATTCTTTATTATTTACATTACAATCAGAAGCTAATTGGGCATTAAAACAAAACTATGTAGAAGGACAGATTCCAAATTACAGAAAAATATTTAAAGAAAACTATATCAATTCATATTTTGATGGTCTAGATTAAAATGCATCGTTCGTTAAACCACTATTTAGCATCACTATTCAGTCTAAGCGTAATACTATGTATCAGCGTTATAGTATACATAAGCTTCATAAAAATAGAAGATTATAAAGCCAAGAAACAATTAAACCAAATAATGGACATACAAATATCATTAGAGTCATTAAGTAGTTATCTTTGGGCTTACACTCAAAATAGGGGAAAAAACAATTTCACACAATTCATGATTTCTCATAACAAATTAAACGAATTATTATCTCAAAATGAAGATGTTTTATACCTTACTAAAGACCTAAAAAAAATGAATCTCGAACTGTATTTTTTAGTTCAATACGAAAATAATCATTTACTAGACAAAGATCGCCATTATGATTCAGTCGTAAATTATAATAAATCAAATCCTGTCATACAATCCAGAATAAACATTGTATCCCAGGATATGAATAATGAAATAATATATATTTATAAAAAAATACTTAATAATAAGTCTACAAAACTACAAAATTTAAATTATTACACTCAAGCAGGTATTATTTTTATCTCTCTGGTTGTTATGCTATTATGCTTTTATATAAAAATAAAGTTCAAGAGAAGCTTTCAAAGGTTTATAAATGGAATAAAACAATTAAGCAGGTCAAATTTTGACTATAAAATCCCTTCAGAAAATCAATTCACGGAATTTGAAAATCTGTCTTGTTACTTCAATAAAATGGCGGCATTGTTAAACCACACAACAATATCAAAATCAAAACTTAAAGAAGAAGTAGAGAATCAAACTTCAGTTCTAAATCGTCAAAAAGAAAGTTTGGTATTTTTGTCTGAGCACGACTCCTTAACTAATATCTACAATCGTCGAGCAATAGAAAAACATTTGATCCAGCTTACGCGTAATTTCAGAGGCAGTGAGAATAGTTTTAGTTTGTTTTTTATAGATTTAAATTTATTTAAGGATATTAACGATAGCCATGGCCATGAGGCAGGTGATGCAGTGTTAAAATCTGTAGCTAGTAGATTATCAAGTATTATCGACGAATCAGACATGGTAGGCCGCTTTGGTGGAGATGAATTTATTATTATTCATCGTTCACACACAACAGGTACGTCTCTGTCTGCATGTGCACTACGCTATATCCAAGAAATAGAAAAAGTAATTCATTTTAAAGGTAAAGAGTTATGCGTCGGAGCTAGCATTGGTATTGCACTCTATCCTGAGCATGGGTCGAATGTACATGAATTATTAACAGCGGCAGACAAGTCTATGTATCAGTCAAAACGTTCTAAAGCTAGCTCGTTCACTATTGTCGACAACAGCAGTTCGCTGTTAAAGAGGCCTATGTTTTAATCTAAAGTAGCTGTGGAAACGTTCTACATGCGAATATTCAACGACATCGACCACTGTGGCCACTTACAGTAATAAAGCCGCTTTTATCACATAGCAAAAGCTAAACTCGTAAGCTAAACGCTCTCCAGGCATTGAAGAAAAATAATCCATTGTGAATGGTTAATCCTCCCCTTTTAAACGTCAACTTTCACCACCATATGATAGTTAAGATTCATTAACAGGCTATAACTATCCTATGTCTTTTCCTCGTTTATCTGTTCTGGATTTGGCACCCGTGTCCGACGGAACAAACTTCACCGAAACGTTCGAACGCTCCGTTGAATTAGCTCAATCAATCGAGTCCTGGGGCTATCATCGGTTTTGGATGGCTGAACACCATAACATGCCCGACATCGCCAGTGCCGCAACCAGTGTATTACTCAGTCATATTGGAGCGCACACGAACTCGATCCGTTTAGGATCAGGTGGAATCATGTTACCTAACCATGCACCACTAGTTATTGCAGAGCAATTCGGAACGTTAGAGGCATTATACCCTGGTCGTATTGACCTCGGATTAGGACGCGCACCAGGCACCGACTACCAAACAATGCATGCATTAAGGCGGGAACCAGAGCATATGGATCCTGACTTTGAAGAGCTGTTGGAGGAACTTAATTTCTTTCTTGGTCCCGTATCTCGAAATCAACCAGTCGCGGCTTATCCAGGTAACAACACATCTCTGCCGATTTGGCTTCTGGGGTCGAGTACATACAGCGCACGTTTAGCAGCTAAGAGAGGCTTACCTTTCGCATTTGCTGCACACTTTGCTCCAGATGCAATGTCTCGTGCTCTAAACTTTTATCGAGATGAGTTTGTCCCATCCGAGCATTTAGCTCAACCCTATGTGATGATTTGTGCCAACGTTATCGTAGCGGATACTCAGTCACATGCAGATTTTCTCGCGACAACAGAGAAGCAAAAATTCTTAAAAATGATTCGCGGCAATCGCGAAAAACTTCGCGCACCAGTGAAAAGTATGGCACCACTATGGTCAGCACAGGAAAAGCTTCACGTTGAAACTCAATTACGTGAATCTATCCATGGTGATCAAACATATGTAAGACAGAAAATTGAGAAACTTTTGGAACGCACTGGGGCAGATGAAATTATGGTAAACACGATGGTGTTTGAACAATCTGAGAAGTTGAGATCCTACAGGTTACTATCGGAACTCATGGACAAGTAAAAGAATGGAGGCGCCTCCCGGAGTCGAACCGAGGTCCACGGATTTGCAATCCGCTGCATAGCCACTCTGCCAAGGCGCCTTTCTGATTTTGTATCTCTGTCACCAAAGATTTTGATGGTGCCCCGGGCCGGACTTGAACCGGCACAGCGCGAACGCCGAGGGATTTTAAATCCCTTGTGTCTACCAATTCCACCACCAGGGCAACGCAATCATGCGATGGGTTAGACACCATCTATCTCGCGACCTTTGCCGTGAGAACGAGGCGTACTTTAACGGATTAATTTATCTGGTCAACAAAAAATTAGTCTTTTTTATTCAAATGGTTAAAAAGACGACTCTAACGAACAAGGGGCGATCATTTTGCTTATTTGATCATCAATACGCTTTGCTTTCGTGCCTTTTAACCTTCTCATTTTATATCAATGAAGAGCCAACAAATCGCGCAAGTTAACAGTATGGGTATAAACTTAACGTGTATTTCAGAGAACAAAATAGCGCTCATCATGTTTCGAAAACCATCATTTCACTTACCCTTACATGCCGACTCCGAACTCGACTTCGTAGTGCCCCACTTCTTCCTTACTGAATTTGATTATGCACGCTCTCTGGAGCAGGGAGTCATCGACGACTTGGATCCTGAATATACACACCAATATCGCGTCACACTGAGGCGCATACGCTCACTATGCTCACTACTTCGCGAACTGATCCCTCCTTTTGAACAGCGTATTTTGAAACCTCATTTAAGAATAATGATGAAGAAAACAAACAAGCTGCGTGATTTGGACGTATTTATCTTGGACAAAAACCAATACATTGAAATGCTCCCAAATCACAAATCGTCTCTTGAGCAACTTTTTTGCTTTATAGAATCTGAACGTGCTTACGAACAAGCAAAAGTTACGCGTTGGCTAGCTACACAAGAATACACAACGCACTGCACTTTGATCAGGAATAGTATGTTGCGAAGTACGCAACACGAACCAGTGGATAGCAACGTACCTGCGTTACTTTTCGCAAGCCAAAAAATCTCCGTTCAATTTAAAAAAGTTGATAAAGCACGACGCAAAATCTCGGACAAAAGTCGTGACAGCGTGATTCATTCGATGCGGATAAAGTGCAAAGCGCTTCGTTATTTGTTAGAAGGATTTTCCACGCTCTATCCTTCCCAACAGCACAAAAACAACGTGAAACAACTAAAACTATTGCAAGACAAGCTCGGTGACTTTAACGACACTTCAAGTCAAATTGAATTTTTCGCACAACTCAAAGAAACAGCAAATCTCAATAAACAAGATCGTAAGGCTTTGAAAAAGCTAATTAACGTACTTAGCGAACATCATGAACTCTCTCGCCAAACCATCTTGACGCATTTAAGCCAGTTTGAGTCTTTCATTCGCGATTCCAATACACAAAATCTCTACCGACCCTAAATCAAGGTTCACGTATTCTTAATATTCATTAATTACAGTCAATCGTTGGGCTCCACTAAGAAAGATAACGTGAAACCATTAAAACGATACCAATACGAGCGCTATGCGGTGCTTTGTAATCTCGCCTACCCTCGCGTCTTCAGACAAACTCAATATGGATTCGATCCTAATGGGCAACGAGTCATTAGAAATGAACACGGTAAGATTATGATTCGCGTGCTCTGGAGTAAAAAACAGAGTGAAGTGGTCGTAGTGATTAAAGGCTCACACAGTATCAGTGATTGGTTGTTGAACTTCGCGATGTGGACGAGAAGTTGTCGAAGGTTGGGACTAAACTATCGCATTCACGCGGGTTTCTATCATCTGTTGTTCCAAGAAAGTTTACCGAGCCGGAATGAAGATCGGTTAGGGTTGACCGTGATCGAACGCCTCGAAGGTATCGTTGTACCACTTATTCTCAGGGGAAAAAGAATCACTATTACTGGCCACTCTTCAGGTGGCGCGATTGGCAGTGTTTTTGCTGACTATATTGAGAAAAAATACCCCAAAAGCATTAAACGCGTGGTCACTTTCGGACAGCCCGCTGTCGGAGATTGGACGTTTAAGAAACGCTACCGTTTGGGGCACAAAACATACAGGATTTGTTGCGACATCGACATCGTGACCTTTATGCCGCCCGTACCTTTTTTGTATTGGCATGTAGGCAAAATGCTATGGTTATATAACGGGAGAATATACGAGAACACCCCAACGCTCATACGGCTTGGGCGCTCCTTATTTAGTTGGTTAATGCGACCGTTCTCTTATCACTTTATGAGTAAATACATTCGCGACAAAGACTTTTTTGATGAACGCTGAGTTAAACATCCGAAAGGTATGACGTACAGACACCAAAAAGCCGGACTTCGCCGGCTTTACGATTAAGTGGTGATCTACAGAGAGGCGATTTCTTTTTCAAGTTGATATTTGTTATCTGTGACAATTCGCTCTAACACTTCAACACGTCGCTTCAAGTCACCAATTTGCTTGTTAAGGTTATCTTGTTCTTCTCGGCTCATCGTATTACGTTCAGATATCTCCAACGCTCTTACTTCTTTACGATGGTTCAAGATTAACTTTATTATCCCGCCCCCAAATATGGCACCGAACACAATAGCCACAACCAATACATCAGCAATAGATTCCATTCTTTATCTTCCTCTAGATTATGCTCAACTATAAGTTACTCATTTGTCGAATGAATATCAAATAACACATTGATTCATTGAAGAGTTTTATCAAGAATTGCCTACTCTGTATCAAAATCACAGGAATGGATTATTCAACGCCAACCCAAACCGAGACAGATCCGCCGTTTACTGGGAACTCAGCCCAACCATTCGCATCAGTCCAAACTTCTTCAGTTCGGATACCCAACTTGTCTACGTAGCGAGCACTTGGTTTACCCGTATACATCCACTTCGAGCCGCCAGGTCCATCACTCATGATCACGGCCATTGAATGTGGATGCTTTGCATCACCTTCTCGAGTCCAACCAATTACGTCCCAGTGGTCGAGATAAGAATGTTGTTTGCCATACGCATAATCTTTACGCAGTGTTACTAGCTTTTCAATGTAAGGCACTTTGACCATATTGATGTCATGCCCTTTATCACTGTACTGCGCGCCGTAGTAATCTGCATAAAACACGGATGGATAGCCTTCTTCACGCAATAAGATAAACGCGTAAGCGAGCGACTTAAACCACCAATCAACCGTCGACTCCAAAGCCTGCAAAGGTTGAGTGTCATGGTTTTCTACTAAGGTTACCGCTTTGACTGAATTGTCCTTCATCAGCGTACCATCCATGATTTGACGCATATCGTAGCTACCACCCGATTTAGACGCATTGTAGAAGTTCATATGTAACGGTGCGTCGAATAGAGACATGCTGCCAGAAGTTTTGGTGATAAAGTTATGCAACTGATTAACATCGTAGTTCCAGTACTCTCCGACCGTGAATAGTTCTTTCCCTGTTTTCCAACGTAGGTGATCAATCCATTCTTGCAGGTATTGATATTTGATGTGCTTCACCGCGTCCATTCTAAACCCATCCACACCCGTCATGTTGATATACCACTCGCCCCAGTCTTTCAGCTCTTGCTTCACTTCAGGGTGATCCATGTCTAGATCAGCGTACATAAGGTAATCGTAGTTGCCTTTTTCCGAGCTAACTTCCCAATCCCATGCCTTACCCTCACCTTTGAATTTGAAGATAGCTTTTTCTTCGCCAGCATCGTCCCAATCCACGCCATCAAAGTGGTACCACGTCCAATGAAAGTTTGAGTACTTGTCGTTGCGCCCAGGGAAATCAAACTCTACCCACGCTTCAATCCATTTATCACCAAGTTCAATATTTCGGTTGTTCCAATCTACTCGCTTGGTATCAACCCAAGACTTTCCATCCGCACCACCGCGATGGTTGAACACCACATCGCCATAAATCTGGATATTGTTTTTATGGGCAGCATTGATGGCGCTTAGGTACTGATCTTTGGTGCCATACTTGGTGCGCACCGAACCTTTTTGATCAAACTCTCCCAAATCGTACATATCATAAACGCCATAACCGACGTCCTTGCTACCACCAGCACCTTTATAGGCGGGCGGTAACCATAACGCAGTAAAGCCGTTGTCAGATAGTGCCGAAGCGTTGTTTTCAACTTGTGTCCAGAGTGCACCGTCATTTGGCACATACCAATGGAAATACTGCATCATGGTGCCATTTTGTGCCGCCATTACAGGCGAACTGAGCAGCAAAGTTAAGGGTAAAAGTGTAGGTTTAAGGTTGAATGTTTTCATTATTTTTCTCTCACGTTAAGGACTAGAATCCTCCTTTCTGCATATACGCACCAAGCGATACTAACTATGACGCTAGCTAGGTTGCTGCCTGTAATACAAAAAGTTCGGATTACAATCGAAGAGAAACTATCACCAATCACACTATACAATTATTGAGTTGTCTAACATTTATAAAATCAATGATTAGCGCGTTAAAAATATTGAATGGTGATCAAAACATGGGAGACTTTAGGAAAGCGCGAAGGGTTACGAAAAGGCGGACTAAAAACGAAAAAAGCCAGTCATTTAAGACTGGCTTTCGAAATAGTGGAGGCGCCTCCCGGAGTCGAACCGAGGTCCACGGATTTGCAATCCGCTGCATAGCCACTCTGCCAAGGCGCCTTTCTGATTTTATATCTCTGTCACTAAAGATTTTGATGGTGCCCCGGGCCGGACTTGAACCGGCACAGCGCGAACGCCGAGGGATTTTAAATCCCTTGTGTCTACCAATTCCACCACCAGGGCAACGCAATCATGCGATGGGTTAGACACCATCTGTCTCAGCGACCTTTGCCGTGAGAACGAGGCGTACTTTAACGGATTAATTTATCTGGTCAACAATAAATTTTATCTTTTTGATTTAAGTGCTTAAAAAGCGATCTGCCTAGTATATTTGGCATTCAATTAGACCAATAAGCACCCGTTCCCTTTCATTGTCTATTAAGTCATACGCATACTAGTGCCCGTAACTGCTTCGAGGTAAACACGCGACTATCACGTTATGAACGCTGATCTTTTCACCGCTGTAACATCTGTAACAATTTGATTCCCTACTCTTGGCACGACTGCGTACAGAACATCATATTTTGTTACCGATAACTTTATATCGAATGTGGTCGTACCTTTATAAAATCATTGACTTTTTTTATTTTCAAACAAAGCTCAATTCATTATCGAAAATATCAATAAATAATGGTACGTTACACGAGTTGCAGTAATTTAATGGACATATATCACATATAAGGATGTGGTTTACTTTGGCGACACAACATAAGAAAAACAAGGTATATCACTAATGTCTATCAAGAATCTTTCTATAGCGAAAAAGATATCGCTATCGTTTTTACTCATTGCCATCGTCAACATTGCATTTGGCGTGTTTTTATCTACAGAGCTCAAAAGCATCAAATCTGAGCTTTTAAACTATACCGATGATACGCTTCCTGCAATGGAAAGGGTCGATTCGATTCGAGATCATTTGTCTCGCTGGCGCCGAGCTCAATTTGCTGCGTACACTTATGAAGACGCAGACCAAGTCAAAACTAAAATTTCTAACAATATTAGAGAACGCGAAAAGATCACTAGAGAGCTCAACGCTTACGGTGAAACTATCTGGCCTGGCGAAGAGCAGCAAACTTACCAGCGTCTTATGCGTCAGTGGAAAAAGTACTTGGTTACTATGGACCAGTACAATGAAGCGATGCTAGCTAACGACAAAAGCAAGGCCCACCCTATTTTGGCGAACTCTTTGTCTGCTTTCGAAGCGGTTGACTCAGAGTTAGGCGAACTAATCCGTCTCCTTAAAGAAGCTATGGATAGCAACAAAACTCATATCCTGTCCTCTGTAAATGGATTGAGTAATTCTTCAATTGCAAGTAACGTGATTATTCTACTGATCATGGTAGGCATGACCTACGTGCTGACTCGCCTAATTTGTGGCCCACTTAAACTTGTTGTTGAGCAAGCAAATGCCATCGCGACAGGTGATCTATCAAGTGACATTGACCGTAAAGCAATCGGCAATGACGAGCTTGGTGAACTGGCAGACGCGACCACTAAGATGCAAGATGACTTACGCCAAGTTATCGATAACGTGATTGCTGCAGTTACTCAGTTAAGCAGCGCTGTCGAAGAGATGAACCAAATCTCCGATATTTCTGCGTCTGGTATGAAAGATCAACAGCTGCAAATTACGCACATCGCAACAGCAATGACAGAAATGAAAGCGGCCGTAGCCGATGTTGCTCGTAACACTGAAGACTCAGCGAACCAAGCTAACGAAGCAAACCGACGCACACAACACGGTGTTCGTGAAACCCAAGGTATGGTTGACGCGATTCAAGAAGTTTCAAACGTAATTGGCGCTGCAGGCGATACCGTAGCAGAGCTTGAACAGCAATCGAATAAAATTAACGTGATCGTGGATGTTATCCGCGACATTGCCGATCAAACCAACCTACTTGCACTTAATGCAGCCATTGAAGCGGCGCGTGCTGGTGAGTCTGGTCGTGGCTTTGCCGTCGTTGCAGACGAAGTTCGAACTCTTGCCGGCCGTACGCAAGATTCAACGAGTGAAATCACTTCGATCATTGAGCAGCTACAATCACTTGCAAAAGACGCAAAATCAGCTACTGAACTTTCTAGAACCAGTATCTCAGAATGTGCAGAACAAGGCATTCAATCAAAACAGCTGATGAGCGACATTGAGCATTCGATTTCGGACATCTCAGACATGGGTACCCAAATCGCCACGGCTTGTAACCAGCAAGACTCTGTTGCGGAAGAGCTTAACCGCAGCATTGAAAACATACATTTGGCATCTCAAGAGGTCTCGCAAGGTTCGGAGCAAACCGCACAGGCGTGCCGCGAACTAAGCCAGCTATCCATTTCTCTTAAAGATGTAATGAGCCGCTTTAAACTGAGTTAAACTCAGTGGATACCTTAGTAGATATCAAATCAATCCCGATTTGCTTAAATTGAATGTCATCACTGAGATATATTTAGGTATATATTAAATCACTATCTTAATAAACGCTCCAAAGCACCACTTGGAGCGTTTTACTTCGTCAGGTACTTTCCCCAAGTACTCAATAACATAACCAATACAAAAAACGCGTACGGAGACTTTATGCGCTTAAATAAAACCTTACTATCACTGACTATCGCTGCTGCAGTCGCGGTTCCTGTAATGCAAGCCACTGCCGCTCCTCTTCAAATTAGCAATACAGCAGCAAAAGCAGAGCAAGTTCAAGGTGCTAACGCTTGGCTAGAAATAAACTTAGGTCAGTTCCGCGATAATATTGAGCAGTTTAAATCGCACATGGATGGCAAAACGAAAATCTGCGCCGTGATGAAAGCCGACGCATACGGCAATGGTATCGCAGGCCTGATGCCGACTATTATCGAGCAACAAATTCCTTGCGTTGCCGTTGCAAGTAACGCCGAAGCACAAACTGTTCGCGACAGTGGCTTTAAAGGCCAACTTATGCGTGTACGCTCAGCGGATATTGGCGAGATTGAAGCCGTAATCGACCTAAATGTCGAAGAGTTGATAGGCACAGCAGAGCAAGCTAAAGCACTGTCTAAACTAGCCGAGAAAGCTGGTAAAGAAATCAAAGTTCACCTTGCTCTGAACGACGGTGGTATGGGACGTAATGGTGTTGATATGACGACAGAAGCAGGCAAGAAAGAAGCGCTAAAAATCGCTCAACAAGCTGGCGTAAATATTGTTGGTATCATGACTCATTTCCCTAACTACAATGCAGACGACGTGCGCCAAAAGTTAGCTTCATTCAAAGACAGTTCTGCATGGCTGATTAAAGAAGCGAATCTAAAACGCGACAACATTTTACTGCACGTAGCAAACTCTTACACCGCGCTTAATGTTCCTGAGGCGCAGCTTGATATGGTTCGTCCTGGTGGCGTTTTATACGGAGACTTACCAACTAACCCTGAGTACCCTTCTATCGTGTCTTTCAAAACACGCGTGGCATCCGTTCACCACCTGCCAAAAAATAGCACAGTCGGTTACGACAGCAGCTACACAACAAGCAAAGAAAGCTTAATGGCGAACATTCCTGTTGGTTACTCTGATGGTTATCCACGAAAAATGGGGAATACGGCAGAAGTTCTGATCAATGGCCAACGTGCAAAAGTTGCGGGCGTTGCTTCAATGAACACTACTATGGTAGATGTTACAGGTATCAAAGATGTTGAGCCTGGTTCTGAAGTTGTTTTGTTTGGCTCCCAACAAGGCAAAACGATTTCAGCTGCTGAGATGGAAAAACACGCAGAAGTCATCTTCCCTGAACTATACACGGTTTGGGGAAGCGCGAACCCTCGTGTCTACGTAAAATAAACCTATTCAGTTATTCGTAACAGAGCGAAAAAGCGAGCCTCGTGCTCGCTTTCTTTCTTATTTACTAATCTGTACTAGCTCGTGATGTTATCAATTAAACAGAGCTTACTATTTCTGTTGTTTTATTCTCCTTTAGCACTACCAAGCGCGACTCTCTACACTCTGTTTCTTAAAGCCGCTTGGATGGCTCAATTTTATATAGCACTTAGAGTTTGAAAGCCCCTCCAATTGATGTTAAACATGAAGTTTACAAAAGAATAACAAACACACTCGTATGGCACTGCCCCTTTGCCTGCTAGCTAGGTATCTCTATGACAGAAAATACTCAACATCTTCAACGCTCCTCCACTGAGTTGCACGAATTTAATCGGCTTGACGTCTGGAACGGCTTCACCCAACTTTTACCCCTCTCTATGTTCGTGGTCATATTTGGCCTCGCTTTCGGTGTTGCTGCGGTACAGACTGGACTAGATGTATTTCCCACTATGTTGATGAGCACACTGGTCTTCGCCGGTGCTTCACAATTTGCCACGTTAGAAATGTGGGGAGCAGAAGTCCCTCTCATTCCAGTTCTTATTACTGTATTTGCTATTAATGCTCGTCACCTCTTGATGGGAGCTACACTTTATCCATGGTTACGACAACTCCCACCAACAAAACGTTACGGTGTAATGCTGGTAGCATCAGACGCTAACTGGGCAATGGCACTCAATGCATTTGGTAGAAAAGAACCAGGCTTTGGCTTGCTTGTTGGTGGCGGCTTAGCGATGTGGTCTTTTTGGATTGTGGGCACCTGGATCGGCATTTATTTTGGTAGCGCAATCAAAGATCCGGTGGGCCTAGGGCTCGATATGGTTATGGGATGCTTCCTGCTGTCTATGGTGGTGGCCGGGCCGAAAGACTTAAGAATCTTTGCTATTTGGGCCATAGCAGCAGCCTCTTCTATGTTGGCGTATTGGTATTTGCCAGAGAATAGCCACGTAGTGGTTGGCGCCATTACTGGCGGAGTCTTGGGTGCTTGTTGGAAGGAGAAGAAAGCATGAACATCGAAACAACCTTAGGTGGCACACTGCTTATCATTATCGCTATGGCGTTAGTCACGCTCATAACCCGCTGGGGCGGAGTGTATGTTATGTCATTCATTCCAATTAGCGAACGGGTTCAACGTTTCATTACTGCGATGTCAGGCTCCGTATTGGTTGCCCTTTTAGCTCCGCTAGCAGTAGAGGGTGATAACGGTGCTAGAGCAGCACTGTTTTCTACTGCCGTTGTCATGTTCATCGTGAAAAAGCCTCTACCCGCAATCGCAGCAGGCATCATCGCCGCCGCTGCAGTACGTGCTCTTTAGTCGTTGTTTCAAAGCCGATACCAGTCATCAATAAAAGACCCAAAACACAAAGCCCTGATGTCACGAGTGTCATCAGGGCTTATCTTATGCTCATCATTTTAACGATGAACAACGATTATTAATCATGGTGAGACAGCACATCACGCACAGCAGTTACAATTGCGCTTATATTTGTCCATTTTACCAATACCAGGGTTAAAGGTATTGGTTGGGTCTAATTCGTGGTAAAACTTCTGCAACGAGTTTTCGGCTTCATACAAGTGACCCACGTTATGTTCTGCTGGGTATTTGGCACCACGGCTATTGAGGTGCTCTAGCATCAGCTTTTTCATCAACTTCGTGTCAGTCCCTTTTTTGAAAATGTAATCTTGATGGAAGACGTAACACATAAAGTGACCATAATAGAGCGCTTGAACAAGGTTCTTACTCACCTCTTCAGGCAAAGTTTCTAGCCACTCTTCATCATTACGTCGCAAAGCGATATCAAGTGCAACGATGTCTTCTACGTCTTTTCGGTGAATCGTCTCGTAACGAATTGCTGCTCCTGCTGCTGCAAAGCGATGTAAATAAGCTTTTTTACCCTCTTCCGGCGTACACTCGAAGAAATCACAGTCGTCTTCAACAGCCCAAACTTCTTTGAGGTATTTTTGTGCTTCAGCAATACCACCATCACTCATTTTCAATACCAGGTGATGCTCATACTTGTCACGGAAATCCAGCATTCGCTCTGGTAAGTGTTGTGGGAACAACTTGCTCGCGTAGTACAAAATGGTGTCTGGCAGATATTTACTGACAAACGGGATGCGCTCTAAGAAGTTTTCTACCTTAGCTTTAAGTGCGAACATTTTTGGCAGCTTATCTGTGCCTAACAAGTCGATGGATAAGAACACATCCTTGCCGTACTTCTCTGCCATGTTGAAGATATCTCGATGCAAGTATTCTCCCATCTCAGGCAAGTTATCAAACGTAGATAAGAAGTCTTTTCGCAACTTCGTTAGTTTCGCAGGGTCATTGGTGCCAAGGTAAAAAACCTGCTCTTTTTCGGGTACTGGGTAGCTGTCAACCCGAACGGCAAAAACACCCAACTTGCCAGCGCAGCCACTAGCTTCAAATAATCGGCGTTCATCGGCATTAAAGCGAGAAGGAATGTCAGAAGTCACGTCTCGAACACGTTCATCGTATTCTTTGTCTGACGCCATTCGCTCATCATGAATGATCTTCGCTGGGTCAAAGTTCCCTTCTTGCAGGTTTGTTAGAATTTCTTCTGGCGTTTCACCTAATCCTTCAATACCAAGGTGGTTCACCAAATGTAACTGGCCTTGCTTATCCACCTGCGCATAGATCGCCAGTTCCGTATAAGCAGGACCACGCTTAACTAGCGCACCGCCTGAGTTATTGGCGATACCACCGACCACAGTGGCACCTAGCGATGAAGAGCCGATGATAGAATGCGGTGCTCGGTTCACTGCCTTCAACTCTTTCTCCAAAGAGTGTAAGCTCGCACCAGGCAAGCAAACCGCCTGCTTACCACCATCTAATAAGTGAATCTTCTTGATTTTGGTAATATTGACCACAACCACATCGCGATCATAATCATTACCACTCGGAGCCGAGCCCTCTGTTAAACCTGTTTTAGCCGCCTGCATGATAATGATGCAGTTTGCTTCAACACACTGTTTAATAATCTTCCATTGTTCTAGAAGAGTGTTAGGAAACACGATAGCAAGCGCATTACCACTACCCGAACGAAACCCCGAGCGGTAATATTTCGTTTTAACCTCGTCGGTTAGAACATTTTCTTCCCCCACGATGGTTTTAAATTCTTCAATCAGCTGCTTTTGTTTCATATCCGTATCTCTAGTTATTGTACTTCGCTCACAACACCGCTTAGCGGCAGGCATGGCGTTTGAGCCACTATAAGCAGTCCATTTCTCTGCGTCTATGTCAGGCGGACGAACAATACGTAATCAATAAACAACAAACAAAATAATTCTTTATTTTTCTGTTACTTATCTTTCACATTTGAGAAATTTAACGTAAGAAACAGACCGTTTCTTAAAAGAAACAATAGCAAAACCATTTGTTAACAGTTGTGCGGGGTATCTTGTTATCAATATTAGTGAAGAAAACGAGGAGAAGCGTAAGCTCCTAAATTTAAGAGGACTCTTAGAAATGAAGATGGAAACATAAGCTCAACACCAACATAACGATCGGTGTTGAGTTATTGGCTTAAAATCGATGGTTTTGACTTTGAAAGCTTGTGTATAGATGATCGATAAAGATCTTAATTTTTTCTGGTTGCTGACGAGTGTAAGGGTACACCGCATAAATACCCAAACATTTGGCTGTTTCGTCTTTAAATAACTGAATCAGACTGCCTTGCTTTAAGTCTTCATAAACCAATACACGCGGCACATAGATGATTCCCTGCCCTAACAGCGCCACATTTCTCAATACAGAAGAATTGTTAGTACAGAGGTTACCGTCGACGGTGATTTGATATACCTCGTCTCCATCTTTAAACGCCCACTCATGCGCTCCGGTTTCTTGGTAGGAATAGACTAAACAATTGTGTTTAGCCAAGGCTTGAGGTTGTTTAGGTATGCCATGTTTAGCTAGGTATTGGGGTGACGCGCAAATGATCCAATTTGCATCCACCAGCTTTCTTGCAATCAGACTAGAATCTGGCAACACACCCGTTCTAATTGCCAAATCAAAACGTTCATTCACGATATCGACGAAACGATTATCTAGATCCATATCGATATTGATGTCTGGGTATTTCTGATTAAATTCATTAATCACTTGAGGAAGAATTAATTCACCAGAGATAGTAGGCACCGAAATTTTAATGTTTCCAGATAAGTTTTTACCTAAACCCACAATGGATTCTTCCGCCGTTGCCACCGCTTGATAAACCGCTTTTGCATGAGTAAAAAACGCTCGTCCTGCTTCAGTCAACGTTAGCGTTCGCGTTGTTCGGTAGAGAAGCTGTACACCAAGCTCTTGTTCAAGCTTGGCAATCCGTTTACTGACGACCGATTTGGTCAGTGACATATGTCTCGCGGCAGCACTGAATGAACCTTGCTCGATCAAGTGATAAAAAATGATGTAATCGTCGGTATTTCTCATGCGTCTTCGTCAAATCCTTTGGAAGCCCGTATTGTAAACTGAAATTGGCTGAGGTGCGAAACATCGGGTCACACTTAATATCAGAAACTCGTGACAGAGATGGGGTTGCTAAGCTCACAGGTAATGAAAAAGAGATGGTGTGAATTTATCAGTCTTCAGATACAAAAAAACCAGCTTTCGCTGGTTTTAAGTTGATGCACTTGGCATCGAGATACCGCCATGGCCATATCTGAATAATTTGGAGCGACACACGAGGTTCGAACTCGTGACCTCAACCTTGGCAAGGTTGCGCTCTACCAACTGAGCTAGTGTCGCATTTATTCTCGAAAGCCATTCGCTCTCAAAAGAATAATGGAGGCGCCTCCCGGAGTCGAACCGAGGTCCACGGATTTGCAATCCGCTGCATAGCCACTCTGCCAAGGCGCCTTTTTATTACGCTTCAGGGCTCTACCCCGTTGCGTTGGTGGCTACTTTACGGATTGAGAGAAGATAGTCAAACAAAAACATTTCATTTTCTGTTCGTTTGATTTCTTTTAAGTCAATTCGACCAAAGTTCGATCTTATTGGCTTAAAACGAAGCAATATAAATCTCGCTTTCAGTTCGTTTTGTCCCATGAAACATTAAGGCGTTTAATAGTTGCTGACCCTTTTTAGCAATCTTCCCACAACATTAGGGTGATAAGACCAAGTGTGATCAAACATCGACATTAATGCAGGATTTCCGTATTTCGATAAGCTAATCGCGTGAAAACGGTTTTTCTTCGCTTTGAGCGCATCCACTTTGGCCAGTAACTCGTCTTGTTGTTTTGGCGCGATAAAGTCGGAAATGACTACCATGTCTGCGTTTTTATATTTATCACCGCTCATCAAGTCGATAGATTTAATCAAAGTTGGCTCTAAGTCTGTACCACCATGGAAGCTATAAGTTAGAAAGTCCGCCGCCTCGCGCAGACCATCTTGTTTGGTTAGTTCGTAGGTAATGTGTTCCGTAGAAAAAATAATGACATAGCAATCACGTTGCTCCGCTAGTGCGATTTGCATCAGAGCATAAGCCATGGCTTTGGCGCATTGCTCAGGAAAGCCACTCATGGAACCGGACGCGTCCACACAAACAATGAAGGGGCCTTTTTCGATATCTACCGCTTTATGGTCAGGTCGGTGAGCTTTAACTTTACGTAACGTGCGCGATTTGCCTTGTGTACGATAGTTCATGAGCCGTTTATCAACTAAGTGTTTATAGAACACAACTTCAAGTTCAGGATACGCCAAAAACATCGTTTCGTTGGGAAGTAGCTTATTTAGATCATCGCTTTCGTGAATACCGACAATATCATCCGTCGCCTCATCACTTTTCTCTTCGACCAATTGAAGTTCTTCAGTGGGCGCACGATTTAGTTCAGGATCATTTACTTGCCCCGCCATACGACCGAGTTGCTCCGCAATTTCTTGCAAGCCTTGGTGCTTCTTCAGAAACTCAGCATGGCGTTTCATCACCGTTAAGTCTGTTTTACTCAACTTGGCAGATGCCATATCCCACAGGCGCCCTACACTTTCAGCGTCACCCGACTCCGTGACTTTATCCATATTACGCATGGTTTCCATACGTTGATACAGGTCATTCAGCACCTTTTCTTTATTGGCTTCAAGCTCGCTTACTTGCGCTTGTTTTATAGCATCGGTGAGGCTTTTGTACCATTGATCACAAAAGTAATGAGGGAACATAGGGTTATTCATCCCTTTGTTCTTTTCCATCATTCGGCGAGCTTGCATGTAAAACGCAGAGTGCCATTCCAGCTTTTTAATCACATCTTCGATGTTTTCAAAAAACGCCTCTTCATCCCAATGAATAACCTCTTGATATAAAGACAGCTCTTGTTGGAAACGCTCTGTCTCACATACCTTGGTGATCCGTTTTTTGACGCTGCCTCGCCACTTTAACAAGTGACCTTTGACCGAAGATTTAATACCTCGGTTTTCTGCCATCATCATGACTTGTGAACGAGCCATCAAATCATTAACTGCGCTATCGATGATGCCGGAGTCGGCCACCATCAGCGCGAGGTTAAGTCCGTCTGCACCTAGCATGTCGTCTCCTTATGAGAAAAACTGATTTAAGTTTTTAAAGCGTTGGATAACTTTTTCACTTTCTGCTTGGATTGATTCAAGTCTCTGACTGACCTGTTGTAGACTCGACTCCATAAGGCGGGGTAATTCAGGATCAACAAAGCTATGCGGAAGCGCATCATGAAAGTTCGCTTTCACCTTACGCATATGGTGTTCTGCCTCACTAAGCTGATTTACGGCTTTTTCGCTCTGCGTTAACCACTTTTGGTAAAGCTCTACATCCAAGCCCTCTTGAGTCACTAGACTAACCAGAATGCCTCGGTTCGCGATATCACGGATAACTAGGTTGTTCGTCGCGTCAACGTCAAATCGTAAACGGCACATGTTGGTGTTTTGATTGACGTAACCATACACATCACCGCTTCCCTCTTTAATGACTCGATCTAACTCATCTTTGGGTACATAAACCCAGCGGCTATCACCTTTTTCTGATTCTGAAACCGACATGTTGCTTTGCAAGACAACCAATTTAACTAAGTTAACGGCTGCGCCAACTTTGTACATCTTGGCTTTAGAGGTATCAAAGCGCATGGTTTCTTTACGCAAAATACCCGTTGCCGCTTCAGACGTTAACGTCATGCGGTAGGCATCTTCAAGTTCATGTTGAACATCAACCAAAGACTCACGGCAGTACTCAATTTCCTGCTCCGCGTCTTGTTGATCAAATGCATGTTTTAAGGCGAACTCTTGAACCACTTCACGTACCACATCTCGCGATTCAGGACTGTTCCATAAACAATCTTGCAACAGTAGAAGGTCAAGCGGATTTATTTCATCGCGACCATTAAAAAACGCGCTCGCTTTTAACAACTTCACGGCTTTCTTCCAGCGGCGGTCAGAGACATACATGTCGGTATTGGCCACATCACCAAACTGAGCTTCAACTTTGCTTTCTAACATCGTTTTAAGCTGGAAAAGCTTTTCGAATGCATTGTCGGTTAGCGTCAATTTGTCGAGCTGTTGTTGCCATTGATGATATTCTTCATCAGTTATCGCTAGGCCTTCTGGTACTTGTGCCTCTTGCGATGTGCCCACAGTCAACATCGACTTAAAGTTTTGTTTATTCTGAATTCGATTCACAAACACACGTACCAACATGCGGTCGTAGAGCGCATCCAATCCACTATCTTCATCGGGTAATTCATTGGAAGCCGATACCAACAAGCGCATTGGCACACGCTCGATATCGCTGCCATTTTTGAATGTTTTCTCATTAACCACTGTCAGCAATGTATTAAGAATTGCAGGGCCCGCCTTCCAGATTTCATCCAAAAATACGACTTGTGCAGTTGGCAAATACCCTTTAGTTAAGCGAACATAACGGCCGTTGTCTTTTAGCTCTTGGATACTCAGTGGCCCAAACACCTCTTCAGGGGTTGAGAAGCGCGTCATCAGGTATTCGAAGTAACTGCTGTTATCGAACGCTTGGATGAGTCGTTTGGCAATTAAGCTTTTTGCAATACCAGGGGGGCCTAAAAGAAAAACACTTTCACCAGCAAGTGCAGCAAGAAGGCAGAGCTTGATCGTATGTTCACGCTCATAAACGCCATCCGTTAACGCTTTCGCCAATTTATTGATGCGTTCTGAGAGAAGCGCTTTTTCGGCATTTGAGGCAAATAAGGTTTGTGTCATACGTTCTCCGGCTACTGAAGTGGTATTGCGTTAACATTTTTATACACTTGTTATAACTTTGTTACAAATGTATTTTGTCGAATTCCCCTTATAGCAGATGCTTTTCCCCATCTTGACGAAGCAATCAAAGTTTCCATTTATGAGACATTGCTCACTTAAAGTGCAAACGCTTTCGTCGTGTTGCAGTATTTTTTGCTTTTGTTTCCCACCATTTGTGGTTAATGTCGAAAAACATCAAAAATGCGGTAACAGCTAGGGTTCATAACTGCATGAGCAAGATAATTCATAAATGGAAGCAAATTTCTCTGATTGAAGAAGACGTTATGCTTCCTACAGGACAGGCAATTACGCACACCACAATCCATCATCCGGGCGCTGCAGTGATTCTCCCTATTACAGCGGAGGGTGAGATTGTCCTTGTCCACCAATTTCGGCCTTCACTTAATAAATGGCTATTGGAACTTCCTGCTGGTACCAGGGAAGGCAACGAAGAGCCACTCTGCTGCGCCAAAAGAGAGTTAGAGGAAGAAACTGGGTTTAGTGCAGAGAAATTCACGTCTCTCGGCCAAGTCACCCCTCTTGCCGGATTTTGTGATGAGATACAGTATCTATTTGTTGCCGAAAAGCTCAACAAAACAAACCGTTACGAGTGCGATGAAGACGAAGTGATTGAGGTCGTCACCTTGTCAATCAAGCAACTCGAAGAAAAGATTGTCGATGGCACGATCACCGATGCCAAAACGATCGCTTGCTTAAGCAAAGCGCGCCTTTGCGGATATATTTAGGACTTTGACCAAGGAGACATTCATGGATTTTCGATCAGATACCGTTACACAGCCCACCCAAGCCATGCGAGAAGCCATGTTTAAGGCCCCCGTTGGGGATGATGTTTATGGTGATGACCCTACGGTCAATGAGCTTGAAAAATTTGCTGCGCAGCTTGCTGGTTTCGAAGCAGCTTTGTTTACCACTTCAGGCACTCAAGCCAATCTGCTCGGTTTAATGGCGCATTGCGAGCGGGGAGATGAATATCTATGTGGGCAACAAGCACATAACTACAAATACGAAGCTGGTGGCGCGGCGGTTTTGGGATCAATTCAACCTCAACCAGTCGAAAATAACCCAGATGGCACGCTACCATTTGATAAACTGGCTGCTGCGATTAAACCAGATGATTGTCACTTTGCTCGCACTAAGCTTCTCAGCTTAGAAAACACAATTAATGGTAAAGTACTACCTCTGTCTTACTTAGCAGAAGCACGTGACTTCGTGAATAAACATAACTTGCAGATGCATCTAGATGGCGCTCGCGTTTTTAACGCAGCCGTTGCACTTGATGTTCCGGTAAAAGAGATCGGTCAGTACTTTGATTCAATGACGATCTGTCTGTCGAAAGGTCTGGCTGCCCCTGTTGGCTCGCTACTGCTTGGTAGCAAAGACTACATCGCAAAAGCACGTCGCTTAAGAAAGATGGTCGGCGGTGGTATGCGTCAATCGGGTATTCTTGCCGCAGCAGGCAAACTTGCCCTTACCGAACAAGTGGAACAGCTAAAACAAGATCACATCAACGCAAAAACCTTAGCGGAAGGTTTAGCAGAACTGCCTGGTTTTTCAGTCAACCCTGAATTTGTTCAAACGAACATCGTGTTCGCGAAGCTTGATCCTCAAGTGGACATAGTAAGTATCGCTGCGAAACTAAAGGAACAAAACATCACGATAACCCCTGGAAATCCAATTCGTTTTGTAACTCATAAAGATATTTCAGCGAAAGACATCGACACTTTCTTATCAAGTATAAAATCTCTACTTTAATTTGATTTTGATCATTGAGCTTCCCCTAAGGGGAAGCTTTATTGTATCGGCATGATTTTTAGCGAATAGATAACCTCCATGCTCAGATTTGTACTTCTAATCTCTTTTATTTTCTCTTCCGCTATCCATGCCGAGCCGTTTGGTGATGCTGATAAAGGTAAAATCAAATCACCTAGCTGTGTCTATTGTCACGGTGTTACAGGCATCGCAACGAACAACACCTATCCAAGCCTTGCTGGTCAAAATGCTCAGTACCTTTACAATGCAATGAAATCTTATCAAGCCGGTGAGCGTAAAGGGCCACTTGCAGAAATGATGGCAGCACAGTTAAAAATGTTAAATGATGAAGACCTTCGTGATGTCGCTGCTTTTTATGCAGAACAGACAGAAATCAAGTGATTAGATCACCTGTAGATGTACTATGAAAGCTCGTGAATCATCCAAACTCAACGCATATTGAAACATTAACCCAACATTTGACCACAAAACAATCAAATTAACTTCACTTCAAATATTTGATGAATTTATAGTTCAACATAAGCATTAATATTGACTTTTTATTCTATTTTATCGATATTTCATGCTTTATTGAATTTGACGTGAAGTAAGTTATGTCTCACACACATGCGCAACCAGCAGACTCGGTTGCTACCCCTAAGTCGTGGCAGATGCCAGATACCCTCATTTTGATCTTCATTGTTGGTATTCTTGCTGCGATTCTTACCTACTTAATTCCTGCTGGTCATTTTGATAGCCAACAGGTGACCTACATGGTCGACGGTGCAGAAAAAACTCGCACAGTTATCGATCCTTCTTCTTTCTCTTATGCAACCGACGAAAACGGTGAATTGGTTTACAACAAGGTCGGCCTGTTTGCTTCTGGTGGTGGCATTGGTCTGATGAACTTCCCTTTCGAAGGGCTAGTTTCTGGCTCTAAATGGGGCAGCGCAATCGGCGTGATTATGTTCATGTTGGTTATCGGCGGTGCTTTCGGCGTTGTAATGCGCACAGGCACAATCGATAACGGTATCCTGCGCCTTATCGATAAGACCAAAGGTAACGAAGCGCTATTCATTCCAGTGCTATTTTTGCTGTTCTCGCTAGGCGGTGCGGTATTTGGTATGGGTGAAGAAGCCGTAGCATTTGCGATTATTATCGCGCCGCTTATGGTTCGCCTTGGTTATGATGGTATCACTACGGTAATGGTTACCTATGTTGCGACTCAAATTGGCTTTGCTACTTCTTGGATGAACCCTTTCTCCGTCGCTATTGCGCAAGGCATTGCGGGTGTACCTGTTTTATCCGGCATGACAGTGCGCATGGGGTTATGGGCTGGCTTTACGTTAATCGGTATCGCTTTCACAATGATCTACGCCGCTCGTGTGAAGTCAAATCCTAAACTTTCTTACAGCCACCGCACAGACCAGTATTTCCGTCAGCAAGAGCTTGGCAATCAAGATTCTCGTTGGAACCTAGGTGACACACTCGTTATCCTTACGGTTATTGCGACCACGGTGTGGGTCGTTTGGGGCGTAGTCGCTAACGCATGGTACATCCCAGAAATCGCTTCTCAATTTTTCACTATGGGCTTTGTTGTCGCGATCATCGGTACGATTTTCCGCCTGAACGGTATGACGCTAAACTGCGCAGCTGATGCATTTAAAGAAGGTGCAGCTATTATGCTTGCACCTGCCCTATTAGTGGGTTGTGCAAAAGGTGTATTGTTGATCCTTGGTGGTGGTACAACTGATGAAGCGAGTGTACTGAATTCAATTCTAAACAGTGCTGGCGGCGTGATTAGCGGGCTTCCTGACGTGGCTGCGGCATGGTTAATGTATGTATTCCAATCTATCTTCAACTTCTTCGTCACTTCGGGCTCTGGACAAGCGGCACTAACGATGCCTCTACTGGCCCCTCTGGCAGACATTGCAGGCGTTACACGCCAAGTGGCAGTTTTGTCATTCCAACTTGGCGATGGCTTTACTAACGTTATCGTCCCTACTTCGGCATCTCTGATGGCAACGCTTGGTGTCTGCCGTATCGACTGGGGTGACTGGGCAAAATTCTGCTGGCGATTTATTCTATTACTCTTTACCCTATCAAGTATCGTCGTTATCGCAGCTCATATTATGGGTTTTGCGTAAAACGAAACCAATTGGTAATTAAGGCGAGACATGTTCTCGCCTTATTAATATTCATCGTATGACGACGCTAAGGTTTTAGATTAGCTTATGGTTTTGGAGTGGTAACTTTAATGGCAACACAATTTCTCGATGACATGATTCAGGGTCATCAAGTGATTCAATCTCTCAATGTAGCAGACCTAAATTCGGGCGAGCATAAGTTTTGGTTTCGCATCGCAACGAATGCTCTCTCTCAGTGGCAACACCTACCTGTGCTAGTGTTCAAAGGTGAAAAACCTGGCAAGAAGATCATGATTACCGCAGGGGTTCATGGTGATGAGTACAATGGTGTGTTAGCAGCGCAGAAAACTGCTCGAGAGCTCATCGGCACTGAAGTCGCTGGTACTGTCACTATTGTTCCAACCATTAACATGCCAGGTATGCTAAACCACAGCCGCGATTTCTATTCCGCAGACCCTGACGCGTCTCCTGCAAACTTAAACCGCTTTTTTCCTGGTGACCAAAACGGCAATGAGGCCCAACGTTATTTATATGCATTGTGGAATGATTTGCTCAAGCCAAATGCTGATTTAGCCATTGACCTTCACACTCAAACCAGTGGTGCGGCCTATCCACTTTACGTGTTTGCAGATTACCGAATCGAGCAATCATTAGAAATGGCTCGCCTCATTAATCCTGATGCGATTTTAAATGATCCTGGAGATGCTGGCGTCCTTGAAACGGTTTGGAATAACCATGGTGTCCCAAGCATTACTGTTGAAGTAGGTATGGGGCGATACACCGAGCAAGAACTCATCAGTCGAACTGTAACAGGCATTTTTAATGTGCTGAAAAAGCATAACATTGTTGAAGGTGATATGGGCCCTATTAGGTCATGCTTGGAAGGAAACGAAATCGTCAGTGTGAAAGCGACACACGGCGGCTTTGTACTGCCTCATGTCAGTTTGATGAATTTTGTCGAGCAAGGCCAACTTCTTGCGATTCAATACGACAGCTTTGGCGCTGAGATTAAACGCTACACCGCCCCAACAAGCGGCACAGTACTTAGCCACAATGTTGAATCTATTCGAGCACCAGGTTCCCTGGTCGTTCGTTTGATTAAGTAAACCATAACCGTTTGTTGATAGATCAACCTTTCGACGCTCACTCAAATTTATATAAGCCCCATCACGAGTAATCACAAATGATGGGGCTATATCCATTTTGACCACATTAAGTTACGCGGTAACAAATTACTGTTAAGCGAAATGACAAACTGAGCTCTTAATTAGGAAGCTTCCCCTCTGTCCGCTTTTTCAGCCACGCTGATGAACTTAAAGCTGTCTTTGTTTCTCTTGTTCAACAAAAATGAGCTCGTCGATAGCGAAACCTTTCTCTTTAGCTACGTACTTAAAGCGCTCCACTACTTTCTCATCAACGTTAGGCGTTCTAGACAATAGCCACAAATAGTCGTGGTTGTAACCGGAAACAAACGCATAGTCATAGTTTTCACCTAGCTCAAAAACAATGTAAGAAGAGTATATTGGCCCAAAAAAGGAAACCTTTAAGTGTCCAACCGTTTTATCTTCAACAAAATAAGCTTTGCCTTCAGCTTCTGACCACTGTCGCTCTTCTTCGGAATATCCACGGTTTATCACCTTAACCCCACCATCCTCGCGAACCTGATACTCAGCGGTAACGTTGGATAAGCCTCGCTCAAATGAATGGTCTAGGCGTGCAATTTCGTACCACTTACCTAGATATGGCTCTAAATCGAAATTATTGACGGGTTCCACCCCATCCGGCTTCGAGGTACAACCAAATAAAGTTGCAAGTGACAAAAGTAAAAATATTTTTATCGATTTCATACAACACCTAAATTTTAATTAGTGATTGATTTTACTCTAGAAGATAACAAATCGATCACTAAGCCGCACCATCACCTTCATAGGTACACATCACAATTCTTCATCAATAGCGCACTGAACACCGAAACCTCGTCATCTCAGCAAATCGTTAACAAGATTGCTCTATTTTTGACTTACAAGCTGACCATGCTTGTACATTTTGTCAGCATTTAACCCTATGCATATAGAAACTTTGCACAACATAGACATTCGTAGGCATATCACCCTCCTATAATACGTTGCGTTATAGACAGAGGTTATTGTTATGAAATTAAAAACAGTGTCAGTTTGTGCACTTTTGGTGTTACTTGCAGGTTGTCAGCAGGAAAAGCCGAGCGAAACGACACAATTAACGACCTCGGCAGATGTATGTAATGCACAAGGAAACATGCCAGGTGGGTGGAATGAGTTTAACGCGACCCCTGATGCACAAAAGGCAATGGCCTTTGTTTTAGAGAAAATGGACACAATAGCGTCGTTTAAACAAATACTGAATGTTCACGCGCAAATCGTTAGCGGCGTCAACTATGCTATTGAGTTTGAATTGGATGATGGCTCTGTTTGGAACACGATTGTTTATCGCAACCTCGATGGCGAATATGCGATTACCCAATCGCCAAAAGAAGGCTACTTTTGCGAACAGTAGCGACTTAGTCAGAAAGCCCCTAACAATAGGGGCTTTTTGATCTAACAGTAGTCACTGAATTAGACAGCGAAGCGACATTGAGATTTAATCGACACCGTTGAACCAAGTCTTGATGGTTCAACATCAATCCTCTGCGCCATTTGCTCTTTCAGCTCAGAAACGTGAGAAATAACACCGATCATGCGCCCAGTCTGTTGCAGGTCCACTAGTGTTTGAATAGCAAGATCTAAAGACTCTGGGTCTAAACTACCGAAGCCCTCATCAATAAATAAAGTGTCTAAACGGATACCGCCACTATAGGATTGCACAACATCCGACAAACCAAGTGCCAGAGCAAGCGCTGCCATAAATGATTCACCGCCGGAAAGTGTCGCAACATCACGCGTTTTTCCTGTGTAGCCATCTTCAACCATTAAATCTAAGCCGCGACCCGCAGCGCCTTTGAAGCCCTCTGTTTTTCGAGCAAGAATATAGCGCCCTTTACTCATAAGGCTTAAGCGTTGAGAGGCCTGAATCAGCACATCATCCAACAGTACACCAAGAACAAAACGATGTAGGCTAACCCTGCTGCCTGTTTTACCGCTAGCAACGTCGTACAACGTACCAAAGACTTTGTATTCTTCTTCTAACTTACTATTTTTCTCATGCAACACGGCAATATCTTTACGAACCTTTTCAAGACGTTCAAATATTGAGCGTGTGGTATCAAGTTGATTCCTTACTTCAATATATTGCGCCTGCAGAGTGGTTAACCTATCGTTAAACGACTCTAAATTAGGCCTTTCAAGATCTTTCAATGCATGATTTAAATCATGTAGTGTTTGCTCAAGCTTGGTTTGTGCCTGTTTGAAGCTGTCTATTTCTTGCTGCCAGGCTTGAAGTTCATCATCTCCCACTCGACTACTTAGATAATGGCTTTCATCCTCAAATTTACTCGCCTGTAGTGCCTCATTCCACGCTAATTCTGCTTGGCTAAGTTTTTGCTCTGACTCAGATAACCACTGCTTGTTCGTCGCTAAGTGACTTTCCGCATTTGATTTCTCCAATATCGCTTGCTGCAAAGCGGTTTGCGCCTTTTCTAAGCCTGTGTTCAAACTCAGAATTTGCTCTTTTGTCAGCAAAATTTCACGTTCAAGCAAGTCAGCGGAACTGTATTTTGGGTCAATAGAAGCTTGTAATTGAGCCAATTGTTCTTGGTTCGCTTTAACGGTTGATTCATTTGCCGCCATTTTATTCTGCAGCTCATGAATTTTATTTTCACCCACGACGCAGCGTTGATTAAGCTGTTCAACGTTCTTTTCTAGCTTTTCAATATCAATAGCTTGTAGACGTAGGAGTTGAGCATTGATCGCTTGCAAATCATTTTGAACCGTCGAGATCTCAGATGTAGCATACTCACCCAACTCCTCTTTCAACTGGTTACACTGATTCTGATACTGACTAATGACAACGTTATGTTGTTCTAGCTGATTGCTTAGTTGGTTCAACAAGGTTTGAGCTTCTCGCTCTTTAGCTCTAGCCGCCTGAACTTGCTCTTTTGTAACGGCTTCTTCAACAAACGTTGCGGGGTTAGGATGCGTTTCGCTACCACACACCGGGCATGCTTCACCTGCTTTTAGTCGCTGCGCTAATACTGCCGCTTGAGCGTTGTGCCACTTAAGCTCTATCGTATCAGCGGCTTGTTGACGCTGCATATAGCGCTGACTGGCTTCGTGTAGTGACTGCTGCTTGCCTACAGTTAGCGCATTGAGTTTAGAGAGCTCTAAAGTAAGATCATGCAGCTTTTGTAGATCCTGTAACAGCCGTTGTTTTTGTTTTATTTCCGCATCGATGCTGCCAATAAGCGCAACATCAACTCGTGCTTTCTCTAGCTCCTTCTGTCCCTGCTGGGCCTGTAACGTTAATTTATCTTTTAGTTCTATGTACTGTTTTAACGTTGCTTCAAATTGTTGTTTTTGTTGATAACCCGCCGTTATTTTACTTTCCAAATTGTCTTTCTCGACCAACTTGTTTTTCATACTTTCAAGTTGATACTGCAGTTGCGTTAACTGCGGGACCTTTGCCGCTGCCTTTTTTGCACTTTGCTGCAAGTTTTCTTGTTCTCTCGCAACGACATTAGCTTTTTCGAGACTCTCTTCCAAAGCTACGATTTTTTGCCTAAGCTCTTGCGTTTGAGCTTTTGCATTTTGTAATGAGATGTAGGGCAACTCTATCTTATTGGCATTTTTAGCGTTTTCTAATTGCTGTTGACGAGCTTTTATCGAATCTGCGTGTTCTAGATTCAGCTTGAGTGCGCTTTCTGCTTGCTCTCGTTTCGAAAACTCTCCATTCAAGGTTTCCGCTTTTTGCAATTCAGATTTAGCAGTATTGAGCTTATCTAACGCTGCTTGCTCATTCTTTTTATCAGACTCTAATTGCTTAGTTACTTGTTCCAGTTGTTGTAATAGTTCTTGTTCAGAACTCGCTTCTGCAACTTGTAAAGCACCTCGAATTTGATTATCAAATTCGCCTTTCGCTTTACTAATTGCACTCGCTTTATCTTTGAGCGCGTACTCAATTTTTTTATATATGTCAGTTTGAAAGAGCTGGCCAAAAATTTCTTCACGCTCTTTAGAGCTAGCAAGCAACAGTTCTCGGAATTTTCCTTGAGGCAACACCATAACTTGACGAAATTGAGTTTCATTCAAGCCAATAATATTGCTAACTTCAGTTTTAACCTGAGTCGTCTTGCTGGTGATAAGCGTTTCAGTCTCACCGAGTTCATAAAGAGCCGCAGTGTGCTTTTTAATCGTCATCCCTTCACCACGGGCCTTGGGCGCTTCCTGCTCAGGGGATCGAACAACTCGGTATTGTTTGCCGTGTAACGAAAATTCGAGAACTACTTCGGTTGGTAAGTCTTGCGCGGATAAGTCACACCGCATCTGAATACCTTGTCGCTCATTACCTGTGGTTTCACCATAAAGGGCGAAGCAAATGGCATCTAAGATCGACGTTTTACCGGAACCTGTAGGACCATTAATCAAAAATAGAGGGTTACTGCCAAGCTTCTCAAAATGAATGATTTCAGTTTTTGCAAACGGACCAAAGGCTTGCATGGTTAGTTTAATTGGTTTCATCTTTGGTCCCTATTGCTGTGATAATTGCTTAATAATGTCAGTAACAGCTTGCTCTTGCTCTTTAGACAACTGGCTATCTTGCGCCTCAATAAAAAAATCTCGGAACATATCAATTTCGCTTCGCGCCAACTTTGCTTGCGCCATTTCCTGCTCTACCCCAATTAACATGCCAGGTTTCTCAAGGTGTAAAACGTTTGGATACACTGAACGAAGTTTTTCCATTGGGTTTAAAATCGCATGTTTATCCATCAAACGAACTAACAAATAATCTTCATTCTTGGGGTCTGTTTTCCCTTGCTCAATAACTTTATCCAGCTCGCCCTCTACAATACGCATTTCATGAGGAGCCGTAAGATCAATATGCTTTGCAGAAACGAATCCTTTCTTGTCCAGTTCAACTAACGTGAAACCTTTTCTCTGGTTCTGTTCACCAAAGCTATACTTCATGAGAGAGCCAGAGTAACGGATATGCTCTGCGCCTTTCTTTTGAGGCTGATGCAAATGACCAAGTGCGACGTAGTCAAAATCTAAGAAGTGTTCATGACTCACGCGATCAGAACCACCAATAGATAATGGTCGTTCAGAGTCTGACTCGATAGCCCCATCAACAAAACAGTGACTCACGAGCACGCGCTTTTGCTTAGAGATAAAGCGCTCTTTAATTTGCTCAACAAGCAATTGATGAGCCTCATCATGAGTGGATACCGAGGCTTTGTAGGCAAACCTGACCTGTTCAGGGTCGTTATAAGGCATACCATAAAACGCGACCTCGTCCGCAGAGTCCGTTTTTATGATGATGGGAGTGAGCATCTCTTCAAAGTTGCTAACAATATGGAGACCTGCATTTTTCATTTGCTCTGAGCCGAAACCTAGCCTTTCTGCACCATCATGGTTGCCAGATATCAATATCATTGGTGTTTCTAACTCGGTACAAATGCGTTTCACGACTCGATTTAACAGTTCTATTGCAACCGTTGGTGGCACCGAACGGTCATAGATATCTCCCGCCACTACAACTGCATCGACGGGGTTGCGTTCAATATAGTTAATCAGTTGTTCGAGTACTGCTTGTTGATCTTCGAGTAGTGATACGTTGTGGAATTGTCGACCAAGATGCCAATCTGAGGTGTGGATAAACTTCATTCGAATTCACTTTCCGCCAATTCTATGAGTAGGCTTGCTTCTGTCAGAGTCCATGTACCGTTTATAAAAAGGAATGCGTCACGGGTGGGATCTCGAACAAGCCAAAACTCAAGTTATTTTATTTCGGTAAGGATATCTTGAGTCGAACAGCTTTTCATGTGGTTTGTGTTCTATGGCTGGCTATTTAATCAGAAAGCGAGAAGAACACTGTAAAAACGCGGTGAGCAAAGCTATTTTGAAAAGCAAGCTGCGCCTAGTCATTGTCCAAACATCATTAAAGGGCCAGTTTCGAGTCAATCCCCCATAACATTTGCATCACTAAAACCTCAGCTACTACTACTAGAAGGAAAAGCAATAGCCAGACCTATTCACTACGCCAATTGTATATTACTCCTACCGCATAGCCATCTGACTCGATGTCCGCTTGCAACACGTGAAAGTCTGGGCAGGGGCTGCTTCTTTGAAGCTCATCAAT
The DNA here is from genome assembly GCF_023650755.1 of Vibrio sp. SCSIO 43097. NCBI lineage: Bacteria > Pseudomonadati > Pseudomonadota > Gammaproteobacteria > Vibrionales > Vibrionaceae > Vibrio > Vibrio sp. SCSIO 43097. Next base: position 314,187 of record NZ_CP071841.1, on the reverse strand, counting down.
CACTAACGCTTTTAAAACGCCGCCACATGCACCCAATCCGCCAAGTTTGATATCAACAAATTGATACTGAGTTTGATCGGTCACCCACGGAGACAAGAATTGCATTGAGTTTAACCATTGCGGTTCTTCCTTATTAACGGATAAATACAATTGACTGAGTGGATGTTCACAACTTACTCCTAATTGCTTAAACACCTTGTCCACGGCGATGCGTTGTTGTTTGGCATCTAAATCAATTCGAACAACATCAGGCACAAGACCTGAATGTCGAAAAAAACACTTGGTTAAAATGATAGAGCTTTGAGGTTTGACATGCCCTTCTACATCACTCGTAACCTCTATAGCCAGTATCCAAGTCGCTTGCGTTTCATTAACTTCACGATTTATCCGATTTAGTGCCATCAAAAATGCAGCTTGGCCATAAGGATAAAAGTAAATTTCAGTATTGACAGTTTGGCCAACGAAAATAGAAAGCTCGCTTATCAATGCTTTAAGCAAGCGTTTGTCTACCGAAGATGGTAAAAGAACACAGAGATTCCCCTTGATATCAGCTTGCTCAAGACTCTCGCGCTCAGAGCGCACGAGGCTTAATATATGCTCATCTATTGATTGAGCAAAGTCTTGGGGTCGGATTTCCTCGGACAATCTAAAAGAATCATCAGCTATCTCGCGAACGGTGTGTGAACGGCCATTAAAGGATAGAAGATGCGTTTGAAATGCGAGTGGCATCTAGCCTCCGATTAAAACCGTAGGCATACCAGATAGAATTTTGCCACCATGAGACGTTGAATCGCCGACTCTCGCGGCTGGTTTACCGTTGATTGTTACGCTAGAAGAACCTGCTGAGATACTATCCGGAGGACCGATACAAATAAGCTTGTCGCCTTGTCTTGCCGCAGGTATCCCGCCAATCGTTACGTTTGGTGAACCAACAACGACGGGACCACCGACATGCGGTATCTTTCCTGTTTTTTTAGGGCAAAGATGAAAGCTGCCCAAAATTGCGGCTGGTTTACCCACTTTAAATCACCTTAGTTCAATGAAATTTGCCCAGCTTTAAGAGCAATAGCTGAGCCGTTAATGGATATTTTATTACCTTTGATATTGATTTCTCCAGAGCTAGACATCTGAATAGAAGCACCACCTACTTTGATCTCGACGCTCTTTCCTGCATTAAAAGACAGTACTTCACCCGTTTCATTCGAAAAGTTTTTACCTACTTTCAAGCTCGCGTTCTGACCAACCTCTTGATTAACATCATTGGTCACTTTTTCGGTTTTACTGTTTTCAACGGCGATATCAACACAGTCTTCAACTAGCATTTGGAACAGTTTTTCAGCATGAAGATAAATGTGCTCTTCACCAGGCTTATCATCGAAGCGCAACTCATTAAAATTGGATGTACCTTTTTGTACAGAGCGTGATTTATAACCACTCTGAGAACTTTGCTCTGGTAAAGCGTAAGGAGGGAGTTGACTACCGTTATATAGTGACCCCGTAACGATTGGTTGATCAGGGTCTCCGTTGACAAACTCGACGATGACCTCTTGTCCGACTCTAGGGTGAAACACCGACCCCCATCCGTTACCTGCGATATTTTGCGCAACACGAATCCAACATGAACTATTTACATCGTATTTACCAACACGGTCCCAGTGAAACTGAACTTTGATACGGCCATGTTTGTCTATGTAAATTTCACCATCTTTGTTCCCCGTAACTACTGCGGTTTGCAAACCTTTCATCTGAGGTTTCGGGTAGTTAACTGAAGGACGCAGGATTGTCTTTGAGTCAACACAACTAAACGAGACTTTGACACCTTGCGCACCGGTCCCACCTTGACCAGTCTGGTTATAAACAGCAGCAGACAAAAAAACAGAAGACAGTACATATTCTTTGCCGACTCGAGATTTATCTTCATGCTTTTTAAACTTGAAGCACTTGCCCACACTGAATGTTCTGCACGTAGCCTCGCCACGACACAAATATGCATTTTGCTGTAGTGCTTCTATTGCATGCGTGTTTCTCAGTGCGTATTGATCATTGCTCTCCATTTCACCCATGTATTCAAAATACTCGCTTCCAGGTACTGTAAAAAAATCACTTTCACCCTTTGCAGTATTTTTAGGATTCGAAGAAGGCTTGAGCATGTTATAGCCTGACTTTTGACTCGCTTTAGTAGTCAGAATTTGCGTTTCATGCCAAGAAAAAATGTGGCTAGATTTCGCCGTACCTGTATCAAAATCGACTAAAAACTCAGTACCCGGCTTATAAAAACTGATGTCATCAAAAATATTGAGCGTATGGGCAGACTTAGTATGTGTAAAACAAAATGATAGCCCCTCTTCCGATAACAGACGTCGAACAAATTCAAGATCTGATTCTTCATATTGTACTTTGTACGTGTATTTAGGATAGGACTTGGTTAGCTCAAAACTAAAGGCAACACTATGCTCCGATAGTACTTCAGAGATAATTTCCTTTATATCTTTATGCTGAAATATTCTGCAATTTTTTCGATATTCAGCGAAACGTAATTTAGGCTCTATTAATAATTCTATGTTTTTATAATTTTCGCCTTTATGTGTATTAGAAACCCTTTTCCCTTCTAATCTTGCAGCAGAAACGTAACCATGCATATAACGAGGATTTGAAGAAACATCCTCATTATTTTCAAGGGTAATGGTAACTTCCTTACCAATAATTTCGTTTAACTCACTTCGTTGATCATTAAAGTAAGCTTTAGCACGCAATGAAAAAAGTTCTGAGATCTCTTCTTTATACTCAAACGAGTTTAGTATGATGGCATCTTTACCGAATGGGGAAGAAATTCGGATGAAATTGTTATCTTGAGTTGCTCTTTTCATTAAATACTTCTTTCAAAAAAATGCGGAGGAATACTCCCCCGCATGAAAATTACATTTGTTGACCTTTAACACCGCTGTAGCCGTATACCAATGGAGCAGAAGTGTTGTTCTTATCGTCAGTAGGAGTCACTGTCATCATCATTTCTGTGTAAGAAATTGTGATAGTTTCAACTGGACGATCGTCTTGGATAGAAACGGAGTAGTTAGAAATCATCGCATCAGTCAGTTCGATCTTCATGATCTCTTCAACCTTCTCACCCTGCTTAGTAATATGGAAAACCGCTGGTTTACCTTTACCAATCGTCGCTTCTTTAAATAAGTCAGGAGAAGAACGGTCTTGAAGTTTAGTGATAGTCAAATCATATAGACGAGTAGCGCTCGCTTCACGGTCCATCGCTGTACCAGTGTATGATGAGATCTCACGACCTACACTCCAATCTACAGATAGTAGTGTAATCAAATCTTTGTATTGCTCGGCTGTTGCCTCACCCTTAATATCTGCGTATTTAAGATACGTATTAGACTGCATGCTAATCTCCTATAGCATTATTAATTGACATATATCGTAGTAATTTAATTATCTGACGTTTGGTGATAATTAGTGATTAATGTATCAAAAACTTCATTTTAAATACGCCCTGTTATATCTTTAAATAAGATTTAATTTAAGCGTTTTTTATAAAAAATAATAGTTAATATGAACCAACTCCCAATTATTATTGAGAGTGTAAAGGATGTTAAACTATTGAGACATCAAGTCCACTAGTTGTACCTTTAACAATAATTTCATCAAACGTCTTATCATTAAGAATTGCATGCAATATTTCATGAGAAATCTTCGGAAGCAATGTATTTTCTATGGTTGTTTGTACCACACGCGCACCACTGCCAGACTCATTGCTATTGTCTACAATATCATTAATTAGTTCCTCATCAAAAAACAGGTCAGCGTTATAGTGCTTACGAATACGAGTCGTAATTTTATCCAACTTTAATTTTGTTATTTCTATCAATACTTTTCTTGATAGAGGCAAATAAGGTAATACGTTCACACGCCCTAAAAATGCAGGTTTAAAGTCGACCAACAAATCATCGCGTAAAGCATCTTTTAGTGCTGACGGCTCAGGAGATAAATCAGGATCAGAATACAAAGACATCGTCGTTTCGGTCCCTGTGTTCGCGGTCATAATAATAATAGTGTTTTTAAAGTCTATATCTCGACCTTCACCGTCTTTAATTGAGCCTTTATCAAACACCTGATAAAAAATATCTTGAACACCAGGGTGCGCTTTTTCCATTTCATCGAGGAGAATTACACTATAAGGTTTACGTCTAACAGCTTCAGTCAGTACACCTCCTTCTCCATAACCGACATAACCAGGAGGAGAACCTAATAGCAATGAGACTTTATGCTCTTCCTTAAATTCCGACATATTGATAGTCGTGACATTTTCTTCACTACCATAGACTTTCTCTGCAATCGCCAAAGCCGATTCGGTTTTACCCACTCCGCTTGGTCCGGTTAGGAGAAATACACCATTTGGTCGTGTCTCATCCGTGAGCTGCGCACTCGCGGTTTTTATCACTTCAGACATGAGCTCTAAAGCGTGATCCTGCCCGACAACTCGCTTACACAAACTTTCTTTCAAACCCAATACTGCTTGGATTTCATCATCCTGAAGTTTACCTAGCGGTATACCGGTCCAATCCGAAATAACTTCTGCGATTAGCGCTTCATTTACATGCGAAAAAACTAAGGGCTGTGAGTTAGCGGAAAGGTTATTTTCAAGCTCTTGTAACTTGTCTCTAGCAGTTTCAGAACCCTCCTGGATTATTTGGGTTCTAAGTGACTTAGCTTCATTTACCCATTCTTTTTCTTTTTCCCAAAGTACTTCTAATTCAATAATGTCATTAGATAGCGCATCAATCTCTTTTCGGACACCTTGCAGCTGCACATCAAGAGATGCTCCTAGCCGACTCTCTTGGCTAAGATGCTCATACTCAGCTTGCTTTGCTTTAAGTTTGTTTCTTTTCGCATCTAGGCCTCCCGGTGTAGATGACTGACTTAACGCAACTCGAGAACAGGCCGTATCCAAAACAGAAACCGCTTTATCTGGCAGTTGACGACCATTAATGTATCGAGCTGACAGTTGGACCGCTGCATTGAGAGCTTGGTTAGTGATATGAACATCGTGGTGTTGTGCCATTACATCAAGTAAGCCTCGTAACATTTCGATCGCGAGTTCAGGGGCAGGCTCATCAACCTTTACGACTTGAAAACGCCTAGTTAAAGCTGCATCTTTTTCAAAATACTTTTTATACTCTGCCCACGTTGTTGCTGCGATCGTTCTGAGTTCACCTCTCGCTAATGCTGGCTTCAGAATATTCGCCGCATCACCTTGGCCCGCTTGCCCACCACCGCCAATTAGGCCATGAGCTTCATCAATGAACAATATAATAGGCTGTGGAGCGTCGTTTACTTCCTTAACAAGGTTCTTAAGCCTGTTTTCAAACTCACCTTTCATGCCTGCGCCGGCTTGCAGTAACGCCAAATCCAGAGACTTAATTGCCACATTTTGCAGAGCGGGAGGTACATCGCCATCAATGATCTTTTGCGCCAAACCTTCAACAACGGCTGTTTTTCCAACACCAGCTTCTCCCGTAAGAATCGGGTTGTTTTGTCGGCGTCTTAATAAAATATCGATCATTAGGCGAATTTCATTATCTCTACCAATCACCGGATCTATTTTACCTTCCCTAGCTTGCTCAGTAAGGTCTGTTGTAAATTGATTCAAGGCGGAATTCGCGTTTGACTGCGCTAAGTCATTCGATCTTGATTGAGGCGCATTACTTTCTTTAAAGTTCAATAAGCGAGATGGTTCTATCTTGTTTAGTTCAGGACTAATCGAACCAGCCATGTTGACTAACGTATCATCAGACAAGTAGGCAAATAAAAGATGGATGCACCCCAACTGTTCTTGATTGAATTCAATGGTTGCAGACAACAAGGCATTTTGCATAACAGTCACCGTATGAGCTGATAGCCCAGGCACCGACTGGCATCCTGTTTTGTATTTTTCTAATGCCTTTTGAATATCGGTTTCAACCTTGATTTTATCGACATCAAATTCGTCAAAAACTTCAGAGTAAATATCGTCAGGATGGCGGATAATCATCATTAACCAGTGAGACATTTCAATACTGTGATGAGTTCGGGAGCTTGCCATCGCAGCTGCCTGTTCAAGTGTTTCCTTAGCCTGAGGAGACAATCTTTCGACCAACGCTGAAAGTGAGAGTGAAGCCATTACATTTCCTTTAAATAGTAATTGTTATAGTTCGATCTTTTGTACGTTCGTGTTTTTTAAGCACAGAACCAATACCTAACTGCCCCTGCTGTTTCGATAAACAAGCTTGTGGTAGCAAACTATGTTTGGTGGTGAGCTGCCACTTCAGTTGTTTATGTTTTCCAATCAACTCATAAGCAGCGTTCTTAATGATTGCTATATTGGGTTGGTTAGGAAGCAATTTACTAACTAGCTGTTTATCTTTTGGCAGAAATTCTATTGTTGTCCCCGCGTTGATGTTCCATGCTTTCGAACCCAAAGACGCTCCTAAACCAAGTTGAGCAAACTGCCCTTCAGGCATAGTTCGGGATGCAAGGCGTGTTTGCTCTTCTTTCGTAAGGTGTAACCATTGTCCTTGAAATTCATGAACTTTTACTTGGCATCCAGATAAACATTCAAGAATACTTTTTAGTCCACCTTTACTTCTCACTGGTGAAGCAAACACACCACCATAGTGCCGGGACAGTGAACTCCCTTTCCCAGTTAATGCCGATTTACAGCTTTCTAACGGCGAACGCGCGCCCTGCGCATGCGCACGAGACTGAACAGTCAGCTGACTCAGTTGCCAACATCGATAATAAAGAGATAATAAGCGATGATTGAAAATATCGTAGAAGTCCACCATAGCCGTATCGCCTTCTTTTTGGCGATGTAAAGCTAATTCACTATAGTGCTGGGGAAGCACACCTTGCTCACCCGTTAGGCCTATTAAATTGGTCTCAATCTCTAACTTGCTGTCATCTATATTTTTCAGTTCACAAAGCTGAGCATTTTCAAAACCTAATGATGGATTAACCTTTAAGTTTAGCTTTTCATGCTTCGGTAACGCATCTGTTCCTATTTGCGCCTCTGCTTGCAGAACTTCATGTTCAATAAGATGAATCGCTTCAAACAATGGATGTTGCTTTAATTCTCGATAAAATTGTTCCGCGCTCATAGCAACACCTTATCGCCAGTTAATACGGGCCATAGGTGGAAAGACTTTCCCGTGGACTTAAGTCTTATTTCTAACTGCGTAAAAATGTTAATTTCAGCATATTGCGAGAAGTAAACAGATAAAACACTACCTAAGAGAAAGATCTGCTCTTTAGGTAAAATTTGATCAGAAACCGTCAAAATAATTTTTATACCGTGCGCAAATCCAACTTTACCTTTCTGACTAATTCTTCCTGTAGTAGGCTTAAACTCTAACTTAGTTAAAGCATCGATTACCGCTTTCGTTTCTGCTGTCCCAGAAAATGCATAGAGATTAAGGGTCTGCTTCAAAGTTGCTAAACCATCTTCCTCGGTAAAATGGTTTAAAGTTAAAAGCTTAGTTAACTGCCATCGTGTGCTTTCATCCATTTCTGGCCGAATGGTTTCTGATAAAGAAACTAAACAACGAACAGATTCGAAATTGTCATTTACCTCCGGTAAAGATACTTGCGGCAGCCCACCTCCAAATGGAAGTTTCTGCGCTAAGTTGCGGTTACAGCACTCAGCTTCCACGTACATTAACCAGTTTTCCCGGCTATCCGGGCTGAACAATTGATGTTTTTTATCAACAAAAGAAATGTAAGTTTCTCTACCTGGCTCATCATACCCACCAGCCCAGTTCTTATCCTCACGTCTCATCAACCAATAAATCTCACTAGTGTTCGTATAATGCGTGTGCTCACCAGCGTGATAACATGGTAAATTGTGGTACGTTTTGTTCCAGTTTCTCAACGTTACGTCAGAAATTGAGACAACCTCATTACTTTCAGCTTCTTGGTATTGTGGAGACAAGTGGTAATCGTATTCAGTTGGTAGAATACGCTTAGGCTCCATAATACTTTTAAATAAGTTGATCACAGGCACACAGCCTACCATTAAGCTTTCTTCGTCCACTTGCTTTGGAAGCCAGTCATCGTTGGTATCAAAGTAAAAATACAGTTCGACTTGCTCTCTAAGATCTAGCTCTGATAATCCAAGTTCGATGATATCAAAGAACATAAACTTCTCAGGAAAGTGCAAATACTCAACAAGTAATCTTGCTCCTGAAAAGCTTCTTTTACTGTATGGCACAACTTTCTCATCTTCTGAAAATCCTACTTCAGAAAGATGTCTTTTGGTTAAAGGACGAACTTCTTTGCCATCCACAACAACAGATAAACCAATTAGGTTTTGAAACAGCATTTGGTAGAGCTTAAAAGTCAATTGAGATTGACCGTTTAAATAGAAGCGCAGCCGTTCTATCCCCATTTCACCAAGAGGAGTCTCTTCATCTTGAGCCGTGAGCTGTACTTTCAAAACTGAATGAGCATTGCTTTCCCATCGTGAGCCAACTGGCTTGAAAGGCGCATTTTTAAAAACGCCAGAGGTCACATCAACAGGATACATTCTGACCGGATAACAAGTTCTAAACTCGCATTCATGATATCCAGTAGCACCGATAACAACTCGCTCGCCTTCTTCTACATCAAAATAAGAGGAAGTGGAGTTAGAACAGCTCATTTTAATGACTGACATTGACGGGATTGGGGCGTGAAAATCCGGATATAACTGTCCCATCAAAGACTCTGTAAACTGAGGGTAACTATTGTCTAAGCTTTGTCTAATCCTTGCTGTTAGAAATGCGCAGCCTTCTAACAATCTTTCTACGTGTGGATCGTCAACCTGTTCCTCACTAATACGAAGTCTCGCGGCAATCTTGGGATACTGCTCACCAAACTCTTGCCCTTTGTGACGCAAATAAGCTAACTCGCGATTATAGTACTTGAGAAACTCTTCACTCATTTTGCTCTACTCAGTTTCATACCTAAATTTACCGGCTCTACTTCAGAATTGAATCGCACTTCATGAATACTGTTATCAATTAAGCAAGTGGCATTTATCTGTAACCTCAATACCCTATCAATAGCGTTTTTCTCGTCCGAAATCTGGACATGAGGGTTCCTTAACCTCGGCTCAAACTCTTTAATTGCATCATGAACGATGTCGCAAAGCTGATTCTGCCCTTCTTGGCTGCTATAGGGCATTGAGGAAAAATCTGGCAGCCCATAGTTCAATATTGAATAACGAACCTCTAGAAGATCATCAGGAATATTTTTCCATCCAATACGACTATTCAGCATCGACTCTAGATCTCTAAGTAAGCTGCTCAACATCTGTTGCTGGCTTGCAGGGAAGTCTTTCTCATCTCGAGTGAGAGGATCACTATCTATCAATTTGTCGAGCAGAGAAACGGTTAACGACATGATATTTCTACGCTATTTGTTTCTGTTCTAATAATGTAGTCAAATCACAGATTGGAAGCGCTGAGTCACCGACTAACCAACATTTTTGACCCAAGCCAACAAAAGATTCTTGCTCACCAATCTGCTTCCAATCCGTTTCTCGACCTAACTTTTGCGCATCGGTCTCTGAGTCAACATATGTCAACGGCATATGGCCTTCGCCTTCACCAAGTCCATCGATATCAAACTCGACAGGTCGCCAAATACTCTCTAACAAAGAAGTAGGTGCTTTAACTTCTAGCGTATGGATGCTCGATATGGGTACAAGAAAATAGTTACCTGCTGTAGAAAACAGTTCAATGTAACCACCTAAACGATCATCAATATCTCTAGCATCTTCGTAGTTTGTGCCGTTTACGTTAAACCCTTTAATAGTGCGATGCTCTTCAATGCGATGCGATAGACGTGACGCTTCTTCGTACTCTTGATTTCCGAGAGCAAGATTAAATCGAACAAGCTCTTTAGTTAATTCCTCATCACCTAATACTTTGGCACTAGCCGCACCATTGATAAAATCCTTTCTAGCTTGAGCTGCTTTCACTAAATGTCGTAGCTGACTTGCACCAGGCAGATACTCAGGAAACAATTTAATCGATTGCATGAGCTGAGCGTCCGCACGCTCGAAGTCCCCATCAATGCAAAGAAGCTCAATGAAGGAACTTCTCAAGCTCGCATCTTTAGGGGTTGCTTTAATTTCATCAATTAATTGCTCTAGAGCGTGTTGCAATAGGCCTTGGGACAAAGCATTTTTCCATTGAGTCATTGTTATTTCCTTACACCATGTGCTCTGGTGATAATTCGGTAATTAATTTAATGCTAGATACCATTTGATCGAGTTGAAAATGCGGTCGCAAATGGATAACTGAGTAATAATGTCCAGGAGTTTCTCTTTTCTCTCGAACTGTAATTTTCGCTTCATTTAGGGGGTATTTAGCTCGAAGCTCATCAGACGCTTCATCTGATGCGGTAGTGTACTGATGTAACCAGCGTTGAAAGTCACGCTCTAGGCTTTCTGCGTCTTGATACCCACCAATTTTGTCACGCCCCATAACCTTGAGATAATGTGCGACTCGCGATACACACAATGTGTATTGCAACATCGATGTCAGTTTTGCATTCGTTGAAATATGCTTTTCTGCGTATTGTTTGGGCTTGTAGAGAGATACATTCGAGGTCATCCCCACCATATCGGTCTCAGGTATTGGAGAAATAGAAATAAAACCGCACTCAGACAATTCTTGTTCTTTTCTCTCAGAGATTTTCAAGTTTAACGGACATCTTTCACGATCATTCTTGCCATTAACACGCATCTTGCTCCTTGTAGGAGCGACGATAATACCCTGACTGTAATCGCCTTGTTTAATCCCTCGCATATGCGTGAACCAACCATGTTCCTGAAATGCTCTAATTGATACGGCAGCAAAACAGTACGCACTACTCCCCCATAGCAAATCTCGGTTGGAGTCGTAGATGTGTTCTTGAAAATTGAATTTATCATTCCGCGAGCCATCACTTTTGTATGGCTGACGGAACAAGACGTTAGGTGCAGTCAAACCAATAAATTTAGCGTCATCGTTGTCTCTCAAACTACGCCACTTTGCATAATCTTCCTGTTCAAATTGGGCCGCTATATCTCTTATCGCAGAGAGTTGAGCGAAACTATCAACACCAAACATCTCTGGCGATGCAGACATGATAAATGGGCTGAATGCTGCAGCTGCAGACTGAGAGATCTTACTCAACACAGACAGATCTCTATCAAAATAATTTTTACTAGGATCACAGCGAAGCTGATAATCTCCAACCACCACACCAAAGGGTTCTCCCCCTGCCATCCCATATTCATTTTGATAGAGCAACTTAAATAGTGCTGATTGGTCAAACTCGATGGCTTTTAAAGCATCTTTACTGATTTCATTCCATGTCGCCGTTAAAACCTTAACTTTTACAGAATCCGATGAACGAGAATCAACCTGTTCACATAAATACCTAACTCCAACCCACCCCCTTTCGAGCTGTTGAAACTCAGGATGATGTAATATTTCATTTAGTTGAGATTCTAATAGCTCATCAATGCGGTTAATTGTGTTCATCACACTATGACGAAAGCTGTCCAAATCTCTTGAACGTGTACCTTCTAGCCAAATTCGAGCTGACGATACAAGATCAGAAGATTCATTGAATCGAGTCAACCACGGGCTATCAAGTTCAGCGTAGCCTCCGGTACTGAACTCATGTTTTAGCTTGCTAGGGTCGCGAAAGTTAAGTGACACTGCTAATTCCATCTAGAACATAAAGATTGGTCATGGCTGGCCTTTCGACCAGCCAATTCGTTTCTTATCCACCTGACTGAGGGATCTTGGCCACAAGTCGCAAAGATGTCGTCAGTTCTTCCATTTGCAACCAAGGTTTCAGCCATGCTACGGCATTGTAAGAACCAGGTGCGCCAGGAATTTCCTTAACCTGAACACGAGCGTCTGCTAGAGGGTATTTCGCTCTGATCTCTTGACCACCGCCTTCAGAAGCATTGACGTAACCTAGGATCCAGCGGTTCAGCCAAGACTCAACGTCTTCTGCTTCCATAAAGCTACCAATTTTATCTCGAGCCATTACTTTCAAATAATGCGCAAAACGAGATGTTGCCATCATATAAGGTAGGCGGGCAGAAATGGCCGCATTGGCCGTTGCTTCAGGGGATTCATGGTTCGCTGGTTTTTGACAGGTTTGCGCACCAAAGAACACTGCATAGTTGGTGTTTTTGTAGTGACAAAGCGGTAAGAAACCAAGCTTACCAAGCTCCGCCTCACGTCTGTCGGTAATACCAATCTCTGTTGGGCACTTCATATCAGGGTCGCCATCATCACTCATGAAGAAATGCGTTGGCAAGTTATCCACTCGACCGCCGCCTTCTGCACCACGGATGGCAGTACAAAATCCATATTTTGAAAATGCGTCGGTTAACTTAACACCAAGAACATACGAAGAGTTCATCCAACAGTAGTCGTTATGTTCAGCGTTAACAGCAATACCTGAAACAGGATCTACTTCGAACTCTTCAAACCCAAACTCTTCGACTGGAGCGGTAGCTTGTCCGTATGGCAAACGAGCAAGGACTTTTGGCATCGTCAGACTAACGAAGCGCGAATCGGCACTCTCGCGGAACGAACGCCATTGGGCGTATTCTAGTGATTCAAATACCTTATCTAGGTCGCGTGGTTTTGACAGCTCAGTCCACTCATCAAAGCCGAATAGTGCTGGTGAAGCCGCGGACAAGAATGGAGAGAAGCCAGAAGCCGCTACATTTGACATTAGGCGTAACGACTCAATATCTTCTGGGTGGTTGGTAAACTCATAGTCTCCAATCAATGCACCATACGGTTCACCACCAGCACTACCAAACTCAGACTCGTAAACCTTTTTAAAGATCTGGCTTTGATCAAACTCAACAGCTTTGCTCAAGTCTTTATGTAGCTCTTTCTTGGTCATGCTCATCATGCGAACTTTCAGAGTAGAGCTGGTCTCTGAATTCATCACTAGATAATTTAAGCCGCGCCAAGAACCTTCGAGTTTCTGTAATTCTGGGTGATGCATTACTTCAGACAACTGATCAGAAATCTGCCTATCGAGCAAATTAATCGCTTCACGAAAAGTTACTGTTAGGTTTTTGTTCCAAGTAACTGTCCCTTTCATTGCTTCTTCAGCGAGCGTTTTAATCAGCTCCTCAGCACGAGAAGCTTCGGTCTGCTTAGTCGCACCAATAGCTTGATCTAAGAATGAAGTTGTCTGTTCATTAACTGTTGGATCTAACTGTTTTTCAGCTTCAGTCGTCATTATTCCGCTCCTTCAGTACTGTCTGACTTCGCTTTCTTGTCAAGATCTAACTCGCCTGCAAGTCTTGCCAGATTGTCTGTATTGTTCAAAACATCCTCTAGGATATTTTCAAGCTCTTCTGAGCGGTCAACTTTTGTCATCAAATCACGCAGTTTATTACGCGTTTCCATCAATTGGCGTAGTGGATCAACTTGATTTACGATCGCAGCAGGCTCAAAGTCTTGCATTGATTTAAAGTTTAAATCGACCTCAAACTGTGAATCGTCATTCGCAAGCTTATTCGCAACTTTAAACTTCACCGATGGATTCATTTTTTTGAGTACATCGTCAAAGTTATCTCGATCGATCTGAATAAAACGGCGGTCTTTTAATGGCTTCAACGCTTCTGTGTTTTGACCAGCGAAGTCACCCATTACACCTACAACAAAAGGCAGTTCTTTCTTAAGAGTCGTACCTTCAGTTTCAACATCATAGGTAATGTGGACACGAGGCTTCCGTACTCGTGATAGTTTCGAGTGGATACTCGTCATACCATTCTCCCTTTATTAATTTTCATTTTGTTCTGCTATGCCAACCAAACGGAAGTAGCTTTTCTTTGCATCCCCGTCGGAGATAAGTTCCGCCAGTAACTCCGGCAGAGGCATCCCACACCAACGAATAATCTGTTCGATGGAGTAAGAAACTGGTGAGTGAGGTTCACTCTCTCGGAAGAAATCAGCTACTTGCTGCAATTGTCTAATTGCCTGCTCTCGTGATTTCATGTTTGTCGCTAATAATGCATCACAACTTTGTGCACTTAACAGTTGTTCAGAAGAAGATTCATCAAGATCCTCTAGCTCTTCAATCACTGCTTGTGGTTGATCAAAACGATCTCCAAGAAGGTGCTTTAATGCCGAGTGTATTGATTCAAGTCTTTTTGATATATAAGAGCTAGGAGTCACATCACCGACCGCTTCATCTAATCGCTGACTGAATTCATTAAATGATTCCGTAGCGAACTCCAAATCCGTGATTAATTCTCGATAAAACGTATCAGAAGTCGACTTAACCGTAGTTGTAATTTCAGATAGCTCCACAGCCCCAAGCTCGACTCGATTTCGGCGCTTATCTTCGTCTAAGCGCTCAAGCTCTATAGCTTGCTGATATTCCCAATAGGCATAAGCTTGCTCCACGCCTAAGTCAGTCAATGGTATACAAGCAATTGGAAAAATAAGTGTTCCTTCACTATCGATACCATTGAGGCCAATAATCGCCGATATTCTTGTCTCAATACCATCTTCATCAGGCATTGGGTACAGATCATCCCAAAAGTTCTCAATTAAACTGGTTGCGAGTTTGTAGCCAACGCCCATACCACGAAAACCATACAATCGAGTTAGGGCTTCTATAAGCCAGGCAACAAATTCCAAATCTTTAGACTGATTCGTGAGTATTTCTGGGACATCTTCAATAAATACTCGCCATAAATTACTGTGGGTATAGATACTTTCTTCTTCTATAAGAGCATTACGTTCAGCGTTGCGGGCGGCCATACGCTGATCTTTCAACCGATAGTAAGCAGACTGTGGTGATACATCCTCTCTAGGATCAACACCTGTAGGATTTTCTTGAGATATAGGAGCCAACGCTTGTTCATACCAATAAAACATTTCATTACTCATAAGCTCTCCCTCTTAGAAAGACAGGTATTGTTGCGTCTTCTCTAGTTACTGTTTCGCACTCCGTTTGCGTTTGGCGAACTTTGATCAAAGCACAAGTTACGTTATCACTTGCGCCCCGAACCAAAGCCGAATGCATGAGCGCTAATCCAGCTTGGTTGACTGAGTCTGCATACAATGTCCGATGAATTTCATCACTCGTAAGTTCCTTAGAGAGCCCATCGCTACAGAGTAAAAACTGATCGCCGTCAGCCAACTGCCCTGAAACTTGATCAATAGTGACACTTTCGTCGACCCCAACAGCTCTGGTAATAACATTTGCAAGAGGGTGAGATTCGGCATCTTCAAATGCCAATAAGCCCTGATCCACTAAGTCCATGACTTGACTATGATCACGTGTTTTTTGGACAAAATTACCACTTCTAAGCTGGTAAATTCGGCTATCACCCACCCAAAGACAGTGGTAATACCCATCCTGAATAAACAACAAAACAAGTGTTGTTCCAATCGTTTTACCGTCTAAGTGATTTTGTGCGTATTGGTAAATTTCTAAGTTCGCTTCTTGAACCACTCTTCGGATATCATCGATATTAGTATTGGAGACATCCTGCATGTGGCGCGCGACTCTATCCACTAGCATCTGGCTTGCTATATCGCCAGCACTGTGTCCACCCATTCCATCGGCAACCACCCAAATATGCTGTTCTGTCATATCCAACAGAGCATCCTCGTTATAAGGGCGTACTTTTCCTGCGTGCGATTTAGCAAAGGTAAAATAGTTCCAATTCATTCTTCTATCCTACCAATTCCACTTTTTCCAGCCGCCATCAAGCATGGCTGAAAACTGACCAATTGAAGGAAATCCACTAGTAATGAACATGCATGGTTCAACCTTCGTTGAACCTTCAGTCCACCAAAAACATGGTTTACTCAATTTTTCTTTAATGAGGTAATTCAAAAGCGCGTTTTGATCAGTATTGCCGTGATCATGAAAAACTGTAGATATTTGGCTTTGATAAAGAAACTCCAGAGGCCTCACTTCACTTGTTACATTCGCAACGAGGTCATTTTTTTCTTGAGTACTCTTATGCCAAACATCAAAGACAAAGTCGTCCTCAAGTACTGAAAGAGCAAGAGCGGCACTGTCCTCAGTCCAAGCTCTGTCACCCCAATATTGCGCAGCTTCACCTTTTACGGCACGAGCTATAGTAAAGAAAAAGTATCTACCGCATGCATCAACACTAGGAATCATGCTACCAATGTAGGTTGAGTCTTCTAAATAGCTAATATCCAAAGCAAAGTGCCACACAGGAGCCGTTAAAAAGTGCTCATTCCAGCTTTCACCCAGTTGTTCCCTGCTGACTGCAATAACCGCCTGTTGCCAATCATGCCAACGCTCCGAGAAATCTTGTGATAAACCATCTTTCACAAAGTCCCCTTTTGCAGGCATTTTACCGATATAGCCCCAGCCTGATGTTATAAGGTTCGTGGACATCTGAACCTCTCCATTTCATTTGACCAAAACGGATTAATGGCACTAGAAGGAATAAGCTCTAGCTGCACCTTATTTCCCTTTAAATCAATCATAACTATATTGTCTTTACGCGATTCTGGCCTTGCTTTAAGTGATTGATCCAAAAGCTTGAATATGCCCCACTCACCTTCATAGGTATGCGCAATTTCGCGTTTAGATTCAGGTGGTGTGAACACAATTCGAGTCTGATCTTGACCGGCAGGCCAACTCAACGATTTAGCTCTTGCTGGTCCATGCTTATAAACCAAATCTTGTCCACCCAACTCTAAGACAAATCGAGTAATGTGCTGGTCTAGATAAACAGGCTTCATCCCAAACTCTACGCGCAATGAATTATCAGATTCAAAGAAAGACTGCCTGATACGTTGCGCTCTTTGAAAGACCATTAGTGTTTCTGGACGAACTCCAATTTCCTTTTCTAATCGCCAACGACTTTTCGAAGTATCCACAAACGGTTCGAGGTATTCTTGGAAGAATGCGTCAAGCGTACCTCCATAACCAAAGAATCGCTTAAAGTCTTTCAATCTAACTTCTCTGCTCGCGTTGGGCTCGAATGGATATCTGCCAGCAATAGTCCGCTGATAAGGGCGGACCACCTGTGTTACCCAAAGTTGATTTAGATGATCCTTCGAACCGCTCTCCGCAAACTTAACCGACTCTTGAGAAAGCTCACCTAGCCATTGATTAAATGGTCTCGGCAAAAGTTCTTTAGCACGAGCGAAGGAAGCTGCGACATCTTGTGTAACGGTTCCATCTAAAATACTTTTGTAGGCAATTTTCTGATTGTTACCAGAGCTTGATAAGTCACTTAAATACGAACGCAAGTTAACCATTGCTTGTTGAATATCATCAAAGTCTTGCTCACCAAGGCGTAAGATCTCTGAAAAATGCGATTCGACTTCTTTACCTGGCAGAGCAACATTGAAGCCGTTTTCTTCAGGTAAATACATGTCTAGTCTATCTGCCGTATTTGAAAACTTAACTTTGGCAACTTTACCAGCAACTTCAGAAGCGGCTTTTTGATTTTCTGACAATGATACTTTTGATAGAGCAACCTCTTTTTGGATTGCTCTCAACAAAGATTCGATTGGTCTTTCAACTCCAGATAAAACCCTCGCTTGCTCTGTCGCAAGTTCTAGGCTCGGAGCCTGCTTCAATTGAATATCTTCGATCAACGTTTTCCATTCATTAACATAATCTTGATAGTATCGAGACTGAACGCCTTGGATGGCACTATCTTGATCAATTTCATGAGCCTTAAGATCGTCACCATAAACCCAGTTCTCTTCCATTAGGCTTTTTACTGTACGGTTGATCTGAATCTGAAAAATGCTATGAAAACCATTGTACGTGTAGAAACCCGAAATGCCTTGTGATAGCGGTTTTCCACTAGCTCGCTCGAACTGCTCAAGCCCTTTAGGTCCCAATACATCAGTCAAGCGAAATGAAGGTACATGACTCTTAGAAAATTGTATTTTCATTCGCTGATAAGCACGTTCAGGTAGAGACATTTGAGTCAACACTTCTCGAGCACTCGTCACGGCAGCAGTGTTGTAAGTAAAGCCTTGTCCATCGTTGCCTAATAAATATTGAGTGTGCTGTAGCAAACGTCTTCTTAAGTCTGCGTTTAGCTCACCCGGATATTGACGTTCGAAATAAAAGTTAAACCAAGCCAACACTTCATCTTGTTGATATTTGTCTGGATTGAATAACATCAAATACGTTTTTAACGTTTCGTACAAATACTCACGATGCTGTTGATTGCTCTCCATTTCTGACACCAAGCTATCAAGAAGCAGAGGGGCGTAATATTGGGTCAAAGCATCAGAATATGCATTGTTTGCCGCCTGAGACACTTTGTCTCCCTGATAGAGACCAAACCTCTTTACAGAGTCGGCATCACCGTAGTCGCTTTGCTTTCCGAGAGGAAGCGTCATCAACTTATCTAATGTTTCTACAGCTGAAACAATATCCGCTTCAAAATCTAAACTTTGAGCGCCAATCATTGCATCAATATGGCTCGCTTGTTCATTGGTATCGACAATTAACTGTGAGTTCCACTTATAACTCATAAACCAAAGCGCAGAAGCTCCTAGCAGTAGCGTTGTACATCCAATGTAAACACCTCGACGCATCCAACCTGACTGCTTTTGATAGTGACGATTAACTGTTCCTAACAGTTGCTCTTTGAAAATAACCTTGTCAAAAAGATTCTTTACGAAATAACTATGAGAACCAGTCTGACTCTTTGCTAGAGCTAAACGATTTAACCCAAGTCCATTGGTTGATTCATTCATCAGCTTATCGACTGGTAAGCCTTCTTGAACCGAACTCAACATAAACACACCACGAATCAAGGCAGGCTCTTCAAAACTGTTTTGTGCAAAAATTTCAGCTAAAAACTCGTCAAGATTAGCTTGTAGCACTCTTAATTGCTTTGGAAATTCAAAGATAAGCGCGCGTTTATCTAAATCGTCCTCAGTTTCAAGTATTCTAAGCATACGGGCATCAAGGCGCTCCAACATGCCATGAAATTCTTTGTTGAATAGAGAAATAACGCCTCTTTCATCATCCACTTCACGAGGGAACATGAAACCAAATAAATCATCTCGTTCTTCCTTACTTAAATCGGCAAAGAATTCATTGAAACCGGCAACTAAATCCATTTTGGTGAGCAATACGTAAATCGGAAACTGCATGCCTAACTGGTTTTTCAGTTCTTGAAGTCTCGACTTAATTGCTCGAGCATGAAGACTTCGCTCGGTTCGAGTCTGAGACATCACGCTGGCTAAACTTATCGTAACAATCGCACCATTAATTGGTCTTTGCGTTCTATACTTTTTCAACAATCCTAAGAAACCATGCCACGCTTTAGAGTCGACCTTTTCTTGACTGTCTTGTGTCGTATACCGGCCAGCCGTATCTATAAGAACTGCTTTATTTGCAAACCACCAATCACAGTGGCGAGTGCCACCTACACCGGCAATAGAGTCAGAGCCAAGGCTGTCTCCTAATGGAAACTCTAACCCCGACTGCTTTAATACGGTTGTTTTCCCCGTTCCAGGAGGGCCAATCAACACATACCACGGTAAGTCATACAAGCTTCTCTTGCCTTTGTGTGTTTTCGTCACTACTTTGACAGCTTGCTCAATACGCTCGCGCATTAAGTCAATTTCACTTGCTGCTTCTTTATCTGATTGGCTATCAACCTCAAGCAACGTTTGAATACTTTCGTCTTCTTTCACCTTTTGCTTATGCTGCTTGGTAACGTTAAATATCGCCCAAAGCAACACCAACACTAGAATAGTGACTAGCCGTTGAAAGTCACTCTTTAGGGGCTCATATCCCGCTATCGCAATAAGTGGACCAACAACCCAAATGAAAATAGAACAAGCAGCGACACCGATAAGACCGAGAAACCATCTTTGAGTAAATATTCTGCCAATTTCTTTAATACGCATCTCTATCTACCTATTATTAATTCGCGACAAGAAGGTCGATTTCAATCCGGCGGTTAATAGCTCGGTTTTCATCACTACTGTTTTCAACTAATGGTCTTGCATCCCCCAATCCCTCGGGTATCACTCGCCCTTCTAATGCACTATTCGAGATCAGTTGTTCAGACATAGCAGTGGCTCGAGCTAATGATAGGTGCCAGTTCGAGGGATATTTACTCGTGAAAATAGGCCTATCGTCGGTGTGACCAGTAACAATGATCTTGCCTTGGGTCGACTCCAATGTTCTCGCAAGCTTAGAAATAACGGGTTGGATGTAAGCGACAACATCAGCACTACCTGATTCAAATAGATCTTGAGACTTTAACGAAATTCTTACCCTGTCTTGCAGCGGCTCAACATTGATTAGCCCCTTACCGATCTCAGTTGCTAGATACATTGAAATCTTTTCTGCAATTGGCGCTGATTTTGATTCTGACGTTGCATCTTGGTTAAGTTGTTGCGGTTGAATCAAATTGACTAATTGAGAAAAGGTGCGATTGGATGCCTTATTTAGCTCATAGCTAAAATACATATATATGCAGACCAATAATGCCGCCGTTACAGAACATACAACCCAAAGAGGGGCTCTATCAGAAGCCTTTGAGCCATTCAAAATGTGTTGGTCGATACTATTACTTAGCTCCTGAGGGACTCCTCTCCCATAAGACTTAAGAGTAGCAATAACCTGTCTTCTCAATTTCCGGTGCGATTCCAGTCCATTTTTTTCTAAACGGTATTGACCCAGAAACCCGAGAGATAAGCACACATACATTAGTTCAAGCAAATCTAAGTTCGCATCTGGTTTCGCCATGCACTTATCAAGATGCTTAAAAAACGCTTCCCCACCTTGACTGCTAGCATAGAAGGAGCTAAGTAATGAATCGTGACTCCAGAATGAATGCCCACCCCAATTGGTGTTAAGGACAACTTCATCTAGTGAACAGCATAAACAATAACGAGCTGTATCAATGGTATCCAAATCAACGTCATGCTGACGTAATCGGTTCTCATAATCTCTAAGCTTTTGTGCCAATGTCTCTTTTAGAAACAACGGATCGGAATGAGTCGCTGTCGACCGAATTTGACCGATAATAGATAACAGGCCATTCGCCTCTGCTAGTAGAGAGTTATTCCCATAAGCGACCACTGAATCATTGTTCACCAATTCAGGGCTTTTTGAGATAACTACGGTATTATCCACAGACTTTTCTGATTGTGGTTTCGATGCGGGTGCTCTTCCACCCGGTGTTGGTTTTACTATCGTTTGTTCCATACAGAGCGCGCCTATTGATTAATACTCCAAAGCTCAAGTTCAGCATTCGGAAAATGCCCTGATAGGTGAAGCGCAATACCGCCACTATCTTTTAGCCTCATCCAAAATGGCCCTTTCTTGACAACTTCGAAATAAACATAGCCCGTTTGGTAAGGAATCTGTCTCGGGACGACACTCAACGGCACTACGTTTATACCGTTGATCTGATTATTAATTAGATCGCGAATCTGTTCTGCCGGGCCAAACTTGAGTTGCGCTGGGACCAGGCGTCTTATTTCATCTGTTGTGGTGTCTGCTTTAATTGCTAGCACAAATTGGCATGACTCAAGCACGCGTTTATCTGGAAGCGGCGTCACTTGAATACCGTATTGGCGAGGCTCCAACGGAAGTTTGGCCGCAGTTTGGTCAAGGACAACACTGAGGTACTGACTGAGTATCTGATTCAACTCGCTATAGACACTTGATACATCTAAGTGATCATACGCAAGCAAACTTGGGACTCTTTTAGTTTTATTAGAAAAAGTGGCTAACTCACCAATGTAACCTTTAAGTGTCGTCGCTAATTCCAGTGGATGTAACCTATCTAACTCACTGAAATGCTTTAACTTCGCCTCATATCGGTTCAGCATTTGGAGCATGATGAAATCAACAGCAGATGCCGATGCAGATTTACCCTTAATCAAGCGCTGTGCAATAACGTCAGCACGCATCTTTGTCATCGCGATAACGTTACGTAGATAAGCTGACATAACTTTGTCGCTAAGGAGGTTGATAAGCGGAGGAACGTACTCATCGTCTAGTATAACTTCCCCTTCAGGAGTTACCTCTTTGATCCTTAAGATAGGTAACTCCACATAACCCGCTAATTTGTCATTACTCGCTTTCAACTCTAGGTTAAGGGCTGCAACTTGGATGGTTTCTTCATCTTGTCCTGTAAGGTTATCTATCACGTCGATATCTTGAAGTACATAACGAGAGACGATCGATTCGCTTACATCCGAAACGTTTTTACCTGTAACACTTGAAAGAGGGAGAGTTATTTTTACTAACGTATTTTCAGTGTTTTTATCAATAAGTAGAGGCGAAACTGAATCGTTGGATATTAACGTATTAACCAACGTCATATCTGGCAAAACAGCTTCAAGATGCTCAAGTTCAATAAGACCATCTTTTAGCGCGTGTTTTTTTACTCGACATTTCCAAACTCCCCAATTGTAAGCCCCACCTAACTGATGTAAGCCCTTGAATTCTTGAGAGGTTGCGCGTTCTTGTTGTTGGAAGTGCTGGGGACGTAAAAACATTCCTTCGCACCAAGCCGTCTTGGAGTATTGCGTCATTTATAATTAGCCAACTAAACGTTATTTAACGACCAAAGACAGATCTTCTAACAATACTTGATATGTGTTGTAACCGGTCTTATCCACTTTAATGACTTGTCGCCAATTTGAGTTTTCAATATCTCGAAACGCTACGACAATGCCTAAATATTCTGTCTTTGGAGACATACTTGCTTGATATGTTTCTTTCTGACCTGGAGTTAATGAAACTTCATATTTATTCACTAAATCAGGTCCTAAGACTTTTTCACTTTCTTCATAAATAGAAAAAAAGTCCTGGCTTTCGAAAATGGTATTTGACGTTAATTCAAATACATACACCACTACAGGAGAAGGCCTGCCGTTTGAATCAGGATTAATGTTATGACTTGCTGCTATTTCTAAATCTGAGTATGGATCAACAACTAGGTTCGCTGCTGAGCACCCAAATAAAGCTATTGAAATTAATAACAAAATATATTGGTAAAACTTTTTCATCACCCTAATTCCTAGCCTTTGTTTTTTAATGCTAATTCATAGTGCTTAGCGAAGTCTTCTAAATAGAACGGAGACTCTTTATTGATAATATCATCGGATAGCTTTTCATGAATATCCTCAAACCTCTTCCAACTTTGAGCATATTTCCTAGCTGGAATAACCTTATTAATAACCGTGTCTTTCGCTAAAGCATCTGAGTATATAGAAGTAGGTTCAACAAGTGACATAACACTCGAAACCGTACCTTCAACACCTTTCATTAAGGCTTGCTCATGACTTTCGATGTCATTAAATGCTTCTTTAATGGCTGCATTTGGCTTTAAGAAGCTAGCGGTTTGACGGTTATATAAGTTATGAATCGCATCTTCTAAGTTTGCAGAAAACTTTAAAGGGTTATTTTCTGACTTACGAAATGCGGTATGACTAAGTCGATTTGTTTGTTTAAACACTGCTCTGTTATGCAGTGTTTCCATTAAACCAACTAGCATCAAAGAAAATGACTCCCCCAGTTGTTCGAACCATTCCTCTCGGTTATCGCTGGGAATCATCATTGGATCTATACCCACCCCTCTAACAAAAGCCGCAAGTTCACCCCCATTGGTATCAAAGTTGGGAGTCGATAGGTGTTCTGATTGTCGGTTAACTTTCGGTAAAGTTTCAGATACGGTGCTCTGTTTTTCGGGCTTTGGAATATCAATAAAATCATCGACTAAACCAATATCTAGCTGAAAGTCAGAAGGAACACTTTCGTTTAAGAGTTCACTAGCACTAAGGCCTAGGTCAACAAATTCTGCTTCCGATGGACTTGAGACTACTTCAGGGGGTGCGCTAGAAAGACTTTTACTTGTCTCAAGACTGAATACATCTGTATCTGTTTGAATAGAAACTGAAATTTGATAATCCCCTAAGCTAACCATATCGTCATCGCTTAGTGCTATTTCATTTCCTTGACCCACAGGAGTTACAGCATTATTTACAAAAGTACCATTAGTTGAGAGGTCTTTTATCAAGTATTTGTCACCAAACTTAATCAGTTCTCCGTGGGTTCCGGATACCACTCTTTCAGGATCTGGTAGTGTCCAATCACATTGTTCAGACCTACCAAATGTAACCTTGGCATGTTCATCACTTGATTCAAACACGAACTCACTCTCAATCTCTGGAGTAAATTTGTGAAAACTTGTTATGGTTAAAACCAACTTCATGTAAACCTCGCCAAAGACCTGCTAGATATTATTTTTAATTTTATTATTAACTGCTTTTTTATTAACAGTAAGATTAATAAAAATCTTAATACTGCCATTGAAAATCATGCACGGAATAATGAATCATTTTTTTATCAAAGCAATCACGTATTGTTCAACAATTTTAATTATCCAACCAAGTTCAAATTTTTGACACTTAGACTTTCATCAATAAAAAAACGAATGTTAGTTTGGCCGAGAAATTCTAACATAATGACTTTTCATTGAGCAGAAAGGTATATATTCCCCCATCATTTATACGGAGTTCTTGTGATGGAAGACAGTAATAAAAACAATTCTATAAATAACGAAGAAAGCGGAGATAAAACTAAAATTGTAAAGACTCAAAAACGAGACAACGCAATTAAATCAACCAAACTCACTAATAATGAAACCTCCGTTAAAAATAAAAATGAAACAAATACAAAACTGTCTCAAAAAGAAAACACTCCGTTAGTTAATAAGAAAAAAAACAATAAAGATGACTCATTAAATAATAACAAAGATGTTATTAACGAAAGCTTAATAGGAGCGACCGTTAAAAATCGGTATGAAATTGAGTCGGTTATTGGGCATGGTGGGCTTTGCGATGTTTACTTAGCTAAAGATAGGATTCTTGAATCTTCAGGTTCAGAAACACCCTACGTTGCGTTAAAAATATTACAGAAAGAGTTTGCTTCTCAACCAGAGACTGCACGCATGTTAATACGTGAAGCTCAACAAACTCAAAGGTTAAGCCACCCTAATATCATTAGGGTTTTTGATTTTGGTGTTGATGGCGAAATATACTTTTTAGTTATGGAGTATATTAACGGAGAAACATTAGAGAGTTTAATACAGCGTTCTAGGCCCCATGGGCTGAAGTTTAATGCAACTTTATCAATCCTAAATCAGGTACTCGATGCACTCTCATATGCTCACTCTCTTGGTGTAGTGCACGCCGACCTAAAGCCCGCTAATGTGATTTTAACGTCTGAGGGTAACGTTAAGTTGCTTGATTTTGGTGTATCTAAAACTCATCAATTAAAGCAGGATCAATATGCGGCTAAACGTAAATCCGAAAATGTTGAAACGCTTGGTTATACTCCCAACTATGCATCACTCAACCTGTTATCCGGTAAGGAACCGAACTTAAGCGACGATATGTTTGCTCTATTTTGTATTGCTTACGAGCTATTGAGTTGCAAACACCCTTACGCAAGAACTCCAGTTAATGAAGCTCTCAAAAAGAAGATCAAGGTCTCTAAACCAACTAACATGCCTGCATCTAAGTGGCCAATATTTTCAAGCGTATTTTCAACTGGCATCATTCCGAACGAGCTGACCCCTGAGCAGTTGAAACGCAAATTGAATATGCGCTATTGGCCTATCGCTAGCGGCGCGGCAGCGAGTATATTATTAGTTAGCGGCATTGTATTTGGTTATCAGCAGCAACAAGAAACCATCGCCAATTTGGAAACCGTTATTAGCAAGCAAAATGATCAAATTGCCGGACAAGAGTGGCAGCTTGATACGCCAGCAGAAAAAAGTTTGGCACTGATTGATAGTGAAAAAAGCTTACATCCAGTCGTTAAGGCTGGCTTATTACGCTTACACAAGACCTATATTCTCAGCGAGTTTGAATCTGAAATTGATCAGGTTTTGAATTCTGATGCCAACAACTACCCGAATTATGATGAAATTGAGTCCATACTTGATAAAGCAAAAACCTACTACCCTGACTCACATAAAATAGAAGTTCTTGCCTTAGATATTCAGTCAAGCAAGCACTCCACTTTACTTTCGATAGCAAGGCAAATCAACAGTCAACTTGAAAAGTCTCGGTACAGTAAAGAAGACGGCAGTAAATCCATCTATGAGCTCAAGGATGAGTTAAATCAGATTCATCAAGGTTATCCTTTCACGCCAAGTTCGTTATCTAGCGATGTTTTCGGTCAGCACCTCACTGAAGCACTCCAAAAGAAAGACGCAGCTGCACTTGTTGCTCTTATTAAGGTTGGGAACACCTTCTTTTCAAACGTAGAAGAGCATCAAGAGAACTTACAGATAAGTAATGCGATGAAAGATGCAGTGCTGGAAATGAAATTATATGAGACAGCGCTAGATTCCAACAGCCCTCTACCGTTTCCAGAAGATGCCGCTAGAATCCTGTTCCAAAAAGAGTTTGAAAACTTTTATTCTCGCCTAGAAAAGGCAAGGACGACAACTCATCTCGATAACTTGGTGAAGGATGTGGATCTGTTCTCGAAAAACTTTCCTATTGGTTTTCAGGATGTTAACGATTTAAGATTCAAAACTGCTGATAAATACTTACGCTTCTCCGATATATTACTTAATAAGCGAAGGACTTCAAGCGCAAGACGCGCTATGAAGAAAGCCAACGAGCTTATGAAGCAAATAGAACAGGACTCTAAGCAAAGCTAGTAATACAAAAGGGACGCGAGTCCCTTTTTTGCCGCAGATCACTTGCCAATATGCAACTAGATTGCTAATTTATGCTTGTACTTAATGAGGAGAGTTAGCCTTGACTGAAGGAATAGTCAAAGTTGGCGAACGTCGGGCGTCCGTATGTAACGATAGCCTTAAACTAGGACTGCAAGACACTTACCGACTCGGCGTTTTACTTGGAAACGTCCCCTTTGCTACTTGTGTTAAAAACACGCGAGTTGAAGTTTTTTCATCCCTACATTTCGACCATTGCCGTTTGGATATAAGTCAAAATATCTTTAACAATGACTTTCTTTTTGTAAGTTTATCTCAAGCGACAAGCAAACTATTTCTGCTCAAATACTGGTTATGCCATTCATACCTTCGGCTAAGCCTTCATTATCCGAAACATTCCTCTACCGCAACGTTTAATAGGGGTATACATGATTAATTTTGATGTTCTCAATACATACATGGATAACGACGTAGATCTGATCGTCACTGTTTTTTCTACATACCTTGAAGATCACACGAATGATATAGAGCGTATAGATGAGCTATATACAAGCAGATGTTGGTCAGAACTCTATCTATTAGCGCATAGTTTAAAGGGCATTCTAGAGAGTTTCGGAGAAGACACCGCGGTCATTGCGTTTCAAAGAATAGAAGAAAAAACCAGAAACGATACAGCGCCAGATAGCTCAGATATAGCTATAGTTACTAAAGAGCTAGCTGCAATTAATCAACAAATCTTCGCTTACTTGAAGAATATGCAATAAAGAAATTCAAGGCTTAACTGGGGGAAATATGGCAATGAATAATAGCAATTTCAGGGAGTTGATTGAGTCTCTCAAAGACCTAACACCAACTCAAAAAAGGTACTTACTTAGCCGTACAAAGATGGCGCTAGATGATGAAAGTAATATGTTAAACATCAGTGATATTCTAACACCAGAAGAGTTGGAGGCGTTACTATCACCGGCACCAACAACGAATACAAAATAACAATGATATACAACGCAACCGTCAGATTAACGCTAGGGACCAAGTGAAGGAAATCGACTTTGCTTGGTTGTTAGTTTCTCTCCCTATTCCTTTTCACTACAACAAACGTATTGTTTTCGAAACCTTTTTCCAATTTAAACAGGTCAGATAATTGAGCGACTAACATCAGTCCGCGACCAGAGGAGGACCAACTATCGTCATCCATTAAGTTAGGTGCCTCAATCTGTTTGTTTTTATGTTGGATGAACGTCTTTTCATTGATCGGCGCTCCGCAATCAGAGACTCTCAGTTCCACGAAACCGGACACTTGGTCATCCCCAACCCTACACTCCACTTCAATTGGCAGGCCTTCTATTTCACTGTAAGAATGAATATAAGCGTTATTCATGAGCTCAACGACACAAAGCTCCAATGATTGAATTGCATTTAAGGGGATTTGATGACCCATCAAAAACCGAACAACGTCTTTGCTCGCACTTCGTGAGTGAGTAAGGGAGCTCCCGTAAGTTCGTTTAAATTCGCTCTTTGACATTCTTTTCCTTAAATCGAGCCTCTCACCATGCCATTTTACCTGTAAAAGGCTGGCATCATCATCAAACTCATCTTCGTTATGCCAAGATTGTACTTTTTTAAAGACGTCTCCCACTTGGTCTTCAACTGTCAGCGTGCAAACAACTTTTATACTCGATGCCAATCGTTGTAGTGAAAACATCTCCTCACCCTGCCTCGCTTCAATCAAACCATCCGAATAAAGCCACAATGCATCGCCCTCATCCAGACTAATTTGGTTACCGATATATTCCATCGGCTGCATTGCACCAACGATAAAGTTATCGTCACCTATCTGTTCCATCGTTTTCGTACTCGTTCGCCAAACTAAGATCCTGGGGTGGCCAGCCGTGCAATAGCTAAGTTGCCCTGATTTTGTGTTAAGAATGGCGTAAGCCATAGTAAAGTAAAGTTGACTGTTTCTAGTTTGCTGATAACGCCGATTTAGCCGTTCAATCACAGATGCAGGCTCACTTACGCAATAGCCGTCATCTCTCAACTCCATCGTGATCGAATCAGGCCCCTGACTTTGAGATAGCGTCTGTTGAATAGAAAAAGCCATCAAAGCTGAAGAAATACCATGACCAGAAACATCAAATACATAAAACGCAACATGTCGTTCATCGAGCTCCAAATACCCCAACATATCACCACCAATCTGGGAGCATGGTTTGTAGACATAGCTAAAATTTACATTCTGAATAGTTGATTCAGCAGGGAGTAGTTGCTCCATCAGATGACTAGCAGACTGTAGGTCTTGGTGAATTGTTTGATAGGCCGCATCTAGCTCTTTATTTCTCTCAACGAGTTTGTTGTGCAGTTCTAAAGTACGAAACCCCGCACGGATTCTGGCCTGAAGTTCCTCTACAGACGTCTTCTTATCTACGAAATCATCTGCGCCAGCATCAATGCCTTTCACGATCGAACTTTGGTCATTTCTAGAAGACAGTAGAACAAAGAAAATGTAACGTTCGCTAACTTTAGATTTTAATTGGCGACACAATTCAATACCATTAATTCCAGGCATCATTAAATCACTCAGCACAAACTGAATATCAGGGCGGTGGGTTAGCACCTCAAGCGCAGCTCTTCCGTCTTCAACTGCAACCACTTCATAGCCCTGCTTTTCCAATGCACTGCTGATGTAAAGCAGTACTGTTTTACTATCATCGACCAAAAGAATGGGTTTCATCTTCCTCCTTAATACGGTTGCTTTACTGGCTAACGCAAAACACTAGTCACTGACTGCTCATTTCTAAAACGGCTGTAGTCTTCGGCTAATAATTGGTGTTGATATCGAGTGTAAGACAACGCTTCATTAGAAATTAGTATCTGATGCTCTTTTTCGATTAACTGACTTTGCAGCCTTTCAATCTGTTCATTCTGCTGTGTGTAATTGAGGTACAGTGCGAATAGACCAAAAACCGAAACCATTAACAGGGCGATTAGAATATTATTGATAGTTTTCACTTGAATACTCATGACCTCTCCTTGTCTATTATTAGACTTTCCATGATGAAAGAGAGCGTCTACGGACCAAGAGCCCAAGGCTCTAAAACGCAACGAAGCAAATTGAGGTTGTTTTTCCAATTATAGGCGATAGGAGAAAAAATAAGAAAAATATGAAAAAATTTGAATATCCTGCTGAGTTAAGAATCGGTAAGGTGGTAGCAGCGAGCTATCATCCACTCGCTGCAATACATTAACTCTGAAATGCAGGTCTAGCTAAAATTTGGTTATACCATCGAGCAATGTTTGGCGACGTCGATAGCACATCAATTTCTAGGCCTTTAATTGCGAAACTGATCAAAATAAAGCCTGTTATATCGACGATAGTAAAATGGTCTACGGCGATAAAATCATTATGTTCAAGGCGCTTGTCTAAGACAGGCAGAAATTCGTAGACGCGTTGTTTTGATTCTTCGCCCCATGCTTCAACGCAACGTTCTCTGTCTCCATAAACTCCGGTCATGTTTCGAAACGCCTGAAATGCCGCATTTAGTCCTTGGAACTCCACCACACGATGCCACATTTCCACCTGAGCACGTTCGAGCTGGTTAGCACCAAACAGCGCCAGATCATTTTCAAACGCTTCATCTAGGTAGCGACAAATCGCCACGCTTTCACAGATCGTCGTACCATCATCCAGTTCCAGCAGAGGCACTTTGCCATTCACGCTTTTCGATTTAAACGGTTCAGATAGGTTATCGCCCTCACGAACGTTCAGCGCAATTCGCTCAACCTCGCCACCGATTTCCTTCAGAAAAATGCTAACTCGCTTACAACTTGGAGTCATTGCGGTTTCATAGAGCTTCATTTCACATCCTTTTATCTTTTTCTAACCGATTGGTTAGGATATACTGTAGTCAGTTTATAAACGATCAGTCAAGAACTTCACTATCAAAAATTTTCAAACAGTTGTGGGGCTGTTTGCTGAGCGAGATTTTTGATGCCGTTTGTGAGTTCACATGAATTTGGAGGCTGATACCCAAGAATAGATGGGTATTCATCATATTGGTTCAGTTCGAACGCTAGAGGTTCTCTGTACTATCCCTCCAAAGCAATTTAATTACCCGATAAGCAGGCCCAGGCAGGTAATTTATGGCAAGAAAAGCCAACTTCGACCGAGATGAAAAGCTTCTCGTGGCTATGGATGTGTTTTGGCGCAAAGGCTTTGCGAACACGTCTATCTCAGATCTCACCGACGAGTTGAACATCAACCGCTTCAGTCTTTACAACACCTATGGTGACAAGCAACAGCTCTACTACGAAGCGCTCGATACTTACTTAAAAAAGGTCTCGCTACCGTCACTGAATGATTTAGAAAAAGACGATGCGTCTTTACCTGAGTTGGAATCGTTCCTTAAATCTTTTGCTGAGCTGCAACGAAAACGCAGCTGCGGGTGTTTTATCCAAAATGCGTTGATTGAGCACGCTGGTGAAGACGATGATGTACTGCGTAAAGGGCATTTCTTATTTGACCATCTTATCGACATCATTGCAGATGCGCTGACCAATGCACAAAAAGAAACCTTAGTGCCGAAAACGCTTAAACCAGAAGAGCTTGCTCGTTTTGTTCTCAACAACATGCAAGGCATGCGCGTGCTTGGCAAAGCCAAACGTTATGCCGATTTGGATACGGCGCTTTCCTGCTTGCTGGTTTTGATTAGGAAGTGACATGTCGATTGAAGTGATAGCGGTACGTCTTACCAAAGGCATGGACTTAAAGCTGAACCTAGCGAAATTGGTCGAGCAGTATGGTATCAAAGCAGGCTCGATTGCTTCATGCGTTGGTTGTGTCTCTGACCTCAACCTTCGTTTGGCAGGTGCAGAGAGTACGTTAACCAAACAAGAGCCATTTGAAATCGTCTCTGTGATGGGAACCCTAACGCCTGAACATCAGCACGTTCATATCTCGGTGTCTGATCGTGAAGGACGAGTCTGGGGCGGGCATTTAATGGAAGGCACGGTTATAGATACCACCGCAGAATTGATCATCCATTCTTACTCAGAACTTGAGTTTACCAGAACGATGGACGACTCGACCGGCTATACCGAACTGCAAGTGAATCCTTCCAAATAGTAAAAAGCTCCAGAGCCATACTGTGCTGTCTCTGGAGCTCTATTCGCTTGTCTCTTACGCTAAAAATTCACTCATACAGAGCAAGCTAATTTCGAGGATCATTCTTCGACTATATGACAAACCTGATTATCGTCGACCGTTACTTGCCAAGTTTTTAGACCGTGCGCTTCGTCTTCTAAACACTGCCCGCTCTTTAAACTGAAGTGCTGTTTATACAGTGGTGATGCAACACACATCTCACCATCAATATCACCGACAATCCCTCGACTCATCACATTAGCCTTACCAATTGGATCCCAATCTTGAACGGCGTAAACACCGCTATCTGGAATGTAGAATAGCGCAACGTGCTCGCCTTCAATCAATACAGTAGCACCGATAAACGGCATTAAGTCATCAAGCTGACACAATTTCACTTTGGTTAAAGCTGCCATTTACACCTCCTGTTTCACTGGAATACGCTGACCGCGCACACGTTGGTACGGCAAGACTTTGCTGCCCGACGTGCTGTTCAAGAAAGGACGGAAGCGTTGCAATTTCTGAGGATTATCCAACGTACTCTTCCACTCACATTGATACGTATCTACGACTCGTGCCATTTGTTCATCCAAAGAATCACATAGGTTGAGAGAGTCATCCAAAATCACTTGTTTAAGGTAATCTAGGCCCCCTTCCATGTTCTCCATCCACACCGACGTGCGCTGCAAGCGATCTGCGGTGCTGACGTAGAACATCAATACTCGGTCGATCATGGTGATCAACTCTGATTTGGATAAGTCAGATGCAAACAAATCAGCGTGTCGTGGTCTCATGCCGCCATTACCACAAACGTATAGATTCCAGCCGTTTTCGGTGGCGATCACCCCAATGTCTTTACTTTGCGCTTCTGCACACTCGCGAGTACAGCCCGATACGGCAAACTTAAGCTTATGGGGCGCTCGCAATCCTTTGTAGCGGTTCTCTAACTCAATGGCTAACCCAACCGAATCATCAACACCATAACGACACCAAGTAGAACCGACGCAAGATTTCACGGTGCGCACCGATTTGCCGTAGGCGTGCCCTGTTTCAAAACCAGCATCAATCAAGGTTTGCCAGATTTCAGGAAGCTGTTCTAACTGCGCACCAAATAAATCTACGCGCTGACCGCCAGTGATCTTGGTGTACAGATCGTATTGCTGAGCAACTTCACCTAGCACGATAAGTTTGTCTGGTGTGATTTCGCCGCCCGGAACACGAGGCACAATCGAGTAAGAACCATCTTTTTGCAGGTTTGCCATAAAGGCATCATTAGAATCTTGCAGAGATTGATGCTGTGGCTCCATGATGTGTTCATTCCACAAAGAAGCAAACACAGATGCCGCTGTCGGCTTACAGATATCACACCCATGCCCTTTGCCATGCAGTGCAATTAAGGTGTCGAAGTCTTTGATCTGTTCCACTTGGCAAATATGGAACATCTCTTGGCGACTGAGCTCAAAGTGCTCACAAAGGTGGTTGTTAACCTCTACCCCCATGGCTGCCAGTTGAGTATCCAATACCGACTTCACCATATTGCTACAGCCACCACAGCCAGTACCGGCTTTAGTGTTGGCTTTAAGGTCCGTCAGGTTGGTAGTGCCAGCTTGAATCTCGGCAACTAAGTCGCCTTTTGTGACGTTGTGACAAGAACAGATGATGGCGCTGTCTGGCATCTCTCCATCTAACATTCCGGTATCAAACAGCAGGTTCGCCGCGTGGTCTGGCAGGACCGTTTTGTTCAAATAACACTGTAAGAGCGCATCGTAATCGCTGTTGTCACCAACGAGAATCGCACCGAGCAATTGGGTACCGCTCGCATCAACCACCAGCTTTTTGTAGATACCTGCAACCGCATCTTGCAACACCATTTCCTGTGCGCCTTCAGTTTGCATTTGTGCATCGCCGATAGACGCCACATCCACCCCAAGCAGCTTGAGTTTGGTGCTCATGTCTGCACCTTTAAAACCTTCGCTCGGCATACCAGTCAAGACATCGGCAGTGGTTCTCGCCATGGTGTAACCGGGAGCGACCAAGCCAAAGATCTTCTGCTCCCAAAGGGCACATTCGCCAATCGCGTAAATGTTCTCATCGCTGGTTTGGCATTGGTTATTAATCACAATGCCGCCTCGCTCGCCTATTTCTAGCTCAGCCAGCCTTGCCAACTCATCTTGAGGACGAATGCCTGCGGAGAAGACAATCACATCCACTTCGAGAGGATCTTTGTCTTTAAACACCATACGATGCTTAGCCGTTTCACCATCACAGATTCGTTCCGTACCCGTTGAGGTGTGAACGGTTAGCCCTAGCGCTTCAATCTTCTCTTTTAGCACTAAGCCAGCACCATCGTCTAACTGCACGGGCATCAGGCGGGGAGCAAATTCAATAACGTGAGTTTCTAACCCCAATAGTTTAAGTGCGTTTGCCGCTTCTAAACCCAACAAGCCGCCGCCAATCACTGCGCCCGTTCTTGCGCCTTCACATGCTTTTTTGATTTGTGAAAGGTCATCAAGCGTGCGATAGACAAACACGTTGTCTCGGTCTTTACCTTCAATTGGAGGCACAAACGGGTAAGAACCGGTCGCGAGCACAAGTTCGTCGTAACCCAGCACATCTTCACCATCAAGGAGAATGCGCTTTTGCTCTCTGTCGATGCCTGTTACTTGGCTGCCAAGTACGAGTTGGATGCCATGCATGTCGTACCATTCTTGGTTACTCAGCATCAAATCATCATGAGACTTACCCGCAAACAAAGAGGACAACTGTACACGGTCATACGCGATAAAACGCTCTGCACCAATCACGGTAATTCGGTGCTCCAAATGCGCGTTTTTCTGCACTAATTGCTCGACGAGGTGTTGCCCAACCATACCGTTACCTACCACAACGATGTGGCTCAATGCGTTCTTTACTGGAATCGTTAAAGGACTGTTCATCGCTGCCTCCTTATGCCGTTTGCGCTGCGGTTTTGGGTTTGTCTTCTTTCGAAGCAGGAATCTCGACTTTGGATTGCTTCTCGTAAAGGAACTTCAGCACGGCTTGTCGACACTTCTGATACTGCGCATCATCTGCCAGTGCGACACGCTCGCGAGGACGCGGTAGATTCACTTCCAACACTTCACCAATGGTCGCTGCCGGACCGTTAGTCATCATCACGATTTTGTCGGATAGCAGCACCGCTTCATCCACGTCATGTGTAATCATGATGACGGTATTGTTTAACTCGGCTTGAATCTTCATCAGTGCATCCTGTAAATGCGCACGAGTTAACGCATCCAACGCGCCAAATGGTTCATCCATCAGTAGAACCTTTGGTTGAAGTGCCAGTGCTCTGGCGATGCCGACTCGCTGCTTCATACCGCCCGAGATTTCATCCGGCTTTTTGTGCGCAGCATGCTGCATTTGAATCAACTCCAAGTAGTGATTCACTTGTTCCTGAATCCACGCTTTGCCCTTTTTGCCGGCAATTTGTTTTACTGCGAGCTCAACGTTTTGATATACGGTGAGCCAAGGCAACAATGAATGGTTTTGGAACACGACTGCGCGGTCAGGTCCCGGTCCTGCTACTTCTCGCCCATCGACTATTACGCCGCCGTCTGTTGGCATGTGCAGCCCTGCAACTAAGTTCAATACCGTTGATTTACCACAGCCAGAGTGACCAATTAGGGATACAAACTCGCCTTTATTGATTTGTAAATCGACGTTCTTAAGCGCGATGAACTCGCCATCTGGCGTTGGGAATCGCATCCCTAAACGCGTCAGATCTAATAATGCTTTTTCCATGATCTTTTCCCTTATCTCAACGCTTGTTGTTTATTCCAAGACAGCCACTTTTGAAGTTGCAGCATGCCTCTATCGAGCATCAAACCGATAAAGCCGATGGTGATGACAGCCACCATGATGCGCCCCAATGATGCTGAACTGCCGTTCTGGAACTCATCCCAAACGAACTTGCCTAACCCTGGGTTCTGAGCGAGCATCTCTGCCGCAATCAACACCATCCAAGCGATACCTAAAGAGAGACGTAAACCTGTGAAGATCATTGGAATGGCAGAAGGTAATACGATCGTGCGGATGTGCTGCCACCACGAAAGTTGGAGTACTTTGCTCACGTTGATTAAGTCTTTATCAACGCTCGTTACACCCACAGCGGTATTAATCAGCGTCGGCCATAAGCTACACAGCGCTACAGTGATCAGAGAGTTGATGAACGACTTAGCAAACATCGGGTCATCACTCACATAAGTGGCACTTACAACCATGGTAACGATGGGTAGCCAAGCTAAAGGTGAAACAGGCTTAAGCAATTGAATGATTGGGTTGAACGCTTGATACAGCCCTTGATTAAGACCCAGCACGATGCCAAGTGGAATCGCGATAATCGTCGCGAGCAGAAAGCCCGCGGTTACGGTCACTAAGCTTGTTATGATTTGGTCGAAGAACGTCGGCTTACCTGTGTAGGGACGAATCTTCACTTCCGCGTCTGGATTTTTGGCTAATTTTGCAGCATTGCGCTTTTCCTGACGCTCGATAAACGCTTGTTCCTTTTCTCGCTCTTGCCAATGGTCATCGACAAGGTTGCTGAACTGCTGAAAAGTTTGCACAGGTCCCGGTAGCGTACCTAATGAAGTTTGCACTTCTCTCGCTGCTAAGTGCCACATTGCCAAAAAGAGCAGCAAGCCAATGACGGGCAAAAGCACCAGCCGACTTCGGTTCACTACCTGCTTAGCAGGAAAAAGGGAAATGACATTACTAGACATACTCACTCCTAAGAAATTTACATCCTTGTTGCCACAAGCGAATCCCCTCGCCTGTGGCGTTTATCGTTATGGTTAAACCTTGTCTTTTCCTTTAAGCCCGATAGAGAACTTCTCTAGATATTTATTTGGCTCACGACCGTCATAAACGATGTTGTCGATAAAGTGTGTTTGTGGCGCACGGAAACCATCTTCAGCACTGAAATCTGGGAAGTCTTTTTTGCTCAACACACCATCTTCAATCAGTGCTTGAGCCGCTTGTTGGTAAATGTCCGGACGGTAAACCTCTTTTGCGACATCCATGTACCAATCATCGGATTTCTCGCTTGAGATTTGTCCCCAACGGCGCATTTGGGTCAGGTACCAAATCGCATCGCTGTAATACGGATAAGTGGCGTTATGACGGAAGAACACGTTGAAGTCTGGCACGTCTCGTTTGTCGCCTTTCTCGTATTCAAATGTGCCGGTCATTGAGTTGGCGATAACTTCAGCATCGGCTCCAACGTATTCGCTTTTTGATAGCATCTTCACTGCGTCTTGGCGGTTGGCATTGTCGTTTTCATCCAACCAATGTGCCGCTCGAATCAAGGCTTTCACTACGCGAATGTGCGTGTTTGGATACTTCTCAGCCCAAGCTTTGGAAACACCAAACACTTTCTCTGGGTTGTTCTTCCAGATCTCGTAATCGGTCACAACTGGCGTACCAATGCCTTTAAACACAGCTTGTTGGTTCCATGGTTCGCCAACGCAGTACCCTTTGATCGTGCCCGCTTCCATTGTTGCTGGCATTTGTGGTGGCGGTGTAACACTCAAAAGAACGTCAGCATCCAACTGACCACTGTTATCGCCTGAGTCTGGCGCGTAAAAACCTGGGTGAATCCCACCTGCCGCTAGCCAGTATCGCAATTCATAGTTGTGCGTCGATACAGGGAACACCATACCCATGTTGAACGGTTTGCCTTTATCCAGATAGCTGTCGACCACAGGCTTCAGTGCATCCGCTTTGATTGGGTGAACAGGTTTGCCATCTGGTTGTTTTGGAATGTATTGCTTCATCTGCTCCCAAGTATCATTGGAAACCGTGATTGCGTTGCCGTTCAAATCCATACTGAACGCAGTAATCACTTCTGCTTTTGTGCCAACACCAATCGTTGCGCCCAATGGCTGACCAGCAAGCATGTGCGCACCGGCAAGTTCACCGTCGATGACTCGGTCTAGAAGCACCTTCCAGTTTGCTTGAGCTTCTAAAGTGACGTACAAGCCTTCGTCTTCAAAAAAGCCTTTCTCATAAGCAACCGCCAGCGGTGCCATATCGGTTAACTTAATAAAACCAAACTTCAGGTCTTCAATTTCTGGCTCACCCAACTCTGCCTTTACGCTAACCGTGGTGAATACCGATAACGAAATTGCTGACACTTTCAGCATCGAACTCCATTTCATTGGTTTGCTCCCATAAAAAAAGCGCCACTACTCCGAAGAGCAGTAGCGCCGTTGCTAAGTCTACAATTACCGCCGTTGATAATTGAGATAAGCGATTCAACAATAAACCCATACCTAGTAATCCAATTACTGTGCCAACTTATTTTTCACAGTAAATACAATGAATTAGTTTATTCCACCGTTTCTTATTCCCTGTTATTGCTTGCTGATAGTGCAACACGCACCACGTTAGAAAATGCACCCTAACCCCAAAGTGGTAGAGCGACTAATCCAACACTTCCAAAGTAGTTATCAAATTCTTGGCAACTTGTGCGAGCGTTTGGCTCGATTGCATGGCTGAATTTCTAAGTGCTTTATAAGCCTGTTCTTCATCAACGCTGTGCATCTTCATCAGCAGACCTTTGGCTTTTTCCACCAGCTTGCGCTCTTCAATCTTATGGGTCAGCGATTCAATTTCCGATTGCATACTTTCGAATTTCGCTCTCACTAGTGTCGCATGTTCAATCCAAGGCTGAAGCGCAAACTCACTATCGTGCGGCATGAGCACATAGTCCATTTTTTCTGATAACCGATTGATATCATTAGATGATAACTGCTTTAAGACGATAAGAAGTGGTGCCGATTTTCTGCGGCAGAAATCGACGATCAAACGCAGTTCTGCGGTTGGTTGCTGCCATCCAACCACAACGCTTGCTGACGGTTCTCGCTGCATAAGCGTTTCTAGCTGTGCCAATTGGCAGCCGATGATGTTGTCGTAATCTTTGCTCAATAAACCGGACAATCGAGCCTGCTCTTGGAGGCTATCACAGCATACTATGATGGGTGTTTTTGACGTTGATTGAGTCATGCACATTCCTTGTTTATATCTCACTCACTAAGAGAGACATAACAAGGAATGTGCCAACTAAAGTAGAAGCCTTTTAACTAGAGGCGAGATGTTCTTTGAAGAAGCCGAGTGTGCGCTCCCAAGCGAGTGCTGCTTCTTCCGGTGCGTAGCGTGCTGTTGAGTCGTTATGGAAGCCGTGGTTGACGTTCTCATACATTAACGCTTGATACTGTGCGTCGGTTGCGATCAATTGCTGCTCATAAGCAGGCCATGTGTCGTTAACACGCTTATCGAGCCCTGCAAAGTGAATCATCAACGGCCCTTTGACTTGCTTTTGGATCTCTTGCGCAGCTGGTGTTCCATAAAAAGGCACACCTGCATCGAGCTCTTCAGGCATTACCGCTGCAAGCATATTGACAATGTATCCACCGAAGCAGAATCCAACCGCGCCCAATTTACCGTTGCCACCCTCGTATTGTTTGAGGAAGTTAGCGGCTGCAATAAAGTCTTGTTCGATCTTGGCTCTGTCCATCTCTTTCTGCATGGCGCGACCTTCATCGTCGTTCCC
Organism: Vibrio sp. SCSIO 43097; assembly: GCF_023650755.1. NCBI lineage: Bacteria > Pseudomonadati > Pseudomonadota > Gammaproteobacteria > Vibrionales > Vibrionaceae > Vibrio > Vibrio sp. SCSIO 43097. The sequence goes on along the minus strand of NZ_CP071841.1, from coordinate 274,695 downwards.
CGGATAGCCGCCGAGTGGATAAAGTGCGTCTGGAGCGAAAGCAATAAAGCCATCTTTTGCAAGTCGTCTTGCGACATCTTTGATGTATGGGTTTAGACCTCGATTTTCATGAATCACCAACACAGTCGGCGATTTTAAGGTCTTCTTCTGTGGCATCACCAAATAACCACGCCCTTCTCCATGTCCATTTGGAGATGGAAAGGTTTCGTACGTTGCCTTGATGTCAGGATCGTTAAATGAAACTTGTTCTGCGAGTGCGTAATTAGGGGTTAGCGCGTCGACCAGTGCTGTCATGCTAAAGCCAAGCACAGCAAGACCACCCAGCCTATTAAGAAACTCACGGCGCGAGATTTTTCCGTGGGCGTATTCGTCGTACCAATCGAAGGCTTCTTGCGGGATCGGGTGAGAAGCCTTTTCACTAGGAGTGGTATGCTTTAGAACCATTATCCATGTCCTCTGTGTCTTACCATATGGGATTTTCTCATTCTCAAAAGCGCAGCGAGAAACGAACGCGATTGAGGCTAAAACTGCGGTTTCACCACTCTGATACGGAGCAAGGTGGTGAAACACATCATTGGCGAGCTAGGATCTTTTACCTTCTTCAAACAATAGATAATGGATTCAGATTCAACAACTTTGCGTCGTTGGTTTTACATTAATTGACAATAGTGCGTTATTGCTGGCCACAATAGGCTTGCCAGTAGGAGAAGGCGCGTTCGAATGCTTTTTCCCTGTCGTGCATTTGTGCAAACAAGACCACTGTCATCGTAGCGAGAACCGTATTCGCCATTTGGTTCATGTCATCTTCTGACGTCCCAAACGGGCAGTTCGCAGGCATTGTCACCTCAGACAGCATTTGCTCCGTCCAGTAGTGCGATGTCACGCCGCTTGTTTGGCTTAACCAGACCGTTTGGCTTACTTTCGGGTTGTATTCTGACTCACCCGATTGTCCTTTGAAGGACACAACAGCATGAGCGGTTTGACCAATCTCGTATTCGACTTCAGCATGAAGTTGTTGGAATCCAGGATGGAAGCTACCACGAATACCAACCGTCGCCTGCCCCGGATTCAATGCTCGAACCACAGTATTAATCGGCGTTCTAAGCCCATAACGATTCTTCCAACCGATCATGGTTTCTGCTTGAGGAGCGAACGCACTGAGCGGCAGATACACGATGTTTTGTGTGTCTAAGACACGTTTTGCGTCTTCGGCTGATTCCGCTTTCTTGATAGCAAACTTGTCGAGGTAATCTTCAGCATGCAAACGACCAGATTGACGGTCGTGATAACCATGCATCAGCACTTTATGGCCATTATCGGCGAGGATCTTCGCTGCCAACAGGTGCCAAGGTTGACCTGCCGCTTCACGTTTACCTGCATAACATGGCCAGTCGATGTCTGCACCAATAGCAGGCATGCGGGATTGGAATGCTTTCACAAAGCCGGCGATTTCTTGTTGAGTCTCGTTCTGTACACGAATCAGCATCAATAACATTGCCATCTGATCGTCATCGCACTCACCGTTTAGGTATTCATCCATAACTCGAAACGCTTGGTCAAAGTTCAGTGGTTTTCTACCACGTTCGCCACGACCGACTGTTCTAATACATTCCAAAATGCTGCTCATATTCCCTCGTATTTCGTCACTGACTGTACGGTTTCTATTAGTTGTTCGCGCAGTTTGACAACTTCTCCCATCACAATCAATGCTGGACTCACGCCTTTAAGTGTAATCGATAAATCATTGAGCTGATTGAGTTGTGTAACGTGCACTCGTTGTTGAGGGCTGCAACCATGAGTGATGATCGCGACAGGGAAATCTTCTCTCAAACCGGAGCCTAATAAACCCGTTTGTATTTGCGATGACTTTTCTAACCCCATATAGAAGACTAACGTTTGTCCGCTTTGCATCAGTTGGCTCCAAGCCTCAAATGCGCCTGTTACCACTTGCCCTGTCACAAAGGTAACGCTGCGAGCAACGCCACGATGAGTCAGCGGAATCAAGCTGTTTGCGGAACACCCAATCGCAGCAGTAATACCGGGGATGACTTCGTAAGCGATTGAGTGTTTGACGAGTGCTAACGCCTCTTCACCTCCACGGCCAAATACAAAAGGATCTCCCCCTTTTAAGCGTACAACTCGCTTTCCTTGTTGAGCGAGCGACACCATCAAATCACAGATTTCTTCCTGACCAATACTGGGTTGTCCGCATCGTTTGCCCACGTAAATCCAATCGGCTTGTGGCGAAGCCAACTCCAAAATATCTTTGTTAACCAAACGGTCGTACAACAGAACCTCTGCCGACATAATCGCTTTCACTGCCTTTACGGTTAACAAGTCTGGATCGTGCGGCCCAGCTCCGACAATCGAGACAAAACCTTTGTGGTTCGCGTCCAGGTCTAGTGAATGGTCTTCTAAAAGTTGGTTCAGTTTGCTTGCTTGATCATGCTTAGAAAAGCGAGACGAGCGTTCTTGTTTCTGACTCGCTTGTCCTTTCTTAAACCAAGACTTTTGATAAGGCGCTTCCATGTGCTTATCCTCTTTATGACTTACTTTATTTGAATAGCCAAACTTTGCTGGTTCGCTTGCTGTTTGCCCTTTTGATGCTGATGGCTGTCGACCATTTGTTTGATTTGAGAGACGCACGAGCCACAGTTAGTACCGCATTTGAGTTTGTTTTGAAGTTGGGTCACTGACGTGCAGTCTTGTTTCTCCATCGCGTCATGTATTTGTTTATCGGTAACGCGGAAACAACTACAAACCAGTTTGGCGCTACTTTGCGATTGAGTGATGGTAAGCAGTTGCGATAGCTCCATCGGTTTGCCAATCAAGCCGGTAAAGTTGGTGTAGTCGGTTTGAATCGGTTCACTAGACACCACTAAAACAGAACGAATGATACGAACCTCTCCAACAAGGTCGTAATCCACTGCTAACCAACCTTGGGCAATATCTATCGTAATTCTGCGGCTCTTTTCCGTTCGACAAAAACTCTGCTTCTTTGGTCGCTTATCGTGTGCAAAGCGCCAAATGCCCAAATTGCTTTCTGCTTGAAATGCGCTGTAGAGAAATTTACCGGAATCAAACTGTGTACCGATGAACATACCGTAGGTTTTTACCGCCGCATCTTGCACTTCAACATAAGACGACTTAAACGCAGGCTGCCCGGAAATAGGGTCTTTTGCGCTGTTTACTATCGCGTTAACACTGCTTTCACCGCCATATCGACCCGCCCAGTGCATTGACATAAATAGCTCTTGAAAACCCAAACCTTCATCAATTGCAACTTTGGCATAAATACTGGTGTTTGAAGTAGGCTGAAACAGCTTGGTGAGTTGTCCTGCTTTTAAGCGATTTTGAGTAGCAGAGAGTGTGTTCATGTACACGGTTGGTTCTAACTCAGAGGCGGCAAGGTGTGCGATATGACCTGTGCGCGTCATGGTATGCCATTGATCGCGTTGCCTGCCCGTATTGAGCCACCAGCCTTTTGTTCTTTCTAAACGCGTTGGAGATTCACTGGTCACGACAAAACGCGCTTTACCATCTGGGTGCGAATAGACGCCATCAGCAAAAGGACGCTCTCCTCCCCATTGTGTTGGCACCCACTCTTCGTATTCTTGCTCGGTTAAGTTGGCGTATTGAGAAAGATCTAGCTTCAATGGCGAATCTGCATTCATACCTGTCATCGCCGCATATTCCCTGAATACCGCCCGCTCAGAAGTAAACGCAAAGCCATTTTGTGTCTTTTCCAATGCACACAGAGCTTGTCCGACTTGGCATATCGCCCACCAATCTGATTTTGCTTCACCCGGAGGCGTTTGAAACTGGCGCTGCCTTGAAAGTCGACGCTCAGAGTTGGTCACCATGCCTTGCTTCTCCCCCCAACCAGCGGCGGGCAGCAATAGGTCCGCGTAATGCGCAACATCCGAATCCGCTGTGATATCGGAAACAATCACAAACGGACAAATCTCTAGTGCTCGTTTTACCAATTGGTTATCTGGCAAAGAGACAACAGGATTGGTTGCCATGATCCACAGAACTTTAATCTCACCACGTTCTACCGCCTCAAACAGTTCAACGGCTTTTAAACCGGGCTGAGTGGCAATTTCTGGTGAATCCCAGAACGCCTGCACTTGCTTAATAGACTCTGCGTCAAAAGCACGATGAACCGCTAATTGATTTGCCAAACCACCCACTTCTCGTCCACCCATCGCATTCGGTTGACCTGTAATAGAAAATGGCCCGCAACCTGACTTGGCAATTTTACCTGTCGCCAAGTGTGCATTAATAATGGCATTGCCTTTATCGACACCATTTTCGGCTTGGTTAACCCCTTGGCAAAACAACGTGATTGCGGTTGGGCTTTGTGCAAACCATTGGAAGAATGTCGTGAGTTTTTCTTCTGAAATCCCAATGGAAGACGTTAGATTAGTGACATCGTAACGCAAGTCAGAGACTTCTTCTTTAAGTGTATCAAACCCGTCGGTATAGGAATTTATGTATTCAGAATCAATACATTGCTGCTCAATAAGAAACTTAAGCAGCCCATTAAAAAGTGATACATCCCCATCGTTTTTAATCGATAGATGCAAATCCGCTTGCTGCGCGGTGACCGTTTCACGCGGGTCAATGACCACCAGCTTGAGGTTAGGATTGTTTTCTCTCGCTTGTTGAATACGTCGGAATAAAACAGGATGCGTCCAAGCGGTATTAGCACCGCAAATTATCAATAGCTCAGTCTTATCAATATCGTCGTAATTGACGGGAACGACATCTTCACCAAATGCTCGTACATGAGCCGCAACCGCCGAAGACATACACAAACGGGAGTTAGTATCGATGTTAGCGCTGCCAACATAGCCTTTCATGAGTTTGTTGGCGACGTAATAGTCTTCCGTTAACAACTGCCCTGACACGTACATCGCGATGGAATCCGGTCCAAACTCCGCTTTCGCTTGATGAATCTTTTCAGCAATCAGATCCGTGGCTTGTTGCCATTGCACCTCTTGCCCTTGAGGTCGCTGCTTGGTGACAAGCTTTGGATACAACAAGCGCGAAGGCATATTCAAGCTCTCTGCCAGCGCGACACCCTTCACGCACAGTGATCCCGCATTTGCAGGATGACACGCATCCCCAACGATTCCTTTCGCATTGACCTCGACACCACATCCAACACCACAATAGGGACAAGTGGTTTTTTTGCATCCTTGCGACATAACACCTCCAGTGCGATTCAGCCCAACTTACTAGCAAAAAAAAGCCTCTCCCGAATCGAGAGAGGCAGCAATGCCTTTAACGCTGTTAGTACATTTTCAAAAAGTAATACCCTATACCGCTCTCGCCTGCTATTAAGAGCGGCGCATCGAGTTATCGATGAACGTTTATGTAAAGCAAGTGAGGTGCCAAGATTAAAAACCCTTACCATACAAAGGGTTAGCTTAAAACCAATTATAGCAACGTAATGCTACGCACTGATTGTGTGCAAATTTCGGTCATTATCGTGCAGTATTACTTTACTAATTCCATAACTAACCTGGATTCTTCGTCACCAAAATAATGCGCTTCTTCTTCTAACGTTTTAAAGCCAAGGGAGAGGTATAAAGACAATGCAGGTTGGTTCTTAGGATCGACAGTCAATTTCACGCTTGAGCCTAACTTCAACGGCGCAATAACGTTTTCTAGGAGGGAACGCGCAATACCTTTACCTCTATGTTGAATATCGACGGCCAATGACATGATCCAATATTGATGTGCATTTGTGCTAGTCGTTAGCAATATATACCCTGCGACCTGCTCTCCCTCTTTTGCTACCAGTAAGCTCTCTCCCCAACAATCAAAAGCTTGCCGAAAGAAAAATTGAGGATAGGCGTGTTCTCCAAATAAAGTATTTTCGAGCTTATATATGGCAAATAAGTCCTCTTTTTGCGCAGACAAGATGTCCATTCAATGACTCCTTCTTTAACATGAATGGCAGCAGTATACCTAAATCTCATCTAAATGACGGGACACAAACATCTCAATTAAGTGCTTAAGAAATGTAATATTCTTCCTGAAAATTAGGCCTAACTCACTTAGAACATACATCCGTGATTAAGTTTTAACCGCAAAATCAAAAACCACACAAGATGAAAATTTCAATACATACAACCATTAAATACATTAAAATTAAGAACTTTATTCTGGTTTATTGAAAAATTCATAGTTGGATAATTTACAACCACCCCAAGTCCACAGCATTATTCACCAAGCTTCGCATGTGATAATAAACACTAAAACCTTTACCATTTTCAGCATTATTATTTTTATAAAAGCGAGTTTTAAAGTGAAAGAATCTCGAAATGCCTTAAATCCTAGTGAAATAAACACAACCACAGCTTGGTCAAAACATGATACACATTGGGTTCTTAGCCTATTTGGAACGGCCGTTGGCGCAGGCATCCTGTTTCTGCCAATTAACCTTGGGATTGGTGGTTTTTGGCCTTTAGTCGCGATGGCAGTACTTGCTTTTCCAATGACCTATCTTGCGCACCGTGGCTTAGCTCGTTTTGTACTATCTTCTAAGATCAAAAACGCAGACTTCACTGATGTAGTGGAAGAGCACTTCGGCGCAAAAGCAGGCCGTTCTATTTCACTGCTGTATTTTCTTTCGATCTTCCCGATCCTGTTGATATATGGTGTTGGAATAACAAACACAGTAGATAGCTTCATGGTAAATCAGGCTGATATGGCTTCTTTACCTAGACCTTTGCTTTCTGGCGTACTAGTGTTTGCACTAATTGCTATTATGATGGCGGGTGAAAAAGTAATGCTACGGGCCTTTGCCATTATGGTGTTCCCACTTGTTGCCATTCTTGCCTTTCTATCATTTTACTTAATACCGAACTGGACCATGCCTGTCATGGATGTGCCAGAAGCGTCAGCTTTTGCTAGCACTATGTGGTTAGCAGTTCCTGTAGTGATTTTCTCGTTTAGTCACGCAGCTGCAATTTCAAGCTTTGCAAATGTACAACGTCGCCATTACGGTAAGCAGGCAGATGCCAAATCCGAAGTTATTCTTCGCCGCACTAGCATCATGCTGATTGCCTTTGTTCTTATTTTTGTATTTTCCTGTGTGCTAACACTGTCACCTGAACAATTGGCTCAAGCAAAAGAACAAAACGTATCCGTATTGTCTTACCTAGCGAACGCAACCGATAATCCATTTATTGCAACACTTGGTCCTTTAGTAGCGTTTGTTGCTATCACTTCATCTTTCCTTGGGCATTTTTTAGGTGCGCGTGAAAGCTTAAATGGTTTAATTACCAAGCATTTTAACCTATCTGAGAAGCGTGTTGATCGTATCAGCGTGGCAGCACTGTTCTTCTCAATCTGGGCGGCGGCGATCATGAACCCAAGTATTCTTGGTATGATGGAAGCATTGTCAGGGCCTGTTATTGCAATGATCTTATTTATTATGCCAATGTTAGCGGTGTATAAAATCGAGGCGATGAAACAATATCGAGGAAATGTCTCTACTTACTTTGTTCTAGCAGCAGGCATTGTGGCGGTAAGTGCATTGATTTTTAGCTTCTTCAGCTAATAACTAAAGACTAGCTTGGATTTTCAGGGGAATACCTTACACAAGGTTAAGGTGATTCCCTGAATTTTCTTACTCTTTAAAAGGTAATCATCGTTACCCTTGACTCTTAAATAAGAGCGAAAACACCCGCAATCATAAGTACTGAAGCGATGCAGGTACGGCCGATAATGCCGAAGTGCGAAGGTTGAATCATTTCATTATGCATAGTTAATCTCCTATTTATTATAAATAGCCATTTTTTATTGGCTTAATAACACTATGTCTAATATCCAGTTTTTTAACAACCCATACAAACATTAAATATTTATGACAGAAACGTAATTTTTTACACTTCACCCTGATTTCGAGCGATGAATCCGCGGCTTAAATCATTAGATTGAGTCCACCGAATATGCTCACTTACCTTCCATCGTTACCCTACCTATGCCATCTTCCAATCATTACATAAGTTTTCAATAGATTTTGTTTTTATAAATCATAATATTATAGAGATCCTTCTCGTATCTCACTCCCAAAACACTTTGCCACTGGGAATCCATCCGCACTTAACCAACAAGAAATGGTAGACTTAACTGGTATTCGGTTAAGAGATCACATTTTATTAATACGCTCATGCACTTCTCAATTAAAACACTGGCTTGCGCACTTTGTACTGCACTTGGACTTTTCTTGCATCCCACCAACGTACTGGCGAGTACCGAAAAGCAAGCTTATCTGGAAGAACACATTTCAGCAGAAAGCAAGCCCATGTTAAAACTCTACTTTCGCTCGATGGGTAAGCCGCGATCAATTCAAAAAGATGAGTTAAATACGCCACAGCATGCATCAGCGGAGTCTCTTGCTCTGTATTACTTTGCACGAAAGTACCTTAAGCGTTACGAAGGCGTTCCATTACCGAAAGATATGCCCGATTTAATCGAATTCGGTAAAAAGCACCATTTGGAATGGGTCGTCGCTGAAGCACAGCTCAATAAAGCTGTAACAATGATTGAGCAAGACGATAACTGGAACGCAGAATTGTTACTCCATGACGTTGTTTCTACAGCCCGTGATCTTGGTTATCTAGCATTAGAAGGCCGTGCTTACCGCTGGTTAGGCAATCTAGAAGTATCTCGAAATCAACTACGCAGTGGCCTAAAATATTATCGCAATGCCTATGAGTTATTAGAAAAAACAGTATTTGAAATACAAGTCGCGATGACACTGAACAACATTGGGACGGTCTACATCGACGCATCAGATTGGGCTCGGGCCAACAGTTACCTAACGCAAGCCCTCGACACTTACCTAGAGAGCGAATATCAATACGATAATAGCTTTTTTATGGGTGTTATCTACGCAAACCTTAGCATCGTTCACTCGAGCCTCGGAGATAACAAAAAAGCGGAATATTATTTCAATGAAGCCATTCGACTTTCAATGCAAACGGGGTCGGACACAGTCAAGCACCACTCTTTATCCAGCTTTTCACAAATGTTGAGCTCGGTAGGAAAAATTGATGATGCATTAATGGTCGCACAGCGTTGCGTAGACCTGCCCATTCCAAAAAATCTAGAAATGCTAAAAACGTCTTGTTACGAGGCATTTGCAGAGGCTTACCTCGCAAACAAACAATACGATAAAGCTATTACAACAGCGCTTAACGTTCTAGAACAAACCAAGTCAACCAGTGAATTAGAGCTGCGGCAGCGTATTGATATGCTTTCGGTACTGGTAAACGCTCATCAAATTCTTAATGACTATGAAGCTGCTTTTCATTATTTAACCCAATTAAGAGAGCTAGAGGCTGAGTTTTCTCATCATATTCATGGTGAAGAGATGATTAACATTAAGTTTGATCTCGAAGCTAAGTTAGCCCAGAAAGAACTCAAATTGCTAGAAACAAAAAATGCGCTACAAGCGTCTGAACTGCGTTCGCAGCGCTATCGAGAAATGTTCTACTTTATCGCTATTACGGCAATTGGTGTCGTTGGTTTTCGTTACGTACTGCGCGTTAGACGTATTAATAAAGCACTCACTCAAGAAAATACTACCGATCCGTTAACTCAACTGCATAACCGTCGCTATCTTCACATTTGGCTGGACAAAATGGCTCGTAGAAGCCCAGATAGAACATTTGCCTTAGCAGTTTTAGATGTTGATCATTTTAAAACCTTTAATGATCAATATGGACACGATATTGGCGATAAAATGCTGACTCATATTGCCACGCTATTTAATGAATCCACTCGCTCTGGTGACCTACTCATTCGTTGGGGTGGAGAAGAGTTTGTCCTATTATTCGAAGTACAGCGAGCTGAAGATTGCGCTAAGTTTTTGGAACGATTGAGATATACTGTTGAAAACACGCCATTGGTGGTTGACTCTAAACCATTAAGCGCGACAATTTCCCTTGGAGCAGTGGACAAACTGTCGGCACAAACAATTAAACAAGAATGGGATCAGTGGTTTTTCTTGGCAGACCAAGCTTTGTATGATGCGAAGCAAGCTGGTAGAAACCAGTTCATCATTCATCCTACATCATAAAAAAGCACACATGAAAAAAAATCTAATCATTATTACTTTTGCGCCTCTATTTCTTATGGCGTGTAGTAATCAGCAAGCATCTCAACTGGGAATGCGCAGCAGCAGTGTCAATGTATATGCCCAGCAAATGAGTAACACTCAACTATGTGAAACTCTCTACTACAACCGTGCAACCAACCAAACCAAAGTGGCGATTGGTGCTGAGTTCAATCGACGTGGATTAAACAAAAAGTGGTGTGATAAAGAATTCGATAAGTTGTACATTAAAAAGTGGATTGATAACGTGCTGCCTAAGAAAAAAGCCGAACCCAAGAAACCAATCGCAACTATTCAACCCGCTTCAACTAAATAACCCACCATCTTGAAGCAGACGGTACACTCGTATTTTCTGCTTTTCATTTTTCATGCATGTTCGATGCGACATATAAAAACCTCATGGTTTCAGTAAATTAACAAAGACTTATGTTGTCCATCGAACTTTTAATGTAAACAAGTTGTAAATGGTTTTCGTCCTTATTCTTTGTCGTTAGCTTTGTTTGTTCCTGTTAGCGGAATATGAAACAGGAACTAAAAAATTCCAAACAAAGACATGAGGTCAAAAATGGAAATACGCATTAATCGCCTATTTGCTGCTATGTTGGCAGTAGGCATTGCACCTGCCGTCTCGGCGTTTGATCCACTCTATTCTGAACAATGGCACTTAGACAACACGGGGCAAACTGCGTTTGCGGCTAATCCTGCTGTTGCTGGGAACGACTTAAACACTAGGCTCACTCAGGCAATGGGGATTGCAGGTGTTGGTGTGAAAGTTGCCGTCATTGATTCTGGAGTTCAGATCGATCACCCCGACCTTGCAGGTAATATAGTTACAGGTAGCAGAAACTTCGTCGAAGACTCTTCATTCCCACCAAGTTATCCGGTTGATACTAATGGTCATGGCACTGCTGTAGCCGGTTTGATTAGCGCCGTCGGCAACAACGGTGAAGGCGGACGCGGTGTCGCTTCTCACTCTTCCCTCATCGGTTTTAACTGGTTAGCCAACCAGACATTAGAAGGCTGGTTAATCTCCCATGGCATGGACCCAGCAACACGCGATGTTCGCGTATTTAACCAAAGTTACGGTTTCAGCCCTATAAACCCGATTACTTTTGATGAAAGCGACCCTCAACTAAAACTTGAAATGGACGTGATGAAAAACGTCAGCGAGAGTAACGCCTGGGGTCGAGGTGCTGTATTTGTAAAGTCAGCAGGTAATGGTTACCGCTATTTCAATACAGGGCGATTCTTCGTATTGCCAAGTAACTTCTTTGCTGGTGGAGACAATCAAGGCTTACCGATGCACAACTCTGCTCAGTCTTATGATAACGCCAATTACTTCAATTTAGTCACTAGTGCACTACGAGCGGATGGTACGCGAGCGAGTTACTCATCGGTGGGGTCGAACGTGTGGGTTGCAGCACCAGCAGGTGAATATGGGCAAGATTTCCCTGCTATGGTCACCACTGATTTAATGGGTTGTGAAGAAGGGCAAAATACCAGTGAAGGCCTTGGCATTAATGGGTTACACGGCGGAACGGAGCTCGATCCGAACTGTAACTATACCAGTACGATGAACGGAACCTCATCGGCTGCGCCAAACACATCGGGTGCCATCGCGGCAATCATGTCAACCAACCACGCTCTTTCTGCTCGTGATGTACGTGCTTTACTAGCGGAGACAGCAAAAGTAACGGATAAAGCGCATCCAGGCGTACAGCTTGAATTTACTAACCATAATGGTGAACAGGTTAGCTACGAGGCTATTGCTCCTTGGCAGAAAAACGCAGCAGGCGTAGATTTCCATACTTTTTATGGCTTCGGCGCTGTAGATTTAGATGAAGCGATGCAACGTGCTCGCATGACGAATCGTGTTTTACCAGCTCAAAGCATTACGCCATGGGTTCATAACGCTACAGAAGTAAGTGTACCCGATGCAAGTCTAGTTGGTGGTTCTTCAAGTATCGCCATTGCCGATGAGCTGACAGTAGAATCCGTTCAAGTGACATTGACATTGGACCACGCTCGTCTGCCCGACTTAGCTATCGAGCTCATTTCGCCATCAGGGACTCGTTCCGTTTTGCAAACACCGCGCAATGGTCTTGTTGGTCAATCTCTTGATCCAACGATTACAGGCTACAAAGATCAATTAATGTTGTCTAACCAATTTTATGGCGAAGATGCAAAAGGCGAATGGACGTTGCGAGCAATAGATACGAACGGCGATGAAGTCTATTCTTACATTGCATATTTCAACTCTTCCACCATCTATGACGTTCCGATGGCAAACAACGCTCAGCCCGGTGTTATTAAGAACTGGTCGATGCGCATATTTGGACACTAAGGAGTCAATAACATGAAATACAAATCATTTTCTATGCTGGCTCTCGTTATCATGACGTCGAGTGTATACGCTGAGCAACAGCTCTCTCAACAACCTGCACCAGAACTGTTTGTGCCATCAGAAGCGGTTGAGATTAATGGCCAAGATTATCGAAAAGTGCAAACTGGCACTGTTAGAACCCTATCTGAAGACGTAAAACTTCAAGCGGGTGATGAGGTGTTTAAGAATGCGTTTAGTAACGTATCCAAAGCCACTGGACTGGTTTATATCACCGTAAACAATCCTAACGAAGCGAAAGCAGTCGCCAAAGAGTTAAAATTAGAAGTTATCTTCGCAGAAGGGGAATCAGCGGTGTTAAAAGCATCTCAAGATCAAGATCTGCTAAGTATTAGCGACTACCTAAACGCAGACAGCCGGGTAAAAGCGTCTAAAATTGAACTAAACAGCGGTAAATACCGTGCACAATAATTCTCTAACAAGAGAAGTTGGCCTGTAAAACCATGCCTCAGCGATTGCTGAGGCATTTTTATGGGTAGGAACAGATACGCTATTATTCTTTAGTAACATTTCGCATAACTAGTATGATACCTAAACACCCTACTCGCCTGCGCCTGTCATTTCTTAAACAAAATAATTTCCGTTCTTAGCTCTTCTTCCGTGGTTTCCTTCGGACTATTCAGATAGCGTTCGATTCCTAAAGGACTGGTTTTGACTTTCATACCACTCTGATGAACCAAGTTCATCGCTAAAGCCCATGCATTTCCCAAAAACTGATATTCACCTCGGTGTTCAACGACAAATGTTTCACTCTCAGGAATGGTACCGGTAACCGCCCCTTGAGGCGCTGGTACTGAGTTATGAAGAGGAAAGCAAGTGATAAACTCGAATGTACCTTTCTGCATATCCATCGACTGGTAATAACAAAACAATTCACCATTCACGGATAGGGTTTCGTCACTAATTAACTGTTCTAGTTGCTGAACATGCTTATCAATTACCGAACCTAATTCCTGCAAGCTAGCCACACCCTTGATCCCAATATAATGAATTTGAGGCAACGTTCGGTTCCCAATTTCGACTAAGTCTGAATGCACTCTTCCGGTTTCAAGCTTACTTTTAAGCATGCGTAACCCACGTTGATAATCCATCTCTATCATCGACTTAAACATACTTTTCAGAAAGAACAGATACCAAGGGACGCGAGATTGCATTTGCCATTCGACTAAACAGCCATTTTGTGACGGCGTCACGATTAGAGTCACCTTTCCATGGCTCTTGATTGGACGAAAGAAATGCAGCTCCATATCTAATCGATGCTCTTGAGTACTTTCCAGTACAATCGCGCCAGTCCCAATACGCTGACCATTCCATTGATAACCAGCTCCAACGTGGCCCTGATTATCACTGAATGTCAGCTCGCAGCTTGGTTCAAGAATGATCCATGGTGACCAGCTGGGCCAGTGTTTGAAGTTCTTGAGATAGCCAATAATTTCACTTTGATTCTTATTAATTTCAATACTTCGGCTGACCTGATAAGAGAGCATAACGGTTCCTCGAGTTTCCGCTTCACTAACTTCAGTCTAATTCAAATTCCAGTTTTTTCTTGTTTGACTGCGGGTTAGATGCGTACGACAAGAAAAAGCCAGAGCGTTAAGTCTCACTTGAATCAATACGCACAAAGCTAAGAGCAGAACTCCACTTTTGCACTAAATCGAACACCATCATCGTCCAGTACTAACGCCCACCCCATCCGTTCACATATTCGTTGTACGATAACAAGCCCACAACCATAACCAGCGTTGTACGTCTCGTTGCCATCGTGACGGTTTAGGATCTTAAGCGCATGACCTTTCAACTCAATTTCAATATCTCCCACACTATAGCTAAAGGCGTTTTTAATCAGATTGTTGATTACAATGGTCACAAAACTCTCCGGTGCATTCACGACACCACTATGTTGTTCGTGCAAAGCGTAGTTCGAATCTTGCTTGGCAAATAAAGGAGCCAGCTCTTCCAGTTGTTTTTGTAAACAAGTAAGAAGCTGATGCTCTCCGTAATGCTGAGGCTCTATTTTCTCTTTACCAAGTAAGAGAAACGCTTCTGTCAGTACACGCATCTCGTCACAAGCTGACTGCATCCTCGTGATGGCTTTTTGCGCAACTCGAGGTTGATCAGGAAGACGCGTCAGAATGTCTGTTGAGCCTTTAATCACCATGATTGGCGTTCTCAACTCATGCGATGCAAAACGGCTAAATTCTTGTTCTCGTTTGAAGTAGCCCGCGATATCGTTCTTATTATCCAGCAAAGTCTGCTCTATCTGGCGTGTTTCGCTGAACTTAGTTTCAACTTGGAAAGCGGGTTGATCCGGTGACATTTGGCTAATTTTGTCTTCAATTTGCGCTAATGGCCGAGACAATATTCGCACCATGTAAATGCCATACCCAACCATGACAAATGAAAACAAACCACCGAGCAGCAGCGTAAACTGATGCAGCGAGCTTTCGTATTCGTCCAAGTAATCATCTGAGTCATCTTGAAATACAATGTACATAAGCCCCTTCCCTGAGGGATGGTTCAATACAACAAAGTGTTTATCTTCTTCACCAAGCAGGTATTCGTAAAAACCAGGTGAAGTAAAAGAGAGCAACCAATCCGGTGTCGGAGCTTCACTCCAATATGAGTTGAACTCCAATACGTTTGGCAATGGCGCATCCCAGCCCTGTTTCTCGAAATTCTCACTATAAAGCGCAGCTTCAGTATCGAGCCAGTGATGTAAACTCAGCACTTCCAGTTTGTTTTCTGCCACATAAATCAGCGACCAAAAAAGAGTAAACATCACAAACGTCATGACCCCAAAACCCCAACGGATCTTGCGATAAATGCTTGGATATTCGTTATGCTTTAAGTCGGTAACCTTGTCCATGAATAGTCTCTAATCGTGATTCTTCAAAACCTTTGTCTAGCGCGGTTCTTAAACCGTAAATATGGCTACGAAGTGCATCACTTCCGGGTGGTTCGTCTCCCCACACACTATCGATCACTTCTGTGCGCGAGACCGCTGCTGGAGCACGTTGGAGGAGCAATTTTAAAATTTTAGTTTGAATTCGACTCAGCTTAATTTCTTTGTCTTTTCTCGTTACTTTTCCTGTACGCGCATCTAAACAAATATCTGCAAATTTGAGCGCTCCGATATCTTGTCTTGGACCACGATTAGCCAAAGCATGAACACGCAAACTGAGATCTTCCATCGCAAAGGGCTTCATTAAATAATCATCTCCCCCCGCTTTAAAAGCCGCGATTTTGTCATCTAGCGTATCTTTTGCCGTTAGGAAGAGAATTGGCGTTCCACATAACTTATCTTGTCGAAGCTTCTGTACCGTACTGATGCCATCGAGCTTCGGCATCATGATATCCATGATGATTACATCGTAATGATTTTCCTCGATTAACTTAATCGCAGCCTCTCCATGAAACGCACAATCGATAATCATGCCTTCTAGCTCAAGATAGTCTGCAATCGTCTCCGAGACGTTATGGTTGTCATCTACAATTAAAATTTTCATAAAATCACATTTCTTCACGATCTCTTCACGATATGCCCAATAAGATACAGGCAATTTCCTAAACTCGCTCGTAAATTGAGGTTAATACAATGAAAAAACTCGCTCTTATTTCTGTAGTAGGTTTGGCATTGTCTGGTTGTGGTGGTTCAGGTGGTGGCAGCAATAGCGATAGCACATCAACTCAACCAGCAGTGAAACCAAGTGTAGCGATTGGCTCTGTTGAAGCGGTCAACGCTGAAGAAAGCACGTTAACCGTCAATGGACATACGTATCGTGTGTCTGAGGTGGTTTATGACGACACACAAGTGCAATTGGCCGATGTAAAACCAAAAATGGTGGTTCGCGTGGGGTCAGATATTCAGCAAGCTTCGGACAATGGCGTCCGAGTCACACTTGAACCAACCATTACAGGACGTGTCACAGCGATTGATCATGTGAAGAAAACATTTACGGTAAACGGCGTAGAGCTGCAGTTTGACGATTTAAGTGATGATATAGAAGTCAACGACTGGGTAATGGTGTCATCATTGCCAACTGCTGATGCGGGTTATCGAGTGTTGTCTGTGGTCGAACTCGACGTAGATAACGATTACCCAGTACTTGATAACGACTACGAACTGGAAGGCCGTATTACCAGTATCGATGAAAATGCTGGAACATTTAAGTTAGGTGGAAAAGTAACGGTGGCATATAACAACATTAGCCAACTTAGCATCGGCCAATGGGTGGAAGTAGAAGGTGAAATGCAAAACGGCATCTTCATGGCAAATGAGGTAGAAGTTGAAGGCTACGACGTCATAAGCAATGACAGCGATGTGGAAGGTATCGTGACTTGGGTTGCAAATGACTACAGTGAGTTCTCACTAAACTACCGAGGTGCATTCTTCATCGATAACGCAACACGATTTGAAGATGGCAGCAAAGCGAACCTAAAACAAGGCCAAGAAGTGGAAGTAACGTCTGTCGTGAAAAATGGCAAACGCATCGCTACCGTTATTGAGTTTGAGCAACCAGACTTTGACGATAACAACCAATGGCAAGGTAAAGAATTTGAATGTGAAGGATACGTATCAAACTACGATGCTGAAGCAAGAACATTTGAAATCGAGCATTGTGAGAATGATGCTGATCAAGTACTAAGTAACACCACCGTTGTGATTGATGCACAAACACGCTTCCAAGGCATTGAAGAACTTAACCTAAATGGTGCTCGTGTCGAAGTCGAAGGTGTGATCATTAACGAGCAAAATATTGCCCGTGAAGTGGAGTTAGACGTTTACGACTACTAATCCCTTCTACGCTTAAGAAAAAGTGTCACTTCGGTGGCACTTTTTCTTTTCACCTTACTTTGCTTCCCAAGCTCAAACCAACAAATTCTCAGCCAAAGCCTTTTCTCTCCGTTACACTTTACCTATGTTTCACAACATTGGTGACGAATATGAAAAAACGCAACCTCATTTTGTTAATCTTGTTTTTTGGTTCAGCCACGAGCTTAGCTAGCGTTATGGATCCTGACTGCGATGCAGAAAAGGCAGCTAAAGCCGCTGCGACAAAAGCCGTGGTTGGTGTTGGGGGTCGCTGTACGCCTAAAGAGGCACTGAAAGATACCGCAGTTGATGCAGGAAAAGACAAATTGCCAGATGAAGGGGTGGCGGGTAAAGCTGTTGATGCAATGACACCGGAAAAAGAGAAGAAAACGGTGAAAGACGTAACCAAAAAGCTCAATAACGATTGATACCTACATCATAGATGTTTGAGCGTAGAAAACATTTTCCTAGAATAAAGTGGCGATTTACCAGTTGTTTGAAGCACACGTCTAATCTTGGTTTTTCATATTCAAAAACCTGCATTTGACCACACACTATTTTTACTACACAAGTTCAAAAATTAGTAATAATTCCTCCTAACTTTGAGACTTTGAGCCTAACGAGAAATGTAACAACTTGCATACAAGTCACTTGGCTATATTGTACACATACTATATATCGAAGAAAGGAGGTTTAACGATGGTTAGAGGTTATAGTGAACAGACTCTAAAAGCCGAACCTGTAGTTCAATTGGCGGTACTGACAGGCTTAGATGCCGATTTGAACTTCATCAGAAACAACAGAGAAAAGGTTTTGCCTATAATCACAGGTGTCATTTTGTATCGACAGCTCAATAGACGCGACCAAAGAAAAGTCCTTGAGCAGGCACAGGCTTTAGGGAATTCGAAATTTTTCGGTAAGATTCAAATGCTGGTAGCGCAAAGTATTGCCAAGCCAATGTGGAACCCTTGGAGCCTATCAGATGGTGAGCTGCGCCAGTATTTTAATACTCATAAAGCAGTTGCAAATTTCCTTTCTACATGGTTTATCACCATCGATATTAAACTTGAGGTCGGCTTTATGGCAGCTGTTATATACGCACTATCAAAAGGTCAAGGGGCTGCATTGATTAAAGAAATGGCTTCAGTGCACATCGCTGAAGAGACTTTCAAAAAACTCAGCCTCTCATCAACTGCACAACAAGCTGGCGCGAGAGCATTTTTTGTAGCTGTTATTCTCGCTAGTGTACTCAAAGGCTTTAACGAGGCAGATGCGCTAGCTGCAAAGAAAGAGTTGTTACGACGTAACATGCTTGGAATAGAGGATTTGTAAGCTATGTTTTGGATACTGGGTCTTTTAGTTTCCTTGTTTATCATGTACTCGGATTACGCGCATTACTTCTATACCAAGCGACATGGAAAGAAATCTAGGGTTTCTCGCTTATTTAGCTTGTTGATCACGGTAACGCTTCCTATGATTGCGACTACCGAGATTTTGAACGATCTTAATGTAGAGAAAACCAGCTACCAAGTGTGTGTAGTTTTAGTCTCAGCTTTAGTTGGCCTTCTGGTCTGCTTGTCGGAACAGTATCGTTTTAAGTCAGAAAGAGATTAGTGGTATCGGGTTGTCCAGCTATCACCAAAGGCATCAAATTGGTGCCTATTTTATTATTGGTTTATTAATAACTGATCTGGCGAGTAAGGCCGGTTCGAATATCTTCTAACGTTCACCCTCGAGCACGAGACCGCTATCATGACTTCTTTAATGAAAAAAAGAGAGCCTTTTGACTCGGGGATTTAGAGCTCTTGGACGTCTGAATGCGCATAGTTCATACCCTCTATTGAGACGTCGGAATTATTCGCTGTACCGTGATAGAAAATTATTTATGTATTGAAACACATATACCTTGCTCGTGAATATCTAGCCGTCTCGGACATCTCAAATCTAACCTCAACTTATATCCAAATGAATTTGTAGTTTGTATCACCAACTGCTCATAGTTTATTTAACAATTAACAACGAGTTCATGGGGAGCTAATACAAAAAAGAGCGCCGATTGACGCTCTTTCCGAACTTTAATAGATAACCAATTATGCGGTCTCTGCTTCACCTATCCAATGATAATGGTGGTTGGCTTTTTTCCCCACTAAACCGAGCTCTGCCAATTCTTCAAATACCTTGTCTACCTCTTCCGCAGACAGCCTAAACTGTTTAGCAACGGCTTTTTTGGTGCACGTAATTTGATGCGTTTTAAGTGCATCGCTAACTTGCTCTAACAAGGTTTTCGGTTCCTTTGGTTCTTCTGGCTCCGGCGCTGCTGGTATTTCTTGCTCTACTTCCTCTTTTATATGAGGAAGATAACCCGCAGGCGCTGGGTCTATATCGCGAACTGTTTTCAATATCATGCCCTCATTTCTGCGATAGAAATATCGGAACCGTTGCTCTTCACCAATCAAGCCAACAAAAAATGCAGCAAAGAAGTCCAAAAGAATCGAAAGAAATACAACCAAGCCAAGCTGAGCTTGCTGAGAGGTGGTACCAAATGCGTTAGCTAGACTATCAATTAAACCAATCACTGAGCCTTGCGTCACCGGCGGTAAACTATCACGCTCCATAGCCAAGCGTTGCTGCTCTTCACGTAAGGTTTTGTTTTGCTCCTGGATGCGAGTTACACCAGTCGCGATACGTTCCATCTCGATGTATTTCTGCGCTGCCATATTGTTGAGCTCAATCTGCTTATCGATTGCCGCAATCTGACGATTAAACGCTTCCACTTTCGCCTGCTCTACCGAAATATGACTTTGTGCACTATTGGTTGCACTATTAATCCCACCAATACTACCGCCAATGGAAATCGCAGCTAAGACTAAATAAAACACGAGAGCGGTTGCTGCTCCTGTGTAGTTGCGATGGGCTCGGCGCTCACCGTATTCATACCAAGCGTAAAATTTACCTGCTTCAAAAACGATCGCTAAACCACCAAATAAGGTTTGCATCATCGGGTTTTCGTCGATAGACAAAAACAGCAATAGAGAAAAAATAGTCGATGCTAAAATCGCAGCACCGGTGAATGCATATACACTCACCATGGCAAATCGACCTTTAGGGTATCGATATCCAATCTGTTGTTCGTATTTCATTTGAGAAATTTCTTAAGATTAATCGCCCCTCCGACTAAGCAGGACGGACGTTTCTGGCATGTACAAAGGAGCGCAGAATACCGTATCCTTTATTAAATTACTGTCATAATTCCGTTAATGGAAAACAAGTGAAGATTCGGTGTGCATTTTGAATCGATATCAGCCAAATCTAGCACGTAAAAACACCACCACGACACCCACTAACCGAAGCTTCAGTGACATATAAGAGAGATTAATTCGGTATCTTCAGAAGCGACTAAGCAAGACTGACAAGTTGAATTGGAGGTTGTGAATGTCAGCCGAATCAAGACATTAAAGCGTTAAAAATAGGCAACAAAACAAATAATGCACACTTGCATCACCTTTTAGTAAACTGATAATTACATTGTTTGGTTAATTTGTTAGTATCCCGCGCCGAAGAAGATAAGCACTCAATTGTATGGAAAACACTCTAATACAGCACAAACACCATCGCTTGCACGCTATTGCGGTTATTATCGCGGTGTTGTTTCAGTTGTATTTAGCGTCCACAGCCGCTCTTAATCCTACACAAGTTCACAGCACAACTTGGCTCAACAAAGTCCAAAGTGAAAAGGTTTTACTGTGTACCGCAGATGGTTTCAAATGGGTGGATATCAATACGTTGATTGAGGCTAACGCTCAATCTTCTTCTAAGCTCATCCAAGATCTTAACTTACACGACGGCTTCCAGTTTGAATGCCCGCTTCTTCAAGCTGTTCAATTCTTTCTTTTAGTTGCGATTGGGCTTTACCTGACAACCATCCATTGGCTGCGCCGAGTAAAGTATGCACTGACGACTTATCACTTTTCAAAATGCGATAAGCTCGTTTACAAACACATCGCGCCTAAGCACTCTCCGCCGAGTGTTTTTCCTGCCTAACAGGCATCTAATCATTGACAACTTTATTCAAAAATAACGATGACTCTGTTTGTTGTCCATTCAGAGAAGCTATTAATTCAAAAGGAAAAACACATGCTTAAATCATTAAAAACCGCCGCTATCGCGCTTATTGCTGTCATCGCTAGCCCACTGAGTTTAGCGCACGATTATGAAGCAGGAAAAATTCATATCGACCATCCATGGAGCCGCGAAGCGCCACCAAACGCACCTGTTATCGGTGGTTTTTTTCAATTAACCAACCACGGTGACAGTGAAGATGCATTGATCGCAGCAGAAAGCCCAATCGCAGGGCATGTCGAAATTCACACGCATAAGAAAGAAGATGGTGTGATGAAAATGATTAAGATTGACGAAGTGCGCGTTCCAGCCAATGACTCAGTGTTGTTTAAGCCAGGCAGCTTCCATTTAATGATTTTTAACCCAACACAAACTCTTAAAGAAGGCGACCGCTTCCCTATGACGTTAACATTCAAAAACGCGGGTAAAGTGGAAGTAGAAATGGCGGTTGAAAAACAAGGTCACATGGAAAAACACATGCACCATTAATGACGTAAACAAAAGTGCCCGCTGATTTAGCGGGCATTTTTATCTCAGCTTAGTCAAAATCATTATTCCGGTAGATCCTAACTCGACTCTTCAGAATAATGGTGATGAATAACGCTCGGCGAAACGGGGTCACATATCATAACAGCGTGCTCGGGCAAGAGATTCTAAATCACGCTCGTCCCTCGCTATTCAGAATGACCTTGAAAGACTTAAGATCCTAAAAAGGTTCCCTACCCGCTTAAAACTCAACCTCTCGACAAAGTTCTTCAACCATCACTTGGCAAGCCTAAATGAAATCATAAGTTTGGCAACAAAGACCCACGGTTAATCAGCTTTCTTTCTACTTGAAACAAACCTCAGCCCAACGAGCTAAGCCGGCAGTTACTGAGCCAAAATAGTTTCCACTGACAACCGGAATACTTGGCAGTACGGTTTGCACCGCATCGCGCAAGATTGGCGAGCGTGCCGAACCTCCAGTCATAAAGATAGCATCGGGTTTAACTCCAGCTTGCTCTACCGCTTCTGTCACCAACGCCGTCATTTTATTCTTTGGCGACTGGATCGCTTCGATCATTTCGTCACGTTGTACATCAACTTCAATCGTTTCTGATAGTAAGTTGATGCCAGTTCGGTAAGAAGCTTGTTCTGAAAGTGCCACTTTTGCCTCTTCGGCACGGCGAACAATGTTGTAGCCTAAAGACTCATGATACACCTCTAGCAAACGAGCAAGTTTTTCTGGCTCTTGAGCCTGCTTTTGAAGCAACTTTAACGCTGATAGGTTCTCTCGCGAATAGAAGTCACTCTGCGCTTCTACATTATTGATTGCTATCGGGTTCCAGAATTGGGTAGTCGGCATCACAATGCCTGACTCCATTTTACTTCCCATGCCAAAAGGGAACATGAGCTGCTTAAATGCTAGCGCGATATCAAGATCATTCCCGCCGACACGCTGGCCACTGTGAGCTAACAAGCTTGCGGTCCTATCTGCTTTGCCGCGCCAAGACGGTCCCATTTGGATCAACGAACAGTCCGTTGTACCACCGCCAATATCGACTACTAGAATGATTTTATCTTCGCTGAGTGTCGCTTCATACTCTAGGCCCGCCGCGACAGGCTCAAACTGAAACTCCACATTTTGGAAGCCCGCACGTTTCGCTGCCCGCAACAAAATGCGTTCAGCCTGAATGTTAGCCGTTTCACCGCCACGCCCATGAAAGTTAATTGGTCTGCCGATCACAGCATCGGTAATACTTTGCTGCGCATCGTTTTCGGCTTGAGACTTAATATTGTCCATCATCGCGCAGACAAGGTCTTCGAAGAAAGCCAATTGCACATCACGCAAGCCAGATGCACTAAGAAAAGACTTCGGCGATTTCACATAATAGATATCGCGAGGATCTTCCAAATAGAGATTAAGTGCAGCCTGACCAAACGCGATGTCGTCGGATTCTAAGTCAATACTTTCTTCTCGGTTTAAATTGATTGCCCGGCGTAAAACCTGCTCACCAACTTGATCTAATGGTTTAATATCTCGATGGCGAAATAAATGCTCGGATACCGATTCACGAGTCGGTGCAGCAAGGGTGGAAGGAATAAAAGGGCTGTTTCCTTCTAGATTAAGCAGTACTGGATCACCCGATTCCATTTTAGCCACTGAACAGTTTGCAGTACCATAGTCAAAGCCGATAAACATTGTTTCTCCCACTGTCCCACTGATTAGTGGCCTTTTGACCGTTAAAAAGCTGGCAATGCTAACTTAATGGCATAAGAATTACTATCCCAAAATCAAGTGTAATTTAACGTGGAAAATCTATCTAAGGTACACTACTTTCTCTTTTTGCAGATGGCACAACAACCGCTACCAGTAAAGCTAACAACAGGAACACGGGGCTAAGCATTAATCCATGCCAGATTGAATACCCATCATGGAACAGCCAGAATATACCAAGCGTCAGTAGGTACGAAAAGTAGCTGCAAAACACCAAGCTAATCGCGACAAAGCGCTTTTGATTAATAATAAGAATCCGCACTAGATACTGGCTAAGAATACCAGAGCAGCGCATGGCAAGTTGCCAATTAATGATAAAGAAAGCAAGCGCAATAAACCCAGCTACGACCAGTGCATCATGCGTACTTAAAATGAAGTAGCTACCAAATCGGCTTATGATGACCGGATAATCGCCTTCGTATATCGTTGACCAAGATATTGCGTTCGCTGCTGCTACGTAATTGGCAAAATAAGCAATGGCGTAGAAAGTTGTTTGAGAACTGAACGGCTGAAATACATCCGTACAAAATCCTCGCCACTCTTCTTTGTTGGCGGTAGGCCCAACCCAGTCACGTTTTTTTTGGGCGGTACGCCCGGCAAACTCAGGCCCGTTGCGAAACAACAGCCAAAATATATAGAGTGCAAGTATAACCAAGAGTATTGAAAACATACCCTTCCCCCTCAGAAATTATCGGCGCCACTGCCAATGGCGTTGGGGTCGTAAACTGCACTTCCCTGCTATACCTATTTGATTTATCAAAGACTTATTATTTTATTACCACCAAAATTCATTCAACGGCATACTATACAGCGACATTTTCACGCTTTGTGTGAAGTTCGAAAGCCTACTTTTAGGTTTAGCACAAAAATAGCTACAGCAAAGCGTAAGAGAGGGATTCCGCACCCATCAATGAAGATGAGGCGTTAAGCAGAAGCTGTGACCGCAATGAGAAGAGAAGGATTCAAAGCGGCCATGCATGGGCAAGAGGAGCAACTATTTCTCTAACTTTTCTTCAAATACACCAATCTCTCTGCCCAACCAAATCGCGTGTTCTGTGTGATCGAGCAACTCTTCTTCGCTTACTGGGTGAATAAGCACAGAAAAATCGCCTCGAATCGTATCAAGCCACGCCAAGAACTCTTCACTCAATGATTCTAGGTGAATTTCAAACATCGGCATCTTGTGTGGGCCAACTAACCTTCCAACTAATGGAAACACACGCAGCACATCTTGACGCTCTTGACGGATGATCTCGTTCAAGGCTTGCGCTTTATCTTGTTCTCTTAGGGGAAAATAAACATGAGCGTGGTACATAACTTCTCCATAATCACTTCCACTTGAGCACCACCTACTTTGGATAAGCTCAAGGACTGCCGAGGGTATACATTTGTAATGCCGTCACCCTACCTTGATTCCACTCAGTTGGGAAGAAGTTATGCATTCTCATAAGGTCGAGGCTTCGAGCACAACAAAAATTTGCAATTCATCATATAGCAACTGTTTGAGTTGATTCATTAATAATGACTCACTTTGTCAAATTTTACAGCCAAATTTTGTTGCAAATATGTTTCATTAACCAGTAATTAAATTCGAGTTTAAAAATACCACCAACAAGATAGCAGCATATTACTCTGCAAAATCAGGGTGTAAGCAAAACTTTACTACTGAGCGAAAGTCAAAATGAAGCATAATTTAACAATTTGTTTACACTTATTGTATCTGGCTATACCACGATTTAGTTAGAGGGTTAGATACAGAAAAGCCTTTCTCTGTATCTTGCGGTGAAATATTCGCAGCGATGTTATCGACAAATAGTTTAAGGGACGAACAGATGCCTACCGCTATCGAAAGCACACGCAACCTTAGGTATGGCCTTTGCGCTGATATCAGAGTTTGAGTACCCATACAAACTCTGGTTTTGTATGAACAGCTGCAGTCCAAAAGACCCGCAGCGTCAAAAGGAGCTTGAGATGAACGTTCAGGCATTACCCATGCATCGGTTTATCGACCATCGTGGGGACCTAGTCGGCCAACTACCCAACTGGGCTGACACTGAAACATTGGTCGGGTTTTACCGAGATATGGTATTAACTCGCACTTACGACAACAAAGCAGTTGCCTTGCAACGCACCGGTAAGCTAGGGACCTATCCCTCACACTTAGGCGCGGAAGCCATAGGCATTGCGGTCGGCAGAGCACTTAAAGCCGATGATGTGTTTGTTCCTTACTACCGCGATATGCCTGCGATGTGGTGTCGTGGCATTGGCATGGAAAAGAACCTTCAATACTGGGGTGGCGATGAGCGCGGGAGTGATTTTGCTCCTGAAGGCAGTCCGGTTCCTAGCCGAGACCTTCCCTACTGTGTACCCATAGCGACGCAATGTACGCATGCTGTCGGGGTGGCTTCCGCGCTAAAAATTCAAGGTAACCATGAAGCTGCGCTAGTGATGTGCGGCGATGGTGGTACATCCAAAGGGGACTTTCTTGAGTCAATAAACTGCGCAGGTACTTGGAATATTCCACTTGTTTTCGTCGTAAACAATAACCAGTGGGCAATTTCAGTTCCGCGTAGTCTCCAATGTGCCGCCGATTTCTTATCAGAAAAAGCGCAAGGTGCAGGTATACCGGGTATTACTGTCGATGGTAACGATGTCGTCGCCGTTTATGATGCAACTAAAACCGCCCTTGAGAGAGCAAGAAAAGGGAAAGGTGCAACACTCATCGAAGCGGTGAGTTACCGACTGAGTGACCACACTACGGCCGATGATGCGACTCGTTATCGTAAAGAAGATGATGTTCAAACTGCATGGCAATACGAACCTATCGCACGTCTTAAAACGTACCTCCTTAATCAAGGCGCTTGGAGCGACGAACAAGAACAGCAATGGCTAGATTACTGTAAAGAGCAAGTAGAGTTAGCTGTTGAACGCTATCTGAGCTTACCGCCACAAGCACCAGAAACCGGTTTCGATTATTTGTATGAATCGCTACCTCAAGAGCTTCATGCACAAAGAGATGAACTCATCAACAAGGCAATGAGAATGCAGGGAGGCAGACATGGCTGAGCTAACGTTGGTTGAAGCAGTAAACCTTGCCCTGCACCACGAAATGCAACAAGACCCCAATGTTGTCGTACTAGGTGAAGACGTGGGCGATAATGGTGGTGTATTTCGTGCCACTGTTGGACTCAAGCAAGAGTTTGGTCTTAAACGAGTCATCGATACGCCACTCGCTGAAGCCTTAATCGGCGGGGTTGCGGTCGGTATGGCAACGCAAGGATTACGACCTGTCGCCGAATTTCAGTTTCAAGGTTTCGTTTTTCCTGCGATGGAGCACTTAATGTGCCACGCAGCTCGAATGCGTAACAGAACTCGCGGTCGGCTCACTTGTCCCGCGGTTTTTCGTGCGCCATTTGGCGGCGGTATCCACGCTCCGGAACACCACTCAGAAAGCGTGGAAGCGCTATTTGCTCACACTGCTGGATTTAAAGTGGTGATTCCTTCTTCTCCACAACGCGCATACGGCTTACTTCTCGCTGCAATTAGAAGCAATGATCCCGTCATGTTCTTCGAACCGAAGCGCATATATCGCACCGTTAAATCTGAAGTCGTTGATAACGGCGAAGCACTCCCACTCGACACCTGCTTCACCTTACGTAAGGGGCGAGATATCACGCTCGTTACTTGGGGCGCATGCGTCGTAGAGTCACTTCAGGCCGCACAAACCTTGTCTAGTCAGGGAATTGAAGTCGAGGTGATTGATTTGGCGAGTATTAAGCCAATTGATACCGCGACGATTTTCAGCTCACTAGAAAAAACTGGACGTTTACTCGTTGTTCATGAAGCGAGTAAAACTTGTGGTGTGGGCTCTGAGCTATTAGCTCGAACCGCTGAACATGCCATGTGCTTACTTAAAGCCCCACCTAAACGAGTAACTGGAATGGACACCATTATGCCTTATTACCGTAACGAAGATTATTTCATGGTTCAGGAAGAAGACATTGTGACCGCGGCGCGCGAACTCGTGGAGGATTGGAAATGAAGACGTTTAATTTACCCGATCTCGGTGAAGGTCTCGCTGAGTCAGAAATTGTCAAATGGCACGTTAATGTCGGAGACATGGTTAAATTAGATCAAGTGATCTTAACCGTAGAGACAGCAAAAGCGACGGTAGACGTCCCTGCCCCCTACTCGGGCCGTGTGGTCAGCCGTCATGGTGAGGAAGGTGAAATCGTCAATATTGGTGCATTACTGCTAGAGATTGATGAAACAGGTGCCGGGAGAGAAGTAACGGCAGAGAAAAAAGCCACTGCTGACGCCGCAACCGTCGTCGGTAGCGTTTCTCACCAAGCGCATCATGTTAACGTTGATGATTTCTGGATTGGTGGCAACCACAACACGACAGAAAGTAACCTCGTTACCGCCCTGCCTTCGGCTCGCTTGTTGGCACAAAAACTTGGGGTAGATCTTAACCTCGTGTCAGGTAGTGGCCCGAACGGACTTATCGTTGATGCCGATATTTACGACGAAGCCGGAAAACAGCGTCCAGGCACCGAAGTTTTGAAAGGTGCTCGACGTACCATGGTATCGTCTATGACCGAATCGCACGAACATGTTGCTGCCGTAACTATTACGGAAGAAGCGTTGTTGGAAGATTGGCTGCCAAACGAAGATATCAGTATCCGCCTTGTTCAAGCGATTGTTCATGCGTGTCAAGAAGAGCCTGCTTTAAACGCTTGGTTTGATGCCGAAACCATGACACGCTGTGTACACACAACGGTCAATGTAGGAATTGCAGTAGATAGCCGTCATGGATTGTACGTACCAGTCTTGCGCCACGCAGATGAATACGAGCCACAAGATGTTCGTCGTTGGCTCGATCAAACCGTTGAAGGGATCAGAGAGAGAAAAATCGGTCGTGAGCAATTGCAGCACGCGACGATTACGCTTTCCAACTTCGGCGCGATTGCCGGTATTTACGCAACACCTGTCGTCACACCGCCACAAGTCGCTATTGTAGGCGCGGGCCGAATACTCGACCGAGTTGTGATAAGAAATGGTCAAGCAATTTCGGTGAAAGCAATGCCGCTATCCGTAACGTTTGATCATCGCGCTTGTACTGGTGGTGAAGCTGCAAGGTTTACGAAAGTACTTGCAGAGCACCTGCAACGTCCGAGCGAAAAGTAACTTATAAAAATCAAATGATAAAGGCTTCCAGTCCGGAAGCCTTTTGTTTTAGGAAGCAAGACTATATCTACAGCTTCTCTAACAGCTCAGGCATTACCACAAACAAATCGCCGACCAATCCATAATCAGCAATGTCAAAAATAGGCGCATCCGGATCGCTATTAATTGCAACAATCACCTTGGAATCTTTCATTCCCGCCAAATGCTGGATCGCGCCAGAAATTCCGACGGCAATGTATAACTCCGGTGCAACAATTTTGCCGGTTTGCCCAACTTGATGGTCATTAGACACATAGCCCGCATCGACCGCCGCTCGTGACGCCCCTACCGCTCCACCTAGCTTGTCAGCCAATTGTTCTACTAAAACAAACTTCTCTTTACTCCCGAATGCACGACCACCCGACACTACTACTCTAGCCGCTGGCAATTCTGGTCGCTCACTTTCTGGCGTTTGTTGCGAAACAAACTCACTAAGTTTATTGATAATCACCGTGTCGACTTGAGTAAGCTTAGGGACAACTGGCGTGTCAGATAGCTCTGCGGCATCAAAAGCCGTACTTCTTATGGTCATCACTTTATAGGGATCATTCGACGTGACTCTCGCCAATGCATTTCCAGCATAAATTGGACGAATCACCGTATCGATAGACTCGATTGTCATCACGTCAGAAAGTTGACCAACATTAAGCAACGCCGCCACACGAGGCATCACATTCTTACCAAATGTACTGGCAGGAGAAAGAATGTGTGAGTAGTTTTTGGCTACTTGTGAGATCAAAGGTGCGATATTTTCCGCTAATCCATGTTCATATCCCTTCGCATCAACCCAGATAATTTCTGCAACACCTTGAACACAATTCAACTCATCCAAAACTGATTGGCACTGATAACCAATAAGCAACACAGAAACAGGAAGCGATTTATCATCATCCTTAATCTCAAATGCCGCTTTAATTGCACACAGCGTCCCTACAGCCAACGATTGGTTGTCATGCTCTGCGAGCACAAGTGTTGCTAATGGTCGGTCTTCCATGGTCATGCCTCATATAACACGTCAGATCCATTACTTGAGCTTAGTCCACTTCACGTTAACGTCAACTGAGCTATAGTTTTCTGTATAGAAACCAAAACCTGTCACGCAGATGACGATAATAGAAAGGAAGCATAAAGATGGAACGAGAATGCATGGAGTTTGATGTCGTGATCGTGGGGGCCGGACCTGCAGGCTTAAGCGCCGCTTGTCGGCTAGCTCAACTCAACCAAGACAGTGAAGGTGACGCACTTTCAATTTGCGTTGTAGAAAAAGGCTCAGAAGT
Source organism: Vibrio sp. SCSIO 43097 (assembly GCF_023650755.1). Lineage (NCBI taxonomy): Bacteria > Pseudomonadati > Pseudomonadota > Gammaproteobacteria > Vibrionales > Vibrionaceae > Vibrio > Vibrio sp. SCSIO 43097. The sequence continues at coordinate 244,464 of NZ_CP071841.1, read as the reverse complement.
GGGCGCACATATTTTATCTGGCGCTGTTTTTGAAACTAGTGCCTTAGATGAGCTTTTCCCCAATTGGAAAGAAATGGACGCCCCGCTAGCAGCCTCAGTTCAACGAGATGATTTCCTTTATCTTACTACTGAACAAAACCATATTCGCGTTCCCCACTTCCTTACACCGCGTCCAATGATAAATGGCGAGAATAATTACGTAATTAGCCTTGCCAACCTTTGCCGTTGGCTCGCTAACCAAGCAGAAAATCTTGGGGTGGAAGTTTTTCCGGGCTTTGCCGCTGCAAGCATCAATTATGATCAGACTGGCGCCGTGACAAGCATTAACACGAGCGATATGGGACTAGATAAGAACGGCCAGGCCAAACCTAACTTTGAACCAGGTATCGAGCTAAGGGCAAAATACACCCTTTTTGCTGAAGGTTGTCGCGGACATCTGGGTAAAGAACTTATTCAAAGGTTCGACCTAGACGCAGGAAAGCAACCACAGCACTACGCGCTTGGCCTAAAAGAGATATGGGAGTTACCCACTGACAGTAAGGATGTATCTGGCAGTGTTATCCACTCCGCTGGCTGGCCCTTGAGTGAAACAAATACCACAGGCGGCGGTTTTCTCTATCACATGGAGAACAACCAAATCGCCGTCGGGCTTATTGTCGACTTGAATTACAGCAATCCTTACTTGAGTCCGTTTGACGAATTTCAACGCTTTAAGCACCATCCTGCTATTGAAACACATTTGAAAGGTGCTCAGCGCATCGCTTACGGCGCAAGAGCCATTGCGAAAGGTGGGCTTTCCTCTCTGCCGAGACAGCAATTCCCTGGCGGTTTATTGATTGGTTGTGATGCGGGGACTTTGAACGTCGCAAAAATTAAAGGCAGCCACACAGCAATGAAGTCCGGAATCATTGCAGCAGAAGCGGTACATACGGCCCGACAAACTGGAGCTTCTGAGCCAGACTACCAGTCGTTGTTTGAATCATCATGGTTGTATGACGAACTCGCCGAAACGCGTAACTTTGGCGCGAACATTCATAAGTTTGGCAGCATACTTGGCGGTGCTCTTTCGACTTTTGAACACAACCTGTGGCAACCACTGGTTAAGAAGCCGTTACCTTGGTCTATCAAGGACTATTCGCACGATCATGAGCAGTTAAAACCTAAACAAGAGTGCCACCCAATTGCATACCCAAAACCAGATGGTGAAATCAGTTTTGATAAGCCTTCGTCGGTATTTTTGTCGGGAACACAGCACGAAGAGAATCAACCTTGTCACCTTGTTCTGACTTACCCTCACATTCCAATTGATGTGAATTTAGGTATGTATGACGAACCGAGTCAGCGCTATTGCCCCGCTGGGGTTTACGAAGTGGTGGAAGTGGACAATAAGTTGAAGTTTCAGATAAATGCCGCCAACTGCGTTCATTGCAAAACCTGTGACATCAAAGATCCTTCGCAAAACATCACGTGGAAAGCACCAGAAGGTGGCGGCGGACCAAGCTATCAAAACATGTAGATACGTTAGTATGTTGACGATCTAACAAATGGATAAACAAACCGATTGGCAGAGCCTCATTACTCCTGCCAATCGACAAAATGATCAAGCAAGAAGTCGATAGCCAATCGCGCTCGTAGTGGTAGAAAGTGACGATTCTGATAAACAATCCAGCTGCTGTTGCCGCTTCCCCAATACGGCTCTAGTATTGGCACCAAACGACCAGACGAAATAGCATCGTTGAAACTACTCTTCGGTAAGTACGCCACACCTAATCCTTCTGCACAGGCTTGCAAGACCGTGTGTGCGTTATTGCTCTTCCATCTGCCCTGCACTTTTACGCCATCTAAAGGCTTGCCGTCTTTTTCAAACAACCAAACGTCCTTATTGGCAATAATGCAGCTATGACGCTTGAGTTGCTCTGGGTGCGTTGGCAAACCATGTTCATCGAGATAACGCTGACTGGCTGCCGCTGCCATGGGACGATCCACCAGCTTTCTCGCAACCAAGCCTGAATCACTCAACCTGCCGTAACGAATGGCAAAATCGAAACCATCTTCAATAAAGTTGACCATGCTGGTGTTGAAGTTAATTTCAACCGTGAGATTAGGATGTTGCGTGGCAAACGCCATCAAGGCAGGCGCTACATGGTTCTCAGAAAACGCACCAGCGGCACTCACACGTAACGTACCACTCAATTGAGTTTGCTGCGTGGTGAGTTGCTCATTGGCTTGCTGAAGCCCAATCACCAACTCTTTACACTGTTGATAATACGCTTGCCCCGCTTCCGTTAGACTCACCATTCTTGTCGAACGTGCTAACAAAGCGACACCTAATCGCTCTTCTAGTCTTGTGACTTGGCGACTGACGTGACTGGTACTGCAACCTAACTGTTTTGCCGCTGCAGAAAACCCTAAGCTCTCAGCAACCGTAACAAACTCATTGATGCCTTCAAAACTGTCCATACTTACCTTTGCTATATAGCAATAATGTTTTGCCAATTAATCGTATTATCACTTATTTGATTAGCAATTAGTATGAAGGTGTTCAACAAATACACGTAAGCCAAAAAGGAAACCATCATGAAGAAAGTACTCATCATTGTGACGAACCATGCGACCCTAGGTGAAACTGACCAAGCAAACGGAACTTACGCGCCAGAGCTCACTCATGCCCTTAGCGAACTGCTGGGTGCAGGCTTCGATTACGACATTGCCTCTATCAAAGGCGGGCAAGCACCACTGTACGGAACCGACATCGAAGGCGACGCAGTGAACGAGAAAATTTTGGCGGATGATGATTTCCAGAACCGCATCAACAACACGATTCCAGTGTCACAAATCAACGGTGACAACTACGATGCGATCTTCTATCCGGGTGGTTTTGGTCTTCTTTCAGACCTAGCGAGCAACGAAGATTTTGCCAAGATTTCCGCAAAACACTATGAAGATGGCGGTATTGTGGCAGCAGTTTGTCATGGTCCGGGCGCTCTTCTTCCTATCACGCTTAGCAATGGCGAAAAGCTGCTTGCGTCTAAATCAGTAACAGGTTTCACTCGCGAAGAAGAGATCGACTTCGGCACCATCAACGATATCCCATTCCTATTGGAAGAATCTCTTGCACGCAGCGCAGCGCGCTACTCTAAAGTGCAACCATGGCAAGAGTTTGTAATTGTGGATGATCGTGTCATCACAGGTCAAAACCCAACGAGCGCACACGGCGTAGGCAGAGCGATTGTTGAACACCTAGCTTAAACGCACCGGAAACTACAACTATCCTAGAAGAGGAAAGCGTGCTTTGTCATGCTTTCCCTTGCTACAGGCGATCGCAAGATGCGCTTATACTTCTTCCCCTGCCTCGTCCTCTTCTACGATATCCGTTTCTTGGCTCGCCTCTTCCAACCATTGCTGTAAAGATTCACTTGCTAGCACCTTCTGTTGGTAAGCTTTGGCACCTTCGGATAACTCGATACCGTAAGTTTGGAAACGCAATACCACAGGTGCATACATAGCATCCGCTATCGACCATTCTCCAAATAGCCAACCGTTTGGATGCAGTTCTGCTTGCTCTGCCCAAATAGCGTCAATGCGAGCAATATCTTTACGTGCTCCCTCCGTTAGATCGACTTTTCTGTGTGCGCGGATGTTCATTGGGAGTTCGTTTCTTAAATCAAAGAAACCCGAATGCATTTCTGATGCAATGGCGCGTGCTTTAGCTCGTTCTGCGGAGTTGCTTGGCCAAGCTTTACCTTGTAAATATTGCTCGTTAACGTATTCCAAAATCGCTAATGAATCCCACACGGTTGCGTCACCATCCACCAAGGTAGGTACTTTCGCGGTTGGTGTAATACCTTCCAAGGTCTTATAAAAATCTTCTGTGAATAATTTGAGCTTGGTGACTTCGACATCTAGTTTGAATTGAGAAAAGATCAACCATGCGCGCAGTGACCAGCTTGAGTAGTTTTGATTAGCAATAAACAGTTTCATGACGCCTCCATGCGGTTCGTGTTTTGATTACCCATTCACAATATCTGATTGTATTTAAGGGGACTAACGGATAGTTTTGATGGAACACTTCAACAAAAACGATGGATGAGTTTTAGATATGGATATCGATGCGTTACGCAGCTTTCTGGCTTTTGTAGAAACGGGCAGTTTCACTCGTGCAGCCAAGCAGATTAATCGCACCCAATCAGCGTTCAGTGCACAAATGCGTAAGCTAGAAGACGAACTCAGCGTCAGCTTGTTTGAAAAAGAAGGCCGTAACCTCGTATTGAGTGAAGCGGGACTGGCACTGCGCTCTCACGCCGAGCAATTGGTCAGCTTGCACAATCAAGCACTGAAACAAGTGAGGCGCTATGAAAACAAGCGCCCTCTTCGCTTAGGTTGCCCCGAGGATTACAACGACAATATCTTGCCTAAAGTCATCCGCGTATTACAGCAATCTGAGCCCACATGTTCGATTCAAGTCTTTAGTGAGCCAAGCATCACCTTGAGAGAAAAACTTGATGAAGGAAAGCTAGACGCCGCTATTGTGACAAGAGCACCGGACAGTGAGGAAGGTTACTGGCTAGCAAGCGACAAAGGCGTGTGGATTGCTCACCCTGATTTTGACATTGAGAACGCCCAACCTCTCCCTCTCGCCCTATTCCAAACCGACTGTAAATACCATGCGGCAGCAGTAGACGGATTAACCAAACGTGGCACTCCTTATCAACTACTGGCATGTTGCAATACGGCTTCTGCACAACGAGCAATTGTACGTTCAGGCATGGCTATCGGTGCGATGGGCAGTATTAGCGTTAGCGAGGATCTTAAGATCTTAGACGATATGCCATCGCTACCTTCCGTGGATATCGTTTTGGTCACGGGCGTCGAGCCTCATCCGACACTGGATAAAGAATGCTTGGCACAATTGGTTGAGTTAATGGTTTAACCGGATTAGCTAGCCAATCACAAAGTTAAATTCGCCCGTTAACCGCCCGTCGATTCGTATAGTTTCAAACTGCAGATAATCACGGGCTTTGCCTCCCCACCATTCATCGCCAGTATTGCCTTTCAAGTACAACTGAGTGGTCAGAAGCTCTTGGTTATCCCGCCACAACTTAACGTGAATGTGCGGTGGACGAGAGGCATAAGGCACGGGGTACAAGGTCTGAAACAAGTAGTGACCATCCGATTGAGTTAAAACTGCACCAAAGCCAGCAAAGTGCGCATCAAACTTATCGTTATTTGGTTGCTTAGGATGATCGTAAATCCCCTGCCCATCGCATTGCCAGATTTCTACTTTGATGCCTGAAACTGGGTTTCCCGATGTATCTACTACTCTGCCTTGCAACACGATAGGTTCACCGACCAAGCCTTCTGATTGCAGAATCAAGTTTTGACGAAGAGGAATATCCACTACTGGATAAAATGGCCCTTCAGTTTGTGCTGGCGTTGGCCGCATTGGTGTTTTCGCTTTTAAAGAGGGGGCGAACAACAATGTCCACAGCGCTAAAAAGTGTCTTCTTTCCATGGTGCCACCAATACAATTGCGTTGAATTAAGTTTGGGGGAACTTAAGGAATTTGCCATGACGAATATAAAAAATGCCCCTGCAAGAGAGCCATTCGCAGAGGCACTGTGGAACTAAATGATGAGTGTTGATTGAAGGATTATGCGGCTTCGAACGCCAATGCTTTCTTCTCTACCTGACGGAAAATGAGAGTTAGCACACCATTTACCGTTAAATAAAATGCGCCTGCAATACCAAATACCGTCAACGTATCGTAGGTTTGTGCGTTAATGCGCTGCGCATAACCCATCAGATCCATGATCGTAATCGTGCTTGCTAGTGACGTGCCTTTGAAGACCAAAATCACTTCGTTCGAGTAAGCAGGAACAGCACGACGAATAGCGTATGGTAGCAGCACTTTTAGCGTTGCGGTTTTGTTCATACCCAGAGCACGACACGCTTGCCATTGACCGGAAGGAATCGCGTTAAACGCTCCTTTGAACAACTGAGTGCTGTATGCAGCGGTATTCAACGCTAACGCCAACATCGCACAGAACCAAGGTTGGCTTAACCATGTCCAGAATACACTTTCTCTTACTGCGTCAAACTGACCAGGACCGTAGTACACCAAAAAGATCTGTACCAACAAAGGCGTACCAGTGAACAAGGTGATGATGCCACGACTTACCCAATGCAAACCCGGAGTACGCAGGATCAGAGTCAGCGTCATCATCAAAGCTAAAAGACAGCCCACAACCAAGGAAGCGGCGGTCAATTGAAGGCTAGTGCTTAAGCCATCCAGCATTTGCCAAACGTGTTGTTCGTTCATGCTGTGGCCTCCTGTCCCATGCTCATACCTTGAATTGAGAACTTCTTATCAATCAGTTTGACGGCACGTTGTGTAATCAAAGTAATGCCTAAGTAAATCGCCGCAGCGGTCGCGTACCATGTAAACGCTTCATGCGTCGCTGCAGATGTTAGCTGCGCTTGCTTCAACAAATCCGTTACGCCAATCAGTGATACAAGCGCGGTGTCTTTCAGCAGAACCAACCATTGGTTAGTTAAACCTGGTAGTGCGTGTCTTACTGCTTGTGGTAAAACAATGCGAACGAAAGCGTGTGCTTGACTGATGCCGAGTGCACTTGCTGCTTCTCTCTGCCCTCTTCCAACGGCTTTTAATGCGCCACGTAGAGTTTGAGAAGCGTAGGAAGCGAAGATCAATGACAACGCCACCACGCCAGACAAGAACGGGCTAACTTCAATAAAGTCGCCGGTGATTAAAAACAGAACCTGCGTCGAACCAAAATAGATGAACAACACGACAAGGATTTCTGGCAAGCCACGTACAATCGTCACAAACGCCGTCATTGGCCATTTAACGAAAACGCGGCGAGACATTTCACCACTGGCGAATACCACTGCCAGAATCAAACCGACTAAGAGGCTTGTGAAGGCTAGCTGGACAGTCATCCAACTAGCTTGAACAAGCGATAAAGAGTAACCCGTTAGTGCCATATTACTTACCGAAGTATTTGTTGTAGATTACGTCGTATTCGCCGTTTGCTTTCACTGTTTTCAGTGCTGTGTTCAGCTTGTTCACTAGCTCGTCGTTACCTTTATTTACTGCGATACCGAAACCGTTACCGAAGTATTTAGGGTTAGTGATGTGCTCACCCACGTAAGCTAGGTTGTCTTCTTTCTTGAACCATTCTGCTACGACTGCTGTGTCACCGAATACAGAATCAATACGGCCATTTTTCATATCGATGAACGCGTCTTGGTAGCTTGAGTAAGGAACCGCGGTTACGCCCGGCATTTGCTCAATCAGGTAGCTTTGGTGTGTTGAACCGTTTTGAACACCAACACGCTTACCTTCTAGTGCTTTTTGATCAGCCACTTTTTCTTTGATAGAAACAAACGCTGCTGAGTTGTCATAGTATGCATTCGTGAAATTCACTTGCTCCAAACGCGCCTCAGTAATGTCCATTGCAGAGATTGCCGCATCGTAGCGCTTGAATTTTAATGCTGGGATCAGGCTGTCAAAAGATTGGTTGTGGAAGGTGCATTTTGCTTCGATTTCTTTACATAGTGCATTCGCCAGATCCACATCAAAACCTTGGATTTGGTTGTTTTCATCCATGTATTCGAATGGGGCGTACGTCGCTTCCATCGCAAATTTGATCTCTTCTTGTGCTGCTGCGTTCGCTGAGACAAGTCCGATTAGTGAAGCTAGTAGAATCTTTTTCATTGCAATACTCCGTGTGTACTTAGTGGGCTGACACTCGCAATGACAGCCGAGCTTATCTGTTAAATAGACTGAACTTTAAAAACGTGATTTAGTGATTTAAGTAGTCAGCAAACTGGGCGGTTTGCGGGTTAGAAAACGAATCATTTGTGCCGTGCTCAACGATGTGTCCTTTTTCTAAATACAGTACGTGACTAGCGATTTTCTTGGCGAAATCCACTTCGTGCGTCACAACTACTTGTGTAATTCCGGTTTCGCTTAAATTTTTAATAATCTTAACGACTTGGTTAGTAATTTCCGGATCAAGCGCAGCGGTCGGTTCATCAAAAAGCAAGACTTCCGGTTTCATCATCAATGCACGAGCAATCGCCACACGTTGTTGCTGACCACCAGAAAGTTGCATCGGCCATGCATCCGCTTTGTCTGCCAAATGCAGCGTCGCGAGAATTTGCATTGCCTGCTTCTTCGCTTCTTCTTTATCCATGCCAGCGACTTTTACCGGAGCCTCAATCAGGTTCTCCATCACTGTCATATGCGGCCATAGGTTGTACTGTTGGAACACCATGCCCACTTTACGACGAAGCGCTAAACCTTGCTTCTCTTTGATTTCAGTTGAAAAGTCGAATGCGTCATTAGCGATGTTTAACTGGCCGTTATCCGCTCCTTCAAGAAGGTTAAGAACACGTAGTAGAGAGCTCTTCCCTGCACCACTCGGACCGAGTAACACTAGTGTTTCGCCGCTTTCACACTTAAAGCTGACATCTTGAAGCACTTGTGTCTCACCGTAGGATTTATTGATTCCGCTTACCTGAATAGTCATGCTGACATACCGCATTAATTGTCACTTGGCATTTATATTACTCAAAAGGATTTTTTATGCAATAAAAATGTATAAAAATTAATTTTGTTAAATTTTTGTATGATAAGCAATCAATACAACAGAGAATGTGACTGGTTTAATCAGTTGGTTTTAACTGAAATTGTTGATGAAAATCCAACAATATGATGACAATCGAAACAAGGTTAAAATTCTGGTTACTTTTGTGCTTGTGTAGACGGAATTTTGAGTCTTTGAACGTACTACACCCGACGCAGACCTTCTCATTTTTGCCGGGCTTCCCCCTCGATTTCCGGTAAAACCTTCTATCGGCGGGTTCCTGATTAGGACTTTGTGAATAGACTATAATTTCTCTTTGTATTCTGGCCCTTAATTCGAGTCATCTAAGTATGAGTGAGATAACCCCATGTTGAAGTCGCATTGTTTTTCTCTCATTGCACTTGCTTCTCTGAGCTTACTTTCTATACCCAGCGTTTGGAGTAGAACAGCAATCGTGTTACCTGGATTGCATGAACAGGGTATTGATCTTCAAGATAAGCCTATCTCTGCTGCGGCTACACGTGAATGGGAATTGGATTATGCTGATATCTTATTCGGCGCTTACGAAAGTAAAAGTCATAATGAGCGTGTACAAGCACTTGGTTACATGTACAACCAAAAGCTGGAACTTAACTCTGGTTGGCTGGAAAACGATATACGTAACCAAGCAGAACTGAATGGAATTGACTACGAAGATTTCTTTCTCCACTTTTCTGAAGACACTATCCTAGCTGAAGTCGACTCAAGCCATGGTGAGAATACTCTACTCAATCGAAAACCGATGATCGTTGGCTATACCGCCAGCGCTGACCACGCCGGTTTTTGGCTATATCAACCACCGCCATGGGATGCTGATGTATTTGGCCAGGCGAATAATGGTGGAGCCCTCTATGTCTATCACTCAGAGAAGTTCGACCGCTTAGCCTTTACGTTCTCTCAGTTTGCTCAAGGCGGCAGCTTCACGATTGAATACCCTTCTGCCATCGACTCGTTTGGTCAGATATCGGAGTGGAAGCCCTTTGATATTAAGAAAGATAGAACACAGGGCATGACCAAAGACCAAACAGTAAACTGGTCTGTTCCTTCGGATTGGGTTCGCGCTACAACGCATGATGGTAGCGGAAAAACTTATGGTGGCGGTCAGTACTTTGGCTCCACCTTTTTACGCGACGGCGGCCGCCTTTACGTTGCGAAAATTACTTGGCATGACGACAACATAGAAAACCGCCCACGTCTCGAAAACATTCAACTCAAAGATAGCTTCCCTGCCGTCAATATCTCAGGAGCACCAACGGAGACACCTGAAGGTCAAACCATTCAACGCTGGCGTAAAATTCGTGGCTTCGACAAATCTGCAGATCGAAACCAAGACAATTATCTTTCTTGGCATGAATACAAAAACCGTTCGAATAAGAATGCAACCGCACGATTTCGTTGGGAGTCACGCGTTATTCCATTTGGTCGTATGTGGAATCAAACCTCTTCTTGGGCATTGACCAATCTCGGCAATCCCTTTTTTGCCAATACAATGCGCCACTCTTACCAAGCTAAATGGGCGAAACAAGGTTTAAATGGTGCGTACAACGACGATACGAATAAGTTACTCGGTGCAAATCAGTTCTACATATATTCCGGAGGCACAGTGGATGAACTTGGTTTGGTGGCGGGTAGCCAAGCTGCTGACGATGCTTACAAAGCGCAATTCTCGGCGTTCTTGAATAAACTGGCAACGCTGGATGAAGATGCGTTAATTGGCCTCAACATAGGTACGGCAAACTTATTCGGTCGTAATGGGCAAAACCACTTGGTTAACGCTGGCTCCTTGTACTTGCGCGAGCACTACCTTTTCCCTGCTACCGGCTTTAGTGGCTATGCTGGCTTGGCTAAATTTTGGGATAACTCTGCACTCGCCAAAGCTGGCCAGAAAGTGATTTATCAAGCGACCACGCGTTATGGTCGCGTTCAATACTTTGGTAACACAGAAAACAATTGGAAACAGGACCAATACTCTGCACTAGCGGTGTTCTACTTAAACTATCACCCTGAGCGCATTTACTTTAATCAGTGGAACAATGGCTACTTATATGGAAGTAATAACACAACAAGTGACAACTTCTGGAAGGCAGGCGTACCAAAGAATATTGCTTATCAACCTAGCGCCTTGCTTGCCGTTGATTTGGGAGAGCCTGCCAATCAAATACCAGAGGGGTATCAGGCGACTCCGCTAATGATGTCCACCAGCACGCCCTATTCCGCCGATTACACGGTGATTGGAGATGCTTCTATGAGCAAAGTGGCTCATCCTGACTTGCCTAAAGGCGCTATCGATTTGTTACCAACCCATACGTACTTTGCGTATCACTCAGACGATACGGTAGTGATGCATGGCCCTACAGAGATGGTGTTAGCCCGAGAATTCACCAAAGGCCGAGTTCTGTATCGAACTGATTTCTTTGGCAAGAATATCGATTATTTCACCTCACCGAAGATGACAATCGTGCTTCCAGAGCCTATGCGACCTGTAGATCAAGACGGTAACATCGGCGACTATGTTTCTCACATTGAGATCGGCGGCTACGAAGGAATGTTCTTGCTGTATTAACGCCCTTTAAACCCTTCTCACCAAACGCTTCATAAATCGCCGTTTTTATGCTTAACGTCACTGAAAAAAACTTGTTCACTGAATCTTTATAAACCGATGTATATACTGAAGTAAATGACAACGACAAGGAAATTCAGTCACATGAAGACGACACCTTCAATGCTCTCTGTTCTGCTGCTATCAGCATTATCTACTCATGCAAATGCGGACGAATGCGGAAAAATAACCATCGCAGACATGAATTGGAATTCGGCCAGCTTAATGGCGCACATCGACCAATTTGTCTTAAATGAAGGCTACCAGTGTGATGCGGAATTGATCCCTGGTGATAGCGTTCCTACAGGCACCTCTATGATTGAAAAGGGGCAACCTGACGTTGCGCCAGAGTTATGGACAAACGGCATTAAAGAAGCACTTGATAAAGGGATTGCGGATAAACGCTTGCGTATCGCTGGTGAATCGCTTGTCAATGGCGGTGAAGAAGGGTTTTGGGTTCCCGCCTATCTGGTAAAACAGTATCCAGAGCTCGCGACGATAGAAGGCGTCATCAAGCACGCCAAACTATTTGAACACCCAGAAGATGATGACAAGTTCGCGTTCTATAGCTGCCCTGCTGGTTGGACATGCCAAATCACCTCCGGTCACTTGTTTAATGCATTAGGGTTAAGTGAGCACGGCTTTGAGATGGTTGACCCAGGCTCTGGCGCTGCACTAGCTGGTACCATCGCCAAAGCCTATGATCGCAAAATGCCTTGGTTTGGTTACTACTGGTCACCAACACCCGTATTGGGCAAGTATGATATGGTCAAAGTGGATTTTGGTAGCGGAACAGATTTGGAAGAGTATCGCAACTGTACCACTCAGCCTGATTGCGCTTCACCAAAAGTAACAATGTACCCACCTTCTCCAGTTCGCACAGTAACAACTGAGGCGTTTGCGAGCAAAGAACCCCAAGCATTCGCGTACTTGCAGAAACGCGGATTTACCAACGAGCAAATGAGTGAAATGCTGGCCTGGATGGAAGATAACTACGCGGACGGTGAAGAAGCGATGTTTTACTTCTTTAATACCTACCCTGACTTGTGGAAAGGCTGGGTATCTGAAGACGTCGCGGTGAGAATCGAAAAAGCGCTTTGATGATTAATACTTAAAGTGCCACAAATCATTTAACCTCCCATGCCGTTTGAATAAACGGCATGGGAGACTCGTCAACGACTCGTTAATACATGGTGTGACCATTCAATGTTTCTTTGGGTATCTCTTGCAGAGCGTCCCAATGTTCAACGATCTTCCCATTGTGATCAAAACGAAAGAAATCCATCGTCACGTATTCAATATCATTAGGCCATGTTTGGTGAGTGTGTAGTGCCACCAAATTCCCTTCAGCAATGGCTCGCACAAACGTAATATCTTTATCGGGATACTCATTTTGCATCCGCTCAAAATACTCGATAAAAGCCTCGGGGCCATTTCCAACTAATGGATTGTGCTGGATGTACTCATCACCTACGTAGTCTTCAACTGCCTTTCTTGGGTTACCTCGATAGGCGGTTTCGTAAAACGCAATGGCATTTCTTTTATTCTCTTGCAGATCCATTTTTCTTACCTGTGTTGATCCATCTTGCGGATAACGGTAATCATAGTCTTTGAACTTCAGAAGTGACTGAACATCGCGCACAAAAAAGGCCGCTAAACAGCAGCCTTCATCACTTCTACTTGGAATCATCGCCTTTCATAGCTTAAACCACACCACCAGCACCGAGCATAGAACGCTCACTGTTCTCCACCAGCAACGCGGTTGCGGTTTGTTTCAGTGTTTCCCATTCTTGGTCTTCGACAAAGATACCATTTTGCCAAGAAGCTTGTTGCGTACGGCTTAACTCATCACCTTCAATGTGGGTGGTATACCCTTGTGCACTTTTCTCGATATCGAAATCGTTCACGGAGAGCTCGATAACCATACTATGCAAATCCGTATCATGCACATCAAACTGATCCGAGAAAAAGACTTCTGGTGCGATTCGTCCACGGTTTAACACATAAAGCGTTCGCTTGGGACTTGAGCCATTGACCCACTGTGCTCGACACGCAATGCCTTTCGCAGAGAGCTTCAACAACTCACTGAAACCCAGCCAACGGTTATGACACTGTTTCAACGTAATGGTAATCGACTTACGGTTGATCATTTTCTCGAGCGCGAAATCCAACACAGCGGGTAAATGACACGCTACACTCCCGTTGTGCAGTTCTACCTCTATGCTTGACGGTGTGCTGTTGGTCACCGATACGGCGCAGTCTGAATCTAACCCAAGAAACAGACTGGCGTTATTAAAATGGCGAACTCCATGTAAGCCAACCATTTGCAAGTCCGCCACCATGTTCGCAATGACGTCCGCCTCACCACAGTGACGGCGCATGCCAAGAAATGCCTTATTAACCGCGGCCACCAATTCGTTGTGAGAGACGATCATAATGCAAATCCTCCGTTGATTTTTTGATTGTCACTTTGCGCAATTTCGTCACGCGGCGGCATGCTAGGGAAAATCCACGTGTCTGCCAGTTTAGGGTCGTGAATTTCATCTAACAACGGCGCACCTTGGAAGAAAGTTACTCGAACCCAACGATCCGAGCGCGGATCAAACTTAGTCGCACCAAAGATCGCCAATTTACAGCGCAGTAAGTGCATTGGTAACGCATCTTTACGCAGCACATTCATTTGAATATCCCCCATCGCACGGTTGCCTAACGTCCATACGCGACGTGTGATCGAACGATAAGCCGGTTTTTGCAATAGAAACTCTGCTACAGACATTTCTACATCACAGTCAAGCAAGGCCTGGTACAAGCGATTCACTTGTCTGCCAATATCAAGCGGCAGTTCTTTTTCTTCTCCAGCCTCTTCCCCGCGGACACCAAGCCTTGGCTCTTCTTTGTCTTGTGAGCGATACCAGAACCAGTAGTTGTTCTCAGCTAGTGAGTAATCCGCATCAATCGCCCAGCGGTACTTGCTTTGCAACACTTCCAGTAAATCTTGGATCTTTTTCCCGCCCGGAATAGATAACATTTCATCCGTATTCATTTGGCTAGCAAATTCATCCACTAAAGATGGGTAGAGTTCGATCAAGCAAGAGGTGAGGATTTCTTGGGCTTCCACACTCATTGTTTTCTTATGCTCGACCAAACTCGCCCAGTGCGGATGTAATGCCATTAACGTTGTTAGCTCCGATAGCAGTTGTTTGATGTCTGCTATCGCTTGATGATTGAGCCTGTCTTGATGTTCATTGATGGTGATGACTTGCTCTAAATGACGCTGTGCTTTTTGCAGCAATCCTTGCAAAGGAGCATGGAACGACGCTTCACATGGCATCGCAAAGACTCGCGCTACCGCACGTTCGCGAGAGGTCATCCATTGGTCAACGATGCACGGGTGATTAATCAAGTATGGAGCCATGCCTAAGCCAGTAGCATTGCCGACACCAAGGTAGCGCTGCAAGCCACGATGCAAAGCCACCGCCTTGTCGCCACCTTGTTGAAGTGCCAGATAGTGCACCCAATCTAGGCTGAATTCACGCAACATATATACGGCACACATTTGCGCACTAAAAGACTGGCTGAAATCTGAGTTGTTCTCTAACAGTTTGAAATCGGCGATACCAAACTTTCCGTTACCATAAACAGCTGTGGTACGCAGGATATAACCCACTTCCGCTAACTCTTTCGGCTCAGGCTGCTCGCCTTGAGAAAGCGCGCTAACAATGTGCTCAAACACGCGCACACTTTTGTTTGCGCGAGCAAGAACAAGTACGTTGTTTGGATTACGTCCCGCTTCTTGCAGCGGTACATTTTCTCGCAATCTTTCCAACAAAGTAACATCAACATCGCCTTGAACCAGTGCAAATGTGACGTCCCACTTTTCAGCAATTACGCGATCATTACGCTCGTCGTCGGCAATTTCATCACAGAATACCACCAAATGATAAACGTGCTCTGGCGTGGTCAATTTGTAAATCACATGACCATAACCACGAGGACAAAGCTGCCACTCATGCTTGGTTACTTGCCAGTTTTGGCTTGCCATATTACGAATCAGACTGCGAACAAAGCTGATTCGGTTTTGGTGCATTGCGCCAAGCCTTTCGGCTGCCATGACAATCGCTGCATCGCGCATAGTTGCTTCCGTATAAGTAGAACGATGTGCATCCATTTTGCTCACCACCTATTTGTTATTGTAAGAATACTAGGGTTTGTGCGGATGCAGGAGGAAAACACCCGCACAAGCTCCACGTTGTTTGAATTGAATAATTGTTATAGCCCTTGCTCTTTCGCCATTTTGATTGCAATTTGTGGCGCATTCCAAAGTGACGGTAACAGAATCAACGAAACCGGAACCGCGGTAATAACAATGAAAGATTGCAGAGCAGAGATGCCGCCAGAGCCAAGGGAAATTAGGATCAATGCCGTCACACCCATCATTACTCCCCAGAAGGTACGGATGATCGCATTCGGCTCCGTTTCACCACTGATCACGACACTGATTGTGTAGGTCATTGAGTCGCCCGTCGTGACGATGAAGATCGTGGTTAAAATCAGAAATAGAATTGAAGTCAGCATTGGCATTGGTAGTTGCTGAGTCACTGCAAGCAAAGCACCTGGCAAGTTAAAGCCCTCAAACGCCGCACTCACGCTACCCGGTTCAGCAATTTCAAACGCAAGACCTGAGCCGCCCACAATCGTGAACCAAAAACAGGTGGTTAACGGAGCCACAATACTGATGGTGGAAATAACTTGGCGAATAGTTCGACCACGGGAAATACGCGCAATAAAGATTGCCATCATCGGACCATAACCCAGGAACCAGCCCCAGAAAAATACTGTCCACCAACTTAGCCAACCTTCGTCACCGCGATAAGTCGCCATTGGGATAAAGTTATCCAACATGCTTCCTACACCTTGAATGTATCCGTTAAAGATAAAATTCGTCGGACCAAAAAACAGGATGTAAACCATCAATGCCATTGCCAGAATCACGTTGTAACGACTAAGCAGTTGCATGCCTCGGCTTAATCCACTGAGTGCTGACAAGGTGTAAAGCGCAATCGCAAACAAGATGATGATAAGCTGAGTGGTAAAGCCATCAGGGATATCAAACAACGCATTTAACGCGTAGCTAACCTGCAAGCCCAGAAACCCAATTGGACCAATGGTGCCCGCGGCTACCGCGATAATGCAGCATGCGTCAATCAATGCACCGAGTTGGCCTTTAAGTGCTCGTTCGCCCAAGACTGGGTAAAGCAAAATACGGGGTTTTAGTGGTAAACCTTTGTCGTAATGTAGGTGCATCACCACGATGGAAGTTAAGCTACCTACAATCGCCCAAGCTAGAAAGCCCCAGTGCATAAAGGATTGCGACAACGCATTCACCGCACCTTGCTGCGGGTTATCTTGCGCGCCGTATAGAGGAGGTGGGCTAACATAATGCGCGATAGGCTCAGCCGCGGCCCAGAAAACACCACCACCAGCCAATAAGGTACAGAAAATAATCGCCATCCAGCGGAAAGAATCCATTTCTGGTTTTGCAATCCCGCCCAACATCACCTTGCCTGTTCGCCCTGCAGCCAAGCCAAGACCAATAAGAAAAGTGAGAAGCAGCAGTAACTGCCAGTATGGACCAAACACCTGAACTGCCCAGCTAAAACCGGCGTTAACGATCGTAGATAACAGCTCGCCGTCATAAAGTGCAATAGCAACGAACAACGCGATGAAACCACCGCTATACCAAAAGGCCGGGTTATTCAGTCCTAATTTGTCCGTCGTGTTTTCTGTTGTTGATGTGTTGTGTTTTGCTTTTGACTTGCCCGATGACACGCTCATCGTGGAAGCTTTCATGCTATTGGTTAAATCAGACATACTCTGGCTCCAGAGGTTCTTTGCAGCAGCCAAAGACTGGCTACAAATGTGAGTTTTACGCCTGCCGTATTGTTATTATGTGGGCAGGCGGTTCCTACTTTGGGGAATGCTATGAAATAGGCTCTAATCCTTCTTTAAGGAAGTTGAACCAGTTTTCACCCAATATTTTTCCAGCCTCAGATTCACTGAATCCGTGACCCATTAATCCGTTGTAGATGTTCTCCATCCCTGCGCTGCCGCAGAACCATGGCAGCGCATCTGGCCATCCCGAGTTACTTGCTGAACCTTCGCCGTAATCCATCGCTTTTGACCAACGCCCGTTGCGCATCCACTCCAACACTTGTTGCGGCTGATTTAGGCACAAATCGCTACCGATACCTAAATGGTCAACGCCAAACATGTCTGCGGTTTTCGCAACCATCTGGCAGAAATCATCCAACGTGCACTGGCTGCCATTTGGCAAATGGAACGGATATAAACTGAATCCAATCAAACCACCGCGCTCCGTCAGTGCTTTGATCACGGTGTTGGACTTGTTGCGCAGTGCGTCATGCGCAAAAGTCGGGTTAGCATGGCTGATACAAATTGGACGCGAAGAAAGATCGATGGCTTCCAACGTCGAACGCTCTGCACTGTGGGACATATCAATGATCATTCCGACTCGGTTCATCTCTTCAATCGCTTGCTTACCAAAGCGAGTTACGCCGGAATCGTTTTGTTCGTAACAACCTGTCGCCAGTAAGCTTTGGTTGTTGTAGGTCAGTTGCATGATCAGCAGACCTTGGCGGCGCATCACTTCAATCAGACCAATTTCATCATCGATAGGTGAGCAATTTTGCGCGCCGAAGAAGATGCCGACTTTGCCTTCTGCTTTGGCTTTTTCTACATCTGCCATTGAATAAATAGGCATGATGAGGTCCGCATTTTGCTCGAAGCGCAAGTTCCACTCAGCAAAACGCGTTAAGGTTTCGCGCGCAGTTTCGTGGTAGACGATGGTGGCATGAACGGCGGTAATGCCACTCGCCTTAAGCGTTTGGAAATACTCTCGATCCCAATTGCAGTACTGCAATCCGTCAATCACAATCCGTTGTTGGTACATAACCACTCCTTAAACAATTTCTTAGCCTTTTCGTGCGGGCAGCTGACACCATCAGCTACCCTGCTGTTCTTAGTAAGGGCGCTGATAAGCGGTTTTCACCACGGTGTAGAACTCTTTGGCGTACTGACCTTGCTCACGAGGGCCAAAGCTAGATTCTTTACGGCCACCAAATGGCACGTGATAATCTGTACCCGCAGTTGGCAAGTTAACCATGACGCAGCCCGTTTGGACTTGCTGTTTGAAGATCGCGCTATTGCGCAGGCTTTGCGTGATAATGCCGCCTGTCAGGCCAAAGCGCGTATCGTTCGCGACTGCAATTGCCTCATCCAGATCAGAAACGCGAATCACGCTCGCCATTGGCGCAAAGACTTCTTCTTGGTTCACTTCCCAGCCATTCTGTGTATTTAAAAACAGAGTTGGTGACATGTAGTAACCGTCATGCTCTAGGCTCAGACGCTCACCACCGAAAGCCAGCTCCGCGCCTGCTTGGCGTGCGTTTTCGATCCACTCAAAGTTCGCATTCAGCTGGTTACCATCAACAACAGGGCCCATGAATACGCCCTCTTCTAGAGCGTGACCCACTTTAAGTTCGCTCATGCGTTTGATTAGCGCCTCAACATACGCGTCGTGAATTCCGTCCATAACCACAAGACGAGAAGACGCGGTGCACTTTTGACCTGCACCCGAGAATGAGCCTGCGATTGTCGCTTCGACAGCAATCTGAATGTCTGCATCATCTGCCACTACGAGCGCATTTTTGCTACCCATCTCTAGCTGACAACGCACAAAATTTGGTGCCGTTGCCGCTGCAACTTTACGGCCAGTGCCCACAGAACCAGTGAAGCTCACGCCGTTCACTTCCTTCGAATTAATAAGGGTATTACCGACTTGCGAACCGCTACCCAAAACGAGGTTAAACGTGCCGGCAGGTAAACCTTGGCGATGGATAATCTCTGTCAGCGCAACGGCACTTGCTGGGGTTAGGTTGGCAGGCTTCCAGACGACGCTGTTGCCAAACGCAAGTGCTGGCGCGATTTTCCAAGCCGCTGTTGCTGTTGGAAAGTTCCAAGGAGAGATAATGGCGATAACGCCGACGGCTTCACGAGTAACTTCAACGGAGACACCTGGACGGACGGAAGCAGCGTTATCGCCAATTTGACGCAGAACCTCAGCAGCAAAGTATTGGAAGAATTGGCCAGCACGGTATATCTCACCTCGACCTTCAGCAAATGGCTTACCTTCTTCACGCGAAAGTAAGGTGCCCAATTCGTCACATCGTGCAATGAGCTCATCACCAATCGCTTGTAGCACTGCTTGCTTGCGCTCGATTGGTGTTTTTTCCCACTCTGGCTGCGCTGATTTAGCCGCTTGAATCGCTTGCTCTACTTGCGACACACTCGCTTGTGCGAAATCGCCAATGTTTTCGCTGATATCAGAAGGGTTAATATTGGCGATGGTGTCCATGCCCGATTGCCACTCACCCGCTATATAGAGGGATTTTTCTGCTTGAACATTGTTAATAAAAGTCATGGTTCTTTCCTTGTTCTTCCGATTTGTGATGGCAAGCCACCCACTCACTGATCTCTAATTGTTCTTATTGGATTTATTCTGGTTGGCTTGCCGACGCGTAGACGACAAACTCCACCAACATCTCTTCTCGCGCTAACCCTGCAACCACCATGGCGGCGCGATTTGGGTACGGTGCTTCAAAATATTCCGCGTACACTTGGTTAACGGTCTTTAAGTATTCTCTATCAGTCACATAAATCAGGACCTGCAACACCGAGTCCAAAGACTCCCCTGCACACTCCAGGGTGTGAATGAGATTGTTAAAGGTTTGACGTGTTTGTGCTTCGATACCGCCTTCCACAACCGCGCCTGTGTCATCAATAGGAATTTGAGCCGTATACAGGGTTTCGTTGTTGACTATCGCCCATTCAAGCGGCGCTTTAGAAGCAAATAGACTGGTTTTAACTGGGTGTTTTTTAGTAGGAGTATTCACGTGCCTTTCAACCTTTGTAACAGCTTTGTTTCAATATGGTTAAATGATGCACATTGACAGGCGATAAATCTAACGGTAAATTTTTGACATTTGATAAATTAAACTTATCACTCTGTTTAAAATAACGTAAATAAAGGGATTAAGAGGCATTAGGGATGAGTATTAAGCTTCAACAATTAATGCATTTTGTGATGGTAGTCGAGGAAGGAGGCTTTCGAGCCGCTTCACATCGTGCAAATCGTTCTCAGGCGGCACTGTCAACATCGATAAAAGAGCTTGAAAAAATTCTAGGGCAAACGCTGTTTGAACCCGGAAACAAAACCAAATTGACCCCGTTTGGTGAAATTTGTCTTCCCAAAGTGGTTCAGTTTCTCAATATCTACAGTGCACTAGACAACGATCTCAAAGCAGCCGCTGCCGGACAGCAAGGGAGAGTGCGAATTGCGAGCGTTCCTTCTGTTGCAGCGAAGCTCATTCCTAGCGTGTTGGGCGCCTTTTGCGAACAGTATCCAAATGTAGAAGTAAGCTTGATAGACGATAATGCCGCTGGCGTCGAGGCTCGCCTACTCTCCGGTGAAGTCGACTTAGCGCTCGGTAACCCCTCTCACCTCGATGAGGGCGGCATTGACTTTACACCGCTGTTAGCCGATCCAATAGGCGTGGTGTGTTTAAAGGACAACCCTATTGCGAGTCATCCAGAAGGAATCGAGTGGCAAACTTTGTTGGAACAACCCTTTATCCGTAACGGCACTTGTACACTTCTAGATCCAACCCCAGCAAGAGCTCTGAGTCAGCAAGCGCTCTATTCGGTCGAAAATATTACTTCGCTATTTTCTGTCTTAGAACTTGGGATTGGTGTCACGACCCTACCGAAGCTTGCTTTCCCAACCAATGAAACACGCTTGGTTTGGATTCCGCTTATCGATCCACCACTTGAAAGGCAAATTGGTATATTTACGTTAACCGATCGCACGATCTCGCCTCAAGCTAAAGCATTTCACGATCTTTGTGTGCATTATTTAAACTATCAAAAAGAAGATAAATAATGGTTCGATTAACATGCGGATAATTAAAAGCCTCCATATTCAGAGTGGAGGCTAATTTGTATTTGTGTAGTCGCTTCGTTTTATTTTTTGCGACGATTTCGGTTCTTATACACCACGCAAAAGTTACCACGCTTGGTACGACACTTTGAGCAACGTTCGCAATCTACTGGTGCGCGATTGCCTTCTTTCCAACGTTTGATCAACTGCGGCTCAGCCAATAAAGGGCGTGACACAGCAAAAAATTGGATATCTGTGTTTTCTGCAATTTTCTCAATCGCATCAATGTCGCTCAGCCCGCCGACAGTAATCACCGGTATGCTAACGTCCTGACTGATCACGTGACCATATTCGTGAAAGTAACCTTCTTCTTGTAGTGTGTAACCATCGAACGTTTGACCAACAAGTTCGTTTGCTTTGCCGTGAATATTGCCAGACACGACGATCGCATCAACGCCTACTTCTTCAAGTTTCTTACAGACGACGCGAGTTTCATCGAACGTTAAACCGCCGTCAAAGAACTCTGTTGCCGTCAGTTTTACGAGGATGGGAAATTCGCTTCCAACCAGCTTTCTGGTTTCAGAATAAATTTCTAAAAGAAAGCGCATGCGATTTTCTAAGTCACCACCATATTCGTCTTCTCGACGATTATAGTACGGGCTTAAAAACTGGTTAATTAAATAAGTGTGCGCCGCATGAATCTCTACGCCGTCAAAACCAGCGTCTTGAGCACGTTTACTCGCCAATGCGAATGCCTTTACGATGTAGTCTATTTCGTCCTTTGTCATCGCTTTGCCTTGCGTATTTGTACCACGCTCAGGCACGTCACTCGGAGCGAAGATGACACGCTCACCGACGTTATGGGTGGTTTTGGTGCCACCGTAAGCAATTTGCATCACGATTTTAGAATCTTGTTGATGTACTAGCTCTGTTAGCTTTTTGTATTCTTCAATAAAAGAGTCGTTGTAGATCCCCATCATACCTGCGTTGGGTTTCTCTTCTTCAACGATATTGGCATAACCCGTGACAATAAGCCCAACTTCCCCTTTCGCAAGCGTTTCGTAAATATCGTAAAGCTTTACCGTCATGTGACCATCTTCGGTCGCCATGTTCTCCCACGTTGCGCTTCGCACAAAACGGTTCTTTAGGATCATGTTGCCAATGCGGGCTTCGGAAAACAAAATGCTCAAAACCAGTCCTCTTAAAGTTGTCTTTATGTTTTATCTTTTCGCAAGTAAACAAGAACGAAAAAGGAACAGCGATACACGATGTATGGCTGTTCCTTCTCTGAATCCTTGAGACCTGCAAACTACAGGCGCACCTTAATGCCTCGGAGACGACAAAACTTTAATCTGGGTTAATGTTTAGTGAGTTTTTAGACTATGTAAAAGGATGATTCTTAATCGTGTTCATTTCACTGGAGTTAAGATGCTTCCTCACCCACTTTCAGTCGTAAAACTTGTGTATTTCGCTAGCTGGTGATTCAACTTAAACATTCGCATTGTTAGTTTGTATGCTGCTATGGGAACTAGCACTACCCCAAATGTTTACATTACAAACTATCGATATTGAATTCTCATATGGTAAGTAGAGTTATTGCGCTGTTTATACTTTTTAGCTTAATCGTCGCTATCTCTTGACATTATTACGAGTCAGCGGAAACGCGCGATCTACTATGTTTTACACACTGGTTGTTTTTGCTTTTAGATATGAATACGTGATAGTGAAGCTAGAGGAGGAACAGGAAAAACAGGGAAAATAAAGGACAATAGAAAGTTAAATGACCTTACTTCTAGGTAAGGTCATTCATGCATTCAGCAGCAAAAGATATTGGCGCTTAGCAAACGCTTAGGTTTGGTTGTTACAGAGCTAGAGGAATCAACTCGACGCCAAGCACACCACTAATCCCCATCACCACTAGCAGTGAGACTTTAAACACCGACTTTGACCAAGCGATGTAGTTGTTGTCATCAATGCTGCGAAAGGTCACTTTCGTCCACATAAAGCAAACAACCGCTGCAACTGCTAAGTATTCATACCCTGCTTCACCTAGTAAAAATAACCCCAACGATACTGCTCCAAACGCTACGACATACGCTTTCATGTGTCGATGCGCTTTATGAATGCCTTCTTTAAGTGGCAATACGGGAATCCCGGCTTCTCGGTAGTCTTGCATGCGGAACATGGCAATGGCATACGAGTGCGGCATTTGCCAGAGACAGAACATGGTAAAGAGTAAAATCGCTTCCAAGCTAATGAAGTTTGTTACCGCTAAGTAACCCACCAATGGCGGAACTGCGCCTGAGATACTTCCCACTAAGGTTCCATACACCGAGTTACGTTTGTACCACATCGTGTAAAAGAACACGTAATACACGTAGCCAAGCAACACGACGACAGCGGATAGTGGGTTCACTCGGATAAATAACAGTGCGGTTCCTACCAGCAATAAAGCAAGTGCATAAACAAACGCAATATCGATATTGATGTTGCCTTTCACTGTTTCACGATTTCGTGTACGTGCCATCTTCTGGTCGATATCACGATCGAAAATATTATTCACCACACAACCTGAAGCGATGACTAACCCAACACCAACTAACGTCGTAACGAACAGCATTAGACTGGCTGGTTCTGTTTTTGCGGCGAGGAAGAACCCCGCCGCAACAGAAATCAGGTTGCCGAAAATAATGCCCGGTTTAGTGATAGACAAATAACTTTTCAGCATACCTTGACCTACAACTTCATGTTGACGTTCATGTTGTAGATGATCCATACCGAGCCAGCGATAAGGATAAGTACAACAATGGCGGTAAACATCAGTGATACAAGGTTCCAACGTCCGTCGGATGTTTTTGTTTCCATGTGCAAGAAGTATTTAAAGTGAACAAATATCTGCACTAATGCACATCCAAATAGAATCGCATAGGTCGTTGTATCTGGTAATGATTTCGTCCAAACAAAGTAGAACGGAATTACCGTCAGAATCAGTGAGGCAATAAAGCCTTTCACGTAATCTGACGAACTGGTTTCTACATGTTGATCCATTACATTACCCCCAGTAAGTAAACGATGGTAAAGACACAAATCCAAACGATATCTAGAAAGTGCCAGAATAGGCTTAAGCAGTTAAAGCGCATTGCCATATTGTCGTTCAGACCTTTCGTCGACAGTTGATGATACGCTACCGCTAACCAAATCAGACCAAAGGTTACGTGCAGGCCGTGCGTACCAACCAACGTAAAGAATGCCGACAGGAATGCACTTGTTTGTGGCCCATAGCCTTCTTCAATCAGGTGATGGAACTCATAGACCTCCATACAGATAAAGCCAAGACCAAGCGCGAACGTGACTAACATCCAGCGTTTGAGACCAGCAACGTTGTTGCGCTTCATCGCGATAATGCCAAAACCAAATGTGATACTGCTAAACAGCAGCAGCATGGTTTCGACAAACACGAATGGGAGTTCGAAAATGTCTTTACCTGTTGGGCCCGCAATTGAATTGCTCGACAGCACAGCGTAAGTCGCGAACAAGGTCGCAAACAATACACAGTCACTCATCAGGTAAACCCAGAAGCCAAATAGCTTGTTGCCATTCGTGTCATGGTGGTGATCATGGTCGTGATGTGCTGCGATATTAGTTTGCATACGTCACCTCCAGATCATCTTTACTTTCGCTGTCTTTCACTGAGTTTTTCTTCGCTTCTTCAAGCTGAGCTCGACGTTCAGCCTCAATTGCTTTGATCTCTTCAACTTCCACGTAGTAATCCACATCATCGTTATAGCTATGCTGAATACACGTCACGATAATACCGACCAAACTTGCCGCCGCTAGCCACCAGATGTACCAAATCATGCCGAAGCCAAATAGGAGCGACCAAGCCGACACGTAGATGCCTGTTGCCGTGTTTTTTGGCATATGAATACGTTCGTATTCCACTTCTTTAGTTGGATCGAACTCGCCACTTTGTTTCTGGTACCAGAAGGCATCCAGCACATCACCTTTTGGTAGGTGCGCAAAGTTGTAGAACGGCGGTGGAGACGATGTTGCCCACTCAAGAGTACGACCACCCCACGGGTCACCAGTTAGATCACGGTTTTGCTCGCGGTCACGGATACTCACGTAAATTTGGATGAACTGAGACAATACGCCCAGCGCAATCACAACCGTACCTGCTGCGGCAATCGACAACAGTGGGAAGTATTCTGGGTTGATGTCTTGGCTTAAACGACGAGTCATCCCCATGAAGCCCAGCGCGTAAAGCGGTAAGAACGCCATTAAGAAACCAATAATCCAAAGATAGAACGCGCGTTTGCCCCAAGTTTCATTCATGGTGAAACCGGTCGCTTTCGGGAACCAGTAAGTGATCGCAGCGAAACATCCAAACACCACACCACCGATGATAACGTTGTGGAAGTGAGCGATAAGGAATACTGAGTTATGCAGAACGAAATCTGCACCCGGAACAGCCATTAGTACGCCCGTCATACCACCAACAGTAAAGGTGATAAGGAAGCCCACCGTCCACATCATTGGCGTCGTAAAGCGGATGCGGCCTTTGTACATCGTGAATAGCCAGTTGAAGATCTTCACCCCTGTTGGGATAGAAATGATCATCGTGGCAATACCGAAGAAGGCATTTACGTTCGCGCCAGACCCCATCGTAAAGAAGTGGTGTAGCCAAACGACAAACGCAAGAATCGTGATAACTACGGTAGCCCAAACTAGCGATGTGTAACCGAACAACTTTTTACGTGAGAAGGTTGCGGTGACTTCTGAGAACACACCAAAAATTGGCAAGATCAAAATGTACACTTCTGGGTGACCCCAAGCCCAAATCAGGTTGACGTACATCATTACGTTGCCGCCAAGATCATTGGTAAAGAAGTGCATGCCTAGGTATCTATCCAGCGTAAGCAGAGCGATAGTCACCGTTAGGATTGGGAATGAAATGATGATCAAAATGTTTGCACACAGAGACGCCCAAGTGAAAACTGGCATCTTCATCATTGGCATAGACGGTGTACGCATACGCAAAATGGTCGCGAAGAAGTTCACGCCTGTTAACGTCGTACCAACACCTGATATCTGCAGCGCCCAAATCCAATAGTCGACCCCGACTCCTGGGCTAGCCTCAATACCTGAAAGCGGCGGATACGCCAACCAGCCGGTACGACCAAATTCACCTAAGCCGAGAGACATGTTTGTTAGGATGACACCTACAACAAACAGCCAGAAGCTCAAGTTATTCAGATACGGGAAAGCTACGTCACGCGCACCAATCTGCAATGGCACGATGATGTTCATCAGACCAATGACCAATGGCATCGCTACGAAGAAGATCATGATCACGCCATGGGCAGTAAAAATTTGATCGTAGTGATGCGGTGGTAAGTAACCTGCTTCACCCGCAGAAGAAAGGAGTTGCTGACTACGCATCATGACTGCGTCAGCAAAACCACGAACAAGCATCACCATCGCTACTGCGATGTACATGAAGCCAAGTTTTTTATGGTCTACTGAAGTAAACCATTCATTCCACAAATATTGCCACTTTCCGGCTTTGGTCACCGCGTAAACTACGGCTAAACCAACCAGCGCCACAACCGCTAGGGTGATGACGATAATAGGTTCGTGGAATGGAACTGAATCAAGAGTTAATCTTCCAAACATTACGATTATCCTTGGTTTTCAGGCAAACAGTTCATTGAACCAGGATGCTGAGTCACAACGTCGGTGAACAAGAACGGAGGAACGCTAGAGAACAAAGTGACTGGCTCTGCGATACTTGGCGCTGCCAGTGAGCTGTATTGCTCCCAATCTTCAATACGATCAGGGCTCGCCTTCACTTTCTGCACCCAATTTAGGAACGCAGCACGATCAGACATTGCTGAAGCTGTGAACTTCATTTGCGAAAAGCCTTCGCCGCTGTAGTTCGATGCAAAACCCTTATAGTCACCTTCGTGGTTCGCTATGAGGTTGAGCTTGGTTACCATTCCTGGCATCGCGTAGATCTGTGTACCTAAGCGAGGGATGAAAAACGCGTTCATGATGTTGTCCGAAGTCAGTTTGAACTGCACTGGCACGTCTTTCGGGAACGCCACATAGTTCACCGTCGCAATGTTTTCCTCTGGATAGATGAACAACCATTTCCAATCGAGTGACACCACTTCGATGGTCATTGGTTTAACATCACTTTCCAAAGGTTTGGATGGCTCTAGTTCATGAGTCGAACGCCATGTGATCGTCGCAAGAATCGCAATGATGATGATTGGAATTGTCCATACCACCACTTCGATTTTGGTCGAGTGTGACCACTCGGGTGCGTACTCTTCTTCAGTATTAGAGGCGCGGTATCGGTAAGCGAAGTAAATCGTCATTAAAATCACAGGGATTACAACGATCAACATCAGCAAAAGAGCAGTAATAATTAACTCTTTTTCTTGCACACCAATGGCACCTTTGGGGTCAAGTAAAGCTGAATTACATCCTGAGAGCATAAGTATGACGGACGCCAAACTTCCCCTCGACAAGATGCGTTTATATCTTGAGGCTTCCATTAACTTTCTCGATGGTTGTCTGGTTTCAAAACAGATGCCAATCAAAGTAAATAAGAGCTCACAAATTGCGCAGAGGTAATGTATGAGAACAAGAAGAAACTTCGATAAGTAGTTATTCTACTTACAATTTTTCAACTTCGTCATCAAGCATTTAACCAGCTAGAATGAACCGTTATTTGCTACGATACGATTGGTATCAAGCCAAGAACCAGTTGTTATAGTCATTAGAATGTTTATGTGTTGAGCATGAGTAACGTCGGGTTCAGAGCGAAACAAAACGGAATTGAGTGGAGATCAAAACCACACTCTTAGTGTGAGTTTATTGTTACACTTTGAAACACTATGTTACATTTGGCGCATTATGAGGAGTAAAAAGTTAAAGCTCATTAGCCACAACTGGAAACTAACCTTCCATTAATGGAAGTTACACACTTTAAATAGAATATTAACCTCAACACGAATTTCTCGTGCTTCAACAATTAATTATTTAAAAACAAATAGTTGAAACTTAAAATTGATGAGACTGACTATCAACTTCATTTACGCAGATAGCCTTAATGAGAAGCGGAAACTAAAAAACCAAAAGTGTGATCAACATCAAATTAATGATTTCACTTAATATTTGAGTGGTATTTACATCTCTTTATTGGATTGTGAGAAATCATTCTCAAGGTAAATCCAAACATAAGTTGTAAATACATTTGGGTTGCGCAGAATTGGCACTCCACAACATAGAAAATGCTGAAATGGAAAGAAACTTATTATTCAGGTCTATCAGAGCCTTATTTCAGTAGTCACTTACATACGAATGCCGCCATCCACTTCTAAAACCCTGCCAGTAAAGTAATCACTCTCAATAATGTATTTTACTGCATGCGCGATTTCGCTTGTTTCGCCCATCCTGCCAACTGGGATCATCTTTTCTAGTCGCTCTATGGCTTCGGGTTTCATTTGCTCTGCCATCGCGGTATGAACTACACCTGGTGCAACCGCCGCCGCGCGAATACCGTATCTTGCGAGCTCACGAGCCCATGTTGTCGCCATGGTCGCGACCGCCGCTTTAGATGCAGAATAATTGGTTTGTCCGATATTCCCTGCTCTCGCAACACTAGAAATATTGATGATAACGCCTCGGGAGCCACTCTCAATCATCTTGACGGCAGCTTCACGCCCACACAAAAATGTTCCTGTCACGTTAACGTTCATGACCAAATTGAATTGATCCAAAGACATCTTACTGATCACGCCATCTTTTGCTTTTACAAGTAACCCATCTCTTAACACGCCAGCGTTATTGACTAACCCATTGAGTTGACCAAAATCTTGGATAATCGCTTCAAACGTGGTTTCAACATCGATTTCGTTGGTGACATCCACTTGATATGTCAACGCTTTCGCACTCAGCATTCGACACTGCTCTTGTGTTTCCATTAAGCCACTGGCGTTTACATCCAACAACGCTAAATCAGCGCCAGCTTGAGCAAGGGTAATGGCCATCATTTGCCCAAGCCCCTGCCCTGCTCCTGTAATGGCAATAACACTACTTTTTATGTCCATATTGGTGCACTCCATAGCTCGTAATGTTCTCTATCTCAACCAGTCTAAGTTGGCCGAAATGATGCGCGTTTTAGGTCACCATCTCGGGCTGGTTTGTCACAAAACTCGGTCTAGCCTTTCTTACTCTTGTATAACTCAAATAAGCTTGAGAAATCGAGCTCGCCGTGGCCGCTCGCGTTGTGGAAAGAATATAAGTTGCGCGCTAACGACCCCATCGGAACCGAAGAATGTGTTTGTAACGCCGCATCTAACCCCAAGCCGAGATCTTTTAGCATGAGTTTGCTCATAAAGCCCGGCTGGTAATCGTGACTGGCTGGCGCACTGTCCATCACGCCTGGGCAAGGATTGTAAAGCTCCAATGCCCAATTTCGGCCAGAGCTTTGCAGCATGATGTTTGATAGCACTTTTGGATCGAGTCCATGATCGATACCTAGGTTTAATGCCTCGCACGTACCAGACATTAAAATGCCGAGCATAAGGTTGTTACAGATTTTAGCCATTTGACCATCGCCTGCTTTGCCAGCATGGAAAACATTTTTTCCCATATACTGCAAAATCGCATTGGCTTTAGAAAACGCTTGATCCGAACCACCAACAATAAAGGTTAATGTCGCCGCTTTAGCGCCAGCAACGCCCCCCGAAACGGGCGCGTCGACAAACAACACGCGTTTATTTGCCGCTTCATTGGCGACTAATCGCGCAGAGTCCGGATCAATGGTTGAACAATCAATCATCAAGGTACTTGGCGAGACAAGATTGAGGACACCTACGCCGCCGTGTAAGTCGCCAAGATACACGGAACGAACGTGAGATCCTGCTGGTAGCATCGTGATGACCGTGCTTGCACCATCCACGACTTCCTCGATAGAGCTCGCCACCACCGCACCAAAAGGTGCAAGTTGCTTTGCCGCTTCGCTATCGACATCAAATACTTGCACGTTAAATCCAGACGCTAATAAGTTTTGCGCCATCGGATGCCCCATTCTTCCTAAACCGATAAATGCGATGGTACTCATGATCATTCTCCTTATTGACCTAGTGTTTGTTCACCCAAATCAGCAAGCGGATGTTCGTCATCCGGCCAAAGTGAGGTAAACAAGGTATCGATGATATCTTCATCGACTTCACTGACATTGTTAAACATCCAGTTAGGTTCGCCATCCCGGTCAATAAGCCGAGAACGGACGCCCTCTTTAAACTCACCTAATAAGGCACTGCGAACCGATAAACTCAGCTCCAAGCGGAAGCAACCTGCAAGTGGTAAACTGTGGTATTCTTTCACTTGTCTGAAGCAAATATGCGCGGTGATCGGACTGCCTGCGGCGAACGTTTGTTTCGCGTTTTCTATCCACTGACTGTTCCCGTCGATAGCCATGATTCGCTGTGCTATCGTATTAAGATCAAAACCTTTGCACGCTTCCTCTATCTGATCTAAGTATGGACAAATTTGCGTGGTTGGTTTGCTATCAATAACTTGTTCTTCCATTAACTGTAGTAGTGCAGTTACCAACTCTTTCGCATCTTCTTTGCCCCACTGGAGCCGCTTTAGCTCATCCAGTAAGGTGGGATACTGCTCTTCCAACAGTAACCAATCGGCCAAACCAATAGTGACAGCGTCACTTGAATTTACCATTGAACCTGTCAATCCGAGGAATAAGCCCACTTGCGGATCTATCTGGCTTAAAAACCACGTACCTCCCACATCAGGATACAGTCCGATATTGATTTCTGGCATAGCAAGGCGTGATGTTGTTGTCACAACTTTATGGCTGGTTCCCATAAAAAGCCCCATCCCACCGCCCATGACAATACCTTCTCCCCAACCGATAATGGGTTTGTTGTAAGTGTGGATGAGATAGTCACACTCATACTCCAACGAGAAATAGTTCGTACAGAACTCTACGATTTTTTCTTTACTCTCGTTATGCATGACGTGATACATAGCTCGAACATCACCACCAGCACAGAATGCTTTTTCTCCAGCGCCAGTCAGTACCACACAAGCCATATGTGGATCATCTTGCCACTTGATAAGCTGATCGTTAAGTTGGACTAACATGTCATACGTCAATGCATTCAATGAAGCGGTGTTGTCTAACGTTGCGATACCAATGCGGTGCACGCCATCTAAGCACTCTATTTCACTAATGGTTACCATCCCTGCCATGTGGCCTCCTATCGGTTTTTCCATTGCGGTGGGCGTTTTTCTAAAAAGGCGCGAACACCCTCAACTTGATCTTCCGTATCAAAAAGATTCAGAAACAACTCTCGCTCTTTCATTAAGCCGTGCTTAAGTGGCGCAGAGCGCATATTTTGAATGAGCGCCTTACATGCGGCGACAGAAGATGGTGACTGGTTCGCAACAGATTCAGCAAGTTCCAGCGCTTTACTTAAAGCTTCACCTTTGGGAACCAACTCCTCAACTAGGCCTAGTTCTTTTGCTTTGTCAGCGCTGACTTGCTCTCCACATAAAATGATACGCTTTGCCCAGCCTTCCCCTACTAACGCTGTGAGGTTTTGGGTACCGCCAGCGCAGGGCAAAAGTCCGACTTTGGCTTCAGGTAAAGCAAGTACCGCTTGCTCTTCAACGACTCGAATATCACAAGCTAATGCCACTTCTAAACCTCCACCCATGGCGTAACCATTAATAGCGGCAATGGAAACACCACGGAATTCCGAGAGCGTTTCAAAGGCTTCACCAAAGCATCGCGCCATGTCTAACGCAATCGCTTTGTCACCGTCAGAAAATAGCTTGAGATCTGCACCAGCAGAGAAAAACTTTTCTCCACTGCCGGTTAAAACCAGTGCGTAGACCTGCTTATCATTGTTAAGTGTGAGTATCAGCGACTTCAGTACCTTGAGGCTCTCTGCTGTCCACGTATTGGCTGGCGGGTTGTTCATCGTCACCACCGCAACGTGATTAGTGATCGTATGTTGAATGGCTTCTTGGGTTAATGGCATATCTGAATCCTTTCTCAATGAGCAAATCCAATACTTCGCTACAGCAAGGCCGACTCCTCAGAGAGCAAACGACGTGCGATGATCAAGCGCATGATTTCGTTTGTCCCCTCCAGAATTTGATGCACACGCACATCTCTGAAATGACGCTCCATTGGATACTCTTTGATGTAACCATAGCCGCCATAAAGCTGCAGCGCTTGGTCGCAAACCTGAAAGCCCACATCGGTTGCGAACCGTTTTGCCATAGCGCAATAAGCCGTCGCATCGGGGTCATTTCGGTCGAGCTTGCTGGCGGCATAGCGCACTAACTGCCGTGCAGCCACGAGCTCTGTCGCCATGTCTGCTAATTTGAATTGTAAGGCTTGAAACTGCGCAAGCGGTTTGCCGAACTGCTTACGCTCCTGAATATACTGTGTCGCCTGTTCAAGGGCCTGTTGAGCCGTACCGACGGAACAGGTCGCAATATTTATACGCCCTCCATCAAGCCCTTTCATCGCAAAGACAAAACCTTGCCCTTCTTCGCCCAGTAAATGGCTAGCTGGAATAACGACATTTTCAAAAGTAACCGCTCGTGTTGGTTGGCTGTTCCAGCCCATTTTGGGTTCTTTGCGCCCATAGCTGATACCATCTGCGTGAGCAGGAACAACAAATGCAGACACGCCTTTGGCACCCGCTTCTCCGGTTCTCGCCATCACGACCAAAACATCTGTCTCTCCCGCGCCAGAGATAAAGGTTTTGCCGCCGTTGATGACATACTTATCTCCCTTTTTTGTAGCGGAAGTGGTCAGTGCAGCGGCGTCTGATCCTGCGTTGGGTTCGGTTAAGCAATAGGAGCCTAACCACTCCCCCGTAACTAATTTCGGACAGAACTGCGTTTTGGCTTCATCGGTAGCAAAACTGGCTATCATCCAACTCACCATATTGTGGATAGTCATGAAAGCGGTCGTCGACGTACAGCCCATTGAGAGTTGTTCAAAGATAATTGACGCATCCAAACGGCTTAACCCTAAGCCGTCATGTTCTTCTGGTGTGTAGAGACTGAGAAACCCCAGTTCCCCCGCCTCTCTCAATACGTCTTTGGGGAAAATCTGCTTTTCATCCCACTCCGCCGCCATCGGTGCTAAACGCTCATCGGCAAATTGTTGAGCGGTATCGGCAAATGCACGTTGATCTTCATTAAGTTCAAAGTCCATAAAAGCTCCTTTTATTCACTCAGCGCAGTTGGATGGTCAGATTGGGCCCCGTTGGAATATCGTCATCAAACCAACGTGCCGTCACCGTTTTGGTCTCGGTATAAAAACGTACCGCTTGTTTACCATACGCATGTAAATCACCATAGAAACTGCCTCTCCAACCAGTAAAGGAGAAAAATGGTAAAGGGACTGGAATAGGCACATTGATCCCAACCTGACCGACTTGAATGTCATGCTGATATTTTCTCGCAGCAGCGCCATTAGCGGTAAATATAGAAGTTCCGTTGCCGTACGGGTTGCGATTCACTAACTCAATAGCTTCTTGCAACGTTTCGACTTCCATACAAACTAAGACAGGGCCAAATATCTCTTGCGTGTAAATCGACATGTTCGCTGTTACACCGCTAAACAAGGTTGGGCCAATCCAGTTTCCATCGGGAAAGCCGTCCACTTCACACTGACTGCCATCGAGTTCACACACTGCGCCTTGTTGTTTACCATCTTCGATTAGGTCCAATACGCGTTGTTTAGCTTGCTCACTGATCAGTGGGCCATAAGCAGCCTGCTCATCATCCCAAGGCCCTGGGTGTACTTTCGCCATCGCCAGTTTCAGGTCTGCAATCCATTGTTTTGAATCGCCGACAAATACCGCAACAGAAATTGCCATACAACGCTGTCCCGCCGCCCCAACGGAGGCTCCGATTAGGTTATTCACCACTTGTTCCTTGTTCGCATCAGGCATGATCACCATGTGATTTTTAGCACCAGCAAAAGCTTGAACGCGTTTAAAGTGTTTCGTACCCGTGGTGTAGATATAACGGGCAACAGGAACCGAGCCAACAAATGACACCGCTCGAATGTCAGGATGAGCCAGCAGAAAATTGACTTGGTCTTTGCAACCGTGAACGACTTGCAACACTCCTTTCGGCGCGCCAGCTTGCTCAAATAGTTCGGCTAAACGAATAGAGGTCAATGGCACTTGTTCGGAGGGTTTGAGCACAAACGTATTGCCCGCAGCGATAGCGATTGGGAACATCCACAACGGAATCATGGCTGGAAAGTTAAACGGCGTAATGCCGCAACACACACCTAGGGGCTGAATCATTGAGTAACTATCAATATCCGTGGCAACGTTTTCGACGGTTTCTCCCATCATGTTGCTAGCAATGTTTGCCGCCTGCTCAACCACCTCGATACCACGCCACACATCGCCTTTGGCATCCGCTAAAATCTTACCCGTTTCATGAGAAAGCAGTGTGGCAAGCTCATCATGATGTTCTTTGAGCAAGTGCTGATAACGCAGCATAACTCGGGCACGCTCGGATACTGCCACTTCCTTCCAGGATTGGAATGTCTCTTTCGCATTATCAATGGCGGCTTCCATCTCGTGCTCAGTGGAACATGGGACGTACGCAATGACATCATTAGTGGCGGGATTGGTTACCTCAACCCAATCCGATGTTTGAGATTCACGAAACTCGCCACCAATAAACAAGGGAACCAAACGAGTCATCATTTACTCCTTTCTGATTTCAATTAAAGCGGTATTTCAATGCCTATCGCCGTGGCTTCTCCACCGCCGATACAAAGTGACGCAACACCCCGCATCACTTTTTTGGCTTCGAGATCACCATTGGTGCCTAGCGCTTGTAGCTGACGCAAACTGTGAATCAATGTCACCAGAATTCGTGCGCCACTAGCCCCTATCGGATGCCCAAGTGCACAGGCTCCACCTTTAATATTTACTTTGCTCGTATCAAGCCCAAGTTCCGCCACCGCTATTTGTGTCACGACGGCAAAGGCTTCATTGATTTCCCACAGATCCACTTCATAAATTGACCAATCTAGCTGGAACAGCAGTTGCTCAATTGCGTAGACGGGGGCCAAAGTAAATTCTGCAGGTTTTCTGGCATGTGTAGAGTGCGCCTTGATGATCGCAAGTGGTTTAAGCCCCTGATGACGCGCAGTGTCTTCATCCATAAGCACAAGAGCCGCTGCGCCATCTGAAATGGCACTCGAATTAGCAGCGGTCACCGTACCTTTTTCATCGAATGCAGGTTTGAGTTGAGGAATTTTACCAAGGTCAATCGAGCGAGGGTGCTCATCGTAGTTCAGCACCGCTTGTTCTGACTTGGTATTGAGTGAAACCGGCGAAAGTTCATCGGCAAACAAGCCTCGCTCTTGAGCTTCCAACGCACGTTTTGCCGACATCACGGCCCATTCATCCATTTGCTCTCTGGTGAACTTAAGCCTGTCAGCGACTTGCTGAGCATAAACACCCATTAAGTGCCCTTCGTAAGCATCTTGTAGCCCATCGAGAAACATGTGGTCATACGCAGACTGGTGCCCCATACGCATTCCCTTTCTCGCCTCCCTCAGCAGATACGGCGCATTGGTCATACTTTCCATACCACCAGCAATGGCAGAGCGAATCGTTCCAGCTTTAATGAGATCGTGCGCTAACATGACGCTCTTCATGCCAGAGCCACACACTTTGTTAATGGTGGTGCACCCTACACCCAAAGGAAGATCTGCCCCCATAGATGCTTGCCTCGCAGGAGCTTGTCCACACCCTGCTGGAAGCACACATCCCATGAACACTTCATCCACCGAAGTCACATTCACTTCGTGCATTGCCGCCTTGATCGCCAGTGCGCCTAATTGAGGAGCAGAGTAAGTTTGCAACTTGCCTTGAAAGCGCCCAATTGGCGTTCTTTTCGCGCTGACAATCCAGATGTCTTTTCCCATGATTCGCATTCCCTTAAGGTACATGTGAACACTTGGCAGACTGATGACACCCTACATAGAATTACTCACCAAGCGCCACACCAGCCTTTATCGCCTTTTTCACTAACAAACTTTCATTCCGCGATTTCTTGACGTTTACGTAAGCATAGCACTAGCCTTTACAATGAGATGAAAAAACACACCAAGCAGACGTTTATATTTCAAAGTTGATGTTCGGCCTTCCCATTTAAGGTTCGATTTCCAGAAACTGGATTTTTATTCGAGGTAAGTATGTTATGGAAAAATACAAGATCAGTGACCTCGCCAAGGAGTTTGATATTACTACTCGCAGTATCCGGTTTTATGAAGACGTGGGTCTGATTGAACCAGAGCGAAAAGGCAATATGCGCGTTTATCAACGCAGGGATAGAATTCGCCTCAAACTGATTTTAAGAGGGAAACGGCTCGGTTTTTCGCTGGCAGAAATTCGTGAACTTTTCGAGCTCTACGACATGCAACAAACCGAAGGACAGTTATTGAAAATGCTCAATATCATTGAAGAGAAACAAGCCGTCCTACAACAACAACTCAACGACATCAGCGTCGTTATGGCTGAGTTGAATGCCGCTAAGGAGCGTTGTATTCAAACACTCAAAAGCAAGCAGACATAAACGCTATACTCAATTAGCAACACCGCTACCGGCTTTTCCACCTTACCTCTGATACCGGGAGACGTTATGAAAAGCACCTATACCCCACTCAATTTCGGACTTGGTGATACCATCGATATGCTCCGAGAACACGTTAATGCCTTTGCTACGGAACATATTGCGCCCATCGCCGCTGAGATAGACCGCGATAACCAGTTCCCGAATCATTTATGGCCTTTGTTCGGAGAAATGGGGTTGCTTGGTGTGACCGTCGATGAAGAGCTTGGTGGTGCAGGCATGGGATACCTCGCTCATGTTGTTGCCATGGAAGAGATTAGCCGTGCCTCTGCGTCTGTCGCTTTAAGCTACGGCGCTCATTCTAACCTGTGCGTCAACCAAATCTTTCGTAACGGCACGCCTTCTCAACGCGAAAAATACCTTCCCAAACTCATTGATGGTACGCACGTTGGCGCCCTAGCGATGAGTGAGCCCAATGCTGGTTCAGACGTGATAAGCATGCAACTGAAAGCGGAGAACAAGGGCGACCATTTTGTACTGAATGGCAACAAAATGTGGATAACAAACGGGCCCGATGCTGACGTAGTGGTGCTTTACGCTAAAACAGATGTCAGCGCAGGTTCACGTGGTATTACCGCATTCATTATTGAACGTAACTTCGCAGGTTTCACTCATGCTCAAAAGCTGGACAAGCTAGGCATGAGAGGCTCGAATACTTGCGAACTTGTATTTAACCATTGCGTAGTGCC
This sequence comes from Vibrio sp. SCSIO 43097, assembly GCF_023650755.1. Lineage (NCBI taxonomy): Bacteria > Pseudomonadati > Pseudomonadota > Gammaproteobacteria > Vibrionales > Vibrionaceae > Vibrio > Vibrio sp. SCSIO 43097. The sequence continues at coordinate 206,781 of NZ_CP071841.1, read as the reverse complement.
AAAAGAGAATATTCTTGGCGAGTTGAATCAAGGCGTCGAGGTGTTAATGAGTGGGCTGGATTACGAGCGCGTCGTCCTCGCTGCCGGACCACTCGGGATAATGCAAGCTTGCATGGACATTGTGGTCCCGTACGTACATGAACGAGAGCAGTTTGGAAAATCCATTGGCGAGTTTCAGTTAGTTCAGGGCAAGATCGCCGATATGTACTCTCGAATGAGTGCAGCAAAAGCGTATGTATATACCGTCGCAGCGGCTTGTGATCGAGGTAACGCAACACGCAAAGACGCCGCTGGCGCGATTTTGTACAGTGCAGAACTCGCCACACAAATGGCACTCGATGCAATACAACTGCTCGGTGGGAATGGCTACATCAATGAATACCCTGCTGGTCGTTTGCTACGTGATGCAAAGCTTTATGAAATCGGCGCGGGTACCTCAGAGATTCGCCGCATGTTAATAGGCCGAGAGCTGTTCGAAGAATCTCGCTAACGGAACATACGACAAGGAAGTCATTATGGCCATTATCAAAAGTAAAACTAAGCCAACTGACGAGTTATTTCTTTCCAATAAAGCCGTGATGGAAACGTTGGTCACTCAACTTAATCAACACATCGAGACCATCAAACAGGGCGGCGGTGAAAAAGCCATTGAGCACCAGAGGCAAAAAGGAAAACTCCCCGCACGAGAACGCATCGCGCGCTTGCTTGATGACAACACTGACTTTCTTGAAATCAGCCAGTTTGCCGCCTGGCAAGTGTATGACGAAGCGATCCCCTGTGCTGGCGTTATCGCCGGCATTGGTATCATAGAGGGAATTCAATGCATGGTCATCTCCAACGATGCTTCGGTAAAAGGCGGAACCTACTACCCACTCACGGTGAAAAAACACCTTAGAGCGCAAGAGATAGCCCAACGTTGCCAACTCCCCTGCGTGTACTTGGTGGACTCCGGTGGCGCAAATCTCCCTCATCAGTCCGACGTCTTCCCCGATAAAGAACACTTTGGTCGCATTTTCTTTAACCAAGCGAGAATGTCGGCGAAAGGCATCCCCCAAGTTGCTGTTGTGATGGGGCTTTGCACTGCTGGGGGCGCGTACGTTCCTGCCATGGCGGATGTCTCCATTATGGTTAAAGAGCAAGGCACCATTTTTTTGGCGGGACCACCTTTGGTGAAAGCGGCCACTGGCGAAGTCGTGACGGGTGAAGAGCTCGGCGGTGCAGACGTGCATTGTCGAAAATCTGGTGTCGCAGATTATTACGCTGAAAATGATGAACATGCCCTAATGCTTGCGAGAGAAGCCATTGCCAATGCCAATAGAACAAGACCTGTTAAGCCAGAAAACACCGTACTTCCTCCCCGCTACGACGCAGAAGAAATCTACGGAATCGTGAATGCAAACTTAAGACTGTCATTCGACGTTCGAGAAATTATTGCCCGCATCGTCGATGATTCTGATTTCGACGAATTCAAAGCCTTGTACGGCAGAACGCTAGTGTGTGGTTTCGCTCGTATTCAAGGACACTTGATTGGTATTGTGGCAAACAACGGTATCTTGTTTTCTGAATCGGCACAAAAAGGCGCGCACTTTATTGAGCTGTGCGCCAAACGGAAAACACCGCTTCTTTTTCTCCAAAACATTACCGGCTTTATGGTCGGAAAAAAGGTTGAAGAAGAAGGCATCGCAAAACATGGCGCCAAGCTAGTGATGGCCGTCGCTTGTGCTGACGTGCCGAAGTTTACCGTGATCATCGGTGGATCGTACGGCGCTGGTAATTACGGCATGTGCGGCCGAGCGTATGATCCAACCATGATGTGGATGTGGCCGAACGCGCGTATTTCTGTGATGGGCGGAGAACAAGCAGCAGGCGTTTTAACACAAGTTCGAAAAGACGCGAAGGAACGTCAGGGGGAAGCGTGGTCAGAGCAAGAAGAGCACATTTTTAGAGAATCGATCATAGACTTGTATGAAACACAAGGACATCCCTATTTTGCGAGTGCTCGGCTATGGGATGACGGAATTATTGACCCTAAAAAAACGCGTCAGGTGTTGAGTCAAGCGTTAATGGCAGCATTAAACGCCCCCATTCCTGATAGCGAGTTTGGCGTCTTCAGAATGTAAATATCCAAAGATGAATTAAGGAAGTAAATATGCAGGAAATGCAACCAAGCATTATTCCCAACGCCCAAAGGCAAGATGATGTTCTTTGGCATGTCGATGACAATGGCGTAGCGACCATCACTCTAAACAGAACAGCCAAGCACAATGCTTTTGACGCTTGTACGATCGACTTGCTGATCCACCGCCTAGATTATCTCGCTTTACGAACGGATGTGCGATGCTTGGTATTAAAAAGTAACGGCAAGCACTTTTCATCCGGGGCCGACCTGAATTGGATGCAGTCGATGGCCGACAGCACGAGGCAAGATAATTTCGTTGATGCCCAAAACTTGGCAAGACTCATGGAAACACTAGATTCGTTCCCTCAACCCACCATCGCGGTTGTACAAGGCTCCGCTTACGGTGGCGCGCTGGGATTGATTTGTTGCAGTGATATCGCCATCGCGAGCCAATGTGCCAACTTTTGCTTAAGTGAAGTTAAGCTTGGTTTAGTTCCGGCAACCATTGCACCCTACGTCATGCGCGCGATGGGGAATCGACAAGCTAGACGTTATATTTTAAGTGGTGAAGTCATTTCAGCCGAGGATGCCGAACGGTTTGGTATTGTGCACGAAGTGAAAGAAGCCAAACAACTTGAAAATGCGGTCGATAGCGTGATCAAGACGTTACTACTTAATAGCCCAGATGCGATGCGTAAAGCGAAAACGCTCTGTCACCAATGTCATCAAAACCCCATCGAACAACAACTGATTCACTATACTAGCAAGCTCATTGCGGACATTAGGGTATCGCCACAAGGCCAAGATGGCTTGCAAGCGTTTCTTGAAAAACGAAGCCCAAGTTGGGTAACCAAATCACAGGACAAGTAATGCTGCCTTCAAAAGTAAAGATTGTCGAAGTAGGTCCACGAGATGGATTGCAAAATGAATCTCCTGTTGCGACCCAGACTAAAATCCGGCTGATCAACTTACTCTCAGATACTGGGCTAACGCATATTGAGGCGGGCTCTTTTGTCTCACCCAAGTGGGTGCCACAAATGGCGGACTCAATAGAGGTCATGAAAGCAATAACACGGCGAAATCATGTTACCTACTCTGCCCTGACACCAAACCTAAAAGGCTTAGAACAAGCGTTAGAGGCTGGTGTCAATCAGGTCGCGATTTTCACTTCATCCTCAGAAGGATTCTGCCAACACAATATCAATTGCTCGATTGCAGAAAGCCTAACTCGCTTCGAACCTGTAATGCGATTAGCCACCAAACACGGCATCCCTGTTCGTGGCTATCTATCCTGCGTTGCCGACTGCCCTTACGATGGCCCGACAGCCCCTAAACAAGTGGCGAGCGTGGTCAAATCACTCATCGATTTAGGGTGTTATGAGGTGTCTCTAGGCGACACAATCGGTACAGGCACGCCAAACCGTATCGCTGCTATGCTAGAAGCCGTCATGTTGGTTGCACCTCTTCCCCAGCTTGCTGTCCATTTCCACGACACATGGGGACAAGCTCTCACCAACATTTATCAGGCACTGAGTATGGGCATCAATACCATCGACAGTAGTGTAGCTGGGCTGGGTGGATGCCCATACGCTCAAGGCGCATCAGGAAATGTCGCAACGGAGGATGTACTGTATTTGTGCCAAGGGTTAGGAATAGAAACGGGGATCGACTTAGAGCTACTGGCTAAAGCTGGCTGGATGATCAGCGAAGAGCTGGGTCGGCAGCCTACATCAAAAGTGTCATTAGCATTGCGTAACCGCGTATTATCACTTTCGTAGAAGGCCATCCGGCACCTCATTTTCTCCCAACCCAAGTTAATTTGCTCTACTTTCGAGTAGGGAAGCGAAACCGCCCGCCAGTACGATAAATAATTAGAGAAAATAAGATAAGCACACAACCTACTAGTTTATTTGCCGTTAGCACTTCGCCATACCACAGCACGCTCAGAATAACCGTCCAAACTGGTTCTAATATCATAATTAGAGCAGCGTTACCTGCCTGAACAAATTTTTGCCCCATGGTTTGCATTACGTAACGCAAGCTCGTCGCTAATAAGGTACTCAACGCAAACCACCACCAAATAGAGGAGTCCACCTCTGCCGGGAAAGATTCCATAAAAAATGAAACCAACAAACCTAAACAACCTGCTGAAAAAAGTTGCACGCAAGTAAGCAGCAGCACAGGTAGTTTTTGAGAGTATTTGCTGTTCACATTAAAATGAAGCGCCAAAACCAGTGCTGCACCAAGAAACCACAATTGACTGGCCGATTGTTTCCAGCCACCAACTAAAGAAAGACAAGCAAGACCTAATACAGCGATAGGCAAAGAAAGCCAGAAAATTCGTTGTGGTCGTTGACGAAACATAACCCATGCAACAATCGGCACAAACAGCATGGAAAGGCTCATGATAAATGCGCCTTCCCCAAGAGTATCACTGATAGAAATAGCGTAAATCCATGTCATAACGGCACTGCCTAACAGGAGCCCGACACCACCAGCAGAAAGCACATCTTTTAAGTTTGCTTTCAGCAAAGGTCGGTAACATAGAGGCAGTAAGCAGAGCGAAGCGATAGTAAATCGCGCCCCAATAAAGCCAAAAGGTGGTAAACCCTGTATTGTTTCCTTAGAGAATATCCAGCCAAGTGCCGCGATCATCGTCGTCGCAACCAGAATAACCGTCGCTTTGCGTTCTGAGTTAAACATAAGTACTCACAAAATATGGAACACACAATAGCGCAGCAAGAGAGTTTTACTGCGCTATTGTGTAAATTTGAAAGGGGTTTGTGTCGAGCGAAAAAGTGAAAGCCCGATCCTCTCCTGTATTGTTGTCACGCAGATTGAAGTTCTGCTGCTAGATACATTAAATGCAGGCAAAGTCTTAAGGCAAGCCTTTTCGCATACTAAATTACTTTGGCATTCTATACAGCAAGCAAACTGGCTAAAACCTGTACCGGGTGTCGAACTACCTCCCCTTCAAAACGCTTAACTTGACTGCGGCAGGAGTAGTATTGCGACTTAAGCGCTCCTCAATACAGGTTGAATAAGGCGAATTGCTTTTTACCAATCGCCTCTGCAATGAAAACTTATTGATTAACTACAACGAGCGGTTAAATTGCTCCACGGCCTCTACAACACGGCTAGCGCCATCTTGTATTTCATTCATCACATTGCCTGCTTTTTCAGAGAGCTCTAGCGTATCTAGTGCTTCTTTTTGGCATTTAGCGATCAGCTTAACTGCGTTATCTGTTCGCTGTAGGTTTTCACTGACCATTGTGACAATTTCATCGGTGGTTGCATTGGTTCTTGTAGCAAGCTGTCTGACTTCATCAGCAACAACGGCAAAACCTCTGCCATGCTCACCCGCGCGAGCCGCTTCTATCGCCGCATTTAACGCCAATAAGTTAGTTTGGTCAGCGATACCACTGATGCTATTTACCAACTCGCTAATACGCGATGAGTGCGCTTTAAGCTCGTCAATCGCGGTGTTCGCTTGCTGCATTTGCTCGGAAAGTATCTGCATCTTTTCTAACGTTGAGCCTATAACCTCTTGCCCTTGCAGGGTTTGTGTTCCAGTTTCTTGGGAGATTTCGTTCGCCAATTGCGCAGCCTGGGCCATTTTCTGTTCCTGCATCACCTGCTGGGTAATATCTGTCGCGAACTTAACGACCTTGTAGAGCTCTCCTCTGTCGTTATGGATAGGGTTATATGAAGCCTCTAACCACACCTCTTCACCATAACGGTTAACTCGTTTGAATCGCTCTGATGAAAATTGCCCTTTTGCTAAACGTTGCCAAAACTCACGGTAAGCTTGAGAGCTCGACTCTTCCTGATCACAAAACATGCGATGATGCTTCCCTAGAATCTGATCAAGCGCATAACCCATTGTGTTTAGGAAATTATCGTTGGCTTTTAAAACATGGCCATCTAATGTGAACTCAATCACCGCCATAGAACGACTTAATGCATTTAGCATGTCCTCTTGCTCACGGGATGATTTGATCGTTCGCGTAAGTTCAGAAGCAAAAACAAAAAAGCTTTCTACTTCTCTGCGCTCATTTAAAACAGGCTGGATAATCGTTCTTAACCAGGCTTCCTCACCATTACCTTTCCGTACTTGCAATGCCCCATTCCAGAACACTTTATCTTGGACGGCTTTCTTCATTCGATGAAAGTGGTCTGTATTGCGCGAATTTGACGGTACCAATTCAGTAATTGATTTCGTTAAGATCTCATCATCATGTAAGAAAAGTTCTTGCTGTAGTTTGGTATTTGCAGAAGTAATGAGGCCTTTACTATCCAATGTTAAGCGGATCATCTCTTCATCTAAACTGGTTTGGATTTGCTGCAGGATTTGCAACTCCTGCTTTAATCGTTGATTTTCTTGTTGAAGCGACTTATTAAAAAACATGACTTTCTCTCATTTGACCGACCTTCGGATTAGTCAAAGGTTTATTATTTGTATACCGAATAAACTGCAAGCGGCAAAATCGTTTGGTTGCATATTCAAACGCGATTTCTATTTCTTATCAAAGGACCCCGCTGGGAATACGGCGATTTTTTCTCCAGTGTAACCTAAGCGCAGTATACTGAAATTTCTTCAGCACCCAAGTTGTTTATATATTTATCAATATTAAAGCTCTTTATCGCCAATTTGAGGTTTGTATTTGTGGATATACTTATATGGAGAAGTGGTGTGTTCAGATCAATAAGCCTTTTCATTTAAAAAAAGGGCCTTGACTTAGTTCCAATAATTTTCGCCGTTTTACCGCTTTTCCACCCGACTTTTGAGCGATTACCCACTCCTTATTCGCTTGTATTTCTATTAACAACGCACGGAGGAACCAGCAACAAGCGCATCGATTTGCCCAGTATCAATACGTTGTGGTATCCGCTCATTCAGTTTGCCGTGAAGGTGATGAATCACCAGCTCACCAGTCGACTCGTCACGATCAGAAATGAGGCAATGAGGTAATGAGGTAATGAGGTAATGAGGTAATGAGGTAATAACGCATGACACCAGAGATTACATTGTGTGTCCAACATTGTGCCCACTCCTAAGTTTCATAACTTCCTTCCCTCGGGCGCTTCTATCTCTCACCACAGCAACTATGCTTAAAACGACATGTATTCAATTGTCTAGCTTCAACATATGAAGGTTAAGTGAACATAAACAAGCGAAGGAAACAGGGCCATGGAAGTCGATAAAAATGATAAGTTAACAAAAAAATTACAGATAGTGATTCATTGGTCTGTAAGAGTATTGTCGATAGTTATGTTGTTTGTAATCGTCATGGGTGTGATAGATGTTGCATGGACGATATATCAAAAACTTATCACGCCACCTAAACTCATTCTGACGATTTCAGATATGCTAGCCACTTTTGGTGCTTTTATGGCCGTTTTAATTGCTATTGAAATTTTCATCAATATAACTATTTACCTGAGAGAAAATGTTATTCATGTAAAAATCGTCATGGCCACCGCGCTGATGGCAATCTCCCGAAAGGTCATTATTATAGACTTTGAAACCTTGTCTCCAATGTACCTGATTGGAATTGCGGCTGTAGTTCTTAGTATGAGTCTTGGTTACTGGCTGATCCATAAACTGCCCAATAAGAGCCATACTGAATAAACTTCTCAGCCTCCCGAATTTTTAGATACTCTCAAGGCATGAAAAAGTCTTGTCTTGGCACGTTGGAAGCTAATAAATTCCTCCATGCTAGGCTCTATATACTGCTAGACTACAAGATTATAGAGTAGTGCCTAAGCGGAGAAATTATCGATATTGTTTTCTAGCAGCTAATCTTTGAGTATTGGCACAGCTCAATGGGGGCAAGTGTTGCTCCAGTTCCCCCATCTGATATATACCCTCAACATCTATGCATTTTACTTTCAACTTTTCCGTGGTCCTCTTAAACAAGGTCGTCACGAGTAGCCTGAAGGATTACATCCGGCTAGAAGTAACAGCCAGAAAAGTGATTGTCAGGTGGTCGGTCATCTCGCCGTAAAATTAGCTCTTAACGTATACCTTCAGCTCAGTTTGCGAAACAGCCTTAAAGGTCAAAGTAACTTTCAATCCCATTCAGAGTGTTGGTCGTGGCCACAGCGGCTAATATCAACCCCATGATCCGACTTACAGCACTAGCTCCTGTATTCCCAATAATCCTGTGTATGCCGCTGGCCATTAATAGCAAGATATAAACAACCAATAGTACCAGCAGCATCATAGCCACGGTCTGGACTTGCTCCCAAATATTAAACCGCACGTTCTCTGTGAGTAAAACGGCGGCTAATATTGCGCCAGGGCTAGCAATTGATGGAATGGCTAGAGGAAAAACTGCTGTATCATGATGACTATTGAGCGTTCTGATTTCTTCTGCTGGTTTACTCTCACCAAATATCATAGTCAAAGCAAACAAGAACAATACGATACCGCCCGAGATTTGAAACGCAGACAAGGGAATACGCATTGCTGTAAGTATGATTTCACCAGCAACAACAAAAAACAGTAGGATAGCAGCGGAGAATAGAGTCGCAAACAGAGCGACCTTACGCTTTGCCACTTCTTCATAGCTTTTTGTGGTTGCGATAAAAACGGGCACAGTACCTATGGGATCGATGACAGCAAAGAAAAAGATAAAAGTTGCCACAAAGTCAATCATGCTACTTCTCCAGTACCAATTTAGCTTTAAGGATAGAAGATCAGCTTGAAGTAGCAGAGAAAATGTTTGACGCTAACATAGCGAGAGCTCATTCAGAAAAACAAAAATGGTGCGTTATTTACAATACAGAACTTACTTCTATCCTATCGATAACTATTAATATCTCAAAGGTAATGACTACCATACCTAACGGTAGTCGCCATCGCTTTAGACTTCTCAGAGAACATCAAAAAAAACAAGTGAACGAGAAGAATATCGACGTCATAAGATAGTGAGGCTTTAGTGTTTATACCAGTGCTCTTTTGACTCCATTTGAGCTTTTACTTCTGCACTATATTCAGCAGTAGGTCGTGCCAATAACCTTGGAATGCCGATAGGTTCTCCGGACTCTAAACAATAGCCATACTCCCCTGTGCGCAAGCGAGCCAACGATTGTTGAATCTTAGGTAACAACTTTTGCTCTCTATCTATGATTCTTAATGCGATTGCAGATTGCTCCTCACTGGACGCCCTATCGCTTTCGTCACTGAATTCCATTGGCGCAATCATCTCTTCTTTCGCACGTTCAATATGCGCTAACGTCGATTCATAAAGCTCAAATAATCGGTTTTCAAAAAACGCGAGCTGAGCTTCATTCATATAATCCGCCTCGGGCGCTGCAAGAATTTCTTCTTCTGTCATGACATGCTTTTTCTCTTCGTTCATAGAACCTCCACACCGAGATAAGAGTTCGATCTCTAAATTCCGTACATCTGAATCTGTATAACTTAACGACGAATGAATGCGCCAATAAGGTACAGTACTCGACACAGTCACAAACTGCTTGATGCCAGAGTTAAGATCACCGACTATATCAATTGTTATATTATAACATTACACTATAAAGAGCATGAGCATGAACACCCAGAAACTCCCTGTTACGGTTTTGTCCGGCTTTCTAGGCGCAGGAAAAACAACCGTTTTAAGTCATATTCTTAACAATAGACAAGGCAGAAAAGTCGCGGTCATCGTCAACGACATGAGCGAAGTCAACATCGATGCGGCGACCGTTCAGAATGAAGTTTCTCTCAACCACAGTGAAGAAAAGTTGGTTGAAATGAGTAACGGCTGCATCTGTTGTACCCTGCGTGAAGATCTACTTGAAGAAGTTACTAAACTCGCACAAGAAGGCAGATTCGATTACTTAGTTATCGAGTCCACTGGCATCGCCGAGCCACTTCCCGTTGCAGAGACTTTTACGTTTGCTGATGAAAACGGGCTCTCACTTTCAGACGTTGCGCGTTTAGACACAATGGTTACGGTGGTTGATGCGATTAACTTTCTGCGTGATTACGATGAAGCTAAGTTCTTAACAGAGACAGCCGAATCCTTAGGTGAAGACGATGAACGCAGCGTCGCCGACTTGCTCGTTGATCAAGTAGAGTTCGCTGACGTTATCTTGATAAGTAAAACCGACCTCGCTGAGAAATCAGAAATCGAAAGGCTTCTTGCGATTCTCAGAACTCTCAATACATCCGCCACCATCCTTCCTATCTCGAATGGTGAAGTAGAACTTGATGCGGTACTCGACACACAAAGCTTCAGTTTTGAAAAGGCACAACAAGCCCCAGGTTGGTTGAAGGAAATGCGAGGCGAGCACATACCGGAAACCGAAGAATACGGCATTTCCAGCTTTGCCTATCATGCGAGACGCCCTTTCCATCCAGAGAAGTTTTACGACTTCCTCCACAATGCGAAAGATTACGGCAAACTGATTCGTTCCAAAGGCTACTTTTGGCTAGCAACAAGACCAGAGTTTGTCGGTCAATGGAGCCAAGCGGGAGGCATCGCACGTTATGGTGTTGCGGGTATGTTTTGGAAAGCGATTCCGAAGGAGGAATGGCCGACGGATCAAGATTACCTCGAGGCTATAAACGACATTTGGCAAGAACCATACGGCGATATGCGACAAGAATTGGTGTTTATTGGTCAGGGATTAGAGCAAGAGAAATTGATTGCTCGTCTTAACGAATACTTGTTAACAGAAGATGAGATGGAGCAAGGGCTCGACTATTGGTTATCTCTGGAAGACCCTTTCCCTGAATGGGAACAGTAAACGACTGAGATACAAAAAGCCTCCCACCATTCGGGAGGCTTTTGTTACACAGAGCCAATTTTGGTATACCGAGCCAACGCAACAAGTCCGCTCTTGGTACAAGCCGAGATTCAAACATGTGGCAATGGAATCTTCACCAGCGCAATCAAAACGTCTTCTTCTGACTCAACTTAGCTATTTTCTTTGGCCAAGGATCTTCAAATGTTGCCCCCTGTTGCCATTGCTCCAATTCCGCATCCGTTAAAAAGCAGCTTTCCAGCGCATCAATAAACACATCGACTTCGTTTTCTTGACCAATCACCGTTAAGCGACAACGACGATCACCAAAGCGGCTTTCAACACTGTCTATCTTATCTTGCAGGATTTGACGATGTTCTTCAGTGAAGTTTTGCGATTCGTCATTGATTACCGAAGCGCGCCAAAAGCCTGTAATTTCAAGCCCCACATTGCCATTCGCTTGGCTCCAAAGCAGTGAAACATCGTCTCGAGTTGGAAACCAAAAGAACCCTTTACTACGGAACACACCTTTAGTTAAATACTGATGGCAGGTATTCCACAAACGCGCAGGATGAAAAGGTCGATCATCTTTGATCACTTTGGCGACAAGGCTTTGTTCGTCTTTATCAGAGAGATTCAACGGCTCATTCACCGTCTCACGAAGTTCTGCGATTAACTGCTCAACGAGGAAGAAATTGTAGTCTTGCTCACCTTTCAACATGCGGATATCCAAGTTTCCCCATGACGTTTTGATTATCTCGGTGTAAACATTAAGCGGATGAATCCCCTGCGCGATGTTGCGAACGGTATTGTCATCCACTTTGTCCGTCTTGGTGAGCATGACACGGTTTGAGAACATAATTTGCTCTACCAACAAGTTTTCAACGCCGCGAACACCCTGCTTTACGTTCTCTTGCCACTTCGGAATTAAGGCAGAGCCTTGTCGATAGTCATCTCGCAACCAAGTCGCATCCACCAACGTAATCACGTCTTTGAGAGCGAATGGTGCGTTGTTTTTAAAATACTCAACCAAAGGCAAAGGATGACTACTGCCCGACGTTTCAATCACAATCCATTCTGGCCATTTTTCTGCGCAGAGCTTTTTAAGGGCTTTATCGAGCTGCCTTACACCACTCGGGCTGCTGATGCTGTCTCCACTGATCGTGACAAAGTTGCCCTGCTCTTCACTCACCGCATCGGTATTTAAGATAAGCACGCCATCAACGTCTAACTCACTCATGTCATTCACAATAACGGAAAGATCAATACCAGAAGAATCGGCTTGTTGAAGAATGTTGCGTAAAAAAGTGGTTTTCCCTGACCCGAGAAACCCATGCAAAATAGTGACTGGAATTGATGGCATACCTTTGACCTACAAACTCTGAATAAACACATGTTATAACATAACAATTTGATGAGTTATAGAAGGAATCCAATTGCTGTCTTAGACCCAAAGCTTAAGAATCGGTAAAGACCACAGAGACTGATTTTTCAGAACTCGCCTTCGTTTCTCAGCACGTTTCATCACCAGCAAAGGTCTGACTATTGATAAAAATAATAAGTGGTTACAAAACGACCATTGCTTTGTTTATAAAATTGGAGAAAGATGACAATACAGCGATTTATAGGAGGTGGTGTTATGACTTTAGTTCTTACCGTTCTTATTTTCCTAAGTTGTATTGCGATGCTCGCAATTGGTGTGATGTTTTCACGTAGGCCGATCAAAGGCGGAGATTGTTGCAAAGCGTCCGATGTTGCGGATGTGGACGCACGTAAAAGAAAAAATCGCAGTCATTATTCTTCTAGGAACACATATTGAGACTCACCTATTGCTCCAACCTCATAACACAAAATAGCATAACTGAGCCCTAACAAATTGTCGGGACTCAGTTTTTCGTTTCTACTAGATAATCAAACTCTGATACTCGCGCCAAAAATGAAGGTTTCTGGATGTTAGGAAGCGACTTCGCGATAGGTAAGTCGGCTTTCATTGCATCAACCGGACGATTACGAACTAAAACTTCAAAATGTAAATGTGGTCCGGTTGAACGACCAGTATTCCCAGAGAGGGCTATTTTTTGCCCACGCTTTATAACTTGACCTTTTTTAACCAAGATTTTATTCAAGTGTAGGTAACGAGTTTTGTACACACTGTTATGTTCAATCACTAAATAATTACCGGCATAAGGGTGCTTGCGGACCGCAATTACTTTTCCATCCCCAGTAGAATAAACTGGCGCACCGATTGGTGTCGCGAAATCCGTTCCGTTATGCGGGGTGACTCTTCCCGTCACTGGGTGTTTACGCTTAGGGTTAAACCCAGAGGTGATTCGGCGGTATGCCCTATCGACAGGATAACGGTTAAACGCTCGCTCCAAACTGTTACCAGCTCTATCATAGAACCGTCCATCCTCGGCTAGAAATGCAGCGACTTCGCCCTTCGCTAAGTTAAAAGAAATAGCCTTAATCTCACTATTGCCAGTTTTGTATTCACCTAAATATTGCTGTTTCACTAATATATCGAAACGGTCACCGGCTCTAAGAGATCGCGCAAAATCAATCTTATCTTTCATCACCTGCGTAATATTTGCGACGTGGCCTGATGCCAATCCTACTCGATGTGCCGAGACTGAAAAACTCCCTTTGATTTCTCCCGAAAATAAGGTTTCACGCCATTCCCCTGAAATTTCCTGAAATTCGTAAGAGAAGGAGCCATCGTTTTCTCTAGTGTAGATAGCCTTCTCTACAAGGCTCATATGATAAATTAGTCGACTCAATTGCCCCATGTCATCCATCACTAATTCAAGCTCTTCTCCGGGCTTAATCATATCTAGCTGGAGGTGATCAAGATCAACTGAGAGAATTTGCTGCAAAATACCGTAAGGGAGACCCAATTGAGCGAAGATACCACTGAGCGTATCTCCCACTTTAACTATGTAGTGTATTTGTTTAGGTTTAGGCAACGGAGTCAAACTGCTATCTGAGGGAACCACTATCTTTGATGATGGAGGTGGTGACGAATCACTGCTTTGATTCAGTTGAGTGCTGTGACTATCTTGATTTGGCTCATCCTCTGTAGGTAGAAGCAAAGCGACCGAAAAACAAAACACAGCAACGATTAAAGCAATAAATTTAAACTGACTCATGAGAAACTAAGTATCAATAACAACGATTGTTATGTTATAACATATCTAGGATTGTTTTTACTCAGTTTAGTAAACGTTTATTCAGTTCACTGGATTGGCTAAGAGAAGACCAGTCATTCAACCCATTCTCTTTGAGAAGGCTCAATAATGAACACATTCAATTCAGCACTTATCGTTGCAGGAACACACGGAAACGAACTTTCTGGTATTTATTTACATAAACTAATCAAAGAAAAACGTTACTCTGTCAATAGATCAACCTTTTCAGCCTGCTCGATCATCGCAAACTCCGAAGCAGCAAAACACAACGTCCGATACATCGATACAGACTTAAATCGCGAGTTCTCAGCAATGAATAGCAATCATTGTCCTGATTTGCATGAAAGCAAGATTGCACATCAATTTATCGAGAAATATGCAAACCAAGAAAAACTGTTGATTGTTGACCTGCACAATACAACAAGCAATATGGGAGCGACGTTGATTTTGCTTTCTAACGATGTGTTTTATCGGAAACTGGGCGCGTACGTCAAACAACGAATGCCATCAGCACATGTCCTTTTCGAAGAGCGAAAAGAATGGCAAGAGCAACCTTACCTTTGTACTGCTGGGCAATATGGAATAATGATTGAGGTCGGGGCGCAAGCACATGGTGCGCTAGAGTACAGTACGTTGGAGTTGATGAAACAGATGCTTACCGCAGTATTGGACTATGTTGAAAAGCACAACCTCAACCAAATAGGCTTACTGAGCGATTATGAGGCGTTTTTTTACACCGAAGAAATCAGGGTTCCACTTGATCAAGAGGGTATGCGGCAAGCACTAGTACACCCTACTATTTGTGGCAGAGATTTTGAGGCGGTCAAACCAGGAGCACCTTTATTAGCGACTTTCGCTGGTTATGATATCCATTGGAATGGCAAAGGGGAAATTTACCCGCACTTTATCAATGAGAGCGCCTACAGTACCGCAAATATAGCAATGGCCCTCGCTAAAAAAAGACGTGTTTCTTCCGTGTAACTTAAAGCAAGTAATTAGGCCACGTGTAACGTGGATACCTCACCCCATGAATAAAACTGTGCCTGAACCGCATAGGCAGAAAATACGGGTACTAACCCCACCCTAATACGGCAGCATAAGTGCCCTAAGCGCAGCTTTAAAAGAAACCCCACTAGAATTTTAAGGAGGTAAGACATTATGGTTAAAAGGAGAGTTTTCTCTTTTCTATCATGATGCCTTCTCCAAACATCGAAATAATCTATCTTCAAATTGGTCATCTAGACCGGAAGAGATCAGTTCTAGGCGGCTTTCTGAACACTCGTCTAGTTCAAACTCTGTGAGTCCATCTGATGTTAGATTGTAACCAAAAATACCGCTTCCCGTGATAAAAACCGCTTTCATTCGTTCGACCTTGAGGTCGAGCAGCAATAATCTCAGCTTTTGATGATCGAACACGTTTTCAGCGGATATACGCCAACCGATACTGTAGAAACCTTCCCCCTGATTGGTTGCTTTTAGAATGCCGCTCTCAGGCATAGGCAACTCAGGAACAAGTGACTTTTTCTCTCTTTCACGATAAAGAACAGAGGGCGTTTTTTGCACGTCAATACGAGTCGCTCCCTCACATTCATGAAAAGGGATAGCGCCATGTTCAGCGAAAATCACTTTTGTTTCCCGCAGACCGAGCTTTGCTATATAAGCCGTCAGCTTTTGCTCATCTTCATCTTGATAGAGATCGCGCTTATTACCTACCACTGTATCTGCGATAGTGATTTGCTGGTTAAACGTTTCATGCTCAGTGTACTTAGGATCCGATAGTTTACGTGCATCGACTAAAGTAATGTTTTTTTGCAAAGCGAGAATTTGACGATAATACTCGGTCGATAGCACTTGCAGTACTTCTTTAGGATGACCAAGGCCTGTAGGTTCAATCAACAATCGATCTGGCCTTGCTTCAGACAATAATTGATTTAAGGCGATTTGCATCGGAAGACCTGCTGCACAGCACATACATCCCCCGGGGACCTCTCGAATAAACACTTGGTCTTGTTGTTTTTTTTGGCCTTGTAACAAGCTGCCATCAATACCAACTTCGCCAAATTCATTGACCAATACAGCCCAACGTTCATGACTCGGTTTATGGGTCAATAAGTGCATTATTGCCGATGTTTTCCCCACCCCGAGAAAGCCAGTGATGATGTTAGTCGGCACTCGCGAAATCAGTGGCTTATTAAAGTTCATTGGCAATTCTCCGGTAGCCTTGGACTAGTTCATGGTTGGCAGAAACGACGGATTCGGAAAAAGCTGAATATTCTGGCGGCACTTTAGAGATACTCTCTAAATCAAAACCGACACCAATATTGGTCATCGGTGGTACATGGAAATAAGCGGGTAAATCGAGGCCATCGACGACACAGTTATGACGAATAACACACCTCTCACCGATGACGCTATTGAACACGACGGAGTTGAAGCCAATGAAAACATCATCACAAACCTGGCAAGGACCATGAATAATCGAACGATGAGCAATGGATGAGCGCTCACCAATGGTCACCGCAGCCCCTGCCTTAGAGTGAATTACGACACCATCTTGGATATTGGTGTCACGTTTGATGACGATAGCTTCCATGTCTCCATGGTTATTAACTTCGTCAGCTCGAATAACAGCATAGGGTCCAATAAAAACGTTATCCTCAATAATGACTTTGCCACAGATAATAGCGGTTGGATCGATAAAGGCTGTTGAGGACACCTGTGGCATATGGCCCGTTGGGTTTCTTCTTAACATAATGCTTCCAGTTTGTTTATGGCTCTTTTTTTACGGTCAGCGACTTAACGATTGAAGGATAAACGCATCGCTCCAGCTGGTTTATCGATGACTTTGTTATTGTCATAAACTAGCGCGCCATTGACCCAAGTCTTTTGAATTTGAGCTGAAAATTCATGTCCAGCAAAAGGCGACCAACCACAATGATATAAACTGTTTTCGTTGCTAACTCGTGTTGGGGTATGAGCATCAACCAACACCAAATCGGCGTAGTAACCTTCACGGATAAAACCTCGGCCTTGAATGCCATAGCGAATGGCCGGGTTGTGCGCAGTTTTTTCGACTACTTGAGTCAAACTCATATGACCTAAACGGACATGCTCGAAGAGAGTAAGTAACGCATGCTGAACTAACGGCAGTCCGGCTGGAGCCTGCTCGTAAGGCACTTGTTTTTCTTGCCAAGTGTGAGGAGCGTGGTCTGTTGCAATGATATCTATTTGCCCCGTATTTAACGCTTTTAACAACGCATCGCGGTCACTAGGAAACTTGATTGAAGGATTACATTTGATCAAGTTACCAAGAGCACCATAATCTTTGTTGCTGAACCAAAGATGGTGAACACAAGCCTCCGCGGTGATTGATTTGTCTCGAATGTCTCCCTCGTCAAAAAGTGCTAGCTCCTTCGCCGTTGTGATGTGCAGCACATGCAGTTGGCTGTGATACTTTTTGGCAAGTTCTACCGCATAAGAAGATGAAGCGTAACAGGCCTCTTCGTCACGCAAAATGGGATGGTCTTCGATAGTGAAACCTGGCTTCTTAAGCCTTTGCTTTTGCTGGTTTTGTTTAATAACAGTCCCACTTTCACAATGAGTAACAATGAGTACTGGAGAGTCACGAAAAATTGACTCTAACGCTTGCGGATCTTCGACTAACAAATTTCCTGTTGATGCCCCCATAAATACTTTCACACCACAATGTTGTTTGGGGTTAAGTTGTTTAATCTGTTCAAGATTGTCTTCGGTTGCACCGAGGTAGAAAGAATAATTCGCAAACGAGCTTTCTTTAGCGAGAGCGAACTTGCGCTCTAACGAGTCAATAGTCGTTGTAGCCGGACTAACATTGGGCATTTCCATGTAGCTTGTAATACCGCCGGCCACCGCTGCCCGCGACTCACTTGCAATTGTGCCTTTATGTGTCAGCCCAGGTTCTCGGAAATGCACTTGATCGTCAATCATGCCTGGCAGTAAGTAAGCCCCTTTAGCATCAATTACAATATCTCCGTGTTGTACGGATATATTAGTAGCAATCTTGTCAATTCGTTGATCAACAATACGTAAATCTGTTTCGGTAATGGCTCTTTCGTTGACCACCCGAGCGTTTTTAATCAATGTTGCTGACATAATTCATTCTTTTAGATAATTTGAAAAGGTGGCCAATACTCGGTCACCTTGTGAAGCTATAAGGGGAGATCGTGTGTCTGCCTCATAGGGGGCGGTTTGCGCATTCATCGCAAACACAGGAAATCTCAAATTGTGGGCTAAGAACGGTGAAGCCTTCTTGTATGGCTTTCGCACATACGCTAGAAATAACATTGGCTTCAACCGCTATTTCACTAACCTTTCCACACTGAGAGCAAATCAAAAACTGTGGAACGCCATGCTCCTGATCGCACGCGATTTGAGAACAAACGACGTATTTACTAGATGTATTGAGCTTATGGACAAAGTGCTCTGCTTCAAGGAAATCGAGTATTCGATAAACCGACATCGCTTGAATGTTTT
The DNA here is from genome assembly GCF_023650755.1 of Vibrio sp. SCSIO 43097. Taxonomy (NCBI): domain Bacteria; kingdom Pseudomonadati; phylum Pseudomonadota; class Gammaproteobacteria; order Vibrionales; family Vibrionaceae; genus Vibrio; species Vibrio sp. SCSIO 43097. The sequence continues at coordinate 188,211 of NZ_CP071841.1, read as the reverse complement.
GAGAAAAGTTGTGATTGCAGTAGTCAACTAGTTCGTAGGCAGAAAGCGGCTTCTCCGCATATAGCAGCGAAGTCAGTATCAATTTCCGTTTAGTAGTGAGTTGTTTACCTCGCAGCAGGCAGATTTTCTCTACCTGCTTCATGACGTCATCTACCGTTTTGAGCTTTCTCATATCTCTAGATGAAATCCAATGTGAGTAGTAAGCGACGTTCATTATCTGCAACATGTGGAGAGCGATGTATAAGTCCAGTGGCTTCATTGCCTTCCCAACCACTTCCTTTGAGCAGGGCAACATCGCCAGGCTGCATTCGTCGTATGGCACTTTCAGAGTCGTATAAGCCCGATAGGTGATCAGGTTGACCAAGACTACCGGCACCGAGTTTAGTGCGATCAATGGTATCGTTGGTTAACCATTCGGTCGCTCGGCCGGTATAAGTTATGACAAGTCTGCAAGGCACACGATCAAAGTGAAATTTCGGGCACATCGGGCTGTCTAGGCGAGTTAGTCTCAAACCTGCTTCTTTAACCTCAAACAAACAGCAGAACATATCGACGATTAAAGCAACATCTTCACTCAGCGCATCAGCACACGCATAGCCCTCTAACTTGCTTCGTACCCATTGTGCAGCATCATCTGGCGTGACACTTTGTACCAGTGCCAATCTAGGCTCCTGAGCCAGCATCAGATTAATGTCCTTCGTCAACTCTTTCGAGAGCGTTCGCTGCCATATGGCAATATTGTGCTCTGGTTTGTAGATGTCGCTAAGTATGTTCGCTGATGTCGATATCGCCAACGATGATGTTGTTTGGACACGAAGCGGGTTCTCAACTACATCAATGCTCATATATCTTCCTCCCAAGCGTTAAAAAGGTCAGGTAAAGGTTTTAATAACGTTGATTTTCTAGGGCTATGAGACCTAGTAATCGTTACGATTTCGCTCTAGTTCACGGACATATTGACACAGTCCCACCCCATGTAGAGTCAAGTCAGACAGCGCTTGTGAAGAAATCAACGTTTACTCTCTCTCAATAGGAGACTACTGGTTGTGAGATCAATTCTTTAAACAACAAATTGTAGAGCCCCAAACAAGGAAATGTTATAACATAACAATTAATCTTTTCAATATTTACCTTTTTTGATTAAAGATAATTAGGGGAACATCATGAGCATGCGAGCACGGAAATTATATTCCGCGATTAGAAAAGTAACGCGTGGGTGAATCGCCATAGACCCGACGAAACATCGCAATAAAGTTACTGGGCGTCGAATAACCTAAAGCATGTGCAATATCTCCCACCGATTCCCCTCGAGCTATCATTTCTAATGAATGTATTAGCAGTACTTGTTGCCGCCATTCACTAAAACTCATGTTTAACTCACTACGAATCAATCGTCTTAACGTCCGAGATGAGACTGCCCCGATATTGGCCCAATGCTCCACAGAATGCTTGCTGTTTGGGTCTATTAAAATTGCTTGAGTAACTTTTTGCAGTCTCGGATCACTGGGCAGTGGGATGTGGAGTGACTCATGAGGGCTATTGACGATTTCATCGGATATTACGGCAAGAATACGTAAAGACTGTATGGATAGATCGTCTGTTTTACTCCATATCGATGCTCTAACCGATAGGGCTTTCAACACATCGCTCATTTGGATCACGCAAGGTCTCATTGGAAACCGCTCACAACTCTCTGGAGTAAACAGTAATGAACGACCTTTCAGAGAACCACAAAAATAAACACTGTGCATCGCACCCGGGGGGATCCAACCAGCTCGGTGAGGTGGTAGTATCCACGTTCCTTCATCGGTTTTGACCTGAATTAGCCCTTCATCTATACACAGTAACTGGCCTCGATGATGACTGTGCCAATTATGTGGCCGTTGATCCAAATGGTTGAAGTCGCTCCTTTCATGCTGCCACTCCTTAGCGATCAGTGCGGCACCATTTTTCCATTCGCTGTAATCAGAGTTTGTCACTTTATTTACTCAATTCCATTTTGGCCATTATTCATTATTTTCTGTCCTCTTAACGTTACCATAGCAAGTTAGCGTTCGAGTAACATTTTAGCAACGATCACTTTATCGAAGGCAGAACCATCATGAACGAACCTATCTTTATTATCTATTACATTACAGCAGGCTTGGGCATTGGCTTTCTCGCAGGACTCGTTGGTGTGGGTGGTGGTGGAATGGCCGTCCCTATTTTTGCGTTTCTATTTTCACTACAGGAAATAGCTGATACGGAAGTAGTGCATCTTGCGTTAGGGACATCAATGGCTTCGATGATTGTTACAACATTGGGCAGCATGCGCGCTCACTACAAAAAAGAGAATGTAGACTCGACAATGGTAGGAAAAATGTTGAGCGGAGTTCTAGTCGGAACATTTTGCGCCACATTCGTAGCATCGTATCTACAAGGCGTCTATCTGGCAGGCTTTTTCAGCGTATTCATGTTGTATGTTGCTTATAAGATGTTTCTCAACACTGAAAATGAGTACAACCCTAACCCACATGGGGCTATCGGTAATATCACTGTAGGCTCGGTGATTGGCTCTGTATCAGCACTTGTCTCTATAAGCGGTGCGGGGTTGATCATCCCCTATCTTGTCCAGCAAAATTTTGAGGTAAAACGTGCTATTGGTACCTCTGCTGCGATAGGTTTCCCTATCGCGCTGTCAGGAAGCCTCGGTTACATGTTAAACGGATGGGAAAATACAGATTGGAACAACTTAGTCTTAGGATACATATACCTTCCTGCAATGATCAGCTTCTCCATTAGTAGCTACTTAACTACTAGCCTCGGCGTGCGTTGTGCAGCGTATTTCCCAAATAAAGTTCTTAAGAAAATCGTTGGTATTTTGTGTGTTCTTCTAAGCTTTAAAATGCTGGGACAAGTACTTAATTAAGGCAAATAATACGGTCACTAGTATGTCTTGCACTATGGTGGAGGGATAAGCCTGCACAAAACTTACTCCTCGCTTTGCTTACTCGAACAGACAACGTGTAAGAAAGTGTCACATTGTTGCTATTCTTGTGGCTTTGTTAGGCTAGTCAGAATTACATCCAAAATTTTCTGGTGATTGTCCTTTCTGGAAACCTCGTCACGCTCCTGGCAAAGTGCTTCCTCCCCTTCTGATGCGAGAATTTTAATGCCACGCTCAGTACATTCTGCGAACGCACTAAACTGACTCGCACTGGGGATCTCTTGAAACGTCACATTGGGAAGATCAACAAGTGATTCGGCTGGTGTCAGTGCGGGATGTAGCCGATCAGAAAGCGTCACCACGGTGATAGCATTGTTCATCAAGGCCAGAGTTTCAGGGACAAAAGTTTTCGTTAGCTCAGGGTTGATAACGACGACCGATTTCAGTTTGTTTTCAGACTGAAATCGGGGGAATTTTTGATCCGGGATGCTGGTAATATCAACGTTATTTTCACGTAACCAATGACAGTCTACATTGGTGGCGTTGTGACACGATGTTCGATATTTCTCCGGGCTTATTTTCGCTCCGGAGAGCATCAGCATAGATGTGCCGCCCAGAAAAAAGCCGACCCCCTGCACTGCATCAGTATCTACGCCTCCGGACAGTATCCCGACCGAACTTAATTCGTTCAGCCCAAGCACCAAATCACTGGTTCTGAATGTGATTTCATCAACAGCCATTTCTGCATTGATTTCGTTCGGTGCAGGAGGCTTTGGTACCACAACGACATAACCTTGTTGCGCCAGGCTCGAGGCTATCCAACCACTGTGGGAAAACGCTGACCGTGTTCCGCCCTGCGACAAAAGCACAACGGGAAATTTTCCACTTGCTAAAGGGGCATCTAACTGCGTTTCGACTGATTTAAAAATGTTCCCCCTACCAAACGAGAAGTTGTTTTTTTCGTTCGTGGTGGGATACCAATAATAGACTTCCACAGGCTTGTCTCTGTCTTCACTGAATCCCGTTTTGACTGTTAGCGCAGAATGGTATTTCGGCTCATTCGTACTGGCGCTGACACTGACACACAATGTAGCGAGTAGAAAAGACATTATTATTTTGGTTTTCATTTTTCCCTCAGCCGGCAAACACATTCTTCTGCACGGAATCTGAAGATAACGAGCAGAAGAATATCCATATATTTTGCGAAACATAGCAATTAAGCTATTCATAGTCGAGGTAACCCAAAGAAAATGATAGACCGCTCCAGCTAGAGCCTTTCTTTTCAATAATTTTCTGCGGATATCCACCATGCAGAAGTTTGTACTTTACTCATTGTAAACGACTAATCATTGCCTCTTAAGGCAACATTAGAAAACCAACCGTATTCACAATCCATAACTCCATAACTCATAGTTACACCGATGTATATCTAAGTGAGCTGAAGCTTCATTGCCCATCCAGTGCCCTTTGCATTTTTATAGCAAGGTAGCCAAGCACCATTTTATTACGGACCATTGCTGCGCGGCTAATGCTTTTGTTTTGTATCGTAACTGATTTGCTTACTGACGTTCTTTAGTTGCACTCCTGCCTTATTAAATGCCTTTTGAATAGTTGTGGAAACATGCTGGCGGCCCTCTCCTTCAAAAAAGTTAGCTCGATCTTGCTTCGTTTCGAATACGCAGACTATTTCTAAACTTTGTGGAAAAGAAGAGAATTTGACGGTATGAGTCACCCAAAGAAAGCCATCGTAGCCTTTTAGCGTATCTTCACAAACTTCGGTCAACACTTCTCTAATTAGATTCTCGACCTTCTTATCTGATTTGCGCATAAATTAAACTTCATTCCTATCTAACGCCTTTAATTAGGTTTCAGTGTACATTGTCTTAAACAGTATTTGGCAGTGGTATTTAGTCAATAGCCTGTAGATGAGGTTATTCGCACGAAGATTTACCGACCTACTCGCTTCGAACTACATCTTACGCTGTTAAAAATAAGCGCTTTGCAACTCTACAAAACGCTTCTAACTTATTAGATTATTTTAAGTGTGTTTCAAGGAATGCAGAAACCTTGTCCATTGCAATGCCGACTGCTTCTGGATGGTCATACAGTTCATAGTGAGACCAATTTTCCAAATTAACCAGCTGTCGGTCTTTTGATTGAACAGAGCGGCCATAAATTTCCTGCCCATCACGATAAGCACCAAACGCCCCGACTTTTTGCCCTACCACGGCCATAACAGGCTGAGTCAATAACGTTTCGGCAAATGCAAAGGCATCCCAGCTCAGTGTTTTCTGTGCATGTGAAAACAGCATACGAGTTGCACCACCTTCGGTTTGTCCACGTGATGTTTTGTAGTATTCAGTAGCTTCGAACACGTCTCGTTCTGTTAATCCATTTTCTTTTGCAAATTCAATATTTGGAGGAAGAAGTTCATCGATTTTCAGCTCTGAGCCGCGAGCTTCGGCTGTTCTCTGTGCAGCCATAGCTTCAAGATTGGCGATAGGGTCGTACATACTAAAGCCTTCACGGAACAAGCGGCCTAAGTTAACAGGCGTAATACCTACGACAGCTTTCAAGCGCTTTTCGGTTAGGGCTGAATTGATCATGTAACCACCACCGCCGCAGATACCGAGTCCACCAATTCTATTCTCATCGACATATGGTAAAGTTACTGCATAGTCGATAACGCGACTGATATCTTCAACACGTTGACTTGGGTCTTCTACGTAGCGAGGCAATCCTCCCGATTCTCCTTGGAAGCTCGCGTCAAATGCGATCACGACGTAACCTAACTCAGCAAGGGCTTTACCATAGACAGCGCTGGATGTTTGTTCTTTACAACTACCAAAAGGATGAACACTTATCATTGTTGGGTAGCGTTTCGATTCATTGAAGCCTTCTGGGAATAAAATTAATGCAGACATATCCCAAGACATATCAGCATTTCTAAAAGTGATTTTTTGCATATTCATAATCAATACCTTAAGAGTAAAAAGCCTTGAGAGCAGAAAGGCTCGAAGCAATTGAGCCTTTCATCGGGAATATTAAAGAGTGCGTTGGAAGAAAGATGCGAGTTGGGATACTGCGTCATCGACGTATTCGGCAACATCATAAAGCGACATATGGTTTGCACCATCAATGGCATACAAGGTTTTATCTGAACTCGCAGCACGTTCTATCAGGTCATCACTCATCCATTTGCTGCCTGCGTCACTACCAACGACAGCAAGAATTGGCTGAGTTAGGAATGCTTCCGCTTTGTGGTACGCATCGTAAGTAATGATCTGATTTAAGTTACGAGTTAGAGCAAAACCCGGCGCATTTGGATGTTCACAACGTGGTGTGTGGTAATACTCCCAAGCTTCGCGTAGTTCTGCATTTGAGGCATCTTCTTCACGCATCGGAGCTAGAGGAATAGTCGCGAATTCTGTACCATTCGTGTCGGTTGTGCGAGCATTCGAACCAAATTCTAAGTAACCAACAGCGTCAGCATCGTTAACCGAATTATCCCAACCATTACGGAACATTTGGCCAATGTTTACGGCACTAACCATACCCAGTGCTTTGATTCGACGATCATTGATCGCTGCATTTGCACTATAGCCCGCACCAGCACAAATCCCCATTGCGCCAATTTTATCGTTATCGACGTACTCTAACGTTGTCAGATAGTCGACGACTGCGCTCACGTCTTCAGTACTCGTGTAAGGGTTTTCCATTTGGCGAGGCTCACCTGTACTTTCACCTTGATACGAACGGTCAAACGCAATGGCAATTATGCCGCTTTTTGCAAGTTTACTCGCGTATAGGCCTGCGGTTTGCTCTTTTACGCCACCACCTGGGTGTGAAACAACAACCGCCGCATATTGTTTACTTGCATCAAAATCTGTAGGGAAGTTGATAACCGCTGAAATCTCAATACCTTGACCATTGAGATTTTTGAAAGTGACTTTAGACATAGCGACATTCTCCATTAGAGGTTAACTGTTCATCTCAGGCTGACCTGAGCTTCGAGGTAATATTAGTCAACACACTGTTTCGGATAAATATCGTTTTATCTACATGACTGTTTAGTTATACTTAACAAATGAGAATAGAACCTTCTTTAATTTCATCACTGACGTGGTTTGCACATATTGCTCGCCATCGCAGTTTCACTAAAGCAGCCTTAGAAATGGGGATAACCCGTGCTGCCTTATCACAACACCTGAAAGCGTTAGAGCAACAGCTACAAGTTCGGTTAATCAATAGAACCACTAGAAGTATGTCGTTGACTCAAGAAGGCCAACGTCTGCTTGATATTTTGCAACCTTCATTGATGAACATTGAGCAGGTCGTTAACGAATTGAACGACTCTCATCTTGAGCCTTCGGGATTAATCCGTATCAGTGTATCAAGAACCGCTGCTCGGCTGCTTATTGAGCCCTATCTAGGTGAGTTCCTCTCTCGTTATCCTAAAATACGCCTAGAGCTAATCATGGATGATGGGTTTTCTAACATCGTCGCAGAAGGCGTTGACGCTGGCATTCGCTTAGGATTAAGCTTAGATGAACATATGGTTGCGGTCCCTATTACTCCGCCGTTAACAACGGCAATAGTGGGCTCTCCTGAATACTTTAGGCAAAATGGACTACCTCAAACTCCTGAGGATTTAGAAGGTCACAATTGCCTTGCTTATCGTTTTACCTCTAGCGGAACAATTGATCATTGGTCGCTAACCTCTCCAGATGTTGCAAAGCGCACCCTCGTTTTCGAGCCTAAAGGCAATGCTATTTTTAATGATGACTATAGTATGTTACAAGCTGCAATACAGGGTGTGGGTTTAGTGAAGCATATTGATTTATGGGTGGAAAAGCACATAAATGAGGGAAGATTGACCCGAGTTCTGACACCTTGGTGCAAAGAGTTTCCTGGGTTTTATTTATATATACCTTCACGAGAGCATATGCCGAAAAAAATCCGCGTCTTGATGGATTTTTTAATCGAAAAGCGCGAAGCTCTGAAACTCAAAGAGTAATTACCAAATTGCTTTAAGTAAAAAAGCGAGCACGAGGCTCGCTTTTAACTTTCTGTTTTCGTTATATATTACAATAGCTCAACCGATTGTTTAGCTATCACAAATTCCTCGTTAGTAGGAATAACAAGAGCTTTGGCACCTAATAACTCAGATGTTGCAATAACACCTGCGTTACCAAACCTTGCATCTTCGTTACCTTTCTCATCTTCAACAAAACCTAACAGTTTTAGGTTTTTCAAGATTTCACGACGAATTGGTAGTGAGTTTTCACCAATACCACCAGTGAAGATGATGCCGTCTAATGAATCCAGAGCCGCTAGGTAGGAAGTAATGTATTTCGCAACGCGGTAAGTGAAGATCTCAAATGCCAACTTCGCACGTGAATTCCCCGCTTCCATTGCTTCTAGTACGCCACGAGCATCACTTGTCACACCAGATACACCTAAGAAACCTGACTTCTTGTTCATCATCTCGAACACTTCGTCTTTTTCCCAGCCTTTACGGAAAAGGAACTCGATAACACTTGGATCAAGGTCACCACAGCGAGTGCCCATCATTAGGCCAGCTAACGGCGTCAAACCCATACTTGTATCAACACATTCGCCATTTTTAACCGCACTCACTGATGCACCGTTACCTAAGTGCACAGTGATAAAGCTGCTTTCTTCAACCGGCTTATCTAGCATTTTCGCTGCTTCACGGCTTACGTAGTAGTGGCTTGTACCGTGAGCACCGTAACGACGCACTTTATGCTCTTCGTAAAGCTCGTAAGGAAGTGCGTACATAAAGGCTTTGGCTGGCATTGTTTGGTGGAAAGCAGTGTCAAATACAGCAAATTGAGGCAGTGAAGGGAACGCCGCCATTGCCGCTCTCATGCCTTCAGCGTTCGCTTTGTTATGAAGTGGTGCAAGTTCAGCAAGGCGCTCTACTTCTTGAATAACTGTTTCATCAACTTTCACAGTTCCTTTAAAGGTTTCACCGCCTGCGACAATGCGATGGCCTACAGCGACAAATTTTGAGCTCAAACCTAGAGTATCGAGTAGTTTTACCACTCGCTCAACAGCGTACTGATGATGGTTGCCACCAGCTGGAATTGCTTCAACGGTTTTTTCTCCCTGATATTTCCAACTGATTTCAGCTTCAGGTAGGCCAAAACACTCACCAATACCTGATACCAAAGCTTCACCGGTTTCAGAATCAATAACAGCAAATTTTAATGAAGAGCTACCAGAGTTGATCACCAGTACAAACGAATTAGACATGAAATAGTTATCCTGTTGTAGAGCAGAGGTTGTAATAGCGCTTGTGCGCTGCGTACTTCTTGTTTGCCCCTCTATTATTCAATAATTTTTTAATCTTTCAACAATCTTTTAGTAAAACCGATTTGATTGAACAAATTTTGTTGATCTGTAGCAAGTTTTGATTTTATTTGAAGGCTAAAAGATATCACTTGTTAAAGATAATTTATGAATAGGTCAATTTGTACAAAGTCAGATATATAAGATACGTTGTTTATTGGGTGAACAAAAATAACAAACCAATCAATAAATCGGGGTAATAATGTGCCCACTATTGCATTTCTATTAGTGATCTTAGGTTCGATTTTGCTCTGCTGGGGATGGCAGATGACAAAAAACATCTGCTCGAAAACTGACGTAACCGGGTGGACTTTTCCTATTATTGTTAATCAGCTGTTTCATTTTTGCTTATGCCGTTTTTTTGCACGCCATCATGCAAAAACCTATTGCTTCTCTCTTAGAAACGGGGGTTTCTCTTATACTTTTTGGCGGCAGTATCTTTGTCGTGCTGGTGATTAAGTGGAGCAACGATTCGATATTCGAGCTTCATACCGTTGCTGAAAGAGAGAAGCGCAATGCTGTCCATGACGCTCTTACTGGGCTCCCTAATCGTAAATACTGCTTTGAGTCTATCGAAGACATGACACAACCTGAAGGCCAATGACTGATTCAAATTATGAGATAACCTCAAAAACGTCGAAAGATTGATAATACGTTTCAAGGTAAGCTGGTTAATTTCTTTTCACAACAAGCCGCGCTGAAGGCTCCCGCTCTATCGTTGAGAACACGATTGCGCTAGCACATGGATTAGGGTATTCGGTCGTAGCAGAAGGCGTTCAAGACATGGACACACTGCATTTTTTGAGAAGTCGAGGCTGTGACATCATTCAGGGCTACTTGTTCTGTCCAGCCCTTAGACGAAGTAATAAGTTGGGTAAACAAACACGATGAAAAGCAAAACCGTATTAGACGCGCATAAAAAAGCCGAGCGCTTTGCTCGGCTTTCAATTCTTTTTGTAGCGACTTAAACCGTCGCTTTAATCACTAGTGATTATACGTCTGTACGACGGCCACGACCGTGACCACGTTCACCACGATGTGCACCACGGTGATCACCACCACGGTTGCGATCAAAACGACGTTCGCCACCTTCACGATTGCCATCGCGGTTGCCGTCACGGTTACCACGGAAGCCACCTTCGCGACGGCCGCCTTCACGACCACGGTTGCCGCCTTCGCGGTTGCCACGGTAACCACCGCCATCACGACGACCACCATCGCGACGACCACCGTCACGGCGACCACCACGAGACTCGCGGAAATCATCGAAATCACATACTACAGCACCAACATCTTGTTGACGGATACGTAGTTTGCTTAGCTTGTTCGCCGCGTCTGAAGTCATTGCTTTAGGTAGCTGTACGAATGTGTGACCTTGAGCTAGCTTGATCGCACCGATAGAACCTTTACCTAGACCTAGTTCGTTTGCTAGAGCGCCAACGATGTCTTTAACTTGAACGCCTTGCTCACGACCAACTTGAAGCTGGTAAGTATCCCAGTCTTGGTTGTTGAAGTTACGACCGCCATCGCGACCACCTTCACGACGCTCTTTACGACGTTGCTTGTCACGCTCAATTGCTTCAACCATTGGGTCTTCGCCAATGTAGAACAGAGGACGTTTGCCTTGCTGACGCTTAAGAAGCATAGCAGCAAGTGTTGCTGGGTCGATGTCTAGAGAAGTTTGTAGTTTCTCTACCAACTCAGCAAATTTGTCTAGTGCTTTGTGCTCTTTCTCTGCTTCAAGCTCAGCGCCTAGCTTAGCTAGACGAGCTTCAGCAACTTGGTCACGTAGAGGAAGTTGGATTTCTTCCATAGATGACTTAGTTACACGCTCGATAGTGCGAAGCATACGAATTTGGTTAGTGCGAACTAGAAGGATCGCTTTACCCTTACGTCCAGCACGGCCAGTACGACCGATACGGTGGATGTATGACTCAACATCAAATGGGATGTCGTAGTTGAATACGTGCGTAATACGTGGAACGTCAAGACCACGAGCTACAACATCAGTTGCAACTAGGATGTCAATAACACCTTGTTTGATGTGATCAACAGTACGCTCACGTAGAGACTGAGGAATGTCACCGTGCAGTGCAGCTGCTTTGAAGCCACGTGCAGATAGCCAGTCAGCCAGACGCTCAGTATCTTGACGAGTACGTACGAATACGATTGACGCGTCAGTTTCTTCAGTTTCAAGAAGACGAGACATTGCTTCATCTTTCTCTACACCTTTCACTACCCAGAACTGTTGTTGAACTTTGTCTACAGTGTGGTTTTTACCAGCAACGTCAACCGTTACAGGGTCACGAAGGAAACGTTCAACGATCTTCTTCAGCATTGGAGGCATAGTTGCAGAAAACAGAACGCGTTGTGCTGACTCTGGAGCGTGCTCCATGATCGCAGTTACGTCATCTACGAAACCCATGTTTAGCATTTCGTCTGCTTCATCAAGAACGAAAGTACTAACTTCGTCTAGGTGTAGACGTTCGCGATTGATAAGATCTTGAACACGGCCTGGAGTACCGACAACTACATGAGCGCCACTTTTAAGAGCACGCATTTGGTCGACAATAGATGCGCCACCGTAAATCTCTAGAACTTTCAAACCTTTGATGTTTTTACCAAGGTTTTTCATTTCCGCTGCAACCTGAATTGCCAGCTCACGAGTCGGAGCAAGTACAATCGCTTGCGGTTTGCGTTGGTTTAGATCGAGTTTGTTGAGAAGAGGCAGAGAGAACGCTGCTGTTTTACCTGTACCTGTTTGAGCTTTACCCAGCGCGTCAGCACCTTCCAATAGGTGTGGGATTGCCGCAGCCTGAATTGGAGTTGGTGACACGAAACCCATTCCGTCTAGAGCAGAAAGGATAGAATCATTCAGAGATAAATCACTGAATTGAATAACAGAATCTTGCATTGGGATCCTACTTAATTAAACAAAAAAACAGTCCCATATGCTCTTCCAATTCGATACTGATCCATCCAGATACTGATTCCATTCAGACGGGAACACAGCACAGTACACAACCGCGATAAGCCATTAGGGACGACTAAGGGAGGCGGATTATTCCTTAAAAGCATAAAAAAATCCAGAAAAAATTGAATTACATCACAATTTATTCTCAACAATGGTATTTTTAGCATATTTTTCCACCAACCCTACCATTCCCCGTAGATTCGCGTAACTCACAGATGAGAATTTCATCAATATTTAAGCCAATTTCTCGTGGTTAAATTGGCAAAATTCACGGCGAAATTACGCTCCACAGGTAGTAATAATAGCTCGCAATGATTATAGTGTGCCCAACTCCATAGGTAATTTAAGAAAAGATGTTTCAAGATAACCCACTACTCGCTCAGCTTAAGCAGCAAATCCAAGAAAACCTGCCTAAAAAAGAAGGCTCAATAAAAGCCACAGATAAAGGCTTTGGCTTTTTGGAAGTGGACAGTAAGACGAGCTTCTTCATCCCGCCTGCGTACATGAAAAAGTGCATGCACGGTGACAAAGTCATCGCCATTATCCGCACCGAAAATGAACGCGAAGTTGCAGAGCCACAAGAGCTGCTAGAACAAGCCGTGACTCGCTTTATTGGTCGAGTAAAAATGTTCAAAGGCAAGCTCAACGTAGCACCTGATCACCCACAGCTTAAAAAGCTATCTCTTAAAGCGAAACTAAAGAAAGGTCTAAAACCTGACGAGTTCGCCGAAGGTGATTGGGTTGTCGCACATCTTATTCGCCACCCTCTAAAAGGCGATAACTCTTTCTTCGTAGAAATTTCTGAAAAAATCACTGACGCGAATGATAAAATTGCGCCTTGGTGGGTAACGCTTGCTCAAAACGATCTACCAAACTCTGAGCCAGCAGGCATCGATAACTGGGAACTGAAAGACGACGCGGAGCTAGAACGCGTAGACATGACTCATGTTCCATTCGTCACTATCGACGGTGAATCGACTAAAGATATGGACGATGCGCTGTACGCGAAGAAAACCGTATCTGGCGATTTCGAACTCACCATCGCTATTGCGGACCCAACCGCTTACATCACACCTGAAGATGAAATGGATAAAGTAGCGCGTGAGCGTGGCTATACTATCTATCTTCCAGGACGCAACATCCCGATGCTACCTCGCGATTTAGCGGACAACCTATGTTCTCTGATTGAAGGTGAAACCCGCCCTGCTATTTGCTGTACCGTAACGGTAAGTAAAGATGGTGTGATTGGCGACGATATTAAATTCTTCGCGGCAAACATCAAATCACATGCACGCCTAGCATACGATCACGTGTCTGATTGGTTAGAAAACGGCAGCTCTGAAGCATGGACGCCATCTGAAGAGATCGCGACCATCGTTCGTGATCTTTATGAGTTCTCTCTTGCTCGCGCTGAATGGCGTGAGAAAAACGCAGTGGTCTTCCCTGATCGTCCTGACTACCGTTTTGAGCTCAGTGAAGATAACGATGTAATCGCTATCCACGCAGACATGCGCCGCAGTGCAAACCGTCTTGTTGAAGAATCCATGATTACCGCAAACATCTGTGCAGGTCGTACATTACGCGATAAATTTGAAACAGGTGTCTTCAATACGCATGCAGGTATCAAGAACGAGAAGATTGAAGAAGTGGTTCAACTTGTCAATCCAGAAGGCCAGTTGGAGTTCACAGCGGAGTCTATTGCTACGCTAGAAGGCTTTGCTGCGTTGCGCCGCTGGTTGGCAGCTCAAGAAACGTCTTATCTAGATAACCGCATTCGTAAGTTCCAAGCATACAGTGAGGTGGGTAATCAGCCTCTGCCTCATTACGCAATGGGTTTAGACATCTATGCAACTTGGACATCACCAATTCGTAAATACGGTGATATGATCAACCACCGTATGTTGAAGGCCGTCATCCTTGGTAAAGAACCCGTACAAAAACCAGATGACCAAGTAGGCGAAGAGCTAGCTCTACATCGTAAACATCATAAAATCGCTGAGCGAAATGTCTCAGATTGGCTATATGCACGCACGCTTGCTGATGAGCCGAGTAAGAAAACTTGTTTCACAGGTGAGATTTTCGATATTAATCGTGCAGGCGCACGTGTCCGACTTCTCGAAAATGGCGCAGCAGCCTTTATTCCTGGTGCACTAATTCTTGATAATAAAGAAAGAATTGAGTGCAATGGCGACAACGGTACCATCTCTATCGATAAAGAGGTCGTATACAAACTTGGGGATACATTGGAAATTGTCCTTACGGACGTAAACCAAGAAAACCGCAGTTTAGTTGCAAAGCCAACCCAGGTATTCGCTGAACAACCAGCAGCACAAACAGAACAGACTGTAAGTGAGTAATACCGAATGAAGTTAAAAGGCGCTCTATTGAGCGCCTTTTTTATTTGTTATGTAAAACGATAAGAAAGAGTATGCCGAACATTGAGATCATTCGCTTTAATCACTTCACTGCGCGCAAAAGTGAGCGTTACACTGCAACACATAATGGGTTATATATTGTTGAAGAAGGTGCCCTATTAGTTCATCAACCTAATGGCGAGCAATTTGAACTTAAAGCCGGAGATTTCACACTCTATAACTCCGCAGATCTGAGCAGTGCAGAAGCCGTCTCTAGTGACGGAGGCTTTAAAGCACTGGCTTTAGTCTTCAATCCAAATATATTCTGTGACTTTAAGAAAGCGCACCCGATGCTACGTTCCAAAACGGAAGAAAGGCGCTTCTATCCTTTTTCAACGCAATCCAGTAGCGAAGTAGCACAATTGAAGGACATGTTGGTTAAGTTAGCGAGTCGCAATGCTCCAGACTACACACAAAGCCATATCGCAATGGCATTGCTGTCGTTGATGGTTGAGGTAGAGCCAAACATCCTATCTATCATAGATGATGCAAGTAGCCTGAGCGACTCTCAAAAAGCCATTAAGTACATTGAGGGTAATATTGAAAAAGACATCACGCTAGAAGGCTTAGCGGCTCATATGAGCATGTCCATCGCGACCTTAAAACGTCGCCTCGCCGCAGATGATCTTTCGTTTTCTCAGATATTAAAGGTGAAACGGATAAACTTCGCAGCAACCCAACTGCGCAAGTCAGAAAAATCAATAACAGAAATAGCGTTTGAGTCTGGTTTTAAAAGTGCAGCGCATTTCAGTACAGCATTTAAATCCGTTTACAACATGACCCCCAAAGACTTTAGAAACCAAGTCGTTAAGCCTAAAGTATAAATCATGTCGGCATTCGCATCCGTTGGGCTCACCCTATTCCCAAAAACACGCTTGAGGATCACGCTCCAATTCGTTGAGTAAGTCCTCAAGCATTCGGCTAAATGGAAGTGGCTTATAAGGCACCCACCTTAACAGCTCGTTGTGATATGTGGGAACATAGAAATACCAAAGTTGGTTGTCCTCATCAAACATGATCTTCGCGACGGGAGAAGTATACTCGCTATGCTGGGAGTCGAGGAGAAAATGCGCCCGATGAAGCTCAACGCCATTTTCTACTAGCTCATAGAGGCACTTGCCCTGTTCGACAGGCAAGTTAGCATTACGCGCAGAGCAGAGCGATTGAACTGATTTGTATAAACGACTTGTCGCCATTTGGGACACTGACATCAACGTTCTCCCGATGGATGATAGTTAGAGCTGTCGATCCTAGTATATAACCTTTACATCATCACCGATGGTAGTTATCTACCTAACTCAAGTATAAGATAGCTATATTATCATTTGCCCAGATTATCATCTCAATCCACTTGGAAACGCTAGCTCCATCACCTCTTGACTAGAAACAATTCCCCTGTTTAACGCTAACAGTTCACAAAAGTGTAACCTGAACGCAATATCATAAACTCTGCTTTATCCCGTATATGGAGTTTAATATGTTACGTTTTACTGTGGCGACTTTATTGGCCATAGCAGTCTCCCTCCCTACCATTGCAAAAGAAATCAACATCTCAGGGTCAACGTCGGTTGCTCGTGTGATGGATGTACTTGCTGAGGAATACAACAAAACACACCCAGACGATTACGTTGCTGTTCAGGGCATTGGTTCGAGTGCTGGTATCACCATGGTCAATAAAGGAGTAGCCGAAATAGGCATGAGCTCTCGCTATCTGACTGAAAGCGAAAAAGGTGAAGATCTCAATGTATACCCTATCGCTTATGATGGCCTCGCTGTTGTTGTAAACCGTACCAACTCTGTAGAAAACCTTTCTCAGCAACAGCTGTTTGATATTTACAAAGGTAAGATTAAGAATTGGAAAGAGGTCGGGGGCGCAGATCAGCCTATCGCGGTGGTTACTAGAGAAGCGTCTTCAGGTTCACGTTACAGCTTCGAAAGCTTGCTGGGACTGACCAAAATCGTTAATGATCGCCTTGTCTCGGATATCAGCCCAAACAACTTGGTTGTAAACAGCAACAGCATGGTAAAAACCATTGTTAACCATAACACTCGCGCCATTGGTTTTATCTCTGTAGGGTCAGTAGATCGCTCGATCAAGGCGATTCAGTTAGATGGTATTGACCCAACCTCGACAAACATTAGCAATCATAAGTACAAGTTGGCGCGACCATTCCTAGTGCTATACAAAGTAGATAAGATTAGCGATGCAGGTAAAGGTTTTATCGCTTTCCTTCGTTCAGAGCAGGGACAAAAAGCGATTGCAGATTACGGTTATACGCCAGTAAAAAACTTTAATCAGTAAAAATGAAAAAGAGAGCACCTTGATGCTCTCTTTTACTATGTCGTGTTCTATCCGGTTTCGGAATTAGAAATGCAGTTGAATTACAGAGACCACAACCGCACCAGGTCGACGAATACCTTCAATTTCCACTTTAATTTCGCGCTCAATCTCCAAACCTTTTTTGATTGGCGTTACTTTTGTTAACGTGCTGACTGCACGAACATTATTGCCTGCTTTGACAGGGTAAGGGAAACGGACTTGGTTTAAACCCAAGTTAACTACCATTTTAGCTGTTGGGAACATTGGCTTGTCTGGATCGACTGAATCCGTCAGTTTAGGCAGCAATGCTAATGTTAAAAAGCCATGAGCGATAGTTGTCTTAAATGGAGATTCAGTTGAAGCACGCTCTGGATCAGTATGAATCCATTGCATGTCTTCCGTTACCGCACCAAATTGGTTAATACGTTCTTGAGACACATGAACCCAATCACCAGTGTGAATAACTTCGCCAATTTTTTCACTTAACTCGTCATAAAGCTTTTTAGCCTCAGGTGCCATTACGATCGGTGCAGGTTGAGGTGCAACTTCTTCGTTGACGGCTGGCTGCTGGTGATCACGAACTTTTGAGAAAAGAAAGCTATTTTGAGCTTTCCCCAAAAAGTCACTCCAATAATCGCGTAACGTTGGAGACATCCAATTCATAAACTCGGATTGATGAGCAGAAATCGCATCAACTTTGTCTTTAAATAGATTTGTGACCTTCATAAACACCCTTAAGAATTCTAAGCACAACTGGCTATACCAGTTAATTTTGAATTAGTTCACAAAGTCTTGCAAATACTTTCGGGCGAACACATGTACCCTAAAAGCATGTTATGTCTTATATATCAGCAAGATAACAATAAAACACCATTTTATTGACGTGCGCCAATATAAAGTAAAAACTCTACAAATTGGTACTTTTTGTCCCTTTTTCACTCCGTTTTCAAACTGTCCAACATCACATCAGTGATCATAGAACAAGCAAACAGTACTTCTATTATAATTCAGCACTTTACAAGTCAGACTATGCTCCTTATTATACCGCCCACAACGGAGAGATGGCTGAGTGGTTGAAAGCACCGGTCTTGAAAACCGGCATACGTTAATAGCGTATCTAGGGTTCAAATCCCTATCTCTCCGCCATTTTTCTTACGCATTAAGCCCTTGATTTTCAAGGGCTTTTTCGTATCTACAGTACTGCAAATCACTTTCATGACAATGAGGTGAGACAATGTACTTACAAAAAGCGCCAAACGGCGTATATCAGACTCGCATTTGCATCCCTAAGACTCTACGGGGGGCTGGTTACCCATTTGATATAAAAGTTAGTTTGCTAACCAAAGATCGCTCACAGGCGATAGAGCGCAATTTTAAAATGGCGTCTTGTATCAAGCTAGCTCTTGGCCAAGTTGAATTAACCAAACCTGTAGCATTCCAAAAATTTAAGGTTGTCCTTCACCGTCAGATAGATGAGCTGCGAGAATCTTTCAGCTCGCCAACAGCCTACAAACTAACCCCTGAAACCGTTGCGTATTTTGAAGATGACATTGTTTCAGACATTCCAAGTAATATCGATCTAACTAACCTTGAAGAGACTGAACCGAGCGTAAAGAGCATCTCTGCCGAAGTAGTACCTTTTACTCAGTTGCTTGAGCGATTTCTAGAAAGTAAGAAGAAGCGTAATGTTCGACAGCTTACGATCCATCAACTTGAGCAACGCATAAGTCACTGCATCAATTTCCTTGAAAAGGAGGGCATAAATCGGAATACAGTCAGTAGCTCTGACCTAGATAATTATATAGATCTGCTCTACTCTGAAGGACGTTCTACCAAAACCAACAAGGACTATTTCTCAGCAAGTAAGCAGTTCTTCAAATGGCTAAAATCAAAGAAATATATTCCTAATAACCCTGCTCAAGACTTAAATCCCCAGTTCAAAAGTAAAAAGCATGTCTCTGAACAACGTGAGCGTTGGACAACTGATGAACTGACATTACTAATTAAAAGTCCAGCGTTTACTCAACAATCGCTGGACTTTCAGTGGATCACTAAACTACAGCTCTTTCATGGGTTACGCACTGGCGAAGCTTGTCAGCCATATATCCAAGATATTGTTGTAGATGATGAGATCCCATATTTTCGAGTCACCGACCAATCTAAAGATCAGCACTTGAAAAACGAGCATGCAGTTCGAAATGTCCCTCTTCACCCTGCGATTCGTGATGATTTCGTCATATTTTGCGAAAGCCGCCGTCATAAAGGCAATGCCCCTCTATTCGATTACTCACCGCTCGGACCAGATAAAGATTGGACTAAAACGTATCGAACGCAATTCGGGAAGCTACAAACCAAGTTGGGTATGCTTGCTGGCAAGCGTCCTACCGCTTATGGACTACGCCACACATTCATTGATGTTCTTAAAGAGCAGGATGTTCCAGAACATAGCGTTGCCGAGGTTGTTGGTCATACCAACCCGAATATGACCTTCGGTCGGTATGGGAAGAAACATAAATTAGAGAAATTGCTTGAAATCGTTAGCACGTTCCAAATGGATCTAGAGGGGTAATTATGCAAAAACTCAGTCAATCGCTACGAAAAGCTATTGTTCTAGCACTCGAAGAGGGAGCTTCATACCGCGATCAACTCGATCTATCTCGCTTTCTAGCAATGGGGGTTGCGATGGAGCAGATTCACCTTATTGATACAGCGATATCTCTGCTACAGATCCATCCTTATTTGAACCAACACGACTTTGAATCAAAGTACGGTGTACAAAAGGTTCAGCTTACGATTGGCAGCGTGAGTAGCTTTAAGAACCTTCTCAGTCTAGAGGAATATACTTATCGCGACTGGTTAAAAATCAATAAGCTGACTGAAAATGAACCTCTTTGCTTACCATATTTGGTGTATCAATATTTCTCAGACGAAATTCGTCGCGATTTTATGAACGGTGCTTATCTTGTGGATAATCTACAAATCCAACTCGGCTCCAAGCAGTTAAATAGCTTCAAGTTTAAGTGTGGAACTACTGTTGGTATCCCGACAGATGTATTTGACATCATGATCTTTATTTTGATTTCGCGTTTTGGTAGGTACACAGGCTTTAAAATGAACTTAACTGACTCGGTACTGCATCTTTTCTCGCATACAGATAGCGTTGATATAGAAGTCCGTACCTATGCAACCGAGTTTTCGCATCGTACACAACATTCTGTATGCCTTATAGATGATCTCAACGAATCCAGTCCAATGCGCAAAGTGCGAAAGATTATCAAACTGGAGGAGTTTTCCATTTTTCACAAATGTAACTCAAATCGTGAGTTACTAGACTTGTTAGATTTTAGCTGAGGGGAAAAATGATGACTAACCAAGACGGTTCGCCAAAACTAACTTTAGATATAATGCAGCAAACTCTTCAACAAAAGTGTGTCGCCTCGGTGCTGCTGGGTGAAAATGGTACGTTACTTATGCAGTATGGCGACCACGTTAAAGTCTATGAAAATGATACATCAGCGTTTAATGCAGCGAAGCTATTAAGGCTAGTATCTTCAGCACTGTAACCCTAATATTTATTCTTCTATGAACCCCACAAGACGTAGTGTAGTTATTTGCACTACGTCATTTTTCGCTACTTGCGTCACATTAATTAAATTTAATGGTAAACGTTGTAATCTCGCAAGGGAAGAAAATACGATAAGTTAGTTAGCACTTACACTTATAAATATCAATAAGTTACGCTATGAAAAATATTCCAGATATGTATATTTTTCTTTATTATACATAGACTTACATTAAAGTTAATTATGCGTAACTATTGTGTAAAAAGAAACGTTGTGGTTTGATAATAAGCAAATAAACCAGACCATTATACATAATAAGGCTCCGCCAGAAGAGCCGCCCTTAATGGCCTATCACTCTATAGGTCTAGAAATGAACCCTACGAAGAAAAATGAAAAATCCCCTCGCCTGAAGTCTCGAATTAAAAAAGCTCGGAAAGGCACTCGCAAGTCTGACATTTCATTAAACAAAGATGATTACCCGCTAAGCTCAGTCGCCCAAGCTGTTTGTCATGAGCTAAATACTAAAGCGCTTGTTGTTGCTGAATCAACACTGAACGGAATGAAGACTCACGGTCGACATATCATCCTACACTTAGGTGATAAACCACTATCTGAACTTACAATTGAAGATATTGATGAACTCAAAATCACACTTCTCACACAAGGCAAAAAAGGCAAGGTCATTAACGGTTGTTACACTATCTTACGAGCCGTCTGCGATAAAGCTTGTTCCTCGGAACAGCAGAAAAACGACTTGATGGAAAAAATCAAAAACCTGAAAGTTGTCAATGATGAACCATTTCCTTTAACTGAAGATGAAGTACGTCAATTATTGTTGACTTCGACCAACCTTCAAATGGCTAAAGATATGACCGTCTTCGGTATTCTCTCAGCTCTTCGTATTAGCGAGCTAATCTGCGCATGTTGGGAAAATATCGAGTTTTATACAGAGGAAAGGATTGAAAAGTGTCGACTATACGTTGATTTAGCTAAACCATTAAACAAATACAAAGTAACTAAAACAGAAGAGTCTGAACGAACAATTGAGTTATCGCCAGAAGCAGCTCAATTACTCCGTAAACTCGAACGACTAACGGGTGACAAAGCACCTATAGCTATTGACGTTGTACAACGAGATAACATCACAGTTAAACGAGAAAAACGCAGGTTTGTTTTTTTAATGAGCAAACTGGTCATCCGTGGTTAAACCCCAAACAATTCGCAAAACAGTTTTTTACTGGGTTTCTCCAAGAAGCTGGTGTAGCACATCGAGGCCCAAACCAATTGCGACATACGGGAGCGTCGATACCTTTTAATCGAGGAGTTAGTGTCGCATGGATTGCTCAGTTACTTGGGCATCGAGACGTCAGTATTGTAGAAAAGCACTACGCAAAACGTAATAAAGTGAGCTTGAAGAAAGAGCAAGTCAAAGCAGATAAAACAGTTACAGAACTATTTAAAACGACAGATGAAAATAGCATTGTCGTACCTAATGACATTGTTGAAATTAAGCAAGCAGCGCAACCCATCGCCAGTGATGACAAAGCATTTATACAAAACTTACTCGAATTAGCACGTGCTGCAAAGAATGACAAACACAGAGAGCAAATCTACAAAATTATCGATGATACGCTTAAAGGTGGACAGTAATTATGAATACTACTTTGTCTTCCTCTCTTCCTGCCTTCCTCGGTCAGGAAGAAAGTCTTGTATCGCTCCGTGAAAGATTTTCCGCTGAACTGGAAAAGCAAGGCTATTCAACAGAAAAAGGTAAAACTATTGACGAGTATGCCTCAGCATTTAGCGATTCAAACACAGCACCCACTTCAGCAAAAGCGCTTCAAAAGCGTGTTGGTGGTGATTTTAAGCGAGTAGCGATCGCTTTCAAAATACTAAGGAAAGCTACAAAACCAACTACTATCGTTCGTAATAAAGCGCTGTGGTTTGTTGACTCTGAGCAGCGACTGACTTCTGCGCTTCAAGCCGAAATGTCTATCGTTTGGAAGGCTTTCGATGGTGAGGTTCAACAGCTCGTTAGCGCCCATACCCAAGAATCTCTTAAGCAAATTGATGAATTAGAAAAAGAAAACAAAGAGCTTGTTGAGTTCATTGACGAATTGCAAAAGCAGATACGGCAAACTGATTCACAGAGTCAAAAGTGCAATGAGTTAGAAAATAAACTTGCTCAATCAGAGCAAGTTGCTTCTGACTATCGGTCTCAAATTGACCACCAACAGCAAAAGCTCGACACGTTACTGTTGGTAAACCAAGAGCTTGTTGTTGAACGCACTCGCGCGAAAATGTTAAATGAGCATGTCGCTTCATTAACTCGCGATAAAGAACGTCTACAAGAACACAACACTAAACTCATTGAAAGTCTCACGAGCGCTCATCCAGATTGGTATTTCGGCGATTTGAGTGATGAAGATTCCAGCTTATCCGAAGAATTCCATGTCGACGACGGTGTGGAAAATTGATGTAAAAGCTAAAGAGCAAGGTTACCCCAACCCCGTATGAAGTTTCATCGGGTTGGGGAGCTAAGCGGCTGCTTAGAATCGCTTGGGCTGCGCCCAAACCCCTGAAAGAATACCCCAAATAATAATCAGACCTACAGAATAGGCACTAATATGACTAGAAAATACAAGAAAAAGCAGATGGCTGAGCACTATATTAACGAT
This sequence comes from Vibrio sp. SCSIO 43097, assembly GCF_023650755.1. NCBI lineage: Bacteria > Pseudomonadati > Pseudomonadota > Gammaproteobacteria > Vibrionales > Vibrionaceae > Vibrio > Vibrio sp. SCSIO 43097. The sequence goes on along the minus strand of NZ_CP071841.1, from coordinate 164,961 downwards.
CCAAAGCTTACCGAACTGTTCGAAAAATCACTTGATAACTGTGTTAAACACAACATTAAAATCAGCAAAAACCGTTTGAAGAAAGATACTAGTTTAAAATCCGCTGAAGTAGATGCGCTTTACCAACACTACTGCGAAGCAAAAAACGCACGCGTTGAGATGAACTGCACTCTGCTGGATAAAAAAATCTGGAAGAACAAAGCTAAGCAAGCTAACAAAACTGTGTCACAGATTTTGTCTGAATCCTTATATAAAACTCAAATCATCGTACCTTTTGCAGAACAGACTAGAAAAGAGATGTTAGGCGTAATCAATGAACGTGTACGCTTTAATTCACTGCTTAACCAGACCGTGAAGTGGTGTAACACTCACAAGTCTGGTGCTGAAGCTATTCAAATACTCCTTGAGCTGAACCAACTTAATAAAGCCTTTGAGCAGCATGATTTACGTGTCATGAATATTCTAGCGAAACCATCTGTCGATCACCATTACCGAGTAGTTAAAGTAGACCCACTATCGGTGGACGCATGGCAGTAATTTCATTTTTCCGAACCAGCGGTATTGGGCAATCTAATTCGCAAGCAGCAACTGATTATCTCTATGGTCCTCTTTGCAGCCTCACTGAAGAACAAAAACAAATTTACAGTGAGGCTTATCAAATGCGCAAGTCTGCCAGAGAAGCGAACGACATACAGACAGAGTGGGAATGCGACTATATTCTCCAGCAGCAGAAAGGAAAACGCCGAAAGCCGCCACCAGAAGCGATTAATGGCAATCGCAAAGCAGTCGAATACGCAATTGCACATACACCTCACCAACATAAATATGTTTCTGGTGTGATTGCTCACGCGTTAGAAGATACAGATAAGTTACAAGCCAATCCAGAAATTGAAGCGGAATGGCGAGAATTATTCGAAGACTTATGTTTTGCGGGGTTCCCCACCAATGAACGTCTTATCGATTGGGTGCGTCACACGCACCAAGGCAATATAGAAAACCATTTTTTGATGCCAAGGATTCACCTTGCAACAGGATTGTCATTCAACCCTGCACCACCTGGGCATGAAAATGACTTTAACTTGTTACGTGATTACTTGAATTTAAAGCACGATTTAGCTAGTCCAATTGATGCCATGCATAAAAGGCTAACTCAAGAAGGCAAAGGCTTCGATAAGCGCTATAGGCTCAAGGAAGAAATCAATCGCTGGGTCAGTGACATGATTGCTAATAATCGAGTAAACAACCGCAATGACATTATACAAGCACTAAGTAGTGATAAGTTTAAAGAAAAGATCGGGGTTACCCATATTAGTCAGTCAGATAATTTTATACGCTTGCATTTTCAGGACAAAAAGAACGTTCGCCTGAAGGGCTTTGTCTTCACTTCCCTATTCAGTTCGAAAGAATCACTGACGCAATCCTGTGAAAGCATACAAAGCAAGGAAGAAAGACTACATGAACTAAAAAGTAAGCTGGATAAGGTCATTGCAAAACGAGCTGACTACAACAAAAGTCGCTACCGACTTGCACGTATTCAACCTGAAAAAAGCATAACGAAAGCGTATTACTTACCGCCCAATTCAAGATGGACAGCAACGCCGCCTTTTTACATACCGCAATCTCAGGCTAATTATGCACACATGCCTGAATTTAACCCATCCCTTAGAGGACATGAGATGGTTAAGCAACTTGAAGAAATCAAGGCATTGGCTGAACGAAACGCAAGAATAGCGCTAGAGCAGTATCACGAACAACAAAAAAAGTTTATCCAAGAATGGATGAGTTTTTTACTAGAAGGGAAAATAGAATATGAGCAGCATCGAGAAGCAATTAGCTTCACAAATTACGTCATTGACGAAGAATCAGCAGATTTCAAACGAGCATTTACTCGCTATGGTCGAGACACAGAACGAGTTTTACTTGAACACGATAAAAGAAATTCAAGAACAGTATCAACACGAACGCAAAACAATCTTGAACGACATTATTCAGGCCAATCAACTCATGATCCAAGAATATCAAGCCTCAGTAGAGAGCTTGAAAGGGCTATCGGCAGCATCAAACGAAATATCCGTATCCACGAGACAGCAAATCAAGAAATTGGAACATCGCTTGAACATGCTAGAAACTTGGCAGAAAGACAGCGGGACAGCTATCTCGAACTTGGTCGAGCTTTTGAAGTTATAGCTTCCGAACCGCAATTGAAAGATGAGCTGAAATCGCGCTTGGTTAGAAATGAAACACGTAAGACGTTAAGAATGAAGAAAGACGATTTGAGGAAAATTCTTAAAAAATTAAGGGAGCCACAAACTTACGGAACAGAAGGGGTGAATCGATGAGGCGTACTTGAACCCTAAAAAGCGCGCGGAGTAATCATCGGCGTTACTGAAATGAAAATGCCCACTACTTGCTTAAAAGCAGCGGAAAAAACTGTTCGAAATGTTCCGAAATATGCATTAGCGTTCGAACCATGTAAGGTTATTAATTTATGTTTCATATGGCGGATGCCTTCTTACAATCTAAATGCTTGTCCAACCAACAGATGCGAGCACTCTGTTAGAGTAGTGGGTAACCTCTGTTAATGTAGACTTCATTTTTCATAAGAATAACACAGAGTAACTTTCTGATTTATTTATGTATTTTTTGATTATACGGTCAGCAACTTCTGCTGCTTTAAAGTAAGTTGTTGAATGTTTAGGGTCGCGAACATTCATGTTTCAAGTACGCCTAATCGATATAACCCCAGTCCATATGCCTGCATGAGCGAGTTGAGCGCAGCATTAGATTTGCATACGCTGGCGGAGAGTTTCATTATCCTCGCCGCAAAGTATCTTTTCCAATAGCCTTGGTCATTTGGCTAAGTGAAATTTCCATACTTATCTAATGTGAAAAACCTAAATATACCCTATGGAGTATATTACTGCCGTATACTCTGTACAGTATAATTTGTACTAACTGATTTCGGTCTATCAACGCGCAACTTGATCACGGCTGACATGAAACTGCTCGAAACTCATCTAGAGAATAGGTTCATTTTTTCTATTTTGTACATATAGTGGAAATGTACATATAGTGGAAATAGGTTAGCTCAATGAACATTCTTTATGTTGGTGATTGGTCGCTGATGACTATAATTTTGTTTGGATTCAGCTTTTTTAGCTCGCGCATTTATTCAGGCCAATCAGCTCATGATGCAGGAATACCAAGCCTCAGTAGAGGGCTTGAAAGGGCTACTGGTAGCATCAGACGAAATATCCGTATCCACGAGACAGTAAATCAAGAAATTGGAACATCAATTGAACATGCTAGAGACTTGGCAGAGAGACAGAGCAACAGCTATCTCCAACTTAGTCGAGCTTTTGAAGTTATAGATTCTGCCCCCAGGCTGAGGGATGAGCTGAAATCGCGTTTGATTAGAAATAAAGCGCATAAAACACCATGTGTGAAGAAAGACAGTTTGAGGCGAATTCTTAAAAAAATTAAGGCAGCCACACGCGTACGATTAAGAGGGGTTGGCTCGATAAGTTGCATTGAAATGATGACAACAGAATCTCTTCTAGTAGACTAGTGCAGGTACCACACCCAATAATGCGCTAGGTAAGAAGGAGATGTCATCTTACTGCCTATCTCAAAGCTAGGTTCAGCTATAAATCGTAGAATACGGTTCCTATTTTTCGACACCTAGAAACTTTGTCTCCAAGCGCCTTAAAATGTATCGCCTTTTACGACAGGATTGGGGAGGGGCTAACAACTCATGATCAATCTGACACAAACGTTGCACAACAAGCTTTTTCTGAAATTATCCCTGCCAAAAAAATAGTTAGATCAAAAAAGACTTTGTAAGTCTCTATCATATCTAGCAATTAAGGCTACCCCAGATATACTGGATGCACATCTATTTAACCGCCCTAGGAATGTATATGAGCATCAGCTTTGATGTTGTGATTGCAAGTGATGACTACTCTGTAGATATGAATTCTGGACTCGATACGCTAAAAGGGGCATCTGAAGCTACTAGACAGATTGCCACTACAATTCTTGAAGAAAGAGTGCCAGAGAGACTATCGAGTGAAAGTAAAGTTCGAACAAACCTAAAAAAGAGTTTTAAAGGCTCTTTTGGTCAGCAGTTCTCTATTGATATATATGATGTAGATGTACAGAAGCGACTTAATAAGATTGGCAAGAAGGCATTTGTTGAATTGATATCATATTTTATAAATGAAGCTCTTTATCAAGAAAGCCTTGAGCTTTCCCCAAAGGCTAAAAAAGTTCTAAAAGATCTTGGGGTTAAACTCGAAGAGAAGTTAATTAAGCAACTGCAAAGAAGCTCTCTTGATCACTTGCATACTGTATCTAATAACTTTAATCAAGATGTGAAACTCAGGTATAGACAAAGTAGAGATAAACAAACGACCTTAGCTAAAGTTGACCGAGCAACACATGCTACTTTAAAACCACGAACAGACAGAACTAAACGAGACATCACTGCAAGTATTACTCGTCTTAATATCAATACTGGTAATGGCAGGCTTCAAATACAGGGAGCAGATGAAACAGTTGCATTTGGATTCCCTGTAACGAAGAAATATCTAGAGCTTAAAGTAGCAGCCAAAACGCCCTTTTCTGAAAACTTGCATACTAATAACAGCAGACCAAGAGAAGAATGGGAAACTCTACAACTTCGTGTCCATACGCAAACTACAAGTACAGGGCGAGTAATCAAATATATTATTGAAGGTATTGTCGATGCTTAATCGGTATTCAATTGCAGCAATCAGTTTGATGGCTGTAGTCGTTGCTTCTTATGTATTCCAATTCTATTTCAAGCTTGGGTATGAGATCTCAGAACATCCTTCTGATTGGGTAGATTTTGGTGATTTTTTTAATGGTCTTGTTAGCCCACTGCTTAGCTTCGTGTCCTTAGTATTGCTGATTCAGTCCTTAAATCTACAGAACCAAGCTAACACAGAGCTTAGGGCTGAGGTGCAACTAAATCATAAAAATGAACAGCTTAGATCATTTGAGACCTATTTCTTCGGGCTAATAGAAGCACAGAGATCTTCGTTTGCTAATTTCGAATTGGAGTTCAAGGAAGAAGAAGATGCTAAAACGCTGAGGGGAGTATGTGCAATACGAGCGCTTGAAGATCGGATTGAAGCTTTTCGTGAGCGCAATGCGCAAGATAGTGAAATAGAAGAAATGTTAGAGAAGCTTGACCAAGACGAACACATATATAACACAATTAGAGTGTTCTATAATATCGTGAAAATGATTACCGAAAGGCTCAGTGATGAAAACCAGTTTGATGAGACGATAAGAACTAATCAATTTCAAACACTTATTAGCTTTACTGAGTTCTCTCAGCTGAGACTTGTAATGATCTGTATGCAGTTTATGGATTATCCATCGGCTGACTACCTAAAGAACAACCATGAGTTCATGGCTGTACTAACGGATCTAGGCGGAGGAGCCGATCATTACTAGTTATTTGAAGTCTATTGACGTTAGTTTGGAAATACCTAGCTGACTTGCTGTTTTTACAATAAATAGTGTCTTCCCTTTTTGTATTTGGGTGCTTTCCAGCAGAGTCATAATTGACGATGTTATAGGTATCAAAGCATTTAAGAGTGATTCGGTACGCTTGGCGTTTACTATGCGAGCGGTTGAGGCGGTATTGTGTGTGGCATCGGCATTGGGTACCTCGCACCTTAATTGGTTGTAAATTTTGAATTCGGAACCATTTTAATAGTAGCTCTACCAAGATAGTTACGTTATAGTTAAGTAGAGTCTGTATTGTTGCAATTATTAAGCGACTATTGTGAGGTTATATGTTTTTGAGAAGTGCTCAAACATTGAAAAATGCTACTGAGGTTGTTCAGTCTTTTTTCGTGCCTGCAATTCAGGATACAATCGAAGTTCGTAAACTTTCAACTAGGCAAGCTCGACCACATTTTATCGTGGTTTTTGCAGCTAGTGTAGAAAAAGATGACTGGCAGCAAGTTCAAGTGGTTACAGAAGTGAGTTATGTGCGTAATCGTATTAGATATGCAATAAGGCCTTCAAAACAGTACCCAGAGTTAGAGTGCGTTGAGTCACAGTTAGAAGAAAAAATAAATAATGTAATAAAAAGCAGTATGATGTTAACTGCTTAATAATTAATAATTAGAAAAAGGTCGTTGGATGGCTCCAGCAGTAATTGTGGATTACAGCAAGGATTTATGTAATCCACCTCTAGGTTTAGATCGCACTTCTCCACTACTAATCAAAACGTTTTTTAATCCAGTTGATGGATATATCTATGAGATCAGGGAATTTCAGATTGTAGGAAGCAGCAATTCTGGTTGCATCGAAGTTGTATGCTACGAATACCCTGAAGATGATGATTTTACTTTAGAATATGCTGATCAGCAGTATACAGAGCATCAAGATAAGCTATTAGCTGCAAAAGAAGCTCTCGATTTAGAAATCCCACCAAAATGTGAAACTGTAGTGGCACGATACGTCTATAGTAACGCTAGTGTTTGCTTTCAACATCCAAATGAAGTGTTATCGGGTAAGCAAATTCGTGGTGCCTACGTTGATCCTGAATATGCCAGAGCCAAACTGACAAAAGAAGTTTATTTAACACTTTTAGATCAGCATGGCGTTCTTGTTAGTGATAATGTTCAAAGTGTTGATGGACACGGTTTATGGGCTTATGGTGTTTGTAACTGGGGCGAGGTTTCAGTGTATGACAGCAATACACAGCGTATTCTTTCTCGTTTGTTACCTACAGGTAATACTCCAGATCAAAGCGTAATTCCGTGGTCTTCAACAAGAGATCTTCAGTCTGGAGACGTAACTAGATTACGAGAAGGCTTTTGGACTGCTGGGGTTTGCTTGCGCCACCTGATTTTAGTATTACGAAAGAAATAAAAAACATAACAAGAGACTAAGGCGTCAATAACTAATTGTTGGCGTTGCTTTCACTTCCCCATTATACCATCTCTGAGCAGTAAGCTCAGGATAACAGCCATATTTCGCATACAGACTATTTACGGTTTCAAGATACTTTTTCTAATATTACATAAACGTTTTAGTAGTGCTGCGCTAAAACGTTTACGTTCAGCAATAAGTCCGTGTGTTCAGCTCTGGCATTCAGTGAGATGAAAATATAGAGAGTTGAACGCCGTTACATTGACTTTTTGTAAACGACCTGTAATATTGTGTCTAAGCCAATTGGCTTAGACACTTGTAATCGATTTGCGTAACTAGGTGTCGAAAACTCTCTTATATTCAAGGGTTTGTGAAGAATTATTAGCGAGTGATGGGGTTCAAATCCCTATCTCTCCGCCACTTATTTAGAAAGCTCGCATTTATTGCGAGCTTTCGTCGTTTTAGCTCTTAAAAAACGAGATTTAGAAATCCTCGCTCGTAAGCGAATCCAGCACTTCACTATATTCCAGTTAAAAGCCCGCTAATGTTTAGCGGGCTTTTAACTTCGATTTTCTAAAGTTTAAGCAAACTTCTTAATCATTTCAGACAGGTCATTGGTGCAATTTTGCACTTTGGTGTTCATATGATTCGTTTCAGTCATCAGTTCATACGATTCACTGTACTTTAAATTAAGCGACTGGATGTTTTCATTTATTTCATCCGTTACATAAACCTGCTCTTCTATCGCGACCGCAATTTGTTGGTTTCGTTCGACGACGTCCTGAACAAGGGACTCCAGTTGTTGAATGCTATCCAAAGCAGTACCTAGCAATGTTACCGTTCCGGTCGACATTTCATTACCTTTCTCTAACGCAGAAACCGCTGATTTGCTCCCATTTTGAATCCCTTCAATGGCCGATTTAATCTCTGTTGTCGATTCCTGAGTTCTTTTAGCTAAGGTTCTCACTTCATCTGCTACAACGGCAAACCCTCTGCCTTGTTCGCCTGCCCTCGCGGCTTCAATTGCAGCGTTCAACGCTAATAAATTAGTTTGTTCGGCAATACCATTGATGACTTCAACAACGGTTCCAATTTGCTCGGTTTGTTGGTTCAAACGTATGACCACTTTAGATATTTCGCCGAGCTCACCCACCAGCTCTAGTACCGATTGGTTAACATTATCGATAACGCTACGGCTGTCTATCATCGTATTTTGCGCTTCTAACGTAGCCTCGGCGGTCGCTTGAGCATTATTTGATATCTCAGATGAAGAGGCTTGCATCTCGTTGACCGCTGTTGCGACCGAGTCAATCTCCACTTTCTGTGCGCTTAAGTTCTCCGTCACTTGCTGGCTATTTGTCGCAGCACTGTTAGCACTTGCGCGCGTTTTTTCGCAAGAGTCTTTTACAGACACGCCAACGCGCCCCAATAGCGCATTGGCAAATTGCTTACGCATCTTCATACCCAGCTCAATCTCAGCCAGATCGTTGATTCTTCCGCAATAAATATATTCCATGAGTGGATTGTTGAAGTCTTGCCTAGCCTGTTTAGCGAGCTTCTCAACTGGTCTGGTTAATACATAAATAGAGAAAACGGAAAGTAACGCAACAACGCCAAACGCTATCACTGGTGATTGATTCATTTGTAGAATGAGTAAGCCAAGAAGGTTTGAAATTAAAAGGAAGAAGGCCGATCTCATCCACAAACGTGTACGAGGAAGATACATTTTCCACGGCTTACGATTATTTCGAAGCTTCGAATACGCTTTTTCCGCTCGCTGGATGTGTATACGCTCAGGTTTAAATCTCACTGATTGGTATTCCACAACTTCACCATTAGATTTTATAGGAGAAGCAAACGCGTCAACCCAATAATAGCCGCCGTTTTTACGTCGATTTTTGACCATTCCCATCCAGTGTTTGCCAGTTTTCAGGTGAGTCCATAAATCTTTAAAAGCCTGTTTTGGCATATCAGGATGACGCACAACATTGTGGGGTTTACCGATAAGCTCCCCTTCATCAAACCCCGCGACTTCATTAAAGTTTTCACTGGCATATTTGATGTAACTGGAGGTATCGGTAATGGAAACTAGGCTGTAACTCGAAGGGTAATCGTATTCCGTTTCACTCATAAACATGTGTCCTTACATTGATTAATTAACAAACGGCAAATATGAATTTATCAGCATAACATATACATGCATAATGATAGGTTGATTCAAAAATAAAACAAAATTATTGACAAGTTTACTTGTTACTTAATGACTCTAGTCGCATTTTTATCCTCTAATACAAGGCTTCGTTAATATGCACAAGACTGAGCACTGTTCAAAATTAATACACAAAAGCGCTTCCGTACTGAGTTCGTAAATTGTTATAAGTAATCCACTAAAACGAAAACAGGGAAGACAAACACAATGACTATTCACTTTCGTCAGCTTGCAGCTAAGAGAAACACGACACACTTGTTTATTGACGATTGGAAAATTAACACTCAGCAGTCTTGGGGGATATTCAGCGCGGATGGAGATATTGGCTCTCTGCTTGGAGACCTTATTTGTGATGAAATGTCACCAAATAGTGGGGAAATTGAGCTAAATGGGCTGTCCGTTGCGCAAGTCTCGTTATCAGAGCAACAGCGATTACTGGAAAGAGAATTAGAAAAAGATGATACGGATTTTCTTGATCGTATCGACCAAGGAAGCACTGTTTATTCATTAATCCTAGAACAGAGCCAAGACACTAACTTAACTGAACAGCTAGTTAATGATCTCGACCTAAGTCATCTTAGAGATAGTGGCTTCCGTGTTCTCTCTACCGGAGAAACCAGAAGAGTAATGCTCGCCCGAGCTTTAGCCACACAACCTGACTTAGTATTACTCGATAATCCATTTACTGGCTTAGATATTGCGCACCGAGCTGCTCTCGCTCGCTATTTACACTCGCTTTCTCAAAATGTGCAACTACTCATAACCTTCTCTCGCGAATCTGACATGCCTGAGTGGATCAATAGCATCGCGCTTTTCAGTGCAGGAAAGCTTGATAGTACAATGGATAAGTCCAGTTGGGATAATCATCCAATCATTGGACAAATAAAATCTCAGTCAGAGCAACAGAGTGAAGAAATGATAAGCTTGATACGTCAGCATCAGCACTCGACGCCATTCAACAACCCAATATTTGAACTAAAGAATGGGGCTGTCGAATACACCGATAAGAAGATTTTTACTGACTTGAACTGGCGCATAGACAAGGGCCAACATTGGCAGGTCAAAGGCCCAAATGGTTGTGGAAAGAGTACCTTACTTGGATTGATCTTTGGCGATCATCCGCAATGCTACAGCAATGACATTGATATTTTTGGTAAAAAGCGTGGTACTGGCGAGACAATCTGGGAAATTAAGCAGCATATCGGCATGGTGTCTTCAGCGCTACACCTCCAATATCGAGTCAATTGCAGCGCATTAGAAGTCATTTTGTCAGGATTTTACGATTCGATTGGGTTGTATAACCAGCCAACTCGCAAAGAGATGAATATTGCAAACGAGTGGCTCGATATCTTACATATGAGCCAGTACAAAAAAACCTCATTCAAGCAATTAGAGTACGGTCAGCAGCGACTATTACTGATTGCAAGAGCCATCGTGAAACAACCCACATTATTGATTTTGGACGAGCCGTATCAAGGGTTAGATTTTTTGGGTAGACGGTTAGTTAAGAACACACTTGAACTCATCGCTAGAGAGAATTTAAGCCAACTATTGTATGTGTCTCACTACCAAGAAGACCGCTTAGATAGCATCAAAAATGAGTTAGAGTTTGTGTTTGATGAAAATGCTCAGTGTTATAGAGCTAACGTCTACCAATCATAATGACTTCGCTGCGCAAGCTGCTCATAAGGTAATGGTTTGGAGTACAGGTATCCCTGATGATATCTCACTCCCATCTGCTTTAAGTGTTCAGCTTGCGCTATGGTTTCCACGCCTTCAGCGATCAATTGTACTTGTAATTCTTCCGCGAAATGAACCATCGCTTTTAAGACAGAAGCACTAAGGCTAGGAATACCAATGGTTTCGACAAAGCACTTATCGATTTTTAAGTAATCTATGCGCATGTGCTGTAGAAATGCTAACGAGGTTTGGCCAGTTCCAAAATCATCGATCAGCACATCAATACCATGCACTCGCAGCGCTGCAATGCATTTTCTCGCCTCTGAATCAATGAGCTGACGCTCCGTTATCTCTACCCCTAATGAGACTTTGTTTCGGCTCAACTGTCTGTCGAGCAATTGAATTTTTCTGATCGCGTTTGGTCCGACTAAATAACCAGGCGGCACGTTAATACCAAGGTGGACAGGCTGATCAAAGCCTAATTTACTGAAGTCCTCTGCCGCTTTATCCAGAACGAAATCAGTAAGTAAAAAAACCAATCCACTTTGCTCTGCCGCAGGGACAAACTCATCCGGAGAAATGAACCCCTTACTTTGATGCTCCCATCGCACTAGCGCTTCAAACCCGAATAACTGGCCGGTATCAACGTTAACTTGCGGTTGGTAATACAGGGTCAACTCTCCTCTTTTTATCGCTCTTTTAAGATCCAGTATCAAATTGCGATGGGGATCAATAAACTTATTCAACGCATACAAGCAAAGGTAGATAACGAAAATAATTGGAATTGAGTACAAAAAATAGGAAAGTGTTCTCTGTTTGACGAAAAGATCGCTGGCTTCGCTCAAAGCTTCATACTCAAACATTTGCGACGATTTGATACCGATAGGATTACTTCCCGCTCTTAATGCTCCTTCAGGTGAAACTTGATCATGGATAAACAGCGCAGAGCGTTTTAGGCGTAAATCGTTGTTAAACCCTATTGTTGCATTAAAGTAGTCATGATCGATAATCGTTACGGCTTGATAACCCCGCTCTCCCTCCGTTACCACAAGCAAGAACTGATCGTACAAGCTATCAACACTACCAAACGCTAGCGTTTGTCCCTTAGGAAAGGTGATGTGCTCAGCTAACGGTTTAGAGATACTTCCCAATTTCGAAGAACAAGTAATGACTCCCTCTTTCACAATGAGCATTTCTTCAATATCTCGTTCAAACATTAAGCTTTGCTGGAGCTCTTCACATCGTTCAGGGTGTAGCAACGCCGTGCGGTTTTCTGTCTCTATTTGGAATAAAATTTCATCTGCAATTTGCACATTTTTTTCTAATAAATGATTGAGATTGTTTTGCACGCTTTCACGAGCTAAATACAAAACCTCTCCAATAACCAAGGGAATAGGCAGAAGAAAAATGATGGCTTTTTTAAAAATCGCCTTATTCAGCATATAAAAGTAACCTTTTATAAAACCGATTTACTGAGATGGTACCTCGATTCCGATACCCGCTAGCAACTCACGTTTTTTAACATTATTTGTTTGGATTAACTCAGTATGCGAAACGCTGAGTAATACCGCAAACTAAACAATGTCTTATTCACTCCTGTTCCAATTTAGTATCAAGCGCCTCAAACCTGAGACTTTAATTCGACACCATGTTATGTCTATCGGTACTTGCGAAATTCTTTACCTGTCTGTTTCTCATCATGTAAGAATTACCCATTAAAATTATTTTTCTTTTCTCAGTGATTAAGAATTATATTTGTCGTAACTCCTACAACACGTTACAACACTCTCATGACGACAAACAAAGCTAATGCTAACCAGGTAAACGAAAAATCACTGCAGTTGTTAATGCAAGTTGCAGTTAGTCCGTTCCCAGTTTCGGCGAAAACGCTAAGCGAGCAATTGAACGTTCCTTTAAGCAGCCTTTACCGACACTTAAAACTGCTTAAAGAGTGGAATTTGATCGAAGAAAGCGTTCACGACAAGACATTTGTCGTTGGTCCGGCGGCATTATTACTCATGCACAGCTATGAGACCGCGCAACATGGGCTCGACATGGTCGAAACCATACTGGCTAGGTTGGTACAACAAACCGGGGAAATGGCCGCTTATATGGTACCAGCTGGTTATCGTGCGCTTTGTGTCAGACAGAAAGAAAGTATGCAGGCGCTGCGTTGCAGCTTCGTCCAGGGTCAAAGTCAACCTCTGCTGCGCGGTGCCTCATCTAAAGTGATGCTCGCTTTTATGCCTCAAAGTCGATGCGAGAAAATCTTGAGATATTTTAATCAAGATCACCGACGCGACGAGTGGGAAAAAGAGCTCACAACCATCCGTAAACACGGATATGCCGTCAGTACTTCTGAGATTGACCCTGGTGTTTCAGGTATTAGCGCACCGGTAATGAAAGGAAGCAAACTGATTGGCGCAGTCTCGGTGATGGCTCCGGCCCACCGAGTCGAAAAGGACAAGCAGCGCATTATTTTACATGTACTGCAAGCGGCAAGGGCACTACCACCAGAAAGGTAATTCATCATGTTAAGCTTTTTCAAACGCTATAAACTCCATCACACAGTGAAGCAGCCGCAACATTACCCTTTTTCTTTTATGACAGTGTGTGAGTATTTGCCACCCATGTCTAAGGGCGCGTTTGAATTAGCTGATCAAAGTTTGGAAAATGCTAGTGATTGGCTTTACCAACAACATGATCATGAAACCGCTGAGAACTATGGGCACTTCAACCACGACAAACTGGAGAATGGCGAGTTTCAAGAAGCATTAAGCCTTTCGCTTTCTCGTCACTCAATTCCGGTTTTAGTCACTAACTGTACCGAGGCAATCTTGTCCATGTTACCTGTGGTCGTGTCCTATCGAGACGAAGTGGGTGTCGTAAATATCGGGCATAACATGAACTTGAAGCCGACACTTGAGCCACGCTTAGGCTCTGCATTCCATTTTGCTCTTTCTCGCTATCAAAACGTACGATTGTTTTTTGCTGGCGTCAGTGAGCAAGAGACGAAGCAGGAAACGTGGGAATACGCGGAAGATCAAGGTTGTGATTGGGTGACCGAGAAAGAGTTTTCTTTTCGTCATCGCAATAACGTTAAGCAACAGATCGGCAATTACCTAGACCACTGCGACCAAATAATCATTAGCATCGACCTTGGATCTCTAAAAACCAAAAACAGCCTTGATGGCGCGTCAGAAATTGATATCCAAATGGTTCTACGCACGATTAGGCAATGTTTGGTTGCAGGTAAAGTGCGAGCAATTCAGCTCGTTGGCGATCGAGATTGTCTGGTGTATTCGAGACAAACGAAAGCCATACTAGAAGAGTTATATCAGATGGCCCCACTCATCGTTCACGCTGCCTAGCGTTATAAACATTCAGAATCAGGATCGCGTCCTTCCTGATTCTGAACCAACATGCTTACTCATTATCCTTAACTAACAAATAGTTACACATATAAAGCGACACACATCACACTTACCTCTTGAACTAACCTGACACTTACGTTGTAATAAGGCCGCTAAACTTTGGTATGACATACGAAATAAAAATTAACCAAAGTTCAATAACTAAGCGGCTTCAAAACAAAAAAGTACCGCAGCTATTCCAATTTCAGTGAGCATTTGCTCACGCTCGCTTGATGCCATCTTGTTCCACTCATTAGGACATTTGATGATGCGTCTTTGCAGTATTTTCACTGCGGTTCTTTTTTTACCGCTAACCTCACACGCCACCACTTATGACGTAAAAGATCTATCTGAGTTAGGTCAACTTTGCTCACACAAGAGTTTTAGTATCGAAAGCGATCGCACGACTTATCGCTGTACAGGGAAACTAGTCCTACCCGCTGGTGATAAAATTGTCTCCTCATTACCGGAAAAAGAGATAACGTTAAAAGCAGATTATGGCATTGTGTTAGAGGGGAATAATACGATTGGTGAACCCAATAAACGTATCTCTCTACACGCCCTCGCTACCGGATTAACGGTTAACAATGAGAAAGCATCAAACCTCGACGATTACCAAAACAAACACACTGTCATCTATGGTGATCTTCTATCGGCTTACCCAACAAAGCTGCATAACATTCTCATAGACGGGAATATTAAGCTAACAGGTTCGACACTTCACATTGATGGAACGTACAACACCATTATTGGTGATATTTCGACACACAGCACGACCAATGTATTTAATACAAACATCTGTGGTAAGGTCGAATCACAAGGCGAAACACTACACCTAAAAACAAACCATCCTTTACAAGACCATTTTGTCGTCGGTGATGTTTCTGCGCACAACTCTCTGATTATAAAAGATATGTCGATCTATGGTACGGCTGAATCTGTAGGATCGTCAGCTACATTAAGTGGCTCATTCTATAGTTCCACCGCAGCAATTAAATACTTCCAAACATTGAACTTCAACAACGCTCCAAATCAGCCTAGTCAAGTTTGTGGTGAAATCCAACAAACGCCAGGAAGTGCACAAACGAAAGCACAAGACAACAAATACACGCAATACTGTGGATTGGGCGAGGCTGATTGTCACTACTCTTCCCAAGTCTGTCCAATCACCCCTCAAGATGTTCCGAATTGCAGCATGCAGCCTCCATCGGAGAACGACTTAAACCTCAGCGTCACACCATCGGACGACATGGCACTGATGTGCGGCGACGATCTTCCGCAATTTACAGCAATGACAACCAATAATGGAGAAGTTGTAAGCGCAGAAGTCAGTGCAGCCCTATCACACCCTGACTTGTTCACTTTAGAGGTGGTTAAAGGTCAGCAGACATTAGAAGCAAACCAATTTATATCTAACGATAATGGTGAACTTGTTGTTCGAGTGGTTCCGAATAATATTGATACGATCTCGTTAGATACCAACTACACACTAACTTTCACTATGGCGAAAGACACGAGCAAGCATCAAACTGTTCGCTTTATGTTTACGCCATTTATGTTTGAGGCCTACTCAAAGACGAAAAGCGCCACTTTAAATGAAATACGCGTTATTGCAGGTAAACCAGAAAACGTGCATACGCGATTGCTTGCTTGTGCCTCCACCGGCGAACCTGTAGTGGCAAGCAACTACAATGGTACGCCTAAGGTTTTTCATCCATTGGTTCAACCATTAGGAGGAAGTGAAGGAAACTTTAGCTATTCAGCAGAATTTGAAGATGGCTTGTCTGAACATGGCCTTATCACGAACGAATCCGGCATATTTGAAGTGACATTGTCCGATCATTTTGAATGTGAGGGATTTGAAGAGTGCCCAGAAGAAGGCAAAGTGGAAGTGAAAGGAACATTTAATGTGCACTCGCGACCATGGACACTGGCTATCTGTGACAACCAACGTGCTTTGCCTTCTGGTACCTCTAAACAGGGAGATGGGTTTATCGCTGCTGGAGAACTTTTCTCTCTAACAGTGAAACCAATCATTTGGCAACCTGACGGCTCTGTAAGTGGTTCTGTTGAATCAGCACGCTATT
The DNA here is from genome assembly GCF_023650755.1 of Vibrio sp. SCSIO 43097. NCBI lineage: Bacteria > Pseudomonadati > Pseudomonadota > Gammaproteobacteria > Vibrionales > Vibrionaceae > Vibrio > Vibrio sp. SCSIO 43097. Next base: position 148,657 of record NZ_CP071841.1, on the reverse strand, counting down.
GTGATGCCTCTATCACCCGTAATTTTATGCTTGATGACGCTCCAGCAGCATCCGTTGTCTTGTCGAGTGAGCAACATACGCCATCAGAGACAGCGAACCAAACCTCAAAATTGCTAAAAAGTAGTGACTCACTGGCTCAGGCGCATAATTCAGCCAAGAATGATCAATTCGTCTTTAATGGATTATATTGGGAAGAAGTCGGGAGCTTGAGAGTAAAAGCAAACCTAGAAAGTAAATATCTAGGTATGACTGTTAACGAAAGCTATCGTTACATCGGTCGTTTTTACCCAAAATATTTTCAAGTGCAAGACCAAGAATGGCACTACCCACATGGCCAAACTTTTGCTTACATGAATCAACCTTTTGAGAAAGTCACTTACGATGTTGTCGCACTCAATGCGAATAAGGAAAACGTGAAGAATTACGTCCACTTTTCGTCTAACCTTCAACAACATTTCGATTTAGGCGAGCTAAGCTCATACTCCGATCGGTTTTTGCCGCCTAAGCCTAAGAAGGTAGACTGGAAACTACTGGGTAGCGCGAGTGTTGGAACGTTTGTTATAGAGAAGCCCTCGACCAATGCGACTTGTAACAATAGCCCATGCTGGAAAAAGAACACGACAGATAAGCAATATCCTGATGGCCCATTTAATAAAGGGACTAACAGTGACAGCAGCAAAATAGGTATAGTCACGACTAAAGCCGTTGATGAGGTAAATTTCTTTGATAACAGCGAAATGCTCACAAAACAACCAGACATTCGATTCGGTCGTTTGAACTTTCAAGATGTAGGTGGCAACCAAGGCATGGTGATCAAAGTGCCACTTGATGTGGAAATTTGGCAAAACGGTCGATTTACAACTAACTTCGATGACAGCTCAACAACGGCGAATGGTGAATATTACTTCAGCACGCCAATTTGGTCTCATGCGCCAGCAAACAACGCCCTGCTTTCTGGCGTTGGAACGATGAGTATTGGCAGGATAACCGATATCGTTGCAAGCCAAATTGACTCAGCGCGCGAGCAAATACAATTCCACCTAGATTTAGACAGCTCAGGCAATCGCATCCCTTGGCTGAAATACGACTGGGATAGCTCTACAAGTGAAGAGGAAAACCCACCCGTCATTGTTACGTTTGGTATTCACCGAGGAAACGATCGCATTATTTATCGTGGTGAACCCAATATGCTTGGCCTAAATTAACGCGAAACGGCAAACAAAAAGAGCCCCTCAATTGAGGGGCTCTTTTCACACAGACTGTGTAATTTACTTTGCGCCACGACGCGCTTTCAGGCGCTTCACCATAGCAAGACGACGCTCTGCCGACCCTTGGTCTGTTGCCGACTGGTTCGGATTATTACGACGACCTTGACGATTCTTAAATGCTGGTTTTGAGTGCAGCTTTTCAATGTAAGATTCACGCTGTTTTGGTTCATAGCCTGCAAGCTCAATACGGCGAATGCGTTGCTGGATCAGATTTTCAACCTGAACCACCGTGAGCTCTTCATCTCGATTTACAAATGAAACAGCATGGCCTTGCTTACCTGCACGGCCTGTACGACCAATTCGGTGAACGTAATCTTCCGCTAAGAAAGGCATGTCATAGTTCACAACGTGAGGTAAATCTTCAATATCTAAACCTCGAGCAGCGACATCGGTAGCCACCATGACACGTGCTTTACCGGACTTAAACTCTTCTAGCGCACGACGACGAGCGCTTTGAGCACGGTCACCATGACAAACCACCGCTTTGATACCATCAAGTTTCAGCTCTTTTACCACTTCGTTTGCGGTCTCTTTATAGTTCACAAATACCAACACTTGTTTCCAGTTTTTGCGACCAATTAGCTCTGAAAGCAGTTCCGTTTTTCGCTCTTGATCAACTGGATATAGCACGTGAGCAACTGTTTGTGCCGTAGTATTTGCACGCTCTACTTCGATACGTTTTGGTTTACGCAGAATGTCTTTCGCTAACAGATTTAGCTGGCTTGAAGTCGTTGCCGAAAACATCATGATTTGTGGGTCTGTATCCACATCCAGCATGATCTTACGAACTGCATGAATAAAGCCCATATCCAAGATACGGTCTGCTTCATCAAACACCAAAAACTCTAAGTGTGCCACCGAGACATTACCTTGTTCGATGTGTTCTTCCAATCGACCAGGTGTAGCCACAAGGATATCAACACCATTTTCCAGTGCCGCAACCTGAGAAGACATTTTACGGCCACCGAAAATCGCCGCCACCGACAGATTGGTGTACTTCGTGTAAGCTTTGATGTTGTCAGCAATTTGTTCAGCAAGCTCGCGAGTTGGAGCCAAGATAAGTGCGCGAGCAGTCTTACGAGAAGCGCTACGGTTACTGTCTAGCAGCTGCTGAATCATAGGCAGAGAAAACGCAGCCGTTTTACCAGTACCTGTTTGTGCTGTAGCGAAAATATCATGACCTTTGCGAGCCATTGGAATCGCCTTCTGTTGAATTGGCGTTAACTTTTCATAACCGCATTCTGCCAGTGCTTTAACCACTTCTGGCGCAAAACCTTGAGATGAAAATGACATTGAGCGTATTCCTTAAACAAACCACTAAAAATAGCTTTAAAAATTTAGCCGTGCACTATACCCGAATTTGAGTGATTTATCTCACTTTTCTCATTGAAACGCTACAAAAGCAAAAACGGCGAACGCAGACAGATTGCTGGCTCACCGTTTCCGTTTAACATTTGTTCGATTTAACGCTTGATGCCAGACAACTGAAGGAGAATTTGCTCAAGTTCATCCCATGGCAACAGCTGAGAATCTATCACTTCTAATCGTGATTCAAACCCTTCTAAGCTGATTTCATTCACCGACACGACTCGGTTGGCAACATTAAACGCGTAACACCCCTGATCCGTGTTGACCACCGCTTTAACACGTTCAGCCGTTAAGTCCGAAAGCATTGAGAAGAGTTTATCAAAATCAAACGTGTACTCTGCCCCAAACAACCACCCGCAACTAAAATACCCTTGCCCTTTGTTCTCTTTACGCACAAAGGCTTCACCTGGCGGCAACTGGAATTGAGGCTCTTGGTGAGCATGGTCATGATGATGTGACTCGATATGGGAAGAAGCGCTGCCGTAAACCCGTTCGATATCCAAGACTTCTATCGGTAACTCACCATCATGAATAAGCTTACTGAATACTTTTGAGGGAGATTGGTCCGTCACCCAGTCATTAAACACATCAATGTCGTGGCTGGAACATAGGTCAACCTTACTACCAATAACCATATCTGCACTGTCTAACTGGTCCACGAAGTTTTGGTTAGAAAGATACTTTTCATCACTTAAGTTACGCGGATCAACCAAGGCAATCGTCGCTTTAAGATCAACGTAAGGTTCATACTGCTGTGAGGTAAGCGTCGCGATAACCTGTTTTGGATGACCAAGGCCTGTCGGCTCAATCAATAAACGGTCCGGTTTTTGACGCAATAATGCTGTGATACCTACCGACATCGGCACACCCGCAGTGCAGCACATACAACCACCCGGCACTTCTTTAATCAGCGCGCCTTGGTCGGTCATCAATGCACCGTCGATGCCAATCTCACCAAATTCATTGACCAAAACCGCCCAGTTTTCTTTTTCCGGTTTGTTCTTCAGTAGATTTAAAATCGTGGTCGTTTTACCGACACCCAAAAATCCGGTCAGTATGTTGGTTGGTACTCGATTTGACATGCTTATCTCCGACACGTTAGTGCATTAATGCTCCAGCAAAGTATACGGAGAATGTGACTCGCTTCAACGCTTTTTATCGCACTCATCAAGCTCATTGCGTGATGCGTTGGCACACATTTTTCGAGCTTGTTTGGGTTGACTTATCAACTCTGAACGCTTCATATCAGACAGGTATCTACTGGTATAAATAACGCAAGTAAAAAACGCGATAACAGCGACTACGATGGGAAGAACTCCGAGCGTGTTTTCGAATTTAAGCGCAGCAATAGCCAACGCGAAAACAACGACAGAGATAAGTGCGATTGACTTACTTTTGTTGCTTTTCATAATAACTCGCCTTTCGTAAAGTTAGCCCCTAACACCTCCTGTACTAGAGGAATGCCAGTTTGGAACAACATCTAACCTGACTATTCAATGCTACTCCTTTCGCTACTTGTGAAATTTGACAAAGCTAACATTTACTACAACATCAAACGACGAGCTTATTATTATCTTTCAGACACTTACTGGATTTTAAAACACTTACTAGCAAATCGTTCCACCGCTTACCAGGATATCGCTATCATTGGCAATACAAACTTGCGCCACCAGCCTTAGCCCTTCGACTATCATGTCCAAAGACATAGAAGGCTGACTGCCATCTACTGCTTGTTCTGGCAATAATGGGATATGAACAAACCCATGACGAATAGGTTTGTCTTTTAGATAATGTTGGATGCCATAAAAAAGGTGGTTACATACAAATGTTCCGGCACTGTTGGAAATCTGGCTAGGTATCCCCTGCTTTTGCAGCGTTTGAACAACACGCTTTATCGGCAGCGTCGAGAAGTAAGCATCAGGACCATCGGCCACCACGGGTTCATCAATCGGCTGATGACCAGCGTTATCTGGAATACGAAAATCATCGACATTAATTGCGACACGCTCTGGGGTTATCGCGCTACGCCCGGCCGCTTGCCCTACAGTAATCACACAGTCTGGCTGGTGCGCTTCTATTGCTTCAATAACGACTTTCACCGAGTCATATCGAACTACGGGGACTGGGCAAGTAACTATCACACCGCCTTTTATGGCCGCAGCCTCTAATTGCTTGACCGCTTCTAAGGCGGGGTTAATGGCGTCACCACCAAAAGGTTCAAAACCGGTAATCAGGACTTTCTTCATAACAGCCTTTAGGAAAAGAGTTTTACAAATTATTGCACTCCCCTTTACCCCATCCAATAGCAAAAGTATTGATGAGATAAACCAGACAACATTATGTGACTCATGTCTAACCAGAGAGTGTTTTCTGCCTCATTGAATCTAGGCAAGTTCCGGACTATCGAGACTAACTTATTGATGATTAGTGGCAGGGCAAGGTTCTCTCATTACATGACGCACGTAGAAGCTTGGTTTCCACGCTTAACTTAGGTAGAGTACGCGACCGCAATGCAATTCGAAGAGATTGAATACAATGAATATTGATAACCATGTAATCGAAACGATTGAAGAGTTAGAGGCATTTCTGCATTTAGTAGAAAGCGGCGCTCTTGGCCTTGAAGGTGTCACTGGCGTTGCGCTAGCCACCTCTAATACCGATGGTCGTCCATTTGTTGCCGTATTAGGAGAAAAGCACCAATTGCTCCTCGGTCGCTGGGTTTCGCAGCACGTATATGACAATGGTAAAGACATCGTTCGTAACGGCCCAACCAGAAAACACTAAGCGCTCGACGCCACCTATAACATCACGCCGTCTTATACACCAAGCGTATGCTTTGAAAGCAATGCGCTTGGTGTACTCAAAAAATAAAAAAGAAAAGGCTAGCCTTTATTAATTTTGTCGGTATACTGCACATCAGCTCTTACGGAAAGAGCTATTAATGTAATTAAAGATCAAAGTTTCTCTCAGTTCCACATCGAATTCCTCGTTTACGTTCCTGCGACAAAATAGTTATCTCTAAAATCATATAGTAGCACTTGATATTAGCTAAAAATTCAATATTTAAAACAATCAAATATAGAGGTATCTATGTCTAATAAATTAACTGGTTCAGTAAAATGGTTCAACGAAACTAAAGGTTTTGGTTTTATTTCTCAAGACAATGGCGGTGATGACGTATTCGTTCACTTCCGTTCTATTGTTTCTGAAGGCTTCAAAACTCTTACTGAAGGCCAAAAAGTATCGTTCGTTGTTGAACAAGGTAACAAAGGTTTACAAGCAGCTGAAGTAACTGCTCTGTAATTCTTTGTGTGGCATCAATGTTGTTGGTGCCACAATCCCCTTCCACTTATTACTGCCCTTACTATTCTCTATCTAAGTTTATATAGCCAAATCACTTACCTTACCTCTCCCACACCATCATTAATCACTTTCAATAAAGTCACTTTGGTATACATCTTTAGGTAATCACACAACCTACCTTGCAATTCCAGTTTGGAATTAAATTAATCTCATTCATATCTGAATCACTTCGCCTCATGCTTTGCTCATAAAAATAAAGTTTATAAAATAAAAGCGATTGGCGAATATAAGAGAAAAAATGAAATTAAATATATCTGCTCAATCAATAAATTCTAATAACTACGAGCACATAATCCCTAGCTGAGAGGTTGAGTCAGCACTGAAATGTCATTACATGAAGCCATTTATCGGACAACACTTCATAGGGACAGCGTGTGGAGTCACACACTTCGGGGTATTTGTTGAGTTAGAGGAACCGAACCGAAGGTCTCATTCCTTTATCAAGTTTCCAAAATGGTGAGTTCGAATTTGATGCAGTCAAACAAAAAATTTCCAGCCAGAGCGCCACGTTTACTTTAGGAGCTAAAGTGCACGTGTTGGTTAAAGACGCCGATTCGAGACAAAGAAAGATCATGTCCAACTTAAAAGACGCGGAACACGCGGTAGGTTAGCCTGTTTTAGGTTACTTTCTAATCCATTAATCAAAAATAAAAAATAAGCTTTTAATACCGCAATTAACTTGTGACATTTCGCTGACATCGACTCATTCTAAAACCCTAATATCTGACAAAGGAAACGAATCTAATTTTTGTTTCCAGACACCATCGCAGAGTGTATTTCCAGCATTCTGTTTGCCTCGAGAGGTTCTTATGACAGCCTAGGATCTCTCGAGGCTTTTTTGCATCTATTCAAACCACCTGATTCTACATCACAACTATTATCCCCTACACAAGTTGTACTTTTTAACTAGTGCACTAGATCGCGAACTCTGATTTAAGCAACTGATCACACAACCACTTCTAAATTTTGGGTATAAAAGTATCAATACTTTCGTTAACTAGGATGTAAATAATGAAAAACTCGTTTGATCTCACTATGCCCAACGAAGAAGGATACTTTGGTGAATACGGTGGTAGCTTTGTTCCACCTGAGCTTGAACAAATCATGCATGACATCAACGCAGCTTATGAGGAATGCAGCAAAGATCCTGAATTTAAAGCGGAACTCGCTCGCCTGTATAAGCACTTTGTTGGACGACCTAGCCCAATCTTCCATGCGGAAAACTTGTCTAAAAAATACGGAGCAGACATCTACCTAAAGCGCGAAGACTTAAACCATACAGGCGCACATAAAATTAACCACTGCTTAGGGGAAGCCATTCTCGCTAAAAAGATGGGTAAGAAGAAACTAATTGCAGAAACTGGCGCAGGGCAACACGGTGTTGCGCTTGCTACAGCCGCGGCATTGGTTGGCTTGAAATGCGACATTTACATGGGTGAAGTTGATATCGCCAAAGAGCATCCGAATGTCGTCCGCATGAGAATCCTTGGTGCTAATGTCATTCCTGCCACTCATGGGCGCAAAACCCTCAAAGAAGCGGTAGATTCTGCATTCGAAGCTTATCTGAAAGATCCTGATACACAACTTTATGCGATAGGCTCTGTCGTTGGCCCTCACCCATTCCCTAAAATGGTGAGAGATTTCCAATCAATTATCGGTAACGAAGCACGAGTTCAATTCAAAGAAATGACCGGCAAGTTACCCAATAATCTCGTCGCATGCGTTGGAGGTGGTTCTAACGCGATGGGGCTATTTACTGCTTTCTTAGAGGATGAACAAGTCGCCATTCACGGCGTTGAACCTGCGGGCCGCTCTTTGCAAAAGGTTGGCGAGCATGCTGCAACACTCACACTCGGTGAGCCAGGTATCATGCACGGATTTAAGTCTTACATGCTTAAAGATGCGCAAGGCGAACCTCAGGAAGTGTACTCTGTAGCAAGTGGCTTGGATTACCCATCGGTTGGGCCTCAGCATAGTTACTTAAAAGACATTGGCCGTGTCAATTACGGCTCAATCAGTGATGACGAAGCGATTGATGCCTTCTTTGAGCTGTCTCGTGAAGAGGGAATAATCCCTGCTATTGAATCCTCACACGCTGTCGCTTACGCAATTAAACTCGCACAGCAAGGAGAAACCGGCTCGATTTTGATCAACTTATCAGGCCGTGGTGACAAAGACATTGATTTTGTCGTTGAACACTACGGCGCAAAATACGGCATTGAATCACTCATATAGCCTAACTCCGTAGCCTAACCCTACATGCAAAAAGCTACCTGGTACTAGGTAGCTTTTTGTTTTTGTCTACTATTTTAAGAAGCAAGTCCCTTTACTCACTGCTCTCACTATACCTTTAGAGCATAATTCGATTAACCGATAAGAGCTGGAATGCCTGGAAGCTGACCAACAATAGCAAGGGAGCCTGCACATACGATAAACGCAGTGCCAGGAATCAGATATTTATCTTTGCGCGATAGTTCGTTAGCACGCTCATGGTCGCCGATAAGCCCGAGGTTATCCAACAGCATCGTGATTGCCCAACCGAAGACTGGATTAACGAATGCACAGGCAAAAATACAGATACCTGCACTGAGTGAATCTTTATGCTTATGGATCATCTGCATACCCGCTTCAAGGAGTGGTAAGAATACACCCACAATCAAAGCAACGCGCAGAACAGGTTCCCACATTGCTAGATCCATTGGGTAGCCAATTACCGCCGCCGCAATACACATGAAACCCGTCAACAGAGCGCCACCTGGAATAGGACGCTTGGCAATTGCGGCAGGAATCATGTACGTTCCCCAAGAAGAAGCTAGGTTTCCGCCCCCTAAGAGTGAACCAACCCCCTGACGAACAGATGCTCCGACCATCGTGTCGTCGACATCCATGAGTACACCTTTCGCTTCTTTTGGGTAGTTAAGTTCTTGAAACACACGATGGCCGAGATAATCAGGGGACCACATAGCGACTGCCAGTAGAGCAAATGGAGTCACGGCAATAAAGTGCTCTAGGGTTGGCCAGCCTAGCTGCCAGCCTGTATCTTCCCCCCACCAGTAGAATGGACTGAAATTAGGTAGGCCCGGTTCTGTGGTAAAAGCAAACTCAGCGCCCATCAAATAAGCAACAATACCCGCGAGTGCAGAGCACAATGGGATAGCGAGCCAACGTTTATTGATCTTGGCTAAGTAAGCGTAAACCATAACGGTTAGGCCTATGACCACAAACGAAATGTAACCTTGGTCCGTACTTGCAGCCCACGCTTCCGTCTTATTAATTTGCCCGAGCAACCCAACGGCACCAAGGTAGATCAACAACCCTCCTCGAACCCCGATACCAGTAAGAGTCATGAGTTTAGAGCCACCTTTGGTTAAGGCGAGAATTAACCCAAAAACACACACCATCAAACCTAGCGCGAGAGGGTGCCCTCCTGCAGCTGCAATCATAGGAATCAGCGGTATCATTGGGCCATGGGTTCCCGCTAAGTTTGCATTCGGGTTTAGGATGGCAGAAAACAGTATGACGAACAGGGCTCCAGCGATAAGTAATTCGTAACGCACGTTTTCTGCAATGAATTCCGGAGATAAACCAAACTGAGCAGCAAAAGCGGAAACCATGGCAGTGACCATCACCACTTTACCAATGGTTGCTGCTAATGCCGGTACCCAGTCTTCGATTTCAATACTGTAATCACGTGAAGGCAAATGAATTCCCCAGCGACGGAAACTCATGACGGTTAAATCATGATTTAGAAAGTCTTCTCGGTTTTCAAATTCATGCGGTTTTTTGCGCACATCCCTGTAAAAAGTCTTACTTTTGTCAGACATTGAGTCATCCTTTTATGTTTCAACGTTGAACTACGTCAACTAGAGTTTCGCTTGGTAGACAGACCAATACGAGACAACACCCACATCAAACATCGAGGCCACACCAAGAAAGTGGTATGGCTAATTTTTGATTTGAACCTATTAAGCATGTATTGCTATCGGTAGGAATATTAGACATTAGTAAAAGAACAACAAAAATCTCACTTATTACACAATAATTTAACATCGAGCTGGGACGCTTGAACTTTTAAGAGTCATTTTTGAGCAGAGAGCCAAGTAGAGCGGCCAATTCCGATTTATACTTTCAAGGTAGAGAGCACTGTACTCGCATCCATCGCAAAGTAACTATAGATATCTCTGCATTGTATACTTTGTTAAACTCCGCCCTTTAATGAGTAAGGCCCTTAAAAATGATGACTGACGAAGAGAGAATCGAGCTGCAACAGAACAATCCACTGCACGGGTTAAAGCTAGAGACTATGTTGCAAGAGTTAGTAGATTTTTACGGCTGGGACATTCTAGATACAGCAATGCGTTTTAATTGCTTTAACACTAAGCCTTCGATTGCAAGTAGCGTGAAGTATTTAAAGAAAACCGAATGGGCGAGAGAAAAATTAGAAAACTTTTACCTTTATCGCTTTAAGCGTATGCCACGCGCGAGCGAAGAAGAATACAACTTACCACCAAGAGCTCGTACCTTCCCTCATGGCCTTGAACCTAAAGAGCCAATGCCGCTAACCGTTGACTCTATTCTTAAGTCACAAGCTAAAGCAGCGTCTGCATTTAAAAAGCGTTCACCTCGCGGACGCCCTGCTCGTCGCCAATAACACTATCTTGAAAAGCAATAGAGCCCTACTGGTAGCTCCAGCAGGGCTCTATTGTTCTTTAAAGGAATGGCTAGAAGCGAAGACTCAAGCTAGTGAGCATTCCCTTTCTCCAGCAACTCCCGTAAGTAAACTCACATGTAGTTTACGTTTTCTATTGATTACGCTTTTTCTTCTTTTTACCCGTACCTGCTGGCTTCGCTCGCGGCTTCATTGGTAAAAAGTAGGCTTCACTCTGATCGTCTTCCACTTCAAAACCGACTACCTGCTCGCGTTCAAGTTGGAACTTATTTTTCTTTTCTATCACTTTGAAATGGTGGTAGTCGTCGTAATCGATAAGAGATAATCCTAAACCTACTTCACCAGCACGACCACTACGACCGATTCGATGCATATAATCAGCAGGGCTACGCGGAAGATCGAAGTTAATCACCACTGGAAGTTTTTCAATATCAAGGCCGCGTGCTGCGATATCGGTGGCAATAAGAACTTGAATCTCGCCAGACTTAAAACCGTCAAGGACACGAGTACGAGCGCCCTGCCCTTTATCACCATGGAAAACTTCAGCGGTAATACCGCGTTTTGACAACTTTTGAGCTAAATGATTACAGGCATTCTTAGCATTCACAAAAATCAGAGTCTGTCGCCACTGATGCTGTTTGATTAAGTGCGCGAGTACCGCCGTCTTCTCACCTTTATTTACACTAAACACGCGCTGCACCAAAGTGCTGGCTTCTGCGCTCTGCAACTGAACTTCAACAGGGTCGCGGAGCAACTGCTGAGCCAACGTCGTCACTTTATCAGGGAAAGTTGCAGAAAATAACAGCGTCTGTTTCTTCTCTGGGAGTAACGCAAGAATCTTATTCAGTTCTTCGGTAAATCCGAGGCTCAACATACGGTCGGCTTCGTCAAGAACAAGCGTTTTTACTTGGTCCAACTTAATCGCGTTACTGGATACCAGATCAAGTAATCGACCCGGCGTTGCAACAATGATGTCACAGCCACCACGAAGCGCCAGCATTTGTGGGTTCACCGATACACCACCAAATACGGCAACCGTTTTGATCTTATCTCTGAGATGGTATGAGTAAGATTTGACGTTATATGCCACCTGTGATGCCAACTCACGAGTTGGTACTAAAATCAGGTGGGAAACGAAGTTGCCACGGCGATTGTTTGATTCGTCTTGCTGAACAATTTTTTGCAAGATTGGCAGCGAAAAAGCAGCGGTTTTACCAGACCCCGTATTGGCACCACCAATAATATCTTTCCCTTCAAGGATATCAGGAATAGAACGGGATTGAATGGGCGTCGGTTGGCTGTATTCCAACGCTTCTAGTCGCTCGACTAATGTTGGAATCAGGCCAAGATCGGCAAATGTCGCTTGCTGTGTTTTATCTGTCATTACGATGAGTGGCTCAGTGCTAGTAAAGGCCGTGTATCTTATGCTATTTCGCGTCTGGATGTTAGAGATAATGGCCCAAACAGAAGATTGGTGAAAGAAGCACTATAGGGTTCAGGAATTTCCTTTCACTAACATGAGTTAATGGTTTCGGTAACCAATACTCTACGACCAAGATGGTAGCGTTCGCGATAAGCAAAGGGAAAAGGAGCCAGGCATTCTGACTCCTGTAAAACAAAACACATTGTATTTTGGGGAAAGAGATTACAAAGGCAGGCCACATCCGAATCAAAGGCTTAACCACACTATTTAAGCTCTGTGGTTTTGAGAGCTTAATATAGCTTGAGAAAACTCCAGGTCACTAATGTCCATCGTTGTCTATTTAACTAATGTAGTGGACTCGGTTGTATAGATTACTTTCTCCCAATACCACGGTTCTTCTTAGGGCAAATTTGACTGCTATAGCCACAATCGTTACTGATGTCGTATATGGAAATACCTGTTGTCAGAAAGGTAACGCGCCAAAATGAGTAATGTTGCATATCATCCTCGTAAGCCCAATTCCTTCACGAGGTAGTAATGGAAAAAATTAATTTATCCCGATATCTGATATGTAGCTTCGCCTTTGTGTTGCTTTATCCTACGGCAATAGATATCTACTTGGTTGCTTTACCACAAATCGCCCATGACCTGTCTGCCAGCGAATCACAACTTCATATTGCTTTTTCTATTTACCTCGCTGGTCTAGCATCGACTATGGTTTTTGTTGGGCGAACTGCTGATTGTTTAGGACGCAAACCTGTTGCCATTTGCGGTGCAGTGATTTTTACCCTTGCATCAATGTTCGCGGGCTCTGCTGAGACCAGTAATAGCTTCCTAATAATGCGCTTTTTCCAAGGCGTAGGTGCCGCATGTTGCTATGTAGTGGCCTTTGCCATTTTGCGTGACACTCTAGGGGACCCAGAGCGAGCTAAGGTTCTATCGATGCTTAATGGAATTATCTGCTCTATTCCAGTACTTGCCCCCGTGATCGGCAATCTGATTATGATCAAGTTTCCGTGGCCCGTGTTATTCACTGCCATGGCGATAATGGGTGTTGTGATAGGTTTAATTGCTTGCTTTGTCTTGAAAGAAACCTTGCCTAAAACCAAGCGCACAACTTTAAAGGTGAGTGAAGCTTCGAACGAATCACTATCTAACCGCTTTTTCATATCGCGCGTTATTTATACATCTTTAGGCGTCACAGCTATTCTCTCTTATGTAAATACGTCACCAATGATAATAATGGATTCAATTGGTTTTACTCGAGGCGAATATTCAACAACGATGGCACTACTCGCGATGGTAGGTATGACGACATCGTTTTCAGTTCCATTTGCTCTTTCTTGCTTCAAACAAACCACATTGATGTTCGCTGCACAAATGACCAATTTTCTGTCGGCTATCGTTATTCTCGCGGCTCACTTGAATAGCGATAGTCCGACACTTTATATGGTAGGATTCACTCTGCTCAGCATGAGTTTTCCAATGGGGTTTGGTGTGGCGATGAGCCAAGCGTTAAGCCAGTTCTCACGCAAAGCTGGACTTGCAAGCTCTATGCTTGGCATAGGTCAGGTTTCTTGGTCTGCACTTTACATTTGGTTGATGGCGACGCTAGGTGTGTCGGCCGTGATGATGTTAATGATAGCGTTGGTTGCTAGTGGCGTTATTGGACTCTCCGTAATATTATTATTTCCAAATCATAACGTTAGTGAGCCTCATGAAGAAATCTCTTGCCCGACTTGATCTTAATTTACTGCTCACTCTGCAATTGCTACTGCAAGAGCAGAGTGTTACTAAAACGGCGAAAAAACTTAATGTAACTCCCTCAACCGTGAGTAAGTCTCTAGGCAAACTACGCGCTTGGTTTGATGACCCGCTTTTTGTGAATACGCCGCAAGGCCTAAAACCAACAAATCTCGCGACAAACGTGCAAGTGCTTTTGTCAGACTGGATGCAGATCGGTAACCAGATTGTTTCACTCAGAGGTGATGATGTTCCAAGCGGAGTTAAATTTCATCTTGGAGTAGAGTCGCCATTGTCACTCATCATGGTCGACGAACTGACCAAACGAATCCATGACTTTTACCCAGACTCAACGGTAAAGTACCATAACTGGGATGAGGACTCATTAGATGCCATCACTAGCGGTGAAGTGGATATTGGTTTTACTGGCCGCGAAAGCCATCCTCGCTCCAAAGAGTCGTTAGAACTGCTACCGTATTTCATTAACTTCGAAGTGTTGTTCTCAGATTTACCTATGGTGTATGTCCGCAAAGATCATCCTGCGCTCAAGCAAGAGTGGAATTTGGATACTTTCTTAAGCTATGCCCATATCAATGTAGCATGGGAGAAAAATGACAGTTGGGTGTTGGATGAGATCTTGGCTGAGCAGGGACACACTCGAAACGTTAGCCTAACGATGGCGAGTTTCGAGCAAGCTTTATTTGTTGCAGAAAAGCCCGACCATCAAATGTTAACCACAGCACCAAAATATTGTCAGCGATACTGCGAACAGCTTCACCCCAACTTAATAGCGTTGCCTATCCCCGTTGCTGAAGATTATCAGCACAAGCTACTGATTCCATTTACTATGATTTGGCACAAGCGCAATAACCAGAACCCTAAAATCGTGTGGTTGAGGGAGACGATAAAGAGCCTGTATGGCACAAGTTGAACAGTTAATGTTTAAGTACATTTAAAGTAAAGGAATAGACATTCTCCCCCTTTATGTTGTCAATAAGCGTAGGAGTGTGATCTTGCCTTCTATTAGATTAAATACTTGAAAATCTTGGACTCTATTATCCACTTCGAAATTGATTTCAGCTCATTTGGGGACAAAAAAGAGTCAGCCTAACGGTCTGGCTCTTTTGAATGAAAAAATAGTCTGGTGGGAGAACTTGTAAGGCTGTGGCAGGTTACACTCACTTACTCCTTAGGCAGGTGACCAGTTTCCTTCGCAAGCTTTTGCATCGCCTCGGCAAACGTTGTTGTCCCGCCTTTAGCTTTAAGCTGTATTACCTTATATCCCAACTTTTCCAACGCTTGGCGCTCTGCCAAAACAGCTTTGTCATTGTGTTGGCTACCTTGAGCTGGCTGATGAATGTAGCATCCCTCTAGTTTACCATCTTCGACCAATTGGTGATGTTTCAGTGCATCGATATCAAAATTCATAATAAGTCTTTTCATTAAGAGTGGGAGTTTCTGTGGCTAGTTACATACGCTTCAAAGGCTTCACGACACTATCTAAGCCTTCAATTTTGAGCGCTAAACATAGCTTGAGCAAATCCCCTAGCTCGCCGCTTGGCCAGCCCTTTTTATCAAACCACAGTAAGTATTCTTCAGGCAGGTCGATTAACACTCGCCCTGCATATTTCCCAAATGGCATTTGCATTCTAGCGAGTTTAATGAGGTTTTCTTTTTCTAACATAAGTGACAGAGAGTTAAGGTAACTCGTCCAAGGGTAACACTGGTTCTCCCTCCTCACCAGCAAATCGCAGTCACGTTTATTTTTGGCGGCCTTGACTCGCTTTATGCTAGAGTACGCGGCATAAAAAATGAGAACGAGAAAGCAATGAAGTCACCTTGTCGAGCAGCATGTAAAAATAACGCCGGAATATGCTCTGGTTGTCACCGAACGATGGATGAAATCATCCAATGGAAAGACAAAACCGATCTCCAACGAGATGCGATTATCGAACAAATCGCAGGAGAAGATTCAACGCACAGTTGTCCTGAGTGCGGGACTCAAGCCCATTGTGATATCGCCGCAGGCAAAGAGACATGCTGGTGCTTTACTATAGAAACCCGTGATTTACCCAAGCCAAGCGCCAACCAGCTGTGTTTGTGCCGAAAATGTCTAGAAAAAAAGCCAGTCGCGTAATACGACTGGCTTACTGATCATCGTTTTCTGACTGGTGTTTATTTAGCGGTTAAAGCGGACGCTTCAAACTTAATGCCTTCCCACCCTGTCACCATAAAATTACGAATATTCTGGTGATCGCTGTTCTCTGGATACTGCAATACATCTTCACGATAAAAACGGCCAAAGCAGGCTAGCGTCGCTTCTTTGTCTAGGTTGTTTAGCAAACCGAAAGCGAAGATCTTACACGAACCGTTGTTCTCGCCTGCATTGTTTTGTGTCTCACCATTTACAAAAGCGGTTGGCTCAAACGTATAGTTATCTTCGATCACCGCCATCGTTGCTTCAAATTCGACCTGCTCTGGTGACGCTGCCAATAAATCTAAAAACGATTTTAATTCCATTATTCCTCTATCCCTACTTCATCATATTGATGACACATTAGTTTCATAAAAAGCCAATATAAGAGTCATCAATCATACATATATTCAGAGCCTTACCAAATCACACGTCATTCAGCGCTCTATCATTCCAGTTGCGGAAATGGACAGCAGCATAAAACCCATGCTGATTGACAACCTATCGGATTGATAAGGAGATATCATGATCACCCCTTTAAAGGCAATCGGTGCACTCGCATTGTCATCACTTGCCATCGCGTGTTCATCACAACCCGAAGATACCGTGGCTTCATTCGCTACACAATGCAAACCTACCACTGCGCCCGTTACTGGGGAAACTTCAATTCAAGGGTTAACGTTTATCGGGACATCCGTTGCTGATGCTCCATTCGATACATCGGCAGCTGAAATCGTGAGTTATGACGCCTGTACAGATAAGCTCTATGTGGTGAATGCTCAAGCAAAACGTATCGATGTACTTTCTATGGATGACAACGGCGTACCAACGCAAAGCGCATTCATTGATCTCAACAGCGCTGGCGAAGCAGCGGGCATTGAAATTGGCGCAGCAAACAGTGTCGCTGTATTCAATGGTTTGGTAGCTGTTGCGATTGAAAACAGTAATAAACAAGCGAATGGTATTGTTGGCTTGTACCGCTCCGACGATTTGTCATTAGTCATGACGTTTCCAACAGGCGCATTGCCAGACATGGTTGGCTTCTCGAAAGATGGCCGATACATCGCAACCGCTAATGAAGGAGAACCAAACAGCGATTACAGCATTGACCCTGAAGGTAGTATCACTTTGATCGATCTGAGCCTTGGTGTTACTCAAGCAGAAGTGACACAAATTGGCTTTAACGAATTTGATGGTTCACGAAAAGCAGAGCTCCCAATGAATGTGCGTATTTCGGGGCCAAACGCCACCGTCGCACAAGATCTAGAGCCTGAATACCTCACTTTTGCAGATAACGGTAAAATCTATGTCGCGCTACAAGAAAATAACGCCATGGCAATCGTCAATCCAGAGAGCAAATCGGTAGAAAAAATTGTTGGCTTAGGTGAGAAGTCTTGGTCGGGCGCTAAACTCGATGCATCCAACAAAGACAAAATCATTGAGAACTTGAAAAGCTACCCACAACTGGTTGGCTTATTTATGCCTGACACTATCGACAGCTACTCAGTGAATGGGAGTACTTACATCGTATCTGCAAATGAAGGCGACGGGCGTGAGTACGGATTCAAAACCACTCAAGAACTGTGCGACAAAGCTGGCTTTATGTGGGATGAAGACGATTACCTTGGTACAGATGAATACACATCTGAGCAAGGGAGCTGTTTAAGCCATATTGATGAAGTGCGCGGTAAGAAGCTGAAAGTAGCAGCAGAACACCCATTGGCAGAGGCACTAAAAGACAACAAACAACTCGCGCGTTTAAAAGTGATTAAGCCGGAACAAACGCTTTCTGCACAAGAGAATGTTCAATCATTTGGCGCGCGTTCATTCTCGATTTGGGATGAAAACGGCAAGTTGGTCTTCGATAGTGGTGACGATTTCGCGACTATCGCGCTGCTGAATGAAGGCAAGAACTTCAACAGCACCAACGATAACAATAATAGTGGCGATGACCGAAGTGATGATAAAGGTATTGAGCCAGAGGCGATTGAAGTAGCACAAATTAACGGTCGTCATTACGCGTTTATCGGCTTGGAGCGTCAAGGCGGTATCATGATTTATGACTTCACAGACCCGAAACAAGCGCAGTTTATGCATTACGTAAACCGCCGTGATTACAATCAGCCAGTATGTACAGAAGTCGAAGATGGCGAATGCATGAACGACACATACAATCCAAAAGCAGGCGATTTAGGTCCAGAATCCATTAATTACTTTACCCGTAATGGTGGTCATTTTATCGCCGTTGGCAATGAGGTATCGGGCACGACATCCGTCTTCCGAATCAATCTATAAAGTAATGTAAAAGTCATTTAGAACCAAAACGCCCGACGTAAGCCGGGCGTTTTTTTGTATGAGGTAATGTCCTACTCTGCCGATGCTAGCGCGTCACACTTTGATGCGCAGATAAAATCGTTTTTATGCAGACCTTTGATAGAGTGACTCCACCACGTTACGGTAACCTTACCCCATTCCAACAAAATAGAAGGATGGTGGAACTCATCTTCTGCCAGTTCCGCGATTTTGTTACTGAAAGCCCATGCTTGTTTGAAGTTCTTAAATTTATACACCTTTTCTAGTTGAGGTATATCTTCTCTTTCAATGATCTGCCAATCAGACAATTGCAGAAGCAGAGACTGTTGTTCTTCTTTGCTTAGTGCAATGGCATCGATACTACAAGCTTCGCATTTTTGTTCATTCAACATGAGCAGGTTCCTTTGGTTCAAAAAGTGGAGGAAGCAGTCCAGCTTCAATCGCTAGATCGGCTTGTTTCAATAAATTTAACTGACTAATTTTAAAGAGCTGAGAAAAGTCATCAATCACGTAATACTTCGGTTGCATGATGTCGATACGATAAGGCGTTCTCAGCACTGTTTGTAATTCAAATGGGTCGCGAATTGCTGCATCACTCTCTAATGCGTAGAGGGTTTCGCCAGGAGATGAAAGAATACCACCACCGTAAATTTTGGTTTTGTCCCCTTCTTTCACCAAACCAAACTCTACGGTAAACCAGTAGAGGCGAGCGAGATAGGCTCTTTGTTTTGGGGTAGCGGCTTGCCCTAGTTGACCATAATGCTCGGTAAATGCAGCAAAGTCTGGGTTGGTTAACATCGCGCAATGACCAAATATTTCGTGGAAGAAATCTGGCTCCTGTAAGTAATCGAACTCATCTCTTGTACGCAAGAATGTGGCGACTGGAAAGCGCTTATTACCGAGTAGATTAAAAAATCGGTCGAAATCAATAAGCGCGGGAACGGGCTCCACTTGCCAACCTGTTGTCTCCATCAAGACACGATTAATTTCTGGCAACTGAGGAACGCGGTCTTGAGGTAAATCAAGCAGCGTCAAACCGTGTAAATAAGCCTCACAAGCTCTGTTTTGGATCACACCCATTTGTCGTGTTACCAAATCTCGCCAAATGGCGTCTTCTTCACGGCTCCATTCAACCCTGCCTTCCTGGTTTACGGGTTTAGAACGATACTGGGTCATGGCTCATCTCCATTAACAAATCCTTTACATTAAGCCTATCTGTAGTCTTAAGAGCTTCCAATCCCTGCGCGATTTTCTCAGCATCATCCCGATGTAACATATTGTTTACAACTCATCGTAACTGCATGATTTTTATGACACGATATAATATCTGGCTTGTTTGACTTTATCGTGTATTCCTCTCAAACTAAAACCTGTTATCACTTTGTTATAGAGGGACCTATGCGCGAGAGCAGCAAAGTATGGCAACCGAGCGAAAGTCGTATCGAAGAAGCCAACATTACACAGTTTATTGAACACATTAATCGACAAGGAAGTACCCTTGAAAGCTTCGCTGATCTGCATCAATGGTCACTCGATCATGTAGAAAAATTTTGGCAGGAAGTTTGGCTATTCTGCGACGTCATTGGCACTCAGGGAGAGACCATAAAAGAGCGAGCAGAAAGTCGCTGGCAGCAACATGTTGAAAATAGGGATATAAAATGGTTCCCAAACGCGCAAATTAACTACGCCGAAAATTTGCTAACCTACGCGTGTCACCAACCCGATGATCTCGCTATTTGGTTTGAAAATGAACGTGAAGAAAAACAGACCTACACCTGGAAACAATTGTGCGAAGAAGTTTCGAGTGTGCAGCAATGGTTGAAAGAATGTGGAATTAAGCAAGGTGATGTCGTCGCTGGTTATTTACCTCACCTACCTCAAACGGTGAT
This sequence comes from Vibrio sp. SCSIO 43097, assembly GCF_023650755.1. Lineage (NCBI taxonomy): Bacteria > Pseudomonadati > Pseudomonadota > Gammaproteobacteria > Vibrionales > Vibrionaceae > Vibrio > Vibrio sp. SCSIO 43097. Next base: position 128,427 of record NZ_CP071841.1, on the reverse strand, counting down.
AGCCATGCTAGCAACCACTAGTTTAGGGGCGACCTGGACTTCCACCTCACCTGATTTTGGCGTCGAAAGCGTTTTGGAGCGCTTTGGTCAAGTGAAACCCAAAATCCTGTTTACTTGTGATGGCTATACATTCAATGGCAAAACTTTCGATATGTCTGAGAAAAACCAGCATATTGCGGATCATCTTGATGGTCTTAAACAAGTTTGCCAAATTAGCTACCTTAAACCACACATTTTTGAATGCGATGTCTGCACCCAAGATTGGCAAAACGTCCTGAATCAATACACCCCCGAAGCGCTGACTTTTACTCGTGTGAATTTTAACGATCCGCTATTTGTGCTTTATTCTTCAGGCACAACAGGCAAACCGAAATGCATCGTTCATTCCGTCGGCGGAACGGTGCTTAATCACTTGAAAGAGCATCAACTGCATTGCGATATTCAACCGAACGACCGAGTGTTTTACTACACAACCTGCGGCTGGATGATGTGGAACTGGCACGTTTCTTCACTCGCGAGCGGTGCATGTTTGGTGATTTTTGATGGTAGCCCTGTTTACCCCACTCATAATGTGCTCTGGGACCTCGCAGAACAAGCCGAAGTGACGCTATTTGGAACCTCAGCAAAATACCTAGAGGCGCTGGAAAAAGCACCTTTTTCTCCGCAGAAAAGTGATGCATTTCCAAGTCTGAAAACCATTTGCTCAACGGGCTCTGTTCTGTATCCAGAACAGTTTGATTATGTCTATCAGCGCATTAAAGAAGATGTACACCTCGCCTCGATTTCTGGCGGAACAGACATTTGTGGCTGCTTTGTATTAGGCAACCCTATTTCTCCCGTTTATCGGGGAGAGTGCCAATCAGCAGGGTTAGGGGTCGATGTCCGAGTCTTTAACCCACAAGGTAATAGCGTAATGGGAGAGCGCGGTGAGTTGGTTTGTGCCAATTCATTACCCAACTTCCCTGCTGGCTTTTGGAACGACACCGGTGAGAGATATCATCGCGCTTATTGGGATAAGTTCGACAATATTTGGCACCACGGCGATGATGTTGAACAGACTCGCGTTGGGGGATACGTGTTTTATGGTCGAAGTGATACCACGTTGAATCCCGGTGGCGTAAGAATCGGCACGGCCGAAATCTATCAGCAAGTGAACTGTATAGACGGTATTCTAGATTCGATCGCAGTAGGAAAAGAAGTCGATCGCAACGAACAAATATGGCTGTTTGTCCAATTAGTCAAAGGGGTAGAGCTCAATGACGAGATGATCGCTTCCATCAAAGCACAGCTAAAGTCTGCATGTTCTCCAAGGCATGTACCTAGTGCGATTTACGCAATAAGCGATATACCTAAGACACGCTCAGGAAAGCTGGTCGAGTTAGCCGTTAAGCAAGTCGTTAACAACCGAAACGTCGAAAATTTAGGCGCAATAGCCAACCCTGAAGTGCTGGAGGAGATACGCAGAATAATCGTCTAAAAATAACCTCCGAAGACTTAGTTGTTCGAGTATGTCCTTGCCTGCACCACGACGACTTGTTTAGAGCAAGTGAAGTTACACATACCCTCAGCAGATAAGAAAAAAGCGAGCTTGTTAGCTCGCTTTTGTCAATTTTTGTTCTTTATTCAGCGGTATTAGCGACGACCAAGCCCCATTAATACCGACATTGTTTTACCATCAGATGTAATGTCAAAAACGTGTTGCGATTCAACTTCAGTAAAACCCGCTTCTTTCAGTGCACGCTCAGACTTCGCAAGGGTAAAACCGTCTTGTTCACATTCTGCAATCCAATCAAAATGAACAAAATAGCCGCCGTGGTTAAGTAGAGAATGCGAGATCGTTAATGACGCGTCTAAGTCTTCCACGAACGCTAAAACTGATGATGCAACCACCAAGTCGAACTGTCCACGAAACGCAGGGTGCTGAGCAACCAAGCCGCGAGATAATGCATCTACCACAGGTTCTACGTTGACGAGCTCTTTTTTATCGAGTTCCTCAATCATGGCTTCCGATGCGTCTAATGCTACGATGTCTTTAACCATCGGTGACAATCGTTGACTTAACTGCCCTGTTCCGCATCCAAAATCTAGTACTTTAATGCCATCAAGCTGAGTTAGCTGTTGTAACTGCTCAAACACCGACTGCGCAAATTGCTCTGTTGCTGGATTTGATTCCCAGTTTTTTGCTAAGCCGTCCCAATCTTGTGCCATCGTGGCCTCCATGTTCACTTTTTGTAACCCACATAGATTACCGCAAAACCGTTAAAAGACCATAGACTTATCTGGCGGATTCGCGTTTTTTTCGATAATCTTTCATGGCTTTGGGAGCGCATCTGCATAATACCCAAATTATTTGAATTCATTTATTGGTTGTGTCAAATCATGAACTTAACTCAAGTAGAAGCCTTCTGCACCATCGCTGAGTGTGGTTCTGTTTCTGAAGCGGCAAGGCAACTCGACTGCAATCGTACCAAACTCAGTATGTCGATTAAGGCATTAGAGAAAGATCTCGACGTTGAATTGTTTAACCGAACTGGCAACCAGCTCACCCTCTCTGAAGCTGGGAAAGCCATTTACAAAGATTGCGAACACCTACTTATCATCGCACAACGGGTCAGAAAGACCTGCGCTCAAATCTCGGAAGGGTTTAACGCGGAAGTTTGGGTAGCACGTGACGACTCCTTACCTGATGATCTCTGGCAAGAATTATCTCATACATTGAATAACCGCTTTCCTTCAACAACCTTCAACTTAATCTTGGCATCCAGTGGCGACTTAGCCAACTTGGTCAGTACCCACCAAGTAGATTTTGCTTTCGGTGTTGATTATGAGCGAGTAGACGATCCTCGTATCGTATATAACCCATTAGGTAAGATACGTATGATGTCAGTATGCAGTGTAGAACACCGCCTAAGTAAGATGCGCCGTGTCTCAGACGAAGATCTACGTAGTCAGATGCAAGCACTAATGGTGTACCTAAATGAGAAAGACAACCCTGAACTGCAACCTTTCTCGACTCGATATATTGGTTTTTCGAGTTTTGACTACATGCTGAACACCATCTTAGAAGAAGACGCTTGGGGCGTGCTTCCTGAACCATTAATCCGCCATTACCTTCGTCAGCAGAAGCTCGCCGTTATCAAACACACATACGGCTTGACGCAAGAAGACTACTGTATGTTTTCACCTAACGGCCATACTGAGCATCCAGCAATGACGTGGTTAGCAGATAAATTGAGCGAGTATTTATTTGACTTCTAAACATTTTATCAGTGAGCGTCAATTTTATTGACACCAAAAAATCACAGTAAGCCATTGTTTTATAAGAACATAAATAAAAACGCAATTTTTTAAATTAGTTACTGGTCACTTTGTGGTTGCCTAAATTACCTTATGAGCGAAGAATAGTAAGGTATTAAAATTCAAAGGCATCTTTTATGTGTGACAGGACAAGCAAAAACGAAAACCGTATTCTAACCATTTCAGCCCTTTTGGCATCTGGGTTCGCTGCTGGTGGTATGGTACTTGGCTTGCTTGTAGGCTCAATTGTCATTGTTTTTGACGGTGTTTACTCTTTGGTCAGCTTACTGTTAACTTTATTGTCACTGGCCGCTTCTTACTATATTAACAAGCCTTCAAAATCTGTATTCCCATTTGGAAAAGCGGTCTTAGAACCAATCGTTATTGCGATAAAAGCAGCCGTCATTTTAGTGGTTGTAAGCTTCTCTCTCTACTCTGCGATATCAGCATTGATGTCTGGAGGTCGCGAGGTCGATGCTTCTATTGCGACCTTATTCGGCATCGTGAATGTTATCGGCTGTGGTTACGCTTGGTGGTTTATGGCGAAACGCAGCCGCCGCTTCTCATCAGGCTTGATTGAAGCGGAGAAAAAACAGTGGCAAATGGATACTTTGTTGAGTGTGGCGGTGACCGTAGGATTTATCTCGGCTTGGGCTGTTTCACTAACGCCATTCTCTGAGTATGCGGTATATGCCGACCCCATGATGATGGTTTTAATGGGCTTTTACTTCCTCAAAGTACCGTTCGATATGCTAGTAGGTGCCTTACGTGAACTACTAATGATGACACCAAGCAAAGAGCTGTGTCAGAGCGTTGGCAAAGATGTTCTTGAGATTGAAAAAGTGACTGAGCATCAATTGAAACTGGCTGGCGTAACGAAGGTGGGCCAAGAGCTACGAGTAAATGTGGACGTACATATTGATGACGACACATTGGAGCTTGACACACTAGAGCACACTCGTAAGCAGCTTATCAAGCGACTGTCAAAGCACAGATTCAAGCTTCAACTACACTTGAACGTCGCTTATTAGAGCGCCACCAAAGAGCCGTTAAAACTCAATAAAAAGCTCCCAATCTCGGGAGCTTTTTTAATTTTTTCGATTTAGTTGCTTCGTATTCGAATACAGCTCGCAAGGGAGATCTGTTCGTTGCTCACTTAAATTCTCTGATCTCGTTGGTAACTTACCCAGCCGCTTCGCGCTTCTCTTTGGTGACTAACCAACACATCAGCGAGCCCACCGTTACCATCACAACGCCCTGCCAAAAGCTATGGCTCAGAGTTACGCCAAGAATAATGGAAGAAAATAAAGCGGAAAAAATGGGTGTGAAGTAAGACAAGGTGGCGAGAAAAACCATATTGCCGCCAACGATCGCGATATTCCATAAACCATAACCACCAGCCATTAAAGCGGCAGAGGCCACTAAGTACCCCATCGCTTCCCAACTGAATGTCATTGGTGGCTCATCCGTAAACGCGTATTTGACCCAAAGCGAAACAGCTGTTGCAATAAAAAACAGGGTAATCGCATTATGTTTAGATTGCTGCCTTTGGGTTAAGTTGCAATAAAAAGCCCATATAACCGCGCCAGCGAAAGCCATAAAATACACCAGAGGGTTACTACTAACATTGGACATGATCTGAGTTATGGATAAGCCATTCTCACCGCTCACAGTCCAAGCAACCCCAACAAACGCCAGCGTAACTGCGGGATAAAGCAACCAGTTTGTTTTTTTATTGCTGCCAAGGACCGCAAATAAAACCGTCAGTGCGGGCCAAAGGTAATTGACAATCGACACCTCAATTGCCTGCGCGCGCGAGTTGGAATATCCCAAAGATAGAGCGAGAAATATTTCATAACAGACGAACATCGCACCACCAAGCGCAAGATACTTGGGAGAAAAGTAAGACAACTTTGGAATACCGACCACGATAAGAAGGAAAACAGAGCTAAGAGAGTACAACATGGCTGCCCCGCCTACAGGACCTAAACTCTCCGTAACCAACCTCGCGATGCCAAGCAGACAACTCCAAGAGAGAATCGCGATACAACCATAAAGTGTGAAACGAAATTGCACTGATTTCATGTGACCTACCACTCACGAATGCCAAAGGAAACGTCAGCTTAACTCAAAAATGATCAGGTTCAACGTACTGTTTTATAAAAATCAGTATAAAAATCATTCTATTAAGCCGTTGGAGTCGATATGAAACATTTTCTGCCCTCTAGTGTTATGCTTACACCCTTTGTTGTGCGCTACTATGATGAAGATGACAACGAGAGTGAAAACGTTAAAACACATTCGGAAACGCATGGTCTAGATAGCGAAGAGCAATCTAAGGAACGTTCAGAGTAAAGGAATCCAAACATGAAAAAAGTCGCAGTCATTTTAAGTGGTTCAGGCGTTTACGACGGTTCTGAGATCCACGAAGCAGTGTTGGCGCTCTACGCCATCGAGAAGGCAGGTGCAACTTGGCACTGCTTTGCACCTAACATTGACCAACTCCACGTCATCAATCACCTAACTGGTGACGAAATGGATGAAACACGTAACGTATTGATCGAATCAGCTCGTATTGCACGCGGAAATATTGACGATGTCGCCAAACTTAACGTCGATGAATACGATGCCCTACTGCTTCCAGGTGGGTTTGGTGCCGCGAAAAACTTAACCGACTTCGCTGTTTCGGGTGCGGAGTGCTCCATTAACACACACGTAGCTCAAGCTTGTCGCGCGTTTGCTAATGCGAAAAAACCAGCTGGCTATCTGTGTATTTCTCCTGTCATTATTCCGATGATTTATGAGCAAGGCGTGAAAGGAACGGTAGGCAACGATGAGGCAGTCTCAATAGCATTTAATCAAATGGGCGGTGAACACACCACGTGCCCTGTCGAAGACATCGTTTTTGATGAAAAACACCTCGTACTTTCAACCCCTGCTTACATGTTGGCAGAGAATATCTCTCAAGCGGCTTCAGGTATCGAAAAGTTAGTATCAAAACTGATTAAAATAGCTTAATTATTAGTAGTTAGCTTATAAAACACTTCCCTATCCCCATTGATAATTAAGTTATTAATGGGGATTTTTTATACTTTAGTCGAATTTAGAGATATATCCGCGTCAGAAGTCAATTTCTGCCAATCGTTTGCGTCCATAGTTTCATATTTGTTCTACTTTATATCAGTGTTGCACTTATACGCAGTGCAACAAGATCACTGTCACAGTTTTTCTCTTGCAAGTACCTCTAAGTGGGTAAACTTGCTTTAGATCAACTTCAATCTGGAAACGAATGTGCGACAGTAAATGGCAAATTAAGAAAGATTATTAAAAATAACGACGGAGCTATCCAATATGACAAGTGCATTTTTTATCCCTACGGTAAACCTAATGGGCGCTGGTTGTTTGAAAGACGCAGCAGACAGCATCCAATCTCAAGGCTTTAAAAAAGGTTTGATCGTTACGGATAAGATCCTTAACCAAATCGGTGTAGTCAAACAAGTTCAAGACCTTCTCACTGAGCGCGATGTAGCAACCGTTGTGTTTGATGGCACTCAACCAAATCCAACTATCAGCAACGTTAACGACGGCTTAGCACTTCTTACTGATAACGAATGTGACTTCGTTATCTCTCTAGGCGGCGGTTCACCACACGACTGTGCGAAAGGTATCGCGCTTGTTGCTTCTAACGGCGGCAAAATCGCAGATTACGAAGGCGTAGACCAATCTGCAAAACCAATGATGCCACTTATCGCGATCAACACGACGGCGGGTACTGCATCTGAAATGACGCGTTTCTGCATCATCACTGACGAAGAGCGTCACATTAAGATGGCTATCGTTGATAAGCACACAACACCGCTTATCTCGGTAAACGATCCAGAGCTAATGCTCGCTAAACCTGCTTCGCTAACTGCGGCAACAGGTATGGATGCCCTAACTCACGCGATTGAAGCTTACGTATCTATCGCGGCAACACCAATCACTGATGCAGTAGCAATCAAAGCGATTGAGCTTATCCAAGCTTACCTACGCACAGCAGTGAAAAACGGTGAAGATCTAGAAGCTCGTGAACAAATGGCATACGCACAGTTCATGGCGGGTATGGCGTTCAACAACGCTTCTCTAGGTTACGTACACGCAATGGCACACCAGCTAGGTGGTTTCTACGACCTTCCACACGGTGTTTGTAACGCGATTCTTCTACCTCACGTACAGCGTTACAACGCGCAAGTATGTCCTGAGCGTCTACGTGACGTAGCAAAAGCAATGGGCGTAAACGTAGAAGGCATGTCTGCTGAAGAAGGTGCAGCGGCAGCAATCGACGCTATCGTTACTCTAGCGAAAGATGTGGGTATCCCAGCAGGTATTAAAGAGCTTGGTGCGAAACTAGAAGACATCCCAACACTAGCAGACAACGCACTGAAAGACGCTTGTGGTTTCACTAACCCTAAACAAGCAACTCACGAAGAAATTTCTAAGATCTTCGAAGAAGCGATGTAATCTCGCTAACTAAACAATTCTCTAGCCTTAATTCAATCCCCGATCTCGTATCGGGGATTTTTTACATTCATATACAAGTGAATCTCTGCCAAACATAGTCTTTTAGTGTTAGCTTTTAAGTATTAACACGATTCATATTGGAAGGAACCATGAGAACGATTGCTGCTACCCTACTCGCTTGTTTATCCTGTTCTGCCAACACTGCCGAATACCGCGCCAACGAAGTGGCGAGTGGATTTCAGATCCCTTGGGGGATCGAGTTCTTAGATAATCAACGCGTTATCGTCAATCAAAAGAACGGTACGGTTTCGTTGCTGGATATCACCACAGGCAAACCTCAAAAGCTGTTTAACGTTCCCGATGTGAACACCAGTGGACAAGCCGGCTTATTGGATGTTGCGCTCGCACCGAATGCCGATAAGCAAAACCCGCAACTCTTCTTTACCTACAGCAAGCGTACGAGCAAAGGCAATACGGTGGCGTTAGCGACGGCGCAATTGCAAAACAATCAGCTTGTAGGTTGGAAAGATCTCTTTGTTGCTGATGCCTTCACCGATACAGGTCGCCACTACGGCAGTCGAATTTCATTTGTAGACGATAAAGTTTACTTCTCAATCGGTGACCGTGGCGAACGTGATAATGGACAAGACACTCAAACCCATGCTGGCAGTATTCTACGCCTTAACCTTGATGGTTCGGTTCCGCAAGACAACCCATTCAAACCTTCCGAAGCTCGTCATGAGATATGGAGTTACGGGCACCGTAACCCACAAGGTATGTTTTACGACGAAGCAACAAAACAGCTGTGGTCTATTGAACATGGACCACGCGGCGGCGATGAAATTAATCTAATCAAGAAAGGCGCGAACTACGGCTGGGCAAAAGTCTCTCATGGTAAAGAATATTGGGGTCCGTTGGACGTCGGTGAAGCTAAGTCGTTACCGGGAATGGAAGATCCCAAGCTGGTATACGTCCCTTCTATCGCACCCAGTAATATGATTTTGTACCGTGGTGATAAATACCCAGAGTTGGACGGAAAAATCCTCGCCGGTGCCTTGAAGCTGGCGCACATCAACGTGGTTTCTATTGAGAATGGCAAGCTCACCGAATCAAAAAGATTGATGGAGAATCTTGGTGAGCGAGTAAGAGATATAACCATCAGCCCCGATGGTTATATCTACTTTTCTACCGACAGCGGCAAAATCTTTCGTCTTGAGGAAAGGTAATCAAACACTAAAATCGTTAAGACTATTTAATTTGTGACGTACTAGTGATTTATTTTCGTACAATCTAAGCAGAAGAATCTAAACTTAACAATAACCTTTTGTTTTTTAAAACGATAGTTCGGTTAAGTTGTACGAGGTCATTATGATTCCATTCCCTTTACAGCTCGATAAAATTAAAGCCGTGGTGTTTGATTTAGACAACACCTTGGTGAGTTCTGATATGAACTTCGGCGAATTGCGACAACAGTTAGGTTGTCCGCAGAGTGAAGATCTATTGGATTTTGTCGACGCACTTGAGCACCCTCATCATCGAGAGCACGCTCATAACGTGATATTTGATTACGAGATTTCTGATGCTGAGCAGTCTGCTCCAATGATTGGCTGCCATGAATTGCTCGCCCACTTGCATCAAAATGAAATCAAAACCGCTATCGTGACGCGCAACTGCCAAATCGCCACGCTGCGCAAACTAGAGCACAACCAAATCTCTGTGGAGCGAGTCATCACTCGTGAATGCTTCCCGCCCAAGCCAGACCCATTGTCTTTGCAGGTGTTGGCGAAAGAGTGGCGTTTGATGCCGGATGAAGTGCTTTATGTCGGCGATTACCTTTATGACTTACAGGCAGCGTATAACGCGCAGATGCCCTCTTGCCTTGTGCACCATGGGAATCAAGAAACCTTCAATGACTCAGCCTCGTTGGCGCTTAATGAACTCAGTGATTTATTGAGCCGTTTTGAATCCTTACCACGCAAATAAAGCACACATATAAAATACGCAAACAAAAAAAGGGGCACCAACGTGCCCCTTATGACTTATTCCCGATTGTTTCATGCGTTCCCAAGGATTGCTTGGGTGATGCGCTGCTTAGCCTTGTAGGTAAGCGTTAAGCATCCACATTAATTTTTCTTGCTCACGGATGTAGTCACCCATCAATGCCGCTGTACCTTCGTCATCTGCTTCACCCGCGTTTTGTAGAATCTCACGCTGTTTTAGAAGTAGAACGCTAAAGCCTTGAACCAGACCTTGTACACACTCCTCACCAGAAGTCGCGTTTTGATGTTCTTTAATTTCACTTGCTTCCAAGTAGTTGCTGAATGAGTGCGCTGGCGTATGACCCAAAGTTAGAATACGCTCTGCAAGCTCATCGATTTTTGTTTGTAGATCAGTGTAAATCTCTTCAAATTTTACGTGCAGTTCGAAGAATTGCGCACCTTTAATGTTCCAGTGGTAACCGCGAGAGTTCATGTACAACACTTGGTAATGCGCTAGCAGTTGATTTAACTGTTGAGCTAGTTGTGCTGATTGTTCGCTGTCTAGACCAATTAGGCTTACTTGTTTGTTCATAATGTTGCTCCTAGAAGGATGATACCAATCGTAGTAACGAACTATTCTCTTACCGGGATTGGTATAAAGTTTAAAAATTCTTTTGCAGTATTTGCTGCCGATGGAGTCATATTACGACTCTGACTCGGTGAAGAAAATTTGGTTTTAGCTATGATTTAAATAGCCAAATCCAATGAGCAAGCAGACGAATATCGGCGTATCATCCAACAAAAAGCCCCAATCCTTTTTGTGTAAAAAGAATTGGGGCTTTTTTACTATTTGGTTAACGTTCAAAAGTAGATGAACAGACGTAAACCTTATCTATGCCGTTTTGAAAGTTGCCATCTGTTGATTCAGCTCAGTAACTTGCTCTTTTACTTGCAATGATGTCTCTGATGCACGTTGGCTGTTATTCGAAACCTCATCCACTGATTGAGTTATATCGGACATCAATCCAGTGATCGAGTTGGTCGCATGAGATTGCTGCTCTGCCGCTGCCGCAAGCTCTGCCATTTGTTCATTCAAAGAACCAATTTGTTCAGTAGTGACGAGCAAACGAGTTACCGCTTTTTCAATGTGCTCAGCGCCCTGCTCCGCAAGTGATTGGCTGTGTTCAATCTCCTCAACCACCGAATTGGTCGAGCGTTGAATCGCGTTGATAATGCCGTTGATTTCTGTCGTCGATTGAGTAGTGCGAGTCGCTAACATACGTACTTCATCCGCCACAACTGCAAAGCCTCGTCCTTGGTCGCCCGCACGCGCTGCTTCTATCGCGGCATTCAATGCCAGTAAGTTAGTTTGTTCTGCTAAGCCTTCAATCACCTCTGTAACTCGACCAATGGCTTCGCTCTCTTTGCTTAACTGCGTCACTTGCGTGCTCGCGGTTTCAATGCTGCCATGTAAGCTTTCCATGGTGACTTTGTTTTGCTCTAGTGCATCGCGACCTTGTTCAATCTCGCCTTTTGAATCAGAAAGCTTCTGTACTGATTGATTGGCTTGATCTAGGGTGTTACGCGCGGCTAAAGCGATTTCATCCAATTGGCTTCCCATTTCAACAATGCTGGTCTGTTGCTGTTCAACATTCAATGAAGTGACTTGCGCCGATTCCAATAAAGCTCCCATGCTGGTATCCACTTGGTGCGCTTTCTCACTCACCCCTGCCACGATGCTCGCTAACGATTGGTTCATGCGGTTAATCGAATCGGTAAGGTCTGCCAATTCATCTTTCCCAACAACAGTTAACGGAGGCTGAGAAACATCTCCTGAAGCGATCGTCTTGGCTCGCTCCGATAAGTTTTTCACTCGGCGACCAATGGTGTTGCCCATGTATTTTGAAATCGCTACTGCGGCAAACAAAACTAATGCTGCTGCAATCAACATAGTGGTCAGTACGTTCTTGATCGACTGATTAATACCCTGTCCACTTTGATCAGCACGACTTTGCTGAGCCAATACGATCGTTTCTAAACTTTGGTCTAGTGCATCCGCTGCTGGCAACAGTTCATTCGCCATTAACAAGTTTGATTCGTTCCATTCTGGCGATTGACGCAATGCAATCACCTGCTCTGCTAAAGGAAAGTACAGTTGCTGCATTTCTTTAAACAGTGACCACAGTGATTGGTCGTTATCGGTAAGTCTGTCGAGTTTGCTATCGATTTCCGCCACAGATTGATTGTGGTATTTAATCAAGTCGTGGTATTTGTCTAGATGATCTTGCTGCCCGTATAACAGGAAATCTCGCAGTGCAGACAGTGCATTGGCGAGCGAGGTATAGCTGTCGGCATAAACTTTGAACAGACGTTTTCTGTCTCCACCGAATGGGTTTCCTGACTCTTCGTTGATTAAGCTTTGAAGCTGGTCAAGTGCCACTTCTGCAATGGGTGCCGCTTCGTTAATAAAGAGGTTGTGTGCGGGTAAGTTCTCATCACTGTGGCTAAGTTCAATCAGCTTGTTTAGAGAAACTTTTACCGCGTCCCACTGGCTTTGGATCGCTTGAAAATCCTGTTCAGAGATCAACGCCTGCAACGTTGGAAGCGACTCGTCTGTAGATGCCATGATATTACGCACGTCCTCACTCAGACGTGCGCTCGCCTCTTCATCGCCACCTAGCAACATGTAGGCTCGAATAGAAGACAGCGACGCTTGAACGGACTGTTGGATACCGCGACTGGTGTCGACGGTCGGTAAATCGGATTTAAGTAACGAAGAGGCGTATTGCTCTACGGTAGTGACGTTGCGATACGTGAATACCGCTGATGCCATAAAAAGTACGGCTAGCAGCACAAAACTGAGCTGCAACTTCCCTGATATCGTAAGGTTCATCCATAAACTCCTGACAACGATGAGCCTTAAATATAACGATGTTTACAAAAATGTTAAATACAGGTGTCAAAAGTTACTAAGAAAACCATGTAAACCACTATTTTAAGCCTATAAATAGGGCTTATTCGAAGTATGGTATGCGCTCACTACGTAAAATCAGATAATTAACGTAAGTCGTTTCTAAGCAGTCTTGCTCCCACAACGAAAGAATCCGCTTAGTGGCGAAGTAGTAATCTTTATTACGCAGTAACACGCCCACCGTGCGGCTGAGCTGCTCAAAGCGCTGTTGCTCATTAGCAGAGATGTCATTGTCCTCATTTTCAATGATGGGCGCCAATCCATCGGCAAACCAATTGTTCAGAATTTCACGCATCTCAAGTTCTGACTCTGGTACATCGATACTCGACAACTCGCGATGCTGTGGTGGTGGCACTATGTACTTCGATGCTTTTGGCGAACTGACATAACGGTACATGTCGCTCCTCCTTATAAATGACTCTTATACCCAAGTGACTTCAAGATGCAAGATTCAGAGCGTTGTCATTGATTCGGGGTCAAGGAAAACAACGCAGCGTAATAGTCAGCTCTTTCCAAGTTGTTTGACACAGAAGCCGAGTCAATGACACGCTCCCGAAGGGCGAGCTGTCTTGGTTTGTATACTTTGTTGTCGATTCTTGATTTAGACCCACTAGACCTTTAAATCGCCGCCGCGTCTACAAACCAAGCCATTCTCGCTGAACCTAACATCTCGAGGTTACTTGGGTATAAACTAGCTAAGAATACTTTTTTCAATTTCCAAGTTTTTTTTCTACAGCTCATAGAAAGAAACCCAACAAAAAAACCATGCAAAGTAGGCCCTGCATGGCTTGGGTTTGGGCAGCAATGACACTGCCCTCGTCTAGGACTGGTTACATTGAGCTTTGATCGAAATCGTTGCCTTGGTCAGTACCTGTTTGAGTATCCGAGTCGAAGCTGCCAGAGTCATCCGTGAAGTCAACACCTTGATCTTGACCTCCTGCACTTGTCCAGTCGCTGCCGCCAGATTCCATACCCGCCATGTCTGGTTGCTGATCTTGAGCAGAACCTTGCATGGTGTATTGATCATCGACTTCAACTTCAACTGTGCCACTCGCACCTTCTACTGCGCTGCCCAATTCGTCGTAACCTTGGAATTGGATTTCGCTCGTACCTTCGTAACCTTCTGGTAAGTCAACCGATACTGGTTGGTTCAGGTTGCCACTTAATGTGAAGCTGCCATCGCCATTATCCAGTGCGTTGCTTACTGATGCACCATCAGGTAGACCGGACATTTCTGCATAATCCACCGATTCGTTACCACTGACCTCATCTGGAACCGAGATAGAAATAGTATCGCCTGGTGCTGCAGTCACATCAGCTGCGCTCTCCTCTTCACTGTCTGCACCGTTTGCTGCTTGCTCTTCAGGCTGTTGCGCTTCGCCAACTTGCTGCTCTGCTGATGCTTGAGCAGTTTGGATTTGTGGCTCGTCGCTTTGCGCTGAATCGTCCGCAACTTGGATGCTCAGATTCTGAGTCGATACTTCACCATTGTCGTTGACCTGAATATCCATAGCCAAATTGCCATCGAAGTCATCGTTCGGCCAGTATGTCCACTCTTCATCACCTGATTTCGCGAAGAAACCAGCATCGTTTGCATCGGCTACATCCAACACTTCTGCTGAAGGGCTAATGCCAAGCTCATCAATCAACTGTGCTTCCGTTAGGGTTAGTGAACCATCATCAGCCAGTGCGTAGCCTTCGCTAGTTGTGGTTTCACCCTCACCTTGGATGTCGACATTAAAGAAGCTCTCAATGCGGTTTTCACCGTCAGTTGCAATAAAGCCAACTTGAACATCTCCGGTGTAGCCTTCTGCTGGTGTGAATTGGTAGTTACCTTGGTTATCGGTCTCTATCACACCTTGACCTTCCATTAGGCTCACTGACTCAATGCTCAAGGTGTCGCCTTCAGCATCGCTCAAGGTCGATAGCATGTCATCATTGGTGAACGACAAGGTGCCATCCGCTGCCATTTCTGTGGTAGAAATACTGTCGATTTCTGGAGAAGCATTCTCTTGCGGTGCGTCTTCTTTCACGACCACGCCTGTTTGCTCATCATGAAGCACACCGTCTTTATCAATCACGTAAGCGATATCCGCTTCACCAGTAAAGCCTGGTGCTGGATTGAATGTCCATGTGCCATCACCGTTATCGACTATCTCACCTTGGCTGCGATCAGCTAGGTGAACGAATTTCACTTCATCACCCGCGTCAGCGTCTACGTTTTCTGCCAATCCGATTAGGTCATCAGCGGTTAGGATAACGGGTTCACCCGCTAGGGTTTCGAAGTCACCTGAATCGATACCATCTTCGAACTCTTCTGGCTCGTCACCATAATCCACCGTTGTTGCGGTCACGGTTACGAAGAACTCGCCATTAAAGTCAGCCGGAGGCGTCATTTGCAGGTCTGAGATATCCCACTCGTTCAAGTCGATGTATTGACCCGGTTCCGTAATGGTAATGGTGTTCACACCATCCGTAACTTCGAAGCCAACAGGGAAACCAGTCATCACTAGGTTACTTAGCGTTTCTGAATCGTCGATTAGACCGACATTCAAGCCTAGGTGACCCGTTTCGTCCTCACCGAAGACTAACGGACCATCATGGTCGGTTGTAATGACCGCGCCATCCGCAACAGGGCGAACAAACACTGGTACATCAAGTACTGTTTCAAACTCACCGTCACTTACCACAACTTGCAAGTCAGAAACCCCTGCAAAATCGCCAGTCGGTGTGAACGTCCAAGTACCGTCACCGTTGTCTGTTACCTCACCACCATCTTCACCTTCTGCGGTGATAATGCGTGATACGACTAGGTTTTCAGTATCGATATCGCCGAACAAGTTCATCAGGTCGCCAGCGTCGAAGGTGAATGCGCCATCTTCGTCGGTTGCCATAAAGGCATTACCCACATTGAATGGAGCATCGTTGACAGGGATAACATCCACATTCAACGAGCCTTCAACCACTTCTTCACCATCCGTCGCGGTGTAGCCCAGTTCCACCAAACCATTGAAGTCTTGAGTGGTTACCAAGTGGTACATACCATCTGGCTGCTGAGTTAATGTCGCGTTTGCAGGAGCACGAACCGTGATGCTTTCTACGCTGATTTCGTCACCATCAAGATCCGTAACTTGATCAGCGATGTAAGCTGGGTCAATCACCATGACCACATCTTCTTCGCCTTGCATCTGGATGGTTGGCGCTTCTGGTGCATCGTTAACCGCTTCGATGTTTAGATTGCCTTCAACCGGCGTCACTAAATCACCATCGCTAACACCGAACGACATTGGCACATCACCATTGAAGTTCTCAGCTGGAGTGAATGACCAAGTGCCATCACCGTTGTCTAGCAAGTCACCGTATTGCTCATCAATCACTAGGTCGACAGCAGACAGTTCGTCGTAGGTGTTGTCGATATCTGTCGCGTTAGCAAGCAACATGTCCTGCGTGATAAGAATGGTGGTATCTTCGGTGCCAGCAATATTCACTGGCGTTGATTGCGGCGCATCGTTAATTGGGTTCACCGTTAGGTCGACGCCCACTTCCACGCTCGCACCATCGTTATCAATCAAGTCGAAGCTTAGGTCGATATCGCCATTGAAGTTCGCATCAGGCGTAATCGTAAAGCTACCATCTTGGTTCTCAACAACGGTTGCATTGGCAACCGCGGTTAAGTTCACTGCTTCTAGATTATCGCTGTCTACGTCACCCGCTTGAGCCAGTAACTGCTCTTGACTCAATGTGATTGAACCGTCTTCATCGACGCTGTAAGCCAAGTCGCCAGATACCGGAGCATCGTTGACTGGCAATACATCAATGTTCGCGTTGGTTGTCGCAGTTGCACCGTCTTCATCAGCGACGACTACGTCTAGGCTTACGCCACCGTTGAAGTTTTCATTTGGTGCGAAGCTATAAGTGCCATCGTCATTCGCCGTTAGAATGCCGTCGCTACCACTGTAAGAGACGCTTTCTAGGCTCACGTCGCCTTCCACATCGCTTGACTGCGCTAGCAGTTGCTCTTCCGTGAAGATAATGACTTCGTCTTCATTGACAGAGTAACTTGTCGCACCTGCGATTGGTGGATCGTTCACCTCAAGTACTGTGATACCCGCAGTGGTTGAGTCTGTCGCACCCTCTTCATCGACAACTACAACGTCTAGGCTAACCTCGCCATTGAAGTTCTCGTTTGGCGAGAAGGTGTACGTACCATCGCCATTGTCTTGGAACACACCATCGTTACCACTGTAAGTCACACTACTGATGTCTACGTCGCCTTCGATATCCGACGAATTAGCCAATAGTTGCTCGTCACTAATGGTGATCGAGTTGTCTTCATGTACTGTGTAAGACGTGCTGCCCGCAACCGGAGGATCGTTCTCTGGCGTCACACTCACATCAATGTTGGCAGAGGTCGTATCCGTACCGTCTGATACATCAAACGTGAAGTTCACGTCACCGTTGAAGTTCTCGTTCGGTGCAAAGCTGTAAGTGCCATCACCATTATCGGTTAGGACACCGTCTGCACCTGTGTAGGTCACGCCTTCAACTGTTAGGTTGTCACCTTCTACATCCGTCGCGCCTGTTAATAGGTCAGCATCGGTGAAGGTAAGAAGACCGTCCTCACCCACGGTGAACGCTTGATCTTGTGGCTCTGGAGCGTCATTGACTGGTGTAACGGTTAGGTCAAGACCAGCAGCAACCACTTCTTCGCCATCCGTGACATCGTAACTAAACTCAATGTCGCCGTAGAAGTTCTCGCTTGGAGTAATGGTGAAGCTGCCATCCTCGTTCATTTCAACCGTTGCATTTTCATCATTGGTGCTCAGGTTGATTGCACTTAAGTCATCGCCATCGATATCAACAGCGTGCTCCAGTAACTGCTCTTGAGTTAGCGTAATGCTGTTGTCTTCGGCAGTGACTGCAGTGATGTCACCCGTTACTTCTGGTGCATCATTGGTTGGCGAGATATGAATCGTCACATCTTGCGTCGCTGTCGCCGTTGTACCTGTATCCACATCCGTAGAGGTTGCATTTACGGTTAGCGTCACATCGCCGTTGAAGTCCGCAGAAGGGATAAACTCTAGTCCTTCTAGCTCGCCTGGTTGTAGTGACCAAGTGCCGTCACCATTATCGACACCCGCTGATAGTGCGCTGCCTTCTGGCACATCTTCAATCAAGATTGAGAGGTTTTCTGAACCATCGGTATCGCTTAACGCTGCATCGATATCAAGCGGCACTGGTGTATCTTCGGTACCAATAATTTGGTAATCCGCATCCGCTACCGTGATTTCGATGTTGTCGATACCAAACGATTCATCCCAAACGTCTTGATTCAAGGTTGAACCGAAGCCGAGTTGCAGTTCGCCATCCTCGACAGGAACCGTCAGGTTGATTTGGTGAGCTTGGTCATTCCAACCACTGAAGCCTTCACGTTGAGAGGCTCCGTGGATCACTTCACCCACTTCGTTACCGTCAGAATCGTATAGCGTTGTCGTACCATCTTGAGTACGGAACGCGGAGTTCTCCAAGGTGGTTAGCTGTTCGCCACCCACAAAGATTTGGAACGACTCGCCATCCCAAGAATCGATTTCGTAGAAGCTAAACGATATATTCACTTCATTAACATCACTTGGGATCTCGTAGGTTTTGCTGACCGCTTCATCACCGCCAGTGCCACCAATACGACCCAGCATGTCGCCCGTTTCGAAGCCTTGAGAGCTTTCAGTGTTCGCGTTCCAACCGTTCGAGCCAGACTCGAAGTTATCAGACGCAATCACCAAGTCCGAAGCAATCGACAACTCTGGCATATCAACCACAGATTGAACATCAATGTTCGCTTCAGCAGGAACCGTTGCAGTGCCATCGTTGACATCAAACGTCACGTTCACGTTGCCGTCGAAGTTTTCGTTTGGTGCGAAGGTGTAAGTGCCGTCACCGTTATCAACCAAGGTACCGCTGTCAGAGGCAACGTTTTCAACCGTTAAGTTATCACCATCGATATCACCTGCATTTTGCAGCAGTTGCTCTTCAGTGAAGGTGAAGCTGGTATCCTCTTGCGTGACGAACTGTGGCTGACCAACCGTTGGTAGGTCATTCACTGGGTTCACAGTCAGATCGGCAGTCGCTTGAATGGTTGCATCACCGTCCGTAATGTCGAAGCTCAGATCAATGTCGTCATTGAAGTCCGCATCTGGTGTGATAGTGAAGCTACCATCGTCATTCGCAACAACGGTCGCATTGCCATCAACTGTCAGGTTCGATGCGGTTAGGTCATCACCATCCACGTCGCCGGCTTGAGCAAGAAGTTGCTCTTGGCTGAGAGTGATAGAACCATCTTCATCCACGCTGTAAGCCAAATCACCTGATACCGGAGCATCATTGATTGGCAATACATCGATGCTTGCATTGGTTGCTACCGTTGCACCATCTTCATCAGTCACAACCACATCAAGGCTGACATCACCGTTGAAGTTTTCGTTTGGCGCGAAGCTGAATGTGCCATCGCCGTTGTCAGTAAAGATACCGTCGGAGCCGCTGTAGCTGACGCTATCAATCGCCACCTCACCTTCAACATCAGAAGCATTCGCCAATAGCTGCTCAGAGCTAATGGTGATGACTTCATCTTCGTTAACGGAGTAGCTGGTCGCGCCTGCGATTGGTGGGTCGTTCACCTCAAGAACAGTAATGCCAGCGGTGGTTGAGTCCGTCGCACCGTCTTCATCTACCACGACAACATCTAGGCTCACTTCACCATTGAAGTTCTCGTTTGGCGAGAAGGTGTAAGTGCCGTCACCATTGTCCTGGAACACGCCATCTGCGCCACTGTAGCTCACGCTGTCGATTGCTACTTCGCCTTCGACATCAGATGAGTTAGCCAATAACTGCTCGTTACTGATGGTGATCGAATTGTCTTCATGCACTGTGTAAGACGTGCTACCTGCCACCGGTGGATCGTTCTCTGGTGTGACTGTCACATCGATATTCGCGGTCACGGTATCCGTGCCATCGGAAACATCGAAGGTGAAGTTCACGTCGCCATTGAAGTTTTCGTTTGGAGCGAAGCTGTATGTGCCATCGCCATTGTCAGTTAGGACACCGTCCGCACCTGTGTAAGTGACGCCCTCAACAGATAAGTCATCGCCATCAATATCCGTTGCGCCATCAAGCAGATCTTCATCAGTGAACAACAAGACGCCATCTTCACCAATGGTGAACGCTTGATCTTCTGGTTGTGGTAGGTCGTTAACTGGATTAACCGTTAGATCTGCCGTCGCGACCAAAGTGTCAGAACCATCACTGATATCAAACGTGATATCAATGTCACCATTGAAGTTCGCATCAGGCGTAATGGTAAAGCTACCATCATCGTTTGCCGTAACCGTTGCATCACCGTCAACCACTAGGTTAGATGCGGTTAGCGCGTCGCCTTCTACATCCGATGCTTGGGCAAGAAGCTGCTCTTGGCTAAGCGTAATTGAATTGTCTTCATCGACACTGTAAGCCAAGTTGCCCGATACTGGCGCATCGTTGATTGGCAATACATCGATGTTTGCATTAGTTGACGCAGTTGCACCGTCTTCATCAACAACCACAACATCTAGGCTAACATCGCCATCAAAGTTAGCGTTTGGTGCGAAGCTGAATGTGCCGTCACCGTTGTCAGTAAAGATACCGTCGGAACCGCTGTAGCTGACGCTATCAATCGCAACTTCACCTTCAACGTCAGAAGCGTTTGCCAACAACTGCTCAGAGCTAATGGTGATGACTTCGTCTTCGTTCACTGAGTAGCTGGTCGCGCCTGCGATTGGTGGATCGTTCACCTCAAGTACTGTAATACCTGCGGTAGTTGAATCCGTCGCACCGTCTTCATCGACCACGACAACATCTAGGCTCACTTCGCCATTGAAGTTCTCGTTTGGCGAGAAGGTGTACGTACCGTCACCATTGTCTTGGAACACACCATCTGTGCCGCTGTAGCTGACGCTATCAACCGCTACATCTCCTTCGACGTCTGATGAATTCGCCAGTAACTGCTCGTCACTGATGGTGATCGAGTTGTCTTCATGCACTGTGTAAGACGTGCTGCCTGCCACCGGTGGATCGTTCTCAGGCGTGACTGTCACATCGATATTCGCGGTCACGGTATCCGTGCCGTCAGAAACATCGAAGGTAAAGTTCACGTCGCCATTGAAGTTCTCGTTTGGCGCGAAGCTGTAAGTGCCATCGCCATTGTCAGTTAGGACACCATCTGCGCCTGTGTAAGTGACGCCTTCAATCGAGAGGTCATCGCCATCGATGTCCGTTGCACCATCCAATAGGTCTTGATCAGTGAAGATCAACACGCCATCTTCACCAATGGTGAACGCTTGATCTTCTGGCTGCGGCAAATCATTAACTGGGTTAACGGTTAGGTCCGCTGTTGCAACAATAGTGTCGCTGCCGTCGTTGATATCGAACGTGATATCAATGTCGCCATTAAAGTTCGCATCTGGCGTGATAGTGAAGCTACCATCGTCGTTTGCCGTAACCGTTGCATCACCGTCAACCACTAGATTAGATGCGGTTAGCGCGTCGCCTTCTACATCCGATGCTTGAGCAAGAAGCTGCTCTTGACTCAACGTGATTGAGTTGTCTTCGTCAACGCTGTACGCCAAGTTACCCGAAACTGGTGCATCATTGATTGGTAAGACATCGACTGTGATGTAAGTATCGACCTCTGCGCCATCTTCATCGCGAATGGTCACATCCAACTGTACTTGACCGTTGAAGTTTTCATTCGGTGCAAAGCTACAAGTACCATCACCGTTTACTGAGAAGATACCATCTGGACCGTCGTAGCTGATGCCTACTAGCTCAACATCACCTTCAACATCCGAAGCATTCAGTAGCACTTGCGATTCACTAAACGTTAGAACTTGGTCTTCATCGATAGTGTATGCGGTAGGACCTGCGATTGGTGGGTCATTTACCTCAATCACAGTAATGCCAGCAGTGGTAGAGTCCGTTGCACCCTCTTCATCCACAACGACAACATCTAGGCTCACCTCGCCGCTGAAGTTCTCGTTTGGTGAGAAGGTGTAAGTACCATCACCGTTGATTTCTAACACACCATCGTTACCGCTGTAGCTCACGCTATCAATCAATACATCGCCTTCAATATCCGATGAGTTTGCTAATAGCTGTTCATCACTGATGGTAATCGAATTGTCTTCATGAACGGTGTAAGCCGTGCTGCCTGCAACCGGTGGATCGTTCTCTGGCGTCACTGTTACATCGATATTTGCCGTCACGGTATCCGTACCATCGGAAACATCGAAAGTGAAGTTCACGTCGCCATTGAAGTTCTCGTTTGGAGCGAAGCTGTAGGTACCATCACCATTGTCAGTAAGAACACCGTCTGCGCCTGTGTAAGTGACCCCCTCAACAGATAGGTCATCCCCTTCAATGTCGGTAGCGCCTGTTAGCAGATCCGCATCAGTAAAGGTCAGCACACCATCTTCACCAACGGTGAACGCTTGATCTTGTGGTTCAGGCGCATCATTAACTGGTGACACCAATAACTCAAGGTTGGTTGAGACAACATCATCGCCGTCAGACACATCGAACGTAAAGGTGATATCACCATTAAAGTCCGCATCTGGCGTTAAGGTGTAAGTACCGTCGCCATTGTCTGTGATGGTGATGTTTTCATCATCCGTTGCCAAATTCAGCGCTGTCAGTTGGTCTCCATCCAAGTCACGCGCATTAGCAAGCAAATCTTCTTGCGTAATTAGGATTGAACCATCTTCTTCAACCATCGCTGAAACAGGCAATGCTTCAGGCGCATGTTCAATGTGGGCACCTGTTGCATTGACATAGATGGTTTGAGAAACGGTTTCAGAATCATTATTTGATAGCTCTGTTGCCGTTGCCGTTACGTTGATTTCTAGCTGTTGGTTAAAGTTTTCTGGCAATTGAATCTGTAGCTCTTGTTCAATTGCTGTGGTTGGAAGCGTTACGGAACCATCTGGACCGACTGTCACTTCACCGCTGTAGATTTGGCTGTTCACTTCACCCACATCAATGGTGAAGTTGAAGTCGGTGTAATCGGCATCGCCGCCACCGTAGAGATCTTCAAAGCCGTAAACCAGTTCACCGTCTTCGTTCACGGTAGTTCGGGTATGTTCAATACCATCTTGGTTGAGCTCTGAGCTTGAACCACCGTGGAAGACTGCATCACCGAATTGACTTTGAATCACGGTTTCAGAACCATCAGCGCCAACAAACACGAGTTGTGGGTCAACTGTATCCATGTTCGCAGGAGAGCCATCTGCTGCACGGAACTCGTACTGACCATCTTGCATGGACGCAAAGTCATTGAAGTTATGACCGTTAGGAATCAAGAATAGGTTGAAGCTTTCCCCTTCCGAGATTTGGAAGCTGAACTGATCTTGTCCCGGAACGAGGTCACCGCCGCCGCCAACTTGAGAAGCGTTTTCGTACACCACTTCAACGCCCGTGATGTTGCCATCTTCATCGACTTTGTAGTAACCCGCTGTGTTTTGGTAACCCGCGGTTTCACCTTCAAACGTAACCGTGATTTCAGTATCGTTGAAACTGGTGATACCGTTGTCTTGATCGTTAAGCACCCCTTCGTTGTCGTAGCTGATCACCGAACCTTCAGGAACACCATCAACGGTCACAGTCAGCGTTTCTGACAAGTCTTGGTCAACCAATGCTGCGGCAATGTTCACTTCAACAATACCGCCTGGCTCAACCAAGATCGCTTGGTCATCCACGTTTCGACCGTCGCCATCAGTGATGACTAGGTCTGGCGCATCTGCCACGGCTTCGATATGGACATTAATGTCTTGCTCAACTTCATCAGTACCGTCAGAAACCGTAAAGCTGAATTGCAAGTCACCACTGAAGTGCTCTTCTGGTACGAAGCTAAATGTACCGTCACCGTTGTCCGTTACAGTACCTTCATCACCCGAGTAGTTAATGCTGGTAACGGTGAGGTCATCACCATCAATATCAATCGCGCCACTTAGCAGATCTTCTTGCGTGAACAGGATGCTGCCATCCTCTTCAATGTGGTACATGCCAGGCGCAACAATTGGAATGTCATTGACTGGGTTCACCGTCAATGTCATTTCATTGGCAACACTCAATTCACCATCGCTCACTTCATAAGTAAACTCGATGTCTCCATTGAAGTGTTGTGAAGGCGTAACGGTAAACGTGCCGTCACCGTTATCCACGATAGAGGCATTCGGATCATTGGTTTCTAGTGCCGTTGCGTATAGGTCATCACCATCTTGATCGCTGGCGTTTTCAAGCAGCATTTCTTGTGTCACGAGGATAGAGCCATCCTCGTCCACGTCTGCCACGATTGGTGCTGCTTCTGGTGCGTCGTTGACGAACTCAACTTTCAAGTCGATGTTTGCCGCCACCACATCGGTGCCATCGCTCACATCAAACGTGAGGTCAACATTACCAAAGAAGCCCTGCTCTGGCGTTAACGTGTAAGTGCCATCGCCATTATCTGTTACTTGAACCGTATCGCTTAAGCTCGTCACGTTCACAACAGATAAGTCATCGCCTTCGATGTCCGTCGCTTGAGCCAGCAACTCTGCTTCAGTAATCGTGATAGCTTCGCCGTCTTCTGTGGTAAAGGACAAATCAGGCACATCTGGCAGGTCGTTCACTGGGTTAACGGTGAGGTTTAGATCCGCAGCGACGGTTTCAATCGCGTCCGTTACGTCATAAGTAAATTCGATTTCACCAAAGAAGTTTTCGCTCGGTGTAATCGTGAAGCTACCATCAGCGTTCTCAACGATGGTTGCATTAGGATCGTTGGTCGACAGGTTCACCGCTTCAAGGTTGTCACCATCCACGTCGGTCGCGTTCGCTAACAAGTCTTCTTGAGTGATGGTAATTGAGCCATCTTCATCAACGACCGCATCAACCGGGCCGCTGACCTCTGGACCTTCGTTGACGATCTCAACATCGATCTTCGCTGTGCTTGGTGCACTTGCTTGACCGTCGCTGATGTCGAAGGTCAAGTTCACTTCACCGTAGAAGTTCGAAGTTGGTTCGAAGGTAAAGGTGTTGTCGCCGTTGTCTGTCAACGTACCTTGTGACTGGTCGACAAGCAGTAGATTCTCGATATGCAGAATGTCGCCATCCACATCAGTCGCACCTGATAACAGGTCTTTTGCTTCGATGATGATGATGCCGTTTTCTAGCATTTGAGTATGCAGCGGCGCACCAGGAACTGGCACATCGTTGACTGGAATAACGGTCAGATCTAGATGGGTATCGACTTCATCGGTGCCATCGAAGACTTTGTAATCGATGTCGACTTCACCATTGAAGTTTTCATTCGGCATAAAGGTGTAAGTGCCGTCGCCATTGTCGACAAGCTCACCGTTATCACCGCTGTAAGAGATATCAGAGATAGACAGCGCATCGCCTTCCACGTCACTTGCATTGGCAAGCAAATCATCCGAGCTAAACGTAATGCCCACATCCTCATCAGTCGACAACACAATCGGACCAGAAACGATTGGTGCATCGTTTACTGCTTCAAAGTTGATGTTGATGATGTTGTCGTCAGTGAGTTCACCATCTGTAACTTGGTAACCAAGCTCAATCTCACCGTAGAAGTTCTCATCTGGTGTGACTGTCCATGTACCATCGCCGTTGTCGGTTAACGTAGCGTGCTCCGCGTTATCCCCCACCAGCTCTAGGTTTTGAATATCAAGAACATCGCTATCGATATCACTCGCTTGTGCTAAAAGCTGTTCTTCTGTGATTACCACAGAGGCAAACTGCGTAGAACCTTCGGTATCGATGGTCACATTTGGCAGGTCAGCGGTCAGTTCGATTTCACTGTCACCTTCACGGATATTCAGTTCTACCGTTTCAGTGATTTCCGTGCCGTCCACGCCAATAGATGTGAACACCGCTTCATCATGACAAGTTTGCGATACCGTCATGTTTTGAACCACGTAAGTACCGTTACCTTGAATCGTACCTAGCTCAAAGTAAGATACCGGCTCGTTCACCGTTAGGGTGTAATCCGTCTCATAGCTACCACGATCTTCTTTGTGGTAAGTCATCGAGTCGATCAAGTCACCATCAGAGTTAAACGCGCGAATTTCGACTTCGGTAAAGTGGCGAGACTCCTCCATAAACCAGCCGCCTAGACCATCTAGGTGGAAGCTGATTTCGTTGATGTCTTGACCTTCAACAGTCACAGTCAGTTTTTCATCACCGCTCAAGCCTTGGCGGTCAGTATCACCGATACCGTGACCGATGTGTGTTTTACCATTCCACGCACCGAGTGGGTCATCATTACTTTGAACGGTAACTTTCAAATCACCATCAACAAACTCACGTGTGTAAGGGTCAACAGCAGTACCCCAATCATCAAGGCTGGCGTTGTCGTCAAAGGTACCAATTTGACTCGTATGCGTACCGTTTGCCAATGCATCATCATTTGGAATGAAGCGCACTTCCGTGTCTGCAGGAACCTCCTGCCCGACTTCTAGCTGTACCCATTCGTCATTTAGATTTGCTTCAATGATGCCGTTTTCAGGGGCTTGGTCGAGACGTAACGCAGGCTCTTCACGCAGAGAAACACCCACTGTTTGGTCTTCTTCTGCTTGAATAAAGATCTCGTCACCCGCTTCTGGCGCATCGTTGACAGGATTAACGGTCAGATCCAACGTGGTCAGAACATCATTTTCGCCATCGCTGATGTTGTAAGTGAAGTCCAACTCACCATTGAAGTTTTCCGTATGCGTAATCGTGAATGAACCATCATCGTTGGCTACGATCGTCGCATCCGGGTCATTGGTTTGTAGATTGCTGGCAACAAGGTCATCACCTTCAATGTCTGTCGCATTCGCAAGCAATTGCTCTTGCGTGATGGTGATGGCGTTATCTTCATCCACTTCAGCTTGAATGCCTGACGTTTCAGGTGCGTCGTTCACCGCGATAACATCGATGCCTGCGGTTGTCGTATCCGTTGCACCATCTTGGTCGATAACCGTAACATCGAGCGAAATGTTACCGTCAAAGTTCTCATTTGGCGTAAAGGTATATGTGCCGTCGCCATTGTCCACGAAGCTACCGTCGTTACCAGAGTAGCTAACATTCGCCAAGGCTACGTCGCCTTCCACATCAGAAGAGTTGGCTAACAACTGCTCGTCACTGATGGTGATTTGACCGTCTTCTTGAACCGTGTAAGACGTAGAACCTGCAACCGGCGGATCGTTCACTGGTGTCACGCTGACATCAATGAATGCTGGTGTTGAACCTGTGCCGTCAGACACATCGAATGTGAACTGAACATCACCGTTGAAGTTCTCATTCGGCGCGAAGCTATAAGTGCCATCACCATTATCGGTAAGTACACCATCCGCACCTGTGTAGAGAACGTTTTCGATAGACAGATCATCGCCATCAATATCCGATGCGCCTTCCAATAGGTCTGCATCCGTGAACAGCAAGGTGCCATCTTCTTCTACCGTGAACTGTTGATCTTGCGCTTGTGGCAAGTCATTCACAGGATTAACCGTAATATCCAGACCAACTTGTACCGAACCACCATCGTTATCAATGATATCGAAGGTCAGATCTAGGTCGCCGTTGTAGTTTTCATCCGGTGTGATGGTGTAACTGCCATCATCGTTGTATTGAATTGTCGCGTTGTCATCTGTCGATAGATTGATGGCTTCAAGGTTCTCGCTATCAATATCGCCCGCTTTGGCAAGCAGCTGCTCTTGGCTTAGCGTGATTGAGCTGTCTTCGTTGATGGTGTAAGCCAAATCACCCGATACTGGTGGATCGTTGATTGGCAATACATCGACATTGATGTGCGTATCAACGGTTGCCCCATTCTCATCTTGAATGGTCACATCCAACTGAACTTGACCATTGAAGTTCTCGTTTGGTGCAAAGCTACAAGTACCATCGCCATTGACGGTAAAGATACCATCCGAGCCTTCATAGCTGATGCCAACAAGCTCTACATCGCCCTCGATATCAGATGCGTTAGCAAGAATTTGTGACTCACTGAATGTCAGTACTGAATCTTCGTCAATCGTGTAAGACGTTGGACCGGCAACTGGAGGGTCATTCACTTCAATGACGGTAATGCCTGCAGTCGTTTCGTCAATCGCACCTTGCTCATCCGCCACAATCACATCAAGGCTGATATCACCGCTGAAGTTCTCATTCGGCATGAAGGTGTAAGTGCCGTCACCGTTGTCTTGGAATACGCCATCGGTGCCTGAATAGGTCACGCTATCGATGGACACTGCGCCTTCCACATCCGAAGAGTTAGCCAGAAGCTGCTCGTCGGAAATGGTAATCGCGTTGTCTTCATCAACCATGTAAGACGTTGCACCCGCAACCGGAGGATCGTTGACTGGAGTGACGCTCACGTCCACATTTGCTGGTACGGTCTCAGTGCCGTCAGAAACACCAAAGCTAAAGCTGACATCACCGTTGAAGTTTTCGTTTGGTGCAAAGGTGTAAGTACCATCACCGTGGTCAGCCAGCACACCATCGCTGCCTGTGTAGCTAATGCCATCAACCGTTAAGTTATCGCCATCGATGTCGGTCGCGCCAGCAAGCAAGTCTGCGTCAGTAAACTGAAGCGTGCCGTCTTCTTCAACACTAAACTGCTGGTCTTGAGGAACAGGAAGATCGTTAACCGGATTAACCGTTAGATCCGCCGTTGCTTGGATAGTGTCTGTGCCGTCCGTAATGTTGAATTGGATATCAATGTCACCATTAAAGTCCGCATCTGGCGTAATCGTGAAGCTGCCATCGTCGTTCGCTGTGACGGTTGCGTTTCCATCTACAGTCAAATCGCTAGCAGTCAGACCATCTCCCTCAATATCAGACGCTTGAGAAAGAAGCTGTTCTTGGCTGAGTGTAATCGCACCGTCTTCATTAACGCTGTAAGCCAAACCACCCGATACTGGCGCATCATTGATTGGCAATACATTCACATTAATGACGGTATCAACTTCTGCTCCATCTTCATCTCGAATGGTCACATCAAGTTGAACTTGCCCGTTAAAGTTCTCGTTTGGCGCGAAGCTGCACGTGCCATCATCGTTAACGGTGAAAATGCCATCCGGACCATCGTAACTAATGCCAACAAGCTCTACATCGCCTTCCACATCAGAGGCATTCAGCAGCACTTGCGATTCACTGAAGGTCAGAACTGAATCTTCATCAATGGTGTAAGAAGTTGGTCCTGCGACTGGTGGATCGTTCACTTCCAGCACCGTAATGCCAGCAGTGGTGGCATCCGTTGCGCCTTCTTCATCAGCGACGACAACATCAAGCGTCACTTCACCATTAAAGTTTTCATTTGGAGAGAAGTTGTACGTACCGTCACCATTGATTTGCAACACACCATCGCTGCCAGAGTAGCTCACGCTATCTATCGAGACATCCCCTTCTAAATCCGAAGAGTTTGCCAACAGCTGCGCGTCAGAAATGGTAATAGAGTTGTCTTCGTGAACCGTGTAAGACGTTGAGCCTGCCACCGGAGGATCATTCACCGGCGTAACGCTCACATCTATATTCGCTGAAACTGTATCTGTGCCATCAGATACGTCGAAGCTGAAATTCACATCGCCATTGAAGTTCTCATTTGGCGCAAAGCTATACGTGCCATCGCCATTGTCAGTTAGAACGCCGTCGGTTCCTTCGTAGCTGATTCCCGTTACAGAAAGGTCATCGCCTTCAATGTCGGTCGCGCCAGCAAGAAGATCCGCATCAGTAAATTGCAGTGTGCCGTCCTCTTCCACATTGAATTGTTGGTCTTGAGGAACAGGCAGATCGTTGATTGGATTAACGGTTAGGTCAGCGGTTGCTTGAACGGTGTTCGTGCCATCTGAGATATCGAAGTTGATGTCGATATCACCATTAAAATCTGCGTCCGGCGTGATGGTGAAGCTACCATCGTCGTTTTGAGTCACCGTCGCGTTGCCATCTACCGAAAGGTTAGACGCCGTCAGTGCATCGCCTTCCACATCGGAAGCTTGCGACAACAACTGCTCTTGACTCAAACGAATCGAGCCATCTTCATCCACCGAGTAAGCAAGATTGCCTGATACTGGCGCATCATCGACAGGCGTAACGCTTACATCAATGTTGGCAGAAACCGTATCTGTGCCGTCGGACACATCAAAGCTGAAGTTTACATCACCATTGAAGTTTTCATTTGGCGCAAAAGTGTAAGTCCCATTGCCGTTGTCGGTCAGGATGCCGTCGCCACCGTCGTAGCTTACGCCCTCAACTGTTAGGTTATCGCCTTCAATATCCGTTGCGCCAGTAAGCAGGTCTGCGTCCGTAAAGATCAGCGTGCCATCTTCTTCCACGCTGAACTGCTGGTCTTGAGGAACAGGCAAATCGTTGATTGGATTAACCGTTAGATCAGCGGTTGCTTGAACGGTGTTCGTACCATCTGAGATATCAAAGCTAATGTCAATATCACCATTGAAATCTGCGTCCGGCGTGATGGTGAAGCTGCCATCGTTATTTTGAGTCACCGTCGCATTGCCATCT
Source organism: Vibrio sp. SCSIO 43097 (assembly GCF_023650755.1). Lineage (NCBI taxonomy): Bacteria > Pseudomonadati > Pseudomonadota > Gammaproteobacteria > Vibrionales > Vibrionaceae > Vibrio > Vibrio sp. SCSIO 43097. Next base: position 98,100 of record NZ_CP071841.1, on the reverse strand, counting down.
ACCGAAAGGTTAGACGCCGTTAGTGCATCGCCTTCCACGTCAGAAGCTTGCGACAACAACTGCTCTTGGCTCAAACGAATCGAACCATCTTCATCCACCGAGTACGCAAGATTGCCCGACACTGGCGCATCATCGACAGGCGTGACGCTTACATCAATGTTGGCAGAAACCGTATCTGTACCGTCGGACACATCAAAGCTGAAGTTCACATCGCCATTGAAGTTTTCATTTGGCGCGAAAGTGTAAGTCCCATTACCGTTATCGGTCAGGATGCCGTCGCCACCATCGTAACTTACACCTTCAACTGTGAGGTTATCGCCTTCAATATCCGTTGCGCCAGCAAGCAGGTCAGCATCGGTGAAGATCAGCGTACCATCCTCTTCAATCTCAAAGGTTTTATCTTCAGGCACTGGTGCGTCATTGATTGGACGAACAGTTAAATCAATCGAACTAGAAATGGTTTCTTGACCATCACTGATATCAAACGTTAAGTCGAGTTCACCATTAAAATCAGCTTCAGGTGTGACGGTATAAGTGCCATCACCATTATCCACAACTGATGCATTAGCACCCACTTGCACGTTAAATGCGGCAAGATCATCGCCATCAACATCACTCGCGTACCCGAGAAGTTGTTCTTGAGTGAAGGTAATAGTGCCATCTTCATCCATGATGTATGCCAGATCTTGCCCTACTTCTGGCGCGTCATTTTCACCTTCGACTTTAATCTGGAACGTTTCGCTCGTAGTTTCGGAGTCGAAATCGTCTTCTACTTGCGTCGTAGTTTCTTCGCTGGTGTCTTGTACATCCACCACGAAGCTCTCTTCAGTGGTTTCTGAATCTAGCTCGTCACCACCTTGAGAACCTTCAGAGTCTGAAGAAGCACTTGGCGCAGATGAAGTTTGTACCGCTTGTCCTTGCGCTTCATTGCCTTCTGCGTCCGAACCACCTTCAGAGCCAGAGGCATCACCACCACCGACCGCTTGGGCACCCGCCCCAGAATCCGAATCACCGCCGCCCAGAGCCTCGTCACCTGATTCTCCGCTAGAAGCTACACTATCAACAACATTGGATTGTGCAGCGTCAGAGTCGCTGCTACTTTCAGTATCCTCTTCTTGAACTGCGCCACCCGAGCTCACTGCTTCTTCTTCCGTACCCGCGCCACTAGGATTTTCTTCCATCGCACGATTGGCTTCATCAACAGCATCTGCGCTTTCAGCACCGGTCGCTACAGTCGAAGAGACGGTCGACTGCTGTTTTTCTTCTTTTGTCCCCGTATCCTTCGTTTCTGTTTGCTCTACCGCATCGTTAAGCTTTTCATTGTCTTTTTCTTGATTAGTGTCGCCTGTCATTACAGCCTCCGTTGCTTTTAGCTAACTGATCGTATTTAGAGGCAGTAAAGGACACCATTTTTAGAAACCAACTTTTTTATACAACTTTTTTCATACCTTTCGAGTTCCATAAAAACAAAAAAATTTGAAAACCCAGTATAAAGATCCTTACTTGTTGTCATTAAAGCAATTAGTGCGGTGGGATAATGATAAATATGACAAATCTGTTGCGCTCAGTCGACAACAGCCATAAAGGGCTGCAATTGCTATTAGGCGATTTTTACCAAGATTTCAGTGACGCAGGGATTGATATTGAGATGCTGCATAAACAAAACCGTTTTGAAGCACTCAGATGTTATTCAAAAAGACTAAAGACCATTCTCGTCTTGTTATGTGATGACGACTTACCACCAAAATTGGCAAAGCTTGAACACTTAAACAAACACCATTTCCCTGCTCCTAATGAATTGATTGAGGACGTTAAAACCGAGCTTAACAACGTAAACAAACAAATTAGCCAGCTGTTAAAAATCGAAAATTCAATCGATAGCCGCACAGGTAGTGAATCGTAGGGGTGGCTCATGAGTAATAAGCAAATAGAACATCACCTCAAAAAGGCGCTCGTTTCGAACAACGAAGCTTCGAAGGTAACAACAGACGATACAATCGTGCTAGCCAGTGCAATGACCAGCGTACACAAAACCTTGCTGGTTATCTTTTTGCTTTCCATGGTGGCTATCGCCGTGGCATCTCAGGCTCGTATCGACATTGTGGTGTCGGTGCGCGGTGAGCTATTGCTCGAATCTGACATCGAAAAAGTGCAACACCTTGAAGGCGGTATTCTAGAAGAAATGCTAGTGCGCAAAGGCGAAGTAGTTTACGAAGGTCAGCCTATTGCACGCCTTCGCTCTCTGGATAGAAACACTCAACTCGATACGGTAAACACAGAGATCATTCAGCTAGAGCTAGACAAGATTCGTTACGAAAGCCTGCGCGATATGGTGGAACCCGATTTTTCTGCCTACATCGAAAAGTACCCAGAATTAGTGCAAGTCAACATGAATACCTGGCAGCAAGAATTTTCTAAAAACCGTTCCAATGAAGAGTTGATCACCCACGACATCAATCATAAGAACTCGTTGATTGATTCAATGCTCAAGCGCCGTAAAAGCTCCGAGAACCAGCTCTCCTTGATACGCAAGCAGCTCAATATTAAGAACACCTTGTACAAAGAGGAAATGGCGTCTTACGTCGATGTTCTGAATATGCAGGTTCAAGAGTCAAACATGGTGCGTGAGATAGAAAACCTTGATGAGTCGGTCATGAATGAGCGCTTCCAACTCGACAAACTAGAGAAGCAGTACCGAGACTTGGTGGAGAATCGTAATGCCGAGTATCAAGCACAAATCATTCAAGCAAACAAGGACTTAAAGTTGAAGCGTATATTACGTCCTCAACACTCAGATAAAGTGGATCGCCTCGTGGTTTACGCCCCTATTGACGGTGTAGTAGATAAAGTGCACTTCAACTTCCGCTCCGCTGTGATACCGCCAGGTGAAAGCATCGCGGACATTGCACCGATCAATAACGCCCTTCACGGAGAGGCGAAGATCCCGCGTAAAGACATGGGTTTTGTAGAAATCGGACAAGCGGTCAAAGTGAAAATGGATACCTACAACTTTGCCAAATACGGATTTTTGGAAGGTCGAATTGCATCGATCAGCCGTTCTTCTTATGAAGAAGAAGACGCAGAATTCTATCTCGCGGAAATCCAAATCAGTCAAAACTATCTAGAGCGCGGAGGCACACAATACAAGCTGTCCCCTTATATGGAGTTTACCGCAGACGTGAAAACAGGTTCACGCCGGGTGATCGAATACGCAGCGAAGCCGGTTATGTCGGCTATCGAAGACGCATTCGATGAGAGGTGATGGATGAGTAGCAAACCTTCTTACAATATTTCCGTTCCTGTTATGCGCCTAAGCATCGCTTTCAGCTTGATGCTGGCTGCCCTCGCCTTTTATTTGTATATCTCTTGGGACAAAGTGGATTCAGTCGAGAAAGTGCAAAACGCGCCTCTTTTGGTTCAAGCTCAACAGCTCAACCAAACTATCGAGTTTGATATTCAAACGCTTCAACGCTGTTTAAGCGCACGTTATTGCAGTACAACAGAGCTTGATTTTGAGGTTCTGAAAGACGAAATTGACCAATTTAAGTCGCTCGCGTCACTCAACAAAACCGAGTTTAGCTTGGTGGGCGCGACCGAATACTCGCAGCTTGAACTGGCAATCAATCGCTTCTCAGACAGCCAAAAAACACGCGACGATGTGTTGGCACTGTACCTCTCGCTCACCAATAACTACCTACAAATGGACGACAACTACCGGACCATATTTAACAACCATGCGAGCGACCTAATGATGGAGAAAAACGAGTTCTTCATTTGGTTGTTTGTGGTCGTTGTCGTACTGGTTGGTATCGCAGTGCTATCGAACTTGGTGGCAATCCTTAAACTGAAAAAATCCAGCTCGAATGAGCGTGACATTGACCAAGAATTCGATGAGCTTTATCAAGAACTCAAACTACTGGATTTACAAAGGTTGGAAGAGTTGCTGAATGAAGTGAGCATCAATCCTAAGCAGCGTCAGATCTACTCACACCTAAAACTGATTTTCAGCAAACTCGAAGAGCAAAAACGCAATAACGATCTCTACAAGCAGCTCTATGCTCTGATTGGTTACGAGATTCGTGGCATCACCAACACCATTAACGGCGGCGTGCAATATCTCGTTCAAGAGACCGATGAGAGCGGCGTGTTGATGGCGCAAGATATAACCTCGGCTGCCAATACCCTGTCTGAATTGGCAGAGAACTACAACCGACTCATTTCACAAGGGACCGAGAGCAAATCGAAAGAGTTTTCACTGCTGAATGTACTGTCTGAATTGATGATTCACATCAGTTCAAAAGTGCAGCGAAATGAAGGTGAGCTAGACTGCTTTATCTCAGATAACTTACCAAACCGTGTTGAAGGACAATCCACCAGCTTATTCTGGGTGTTGTTCCTTCAGCTATCAAATGCCATCCAACTCAAAGCCGACAAGAAACTGTTTGTCACCATTGAATCAGGTGCGGCGTCAGACATTGAAAATACCCGCCTGACCATCAATCTAAACTTCTTAACCACGCTGGATGTGCCGCTTGCCAAGCTCAATACCCTACACTGGAGCGACCATAAACAGCACACTGCAACCAAAGACGATTTGGCGAAAAGCGTGTTGAAAGATTATGGCTATTACGAGAGCCATTGGTATCAATCGGGCAATCAGGAACGTTTTCAAATTCAGCTCGATTTGAAAGCCAAAAGCTTCCACACCGAGAAAACTCGCTTCGACAATAAGCGCCTATTACTGTGTGCCAACTCTCAGCTGCGCATTGATGTGATGAGCAAAATGTTAGTCAACTTGGGCTTAGAGATTACGCCAATTCGAACGCCGAACGAACTCTTCTCTGCGGCAAAAACCTTTGGCGAATACGATGCCATCATGCTGACCGACACGTTCGAGCCAAACAAGCTGCCCTCACTGAGCAAAACGGTGAAATCGCAACTGCGCAATCACCCGAACACCAAGTTGCTGCTCTCGGTCACTAGCACTCAGCAAGCGCAAGAGAGCCATACCTTTGTCGACAAGATTCTGAACTCCCCTGCGATTCCGTATGAGTTTATCCCCAATCTTTTAGCAATCATGGAAGCGGAAGCCTCAGAAGATCAGATGGAGAACAGCTCATTCCTGATTGTGGAAGATGACCGTGTTCAACAGATTCTACTCAAACGTATTTTGAGCAAGCAAGAATACGAAGCCGACACCGTTGGCGATGGCGCAGACGCTGTTCAGCACTTCATGAATCAGCGCTCGGACATCATTTTTATGGACTGCATCATGCCTGGCATGGGCGGTATTGAAGCAACCAAACGCATTCGACAATACGAACAAGAGAGCGGACAAAACCCTTGCACCATCATAGGCGCGACAGCATTGACCAGCAGTAATGAACACCAAGCTTGTATCGAAGCTGGAATGGATTACGTGATCAGCAAACCTTATAAAAACGACGAAATCATCAAGGTGATCAACAAGTATGTGGCGGTACAGAAACTTAACTAGCTGCGTATTGGCAGCGCTTACATTGAGCAATGCTCCTTCGGCAATGGCGACCACCTTGCTTGAGGCGGTCAAACTCGGCTTGGAAAACAATTTATCTCTGCGCGCTAGTGACAAAGGCGTGGAAGAAAACGAATACAACATCGACATTAGCCGTTCTAAGTTCCTGCCTTCTTTAAACGGTGCCGCTGATACAACATGGAATGAAAACGAGACCATATTAACGGGAACACCAGATAAACGTTCAAGCTACAACTCAAATAGCTACAGCGTGTCTTTATCGCAATCGGTGTTTAACCTTGGCGACATCTTCAAATACGGCACCGCGAAGCTGGATTTCAACATTGAGGAAATCAAACACGAGAACAAAATCCAGAGCACCATTTCTGAAATCGCGACGCAATATTTCGAATACCTCAAAAACAACGCGCAAATCAAAGCCACCCAAGTAGAACTTAAATCGTCTGAAACACGTGAGCGCCAAATGCGTCGCAACGTGGAACTTGGCAACACTGCGGCGAGCGAGTTGTATGAGGTAATTGCCCAGAAAGAAGGCATTGCCAATCGCTTAAGAACCTTAGAGAAAGACCGGCGCGTAATTTTGAACGGTTTAGAGATTCAAGTTCAATACCCAGTCACCCCATCACAAGACATCTACGAAAGTGTTCCCTTGGAGGAAATCAGCGAATCCGAACAACGTGAGATTCTTGAACAAGCTTTGAAGCTCAATAACGACTTATTGGTTGCGAAGAAAACCGTCGAGCGCAGCCGAAGAGGCTTGAAAGAAAGCGGTTCAAACTTTGTGCCGACCGTATCGCTCTCTGCCAGTTACCGTTACGACGATGCGAACAACTATGACCGAACCGACCCAACCGCAACAGGGGACAGTAACTCGACCAGCGTCGGGTTGAACTTGAATGTGCCAATTTTCTCCGGCGGTTCGGATTACTACGGTTATCAAAAATCGTCGACTGCCATCGAGCGAACCGAGCTGCTGTACCAAGATTCATTGTTCGCGACGCGCAATAGCGTTAACACCTCAGTACTCAACATTAATGACTTCTCCCGCGCCATCAGCAGTTACGAGAACATCATCCGTGCCAACTACGCTTCCTACAAAGGCATTCAACGCGCCTATCAGCTTGGTACGCGAACCATTACCGACTTACTGGCAGCGGAAAGTAAACTGTTCAGCGCGCTACGTGATTACGAGAGCGCGCGCTATGACTACATCATTGAATCGATCAATCTTGAGCAAATCAAAGGCATGCTATCGGTTCAATCTATCGAAAGCATCATGCAGTTGATGAGCGATATCGAAGGCAGAAGCAATCAAGACTTAGTTCCAAAACACCTTCTCTCTAAACCATCGATTAAGAAAGGAGGTCGCAATGCAAACTGAGCACTTTTCCCAAAAGATTAACTTTGCTGACAAGTGTTATCTGACTTTCTCAACGGTCATCTCAACACTGTTTGGTTTAGTGCTGCCCTTTTCGATTCTTATTATCTTTGACCGTGTTTTACCTAACCAAGCCAAAGACACGCTGTTTCTTCTGTTTGCCATCATCTTGATCACTATCTTCCTCGACTATCACTTAAAGAATCAGGAAGAGAAGATTTCGTCGGTGATCATGAAGCAGTTCGAAACTAACTTAACCAACAAGGTGTTTCAATCCATCTGTTTGGCTGAGATATCGAAGTTTCGTCGCCTAGAACCCGGTGAATACTTAGAGCGTATTGCCACCATTCCCGAGATTAAATCCTTCTTTGGCGGAGAATCTGTACGGGCATTGATCAACCTTGCCGTCAGCATACTGACCATTCTGATTATCGGTGTGATCAACATTTGGGCGGGAGTGACCATCTTGCTCGCCTCCATCATTTTGGCGGTGTTCGCACTGAGCCTATCTAAGCAGAAAATCAACAGCTTAGAAAACAAATCCGACATCGAAGGCTTAACTACTTCTAAAATCATCGAGATCATCTCTAGCCCACTCGATATCAAAGCGCGCAATATGGAATATCGCGTTGAGAGCTTGATGACACAAATGGTGGAAGAACGTGAAGTCGAGAACATCAAATACGAGCAAATTGAATCAAACTTCAACCTTATCTTGTCGCTCATACAACAGCTCTCCATCGCTTGTGTGGTGGTGGTTTTGGCAACGGCAGTTATCAACATGCAATCGAGCCAAGGCATCATGGCTGCCATCATCATGCTTACCAACCGCTACTTCGCGCCATACCAGCAAGTAATGCGCACGGTGAGTCGATGGGAGTTGAACAAGCTTCATATTCAACGTATCGCCGAGCTGCTTGAGCTTGCTGCATCTATAGAACAACAAAACGACACGACGGAAGTCGAGCGCATCTCGGTGAAGTATTCGGAAAAACAACGCATTGAGTTTGAACGCGGTCAGGCTTACTTGCTGACGGGGAAAAGCGGCGCAGGTAAAACCCACCTCGCCAATTGCATTACGCGGCAAAACACCGACAGCAAGCTCGATATCCAAATCAACGAGACACCGCTCGATGACGTCAACTACAACGTCTGGCGTAATAGCGTGCTCATGGTCGACAAAACCAGTTCGTTCGTCGAAGGCACCATCATCGACAACTTGACTTGTTTCCGCCCGAGCTTAAATAACACGGCATTTGCGCTTTGCGAAACCATGAACATCAAGGCACAAATCGATGCCCTTCCCGCTGGTTTTTACACCGAGCTTAAAGGACATTTACGCAACCCATTCTCGCGCCAAGTCGCTTATGCCTTGTTGTTAGTGCGTGCCTTACTCGCGAACAAACGTGTGTTGATCTTCGACGACATCGACTGTGTTTATGATGACGACTTTGCTCGATTGGTTTTGACCAGCACCGCCTATCGCGCCAACGACAAAATCCTCATCATCGTCAGCAACAAGATGGACAAACTCAATCATCGCCTCAAACGCGTCAAACTTACCGGAGGTGACCAATGAGTATTTTGGTTGATTTTAATAATGTCCCTCAGCGCTTGTTGGACTTTGAGGCTCGCAGTTATGACGAGCGATACAATGAGTCACCTTTGATTCGTGGTTTAGCTTACACCCTCATAGCGCTTGAATGGGAAGGCACACCTTCTATCCTCAGCGACGCTTTTATCCCTAAACCAAAAGACAGCGACAGTTTTATCGCTACGATTGAACGCCTTGGTTACCGTTGTGACGTCACCAAACTAAAAACGTTGGAGCACATCGAGGGGCATCCTCATCCTTGTTTTATCGAGATAGAAAACCTCACTGCGATTTTCTTGGGCACTAAAGACGGCAAACTGATCCTGTTTGATTACACAAATAACAACACCATTGAATACCCGCTCTGCAAGAAGCCGTGCTTGTTGGTCTCGATCAGCGAATACTCCCGCTTATTCCGAGAACCGCCACCTGAATCTCAAGACCGCAGTAACTGGATTAAATACGCGTTTTATCGCTACAACAATGAACTCAAAAGCCTGATTATTCTCAGCTTCGTGGTCAGCATTCTCGGCGCACTCCAGCCCTTTTTTATTATGAGTGTGTACAACTTCGCCTTAACCTCTAGCTCGCAAGCCACGCTTTATTGGCTCACGTTATTTGCTGTGATTGTTGGGTTCTCGGAATACTTTTTCAAGAAAATGCGGGTCAACATCATCGCCACATCAGGAAAGGATTTGGCGGTGCATATTTCTCAAAACGTAATATCCAAACTGTTGTGGCTTCCTTATTCGATGACATCTACCGCTGGTGTCTCTTCTCAGTTAGCACGATTGAAGGACATCGACACTTTCCGCCGTTTGGTAACCGCAGAGTCAACATTAAGCTACTTCGACATGCCGTTTGTTATCGTATTCATTATTGCCATTGCTCTTATGTCTGGTACCGCAGCGCTAGTCGTTATGGCGGGGTTGATTCTAATGTTGGTGTTCTGTGTTTATTCTCGTTACATCTACTCGCAAGCCACGTCCAAGAGCTCTCGCGCCAACGCCATGGTTTCTTACCAATGGAATGAGATTCTTCGTGGTATAAAAACCATCCAAGGCTTGCCATTATTGCGTGTTATCCAGTCCCGCTTTAGCGCATCGCATTTACAAAGCACCAACGATGCAGAACATGTTTCAGTGACTAATAGCAGGGTTCAGGCAGCAGGCGGGAGTTTGATTCAGGTTATTGGTACCGCAAGTATCGTCGCGGCCGTTATCGGCGTGATGGACGGCACCTCCGATGCAGGTGCAATGCTTGCTACCGTAATTTTAGTCTGGAAGGCGTTGGGGCCTATTATGGGCATCTACAACTCTATTTCTAAGTTCCAATCCATTAAGGCGTCTTCTGCGCAAATCAACAACCTTATGGCGATGAATGACGATAAGCTAACGTTAGAGAAAAGCCCCCCTATTCGCCTATTTCAAGGTAGTATCGTCGGCTCTGGTGTGAGCCATCGTTATAGTGGTGCGGCAACAGGCTTAACTAATCTTGGTTTTAAAATTCCACCGGGCGCAAAAGTTGTGATTTGTGGACCAACAGGTTGCGGTAAAACGACGCTCATTTCTATTATCGCTGGGCTAGAGGAACGCTATCAAGGCTCAGTTTCGGTGGACGGTTATAACATCAAACAATTCAACAGTTACCGCTATCGAACCTCGATTAACTACATCCCGTTTAACCTGCATATTTTTGAAGGCTCCTTGGAGACTAACTTCATCTTGCATAATGGGTTAATCCCAACAGAAAAAATGCGTGAAATGGTGAGTTTCTTTGAGCTCGATACATGGTTGCCACAAGGCCTGGACACTCAATTGAGCGTTGATATCTGTAAAAGTTTACCAAATGGTATTCAACAAAGACTGCGGCTCGCATTAGGGCTAGGTAACTGCGAACAATCTTTGATTATCATTGACGAGCCATTTAATGGTGCTGAGCAAGAAAACTCGCACTACTTCAAGCGGTTATTCAGCGACAAACTACTCAATAAGACCGTTATTTTCTCAACGAATGATCCGGGCATGATCTCTACATCCAATATGAGCTTAGTCTTGGAGCCAGATGGCAACTTGAAGTATTTCGGGTTAACCGATAAGTACTTAAAAAGTCTAAGTTAAGTTCGGAATGTGGTGTGGTTCATCATTCATAATTGAGCACGGTCATTGACAAAAATGTAAACGATGAGACTATTTACTCTGTAAGCGCGTACACTAAGGAATCCGATGTATACATTTGTTGCAGACAAATTGGATGTGGTTTATTTATCAACAATACCAGAAAACTACCATTTACAAGACTTCGACGTGCCTGAAGAAGAACTCGAAATTCGTGAAATTGTAGAGGTATGGTATGAGTGTGCGTTTCTTCCTGACTTTAACCTTCAACACATCGACATCGAAAACAAAACCGCATTGGTCGAGACACAAGCGCGAGTCGTAAACAACTACACAAGTACGCTCGCTTTTTTACTCAAAAGTCGTACTTATCGCGCAGCACTTAACCGATTATTGAGTGTATGGAGATTGGAGGCAGCAGCTAAAGCACAGCTTGAGCTGCTGTTACTTACGGAAGAACAGAGTAGCAAGCCAGTAAATTAATCGGCTAGGATAAGGGGCTAAAAATCTTAAACCCAACCATCGAATCGGAGACGTTTCTGCACGCGTTCAACCGCCTCTATCTGCATCTGACGAACACGCTCGTTAGACACGTTTAATAACAGGCCTATTTCCGACAAGGTTTTCACTCTCTGGTCAAATAATCCGAATCGATGGATCAAGACTTTCTGCAACTTAATTGGCAAAGTTTTAATAATATTTTCAATAGCTTGAGTAAAGCACTGGTTTTCACAGTCTTGTTGTGGATCTGGCGTATACTCACTTTCACACAGTTCAAGAACAAATGGAACGCGATGTAGGTCCGCAGTGGTCGATACATCAATAAAGCCACTAAGCGCAACAAGTTCATCTATACGCTCTGCTTTCACCCCTGAGCAGCGTGAGAGTTCAGAAATAGACAACTCCTTGCTCTCACTTTTTGACGCATCGAGCTTTTTTAAAGCCAGACTATTTATCTCTTTGCACACATGAGCAGGTAAACGTACCGTTCGGCCATTGTTCATTAATGCCGCTTCTATATTCTCGCGAATCCACCATACCGCATAAGTAGAAAAACGGTAGCCTGGCTCAGGATCGAACTTATCGACCGCTTTTATCAAACCAATATTACCTTCTTCTATTAAATCGAGCAGAGTAAAGTTATTGCCTGGCCGTTTGAGGTAGCCTTTTGCGATTTTCACAACAAGTCGAAGATTAGACTCAATCAACATTTCGCGCGCTTCTTCATCACCAGCTCGATTAAGTTTGGCGTAATGCAACTCCTCTTCACGAGACAACAAATCAATGCCCACAATATCTTTGAGATAGTGAGCATAAGGGTCTTTCCCAACTGACAACGATTCTTTCATTGACAGTTCATCCGTGACAGCTCGGAACCTAGCAAAGCATTCGTTGTTCATTCCCCGTCCTTCTCAAGCCAACTTATTTCTTATCTTCTTTAATTGTTTTTGTACAACACTGTATGCATCATGCTTTATATGCATTACTTTACACTGAGTGTAGACAGGGGTTCTGATCTTTACCAAGAAATCGCTTATCACTTTGAAACAATTACTGCTTCTATGATAAAAACGTGAGCAGGTGGGGGGTTATATATATGAAAGTGCAAGTATTTGTACGCAAATTGGCCTCAAAGAAAACAACGCAACGTGATCGTCAACGCTTACCACGTTACTCTGACTAAAACTTTGAGGCTTGAGGATGGTTTGAAGCATCAGTTGAATTAGCGAGATCTAATTCACTTGACGAAGCGCAGGTTGAAGCTGACAGTCTGTTATAACTTGGAAAACTGCACGATTCTTTCCTTCAGACTTACCTTGATACATCAACTCGTCAGCATCTTGCAAGCTCACGATGTGGGTAAACTCAGGATAGTAAGCACAGCCCAAACTGATACTCAAATGAATTGCTTGTCCGCCCAGTATAACAGGCTGATCGTAAACGGCTTTACAAAGCATATTGGCAAAATTGAGCGCTTCTCGCTCTGACAGAGAAGACGTAACGAGTGCGAACTCTTCTCCTCCAATTCTCGCCAATGTCATTCGGTCATCAGTCATCGACTTAGCGGCTTCTGCGATGGCAACTATTGCTCGGTCTCCAGCAAGGTGGCCATATCGATCATTGATTGATTTAAAATCATCAATATCAAACACCATCACCGTTAAGTTTCGCTTCAAATGATTCAGTAGCGCCAATTGCTCAATCAGGTGTCTACGGTTGTATAGCTTTGTGAGAGAATCCGTCAACGTCATCTCCAGCAATTGCTGATTGGCAATCGTTAATTGCCTTGTCCGAAGAGCAACCATACGTTTGAGGGCAAAAATATGATAAAGCGTTGCAATCGCCATAATGAAAATAGCAATAGGGAAAAGATAAAGTGGATAAACCGTTTTCACCACACTCCAACGGGTAAGGATCCGCTCACGATCCGTATCAATGACTTTTTCAAACGCTCTTGATACCTCTAAAATGGAAGTTGCACTATGCATTCCTTTAGCAATCCGAAGATCTTTACTATACAAGCTAATTGTCGGGACAAACATACCCGCTCCCGGCGTGGTTGCCATATAAAAGTTAGCAACTTGCAGGTCTGCAACAAAGTACAGCACCTTTTTATCGACGGCTGCTTGTATCATCGAATCATTGTTAATGTACTCTGCAATAGGTGCATTTGGATAATTCGTCTGAACAAACTCAGACTCGTAACTTCCTTTAACAACGCCAATTGGCAGCGTCATTTCGCCAGTTAAAACACTCCTGATATCAACCGAAAGTACATCTTTATTTACGTACAGTTTGGTTTGGATAGGCATTATGACTGCGCCAAAGTCCATATACTTCGCTCTTTCGGGCGAGTAGACAAGTCCTCCGTGAAAGTCAGCCTTACCCTCTTTTACGGCTTGTAAAGAAGCATCCCAATCCAAAAGGAGAAACTGAACGTCGATTTGGTTGTTCGCCGCGTACTCTTTCCAAAAGTCGATTAAAATACCTTTAGGTTCACCATCTGGGCTAAGGTAAGAGAACGGCTTCCACGCTTTGGAGTTAGCAACAATTAAAGAATGAGACTCTGATTTGTGCGCATGCGCCATCGGACAAATGGACAGCCACACTAGTAATAAAGAAGCACACGCTTTTTTACATTTGCAACCATAAGTACCATAACTCGTCGATGACATACCTACTTCTCACCAGTCTTTTTAAACCATAATCTCGGCTGTTTGATTAGACTAAAGATATAGTAGAGTTGCATAAGACAGGAAGTGACGCTTATTGATATGAATCTAACTTAGTAAGTTTTAGTACTTAATTGGTACTTTCAACGCCTGGTTCGCTGAAGCAGTTGAAGCAGTTGAAGCAGTTGAAGCAGTTGAAGCAGTTGAAGCAGTACATGATAAATTAGGAAAACTTATCTGGTACTAAAAAATTGACTATCATCAGTTTTGCAAACACCTAGTACCAATAAAAAAGCCCTATTCAAAATCCACCTTGGGGAGAACTTTGAATAGGGCTCTTTGCCTCTATGCTTCATTTTACGGCTGAAGCTACCTTTACCTTTTTTCGCTTTAACGACTCGTGTTTGGAACAGCTGACTGGTAACAACCGCTTTTAGCGCGTTGTCTTTGATTTCACCTCTGCCGAAGTCGGTCTCATGTTGTGAGCCACTCGGTTGAGGACTGATTTTACGCTTTGCCATAAATCCTCCTTAATGGTCGAACCAGATTGGACAATAATTATATAAATAAGTCAAATTTATAGATTTAGTTGAATTTTATGCTAAAAAACTTCACATCACCGTCATTTATTTGAAATTTAATCAAAAACATGCTGGTTAAATAGTGACTAAATACAAATATTTGTCCATAAAGCACTAATATATGTTGACTCTTCGTGGAATTAACCTAGACTCAAACACGGCTAGAAAGAAAGTTCTTTGTTTTCACATTTCGTTGGATTACTTGTAACCCGTCGTCCTGTGGTACGCAATAGCAATTTATTTTTCCACGCTATAAGCGCCGTTGAGGCGAAAGATTACATTATTTAGATATTTAGGAAATAGACATGTCTAACACAGCTACTGGCACAGTTAAGTGGTTCAACGAAACTAAAGGCTTCGGTTTCATTCAACAAGAAAACGGTCCTGACGTATTTGCTCACTTCTCTGCAATCACTGGTGACGGCTTCCGTACTCTAGTTGAAGGCCAGAAAGTAGAATTTGTTATCTCTCAAGGTCAAAAAGGCCCTCAAGCAGAGCAAATCAAAGTACTTTAATTCTTAAAGAATTTGATACGATAGCCAGCTTTTAAAGCTGGCTATTTTTTTGCCTAAAACTTATTTTGCCAACAAAACGATATAAATCTATGGCTCTTAAACCAACCATTTACAAATTTCGTATCGCCATTTCCGATATGAATAATGACTATTACGATTCTAAAAATCTAACTATCGCCCTCCACCCTTCTGAAAAGCCGCAACGAATGTTGGCTCGCATTCTAGCTTACTGTTTAAATGCTCAAAGCAATCTGGAGTTTACAAAAGGACTCTCTACGATTGAAGAGCCTGATTTATGGCATGTTGGCGATGATCAAAGCATTACTCACTGGATTGAAATTGGCGAACCAGAACCAGACAGAATTAAGAAAGCTTCTCGCCTCGCAAAGCATGTAAAAGTTTACACTTATAACACCAAAGCGGCTGTCTGGTGGGACAAAATGTCAGGAAAGTTCTCAATGCTTCCCGTCAACGTAGAGAGCTTTGACTATGACGCTATCGACTTGATTTGTCAGCACCTTGACCGAGGTACTAGCCTTTCTGTTATGATTACTGGCAGCTCAATTTTTGTTGATATCAATGATCAACATATCGAAGTAACGGTGAAGGAACTAAAAAACCATGACGTCTCTTAGTGAACTGAGTCAAGAGATGGGATTTGAAGAAATCCCCTTTGTTAAAGAACATAAAGCAGCAAAGCGACGTTGGTTAAAAGAACAGTCACAACTATTTACAAAAGTTTGTGAGAACAAACCCACAACAGCACCTACTCTTCACCTGCTTGGCCTTTTGACCAAATCACATATTGAAGCAAGTGCTAACTACGAGCAACATGCTCACTCTACCCAGCGTATGCAGCAAGTTCTGACTGACTCCTTGGGTAATGAGCACGCGGATAAGTTTACTAACCAATCTGCTGAAGACCTAATCTTAGTCACCCACCTTTGGTTATACACGCAAGGCTATTTAAATATGGATTTCAGCTTGGCGCACGATCATGCCGAGCAGACTCAAAATACATTGCAGCATGAGCTTGTCATAAAACGCATGGACGTTGATGCATTCAGAACCGAACTCATGCAAAGTTTTTATCAAGGTAAAGAAGCCCGTCCGGCTTCAGCAAGTGGCTTTTGGGGTTGGTTTAAACGTCTATTTTCCGCATAAAATACATGGTTTTATCCATTTCAAACAACTGATAGACTTCACGTTCAGTGCAACAAGCATCATGATTGCATTCTTAAAGGACAATTACCCAATGAACATCAAGGGATCATTATGAAGTTTATCCGTTGGATTTTAGGCAAGGTTATCTTATTGCTGAACGCGGTGTTCTCACCTCGTGGTATTAAGCGCACCGCAGAAGAACAGCAACGTATTGATGAAAAAGCGAAACAATACGCACTTTACCAATTTGAAGCCTGCCCTTTTTGCGTAAAGGTCCGCCGTGCAATGAAGCGTCAATCGGTGAACATTGAGCTACGTGATGCAAAAAATAACCCGACTCATCGAGCTGAACTAGAGCAAGGTGGTGGGCGAGTTAAAGTCCCTTGTCTTCGTATCGAAAAAGATGGCGAGACACAGTGGTTATACGAGTCATCTGACATCGTCGCTTACGTTGAAAAAGAATTTGCCTAAGTTCCCCCTATGAACATTGGCGGATGTAAAAGAGGCACCTAACGGTGCCTCTTTTCTATTTTTTCTAGCTAAATGTTGCCGTGCGAGCTTTCCTTATTCAGTCTTCTTGCTCAACTCCGAACTTAAACTCCACTAAGCAAATAACGGGTATGCGAGAACAACACAACGAAGATTACCGCCTAACGTCTGCGTTATTCATCCACGATCAATGTTAGCTCTACGCGCCGATTGCAAGCTTTACCACTCGCTGTCGCATTGCTGCACTTCGGTACATACTCTCCGAAGCCTCTAGAAAACACTCGTTGACGTGGAATACTCGTCGCCAATAGTTGTTTTTCTACTTCACGAGCTCGCTTTTCAGATAGCGTGTCATTGAAGCTTTCAGCTCCCGTGCTATCCGCATGACCATCAATCACGACATCAACATCAGTTCTTCCAGCCAGATAGTGACCAATGTTTCGAATCCAGTCTTGAGATTGAGCAGATAACCGTGCAGAACCCGTTTGAAAATGCACTTGCTCTTTCAAACGTATCATCAGGTGACCACCACTGAGCGTCTCGTGAGGAATGTTATGCCTGCTCAGGAACATTTCCAGAGAGGTCACGTTTTGCGACTTTTTTACTGACGCCCTCGCCGTTTGATATGAACGAGGGGAAGAAGCCACATTGGATGCGCTCGGGTATCCCCACTCTGGGTGTCTCAGCTCAGTGTTTGATTTAGGAGCTGTATCTAAAATGTTCCCACCAGGGACCATATCTTGATCGAGGCTGCTGCACCCGGCCAGAATGCCACAAACAATTAAAAACCAATGCTTCATACCATTACCAACGTAGAAAAACTCTTGTTCATTGTGTCGACAAAACACGCCGAATCTTTAGCGCTTTTGTCCACCGATTGGTTTGTCTATGCAGCGTTCATGCCACTGGAGTCAATGCAAAATCATCTCTCAAATAAAAAGCAACACTAAAATACCCTACCCTTACAGCCCATACGTCAGGCAAAGTCTGTTACCAATGGTCTCACTTTATTGTTATTTAATGGTTTTAGTCACTATCGTTAACCGATAAACTAACGCAAATTTCTCATTTAGAGCACTACTATGTTAAAAACCATATCGAAAGGCTTTGCTGTTGTTGTTGCCGTAATGGCTTTGTCGGCATGCGATAGCGGCAAGAGTCAGCCTCAGCAAGGCAAACAATACGAAGTTTTGCCAGTATCCCTTGAAGAATATGATTTAGCTCCCCTGACTGAAGCATTCTCTTTAACTTGTGGCCACTGCCGCTCAATGGAAGAGTTTGTCCCTCAAATTGAATCATTGACCGATCAAAGCGTTGAAAAAATGCATGTAACGTTCAATGAAAGTGCACAAGTGAGCGCCATCATCTTCTATACTGCCGTAATGCAGCTTGAATCAACACCAGATAAAGCGTTTATGGCAGATCTTTTTACTGCTGTGCAAATGGGTGCCGATGCAACGGCTGAGGAACGCCAAATCGCTGTTGAGAAAGCCTTTGAGTCTCGCAACCTTATCAGCCCTTACCATTTAGATGAAGCACAACAAAAAACGCTGTTTGAGTACATCACTAAGGCAGAAGCGATCACGACTCGCGGCCAAATTAACTCCGTTCCAGCCTTTATCGTAAACGGAAAATATCAAGTGATTACTGGTGGTCATGATAGCGTTGAAGCCATGGCAGAAACCATCAACTTTTTGCTAAAACAACCTAAATAGACAAGGAGATTACGTGTCTAAATTTTTGTTTCCTTTTATTATTTTTATTTTGGCGGGCTTTTTCATTTACCGTACTTGGACAAACCATAAAGTAGCAGATGAAAACTTTGCCAAAGGCCAAGCATTCTTACTAGAAAATGCGAAAAAAGAAGGCGTCATCACAACAGAAAGTGGCCTTCAATACATGGTTCTTGAAAAAGGCGAAGGTGAGGTTCACCCAACGGCAACAAGTAAAGTAAAAGTACACTACCACGGCACCTTGATTGATGGCACGGTATTCGATAGCTCTGTTAATCGTGGTGAGCCGATTTCATTTGGTCTTAACCAAGTCATTAAAGGCTGGCAAGAAGGTCTACAATACATGGTAGAAGGTGAGAAAATCCGCCTTTTCGTACCAAGCACGCTTGGCTATGGTAAGAGTGGCTCTGGCCCAATTCCACCAGCAAGTGTTTTGATCTTTGATGTTGAACTGCTAGAAATTCAATAAATCTAGAAAGCTTTATCTTAAAGCCAAAGTATCAAAACCAAAAACGCCGCGAACCACGCGGCGTTTTCTGTTTTAAGAGAGGTTAAAAACCAATATAGTGATCCGAAAGCAATGCAATGAACAACGCCAAAAGATGATATATAGAGAATTTAAACGTCTCCATCGCGGTATTTGGCTCTGGTGCATATTTTAGCTTCCATGCATGGTACATAAAGCCAGCATTGAGTAGTAGCGAGGCAAAAAGATACACCACGCCGACCATACCAACCAAAACCGGTAGGACACAAACCAAAGTCAATAGCACCGTATACAACAGAATAGAAGTTTTGGTGTACTCAATGCCGTGTGTCACTGGCAGCATGGGAATATCTACCTTGCGGTAATCCTCGACACGATGAATAGCCAGAGCCCAAAAATGTGGTGGCGTCCAGATAAAAATGATCATCACGAGCAGCCAAGCATTCGCATGTAATTGCCCTGTTACAGCAGTCCAACCGAGAAGAGGCGGCATCGCACCGGCAATCCCTGCAATGACGATATTTTGGGGCGTAGCACGTTTGAGGTACATTGTGTATACCATCGCATAGCCGAGCAAACTCATCAAAGTCAACCATGCCGTCAGCGGGTTGACCATCGCATAGAGAAGTACAAACCCTAAGACACCTAAAACTGTAGCGAAGGCTATCACCGATGATGGTTTAGTCTCACCCGATGGCAATGGTCGTTTGTGTGTACGTGCCATTCTAGCATCAATTCGGCGGTCAATTAGATGATTAAACGCTGCCGCAGACCCTGCCATCAGACCAATCCCCGTTAGGCCAACTACCGCCTGCAACCAGGGGAAATCATCAACCGGGGCTAAGCTCATCCCTACTACTGCCGTCACCAACATTAACGCCACCACTTTAGGTTTCGTTAACTTCAAATAAACTGAACTTAGTCGCTTTCGCCCATTTAACGACAGCGCGATTTCTTTACTCATAGCGAACTCCTTTCGCGGTGTAATTCCAAGCCGTTTTACCCTGCCACAAGTAAAACTGGCTAACACAAACGAGACTCAACATAACAGCGGCACCAAGGTTGTGCGCCACCGCGACATAGATAGGAAGTTGAAATACTACGTTGCTTACACCCAGCATAATTTGGCACACCAGAGTGAATAACAACCACCCTCCGATTCTCTGTGAATGATGAGAATCTTGCCTCATAAGCCCAATACTATAAGCCAATACCACGGTGGCGGTAACAATAGCACCTATACGATGAGTGACGTGTATAGTCATTCTTGCCGGATACTCCAAGACACCAAATTCATAATTCTCGAATCCAGTTTGCCAGAAAGAAAACGCTTCTTTCCATGAGAGATGGCTCATCCAGTCTCCCTCACAAATCGGCAGTGTGGTACACATCAGCGCAGCATAATTTGACGAAGTCCATCCTCCAAGGAGCACTTGCACCAAAACAACCAGGAAAACCAACAATGAAAAGCCTCTCAGAGAGCTAGAAGATGGAGAGAAATAGAGATTGTTTTGCGCTTTTAATTGGCAGTAAAAAATCGCCTGTAACGCCAATAAAACAAAACCACCGAGCAAGTGAAGCATCACGATGACGGGCATTAATTTAAGAGTAACTGTCCACATTCCCAAAAGTGCCTGCCCAATCACCAATACGCTGAGCAACATCGGAATGGTTGAATTTACACGCTCAGACCTTATTGATATCGCTGCCATCGCAAAAATGACTAAACCTAACGTTCCTGCAAAATAGCGATGAATCATCTCAAGCCATGCTTTCTCATGCTCTACTGCCCGCTCGGGGAAGTTCAGGTTAGCACGTATGACGTCTTCTTCTTGATGCGGCACAGAAAAGTGCCCATAACAACCAGGCCAGTCCGGGCAACCTAACCCTGCATCTGAAAGGCGAGTATATGCCCCTAGCATGATCACCACGAGAGTTAGGAGCAAACTGAATCTAACCAACTGAATTAATTTCATATGCACTTCCTCTAACCGACTCGTGACAGTTTTAAGAGCTTGCGTAAGTCCGCCAACATACCTTTATTCATTAGGACTAAGTCCTCATTTGGTTTCGGCGAGTAAGACATCACCAGTTGCCCAAGAGGATCAACGATCAACATTTGCCCAGGTTTCACTTTAGCGGTAACCAATTCATTCATTTGCATCGCTAACATCGATACTTCCATGGGATCTGAATGCTCAGTCTGCCAAACGACTGGCACTACTCGCTCTTGATACTTACCTAAAGCAACATGGCTTTGCTGAAGCAGGTAAAGCTGCTGTTTACACTGTTCAGTGCATTCGTTAGGCAATACATAAGCGAGTTGCCAACCATGGTCTTTGAGAGGTGACTCTTGACCAAGCTGCTCTAACGTCGTGTATGGTTCGACTAACTCGCCTCTATTGGTCACTCCGCTTTGATACCACCCTTGTGTGAGAATGACTTTTGCAATGACAGCGGGAAGCGCGAACGTACAAACCAGCGCAATCAACATTAGTCGTCCTTTGGTTACTTTAGATGTCATGCTTCACCTCCATGTGACGCAACTTTTTTTGCCAACGAACAAAAACAATTAAAGTCAGTAATAAGAAAACACCTGCCATCGAAAACCATTGAATCGAATAGCCGAAATGTTTGGCACTATTGAGTGGCAATGGATTCCAAGGAAAGTCATAGGGCCAACGAGTTAAATTGTCTGGCTGCAAGACTGCGGGCATAAGTTCAATATTCAGTAGCTGATTCAATTGCGCGATGTTTAGGTTTTGCACGCGAATAACATCGCCAACTTCCGGCATTAACTCTGAGCTCAGTGGATTAGTAGATTTTCGGTACAGGCGTCCTGTGATGAAAATCGAATTATCGAGTTTGGTGACCGTTGGTAACATTGAGCGATCTGCTCTTCCCTCGACAAAACCAAGCTCCAATAACGCATAGGTACTAGGCTCATCGCTCGTCAATACAATCTGAAATGCTAAATATCCCACACTGCCTTGATGCGTTTGGTTGTCTAACAAAATTACGGGAAACGCCTGAGGAACAACATTAACTTCCACTTTTTTCCCGAGGATACTTTCCTCTCGCCAGTCGTTGTCTTCAAGAACGACGCTTAGTGCTTGGTACGCACTATCCGCACGCGCGAGAATGGCTTGTTCCAATGCTTGTTTTTCTTGCCCTCTCTCAAACTGCCAAAAACCCAGTTTGACCAAAAGAGAAAACACAACCACAGTTAAACCAACTGCAACCCAAAACCGTTTCGATAGCCATAATTGTCTTGATAACAACAATGATGAAACCGGAGGTGCCATGTCCACCGTATTTCTATTCAAACTGACGCTTGTCCTTTTGCTGCTTTTCATTATCTTCAACCTCGCAAAAGCGCTTATCGAAATGGTTCGTGAAGACCCAGATAATCCTGAAAAAAGAGACAAACCCATGAGTCATTACTTAGGCCGTCGAGTCATGTTCTCCGCTTTGGTGGTCGTCCTTTTGCTTATTGCGCTCAGCTCGGGTTGGCTAGCACCAAACCCTCGCCCTTATTAGTCGAACCAAGAGTTCACACTGCGCCTAAAGTACGTAAACAAACACAAACAGACATAACCAAACCACATCCACGAAATGCCAATACCAGCTGCCGGCTTGAAAGGCAAAATGGTTCTTTGGCGAAAAGTGATCTTTAGCGATTCTGAACAGCAGCACGATTAAGAAGATAGTCCCAAGACAAACGTGTAAACCGTGGAATCCCGTCAACATGAAGAACGTGTTACCGTAAATACCGGACTGCAACGTGAGCCCTATGTCTTGATAAGCATGAATATACTCAACCGCTTGGTAATATAGGAAAAAGCCAGCAAGTACGATGGTTATCTCTAACCAAACAATCAGTGCCGTTCTTTTGTCTTGTTCAAGGCTTATATGCGCCATATGTAGCGTAATAGACGACAATAGCAGCAAGATAGTATTGGTAAGGGGTATGCCCTGCCACGGCATAGCTTGTGTTGTTTCTCCCCCCGGTGTCAGTGTGAGTGGCCACATCGCTTCGAAGGTTGGCCACAGGACTTCGTTGGTCATGAAGTTATTATCTGCCCCACCTAACCAAGGCACAGAAATCATTCTGGCGTAAAACAAGGCACCAAAAAAGGCACCAAAAAACATCACTTCAGAAAAGATAAACCAGCTCATTCCTTGGCGAAAAGAACGAGTAATTTGCGAGCTGTATTTTCCACTCAGTGATTCAGTAATCACATTACTAAACCAACCAGCCAACATGTAAAGCAAGAACAAGAAGCCCACCGCTAGCACAATGCCACCAATGGTTCCCACTGCACCGTCACTTTGTGTCCCCTGGACGGTCATGCCTGCGCCAACAGCAACCAAAAACAGAGCAAATGCACCGATGATCGGCCAGCTACTTTGAGCGGGAACATAATATGTTCCTGGCTTGTTACTCATAATTTCTCTCCTTACTGACCAACCTTGGTCTGTATCTCTCTCCCTGAGTGGCTAAGAGCCTGTAGGAGGGGGAAGTTTATAGAGTGTGTAAGACAGCGTTAACGTGTGTATAGACTCCGGCAAGTCCGGTTCGATATAAAAAATCAACGGCATTTGAGCTTGCTGTTTACCATCCAGAGGCTGCTGGTTAAAGCAAAAACACTCAATCTTATTGAAGTAAGCAGCTCCAGTCCCGGGAGAAACAGAAGGAACGGCTTGCCCCACCAACTTCTGCCCACTTTCATTAAATGCAAGGTATTCAGTTCGCACAACTTCACCTGGGTGAACATCCATCGAAATCACTTTGGGTCTAAACTCCCAAGGCATATCTGGGCTTACATGCGCCATAAACTCCACGCGAATAGTTCGGCTCATGTCCGGCTGCATACCTGTCGGTTGAATGGCGGCCACTTCACTTGTCTTTCCATTGATTCCCAATGCGTCGCACATCACGTCATAAAGTGGGACCAGTGCATAGCCGAAGCCAAACATTAACAGGGTCGCCAAAAGCAACTTCACTGTGAGCTTCTTGTTTGATGGATTCGGTTTCATGTCACTCACCCCACTCTTTGCTAGTCAATCTTAGGCGGTGTAGTAAACGTATGATGCGGCGCAGGGCTTGGCACTGTCCACTCTAAGCCTTCCGCACGTTCCCACGGTTTTGCAGAAGCCTTTTCCCCGCCACGAATACACTTGATCACCAACCATAAGAAGATCAGTTGTGACAACCCGAATGCAAACCCACCAATTGATACTATTTGATTAACATCAGCAAACTGAATGGCGTAATCCGGTATGCGTCTTGGCATGCCCGCTAAGCCTAGGAAGTGCATTGGGAAAAACAGGACATTGACGGAAATAATTGAGCACCAGAAATGCCATAAACTCAGCTTGTGGTCGTACATATTGCCCGTCCACTTAGGTAGCCAGTAGTATGCCGCTGCCATGATCGAGAATACCGCACCAGATACCAACACATAATGGAAATGGGCAACTACGAAGTAAGTGTCATGATATTGGAAGTCCGCCGGCACAATCGCCAACATTAGTCCCGAGAAGCCACCAATGGTAAAAAGCACAATAAAGGCAATGGCAAACAACATTGGCGTTTCAAATGTCAGAGCTCCACGCCACATGGTGGCAACCCAGTTAAAGACTTTCACCCCCGTTGGTACCGCAATCAGCATAGTGCAATACATAAAGAAGAGCTCAGCAAAAACTGGCATCCCCGTGGTAAACATGTGGTGCGCCCACACAAGGAAAGATAACAATGCAATGCTGCACGTCGCGTAAACCATCGAATGATAACCAAACAGCTTCTTACCACTGAAAGCAGGCAGAATGGCGGAGATGATTCCAAACGACGGTAAAATCATGATGTACACTTCTGGGTGACCAAAGAACCAAAAGATGTGTTGGAACATTACCGGGTCACCACCACCAGCTGCGTCAAAAAAGCTAGTCCCGAAATATTTGTCAGTAAGAACCATGGTCACCGCACCCGCTAATACCGGCATAACCGCGATCAACAAGAAAGCGGTAATTAACCAAGTCCAAACAAACATTGGTAACTTGAACCAAGTCATTCCCGGAGCTCGCATATTTACGATCGTCACGATAACGTTGATCGCGCCCATAATGGAGCTGATACCCATGATATGAACAGAGAATACAAACAGCGCAGTGCTATCCGGGCCATAAGTCGTGGACAGCGGAGCATAAAACGTCCAACCAAAATCAGGACCGCCGCCAGGTAAAAACAACGAGCTCAACAAAATAAGAAATGCAAAAGGTAAGATCCAAAAGCTCAAGTTGTTCATGCGCGGCAGCGCCATATCTGGAGCGCCGATCATCATCGGGATCATCCAGTTAGCAAGCCCCGTAAATGCTGGCATCACCGCACCAAATACCATCACTAAACCGTGTACCGTGGTCATTTGATTAAAAAACTGCGGATCGACTAGCTGTAGCCCTGGCTGGAACAGTTCGGCACGAATGATCATAGCCATCGCACCACCTGTTAGAAACATCGCAAAGCTAAACCAAAGGTAGAGGGTGCCTATGTCTTTATGGCTTGTAGAATACAACCAACGAGTGATGCCCTGGGGTGCATGATGCTCGTGACCATCATCAATCGCAATGGTACTGTTCGCACTGGCTTCTGCTGGCGCAGACTTCACTGCCTTATCTATTGGCTTACTCATATTTCCTCCTTAGCACTGCCTTGTGCCTTAAAGGCATTCACATCGGATGCTTGCACTGTATCGCCAGTATCGTTGCCCCATGCATTTCGTTGATATGTGATAACCGCGCCAATTTCTTTGTCACTTAACTGATTAGAAAAAGCCTGCATTGCGGTGCCAGGGCGACCGTTGACAATAATATCTATGTGCTCTGTAACATCTCCGGTTGCAATAGGACTGCCTTTAATCGCGGGAAATGCACCCGGAATCCCATCACCATTTGCCTGATGACACACAGCGCAACGCGCCGTGTATATCGATTCGCCTTGCGACATCAATTCGCCCATAGATAAGTCTTGAGAGAGCGCTTCTTGTGCCGCCGCTTTTTGAAGTGCGAGTTCTTGCTTCTTACTCGCTAGCCATTCATCGAACTTTTCTTCTTCCATCGCATGCACCACCACTGGCATAAATCCGTGTGCACGACCACATAGCTCCGCACATTGGCCGCGATATACGCCTGGCTCATCAATTCTTGTCCATGCTTCATTAATAAAACCTGGAATGGTGTCTTTCTTGACGGCAAAGTCCGGTACCCACCAAGAGTGAATGACATCATCAGAAGTCATCAAAAAACGCACTTTGCGATTCACAGGCAACACCAAAGGGTTGTCTACTTCCAGTAAGTAATGTGCGCCTTTAGCTTCGATTCCATCAATTTGTTTTTGGCTGGTGGCAAGCAAACTAAAAAACTCAACATCTTCGCCAAAATAGCTGTAATGCCATTTCCATTGCGAGCCTGTGATCTTGACCGTGATATCCGATTGGCTTGTATCTTCCATTGCTACTAGAGTTTTTGTTGCGGGAATAGCCATAGCGACAAGAATGATGATGGGTATGACCGTCCAAATAATTTCCACTTTTGTACTTTCATGGAAATGTGCGGCAACTGCTCCTTTTGACTTGCGATGACGGAAGATGGAATAGAACATCACACCAAAAACAATCAAAGCAATTACACAGCAGATATAGAAAATCAGCATATGTAATTCATACACTTGCCCACTTATCTCTGTGACCCCTTTTGTCATGTTGTAGTCATTTTCCTTTGACCAACCAAAAGAGGAAAATGTGATTAAAATCACATTCAGTGATAAGGCTAGAGTAGTCGTTAATCTTTTCAAAAGATCTCTCCTCTGCTCAGCCGCTACGCCTACGCGAGCTTCCTTGCGTCCCGATGCAAATATCGAACAACTTTACGAAAAATCACAAAAACTACGATTTCGACACGGTTTGTTATATTTATGTTAAAAGGCTAGTTATAGTTCCAAGGTTCTTCAAGAAATTAAATATGATTAAATTTTGTTCGGATAAGAAAAATTAATTCGGTTTATCGATTGCCCTCTTTGAAATGTAATTGAGAACCATTTACATTGATTTAAAAGAAAACATTGAGATACTTACCAAACGAAGTGTCCAAGAAAGTAGGCTCCCCCTACTAAGGAATGACTGATATGACAGCACTAATTACGCAATGGCTAGAACGAGACCCTGATCCTAAGACTCGTGAAGAGCTACAACACCTCGTCGATACGAACAATGAACAAGAACTTACTGATCGCTTTGGCTCACGCCTTGCCTTTGGTACTGCAGGCTTACGTGGCAAAGTGGGCGCAGGTCCAAACCGAATGAACCGCTTGGTGATTCAAGAGACCGCCACTGGTTTAGGGAACTATTTGCTTGAGCAAGTCAAAGATGCCGCGAGTCGTGGTGTCGTTATTGGCTACGACGGTCGTCCCGATTCAAAACAATTCGCGCATGATACCGCCTCCGTACTGACGGCCCTTGGTATCAAGGTTTACCTAACGTATGACGTTGCAGCAACCCCAATTGTTGCGTTTGGTGTCCGTACATTGAATGCTGCGGCCGCTGTTGTTGTTACTGCCAGCCACAATCCACCAGAATACAATGGCTTTAAAGTATATTGGGAAAATGGCGCACAGATTATTCCTCCGCACGACTCTGGAATCGCAGCGAAAATTGATGACGCAACAACGAAGCCATTACCTTTAATGTCTCTCGATGATGCAAAACAGCACGGTTTGTTAGTTTGGTTGGAAGACGACTACTACCAAACTTACCGTAAGACAATGAATGAAAACGCGCTGCTTACTCCTGACAACAATACCGATATATCTATTGCTTACACCGCAATGCATGGCGTTGGCGCGAATATGGCGGAAACGCTACTTGCCGACGCAGGCTTCCAAAAAGTGGCAAGTGTTAAGGAACAGCGCGAACCTGATGGAAGCTTCCCAACCGTCAACTTCCCAAACCCTGAAGAAGCCGGTGCAATGGATATGGTGATGGCATTAGGTAAGTCCGTAGATGCCGATATCGCTTGCGCGAACGATCCAGATGCGGACCGTTTTGCCGTGGCAGTTAAACGCCCAGATGGCGAGTATCAAATGCTAACAGGTGATCAGGTGGGCTCACTGTTTGGCGATTACTTGCTGGAACAACAACCTAACGCTTTGGTTGGCAACACCATCGTATCCTCAAGAATGCTGAGCAGCATCGCTAAGGCGCATGGCGCACAATACTATCAAACATTAACTGGCTTTAAATGGCTTACTAACGTTGCCATGGAACAAGAGACAGAAACCAACCCATTCTTGTTTGCTTATGAGGAAGCGCTCGGTTATACCGTGGGTAACAAGGTGTGGGATAAAGATGGTTTATCTGCAATCGTCGCGTTTTCACAGCTAACAGGCAAGCTTAAAGCACAAGGCAAAACACTGTGGGATAAACTGGAAGAGCTGTACCGCGAGCACGGTTTCTACTTCAACGCACAACGCAGCATCGCTCTCGACCCGAACTCTCCACCAATCGGCGACAAACTCCGAGCAAATCCACCAACAGAGATTGCTGGTAAAAAAGTTGCAGTAACCGAAGATCTAAAAACATCGGTTCGCATGTTTGACGACGGCTCTGAAGAATCCATTGACTTACCGGCAAGTGACGTATTGATTTATCACCTAGAAGATCAATCACGCGTGATTGTTCGTCCTTCTGGTACTGAGCCAAAACTAAAATGTTACTACGAAGTCATCAACCTCTTCCCTGCGGATATGAGCTATGAGCAAGCACAGCAAGCAGCGGAAGCGAAGATGAACGAACTTATCGACGCGCACCAGCAAAGTTTGTAAGTCAAAGAGAAACATAGATATTTGATACAACAAGAGGCGCAAATTCGCGCCTCTTTTTTGATTTTCACTAGAACAAGTCAAGCTAACCCGTGCTTTTCCCTAGCCTACAATTTCCTTTTGTAGAAAGTACTTGTGGATGCCCTCTACAGGATAGCCTGAGTACTGCCCCACTTTCTCAAAACCCAATTTGAGATAGAACTCAAGAGCTTGAAAGCTGTAGGTATCCAAATAAACATGGGTAACCCCATGAGGCTTTACTTTTTGTTCTAGCATCGACATTAATTGACTACCGAGACCAGAGGTTCGACTTTCGGCGTCTACCCACAAAAACTCAACAAACACCGTATTTTTAAACATTTCGCCAGTCAAGCCACCCATGATCTTGCCATTCTCATCTTTTGCGAAACAGCCTACAGCATGCACTTCCCCTTCAGGTAAATGCAGTCGGTTATAAGATCGAATACCTTCACGAACAAAATCAAGGTCTGTTTGATCTGGATTTAAACAAAATTCAAGCTTCATATATCCTCTCCTTGGGAAACACCAATATCCTAAAACAAAAAGCCAGCAATTGCTGGCTTTCTGATGGAATATGATAACTTTACAAGGCGAAACTACTCAGCATCCACAACGCCAGAATAACAAACACTAACCCCATTAGTTTATGTTGATACGTGCGGAATTTTTCGTTCTCGAGCAGCCCTTTGCCCAATGTGCCTGCTAACCCAACAAGTAATAAATTGAATGACAAGCCAAGAACGTTCAACAATAACCCTAGCGCTAGCATCTGCTCACCAGAAGATGCCGTGATATTGCTTGAGACAAACTGCGGCAAAAACATTACAAAAAAGACCAAGGCTTTAGGGTTAAGCAAATTACTCATCAAAGCACGTTGATAATAAGTTGATGCCATTTTGTTTTGACCATCAAGCTCTGGAGCCGAAGATGCCTCAGCTCGTAAGCAGTCCCAACCCATTTTTAACAAGTAAGCGCCACCTAGTAGATGAAGGACTTTAAGGGCTATTGGGCTCATGGCAATCAGGGTAGATACGCCCATCGCAGCAAGCAAAGTAAGAATAACACCAGACGTCGCATTGCCTAAGCTAGCAAAAAGACCGACCTTCTTACCGTAACTCATACTAGAACTCGCTATCAGCAACATATCGGGCCCTGGTAACAGCAACAAAGCCACTACTGCGGTGAGATAAACAGGAAGTACAGATAAATCAATCATGATGGAACCGCTTTTCTACAACAAGGCGGCGAATGTTATACCAACAAAATAACATCATCCAGCCCAAAATAGCCAAGATAAATCAAAAAATAAAAATCATAGTTTGCCCAGCTGAAAAATAGCAATCAATTCGCCTGTTTATCAAAATCGAATAGCAATTTTGTACAAAAATAAGCACGATGGATCCGTTACACTTCTAAAATGATTTTCTTGAGCAGACCGGATAAAGATGAAAGAAAAGAATAAGGAAATCGCTACCTTCAAGATAGCTCAAGAGCTCGGCGGTTTAGAACTTCTCGATGCAAAGTATGAGAAGCAGAATTTTTCACGCCATAGCCACGAAGGTTACACTATTGGTGTCATCGAAAAAGGGGCACAACAATTTTTTAGGACGGGCGGGAATCATATCGCGCCACAGGACAGCATCATCCTTGTTAATGCAGATGAAGTACACAACGGGCATTCAGCCTCGGAAGGCGGCTGGGAATACAAAGCAATGTACCCCGTACCTCAGCAGTTTCAAACTTTAGGACAAGAGCTTGGTTCACCAAATGTAGCTCTGCCCTATTTCCCTCAACCTGTGGTTTACGATCCTGAGCTGGCTAGTCAGTTACGATTGGTATTTGAAACACTAGAAAAATCAGACAACCGTTTATTGAGAGAAACTTTGGTTTACGGCACGTTGATCAAGCTAGCCAGTAAACACAGCACTCATCGGGCACCACTGAAAGAATCAACCAGAGCTCAGCGACAAGTGCAGCTCGTCAGAGAATTTTTGGAAGACTTTCCACAAACGGACGTCTCACTAGAAGAACTCGCCAAACTGTCTGGATTAAACCCTTTTCATCTGCTGAGAGAGTTTCAAAAGCAATTTGGCTTTCCGCCTCATGCCTATCAAATTCAGCAACGTTTACGTATGGCGAAGAAGCTACTAAAAATGGGACAAAAAATTTCAGACGTGGCACAAGAATGCGGTTTCCATGATCAAAGCCATCTGCATCGACACTTTAAAAAAGCCATGGGCGTCACTCCCGGCCAATACGTCCGTCACAGCTAAAGCAGCAATATTGTACAAGGCGTTATGCGACTACCGAGCTATCTTGGTAATCTGATTTAGGAATAAATAAGAAGAAACTATGGACCACACTTTGCCGTTACAAAAAGAATCAAAAGCCACGCTATTTTGGCAAGGTACACTTGCGATGATGCCTCTGAGTATCGCAGTGCTCCCTTGGGGCTTACTCGCAGGCTCATTCGCAATTGATACTGGGCTTCACCCTTTGGAAGGACAAGCACTATCCGCCATTTTGTTCGCAGGTTCTGCACAGCTCGTCGCGATGGGAATGATTAAAACGGGAGCAGGTCTAGTGACCATGTTACTGACAACGTTTTTTATCACCTCTCGACACTTCCTCTACAGTGTATCGATGCGCAGTAAAATTGCACCGCTCCCTCTACAATGGCGATTATCACTCGGCTTCTTACTTACTGACGAGCTGTTTGCGATTGTAGGCCACCATTCCGATAAACAATTTAATCGCTGGTATGCACTTGGGGCTGGACTGAGTTTTTACCTGTTTTGGAATGTCGCGACATTGACGGGCATTATTGCGGGAAGTCTAATCCCTGAACTGAACGAAATGGGTTTGGAATTTGCTGTAGCCGCTACTTTTATCGCGATAGTAGTACCCACCATTAAAAATGCAGCGGTGCTCGCGAGTGTTATTGTGGCTTTGGTGAGCTCAGTTGCCCTAACCTATTATCAAATTGAGGGAAGTTTGATGATTTCGAGCATTTTAGCCATGCTTACTGGTTACTTTGTGGAACAAGTAAAGGAGAAACGCTAATGATCATGTTGGCTATTTTGCTGATGACGGTACTTGTTTTCACCAGCCGCTACTTGTTTTTAGAACCCAAGCTACCATTGCGATTAGGGACGCGCACTCAAAAAGTACTCAATTACGCTAGCCCCGCAGTACTGACTGCGATCTGGGCACCGATCGTTTTCATTCCCGATGGGGAGCTCAGCGTCAATGTGCAAAACCCATTTTTACTGGCTGCCGTACTGGCTGCTTTAATCGCGTATTTTACTAAAAATGTTCTTTTAACGACGGTTATCAGTATGGTGGTATTTCTCGTTCTACGAATTTGGCTTTAATCCGCCAACCACTCAATCTCCAACAAGGTGACATCGCCACACTTTAATCGACCAAGGAAGATGTCACCTTCATGTACCTCACCAACGCCCTTTGGTGTACCAGTCATCACTACATCGCCATCTTGAAGTGTTGTGTAACTGGTTAATTCATCCAGGATAGTTAGCGGCGGATAGAGCATTTGGTTAACGTGACCTTTTTGTACACGAACACAGTTGATTAAGAGCTCAAGGTTAAGATCATTGATATCAATGTTATCCAAAGAGACAAACCGACTAAACACAGCAGAGCCATCAAATGCCTTAGCTCGCTCCCACGGCAACCCCTGATTTTTAAGCGAGGATTGCAAACCACGCTTGGTCAGATCCAATCCCAAACCAACCGCTGAATAACGTCCATCCTTGATCAAAAAGCAGATTTCAGCCTCATAATGAAGGGGCTCTTGATGGAATGAACGCAGAGTTGTTGATACGGAAGTTGCGGGTTTATTAAATACCACCATTTGCTCAGGCATTGCATTATTAAGCTCATGAATATGTTCAACGTAATTTCGTCCAACACAAAGCACTTTACCCACTTCTACTTTCTTTTCTTCAACTTGAATAACACTCATCATTCTTCCCTGCAAAACAAAAATCCCATCATAATCTAACCTATTGACTTAACGACACTAAATAGCAACCTCTAGTGTAAAAAATAAGACATTCACCCCGTTTTGAGTTTTGTATCATCTAATTGAAACAGCAAAGTATTTGTAAAACAAATAGACAAAAAAGCCAGCACGAGGCTGGCTTTAGATCAATGAGCTTGAATAATAGTTCTCGCTAAACCCTATTATAGGTAGTAACGAGCACCTAACGCCCATTTGTCATCAGTTTCACGACCATTGTCGTCATTTAGGTCAAACTGGTAACCCGCGTAACCAACAAATTTAGGCGTGAAGTTGTATTCTGCTTGTAGTGCCATTTCTTCACGAGCAGTTTCTGTTTTAGAGTTCTTAAACTCTTTACCTTCCACCATCTCATAGTTAACACTCAAGTTTAGGCTGTTCGCCAGAGCGTATGCGATGATCGCCTCGTACGCATCACTTTCTTCTAAACGGTCACCTTTTACACTGAAGTTCATGTTTTCGTTTGAACCATAAACTGCAGCAAGGAATAGGCCTTGGCCGTACGCACCGTAAGATGCTGATACAACGTGTGATTCCGCCGTGTGCTTACCTGCATATGCAGGGTGCTGGAAATCGCCGCCATTGTAAGAGTAACCGATTTTAGCGCCCATGATTGAGTAAGAAAGCGCAGCTTGCACACGGTCATCGTATTTAGCACCGCCAGTTATAACTCCAGCATCGTTGCGCGTGTAATCATCGTTTGCACCCTGCCAACCAAGACCAAAGTTGATCACACCCGCTTCACCCAGCTCGATGGCATTACGGTAAGAAAGCATTTTATCCGCACGGCCAGTGCCAAGGTTTCCATGATCGTCATAGATGAAGTCGTTGGCAAACGCGATTGGCATATCTGCAATACCTGCGACATCGTAGTAAGGTGACCATTGCGTACCACCTACTGCACGACCATAAACCTCATGCGTTATACCTAAGTAACCTAGACGAGTTTTAAACGACTCTTCACCACCGTCTAAGTAGTTTAGCGCCCATTCACCACGTGCGTCTGCGGTGAAGCCATTACCCAAATCCTGTGTCGCAGAGATATTGATACGAGGAGAGTTAGTACCCACATCCGTGTCACCTTGCTCTGATCCATTTAAATTAACAGAAACGTGGCCGCCCATCGAAAATGTTGTGCCATCGTTATTATATAGTTCCACTGCAACTGCTTGAGTACCGAAGGTTGCTGCCGCGATTGCCGCTGCTAATAATTTTTTATTCATTTCTAAATCCATTACTTATTAGTTGGTTAGTCAGTTTTAGACCCGGCTTTGGTTCACTTTCGTAAAAACGAAATGATGAACAAAGAGAGGAATACAAAGGCTATCCGAGGCATCGTTTCCACCAGATTAGTTTTACCTTTGTGTAACAACTGCCGACACTTTATTTGATTAGTTCCTGACAACCGAGTGAAAAGATCTCAGACAAAACCTAAAAAGCAATCGTTTACTTAGCCTTCAAAAAATCGAGAAATAAAAACCTTACAATAAGAAATGCTTTAGAGAGAGTTAGCTCACAAATAGCTGATGATTCGCTATTTTTAGGCCAAACTTCCCTGCCAAATTGAAATGTTTACTTACATTTAGGGTCAAGAAACAATTCAGGAACTTTTTGAAAAAAACACAGTCTTCAACGGAGAGGAAAAAACCTCAAAAAAGATAAACCTTTCTTTTTATAAGTGGTATGAGAAGGGGCACTTATTCTCGCCAGCAATAAAAGTGCAATCAAATCATAACTTAACAGAAATCTATCTTTCATTTTCAGCCTTTACCTTAGCGTCATCAACACATCGGGCAAGAAAGCCCATCGATTACAACTAGGGTAATAAGAAAATGAAAAAGGCAGCACTAACTACTGCAATTCTTACAGCATTGGTATCAGCACCATCATTCGCAGCAACTGTATACAAAAACGACGGTACTGAATTAAAAGTTGGCGGCCGCGTTGAGTTTCGTGGTGACTTCATCGGTTCAGACGGTGCTGAAGTTGAAGGTTCCATGGAAGATAAAAGCCGTGCTCGTCTTAACCTAAAAGGTAAAACAGACATCGGCAACGGCCTTTCTGCTTTCGGTGTTTACGAAGCCGAACAAAAAACGGGCAAGAGTGAATTCAAAAACCGCTACATGTATGCAGGCGTCGACTCTGATATCGGTGCTTTCTCTGTAGGTCGTCAAGACATGGCTGCAGTCATCATCTCTGACATGACGGATATCACAGAATTCTCTGGTGTTCAGCAAGTTATTGATTCGTCGTCTGATAAGCAAGACAGCGTTTTCGCATACCGTGGTGCGTTTGATGCACTACAACTTCAAGCAACCTACCAAGCAAACTCTAGCGATAACGAAGATAAATACGGCATCTCTGGAATGTACTCACTACCAATGGGCCTCGACTTTGGTCTTGCATACTCTGGTGGCGATGTAGATAAAGATAACTCTGAAGATCAAATTCTAGGTGGTATCGCTTACTCGATGGACAACCTTTACCTAGCAGGTACTTATTCTCAAGGTTCCCTGACTGACTCTGAAGACTTTACGGCTTACGAGCTAGTCGCAAGCTACAAAGTAGCAAGCAAAGTGACACTTGCAGCTCTATACACAGCTCAAGAGAATGATCCAGACAACGGTTCAAAGTACGACACCGTTGAAGGTATCGAGCTTGTTGGTTACTACAAACTAAACAGCAACTTCCGTACTTACCTGTCTTACTACATCAACCAACTTGATGAAGCAAAAGATGCAACAACAGGTCTAGTAACAGAAGGCGAAGATACACTGCGCCTAGGCGTACGTTACGATTTCTAATTCACTCTTGTCCTAAGAGCGAGTCCACTTGGCCAGCACCTTTGCTGGCCATTTTTTGTTTAACCCAACACAACTCGATAAGTTTTCACACTATCCAAGCATCGCTCAGCAATGAAAAACGAGCGTAACGACGCCTACTTCTGCCCTCTTTTAATGCGATTGATCACTAAGTTAGTGCATTTCATCTAATCGACAACATAGAAAAACCAAAAAACCATTTAAAATCAAACAGATAAAAGTTGGCACGTGTTCTGCAATATTATTTATGCAAATGCATGGCAGCGTTTGTGCTTCTCGTTCTTTGTACCTGTTATAACAGGCACGTCCTTTGAATTGGTAATGTCGCCTCCCTCTGGGAGGCATTTTTTTATTGGCGCGAAAAACAATAGGACGTATGATCCCGCCACCTCTATCAAACTGGAATTTTTCAATTGAATCATCATCCTGTTCAAGGTGCGTCCTGGATGCTAACAGCTGGCTTGGCATTCGCCATAGTGAACAGCTTCGCCCAAATTGCTAGCATCAACTTTGGTGTCTCCTCCACCACATTTGCGTTATTCCAATATGCAATCGCCTTATTTGTTATTCTGCCCTACCTACGTACACTTGGGATTAGACGTTCTTTAAGAACCCAAC
The DNA here is from genome assembly GCF_023650755.1 of Vibrio sp. SCSIO 43097. Lineage (NCBI taxonomy): Bacteria > Pseudomonadati > Pseudomonadota > Gammaproteobacteria > Vibrionales > Vibrionaceae > Vibrio > Vibrio sp. SCSIO 43097. Next base: position 61,977 of record NZ_CP071841.1, on the reverse strand, counting down.
ACTTTGGCTGGCATGCATTCCGCATTTTTCTCTCTGTTATCGGGATTCAACTTTGGTTATGGGCTCTCGCTTACCCAGTTCCAATTTGGCAAGGCATTGCACTTCTCATGACCTCTCCGTTATTTGCCACAGTTGGTTCTGGCTTGTTACTCAAAGAGAAAGTAGGTACTGCACGCTGGCTCGCTACATTGACGGGGTTTGTTGGTGCCATGATCATTCTTGAGCCTTGGGCAGACTCATTTACATGGGCGACCCTGCTCCCTGTTGGCGCCGCATTTTTCTGGGCAGCGTATTCATTAATGGTTAAAAAAATGTCGGTAAACGATCCGCCTTCAACCATGGTCGTCTATTTATTACTGCTGATAACGCCATTTAATATCTTGTTAGCGATACCGACGTTTACTATGCCAGATACGTGGACGATATGGGGTGTGCTTTTAGCCGCAGGTGCACTTACAGCACTCGCTCAATGGGCTATCGTTAAAGCATATGCAGTAGCAGACGCCTCATTTGTGCAACCATTTGATCACGCCAAACTGCCTTTGAATGTTGTTGCTGGTTGGTTGGTGTTTGGTTGGGTGCCACCTGGTCGTTTATGGTTAGGTGCTGCGATTATTATTGCATCTATTGCGTTTATTACGCATTGGGAAGCGAAAAAGACAAAGTTAGTTGAAAGAAAAATCTAATTTAAAAGTTCTATATTTTCAGGAAAGGAAATGAGGAACCCATATGAGTCAACCAATCAAAATTACACTGTATCGCTGGGCTGGTAGTTGGGGCCCATTCAAAGTCAATATTCCTTGTGGTGAATGTACATTAACCAAAGATATTTTAAAGGATACTTTTGAAAACGAACTAGCCGATGTGCCCGTTGAACTCGAGATAAAAGATTGGTTATCTCACTGGTGGGAACCATTAAAAGCGGGGGCTTGGCATGCACCCATTCTTCTTGTCGAAGGGAAAGTTATCAGTCAAGGAGAAGCATTGAATCGGGGTGTGCTTGTACAGTCTGTTATTGCTGAGTGGGTAAAACGCGATGAGCTAAAAGGCAACATTGTTTATGGTAAAGCAACTTGCCCTTACTGTGTCAAAGCCAAACAATTACTTGACGAGGCTGGCGTTCAGTATGAGTACCATGATGTAGTTAAAGACAGCGCCGCCTTATACCGCATGATTCCTGAAGTAAAAGCCATCATTGGCGAAAAAACACCGGTAACAGTGCCGCAAATTTGGTTAGATGGAAAATATATTGGAGGGGCTGACGATTTAGAGAAGTGGTTATCAGCAAAGGGGCTAGATAAAGTGCCTAACAATGTTGTGGAGATACCAAGCCAATCCGCGTAATTCTAGATTTAAATGTCATCAGTCTTTGAGTAGCGTTTTGCCAATGTTGTGCAATATGTTGGCTACTTACTAACAACAAAACAGAGAAAAGCAAAAAGCCCTGATTTTTCAATCAGGGCTTTTTAAATTATTTCGCCAGTTTTTTAATAACACGAGCAAAAACAGAAGCTTTTTTCTTCTTCGCTTTACCGTAAAGCGCTTTGTGCATCGCGTCTTTTGCAATCATCTGGCCAATATAAGCACCACCAAGTTCGTTACCCATGACCTTCTCCTGAATGTATTGACTTAACTATGTTGTAATTTTACACCACAATTAGATAAAAACAAGACTCTAGTCACATTTATTCTGTAATTAACTTTCAGTTTGATTTTCGTGGATTTCTTGAAATGAGCGTCTATCGCTTAGGTTGTTGGTATGTTTTACCCGCTGCGACGTACGTATCTTTCTGTTTGATTTCAAAGAATGTTTCAAAGAACCACGCAGCAAACTTGATCAAGTGATCGCCTTCATTCATGACGTGCTCTACGTATTCTTGCTCTTCTCCGGACTCATCTTCTTGAGTGGTAATATGGTAAATACGTTTCTCACCATCAACTTCTGCAAGGCCAAACTGACCCGTTAGGGATTGCGCCGCTTGTGCAACTTCTTCTTCCTCACACGCCTTCAAGATTTCAAGTGCCTTTGGCATGCTTTCTTGCTGAGTAATTTCTTTTACCAGTGTTTCAAATTCGTTTTGTTGCATTCTTTCACCTAACGATTAGAGATCGGATAGCCATTGGGCAGAAATGTATTCCAAGCTTGAGAGAGTATCAAGGTTCGCCCTCTTCCTTTCAAACCAAGTCATTCAGTATACACAACAGGCCAGACTTAATTTAGCTGCGCATTTTAGAAAGCCGACCTTCTGGTTGCAAGTATATTCAGATGGAAGTTTCTGCTTGAACCGTCCCTTCTGGCACTTTACGAAATTGGCTTAGTACAAGAACAAAGCAAGAAAGTAACGCAATAAACAAATAAAACACCCCAAGCTGCTGCTGATTCGTAACCCATGAGTCTACTAAGTACCCACCAAACAAACCTGCTAAACACATTTGAATAGAACCAGATAGCGCAGAAACCGCGCCTGCCTGTTGCTTATGTGGTGAAAGTAGCAAACTGATCGAGACCGGGAATGACATTCCTTGAGCAAAACTTAAACACGTGAATGCCGTCAGCAATGAAAATACACTGAAGGGGGTAACCAACAACATGAAGCCTGCAACAGCAACAATCGCGAAACTCATCAGCAAGATTTGCTGAGCTTTGTAACGAGCATTGATCAAGTTCAGCACTAAGCTACCCGTCAGCAAACCAACTGATGGTATGATCATCAAAGAGCCGTAATCTGCCGCCGTTAATCCTAACTCTTGTTGCATTAAAAATGGATACAAGGAGAGCGTAACCAGAGCCGATAAATAACTAAGCCAGTTGTAGCTCGCACTACCAATCACTTGTGTATTCGTTAACAGACGCAAATAGTTCGCGCTTACTTCGCCTACTTTAAATTTTCTCTTCGGATAAGGCAGCGTTTCTGGCAGCACCAATAAACCAAGTGTAAAAATTGCCATTAAGTAAATCAGCACAAACACGAAGACAGCATGCCAACTCAGGTGAAAAGCAATCCAGCCACCAAACAGCGGAGCAATAATTGGCATCACTGAAGCAGTGACTGAAATATAAGATAGCGCTTTGGTTAATTGCATACCGTCATAACTATCACGCAGTACTGACCGACCAAGTACCGAAGCGCTGCCCGCTCCTAGGCCTTGCAGTAACCGTCCCGCTTCAAGGGCAACAATGTTGTCCGAAAACACGATGCAAATAACCGTACCAACTAGATATACACTTTGCCCCAGAATAAACACTGGCCGACGACCAATCGCATCAGACAATGGGCCGTAAAAAAGCTGAGAGATACCGAAGCCAACGAGAAATAGCGTGACGAGATTCTGAATCGAATGTTGCGGTAAATTCAAGTCATGACCAATCAATGGCAAAGAAGGAAGATAAATACTAACGCCAACTTGGCCTGTGGCAATGATCATCATCGCTAATAACAATGGTGTTTTACGCAAACGTTCCTCCTACTTTGTGACAGATTGATGGCAAACAGTGTATATTTGATACTCAAAGATGATAATCAGCTAAGTTGGAAAGGAATTAATTCCCAAGGAGATACAATGGACTGGATTCAAAGCGTGAAGAGTTATATTCGTGTGGTCGAAGAAGGTAGCTTTAATGCCGCAGCGCGGAAACTCAATACCACCAGCTCAGCTATCAGTAAGCGAGTTCAATGGCTAGAAGATAAAATTGGCGTTCAACTACTCAAACGTACGACCCGCTCAATTAGCCAAACTGAAGCTGGTGCGCTGTTTTATCAACGAGCAAAAAGTCAGCTTGATTCATGGCAATCGGTATTAGATGAAACTCGCTCAGTCAACCAATCACCAGCGGGACTATTAAAAATTGGGGCAACGCTGGCCGTTGGTTCCAAGTTTCTAGTTCATTATCTTGATGATTTTCTTGAGAAATATCCAGACATCACACTTCAATTAACAACAACGCTACCAGGCCAATTGCCAGAGCTAAGCTTAGACCTGTTTATTAGCCGGGAATTAGAGCAACTGAACTCTCTAAGTTTCAAAGCTACTGCACTTTTCGAACATAAAGCCCAGTTTTACGCCGCGCCTAGTTACCTAAAGAAATATGGCACACCACAATGCGTTGAGGATCTGACAGAGCATAATGTCCTGATTTGGGGAGAAAAACCCTCACGAGAAATCAAAACAAATCGAGGCAAACGTATCAGCTTGTCCGGTAACTTTGCCACGACCAACCCAGAAGCGCTGTTTCATGGCGCCAAAAGAGGCATGGGTATTTTGATGACGAACAACGTCATGATCAAAGATGATCTCAAATCCGGCGCGTTAGTCCCTATCCTGCCCGATATCACAGCGGATAAAGCCACTGTATATGCCTACTATCCAAAGCTGGATTATCAGCATACCCGAACTAAGCTATTCCTCGATTATCTCAAATCACGATTGGAAGAGGAGAAGCGCGCCTAGCTTAGCGTTTTTATCGTTATAGCTTTAAAAGGTTCAAGCATAAAAACATGAAAATAATGATTTGTTCGTTCACAAAATTTGAAAAATCTGCCTTAGTAACCGATAGTTTATTTGATGCATATCAAATAATAATTCGTCGTGTCTTACACGATATGTTAATAACAACGCTAGGTGAAATGCTCAATGGGTCAGGTACAAATCAGTTTCCACAAAATTGATGAGATATTGAAGCTAAACGGCACGGCTCAGCTAAACCGAGTCACGCTAGATATTCATCAACACTTGCAGAGCCATTGCACTTGCGTTGTAGAAGTTGCGCATCTTCAGCATTCGGCTCATACCATCTCCTTCGCCAGCAATGGAAAAATTACAGACAACCTAAGCTACCACCTTTCAGGCACCCCCTGTGAAAAAGTGGCGAAAGACATTGGCGAACATATTTTCTATCAAGACCAGGTATACAAGCGTTTTCCTGAAGATCAGATGTTTCAAGAAGATGGCATTCAAGCTTACATTGGCCTGCCATTGAAGACACAAAATGGCGAAGTTCTGGGAATTTTACTGTCTACCTTTACCCGAAGCATCCACGCGAAAGAAGCGCAAGATATCCTCGACTTCCACCGATTTTATGCCAATGTCATTATTCATAGCTTACGTGAAAAGTGGGTCAGTGAACGTTCAGATAAGCTTCTTAATCAGCTTAGCTATGAGGTATCGCATGATAACCTAACTGGACTGCTCAACCGTAGCTGTTTAGCTGATACCTTGGAGACATTAACGCAGCAGGCGACTCGCCCATTCAGTTTGGCGTATCTTGATATCGATAATTTCAAATCGATCAATGATATCAACGGAAACTATATCGGCGACCAAATCATTAAGTTCACAGCTAACGCCATTCAACAGAGCTTGTCGTCGCCAAACAATGCGTTCCGTGTTGCAGGAGATGAATTCGCCTTCATCACGTACGACGAAGATCCTGTCGCCGTGTGTCAGGAAGTACTCGACAAAATTGAAAGCGGCTACAGCGACAAATCTAACCGGATTTCTTTCACCGTTAGTATTGGTATTGCACGTGCCCCAGTACATATGTTGAACAGCGATGAGCTGATTTTGAATGCCAGTCTCGCTCTCAAAGATTGTAAAAAACACCGCGATACACGGATTCAGCATTACGACACACACCTTAGTGCGTTATACCACCGTAGGACGCAGCTTATTGAGGCAATGCGAATCCAGCTAAGTACTGATATACAAGACAGCGATGAGTTATATGTAGTGGTTCAACCGATCGTCGATATCACGAGCGACCGCTGGAATTACTTTGAAATTTTGACTCGTTGGAATAGCAATATCTATGGAAATATCTCTCCAGCGGAGTTCATTGAAGCTGCCGAGCAATCAGGCCTGATTATCGAGTTAGGTGAACGGATTATTGAACTCGCGTGTATCGCAAAGCAAGAACTCGAAGCGAACCTAGGCTATAAAGTCAAACTCTCCATCAATTGCTCAGCGTATGAGCTGGTTGATTCCAACCGTTATATTAATCACTTAACCAACATGGTTGAAAAGTATCAGCACGAAGCAAAAGACTTTGTTATAGAGCTCACCGAGACCGTCTTACTCTCACAAAGTGGCCGTGAACAGATGGTACTTAACTCGTTGCGATACTTGGGTTTTAAAGTCGCACTGGATGATTTTGGTACGGGATACTCAAGCTTGAACTATATACACAATTATCCGATTGATAGCATCAAAATCGATGCTACCTTTGTGCAGAACATGCTCTCAAATACAACCTCTGAACAAGTAGTGTTTTTGATAGCGCAATTGGCAGAGCTGCTTGATGTGGATTTGATTGCCGAAGGCGTAGAAGACGATAGAGCACTACAAAAGTTAATTGAAATGGGCTGCCACTACATCCAAGGTTATTTTTACTCTCGTCCACACAGTGTTGAAGAAATCGTACACCTGATAAATGAACGTGAAGTGCGGAGTGCCTAACGTACTGAACAGACTGCTGTCATAGAATTCAAATCTAGTTAATGCACAAAGTAAAAGAGACCAAGCTATGCTTAGTCTCTTTTTGTTTTTTGAGCGAAGTACTTTATTACAGCACTGCTTTCTCTTTATCGCGTAATAGTCTATCCATTTCATCTCTGTTCGCGACAAAAGTAGCCATCTCTTTCTTAGGAACAGAACTCGCCATTGGGATATTTGCTCGCATAGCGTTAACTGGACGGCCGTATTCAATCAACTCATAGTGAAGGTGTGGCCCAGTCACTCGACCTGTTTTACCAGAAAGACCGATACGCTGGCCTCGAGAAACCTTTTGCCCTTTCTTCACCAAAATCTTACTTAGGTGTAAGTAACGGGTTTTGTATTTGCTGCCGTGCTCAACAACCACGTAGTTACCCGCATAAGGGTGTTTACGAGTCATGATCACTGTACCATCACCAGTAGAAACGACTGGTGTACCGGTTGGTACAGCAAAGTCAGTGCCGTTGTGCGGCGCAACACGCCCCGTTACTGGATGTAAACGATTAGGATTAAAGCCAGAACTGATACGCCAACGGCTACTTACAGGGTAACGCTGGAATGCGCGCTGTAAGCTTTCACCTTTGGCATTGTAGAATTGACCATCAGTATGAAGGTAAGCGGTGATCTCGCGGCCGCGATTATAAATCTTAATCGCCTCAATTTCGTTCTTACCTGTTGGTACACCATTGATGCTTTGTGAGCGACGAACAACTTCAAATCGATCACCTGCACGAAGATCACGTCCAAAGTTAAGTTGTTCTTTGAGTAAGCTTACGACTTGACTCACTTCCGCCGACGTTAAACCTAAACGACTCGCAGAAGAAGAAAAACTGCCTTGAATAACGCCAACTAAAGGTTCTTGGCTCCACACGCCAGGAATGGAAATATCAGTAAAGTCATAGCTACCATCACTATTCAGCTTGTAGACCACTTTATCTGCAATAGAAAATTGCAGTTCCATTTTCGCTAACTCGCCTGTCGCATCATCACGCCAGAAACGGAGCGTATTGCCCGGCTTAAGTGTATCAAGTGCCAAGTAGTTCAAATCCGTTTCCATTACTTTCATTAACGAGCTGTAACCGAAACCGAGCTGACTAAAAATAGTGCTTAGGTTGTCACCTGCTTGGATTTGATATTCGAAGTTCGGGGGAGTGACAACTTCGGCAGTTGTCGCATCAAGAATTTTTTCAACGACCTGAGATTCAGGTAGGTTCAATGCGATGGTTTTGGTTAAAGATGACTCTTTGAGAGAGTGAGAAACACCAATCGCAACTAAAACTGGCAAGGAGTATAACAGCAGCGCTCTACGACTTGTCAGATTCGGCAACCGTCTTGTAATTTCATTTGTAGACACGGGAATTACTATCTCCTTTCAAACAAGGCTCATAGCTTATGCATTCCCGAATAAGAAATCACTAGGAAATTTCGAGATCTAGCGCAGAAAATACTGAATTTTTACAGAACTCAAAAAAAATTCATCACTGTTGCATATGTAAGTTATTCCCTACACGCTGTAATGTGGATGAATTGAATTGATTTGGCTTGTCTGCCATTGCTTGATCGTCACCGTGCGCTAAATATGAAAGCGTGATAGTTGTATCACTTTTCCATTCGAGCTGAGTAAATTTCACGCGGTCACCAACAAAAATACTGTCTAAAAGTACAACTCGGCTCGGCACGGGGTCAAACTTGAACAAGCCAACATAGTTAAACGAACCGCTACCTTGTGTCGTTACAATCATCGATGCAACAACCCATGAAACACCTTCAATCTCACGCTGGCTAATCGACGCAGTTGGAACAAGTACCTGACCTTTCGTCGCACCTGCATCATAGTCACCTATCAAATAGCCGTTTTCTTTATCCCACTCATCAAGAAAAGTGACCGCACCCTGCTCGGGGACTTGGATCGTCCAAGGATTACGTGCAGTGATACCAAGCGTCTCTTGCACAATAACGTTCGTTTCTACTTCTGTTTGAGGAAACTTAGCCATGATCTCGTCATCAGACAAACTAAAACGATAAACACCCGCGATCACAACCACAACCAATAAAACGATTGGAATAAGTAGAATAAGTGGTATCGGCAGGATTTTTTTGTGAGTCATGAAGAGTTCCTTGTTTCAAGGTATAAACGAAAAGCGAGTATACCATTGTATACCCAAATGATTTCACCTCTTCAAGTGTTTCAAAATTAAACTAAACTGATTGTATCCAAATAGTTTCAAGTCCAGAGCTCATAACGAGCCAGTGACATAAGCTCTGTGCTCTAGGTCTATTGGTGTATTGGGACAAATAGGTAATCACGATGACAAAAACCATTCATACATGCGAGTGCGCCTGCGGTTTAGTTGAGATCCGTTGTAAGGGAGAGCCCACCCACACGTCTGTCTGCCATTGCTTCGAATGCCAAAAACGAACTGGCAGTGTTTTTGGGGTACAAGCTCGCTTTGAAAAAGAGCACGTCACTTTAAACGGTGAATTCACTAGCTATACCCGAATTGGCGATGATGGCAGTGAGGTTCAGTATGACTTTTGTCCATCCTGCGGCACGACAATGAGGTTGTTCGTTTCTGCATACCCAGAAATCATGATCATTCCCGTCGGTCTATTTACTGATAAAGAGTTCCACCAACCTACGGTTTCAGTCTATGAACAAATGAAACACGGGTGGGTGAGTTTCGAATGCACAACGGAACACATCTGCTAGCGGGCAATCCACGTTCACGTATTTACTTTGGCTCGGACAAACGCCCTATAAGTGAGATTTTTTTGAGAATGATCAATCGAGTTTTACTGTAAAGGGTTTCGTAACTCGGTGTGAGCGTTATAATCGGCTCCTAATATTTGGTGGGGGTTTATTGTGATTTCCAGACTTCCTCGTTGGGTGGAATATGGCGCGTTTCTACTAGCTCTTCTCGCGGGCTGCGTCAACGCCGTTGGTCTTCTCGGCTTTCAACACCAAGCGATAACTCATCTTTCGGGAACCGTAACTCAGCTAGGGAACAGCTTGCTAACAGGTGTGGATAGCTCCATTCACCTGCTCTTCATCGTATTTAGCTTTTTGATTGGCGCTGCCTTTAGCGGCTTTTTTATTGAAAGCAGTGCGTTAAAACTAGGGCGAAGATATGGTGTTGCACTGTGCATAGAAGGGAGCTTGCTCTTACTCAGCTTGGGCTTTTTGGTGCAAGGGGATTTGTACGGCCAATATCTAGCATCAGCAGCATGTGGATTACAAAACGCAATGATCACCACGTTTAGCGGCGCAGTAGTCAGAACCACACATATGACCGGAATCATCACCGATCTAGGGATTATGATTGGAGAGAGCTTGAGAGGTCGTCAATTTGACCGACGTAAAGCAAAATTATTCCTATTCATTTTCTTTGGCTTTTTGTTTGGCGGCGTCGCGGGAGCGGCTCTATTTACGGTATATGGTTTATATACGCTGGTTTTCCCAGCAATATTGGCTTTTTCTACAGCTCTGATTTACTGGAGTTACCTATACATACTTAGCCGTCAACAAAAAGCATAAAATTTCGATCCGATTGAAGCGACATGCTTCAATCGGATTTGGCTCAATAAGTTCACACTGCAACGGTACAAGAAACGCTGAACGGTATTTTGACACCACTAAAAACCTTAGAATAGATAAGGCTAACTGAATTTCTGGCAAAGAAGTTAGTTAGATCAAAATCACATTTGTTTACCATTTTATTATTCCAGTCACAATGCGCCCCATAATTCACTGCGCAATTCGCCTCTCGTGCTACAATTTTCTAACACAAGCAACATATTCGCATACACTTAGATGTTATTTGACCAATTACCCGACAAATCGGCTGAATAACTAGATGTATTTAATGAATAGTATTGCAATGGATGCAGTTTGCGGGTACCCTCCGCAAAACTGTGATTAAATACGGATGTTTAGTGAATATTTATGCCATGGAAATGGCAAGTATTGACTAGTAGTAACACGAGACAACTATGCATAACACCACTAATGCTACTGAAGCTCCTAAGGGCAACTTTTGGATGTTTTTCATCCCTTCCCTAATTGGTCTTCTACTCTTTATGGCTCCGATCTCTTACGATGGCGGCCTAACCATTCCCGTTGCCGTGATGGCAAAAGTCATCCCAGCGGTGTTAGGCGATACCTTGATTGCTATCGTCACCAGTATCATCGCTTTCATGGCCGTTGCTTCTGTTCTTTGCAAAATTTTTAAGCCAGCTGCAATTTTACGTAATGGTTTTTTAAACGGTCTCTTCAACCCATCTCCACTTTGGCTCGTTGTTCGTTTAATCGGCGGCGCTGCCGTGTTAATGACGTTCTTCGAAGTGGGTCCAAAAGCAATTTGGGAAGAGAACACTGGCGGGCTTGTTCTTACTGGTCTTCTACCTACTCTGTTTGCCGTTTTCATTTTCGCGGGTTTACTGCTTCCGCTTCTTTTGAACTTCGGTCTTCTGGAGCTATTTGGTGCGTTACTCAGTAAAATAATGCGTCCGGTATTCAACCTACCTGGCCGCAGTGCAATTGACTGTATGGCATCTTGGTTAGGCGACGGAAGTGTTGGTATCTTGCTAACCAGCAAGCAATACGAAAATAAGTTTTATACTCAGCGTGAAGCGGCTGTTGTCGGGACCACTTTCTCAGCAGTATCGATCACGTTTAGCTTAGTTGTTATCGCTCAGGTAAAACTAGAGCACTTATTTTTGCCTTTCTACGGCGCTATCTGTCTAGCTGGTATCGTAGCTGCGATTATCATTCCTCGCCTGCCTCCGCTTAGTCTGAAGAAAGATCGCTACATTGACGGCAGCAACCCAGATAAAGACGCAGATGCAGTGCCAGAAGGCCACACCACATTCTCTTGGGGTATGGATCTAGCTCTTAAGCGTGCTGGTCAAGTCACATCGGTTCAGTCTGTATTTAAAGAAGGCGTACACAACGCAGTCGACATGGTATTTGGCGTACTACCTGTAGTTATGGGTCTTGGTACCGTCGCATTGGTGATTGCAGAATACACGCCTGTATTTGCAATTCTGGGTCAACCGTTTATCCCATACCTAGAGCTACTGCAAGTCCCTGAAGCTGTTGCAGCATCACAGACAATCGTTGTTGGCTTTGCAGATATGTTTATTCCAGCAATTTTAGCGGCCTCAATAGATAACGAAATGACACGTTTTGTTATTGCAGCAATGTCAGTAACTCAGCTTATCTACATGTCGGAAGTAGGTGCCCTACTGTTAGGCAGCAAAATTCCAGTAAACATTGTAGAGCTCTTCGTAATCTTCATTTTACGTACGTTAATCACGTTACCTGTGATTGCTGGCGTTGCTCATCTTATTTTCTAAAATCGAGACGTCAATAAACAAAGGCTCCGCATCGTCGGGGCCTTTTTTATACCCAAAACTCCGTTCACATTAGGCTTTTAGTAAAAAGCTCATAATTTACAAAGACAAAACTTCAACAAAACACCTGCCAGCACCAACAAAATTTTCATCACCTCACCTGCAAAGCCAGTTGATGCCACTATTTGTTAAGCAATTCTTTTCATTATGACGATTTCATTAATCGAGCTCGCAAACATGATCACACTCACAAGTTTTAACGTAAACTACCGTTTTGTTTAAATTTAGTTAAAAAAGACGACAAATGAGTTCATGTTTTTGACAAAGATGTCGATAAAAATATAACCAAACACAATAGGTTTCTCTTTATGCCCAATTCGCTCGGTTTAAAAGAGGCGAAAGCAAAGTGGAACCAACCGGGAGAATCAGAGGAAAGCTCATGAAATTCAGACATAAGGTTGTCACAGCCTCTTCATTTTTGCTGCTAATTACCGTGTCGTTATTGTCGACACAACAAGTTATGACCATCCGCTCCCAAACTCAGGAGCAAATCGACTCAAGTGTAAACGAGATATTGACCAGTGTTGGTAACACTGTGCAATCAGAAATGAATGCAAAGAAGGATCTCGCTCGCTCCATTACTGAAGTGATTGAGCTTGACCCCAGTTCACATAGCTATGTTCAAAACATACTTGAAAGACCCACGCCAAAAAGCAGCTTCCTTGCCATCGGTTTTGGTTATGAAAGTAATGGCTTTGTGATTGAAAATGACGACGGCTGGGATGCGGGCCCAGACTACGACCCACGTCAGCGTCCTTGGTTTATTGCAGCTAAGAGCAAAGGCGATTTGGTCGTAACCGATCCGTACGTCGATGCGTCTTCGAAAAACGTTATCATCTCTGTTGGTACGCCAGTAAAAGAAAATGGCCAGTTTTTAGCCGGTATGTTTTATGACCTCGAATTAACTACCCTTTCTGATCTCGTCAACCAAGTGAATCTGTTTGATGCTGGTTACTTATTTTTGGTCACCGCTGATGGCACAACCATTGCTCACCCTCAAAGTAAATACAACGGTGAGAAAGTCGGTAGCTACCTCCCACAAATCGAACTTACGCAATCAGCACAACATGTTGAGATTGATGGCAACCGCTACATGGTTAACCTGACTCACATTCCTGGCGAGAACTGGTACGTAGGTTCGGTGATCGATGAAGCTGTTGCCTATTCTGCCGTAGGAGAGCTTCGTAACAACGCTATTATTTATTCAATCATTGCCGTGATTGCATCTATTATCGCCCTAACTCTGTTGATTCGCACTCTCATGCGTCCTTTGGACACGCTAAACAATGCGATTAAAGATGTAGCATCAGGGAAAGGCGACCTTACACAACGCCTCGAAACAGATACTGACCAAGAGTTTTCTGAGCTTGCCACAAACTTCAATACGTTCATGGAGAACTTACAACAGCAAATCATTGAGTCGAAACGTATTTCTGATCAAATTTTAAATGGAACTCAAATCACCGCTGAGGGCGCAAAAGACTCGGCAGGCGCAATTCACACTCAGCTGCAAGAGCTAGAACAACTTGCTACCGCGATGCATGAGATGTCTGTCACCGCGACAGAGGTTGCTAATAATGCGCAAGGTGCGGCAAGTGCAGCCAAAGAAGCCGACCAAGCAACGGTTGAGGGGTCTTCTATCGTTGGTGAATCGACACAAACGATAAACATGCTTTCCGATAGCATTGACCTTGCAGTCGAAGAAGTACAAGTGTTGGAATCTGCTACCGCCAATATCGAAACGATTCTAAAAGTCATCAACGATATTGCGGACCAAACGAACTTACTCGCGTTGAATGCCGCAATCGAGGCTGCACGTGCGGGAGAATCTGGCCGAGGCTTCGCCGTTGTTGCAGATGAAGTACGTACACTGGCACAACGTACCCAAGAGTCGACAACAGAGATTCGTACTATGATTGAGCAACTACAATCTGGCGCTTCATCTGTGGCAAATGCCATGCATCAAAGCAAAGGTAGTGCTATAGAGGCCGTTGAAAAAGCGGGTTTAGCAAATAGTGCGTTACAACGCATTCGTGATGCGATTCAGCGTATTTCCGATATGAACTTGCAAATTGCCTCAGCAGCGGAAGAGCAAAGCCTTGTCGCTGAAGAGATCAACAACAATACGGTGAATATTAAAGACCTATCGACTCAAGTCGCCGAATCGGCAAATCGAACCAACGACGCGATGCAGGCGCAACAAGAAGATGTACATAAACAAGATCAAATCTTAAATAGATTTACTGTCTAACACTCATTTAAGCAAAAACAGCGAGCACCGGCTCGCTGTTTTTGTTTTTAACCCTCTACCCTAGTATTGGTCGATGTTACATGTGCCATGTTGGTGCTATTAAGCTCAACATTACAAGAACGCCGACTATGTGTCCTTTCAAGTTTAATTGAGCTCGACATGGATATAGCGATCATTAGAACGACGATAATAGCGGTCGTCCACTTTTAGATAAGTGAAATCTCCAATCTTTATGTAGGTACTATTCCGAGGAATTCGGTCATGGTAATAGTAACTGCGCCTTGGTCGTCTGGTCTCCACATAAATAACGTCACGATGTTTGTGTTTATGCTTGTGCTTGCGCTTGTGTTTATGATGGTGGTGATGCGCATGATCGTGATCGTACCGATGTCCATGCTTATGCTTCGGGTCAGCCACCGCTTCTGTACTCAACACACCTAAAGACAACATAACGCCAACCATGGAAAAAGATAATTGCTTTGACACAACAGAGCCTCTTATTCATATCAACATCGATATAATAGAAGGGTGAATCACTGTACATGTCAGCCTTTCGCTAAGGAGTTTTACTAAAAAGTCAGCGCTAACCGTGATTATCAGAGAAACGTCAAACATCACAAATGCTGATGACTTCGAGTGGCCTGGGTTCGGCTATGAATACAAAAAAGCCGCCCGTTTGACTACGAGCGGCTCAGTTTTTAAATAAGCTAGCGTGATTTTATACTGCTTGGGCAAACAGCAAGAAACAGCCGAATAGGAAGATCATGCTCATTCCCATTGCGCCGCCACCAGCTTCATAAATATTGTCATCTTCTACCGGCACTCGGCGCACTTTCATGGTCATTGATAATGGAACAAAGACCGCGAGAAACACAAGAATAATCCCCGCGTAGCTGAGAATAGCTAGGAAGTGTTCTGGCGCAAATACAGCACCTAATAGTGGTAGCACAAAAGTAGTAACAAAAATCACTGGCTTACTTGCTTTCAGTAGGTCTGCATTTTGATCGTATAGCGCCATCGCAACACCTAAGAACGACGTTAGTAGTGCCAAACCAGTAAACATGGATAGGATGAACTCTAAGCCCTCGTATTGCTGACCTAGTACCGAGATCAACTCTGTTACGTTGGAGTATTGAACAAGCTCATGAGGTGGTAGGTTGCCGACAACCGCTAACAACCATAATAGGTAACAAACAAGCGGAATAGTTGAGCCCACGATAATCATATTACGCAGCTGTGTTTTACTCGCTTCTTTGTTGTAAGTTACAAGCGATGGGATCACGACCATAAAACCGAAACTGGTGAAAAGCACCGAACTGGTTTTGATAAGTGCCATTTTATCGTCGCTCACAACCTCATCAAGTCCTTCAAACGAGACGCTTGGTGCAAGCGCAAAAAGTGTCAGGATCAGCGCTACGATCATGCCTAGGAACAAACCGCGATTAAGCTTATCTACTACCCCTGTACCTGCCGAAACAATGATACCAACTAAAAGAGTAAAACCGACTTGGCTTGCGATCGTGGATGTTGGAAGCCCAATTGAGGCTGTTACTTTTTGTACCAGATCACCCGCACCAATGATGTAAGCCATTAATAGACAAACTAACAGGGCGTAAAGCAAGCTGTTGGTTACCAACTGGCCTCCTTTACCAAGCGTTTCGCGAGCAATTGCATTCATGCTCACACCACCACCGACTTTGCAACTGGCTTCAAGAAGGAGCAGCGCAGCATAAGTCGTTCCAGCCCAGATGAACAACATAAGAAGAGTGCCCCAAAGGAGGCCAAATTGAGCAAGCACCATTGGTATAGCAAGCATACCAGCGCCAAGAGCAGTACCTGCAACGATCAGGGAGCTGCCGACAAGTTTTAGGTTCACGGTTAATACCTCTAAATTCAATCCGTTAATTTCTCGCCAGTTGTGCTTTATCTAAAGCACACAACAAAACGCTCCGACTTAGTCAAAATTTGGTTACAAGAGCACTATGTTACAAGAGCCCTGTATGGCTAAGAAAACATGCAACAAAAGGTGGTTAATCATTTGCACATGAACACTTGAGAGTCATTTTTGGCGATGTCATCGCTGATGAAATGTGCGCAACTTTGGGTTCGAAGCAAAATTGTTCATCTTAATTCATCAACCCCATTCGTTATGAATGGATTTGGTTCGAAAAGATTGTAAGGCATAAGCAGGACGATTGAAAAGCAAAAGGTCAATCTTATAGCGATATATTTTAACAACTCTTATCTTTTACCTAAGATGTGTTGTTTTTTTCGTCACTAATTAGTCTTTTATCGCTTAAAGAAAAGGAAGAACGTGCTCAATGGCTCAATTTGGCTGGGTGTACAGATTAATTTACAGGTTAAGTGAAGGTGTTAGATTCCAAGGACGTAGCCTAGATCGGACAATATCGCTATTATTCGCTGCGTACCGACACTGTTCGGTTCACATACCTCTAAACACTGATTTACGGTTCGAAAATATAGGTAAATGAGTGTCCGAATGCTGGGTGTGGTTCCCCAGCATTTGCATCCTTTCTTTTAGATGGCATCAATTGATCGAAATTCCATAAATCTTGTATCGCCCGACTTTACGGCTGTGTTAATACGCTTTATCTAGCGCGCCAATGATATAAGTTAACACTGGAATACCCATATCGGCGACCTGCTTCTCAGTCTCACTCATATTTTCATGCGCCATCCGCAACTCTACTTCACTTATCGATTCTTTGTGAAGGTAAAGCTCTTTGTAGTTCATCAATCGCTGTTGTGACTGTTGAATCAGTGTCACAACATTCTCTTTAGTCTCACGATGTTGCTGATCAATTTCACTAAATAAATGATCTAAAATGCGTTGCATTTTGCGAATAGAAGCTTTCGTTTCTATTGATTTGTATGATTGATACTTTTCCATTGAGTTAATAACTGACTAAAATATTTACGTTTTTATAAGACAGTTATTTTTATACTGATTGCAAAGCAGGTAAATATGTGGTGGTTAAACTGGTCCACTTCTTGCTCCGTTTAGGTCAAAACTGTCCTTTCAGGAGAGCACATGCAGGTAGACCCTATAATTCAAGCACTGATCGCAAGACGAAAATCGAATGGCCTCTCCCGTGAGCAAATGGCAAACATCGCTGGAATGAGCGTAAAAACATATCAAAGGATCGAGCGCGGAGAGTCCGATCTTAAACTCTCACAATATCGTGCCATATTGCGTTCGCTTCATTTGACTGACCTAGATATTGCCTTAGATGTACGTGATGTTCAGCATGTCACAGCAAATGACTTAACGGCCGTGGCGCGATTGCTCTCACCGGAAGCTCAGTCCCTGCTCGTTCGCCTGTTATCGTTAATCCTTGAACAAAAGAACAAGAAAGGTGATTAACCACATTACTCATACTCAAACGATGAATGCCCTGTTGAGCGTTGAAACATGAATCGTTTAGACAAAAATAAAACTCGTCAAATGACGAGTTTTATTCTTTATATCAGTCCGTTACTCTAGGCTTTTTAATTCCGATGTATCAACGCCTTTTATTGCATCTTTCGCCACTTTATCAGGATCAAAGACATCACGTTCTTCATACGAATTATCAATCATGCCTTGTCCTATCGCGGTCGCCTGCTTTTGTAACTTGTTACCCTCTACCTCACCAGCATCCCAGCCTTGTCGATAATCGGAGTCGGTTTGATACCTTGTTTCGTCCTTAATATAGTGTTCAAAATCATTCCCTGCCTCTTGCATACCACTATGCCGACCGTCATGAAAGCCTTGAATATAAGCTTCATCATAACCGCTCTCTTTTAACGCGCTGTCACTCGTACCACAGCCTGAGAGGAGAACAAAAAATAGCGAAACGAATACCTTATGAAACATATTTAGGCCTCAAAGCTTTCAAATAAATTAATCATAGTTCGCGATTTCAACTTCTGCTTACTTCAGGCTATTAGATAGCATTGTGACTCGACGAAGCCTGTGAACTTGAGTCCCTACAGTGAGTACAAAGCTGGACAAAGCATCACACCTACTGATAAACATTATACTCAACGCGCGTTTAATACTTCCATCGCAAGTGCTTCATCATCTTGCTCAGCCAAACCACTGATACCAATTGCACCGACGATTTTCCCCTCTTGTTCTATAGGCACACCACCCATAAAGCCTGTGATCTTCGGGTCAGTCCAATAACTCAACTGCTTACCCGTCTCACGAGCCCAAGCACCCAGATTGCCGCTAGGCTGACGGTCTCTAGCCGAGGTGTAAGCTTTGTTCTGTGCCAACAAACCTGCTTGCACACTCACATCATCCATTCGGGCAAAACCGAGCAATTCTCCATGTGTATCAACCACGGCAACCGCAATGTTTTGCTTGCGAGCAGTCGCAATTTCCAATGCCGTTTGAATTAGAGTTTGAACTTGTACGTATTTCATTTTTCTCTCCTAAGGGATCTCATGACCAAGGGTTTTCTCGAACAATCCATACCAATGGCTGCGTGATAGCGTGACGTTCTCTACTTGAGCACAAGCGCGAATACGCTGTGGGTTTGCAGTCCCAATAACAGGCTGAATTTGGTTTGGATGACGCGTCAAGAAGGCTAAAACAATCGCCTCTGACGGCACGCCATATTCAGCTGCCAGCGCCATCACCATCTCCGACGTCTGTCTGGTGTTGTGATCATCAGAATGTAAGCCACGCTCTGAGAATCTTCCTTGCGCCATACTGCTCCACGCTTGCAGTTGGATATTGTGCTTACGGGCATGCTCCAGTGTTCCTACAACGTAGTCAGATGCAGACGAAGGAAGCCCCATGCCTTGCTTTATGAAGTCAGACTTAGCCAGACTCATTTCCAACTGGTTCGCCACAATAACTTCGCCCGTTGCTTGTTGAAGAAGATCAATTTGAGCACTGTTCATGTTAGAAACACCGAAGTGGTTAACTTTGCCAGCTTGTTTCAGTGCTTGGAGCGCTGTGCCCAGTTCTTCAAATTCAACCAGAGGATCAGGACGATGCAGCATCAAAACATCAAGGTTTTCCACGCCAAGGCGCTCAAGAATGCCCTCAACAGAAGCCGTCACCCATTTGGCAGAGAAGTCATACTGCTTAACACCTTGCTCATCTCCTAGACGGATGCCGCACTTGGATTGCAGATAAATTCGCTCTCGTAAGGTTGAGTCATTGGCTAAGATGCACCCAAACACTTCTTCTGCCTTACCGAATTTGTAGATATCCGCATGATCAAAGAGATTGATGCCAACCTCTAATGCAGCCTCGACAGCGGCATAAGCTTGGTTTTCATCTTGGGCGGTTAATGGGTTGCGATTCCACTCCCCTCCAAGTCCCATACAGCCGAAGACCAAGCGGCTAACGTTAGGTAAGGTTTTGGCGAGCGGTAGTGTTGGATTGTTCATCGTTATTCTCACTTTTCCGATTTCTGCATCTTCAATTTCTTAAGTTAACTCTAACCATCTTACCGTTCGTAAAAATTAGTTTAATACCGTAAAATCGAATTCATTATCCTCGCTACCGAACAATTAAAGCGAACAATAAAGACGAGCAATCAAGATGGCAGATTATAAGAGAATCGAAAAACTGATGCTGTTTGCTGAAGTGGCTCAAACACTCAATTTTTCTAGAGCAGCGGAGCAACTTGGCATTTCTAAAAGTTACCTGTCGGAACAAATCAAGCGTTTGGAATCGGAACTCGCAACGCCTTTGATTGTTCGAACCACACGCAGCGTGAGACTAACAGCAGAAGGTGAATCGATCTTTGCACAAGCGGAAGATCTCAAACGCCGCGTAGTGGAAATGGAAAAGAGTTTAAGTCAGCGATCTGAACAAATAGACGGTCTGATTCGTCTTACCGCTCCCAAGATGTTTGCTGAAGCGGTGCTGCATGATTTGTGCGTAGCGTTTCGCGCTTTACATCCAAACGTAGAGTTCGAGATTCTTTCTAGCTATCAAGCGTTTAATCTGACGGAAACCAGCGTTGATTTTGCGTTTCGAGCGACAAGAACGCCGCCAGAGAATATGATTGCTCATCACCTTTTGGACTACCACCACTGGCTGGTTGCCTCTCCTCATTATCTGCAAGAAGAAGGTACGCCGGAGACGTTAGCGGATTTAAAACAGCATCAATGCTTAACCACATTGCATCAAAAAGAGTGGCCGTTAAAAACGGGAACAGTTCAAACCCAAGGTTGGCTTTCAAGCAATGAAAACCGCTTACTCAAAGAATCAGCCCTGTCTGGCAATGGCATTGCTCGGTTAGCAAGTTACTTTGTCGAACAAGACGTTGAGCACGGCCGTCTAGTGCAGGTTCTATCGGAAGAAACTTACCACCAGCACAACGCGGTGTACTTGGTGTATCCGCAGCTCATCTATCAATCGGCGAAAACCAGAGCCTTCATTGAATTCGTGAAGCAGCGCTTTGCTATATAACTAAGGCAGTTAATCCGCAGACCACACCGAGCGAATATCTGGCCAACCCCAGTTAGTAAGAGCGACGTCTTCTAAAACACCTTGGAAACGCAAAGTTTGTGTATGGTGGAACATGGGTGCAATCCAGTATTCGCTGATCAACGTCGATGCAATTGGCTCCAATGCATTAAGGTAGTCCTCAAGTGGAACGAAAGATCTGACTCTCTGTAGTTGTTCATCTAACCATTGTGCGTTCTTCTCTCCCAAAGTGTGGAATAGCACAGCGTTGCTGAAGAAGTTCGTGAACGCTGAGGCATGACGATTATCATCTAGGTTTATGTTCGTCACGACCATCGTCTCATTTAGCTCACCATTCTTAGCTTTCTCGTTCAGCTCACGATAGGAATACATAACAATTTCTACTTTACTGCCAACACTCACCAAACGATTAGAAATAGCCCGCGCACAGCGACGCAACGCGGTATAGTTATATCCGGCTATCGTAATGTGTTTAGGTAACTTAAGCGGCTCACTGAACGGACGGAGCACTGGCTTCCAACCTGGTAGCAGGTTATAAGCGGGTATACTCCCAAATACAATATTCTCGCGGCGCATAACTTCGGCCAAGTGCTCAGGCTGAATTAGCTCACTAATATAACGGCGCTGCGCTAAAGAGAGTTTGTGCTTAGCGTGCTGATTAAATAAGGCGAATAAGCAACCATCTTCTATTCGACTACGCTTGCTCGCCGATGAGTTTTCTCGGTTTTGCGTCGACATATAGTGTCCACACAAATCCTCCTCGGGCGAAGCATCCCTTTGCAACGTATTTGCTGCCAATGACGGGTTCTCCATTTGCTCGTCATTAACAATCCAGATAGTCACCAAATCCGTTAGAACTCTACATGCATAGTAACCATTAAATGCTTGCAGTTTTAAACGACTTTCATTGTGCTCGACAACAGAGAATGGGCCACTTCCGACCACCAGCTTGTTATTCGCTACGTTAACTTGGCTTACTGGTTGAACGCCGTATTTCACTCCAGAAATAAGTCCAGCAAAGCCCAAGTCAGCTCGATTAAGCTTAAAAACAACTTTCAATGGCGTTGGCGCAGTAATGTTAGCAACATGTGCCAACTCTTTTTCGTAGTACTGTAGTGAACTCAACTTTGCAAACAAGCTAACCACTGTTTCTGCATCAATGGAATTACCATTATGAAAAGTCAGACCTGGACGAAGGTAGAAAGTCCATTCGTAGGTGTCTTCGTCATAACGCCAGTGATGTGCGAGTTCTGGTTGCACTTTCCCATTGTGATCACTCGAAACTAAGCAACAATAGATTTGCCTTAATAAGAAACGTTCGCTGCTACGCTGAAGTTGATGTGGAACGACGCGCTCAAACATTCGCTTATAGGTTAATTGAATATTGAGCTGTCCTTCTTGCACAGAAGCACCAGACGTTGTTTTTAACAAACGGCCAAATGCCATTTCGTCTTCATCTAATATCGCCAGTGCTTTTTCATACTTGCCTAGCTTGATACGTTCAAGAGCCAAGCTCTCTTTTAAAACGTCTAACTCCATATTCAGAATAAGAGTCGATCGTTGGTTCCGCCCAGCTTTCGGGTGCCAGCTCAACCACGCCTTCTGCTGCATCTGCGTTAGCAGGCTACGAGCATGCCGAGAAGAAGTGAACATTATGTCAGCAATGTCCTGTAACGTGGTTTTTGTTTCATCACCAACACTAAACGAGAGTAATCGTTGGTAATAGCGAAACAAATTGAGATCAGACACTGAATCAACCTTAGATCTGTGAAGTTTGTGGATAGGAATAGTTTACTTAAGTTGGCGGTAATAAAATAAGAAAACTTCCTAATTATCTGTTCCCCTTTTCCACAATTAACCTCCAAATTCGGCTTTAAAGCCCCATATATTTACGTTATTAGGAAAAAAGCCAACAAAAGCACTCTCTTTTTTATATCCCCTTTTATACGCATAATTTACTCGTCAGCTAAAGGAGGAAAAAATGAAGAAGCCAATGATGGCGTACTTTTTTCAGCAACGCCTAGCTCAATCGAGTAATAAAATAGAAGTGATGACTCTGGTTTATCTTAACGATATGTTCCAGTGGTCATAGCCTAACCTCAAGCAGAACTTAGCTCCTGATACTACACCCCCACTTCGTTGTATCTTAAGTTCTGCTTTTTCATCTTTTGCACTCTACTACCTTATTGCAGGTTACTAAAAGTTAACTAGTTGAAACACCGCAAAACAGAGTCTACATTGAAGTCTCATCCCCCAATCGCTTTGTTGAGAAAGGGGCATTCATGGATATACACCACCAATTCGGGAGTCAATATGGCAACTTCAGTGAAACTTAAAGCGGGCGACAGCTTCCCTCATCTTCAAGCCACTTTGCTAGATGGTTCAAGCGTAACGTTGGGTCAGCCGCAAGGTGATGCGACTTGGCAAGCAGTATTCGTTTATCGTGGTAAACACTGCCCTCTTTGTACTAAGTACCTCAACGAGCTTGAGAGTTACAAACAGGCTTTCGCTGATGCTGGCGTCGATATTCTTGCCGTTTCTGGCGACTCAAAAGCACAGCTAGAGGGGCATCTAGAGAAACTCGAAATCAGCTTCCCTATCGCTTACGGCCTGACCGAAGAACAAATGAAAACGCTAGGCTTGTATGTATCTATTCCTCGATCTGAACAGGAAACCGATCATAATTTCGCAGAACCAGGTCTGTTTGTGGTGAATGAACACGGCGACTTACACGTGGTGGATATTTCAAACAACCCGTTTGTTCGCCCTGAGCTTGGCGCACTATCACGCGGATTGGCATGGATTCGCGATCCAAACAATAACTACCCTATCCGTGGCACATTGGATTACTAATATCTTCTACACCCAAGTAAACTTTCTATCCTTAAATAAGCTAGGATTCTTGCCTTAGTGAGAATAACTTGGAATGCATATCAGATCCGTGAGATCTGATATGTATCAACAAGTTGGAAATAGAGTCCTTGTTCATTATACAACGTCTTGATGAAAAACAAGATTAGTGAAGCCCAGACTCCCCTCAAACAACGTTAAGTATTTACTTCTAAGTCACTTTCACGATAAACACATGAAATTAAGACTAAAAACTTAGACTTAACGGATGTATAAATCATAACGATACCTACACAAGTAGTTAGCTAGCGATTATTATCGCTACTGCAACTCACAATTGTGCACTTCTAACAATTCACACCATAAATGAAAACATAGATACCGTAAGAGACAAAATAAAAGCAAACGATTAAATTACCAATAAAACACCGTTCAATTAAAAATAAAAAACATTTCACTTTATAAAAATGTAATTAATCGTTATTTGCAATCACACATCTTAATTGAGAAATACAGTATGAATAAAATCTCTTTGCTTTATATAGCCGTTTGTATCGGATTAGTTGGATGCGGTTCAGGAGGAAGCGACAACGATCCAGCAAAAGATATACATCCCACCATTTCAAACCCGGAACAAGTCAACGCAATGACGGTGGACAAAGGTCATTTCTATTGTTCTGTAAACCAACAAAAACTGGAACACGGAGGGACATCTGCAAGCATGTCCTACCTGATTGAAAAGAAAAAAAATTCTACGGTTGTCGACGATTATGAATGTACCGAATACGGTTTGAAGAAAGGTGAGTCAATTATCGTCACTAAAAGTGCAATTGAAAACTTTTCATACTCAAAACATTATAAAAGCACGAAGAAGAATGACATTAATAGGTTTAAAATCATCTACCCTACAGGGCTTACGACTCCGATTAATAAAGATTATGAAAAAATTACGATCACGTATAATACGGAGAGACCTGACGTTAACATTAAGATAATTCAATATTTTGACGAAAAGTCTAAATTATATACCATCAAAAAATATGAAAGCCACGTTAACGACAACTCACCAATAGGTTTAGTTGAGAAAGAGGAATTCGATAAATATTCCGATTTTGAAAAGAAACTGGAATTAAATAGTGCTTTTTTAAATTCAACTGAAGTGAGTGATTTATTCTACAACTTATTAAGTATGATAAAATAATAACTAAAAATCAAAAACTTAAAAAGTACGATTATGCTCAAGTAGCTTCGATATGCCTGACTCGAAAGAGTACGTTGTTTTACGAAACAAATTACGATTTGAATGAAGCACATCTAAGTTACTTGGGTATAAACGGCGATGTATTGTTAATCAGCTTTCAAAAGAGAGTGACGTTTGCGATTAACTACTTTGGTCTTAACGAAGCTCAATTTGATGCTTTTCAGACCAAATTCGCAAATCATCAAGAATCTTAAGTGCGGTACGGCCGAACTCTGTTAGTTCATAGCTTACGGCAATTGGGCGGTCGCTGATCACTTTACGCACCACCATACCTTCCGCTTCTAGCTCTTTAAGACGTTGGTCGATCATCTTTTTACTTGCACCGCCTAGCATGCGTGCTAAGTCATTGAAACGAACTGGGCCGTCTTTCAAATGATAAATCAGAGAACCTTTCCATTTACCACCAATTAAACGCATCCCTTTCTCGATAGCACATGGCTCCGCACATACGTTCGCCACTGACTTACGACCTTTGCTATCTACACTGATTCTGCTTTCCACAATACACCTCAAGATACGCACCTAATCTAGGTAACGAAAAGTAAGCTAGATACATTTAGTGCTTTAGAGTAATAAAAACGTCACCTCGCCGCAAACAAATAAAAATGGACCGCGTACAGCAGTCCATCTCAATTCATCATTCAGTTCGCACTATCTTTCTAAAAGGATTAGAAGTTTTCGTTAATGTGAGCTTCGAAACGAACAAAATCGTTTTCGATATCTGCGTTCTTCATCACGTCGTAGCAAGCGAATGTAGGTAATGCTGACATACCAAAGAAGCGGAAGTTAGCGTGCATGTGGAACATCAAATCATCCACGCCTTTACCTTGGAATAGGTATTCGCTCTCATCATCAAACGATTCTTCTGGTGCGTTGAATGTCAGTGAAAGCATGTATTTGCTGTTGGTTTGAGTACCGCCTGTACCATAGTTTTTCTTTGGTTCTTCTGCGCTACGGCCATCAAATGCACACAGTGCGCCGCCCATACCCGCAGTAAACACGTCGTCCATGTATTTTTTGAATGACCAAGGCACAGACATCCAGTTGATTGGGCTTTGGATGATCACGCGATCAGCCCATTCAAAGTGTGCGAGTTGCTCATCTACGTTGATCTCATCTTGCATTGTCACAACGCGAACTTCATGGCCTTTTGCTTGCAGAAGCGTCTGTGCTTTGTCGACAAGAGAAGCATTTAGACGACCTTCTGAATATGGTGATGGTTCGTGTGCATTGATGATCAGTACGTTGCTCATGGGATTACCTTTAAATAAGTTCACAAGATGACGCAGTAACCATTGTGCGTCGGATGTGGTTTATTATGGTAACCTAGAAATATAGTGCAATTAGTTAACTTTTAGTAACCTACTTAATTTTTAATTATATCACTGTTTTTAAAAGATATATTTTTTCAACTTTTTATCCATCGTTATTTCACGATTAATTTTTTCATCGACTTGTTGCATCTTCCACAGAGCAGGCGTACACTTTATCGCAATTCGACGATTAACTATTAAGGCCAGCGAATGAGTGATAAGTGCAAGGACACGTGCGAAGTCGTTTTTCAGACAACGCAACAACAGCTCGAGAAAGAACAAACTCTAGCAGCGCAAGCAAAAGCTTTGTCGCATCCAGCACGTTTGCGCATTCTGCATATCCTGCACACGCTCGATACCATGGGCGGTTGTTTGAACAGTGATTTGGTTTCTGAACTGGGTCTTGCGCAATCTACTGTTTCCGAGCACTTGCGTATTCTAAAGCAAGCAGGCTTTATCAGCGCCGAGCCAAACCCACCTAAGGTGTGTTACCGCATTCAACGCGACGCGTTTGATCAGTTCAATCTAGGATTTTCCAAGTTATTTGATTAACTCCCTTTGCACGCTGGTCAGGCGTGCAGAGATAAACTATACCTTTAACTATCGCCTTTCGACGATGAACGAATAAGAGAACACTATGACTACTCAAGTTTTAAATAGTGCCAGCGACAAAATGAGCTTCTTGGACCGTTACCTAACGGTGTGGATTTTTGTTGCAATGGCAATCGGTGTAGGTATTGGCGCAGCATTCCCTCAAGTTGCTGAGTGGAATGAGTCAATGTCAGTTGGCAGCACAAACGTACCGCTAGCGATTGGTTTAATTTTGATGATGTACCCGCCACTCGCAAAGGTGAACTACAACCTGCTAGGCACAGTGACGAAAGACAAAAAAGCGATCACGCTGTCTTTGGTCATGAACTGGATTGTCGGCCCTATTTTGATGTTCATCCTTGCATTGACTTTCCTAGGTGATCATCCGGGTTATATGGTTGGTATCATTCTGATCGGTCTTGCTCGTTGTATTGCGATGGTATTGGTATGGAACGATATCGGTGGCGGTAACAAAGAATACGGCGCAGCCCTAGTTGCACTAAACAGCGCTTTCCAAATCGTGACTTACAGTGTGATGGCATGGTTATTCATCACTGTGTTGCCACCAGTCTTTGGTTACGAAGGTTTCGTGGTTGATATCTCGATGATGGACATCGCGGAAAGCGTTCTGATTTACCTTGGTATCCCATTCCTAGCGGGCTTCCTAAGCCGTAAATGGCTGGTCGCTGCGAAAGGTGAACAATGGTACAACGACGTGTTCATCCCACGCATTTCACCAATTACGCTTATCGCCCTGCTTGCGACCATCGTGCTGATGTTCAGCTTGAAAGGTGAAATGATTCTTGAACTGCCAATGGATGTATTCCGTGTAGCAATTCCACTGGCTATCTACTTTGTGTTGATGTTCTTTGTCAGCTTCTTCGTTGGTAAGAAAATGGGCATTGACTACGACAAAAACGCGTCGATTGCTTTCACGGCAACAGGCAACAACTTTGAATTGGCAATTGCGGTTTCTATCGCGGTGTTTGGCCTAAACTCAGACCAAGCTTTTGCTGGTGTCATTGGTCCACTGATCGAAGTGCCTGTGTTGATTGCTTTGGTGAATGTAGCATTGCGAATGAAGGCCAAATATTATGGCTAACCTAAAAAGCACAAAAAATACAAAAGCGGTAAAACATTAACTCACTACCGTTTTAATATACTCGCTGGGCGTTAGGCCGAACTTACTTTTAAAGCGTTGGCTAAAACGCCCCTCTGACTGATAACCACACAACTGTGCTAGCAGCGCAACGTTATACGAGCCATTTTGCATCAAGTAAAGTGCGTGATTTAGGCGCACTTCTGCCAATACTTCACGATACTGGGTACCTTCTTGTTTCAGTTTGCGTATCAATGTTGCTCGGCTCATAGCAAAGTGCCCCGCGACCATGTCTAATGGATGCTCCTCCCCTGGAGAGCGCGATAAGTAACGACTAAGTTTCTGACTAAAAGAGATATGTGAACTCGAGAACAACCGATGCAATAACCCTCTCTCAGCTAGCTGCTGATATAGACCCATAATCCAATAGCGTTGTGTCGCTTCACTTAAGCTTTCCCGCTCAAACGAAAACAAAGCATTTAACGTCGCTTGCAATGCTTTATCTGTCTCAACAACGGGTACATAGTTTCCTAATGCGTTGCTCATGCTTAGCTCCAACATTTCATCGCTAGGCACACAGTGAAAACTGAACATTCGAGAAAGAAATCGCCCTTGTAGAGGAAGATTTTCAAAATTTAGGGATGCATTTGCTTCACAAAGCATGATATTTGGATGATGGATGTCGAGTACTTCGTCTTTCCAGAAAAGATGTTTACTCCCCTTAACAATCTGAATAAGGCTTGGGGAGTGAATCCTGACATTACGAAGCTTCTGCTGCTGCTCCGCACGAAACAGCGTAACCTGATATTGGTGACCCATTCTCTCCCCTTATATTCAATTATCGCGTGTAAGTCGTGGTTAATGTCGCTTTACCCAAAGCAACACTATTCAAAGTAAACCCTACAATGGCTGGTGGCGTGTTTTCATCCAAATTCAGTTCTTCAGTTGGCAATGCCCACACCGTAAACTGGTAACGATGCATCCCATCATTCTTTGGAGGACACGCGCCGCCGAACCCCGTTGTGCCGTAGTCAATACGAGATTCTTTGCCACCTAACTTGTTCATATCAATGCCTCGAGGCAGCTCGCTAACGGTGGATGGAATATTAAACGCTATCCAATGCCAAAAACCACTGCCTGTTGGTGCATCGGGGTCATACACGGTGATCGCAAAACTTTTTGTGCCCTTTGGAGCTTCTTTCCACATCAATTGTGGTGATTGATTCCCGCCATCACATCCCCAACCAGAGTATTCAAATGTCTTCGCCATCGGGTGGCCTTCTTGAATATCTCTACTCACGAGTTCAAATGCATGGGCAGAACCGACCGCAAAAACACTCAATACCAAAACTGACCTGTAGATCGCTTTCATGTTTTTCTTCCTTTCAATGAATTCAACACTAGTCTAAATACCCAGTAGTCCGAATCCTTTTCAGCAAGTATCAAAAAACACAAAATAATCTATAATTTTGACACTTTAAGATTCTAACACAAACTTCTTACTCTCTTAATTGCACTTGGTTTATGCTAATTAATCGCTCACGGAATAAGGAAGGAAAATGGAATTGGATATCTACGTGGTGGACGCCTTCACCGATACGCAATTCAAAGGCAACTCAGCAGCGGTGATATCGTTAGAGGAATGGCTAGCCCCAGAATTGATGCAAAATATCGCGACAGAAAACAACTTGTCGGAAACGGCTTTTCTAAAATCCATTGGCGCAAACCGATATGAGATTCGTTGGTTCTCTCCGATTACTGAAATCGATTTCTGTGGACACGCAACACTGGCCTCTTCGTTAGTTCTGTTTGATGAGTTTGGCATTAATGGCACGATTGAATTTCATACTCTGGAAGTAGGAACTCTCACCGTAGAGAAGAATGCGCAAGGTAAGATCGAGATGACGTTCCCTGCTCGTCCTCCAAAAGCCGTTTCTGATATTCCCTCGGCATTGATTGAAGGCCTAAGTTGCGATGTGGAACGCGTACTGCTTAGCCCTCAAGCGTATTTCGTGGTGGTCGGCAACCAGCAGGAGGTACTTGAGGTTCAATACCGTTCAGAGCACCTCAAGACACTCGCTCCTTACGATGTGGTCGTTACCGCGAAAGGCGATCAACAAGACTTTGTATCTCGTTACTTTTGGCCTGCAAATGGTGGTGACGAAGACCCCGTAACTGGCTCGATTCACGCTGGATTAGCACCATTCTGGGCAGAAGAATTAGGCAAAACATCACTGGTTGCTTACCAAGCTTCTCAGCGCGGAGGTATTCTTCATTGTGAAGTTATTGGCGAACAAGTAAGAGTGTCTGGCGACGGCGTGCTCTACATGAAAGGCAAGATTTTTGTTTAAATGATATTCATGTAATCAACTTAAAAGAGCCAAGTAAAGCACGGCTTCCGCAGGATCAAGCCAACTTCAATAATTAATCAATTGATGAATATTGAAGGAATTAACTTCCTAGCCGGACAAAACTGACTCACGTTACACTGAATGCAGTCCCATACTCTTCTATAGCTTGATACGAGTTCGAGCTCACCTTCTTAGAGGAAGCGTCGCATGATGAAGCGAATCATTCTTGGCACCCTAGCCCTGACTCTTTTAACTGCCTGTTCCAAAGATGACGGACAGCAAGCCCTTGGCACACTAGAACGTGACCGCGTAACCTTCACTGCCACCTCTAGCGAGATAATTCGTGCCCTACCCATTAAGGAAGGCAGCCAAGTCACCGAAGGAGAAGTGCTGGTTCAGCTCGATACAAAGAACCAAGAAGCCGTTTTAGCTCACGCCGTTGCCGAACAAGCCAAGGCTGACGCCTATCTTTTGAAATTGACCAATGGTGAGCGACCAGAAGACATTGCCGCAGCGCAAGCTCGCGTTGCCAGAGCGGAAGCTCAATTGATTGAAGCGCAAAAGAACTACCAACGTAAAGCGGAGTTAGTTCGTAAAAAACTCATCAGCCAATCAGAAAAAGACACCGCTTTAGCAGCCAGAGATTCTGCCCGTGCAGAGCTAGACTCCTCACAAGAAGAGTTCAGCAAACTGACCGCTGGCTCTCGTCCTGAAGATATTGAACAAGCAAAAGCCGCACTCATGGCAGCAAAAGCCGATGTGGCACTACAAGAACAGAAACTGGCAGAACTCACCATCACCGCCACGCGAGATGGCTTGTTAGATAACCTACCGTTTAACCTTGGCGAACGCGTTCCTGTGAATGGTGTAGTTGCTGTAATACAAGCCAGCCGCGTCCCATACGCTCGCGTTTACGTTCCTGCCAACTACCGAGTCGATTTTGTGCCGGGTAAAACGGTTAACGTGCATGTAGATGGCGTTGAGCAACCATATAGCGGCACCGTTCGTTGGGTTGCGACTGAGCCTTCATTCACGCCTTATTTCGCGCTTACCGAGGAAGAACGATCGCGTTTGATGTACCTAGCAGAAGTCGACCTTCAAGACTCCGCACAATCCTTGCCTTCAGGTATACCAGCGCAAGTGGATTTGGTGGAGTAAGCCAATGACCGAATTCGCGATTCAAGCTGAAAATGTAGTGAAGAAGTTTGGTGACTTCACCGCCATCAACAACATCACGCTCAATGTGCCCAAAGGCAGTATTTATGGTTTTCTTGGCCCGAACGGCTGCGGTAAATCGACAACCATTCGTGTGCTGACGGGCTTGCTTAGCCCAAGCGAGGGCAATGTCGATGTACTCGGGCTAGAGATCCCAAAACAATCTGAGCTTCTGCGCCTCAAGATTGGCTACATGACACAAAAGTTTTCCCTCTATGATGACCTGACGGTTCAAGAGAATCTTGAGTTTATTGGACAAATCTTTGGTATGGAAACCAAGGCCCTAAAGGCTCGCATCGAAGAACAACTAGCCACCTACGGTCTCGACCAACTGCGTAAACAGCGCGTCGGAGGAATGAGCGGCGGCCAGAAGCAACGCTTGTCTCTTGCCGCAGCCACTATGCACAAACCAGAATTGTTGTTTCTTGATGAACCCACGTCTGCGGTTGACCCAGAGAACCGACGCGATTTCTGGGAGCAGTTGTTTGACCTCTCTGACCAAGGCACGACGATTTTGGTCACTACGCACTACATGGACGAAGCAGAACGCTGCCATCGTCTGGCGATTATGGAAGCGGGGGAAATCCGCGCCGATGGTGAGCCAGAAGAACTCATGGCGCAAATGGGCGTTAACATCGTCGAAGTCAAAGCGGACAACCTACGCGAGCTAAAAGAGAAAGTCATTCAGCGTGAAGAAGTCCGCTCAGCCGCACAGCTAGGCATTCGCTTACGCATTTTAATCCACCAGCACATCGAACAACCGATCGAATGGTTAACCCAAACCTTTCCTGAGCTTGATGGCTGCGAGATGAACATTGCTCGTCCTAGCTTGGAAGATGTGTTTGTCAGCGTGACGGGAGAAGGTCGCCAATGATGAAATCTATTGCCCGTATGAAAGCGGTAATGATCAAAGAGATCCGTCAGCTTTCACGTGACCGCATTACCTTTGGCATGGTCGTAATGATCCCCCTGATTCAGCTTCTGCTATTCGGCTTTGCCATTAATACGGATATTCGCGACATCCCCGTTGGCGTCGTCGATCAAAGTGGCAGTACTGCCGGGCGTGTAATTACCGAGTCCGTTAAAGTAACGCAAGTGGTCGATGTGGTCGAAACCTTCGCTACCGCATCAGAAGCAGAACAAGCCATTCAAGACGGTTTGGTGCGAGCGGCTTTAATTCTGCCTAGCGACTTAACCCAACGTATGGTGCAAGGGCGAGAGCTTGGGCAGTGGATTGTAGATGGTTCAGACACCATGATCAGCTCGGCAATTCTCTCACTACAAACCATGCCGTTAACGGATTTTGATTTTGAGATACGCCCTGCCCCAACCAAAACCTTTGAAGTTGCGCTGTATTACAACCCGAGTCGGCGCTCGGCGGTGAACATTGTCCCCGGTTTATTGGGCGTGATTCTGACCATGACGATGATCTTGTTCACCAGTGCAGCCATTGTTCGAGAACGAGAACGCGGCAATTTAGAGTTACTGATTACTACGCCAATTCACTCCATCGAACTCATGGTGGCGAAGATCATTCCCTACATCTTTGTTGGTCTGATTCAGGTGTTTATCATTTTAGGATTGGGGCACTGGATATTTGGCGTGCCAATAAACGGCGCCATTAGTCAGATACTGTTTGGCACGCTGCTGTTTATCGCCGCGAGTTTAACCTTAGGTTTGGTGATATCCACCATTGCGACGACACAGCTTCAGGCCATGCAGATGACGGTGTTTATTCTTTTGCCATCGATTCTTCTGTCCGGATTTATGTTCCCTTATGAAGGAATGCCCGTCGCGGCACAATGGATATCAGAAGCCCTGCCTGCTACCCACTTTATGCGAATTATTCGTGGCGTGGTGCTGCGTGGTGCAGACCTAATGGAGCTATGGCGAGATACAGTTTGGTTACTTGGATTCACCGTTATCGGCCTTATTGTCGCTTCATTTCGCTTCAAAAAATCACTCGACTAATCCCACGATATTGCGTTCATTCCTTAAAAACAAAAATAGCCCCAACGAAGGGCTATTTTTTGTTTGTGTATTCATACACTGTGCTATCGAGCTCAACTCTCAGACAATATTAATAGTACTCACCGTAGGAACAATCTCGTAAATCGGAAATATCGTAGTTTTTCAAAGAGTTTATTTTAAAGTTGAACACTACCTGTTTACAGACAACGCCTTCGCGATCCGTGTACGTGATAATACCTTCACTGTACGCACGCTGACCATCAGAGGATGTCACGTCAGCAACAAGTTCCAAATGGCCCTTATGCGCGTCTACGCGATTCATCATCTCAAACACATCTACCCACTCTTCGCGATTTGCCATTTGTATTAGCATGGACTTCGCCTGTGTTTCCAACTGCTGGGGGTATACATAATAACGGTTGTAACCAAAGTATGCGCACATAAGTAATAAAACGAGTGCAAATGAGGTTGTTCTTGTCATACAAGCTTCCTCTTGTTGTTATAAAAATCTTGCTTCGTTAATTCAGTATAGGAAGCGAGCAAAGTTTAGGTTATAGAACTTGCCCAAATAACAGAGGACAGTCAGAGACAGTCAATTCTATGACAAGCTCAACAACAAACTTTATTGAACTCTCATCATGGGCTTGAACAAAAATACGCCACAGAGACAGCAAGAAGTAAGAAGTAAGAAGTAAGAAGTAAGAAGTAAGAAAGGAAAACTAACCGGAGCGCGGTGATAACAGAAAAGTAAAAGGAGTTTGAAGAAAAAGCCCCCCCGAGTGAATGTAGTGAGAGCGGAAATCAAGATTAGATTATCCGCCCATCAACTAGGCTCAAATTGTCAGTGACCACAACAACGTGACTCGCCGAATTTAAACGTGTTGGTAACTATCTTCGAGAGACTCTGTCTGCGTTGTTTTTTCGCTCACTTCCACTTTAACCGCAGCGACCTTGAACTCAGGGATCTTCGCATGCGGGTCAGTTGCCATTGTCGTTAGGCGGTTGACTGGCGATTCAACAAAGTGGAAAGGAATGAACACCACACCTCTTTGAATCCGCTTAGTCACAAAGGCATCAATCTCAATGCTGCCACGACGTGTAGACACCGTCAGACGCTGACCATTACTGATGCCAAGTGCTTCTGCGTCTTCCACGCTCACCATTGCGCGAGGGCCAGCAAGATTATCCAACCCTTTGGTTTTGCGCGTCATGGTTCCAGTATGGAACTGCTCAAGTACGCGACCCGTCGTTAACACAAGTGGGTACTCTTCATCTGGCAGCTCAGCCGCATAACGGAACGGTACACCCACCATTTGCCCTTTACCACGAGTAAACTGGGTTTGGTGCATGATGCGAGTACCTGCTGGGTTGTTCTTGTTGCTAGGCCATTGCACACCGTTTGGCGTAATCGCATCCCAACGAAGACCTGCGTATTGAGGCGTCACTCGTGCAATCTCGTTAGTGATATCAGACACGCAGTGGTAATCCCAATCACTGCCCATTGCATTGGCGATTTCTTGAATAATCCACCAATCTTCTTTCGCTTCACCCGGTGCAGTTACAACCGGATTCACGCGCTGAACACGACGCTCCGTATTGGTGAAGTGACCCGCTTTCTCTGCAAACGAGCAAGAAGGCAGGACCACATCCGCGTATTGTGCAGTCTCCGTTAGGAAGATGTCTTGAACCACCAAGAAGTCGAGTGCTTCTAAACCTTCAATCACATGTGCTTGGTTCGGGTCACTCAACACTGGGTTCTCACCCATGATGTACATACCACGAACGTCACGATGGCAAGCCGCATCAATGATTTCTGTCAGGGTTAGACCTTGCTCAGAAGGCAGATTTGGTGCGTTCCATTCAATAGCAAACTTCTGTCGCACAATTGGGTTGTATACCTTTTGATAGCCCGGGAAGCTGTTTGGCAACGCGCCCATATCACACGCGCCTTGCACGTTAGATTGACCACGTAGCGGGTTAATACCACCACCTTCAATACCGATGTTGCCACACAGTAATTGCAGGTTAGCGATAGAACGCACGTTGTCATGACCTGTCGTGTGCTGAGTAATACCCATCGAGTAGTACACAGCGGTACGATCTGCCGTGCCAATCATGCGCGCCATTGCTTGAATGTCTTCAGCTTTAACACCCGTAACCAACTCCACTTTATCGAGGTTGTAAGCTGGCGACATCACTTCTTGCAATAAGGTATCAAAGCCGTCGACACGTTCTTCGATGTACTCTTGATCGTACCAACCGTTCTTGATGATCTGCTGCATGACACCATTTAGGAGCATCACATCTGTACCCGGACGGTGCGCCATATACAGCTCTGCATGCTCTGCCATATCGACACGTTTCGGGTCAGCCACAATCAAGCGAGCGCCGTGGTGACGAATGGCTTGTTTGATATGTGAAGCGATGATCGGGTGTGCTGATGTAGTATCCGAACCGATAATAAAGATCACATCCGAGTGCTTAATGCTTGGAATGTCGTTGGTCATTGCACCACTACCCAGTGATGCCTCAAGACCGGTTACACTCGATGCGTGGCACAAACGCGCACAGTGGTCGACGTTGTTAGTGCCCAGTTCACGACGGACAAATTTTTGGAACGCGTAGTTGTCTTCGTTAGTGGTTTTCGCTGAAGAGAAGCCCGCCAATGCGTTGCTGCCAAAATCTTGCTTGATGCCAGAGAACTTACTCGCAATCAGTTGAATCGCCTCTTCCCAGCTTGCAGGCTGCAACCAACCATCTTTACGGATCAATGGCGTGGTAAGACGCTCTTCACTGCCAATGAAGTCAAAACCAAAGCGTCCTTTCACACACAGCATGCCTTGGTTCACTGGCGAGTCACCGCCCTTCACGTAACGAATCGTATTGGTTGCTTCGTCCACGAACATGGTCAACTTACAGCCCACACCACAGTATGTACAAATGGTGTCGACCGCTTTCAGATCTTCAGTACGACCTTGTGAACGGTCACGACTATCGACCATCGCGCCCGTTGGACACACTTGAACACACGCGCCACATTGTACGCAGTTCGAATCGCCCATTAGGGTTAAGCCATTCTTATTACTTCCAAAGTGTGGACGATCATCAGGACGTAATGCCGGACGACCTTGTTTGTCGCACACAAAGTTCAGTACACCGTGTACGGCTTTGTCGCGGCACGCTTGGATGCACTGACCACAGCTAATACAGCGGTTAGCATCAAACTCAATAAACTCAGAACTGCGGTCAACTTCGTACTTATGACGCAAGTCTTTCGCACGAAGATCTAACCAATCTTGGTGTGATTTAATCTGCAAGGAGAAGTCAAAGCTTTGCTCGGCTTCATATTCGGTGGAGTAATCACGCAGCGCACAATCGGTATTTGCCTGACAGCCACATTCAAGGCAGCGTGCAGCTTCCTTCATCGCTTCTTCGTTATCAAAGCCCAACTCGACTTCAGCGAAGCTTTGCTCGCGTTGTGCTGGAGTCAGTTCAGGCATGATAGAGCGAGCGACTTTCTGGATGTTCTCGAAGTGAAGCGGATCGACTTGAGAGAGCTTCTTCTCTTTACGCGAGTTGAACGCTGCCTTTGGCATATCCGCCATATCACCATTCAAAAACAGGTCAATGGCTTTTGCCGCAACGCGGCCATCACCCACCGCTTCAACTGCCGTTGCTGGACCACGGCGGAAATCACCAATACTGAAGATGTTACCCGTGCCGGTGTGCATGGTCTTTTCATCTGCATCAGAGGTGTTCCAACGCGTAAGTGGAATCGACAAATCTTCGCCTTCGAGAAAGCTCAGATCTGGCTTTTGCGATACTGCCGCAATCACGGTGTCGAACTCTTCGGTAAAGAACTCGCCGGTTGGTTTAGGGCTTCGACGACCAGATGCATCCGGCTCACCCAACGCCATGCGCTCTAGACGAATCGCACTCACGCGTCCGGTTTCATCGGCAAGGTTTTCTGCAGGGTTGGTCAAGAAGTGGAATTTCACCCCTTCGTGTTCCGCTTCGACAATCTCGTAGTCTTCTGCCGGCATTTCGTCACGGGTACGACGATAAATCAACGTGGTGTCTGCACCAGCACGACGCGCAGTACGAGCACAGTCAATTGCTGTATTACCACCACCGATCACCGCGACTTTCTGACCCGTGACGTAGTTTTGCTCGGTAACGTAATCTTTGAGGTAATCAACGCCTAAGTAGCAACCTTCAAGGTCACTGCCTGTGTAGTGCATTTCAACCGCTTGAGACGCGCCGACCGCCAAACACACTGCGTCGTATTCTTCGCTCAATTGAGAAAGCGTGAAATCCACACCCAGCTTTTGATTGGTGTGAACTTGCATGCCATTGCGGCACATCAGTTCGATTTCTTTATCGAGAATGTCTTTTGGTAAACGGTATTCTGGAATGCCATAACGCAACCAACCACCCGCTTTTGGCATGGATTCAAAGACCGTAACGTCGTAGCCTTCGTTCGATAGGTAGTAGCCAGCTGTCAGACCACCAGGACCACTGCCGACGACAGCAATGTTCAAACCTTTGCTTGGTTTCTTTTCTGGTACGTAGGCTTCATGCGCAGACAAATCCGCATCCGCGGCATGACGTTTTAGCTGACGAATTGCAATAGGCTCATCGACTAACGAGCGGCGACATTCACTCTCACAAAATGCCGGGCACACACGGCCAATCGATAACGGCATAGGAAGCGTACGCTTAATCACTTCAATCGCTTTTTGATGATCGTTCTGTGCGATGTGATAAAGGTACGATTGGATATCAACGCCCGCTGGACACGCGGTTTTACATGGCGCTTCACAATCGGCGTAATGGTCCGTCATGATGCGGTTGAGTGCTTTTCTGCGGTGCTCGCTTAATTGTTCTGATTGCGTGACCACATTAAGGCCCCGGTAAACTTCAAGTTCACACGCACGCTTAGTACCGCCGCTTTCGACTTCAACCACACACAAGTCACACGGTACTTTTTCATTACTTTTGTTCATTCCGCACAGCGATGGGATCTCGACCCCACACACTTTTGCTGCTTCTAAAAGGGTTAGACCCTCTTCTACAATTCTATATTTTCCATCGATGACAATTTCTATCATGCAACCCCCGCAGCAAAGCAAATCCAAATCTGCACAAGCAAAACCATGCATTCTATAAGGATAATCATTTGTAAGACAAGTTAGTGTGATGTAAAACTTATAAACCACATTTTTCACGTGTCATAAAAAGCGAGGGCTTCTTTCGCTAACTTTCAACACTCGGTGTTTAACAAACGTTTTACTCCCTCGAAAGTGCGAAAACAGAAGGGTTGGACTATTTTGATAATAAGAGTAATAAATGATTGACCTTACCCTTAGGTTAACCTTTAGAATCGAAGGGTTTTCATCATTTTCATCAAACACATGGGAAAGGGTATGCACTTAAAATCGCTGCATACAATCTGGTTAACTCTCTTCACGACGCTAGTGCTATTGGTATCTAGTGTGGCGAACAGTGAGCCGTTGATGAATATTCAAATGATGTCTATTGGCATGGCTCACCATCCTTCTATGATGAGTGACAGCGAACACTGCGGTATGCCTGGCATGATGGACGTCTCCATGACTGACGCTTCTATGTCCGAAGATGGCGATGCAAGAGAAACCAGCATGAACTGTGGTGGTGGCTCCGGCATGGTTCATACCTGCTGTACTGCCGCGTGTACGATAGTTTTCGTCCCCCTACCGAATCCTGTCAATAGCCCGATGCCCGTCGTCTATCGCGCAACTATTACTCCTGAAGTTGCTTCCCCTGTCGTACACGTCAGCCGCGACCTGTACCGACCTCCTATAGCCTAAATCCGTCCTAGCATTCGACCCTGCGCGTGTATCGCAGGTTGTTTTAATGCGCCTGAACGATGAGGTAACAAGGCTTTACTGTTCCCGCAATAAAATCCGCACCTCCATCGATCCGGCGAACACTGGATTTAGATTATGGATATCAAACCATACCGCTTAGCTGCACCTATTTTTATGGTGGCTCTGGTCGCTGCGCCAACCTTGGTTAACGCCGCAGATAAAGAGACGCACGCAGCACAAAATTCCGCATCAAGTGAGCGAGCTTCAACGACCAAGCTTGCCCAACTGATCAACGTCGCTGTGAGTAACGATGGCAATCGTAAGCAATACTCAGCGCAATCTGCTGCCATGCGTGAAACGGGCGTCGCGAGTGCGACCTTGATGGACCCAAAGCTAAAAGTAGGTTTTGGTGGCTTGCCTGTCGACAGCTTCAAATTCGATGAAGACCCAATGACCAACATCTCCGTTGGTTTAATGCAGCAGTTTGAGCGTGGCTCTACGCTTGATTTACAGCAGAAGAAAGCCAATCAACAAGCCGACGGCCTTGGTCTTCAAGTGCATGCTCGTGAGCTTGAGGTAGCCAACAGCATGACTCAACTTTGGTTAGAACTTGGTTACCAGCAACGCGCGGAGCAAATCATGCTTGAGAACCGCAAGTTGATGAAGGAAATGGAAAGCTTTATTCAAACCAACTATTCGATTGGTAAGAGTGAAGCGCAAGATCTGCTCAACGCCCAACTTCAAGTCAGCAAGTTGGATGAGAAACTGCAAGCCAACGCACAAATGCAACGTCGTCTTATCTCTCAACTCTCCGAATGGTTGGGGTCAGATTGGTTGGCAAACGAACAGGCTCTGCACGCGAGCAATCAATTGAACTGGGACACACTGAACAGCAAACTTGCTGCGAGTCAGGGTTCCACCAAGCATTATCAGCAACTCAGCCAACACCCGATGGTTAAGATGGCCGACGTCAGTATTTCTGCCAATAAAACGCAGGTGGAAATTGCTGAGCAAGCCTACAACCCACAATTTGGCGTCGAAGTAATGTACGCCTACCGCCAAGCCGACAACATGATGGGTGAACCCGCCTCCGATTTGGTCAGCGCTTACCTAACCATGGACATTCCGTTGTTTACGGGTGACCGCCAAGATCGCAATCTCGCGGCCGCTCAATACCAAGTTGGCGCGGCACAATCACAAAAAGACACCTTACTAACGCAGATGAATGCCAAGGTGAACACTCTGTTGGTTGATCGCGGCAACTTAACCCAACGCTTAGAACGTTATCAATCCACCTTATTGCCTCAAGCGAAAGCGCGCATTCAAGCCGTTGAGCGGGGTTATCAAAACAACACAGCGCA
This sequence comes from Vibrio sp. SCSIO 43097, assembly GCF_023650755.1. Taxonomy (NCBI): domain Bacteria; kingdom Pseudomonadati; phylum Pseudomonadota; class Gammaproteobacteria; order Vibrionales; family Vibrionaceae; genus Vibrio; species Vibrio sp. SCSIO 43097. The sequence continues at coordinate 21,507 of NZ_CP071841.1, read as the reverse complement.
GTTTAACGATGTGATTTCCGCCACGACTGACGAGTTGGCTCTGCAATTGGAGCAACAACGTCTACTGACCGATCTCAACATCGCAAACAGCAATTTAGCCACCCTACTCGGTGGTTTCGACTATCAAGTGGCTTCACCGGAAGCTCGCTCTATTTCGACATATTAATTTGTGATTCCCCAAGACAGTTGGGGCTACAGCTAGGCGGCAAACGAGAGAATCCCATGAGCACTTTCCCTAACAAACTAAGGGATCCTCTATGTGATTTGGGTGAACGAGAGCAGGCAACAACGCTGTAGCGTCAAATGTGAAGGGGAAAATAAGGTAAAACAATGAAAACATTAAAAATTGCAACCATTGCGCTGATTGTTGGTGGTGCTTTAGGGTTTGGTGCTAATCATTTTCTTACGGGCTCGGCTCACGACATGAGTGCGATGGGTGGTGAACCTGCTTCAAGCTCTAATGATCCGCTTTACTGGGTTGCCCCAATGGATCCGAACTACAAACGCGACAAGCCGGGTAAATCCCCAATGGGCATGGATTTGATCCCGGTTTACGCAGAAGATCTATCCGGTGAACAAGACGCACCGGGTACTGTGACTATCGACCCTTCAGTAGAAAATAACCTCGGGGTTAAAACCGCAAACGCGTCACTGCAACAGCTATCACCACGTATCGAAACGGTTGGTTATATTGCCTTTGATGAAAGTCTGTTATGGCAAACCAACGTTCGTGTGGCGGGTTGGGTAGAAAAACTCTACATCAATGCTGTGGGTGAGAAAGTGAAGAAAGGCGATGTGCTTTTCACGCTCTACTCTCCAGAACTGGTTAAAGCACAAGAAGAATTGCTGAATGCGTACCGCACTGGCCGCAAAGGTCTTGTAAAGGGGGCGACCGAACGCTTGGTAACGCTTGGTGTTGACCGTGCTCAAATCAAATCCATTACTCGTAGCGGGAAAGCATCACAAACCATTGAAATCAAAGCACCTGCTGATGGCGTTATCGCGAGCTTAAACGTGCGTGAAGGTGGCTATTTATCCCCTGCTCAAGCGGTGATCAGTGCAGGTCCCTTGGACAATGTTTGGGTTGATGCAGAAGTCTTTGAGCGTCAAGCACACTGGATGAAAGCAGGCTCTCAAGCCACGATGACCCTTGACGCGATTCCGGGCAATGAATGGCAAGGTGTTGTCGATTACGTGTACCCAATCCTCGATCCGAAAACACGTACGTTGCGTGTGCGTCTTAAATTCCCTAACCCAGATGGCGCATTGAAGCCAAACATGTTTGCCAATATTGCTTTGCAGCCTGTCACTGACGACGCAGTTTTAACGATTCCTAAATCATCTGTTATCCGCTCTGGCGGTATGACTCGCGTTGTTCTGGCGGAAGGTGATGGCAAATACCGTTCTGCTCGAATTGAAGTTGGCCGCGAAGCTGGCGAACAAATCGAAGTATTACAAGGACTTAAACAGGGCGACAAGATCGTTACTTCATCTCACTTCATGCTCGACTCTGAATCAAGCCAGTCGGCGGATCTGTCTCGCATCAATGGTGTAGAAGCAGCGGCAGAAACGGCATGGGCCAAAGGTGAGATCACGGATGTGATGAAAGATCACCGCATGCTGACCATCAACCACCAGCCTGTACCAGAATGGGATTGGCCGGGCATGGTAATGAACTTCACTTTCGCAGATGGCGTTGAAATGGGTGACTTGAAAAAAGGTCAGGCTATCGAATTTGAAATGCAAAAGACGGAGTCCGGTCAGTACCAAATCATCGACTATAAGGCAGACAACAGCGTCATTGCCGCAGAAGTTTGGCTAACTGGTGACATTAGCATGCTGATGGCTGATTTTGGCATGATCACCTTAAACCACCTACCGGTTGCAGAATGGAACTGGGATGCTGGCGAGATGAACTTCTCTGTGGGTGAAGCCGTTGATCTATCGGGTTTTGAAGAAGGACAGAGAGTTCGGTTTCTAGTTGAAAAACAAGGATCTGACTACGTTCTTAAACAGCTAGTTCCTGCAACAACAGCCGTCGAGGGTTAATTATGATCAATGCTATTATTCGTTGGTCACTGAGCAACCGATTCCTAGTGTTGGTCGCGACCTTAGCCCTTGTATTAGGCGGACTTTACAGTGTAAAGAATACGCCTGTTGATGCGATTCCGGATCTTTCTGATGTGCAAGTGATCATCAAGACAAGCTATCCGGGTCAAGCTCCTCAAGTCGTCGAGGATCAAGTCACTTACCCACTCACCACCGCCATGCTTGCCGTGCCGGGTGCTGAGACAGTTCGTGGCTACTCATTCTTTGGTGACTCTTACGTTTATATCATTTTCAACGATGATACCGACATGTACTGGGCACGTTCACGCGTGTTGGAGTACTTAAGCCAAGTAGCACCCAAGCTGCCACCGAACGCAAAACCAACGCTAGGTCCTGATGCGACAGGCGTAGGCTGGGTTTACAGCTACGTATTACAAGACAAAACTGGCAAGCATGATTTGGCTGATCTTCGCAGCCTGCAAGACTGGTTCTTGAAGTACGAGTTGCAAACCGTGGATGGTGTTTCTGAAGTCGCGACCGTGGGCGGTATGGTTAAGCAGTACCAAGTGCAGATTGACCCTGCCAAGCTGCGTGCGTACAACCTCACTTTGCAGCAAGTGAACATGGCAATCCAAAATGGTAACCAAGAAACCGGCGCGTCCGTTATCGAAGTGGCCGAAGCCGAACACATGGTTCGTACCACGGGTTACCTAACCAGCATCGAAGACATCAAATCACTGCCTCTCAAAGTCACTGAGAAAGGCACGCCGTTGCTATTAGGAGACATCGCAGACATTAACCTTGGCCCACAAATGCGCCGTGGTATCTCAGAGCTGAATGGCGAAGGTGAAGCGGTAGGTGGCGTTATCGTGATGCGTTTTGGTGAAAACGCCAGTGAAGTGATTGCGAAAGTCAAAGACAAACTTGCAGACCTACAACGCAGCCTACCAGAAGGCGTAGAAATTGTGGCAACCTACGACCGCTCTACCCTTATCGATTCAGCGGTAGAAAACCTATGGAAGAAGCTTGCAGAAGAGTTCATCGTCGTTGCGATTGTGTGTGCGTTGTTCCTGTTCCACATTCGTTCTTCGTTGGTTATCGCTCTGAGCCTACCGGTTGGCATTCTCACTGCGTTTATCGTGATGCATTGGCAAGGCATCAACGCCAACATCATGTCCCTTGGTGGTATCGCGATTGCCATCGGTGCCATGGTAGATGGTGCAATCGTGATGATTGAAAACGTTCACAAGCACATTGAACGAACGCCACTGACCGAAAAAAACCGCTGGCAAGTAATTGGCAAAGCCGCAGAAGAGGTCGGCGCACCGCTGTTCTTCTCGTTGCTTATCATCACTCTTAGCTTCGTACCGGTGTTCGCCTTAGAAGGCCAAGAAGGCAAGATGTTCTCGCCGCTTGCGTTCACTAAGACGTACGCCATGGCAGCGGCAGCAGGTTTGGCGATCACACTCGTCCCTGTTCTTATGGGCTACTTCATTCGCGGTAAGGTGTTACCGGAACACAAAAACCCGGTTAACCGCGGCTTGGTCGCGCTGTACCGCCCGCTGTTGAACACCAGCTTAAAATACCCTAAGACCATGATTGTTATCGCATTAGGCCTAATGGCATCGGCTTACTACCCAACCAGTAAACTGGGTAGCGAGTTCATCCCTCCGCTGGATGAAGGCGACTTGATGTACATGCCAACGACCTATCCGGGTATCTCAATTGGTAAGGCGCGCGAGCTTCTACAACAGACCAACAAGCTGATCAAAACCGTTCCAGAAGTGAAAACCGTATGGGGCAAGATTGGCCGAGCTGAGACCGCAACCGATCCAGCGCCACTCACCATGATTGAAACCGTGATTCAGTTGAAGCCACGCGACCAATGGCGTGAAGGGGTAACAACCGAGTCACTACGCAAGGAGTTCGACAAACTGGTTCAGTTCCCTGGTCTTACTAACGCTTGGGTAATGCCTATCAAAACGCGTATCGACATGCTGGCAACGGGCATCAAAACCCCTATCGGTATCAAGATCGCCGGACCCGATCTGAAAGTGATCGAGAAGATCGGTTCTCAGTTGGAGCCAATTCTTAATGGTGTACAAGGCACGGCATCGGTTTATGCAGAACGTGTAGCAGGAGGCCGCTATGTCACGATCGACATTAAACGTCGTGCCGCAGCGCGTTACGGCTTGAGCATCAAAGACGTTCAGCAAGTGATCTCCACTGCGGTGGGCGGTATGAATGTGGGTGAAACCATCGAAGGCTTGGAGCGTTACCCAATCAACGTTCGTTACCCACAAGACTACCGTGACTCAGTGGTAAAATTGCAAAACTTACCGTTAGTGACACCAAATGGCGCTCGTATTGCACTGGCTGACGTAGCGGACATTCGTTACGAAGACGGTCCTCCAATGATCAAGACAGAGAACGCACGCCCGAACGGCTGGGTGTTTGTCGACATCGATGGTCGTGACCTTGGCTCTTACGTCGTGGAAGCACAGCAAGTCGTGGCCGATCAGTTGGAGCTTCCTGCGGGTTACTCGTTGGCTTGGTCTGGTCAATACGAATACATGGAACGTGCGAAAGACCGCTTGAGTGTCGTGGTACCAATTACCATCGCCATCATTATGCTGCTGCTTTACTTCAGTTTCCGTCGTGTCGGCGAAGTAATGATCATCATGCTTACCCTACCACTCGCTATGGTTGGTGGTTTGTGGCTCATGCATATCCTCAACTACAACTTCTCGATTGCCGTTGGGGTCGGCTTTATTGCCCTAGCAGGCGTCGCGGTTGAGATTGGGGTCATCATGCTCGTCTACCTCAACCAAGCATGGCACTACAAAAAGCTGGATGCGGAAGAGAGCCAACAGAAGCTTGAGGCGAAAGACCTAACCGATGCCATTCGTGAAGGTGCAGGCCTGCGTGTTCGCCCAGTAATGATGACGGTACTGACGGTCATTATTGGTCTGATTCCGATCATGTACGGCGAAGGTACAGGGTCAGAAGTGATGCAACGTATCGCTGCACCAATGATTGGCGGTATGGCCTCAGCACTGCTGCTGACGCTGTTAGTGCTTCCAGCCATCTTCAAGCTGTGGAAACAACGTGAGTTGCGCCCAAACAACTCAACTCCGAGCCAAACAAGCACGCAAACTGGCAACCAAATCGAAAACGCCGACAGCACAGATCGCACTGATAACAAGGCTTAATCCCTACCTTCCTCTCAAACATGCCGTTTGAGGGGAAGCAACCAAGTTATTAATGAATTAAAACAAGGATATAAAAATGAAAAAGACACTAATCACTCTTGCTCTAGCCCTAACAACAACGACTGCGTTTGCCCAAATGGATCATTCAAACATGGACCATGGCAACATGAAGCATGAAAACATGGACCACGGCAGCATGAAGATGGACCACAGTAAAATGGACCATTCAAACATGATGGATATGCCGGGCATGTCGGCAGTAGGTATGCCAGCGAAAGGGGCAAAGCCAGACAAGGTGGTACACGTAATCTTGGGTGATGACATGACCATCAAGTTCAAGAAAGACGTCAAGATTGAGCCAAACGATGTGGTGCAGTTTGTAGTCATGAACACAGGTAAGATCAACCACGAGTTTACGATTGGTTCGGCTAAAGAGCAGCTAGAACATCGCGAAATGATGAAGACAATGAGCGGTGATCACATGCATGACTCAGGCAACGCAGTTACGGTAGAACCAGGTAAAGCGAAGCAATTACTGTGGCACTTCCACGGTGACAACAAGGTTGAGTTCGCGTGCAACATTCCAGGCCATGCAGAATCGGGCATGGTTAAAAAGATTGAACTGTAAGTAATTATCCAACTAGACAAAGGAGCTGATGATTCAGCTCCTTTTATTTCTGGATCAAACTATTCGTTAGCTCATGATAAGAAATTCTGAGCCAGTGTCTCACGCTAAGATATTTTTGTGACCGAATCACCGACGTAATATATAAGCCAAACTACAGGCCTTGATAGCAACACTCTTCTCCCCATATTGAGACCGTTTAAGCGTATTGCAAAGAATCCTACATAAAATAGACATAGATTTAACAGTGTTTAGAGTATTGGCTCGTTATAGTTTACGTGACATCGCTACCGTGCGAACTAAAACTAAAATTGAAGAACACGATCCATGAAAAAGTTATTTTTGTTGGCTGGGCTAATGGTTTGCTCAACCCTAAGTTACGCGTCCCAACTGAATGAGGACATTTCTCTCCTCGAGCAACAAACCTCAAGCAGAATTGGGGTGTCAGTTTGGGATACCCAAGCAGACGAGCGTTGGGATTACCGTGGCGATGAACGCTTCCCACTCATGAGCACATTCAAAACCCTAGCTTGTGCCAAAATGTTAAGTGATATGGACAGCGGTAAGCTAAGTAAAAATGCGACCGCAAAAGTCGATGAGCGCAGTATCGTTGTATGGTCTCCAGTGATGGATAAGCTCGCAGGCCAAAACACACGCATAGAGCACGCGTGTGAAGCCGCTATGTTAATGAGTGATAATACCGCAGCCAACTTAGTATTAAATGAAATTGGCGGCCCTAAGGCCGTAACAATGTTTCTGCGAACAATTGGAGATAAAGCAACGCGCCTAGACAGAATAGAACCTCGCTTGAACGAAGCCACACCAGGCGACAGCCGCGACACAACCACACCTAACGCCATATTAAACACTCTTCGAACTTTGGTCGAAGGCGAAACGTTGTCTTATGAGTCTCGTGTACAATTAAAAATCTGGATGCAGGACAACAAAGTTTCAGACTCGTTAATGCGTTCTGTATTACCAACAGGTTGGTCTATTGCAGACCGTTCTGGTGCGGGGGGTCATGGTTCGCGTGGCATTAACGCGATTATATGGAAGGAAAATCATCGACCTGTTTACATTAGTATTTATGTCACAGAAACCGAGCTCTCACTTCAAGCTAGGGACCAACTCGTTGCGCAGATAAGTCAGTTGATTTTACAAAAGTACAAAGACAATTAAGTCACCACTCACCTGACCCTATTTGTATCCTTTTCTAGCCCTTCTATTCCAGAAGGGCTCATTCTGTACTTCCATCTTAAAAACACCACTTATTGAGTAATGACTTACTTATAAATAGGTATAAGATTTACTTATTTAGGGTGAGTTAACGCCCACATTAAGCAACCAAATGCACACAAACGGCGATAATTAAACCATACTCTTACCAAGAAGCACATTTTCTACAAAATAGCTTCACGTAATTTATTGTTGGTATTTGCAACATTGCCAAGGAGATGTCTATTGAGACTTGAAAGAACTTTTAACCCTGATGACTTATCGATGCAAAACATGGAAAGTCCGATATGTATGCCGATAGGGTTTGTTCACTTTTTAGCTCAATCGGAAACACTACAGCAAGTACTTGATACGGTGGCAGAATGGATAAATCGTATATTTAATTCTGACCGTGCGAGTATCACACTTTATGAAAACAATGATCATTTAAAGGTCTACTCTTTCTCTGGTAGTAAAGCGATTCCCGCTGAATTTTTAGTGCCCATTCATCAAGCGTTTGTTGGCCGAGTGTTCAAAAAGCAACAACTGATGATCTGCGACGATGTTACGCAATCTGATGAGATCGATTGTGTGATGCTCGCATCCAATGGTATGGGTACGTGTATGGACGCGCCTTTAATGCACGGTAAAGTCTGCCTAGGAACGCTTAATGTTGCGCATCATCAAACGCACATTTACACAAACGAACAAGCGGCACAGCTTCAGTGCATCGCTAATTGGATTGCTTTAAACATTGCTCTTCATATACAGATTATGAAAATGGAGCACCTCGCCACGACGGATGATCTAACAGGTATTCCAAACCGCAGAGAGTTCATGCGACAAATCGAAAGCCGCCTAAATGAATACCGAACCCAGGGCATTGACTTCCATGTTGCTATTTTAGATCTCGACAATTTTAAAAGCCTCAATGACCGATTTGGTCATGACGCAGGCGATAAATCACTGATCCATGCAGTCAATACTATTAAAAGTCATCTACTTGATTGTGACTTACTTGCCAGAGTTGGCGGTGAAGAGTTTGCCATCGTATTAAGAAGTCGCTCATCACAGCAAGCTCTAGACACATTAGAAACAATTCGTAATGCACTAGAAACGACGACCGTTCAACATTCAGGTTGTGATATGAGCTTCACCGCGAGTATTGGGGTAACTCAAGTCTGTCGTCTCGACGACTCATTTGAACCATTAGTTAAACGCGCCGACTTAGCACTTTACAAGGCAAAAGAAACTGGAAGAAATCGCGTTGAGTTTCATATTGGTGAAGAAAGGTAGAAAAAATAAAAAAAGGTAGCGACTCATTGCGCTACCTTTTATCGATTCTAACCCGCTTAAAATAACTAATACGAACTTTAAGCCAGTTAAAAATAAGAATGAGCAAATTTAATTATGCTTTCTTAAGATCTTTAGCTGGGTAAGTTAGTGTTTTTTCGCCTGCTTTTACATGTGTGTAAAAACCGCCACTGCTTAAACCTGTAACAACCATTTCGCCAAGATCGATACCTTTAGTCGCTACTACTACGTCACCGATTGAAAACATATTGAATACCTTGTTTGTTTAGATTAAGACACTAAGTCGTTGCGCGGTATTTAATACGATATTAGGCAAAGCACCTAATCGAGTTTTTTATCGTAAAGATTAATTTATATTTGTCGTGAATTCTAAGTTTCCACATTGAAAATCACAGGATATTTTCCAAAAAAAGATGCGCTATTCTTGTGAAATACGGTAATATTTTCTAGCATCAAGTGCGGAGGTATTCTCCGCCCTCATTGGAGAAAAATGATGAAGAAAGGCCTAAAAATGCGTGCATTAGAGCGTTCTGATTTGCGCTTTATTCATGAACTGAATAACAACCGAAATATCATGGCCTACTGGTTCGAAGAACCTTACGAGTCTTATGACGAGCTCGAAGAACTTTATCGAAAACATATACATGATGACGCTGAAAGGCGTTTTGTCGTCGAAGATGAAGACGGCATCGTAATTGGCTTAGTTGAGCTGATCGAGATTAACTACATTCACCGCAGCGCGGAATTTCAGATAATCATCGCCCCAGAGCATCAAGGCCGAGGTTATGCGACAGAGATGATTAATCGTGCGTTAGATTACTCATTCTCAATTCTTAATCTACGTAAAATCTACTTATTAGTCGCAGTGGATAACGAAGTCGCTATTCACTTATACAAAAAGTGCGGCTTTATCGAAGAAGGTCACCTTGTAGAAGAATACTTTATTAACGGCGCTTACAGCGATGTTAAGCGCATGTATATATTAAAACACCAGTACCAGAAAAAGATCGAAGAAAACAACTCAATTCACTAGTTCATTCTATCAAAGTAAAAACGCAGCTATTTGGGCTGCGTTTTTATTTATTCAAATTGATATTGATATGATAACACGATGCGCTTGTCTGCTTCATCCAAATAGGTGTTGTTGTCCATGACAAACGTCATTACGTTAAAAGAGTGGCGTTTGCTCACGAGGTAACCAAGACCAATACCACCAAAGAAGCCTTTGTAGTTCTCTCCTTCACTGTTTTCTGAGCCGTAAGTGCCTGCTGCGAAGCTGATTAACGTCAGCTCTTTGGTAAACGATTTCAGCGCAAATGCACCAACGTAACCGCTACTGCCTGAAGAGCTCATCATGTTGAAGCCATTCTCTGCACTTGGCGTCCCCGTAAAGTTAGGCTCGCTACAGAGACTACTTTCTGCACCGTCACAAACAGGAACATCACCAGTGTTGTACGTATAGCCTGCCATTGGGAAAATTTGGAAGCCTGCTGGCTCAATCCCGAAATAACTTAGCGGCATAAAGGTACCAACGCTGTAGTTGGTTTGATCCGCGCCGTTTACATATTCATTTTTACCGAAGTTGAAGTTCACGATACCGACCGGAAACAACCACGAGCCACCAATACGCCACTCGCTCGCATCATCATTGATACGCAGGTTAATTTTGCGCGCTTGGTCAAGCGCAAGTGAGCCCGAGAATGAGATGTTTTGATCATCAAAATCGTAGTTGTTTGCGTACGACGCGCCAAATTTCGTGATGACTTTTGTTGGGTCATCCGCCAACTTGTTTTTATTGTCTTTTACTCGATGCTCGGCACCATGAGCCAGCGTACTGACCAACAAAGTCGTACACACTAACGCTAGTTTATTTTTCATTTTTTAGTCCTTTGAGATGTTGAATACCCGTACTTAGCTGCGCAGATACTTTTTGAATCATCACTCACTGGATGTGACAGAAGCGCCCTAACTACCTTAGATGGTGTGACAGCATCCAGTGCAGGTAGTTAGGGTAGAATGGCCTGTAAGGAAGGCGTTTTAGCGATTAGGAATGATTAGTTTTTCCAGTTGTAGCTCATGCTCATGAAGTACAGAGCAGGCTCATCAAAACCAGCTTGTAAGCGTGGCGTTTCTGACGATTCCATCAAGATCGCTTCAAACGCGAAACCAATTGAGTTTTCTGAATCCAATTTGTAATCAATGCCTGTACCAATGCGGTACGCCTTGCCAGTAGGAACGGTAATGTCACCGTTTGATTGACTTTCATACATGCTGGTATCGAATGCAAAACCTGCATTCCACATCATTTTTTCATTCAGTTTGTACTGAGTACCCAATGCGATTTGGTAAGTGTCTTGTGTCTCTACGTTCAGCGTGGTTGTGTATTCGCTCCAGTCTTGCCAGTTCACGTTCCACATCACCGCTAGGTCATCATTCACTTCGTGGTAAGCACTGAAGATCAGTTGTTGCGGAGCAATGGAGTTACTATTGTCGAATTCAAATTCGGTTTCAGAAGAGTAAGACAGACCAAGACGCGTGCCTGGTGTTGCTTCATAAAGCACACCTACTCGGCCGTTGAGCTGAGTATCTTGGTCTTCGTCATTGAAGTTCAAGGCTCCCTTCGTTTCCACTTCATACATACCGTACTGAATGCCAAGCGCCGCACCCACAGACCAGTGATCATTGATGCGGTAAGAAGCGGAAGGTTGAATGGTCAAGGCTTGCGTCGTTGCTGTAGGGATATCTAAATGATTATTCAAAAGACCTTCGTACTCGAGGCCAAGGCCGTAGTTGCCATACAGACCAATACCCAGCGTCCATTTGTCGTTCACTTGTTGGCTGTAAAATGCCGACGCCATAGGAACAAAACCAATCACGTTGCCCGCATCGCCAGTCATCGTGTCTAATTGCGCGTCACCGTAAAGGCCAATCAGGTTACCAGAGAAAGATTTACCAGAAATATTCGCCAGACCAGCCGGGTTTGCTGCCATTACTGAGGCATCTTGCGCACGAGCCGCCATACCAGCGGATGCCAAACCAATATCCGATGCTGTAGTTTCGTAAAGGTATAACCCACCCGCTTGCGCAGCAGCACACGTCAGTAAAGAGCTCGCTACGACGATTTTTGAAAGATTTTTCATGTTAAAACCTATTATTGTTTGGGAAACCCACGCTGCGACGGTGGTTATATATCAATGAAAGGCATTGGCCAATCGCACACAACGTGGGGGTGTTGTGGAGTCAGTAAGTTGAAATCAGCGTTGTTGCTCGCTCACCTCAAGTTCAGTGGATTTCTTTCGCTTAAACTTCTCGCGCAGAGATTGCATCATCACGAAGAACACTGGCGTCAGTAACGTGCCGACAAACGTAGAGAGAATCATGCCGCCGAACACTGCAAAGCCCAGTGAGTGACGAGATGCGGCACCAGCACCCGATGCAATCACCAACGGGAATACCCCCCAGATGAAGGCGAATGCGGTCATCTGTACTGCACGGAAACGGATTCGAGCAGCTTCTTTGGCAGCATCAATGATGGATAAGCCCTTTTCTTCTCGCAGAACTTTGGCAAATTCCACGATAAGAATCGCCACTTTGGCGGACATACCGATCAAGATGACCACACCAATCTGCACGTATAAATCGAACGGTTGTCCCACCAGCAGTAGCATGCCCATTGCGCCGAGAATCGCGACTGGAACCGCCATCATTACTGCAGCAGGAATGGTCCAACTTTCGTACTGAGCCACCAAGAACAAGTAGGTGAACAGCAAAGACAATGCGAACGCGATTGGTGCCATGTAGCCTGCTTTCATCTCTTGGTAAGTCATGCCTGACCACTCGTACGAGTAACCACTTGGCAAAGATTCCGCAGCCAGTTTTTCAATGGCTTTTACAACATCACCCGAGCTGTAACCTGGCGCTGGCGCACCGTTCACGGTTGCAGAACTGAACATGTTGTAGTTCGACAAAGTATCAGGGCCGAAGATCGGCTTCACTTTCACTAGCGTTGCCAGTGACACCATTTTTCCAGAGCTTGAGCGAACAAACAGATGGTTGATGTCGTCGATGTTGTCACGGTATTGCTCTTCTGCTTGCACTTTCACTTGGTACGAACGACCAAACAAGTTGAAGTCAGAAATGTAGGCGCCGCCCAACTGTGCTTGCAGTGTGCTGAAGATTTCATTCAACGGTACGCCCATCGAAATCGCTTTATCGCGATCAATATCGATGTAACGTTGCGGAATATTCGCACGGAAAATCGAGAACGCACGTGCCACTTCAGGCAGTTGGTTGATTTGGGCAACAAAATCAGCGGTTGTTTTTGCCAATTCTTGTGGAGAACGACCTAAGTTGTCTTGCAACACAAGGTTGAAACCATCCACCGCCCCCATACCTTTGATTGCCGGCGTCGCGAAAACGAACGAAGCGGCATCTGGCGTTGAGTTCAGCATTTGGTTAACTTTATTCATCAACGCACGTTGGTGTAGCTCAGGGTCTTTACGTTTGCTCCAGTTATCCAGTTTGATGATCAACATGCCCGAGTTTGGAATCGACGCCATGTTAATTACCGAGAAGCCCGCAACCGAAACCACGTTCTCCACACCTTCCATCTGTTTTAGCTCATCAACGTACTTCTTCATTAATGGTGCAGTACGCTGCAATGCTGCTGCGTCTGGCAAACGCATTTCGACCATGAACACGCCTTTATCTTCGTTTGGTACGAAAGAGGAAGGTACGGTCATGAACGCAAATGCCAGCACCGCAATAAGCGCGCCATACACACCGATACTCAGCACAATACGACGGCTCAAGAAGCCAACTAAACCTTGGTATTTGCGCGTTATTGCTTCAAAACCTCGATTAAACGCACGCAAAGGCGCAATAGGTTGCGAGTGAGTAGATTTCAACATCAACGCACAAAGCGCTGGCGTTAACGTTAATGCGTTGATCGCAGAGATCAGCACCGACACACAGATGGTGACTGCGAACTGGTTGAACATTCGACCGGAAATACCCGGCAATAGCGCAACCGGTACGAATACTGCCAACAAAATAAGCGTTGTTGCCAATACTGGCCCCGTCACTTCTTTCATAGCTTGGATCGTGGCCGGAATCGGGTCTAAATGCTCTTCATGGATAACCCGCTCCACGTTCTCTACCACGATGATCGCATCGTCCACCACGATACCGATGGCGAGGATCAAGCCAAACAAAGAGATCGTGTTAATGGTCATGCCCATCACGCCCATGATTGCGAACGTCGCAATAATGGAAACCGGAATCGCTAAGGTTGGAATGATGGTCGCTCGCCAGTTCTGCAAGAAAACGTACACAACGAAGGTGACAAGAAGTACCGCAATCACCAGCGTCTCATACACTTCATCAATCGATGTCTCTACGTATTCGGTAGAGTCATACGCGATGTCGTAGACCAAATCACCAGGAAACGATTTCTCGTACTCTGTCATGGCCTCTTTCACGCGTTCCATCACGTCTAGCGCGTTCGCGGTCGGTAACTGGTACAAGGCCAGAACGGCGGCTGGTTCGTTATTCATACGACCATCAGCTTCGTAACCTTGTGCACCAACTTCCACACGAGCCACATCTTTCAAGCGAATCAAAGAACCTTTCTTGCTCGCACGAATGATGATGTTCTCGAACTCTTCCGCAGAAGTGAGGCGGCCTTTGGTTTGCAAAACATATTGATATTGCTGGTCACCCGGAGCTGGCATACCACCGATCTTACCCGCCGCCACTTGGATGTTTTGCGTTTTAATTGCGCCAATAACATCGCTAGCAGAAAGCTTCAAGGTAGCCAGTTTATTTGGGTTCAACCAAATACGCATTGAGTAGTCTTTCTTACCCAGCAGCGTAATGTCACTCATACCGTCGATACGTTTTAGACGCTCGACAATATTGAGATCCGCGTAGTTAGAAAGGTAGATACTGTCGTGAGACTGTTTCGGAGAACGCAGTGTGATAACGCCCAGCATGTCGGAAGATTTCTTCTTAACCGTCACACCGATTTGGTTTACTTCTTGTGGTAGAGATGACGTCGCCTGTGCCACCAAGTTGTTCACACGAACCTGCGCCATATCGCCACCTGCGCCCACTCGGAAGTAGATACGCAGTGTGTATGAGCCATCGTTACCAATCACAGAAGACATGTAAATCATGTCTTCAACGCCGTTGACTTTGGCTTCTATCGGTTGTGCTACGGTCTTTTTAACCACGTCCGCGTTTGCACCCGGATACATGGTACTCACCGTAATTACCGTTGGGGAGATTTGAGGATACTCAGAAATTGGCAAGACTTTCAGGGCGATCATACCCATCAATGTCATCGCCAGTGAGATCACCAAAGCAAACTTCGGCCGGTGAATGAAAAATTTACTTAACATCAGTACTCACTCAGCCTTGTTCACTCTGTAGCTCAACGTCTTTCACCGTTGCACCCGGACGCACTTTTTGTAGACCATTGACGATGACTTTTTCGTTAGCCGCCAAACCAGTCAGCACAGCACGTTTCACACCGTAGGTCTGACCGAGTTCAACGTTACGACGTGACACCACGTGATCATCACCAACCACCATGACGTAGTCACCCGCTTGGTCTTGCTGAACAGCCGCCGATGGGATAAGCAAACCATCAATGGTTTTGTTGCGCAGCTTGATGGTCAAGTTGCCATATTCACCCGGCATAAGCGCGTAAGTTGGATTATCGAATTGTGCTTCTGCTCGAATTGAGCCTGTTTCTAAATCGATCTTATTGCCAACGGCGTAGATCTTGCCATCAAGCGGATACAATGAACCGTCTGAAAGCGTCAGTGTTAAATCAACATCCAGTTTGTCATCGTTACGATGAGCCACATCAATGGCACTTCTTACTCGGCGGTAGAGCTTCTCATCCACATCAAAGCCAAAGCGAATTGGGTCTACTTGAGTGATCGAAACAAGAGGAACGAGTTGAATTTTCGAAATACGGTCACCCACTCGGAAGTTGCTGAAACCCACGCGACCAGAGAAAGGAGCACGCACAGAGCTAAATTCAAGATCGAGCCTTGCTGAAACCAGCGTCGCCTTCGCCTCTTCTACCGAAGCAATCGCTGCGGCTTGCGCGGCAATGGCGTCATCGTATTGCTGCTCACTGATGCTTTTATCTTTGATGAGTTTCTTCACACGTTCTGCATCACGCGTAGTTTGAACGAGTTGCGCTTTTGCTTTTTGCAACGACGCTTTTGCATACGCCAGTGCCGCTTTGTAAGGACGGTCGTCGATTTCAAACAACAATTGGCCTTTTTCGACCATATCGCCATCTTTAAAATGAATCGCGGTTAATTCGCCACCGACTCGCGGCATAATATCAACGTCATTTACCGCTTCAGTTCGACCGATAAAAGTATGATAAGGAGTGATTTTTGTTTCGGTTAGGGTAACGGTTTCAACAGAGGGTGCTTGGGCTGTTTTCGTTGCGATATCGCCAGTTTTGCATCCTGATAGTAATGCAGAAGATATAGCAATAGATACCAACGCAAATTTATATTTGGCTTTCATGATAAACCTACTTTATTTAGAAAGTGCCCTAGCCTAAATATTTAAATATATGGATAAACACACTTTCTATTCTGGAAATAAACGAGGGAGTTAGAATTGGTAGTTAAATTCGATACGGTGATCACCATCACCGAAATTAACGTGCTCATTCCAGTTTGCAAAGTAACGAATATTAGCGCGAGGATTAATTTGATAAGACAACGCAAACTCATGAGTTAAGATATTATCTTCACCCGCGTAATAAGTGTCTTTATATTGACTAGACCCTGACAATGCATGCATATACATTGGGTTGTAGTTAATCCAGATTTTATCGGTTAATTCAATTTTTGAGTACATACCGACAACGGTGAAAGTACCTGGAATTTCATAACCTTTGTCATCATCACTAAAATCATTAGCAATAGTGACACCCGCACCAGCTAAAGGAAATAACTGCAACATACCAAACTTAGGTAGGCCTTGAATAAAGCTGTAAGATGCATCTAATTTATCGTTATCAACATCGTAGTTTACATCCAATTGACGGCCTAGACCTTTTGCGACTTCTACTTGGAAATTACGTAGTCGGAAAGAGTCAATGCTGTCATCAACATTGGCATACATTGGATCGTCATTGTCGCGAATGCCAAATAGCTCACCACCAATGCCTTTCATTTCGATGATGTTCATCGCCATGGTACCAGGCTGGCTAGATTGGTAAGTTTGACCGATTTTGATGTTCGCGCCTTTATCAGTAATACCAAAGCCAGCTTGGGTGTATACCGCAAGTGGGTCAGACATATCTTGTAGTTCTTCGTTATTGTTTGTCTGCGCATAGGCAGAAGACGCGAGTTGTAGGGCTGCAACCATAATGGCAACAGACGGTTTCACTAAATTCATAAAACTGTATCCATTTTAATGATTATAAAATTATTCACGTCATGAGGTCATCATAAATAGCAAGCAACACAACTCGCTTTGGATAACATAAATTATCAAAGCAAATTCAATAATGACGAAACATTCGACGTTTTAATTAAAATAAAATAAAGCATCGTAAAAGTTCAATCACCGCTACTTATATCTTATATAACTTGAAATTTGGTAATACCAATGAAGAAGGAAATATTAAAACTTATGAAAATTCAATTATCATTATAACAAATGATTAATTAATTTTACCATATAAATAGAGAGTGCAATGTATTTAGGTGATCGCGATCAATGTTTCATTTCGATCGTACAACACTCTTCAGATTAATTAGAACATTATAATAATTTAAAAACCTTAGTTTGATTAGCCTAGTATCAGATTAGAATAGTAGGCCTATAATAAATAAAAAGGGAATCACTCTCTGTGATTCCCTTTTATTATCGAGCGATAAATCGCCGATGCGTTTCGATAACTAAAACGCAAACAATTCGCACTATTGCAGTTTCTCTATTCCCATATTGAACAGTGCAAAACTATAAATATCTGCATTTGTCTCAATTATTTTACGCGTTGGTGTGCCTGCACCATGTCCTGCATTGGTTTCGATGCGAATTAAGGTCGGATTTGAACCCGCTTGCTTCGATTGCAACTCAGCAGCAAATTTGTATGAGTGAGCAGGAACAACACGGTCATCATGATCACCGGTTGTAATCAATGTTGCTGGGTATTCCACCCCTGCTTTTACATTGTGCACCGGCGAATAACTTTTCAGATATTGGAACATCTCTTTACTTTGCTCTGCCGTGCCGTAGTCATACGCCCAACCAGCACCTGCGGTAAAAGTATGGTAACGCAGCATATCCAGTACGCCGACTGCTGGCAGCGCCACTTTAAACAGCTCTGGACGTTGCGTCATAACGGCCCCTACTAACAAGCCACCATTCGATCCACCGTTAATGGCTAACTTGTTTGATGACGTTACCTTTTCATCAATTAGGAATTCAGCCGCAGCAATAAAGTCATCAAACACATTTTGCTTTTGCATTTGAATGCCAGCGTTGTGCCATTCTTTGCCATATTCCCCACCACCACGAATGTTCGCTACCGCGTAAACACCACCAAGCTCTAACCAAGCCGCACGTGTCGGGCTAAAAGATGGCGTGAGGCTAATGTTGAAACCGCCATAACCATATAGGATGGTTGGTGCACTGCCGTCCATCGGTGTCCCTTTTTTATAGGTGATGATCATCGGCACTTTTGTTCCGTCTTTTGAGGTGTAAAACACCTGGCGAGATTCATACAAAGCTGGATCAAATGGCGCTTTAGATTTGTAGTACACCTCGCTATCACCATCTTTGATGTTCAGACGATACGTAGTGCTTGGCATCTTGTAGTTGGTGAAAGAATAGTAGACTTCGGTTTCATCTTTTTTACCCGAGAAACCGTATGCGCTGCCAATATCAGGCAATTTGATTTCTCGGATGAGTTTGCCGTTCATGTCGTATTGCTTCACCATCGAGATCGCATCAACAATATAACTCGCAAACAAATTGCCACCCGCGGTAGAAACGCGTAACACATTCTTTGTTTCAGGAATCAAATCTTTCCAGTTTTTGGGCTGCGGCTGACTCGCATCCACCGTCACGACGCGTTTGTTCGGCGCGTTAAGGTTCGTAACCAAGTACAGCTTCGTGCCTTGGTTGTCTATCACCCAAGTATCAGAACTGGTGTTATCTAAAATGGTTTTCAGCGGGCTATTTGGCTTACTCAGGTCTTTGAAGAACAGTTTGTTGCCCGACGTCGATACGCTGGCTGAGATAAACAAGTAGCGTTCATCTTCCGACGTGTAACCCCCAACGTAGCGATACTTTTCGTCCTTTACACCACCGAAAATTAATTGGTCTTCACTTTGTTTCGTTCCAAGTTTATGAAAGTAGAGCTTGTGTTGGTCTGTCTTCGCGGAAAGTTCACTCCCTTTTGGCTTGTCATAACTTGAGTAATAGAAACCTTGATTGCCGAGCCAACTGATGCCGCTGAACTTAATATCCACCAGCGTTTCGCCGACGGGCTTTTTGGTTTCTGTGTCTAACACAATGACTTTGCGCCAATCGCTACCGCCTTCCGAAATGCTGTATGCAACCAAAGAACCATCACGTGAAAAGCTCACTCCCGCTAACGATGTGGTGCCATCTTCACTAAAAGTATTTGGATCGAGGAAAATTTCTGCTTCGCCATCACCTAACTGCCGATAAAGCACATCTTGGTTTTGTAGCCCGTCATTTTTGTAGAAATAAGTGAACTTACCCTCTTTGAACGGTTGGCTTTGCTTTTCGTAGTCCATGAGCTTAGTGATGCGCTCTTCAATCTGCTCGCGGTAAGGGATTTTCGACAGATAATCAAACGTCACTGCATTTTGTGCCTTAACCCATTCTGCGGTTTCTGGGCTGAGATCGTCTTCCAACCAGCGATAAGGATCACTCACTTTTGTACCAAAGTAGTCATCGACAACATCCACTTTTTGTGTGGTTGGATACGTGATGGTTTTCGGGGTTACCTGTTCAACCGACGATTGCGCCGCTTCATTTGCATACGCCACAGACAACACACTTCCGAGTACGAGAGCCGTTGTGAGTGCTAGGGTGTTCTTTTTCATGAAATTCCTTTTTATTTTTCTGTTGTCTTTTTGTGCAATACATCAGAACTCTACTATATATCGACAAAATGAATCTAATTTCATTAAACGAGTTGTGAAAGCCATCCTAACTCCCTCATTTCCTTCCAGTTCTACAAACTAGTAAGTGGAAGTGTAGAACTTGGGAACAATACTGAAGAGCCACGATGGCGTTTACTCTCTTTCGTCTAAGTCAGCTCGATTTGGCGCAAAACCCCAGACTCAGAAGCGAAATCTTGGTCGTGACTAATCAGAACAAATCCACCTTTGTATACATTTAACGCCTGACTAAGCATTATTTTTGACTCGAGGTCGAGATGGTTATCTGGTTCATCAAGCAGCAGCAAAGGCTGAGAATTTTGGTGGCTGACTATCAGCATCGCGAGCTTCATCTTCTCGCCACCGCTCAGTAGGCGCCCCAATCGAAACACTGCATCTCGACGAAAACCGATCCCGGCCAATAAGGTCCTCGCTTCACTTTCCGTCATCTCTGGGCAGCTCTCCATTACGTTCTCAAGTAACGAAAGATTTGGATTCACTGCACCAAAATGTTGGTCGAGATAATACAAAGGCGTATTCACTTGCAACTCACCACTCTGCAATGATAACTCGCCAAGCAACGTCTTTAACAAGGTTGACTTTCCGCAGCCATTTTTCCCTTTGAGATGGACTTTATCGTTCGCAAAAATCTGCAAAGTGATAGGAGTAGAATCCCCAAAAGGCAATATACCTTCTTGTATCGACAACACTTTTCTCGAACGGTTCGGATTATCTGCAAGATAAAACTTTTGCGCTTTGAGCTGCTCATGTCGCGATTGCAACGCCCGCTCTTTGGCTTGTAAATGCGCTTGTCTGAGTTGCTCATTCTTATTGCGATTTGAGGCGCTGGCGGTCGCGCTATCCTTTTTGCCATCAAGCAAAATTTTGGGCTGACTGCCGTCTTTGCGCAGTTTGTTCCCTTGCGCGGCGCGTTGGTCTGCTTTTTCGCGATTTTTCTGGGCTTGCTCAGCTAACCGTTTTTTGTGTTTATCGACCTGCGCTAACTGCCTTTCGACCGCTTGTAACTCAGTGCGTTTTTGCTCGGCATACACATCGTAATTTCCACCAAAAACCTGTAAGCCTAGGCCCGAGAGTTCCCAAATTTCCTCCATTGCTCGAAGCAGATCGCGATCGTGACTGATGAGTAAAATCGCGCCACCGAAATGCCTCATAGACTCTATCAACCATTGTTTCGCCTCGGTATCGAGGTGATTGGATGGCTCATCGAGAATCAAAAGCTCCGCTTCGTTTTCAAACAATTGCCATAACTGCAAACGCGCCAACTGCCCCCCACTGAGCCGAGCACAAGAGAAATCAGGGTCTTGCGGCAAGCCCATCGCAGCAAGCTGCTGTTTGAGTTTCTGTTCAATATCCCACTGTTCGCCAACCAGTTCGAACCAATGCTCAGAAACATCACCTTGTTCAATCTGCTTCAAAGCATGTAAGACCGAGTCTGTTCCCAGAAACTGGGCGATCGATTGCTGACCTGAAAGCAAATCAGACGGCTGCTGGCGATACATCATGAAAGAAGAGGGAGAAGTCACAACACCGCTGGCAGGCTGAGTTTCGCCCGCCAAAATGGAAGCCAAAAGCGACTTACCGATGCCATTGCGCCCAACCAAACCAACACGTCGTTTAGTCATGGAACAAGAAATAGACTGGAATAGCGTCTCGCCATTATCAAACTGATGGCTAACATTAAAAGCTTGTAAAACTGGCATAATTTGCCTCCTGTATGACAGGGACAACAGCCGTAGCTATGATTTGAGATTGCAACAAAACGCGTGCACAAACGCATTAAGCTCTATGTAAAGCTCGACGATAAACGTCAAATCAAAAGGTCGTCTTGTTGCAAAGAAATATCGGAAAGTGAGCTACGCCTACTAACCCTGCAGATCCAAAAAATAAGTAA